>CAYJMS010000002.1:746599-809291 GCA_964371615.1 uncultured Chitinophagaceae bacterium
GTTAACCGCAAAGTGCGCAAAGGCTACGCAAAGATATATCGTGGTAGGGCAGGCATTCCTGCCTGCCAAACATCCCCCCCCAACAACAATTACAAATCTAACGTTCCATAAAAACGTTAACTGCAAAGATCGCAAAGAAAAGCGCTCGTATAGCTTGAAATTAGAATTGTGGAATTAAATGCATTATCATTATCAATATTATGTCACCCCCTAAGGGGCAGGCCCGTCGGGGTTTGGATACGTTGGGAGTTGAATTATTATAATAATGACACCCCCTAAGGGGCAGGCCCTTCGGCGTTTTTTAAGTCATAATATTTCATAGAGAAAATAATCCCGAAGGGATGGCATTATTATAACACAGAATTCCGAATTTGCGTGAAAACTCCGAAGGAGTGACATACACAATCTGGAGGGACCGGTTTAATTATGGAATTTGGTAACTGCAGAATTGTGGAATTGAAATCCCTTGTCTCGGCATAATGAAGCTACAGCCTCGCCTGCCCGCCATGCTGTACCTTTTGGCGGGCTCGGGATGAGCAATAATAGAAATAAAAATATTTGTTCACCCTGAGCTCGAGATTTATTTCACCCCTTCGGGGTTCATTACATTTCTCTTAAAACTAATTACTATAATAATGGCACTCCCTAAGGGGCAGGCCGCAGGCGGGAAATAAATTTTGTGATTTTGTGTTTTTGTGGCTGATTTTGCTTTTGTTTTGTTTTTTCTTTTGTGATATTGTGGCCGATTTTGGATTTTTATTTATTATCCCTTTGCGGCTTTGTGTGAGCTGTTTTTGTTTTTCTCTATCACTACATACGCGATGACGGTCGTATCCGAATGAGACATCGATAAAAAGACCGAACAATCCTTCAACACGTCTGCCGTTTTGCCGTACAATTCAAAACTTGGTTTGCCGATCGGATCGTTTTTCACTTCGACGTTTTTCCATTCAAAGTCCCCGGACCAGCCGGTAGAGATCGCCTTGGCAAACGCCTCTTTTGCCGCGAAACGTGCGGCGTAGTGCTGCGTGGGAAGTTGTTTGGATGAACAATATTTGATCTCGCTCTCCGTAAAGAGTTTCTTCAGGAAGAAGTGGCCGTATTCGTCGATGGAGTTCTGGATACGTTCGATCTCGATGATATCAACGCCGATGCCGATGATCATGATATTCCTATGGAGTAAATTTTGTCCAGCGGTTCCCGATTGACCAGATGGTGATCGTTCCGTTTAGGCCGCCTGTTGCCAGGTACGAATTGACAGAATTATACGCGAGCACATTCAACGCGCCGGAACCGGCGGAAATATTCGTATACATGAAGGGCCGTTTCACGGAAAACGTGCCGATGTATCCGTCATATCCGCAGGATGCCAGCGTCAGACCGTCCGGGCTGTACTCCAGTGCATAGGACGAGGTGCTGAGGCGATTAAAATATGTCGACGTGTCACCGCCTGCCGAAGTGAGCACCACGATCGGATTCCAGAATGTCGTTGATTGCCCAACAGCAATCCTGGATCCGTCGCCGTTGAAATCCGCCGTATTTATACCGTTCAACTGGAACGTTTTGCTCCATATCAAAGCGCCGTTTCCGGCGTTCCAGTACCGGACTGCATTATCTTTTCCGCCGGAGACAATCTCCGTTCCGTTCGGATGGAACCGTATGGCGGTAACCGAATCGACATGTCCTGCGTGGGATGAATGGATCAGTCCGTTCGAGACATTCCACACCCGTGCCATTGAATCAGCCCCGGCGCTGGCGAGTAATGTTCCCGTCGGATTAAAATGGAGGTCGCGTACTCTGCCGGTATGAGCGGAGATTGTTCGCTGTAATGCCCCGCCGGAAACATTCCAGATCTTTATTGTGCCGTCACCGCCTCCTGTCGCCATAAGGTTTCCGTCCGGACTGACAGCAAGCGCATAGACGCCGTTCGTGACCGGTGTAATGGATTGCACCTGCGTGCCGTTGTCGGCATTCCAAATTTTGACGGCATCGTCGGCGTGCGTTGTGATCACCAGCGCGGAATTCGGAACAAATTTCAGTGCGGTCACTTTCGCCGGCGAGTACGTCAGATCGCGTATCTTATTGTAGGATGGAAACCAACCGGCAAATACCGTCTGGGAGTAGGAGGAAAGATTGGAATCGGTAAACGCTCTGACTCTCCATTGATATTCGAGAGTCGAATCCAGCGATGTGTCGATCCATGCGGTGTCATTCGGACCGGTGCGAAATACTTCGGCAAATGCGGAGACGCCGTAGCTCAGCCGTTCAATGGAAAATCCTTTCTCAAAGAGAGTGTAGTCTTTCCATGTAATCCTGGCGGAAGTCGGATTCACATGCTCCACAGCGATTCCGGACGGAGCAGAAAACGTAATCTGCTGAGCGACGATATTGGAATAGGCGCTGGTGTTGTATTTACTGAACGCCCTCGCACGGAAGTAGTAGGTTGTTCCCGCTTTATATGTCCCGGTCAGCGTTACCGATCGAGTCCCGGAAGGAATGGTCGCCATTTTCACATAACTGCCGTTCCCGATGCGTTGCTCCACTTCCACATATTCCTCAAACGAGTTCGTCCCCTGTTGCCAGCGCAATTCGATCAATGTATCCGTGAGCGTATTGACATGAAGCCCTGACGGCGGCGAGAGGACGACATAGACAATCTGCGAATTCGAAAATTTGCTTTTCATCGTATCCTGCACCGCGCGGATCATGTACACGTACCGGATATTCGCGGTAAAAATTCCCTGCACATCCGTCGTGACGGTATTCGGCGGGATTGTCTTTTTCAGAAAAAAGCCGCTGTCGTTGATGCTCTCGAAGAGATGAAACGCCGTTTCGTGTGAGGAATTATCGTTCCAGGTAAACCGCATCACCGTATCGTTGACGACCGACACTCCCAGGTTACTGGGGGAAAAACGGTACGTTACGATCGACACTTTCTGCGATTCGGTGGAATTGCTGTCTGTGTCGTACGCCCGTGCATACAGCACGTGCGGAGTGCTGTCGGGATATTGTTCGGTATTCCAGATATATTCGTACGGTTCGTACAGCAACACCCCGCCCGGCGGTATCTGGTCGTCGATAAACAGATGAACTTTGGCAATACCGCGGTCATCGAACGCTTCAATCAGGATTTTCGTGGAATCGAGTATACGGGTTGTCGCGGTCGGGGTCACGATCCGCACTTCCGGTTCGGGTGGAATGTTGACCTCTTCAATGTCGCAACCGGAGTTGAACACAATGATCGTCAGCAGCGAGGAAATAAAAAGAATAGTGCGCATGATGGTAATACGTAAAGTCACTGACACTAGAGGCGATTTCAAAAATACCAAATCAATGTCATGCCGAGCGAAGTCGAGGCATGATTTTCACTCTCTTGTCACCCCTCGACTACGCTCGGGGTGACAATCTTTATTTATTAGAGTGAATCTAGATGAATATAATCCACATCTGCCGCATTATCAATCGAAATATTCCCCCGTACTTGATACGCGGCTGCGCATTTACTACATTGCGTAAACGGCACCATCGTCCGTGTCACGATTGCATCTCGTTAATATCCGGTCTACTCCGGTACGACAATGATCTCACGCCACTCGATACTGCTGCTGACGACGCTATTACTGATACTCGCCGGTTGCGACGATGCCCTACCGGAGTATTCCCAGCCGGAGGATATCTTCATCGTCGATGTTCAGTATTATGATACGACCCAGTTCACATTCTACAGCACCAATATCAGCGATACGCTGACGGTGTACCGGTTTTTCGGTCAGCCGATTGATTACGTCGCATGGGCGAGAAATCCGTCCAATCCATACATTTTTTCCGGCACTCCGATCAATATGTATTTTCAAATGTACATCGAGAATATCTACGAAGAGACCATCCAATCGCCGGCAGAAGTGCATGCGACGCTCGAAATCTGGTCGAAAGACCATCCGGGAATCCGTTCTACCGAATCGTTCGATAATTCCATCTTTCAGGGATCGCCGCTCTACTCTTTCTCTACCCGCACCTTTACGATCGATCCCGGCAAAAAATTATACTTTATCGTCGACTGGGATTTTTTGATGGATAACGGCCAGTTCATCCATGAATATGGCCGCGCTCCCAAAGGAGGCGGAACGATTGGGAAAATTGAAGAAATCATCTACTCCGATCTCCCTCTGTTGGTCCGGTTTTCGATTCAACTAACGGATCGTTCGAAGGTGTATAGTATCGAACGCGAAATTCCGTTGAAGTTACGGTGTCTCTACTATTGGTTTGGGTGAGGCGACTATGACAACGATAGACTGTCGGTCTCTTTGTTCATTTTTTTTCTTCATCGTCGCGCTGTGGGGGATGATAGTCCTCCCCGGCTGTGAGGATCTGCTTCCGGAGTACCGTGAGCCCGATGATCTGTTCGCACTGGTGTTGTTACAGCACGATTCCACGCTCTTCACATTTTACGATACCAATCGCAGCGATACGTTGACGCTGTACAAATATCTGACGTTCGGTGATTATGCCATGCTGGCGATGAATCCCGAATTCAACAGCCAGTACTATTGGTTTTCCAATCCGTTTTATTTCAACAGCGAATTCTATCTGGAAAATATTTACGAGGAAACGATCCAGTCAAAAACCGACGTGCAGGGGCGGTTTGAAATCTGGCCGACGAAACATCCCGACGTTCGACGGACGATCATTCTGGACAATACGCTTTTTCTCGGATCGCCTCAATATTCGCACATCACCAAAACGTTCACCATTCAACCGGGAGAGCGGTTATACTTCTCCATTGGTTGGGATTTTATGATGGATAACGGAATGTACATACACCGGTACGCTTCGAACCATAGCGATACGAAAGTGACCAGTTCGTATACCAATTTCACGTATCCTCCGCTCTCCATTACCATGCGCTTATCGGTCAGCGTACGGGAAGCATCCAAGGTCTATATAATAGAAAAAGAATTTCCTTTGTTATTACAGTGCCATTATTTTGCCATGCCGGATCAATAATGTCACCACATCAGGCTTTGTATAGAGTCTCTATTCGATCCATTGTCCGGATATCCCTTCCGGCGATGATTGTTATCGTTTCGCTCACCGTTTGCGAAGATCCGTTGCCCGTGTATGTTGCTCCGGAGAGAATATTCGAGGCGCGGTTCGTTTCACTGACACCGGATACGCTTACCATTCGCACAAACGGTTCAGGGACGCAGGCTCAATATCCGATACTGATTATATCCTACACAATTACAAATGTCTATGAAGAGACAATCCAATTACCGGTTGATCTTACCGGTTCGGTCGAAATCCGGATTCCCACGCGTCCCGAAATTAACAGCTCCGTTCTCGTATCAAACGAGAACATCGTGCCCACTACTGCATTCGACCGTGATGCGAATGTTTTGACGTTACCGCCCGGTTCTTCGATCTATATCCAGGCAGCCGTCAACCCAAAATTAAACACCGGATATTACCTCCACCGATATACAACGATTCGTCTGCGGGAATTGCGGTACTATGAATTTCTTTATTATAATTATTATAACCCTCTGACAGTTGCGCACCGTTTGAGCATTCAACTGGAACAAACCACAACCGGTATATCGGTGTCCGACGAGAGCATACTGGTGATTACAGGCCTTGAACCGATGCCGAGATGACAACCAACTTTTTGGCAAAATATCAACTCTTCTGCATTGAGTTATTGAAGTTTGGGCTGTTTCCTTCTATATTTATTTAAGGATAACATTTTTAGGGAATTCACCGATACAGACAATTGGAGCACAGTGAACCTTCCGCAGTCATACCATCATCAGCGCGTGCGTTCTTTCATTCAATTTCATTCCATCGTGTTTGTGGCGATCCTTCTTCTGTCGGCAGGATGTGAAGACACGCTGCCGGTATATCAGGTACCGGGGGGGACTTTTGCCGCAACGTTCACACGCAACGAAGTCGATACATTGCAGTTTTCCGAACCGAGAGACGGCAGCGGCGGCGCTGTTGCAACGTACATCCCTTATTACGTCACTTTTTCGGTTACGAATATCTACGAAGAGACATTTCAGTACGAAATAGCACCCATAGGGATTTTGGAAATCTGGATTCCGTTTTCACGCACCGCATCCAGTTCGATCAATTTTACCGATGCGGAACTTCAACCCACGGCGGCATACAACTCCGCGACCAGGATGTTGACATTAAATCCCGGTGCATCGATTTATTTTAGGGTCCGCATCGATCCGAAACTGGCAAGCGGCTTTTATCTGCACAAGTATGCCAGCGAGCAAACCTCTACCGTGCATGCATCGTCATATTATATTGAGCGGATCTACAATCCGTTGACGATCACCGCCCGGTTCAGCGTGCAGTTGGCCCCCGATCTGCCGGCCGTGACAACGGATGCGGCAATTCCCGTACAATTAAAGGGGCGGTTTCCGTTCTCGCCATGACATTCTCCCTACCATCCGCAACGAGCAACCAATGAGCGTATCGACAAAACAGACGATCCGAATGCAGGCAGTCGTTCTGCTTATGGTCATAAGTGTGCTGACGCAGTTCTCTGCGGCAAGCACGTTCGGCATTCTTGAAGGTATTGTACGGGATAAAGAGAACGACCAGCCCATCCCCGGCGCAACGATTCTCCTGGTGCAAACGCAACAGGGACGTATTACCGATACCGACGGACGTTTCGTCATATACAACGTTCCGGCGGGAAAATATACCGTACGAATTCAATTGATCGGATACCGAACCGTAGTATACGAAAACGTTGAAATCACCGCCAATCTCCGGACCCGATTGAAAGTGGATATGGAACAATCCGCCGTCGAACTTTCCGAAATTATCGTGCGGGCAGAACGGCCGTTGATTCAAAAAGATGTGATCGGCACGACGCATACGGTAACGGCGCTTGAATTTAAAACGCTCCCGATTACCAGTCCGCAGGATATACTCGCATTTAAACCGGGTACGACGTTGGAGGGAAATGTCCGCGGCGGAAAAACTTCCGAAGTCGTCTATTTCATCGACGGACTCCCCGCACAGGATGTGATGCAGGGAACATTCGGCGCCGATATTCCGACCAGTTCCGTCGTGGAATTATCGTTCCAGACCGGCGGCTTTGAAGCGGAATACGGCAACGCACAATCCGGCATCGTCAATATTGTGACAAAGTCCGGCACGAACGAATCCAGCGCAATGGCGCGGCTGCTGAAAGACGATTGGGCCGGCGGCACGGAACACAATCGCGAAACCGAAGCGGAGATCGCCTTGAGCGGGCCGATCATTAAGGATAAGCTCTTCTATTTCTTCTCCAGCACGTATAACCGGAACGGTACCCGCTGGTGGCTCGATTTCGAGAAGTTCTATTCCCTGCCGATGGCAAGTACGGCAAGCGGATTCGGAAAACTCGATTATCTGATCAATCCGTCCATGAAACTGAGCGGACAAGTGTTATACTCGTTCAAGGATTGGAGGGATTACGAATTCAGCTGGCGGTTTAATCTGGACGGACTTCCGCTGCAACGCCGGCAGGTCTTTCGCCTCTCCGCCAATTTTACGCATACAATCTCAGAGAAGACCTACTACGATGTCCGCGTGAGCGTGTATCAGAATCATTTCCGTATCGGACCGGATGACCGACCGGCTTTCGATCCGGGAAAAATTTTCGAATACGATCTGTTCCTTCAGTATATCACCGGCGGCGAACGGATGCTCTGGAGCAATTCCATCCAACGGACCTATACAGTCCGGTCTGACATTACGACGCAGATCATCGATAATACGACGCTGAAGACCGGCGGTGAGTTCAACTATTACGAACTGGACAATGCCCTGGAGAAATTCGAGCCGCAGAAGACGTACTTCGGCAAACCGTTGGTACTGGAAAAACCGTTGAACTACAGCACGGCATTCCGGTACTTTCCGAAATCTGGCAGCGGATTTGTGCAGGGAAAATACGAGGTGGATAATGCCACCGTCAGTCTCGGATTGCGGTACGACTTCCTGAATCCGACGGCAAAACGGCCCGCGTACGAATTTGTGCCGATCCGACCGAACGAGTTCCGTCTGCGTCTGAACCGCATGGTCCCGTCCCGTATTAAACATCAGATCAGTCCGAGATTCGGCGTCTCCGTTCCGTATCGCGAGGACGGATTCGTCTATGTCAATTACGGGTATTATTTCCAATATCCATTATTCACCTATCTCTTTTCCGGACTGGATGTTGTCACCGCATCGCGCGGCGCCAGTGCGCTGCTGGGAAATCCGAACCTCGAACCGGAACGGACGAAAGCGTGGGAAATCAGCATTAAACAAGTGGTGAAAGAGAATGTCGTCTTCTCCGCAACGTACTTCCGCAAGGAGAGCTCGAACCTGATCGACGCCAAAACGTTCGTTGCATCGGACAGCAAATTTGCGGGCGATTACGGTTTCGCGGAGATGGTCAACAATCCCTACGCCGAATCACGGGGCCTGGAATTGGTTCTTTCCCGCAGCAAAGGTTCGATTCTGACAGGAAGTATTTCCTATTCATTTATGGAGGCGATGGGAATCAGCGAAAATGCGACGCAAGGATTGAATTTCCGGCAATGGGGATTCACCCCGATCAACACAATGTTTTATCTGAGCTGGGACCAGCGGCATACGCTGAAAGTAAACGCGATTCTCCAGCTGCCGTTCGGCATACAGGCCAATACATTCCTTCATTCGTTCACCGGCCGGCCGTATACATATTATCCCTCGCGCGACGGATTCAATCCTACAAATCCGGAACAGGTGTTCGTTCCGAACAACGAGCGTATGTCCGGGTACACCAATCTTGACGTAAAATTCACCAAAGTCTTCTCGCTGGATTTTGCCAGCTCCACCGACGTGACTTTCTTTGTCGATGTGCGTAATGCACTGGATAAGCGGAATATTAAATGGATGGATTCGTCCGGTAAGATCGGCGGAGAATTGGAAGATCCGGGAGGATATCACATCGGCCGCAGAACGCGCACCGGCGTGATGGTGGAAGTGGGATTGTGATGCTTGAATACCGATCCGAACGCTGTCAGCGTTCGGATCGGTGATAATTAAATCCTTAAAGAATTCTCATTCATAATAATCTCTATGACCCATCCGATTGCTAAAAGCAATCGGATGGGTTTTTGACGTGCTGCTGAACGCAATCGGATAGGTCGTACCTAAATCCTTATCTTATTCTCATTCATGATGATCTCGATTAATTCCGAGATATCATTCACTTCATAGTCTGCATTCGACTCTTTGGTCCCGAAGGTATCGCCGTACCGGGCAAACACCGTCTTCATTCCCACTTTTGCCGCACCGACCACATCCCGTTCCGCCCAGTCGCCGATCATAAGCGATTCGGCGGGATCGACATGAAGTAACTTCAATATCTTTTTAAAGGGAGCAGGATCCGGCTTGCGCATGCCGGTGTCTTCAAAGGTCACGATGTGATCGAATATGTGGTGCAGGTTCAGATAGGCCAATCGCAGCCATGCTTCGCGCGCGGGTGCGTCCGAAACAACGCCGAGGCGCATTCCCATTTTCGCCAATTCCATCAATGTTTTATAGACATGCGGATACGGCACCAATGCCGCCTCCCGTGCCCGGCGATATGCCACAATTCCGGCGGAAAGAATTTTATAATCCAGTTTCTTAAACTCATCATACAGCAGCTGATCGAAGACATTCTGAAATTCAATCCCGCGTTCTTTGTAAATCGCATCGATCCGGACCTGGATTTCTTCCCGCGTTAATTTCAATCCGGCATCGATCATGGCGCTGATCGCCCCTTCAATCGCCTGGCGTTTCATCGCCATAAAGTCGATGAGCGTATTGTCGAGATCGAACACGACTGCTTTAATCATGGCGTGCTTATTTTTTGTTGAGATGATTCTGAACAAGTTCTACGGCAAGGGAATATCCCGTCGAGCCGAATCCCGAAAATTGCGCGACGCACACCGGCGCCGTCACCGAGTTTTTCCTGAATTCTTCGCGCATGTGGATGTTGGAGATATGCACTTCCACTGCCGGTATGCCGAGCATCGAAATGGCATCTCGTATGGCATACGAATAGTGAGTAAATGCTCCGCCGTTGATCACAATGCCGTCGAAGTTTTTTCCGATGGTGGATTGGAGCGCATCGACAATCGCCCCCTCGTGGTTCGACTGAAAAAAAGTGAATGTCACCGCGGGGAAGCGCTCCGACAGTTCAGTATTGATATCCTGCAGCGTCTGCGAACCGTAGATGTGCGGTTCCCGCATGCCGAGCAGGTTCAGGTTCGGTCCATTGATTACGAGCAGGTTCATGATGTCTGCCCCGGTGCGGCCTGAGTGTCGTCCTCGGCAATGTTTTCCGTTTCAGCGGTCGTTTCGGTATCAGTGAGCGGATCGCTACCGGCCGCAGGTTCTGTCCCGACAACAGATGCTGTTTCGATGTCTTTATTGTCTTCTGCCGGCGGTAATTGTTCTTCCGCACCGTTCTCTTTTTTTCGAATAACGTTCTTGGACGCAAGCGATGCGGCACGGACAATCTCATCCTCGACATACGTGCGGACAATCGGTTTCATATAGATATCGTCGATACCGAAATCCCCCAGCGCCTGGGCTATAACGGAACATTTTTTGATCGGCGCCAGCTTTTTGTTGACGACAATAATGTTTTCGTCGCGCAGAATGCAGTATCCGCCGTCAAAATCCCCTTTTTCATAACGGATGCGGAGGCCCATATCCTGCGCCGCTTGTTCGATCTCGAGTAAAAGTTCTTCTTCTTTCATTGTTGATGCTGTCGTTGTAAAGGCTTAAAGATGATAATAAATGGTATCGTAAGGTAACATATTTGGGCTATGAATGGCAATCCCGCCAGCGCCGTCACGCGTGCGATGAACGCTTTTCGGAATTCCTCCATCGGCCACTCCCCCCAGTATTGCAGGCCGACAATCTTCCAGTCCAGCCACAAGCAGTACGATTCCACCGGAATAAAAATAAGAAATAACACCGCGCTCATCATCAGCCAGCCGTCGTTCTTCAGCGACCGTCGCGTTGTCTTCAAAAAACCGATTGCGGAGATAACGGCAATCGGATAGGCGGCAAAGGAATAGAGCGAATGTTTCGCAATCTCAGCATATGCAGATCGCTCCTGACCCGGATCCAGATTCTCAACAAACGTCAACGTTCCGAATTCCAGCAGCGTGCCGGTCGCAACATTGACCATCACGGTATTCCAGCCCCATACGACAACGCTCAGGCAAAAGAAAAATAAAAATATTCTGGTTAACGGTTTTTCCATTGAGGGAAAGATACTAAGAACTGGCACTGTTTTCAAATTGAAAGCGGATTGGTACACATTTGCATCATCGAACAATCACTTTTCGTATCCGGTGCTTCGGCTGTATCAATTCCTTCCCGGAGATGATCGTCCCAAGAGAAAGACGCTCAGCGCGGACTTCGATAATCTGAATTTCACCGATTTTTTTGTCCGTCGATCCAAGCGACTCGCCGGTCTTCGGATCCGTGATCGCCGCTCCGGGAATATAGACCGGCAGAATGTCTCCCACCGCTATCCCGTCGGACGATCCGATATTGATGAAGACATCATTCCCGTCCACAATAACGATTTCGCCGTTGACGAGCCTTCTTTTTAAAACGATCTCCGTATCCGCACCGGCGGTATCGACCACAATATCCGACGACAGAACGACCGATTTGCTCACCAGCGTCGGGATTGCCCGTTCGAGTTTCGTGCCGAGATCCTCCGCACATCTCAGCAATGCTTCGCCAAGAATCGTCCTGTTGAACTGCTCGCTGCCGAACGACAGCTCGTCCAGCGAAAAGAATTCGCTCGTTCGGTCGGTTTGCTTCCCGAACAATGTAATGCCAAGTCCTCTGTCCTTCACCGTCCCTTCCGCCTCTCCTTCATAGATAATCGGTTGTGCGCCTTCCCTGCCGCCGTGCGCCCCGTCGTACAGAACAACGTTGATTTTCACGGTGGAAGAGAATGCTTCGTATCCTGCCAGTTGCACTTCCGAGACCATAAAGCGGGAGATGGAGAATTCTTCGATCGTTCCGATCACGACAAACCGTGTCCGAAAGTGTTCGGCGTACCGACCGGCAAGAAAAATCTCGTGCACGCGCTGCGAATCAATGCCATTCTCCGCCGCAAAATTCCATACCGAGACGGGATTGATGACGCCGACATGGAATCGTTCCTTCATATACACGGAAAGAAACCTCGGGACATCGATCGGCACATTCCACTTCCCCCTAAAACCGGAATTATCCTTGAATGGCGCAATGGCCAGCAGCGTATCCGTGGTAAAAAAGACAGGATTCGGCTGCGCAATGATCGAAGCCGGAATCAGGATCAAAAATAGCAGCACAACTAGAACCCATCTCAAAAATGTTCCATCAATGTCATGCCGAGCGCCCGCCTGAACGACATTGTCGGGCAGGGAGTCGAGACATGATTCTTTATGAATTGTCACACTTCGACTTCGCTCAGTGTGACAATTTTTCATTTTTGAAACCACTTCTAGAAATTTCTTACTCATACAATAAATATTTCTTCCGCATCTTCATGAATTCCGAAATCTCCTTTTCCCACGAGGCAATAATGGACGATGCCGTAACGCCGGAGGTCAGTTTTTTTCGCACATCGTCTGTCCCCATCACTTTATCGAACATTGCATTCCGGCTCGAGTCGGCAAGCAGAAACGGATTCTTGTCCGGATAGAGCGATATCAGTGCTTCGATGATGTACAGATTAATGTCGGTCAGGTTCACGCTCTTGTGATCCGTTATATGGATCTGTACGCCGCTGAGTTGCTTTCCTTGCTGGTCTCCGTAATATGGTTTGTACGACAAGGGACGGAAATAGACTCCCGGAAGACGCTTGGAATTTAAAGTCGCCGCCAATTGACGGTTGTCGATCCATTCCGCACCGATCAGTTGGAATGGCATCGTATATCCCACGCCGATGTTGACGGTCTGCAATTCGCCGATGATACCGCTCGCGGAATAGTACACGGCATTCAATCCGTTCGGGACATGCGGCGACGTCGGCACCCACGGCAGGCCGGTCTCTTCCCATGTCATGGAGCGCTTCCAGTTTTTCATCTTCACCACGGTTAACGCGCATTTCTTTCCTCCCGCGAGCCATCCTTCTTCATTCAGCATTGTCGCAAATTCACCGCAGGTCATGCCGTACACGTACGGAATCGGATACTGTCCGACAAATGAACGGAATTTCATGTCGAGAATATTTCCCTCCACACGGAGTCCGTTGAGCGGATTCGGTCGATCGAGCACGACGAACTCAATATTATTTTCCGCCGCCGCTTCCATGGCATAGGCCATCGTATTGATGTAGGTATAGGATCGTGAACCGACGTCCTGAATATCGTAGACGAGCACATCGATCCCTTTCAACATCTCCGGCGTCGGTTTGCGTGTCTTTCCGTAGAGCGAATGGACCGGAATTCCTGTGACCGGATCGATATGCGACTCGATCTTTGCACCCGCAGTGACATCGCCGCGGACGCCGTGTTCCGGTCCGTACAGTCCCGCCAGAGTGATATTTTTTGCGGAAGCAAGGATATCGACGGTGGATGAGAAATTATATGAAATTCCGGTCGGATTGGTAATCAGTCCGACGCGCTTCCCCTCCAATTGTTTGAAAGCGGAACCGGCCAGCACATCAATTCCGGTCATCACCGTTTGTGCCGGAAGCAGTCCGGCGATGCAGACCGTAAGGAGAATATTCAGTATTTTCATGTTGGTGTTTTCCTGTGAGTGTTCGTTACAAATCGAGATACGGCAGCCTGCCGAATCCGTCGAACGAATGATTGCATGAAAGGTAGGAAAAATTGAGGCTGGTATAAAGCGAAAAGAATACTGGGCAATCCGGAAAAGCGGATAACATTCTCCGGGTGGTTGTACGGACGGTTCGACGGCGTCAGACGCCGCGCAATTTTGCCGCTTTTGCGACCCGCTCCACGGCAAGGATGTATGCGCCGATCCGCATCGGCACTTTGTACTTTTCGGATGTATGAAGCACTGCGGAAAAACTTGCGGTCATCGTCTTCTCGAGTTCATTCAGCACCCGCTGATAATCCCATCGGAATCGCTGAACATTTTGCACCCATTCAAAATAACTGACCGTCACTCCGCCCGCATTCGCCAGAATGTCGGGAACGATGTGGATTCCCCGTGATGCAAAGATTTCGTCTGCATCATAGGTAGTCGGACCGTTTGCCGCTTCAACAATCAACTTTGCCTTCACATTGTTCGCATTTCCGGCATGTAGCTGATCTCCCAGTGCGGCGGGAATAAGGACATCGCATTTCAATTCCAGCAGTTCTTCGTTCGATATTTTCACGCATCCTTTCAGTCCCACGACACTGCCGGTATTCCGGAATTGCGTCAACGCATCGGTATAACGGATGCCGCGCGGATTATAAATTCCCCCTTTCACATCGCTGATCGCCACGACTTTGGCACCCAGTTCCTGTTCCAGAATCCTTGCACTATGCGAACCGACATTGCCGAATCCCTGCACGGCAACGGTGGATTTTTTCAGATCGAAACGGCGGATTTTTGCCGCTTCGGTAAACGCAATGCAGACGCCGCGGCCGGTCGCTTCTTCGCGTCCCAGCGAGCCGCCGAGTTCGACCGGTTTTCCGGTGACAACGCCGGGGGAATATCCGTGCTGTTTGCTGTATTCGTCCATGATCCAGGCCATTGTCTGCGCATTGGTGTTGACGTCCGGCGCGGGAATATCCTCCGAGGGCCCGATGATCAGATCGATTTTTGAAGTGAACGACCGTGTGAGCCGTTCCAGTTCGCCGACGGAAAGTTTCAACGGATCAATCGTCACGCCGCCTTTGGCGCCGCCGAACGGAATGTCGACCACGGCGGTTTTCCAGGTCATCATCGACGCCAGCGCCCGCACTTCGTCCAGATCCACATCCTGATGATAGCGGATTCCTCCCTTATACGGCCCGCGCGCATTGTTGTGCTGCACCCGGTAACCGATAATGGAATGAAGTTTCCCGTCATCCATCAACACCGGTACTTCAACACGCAATTCTCTGTCGGTTGTTTTTATTAACAGTGCGAGTTCGTCGCTGAGGTTGATCTTTTTTGCGGCAATGTCAAAATTGTGCAATACGATGTCGTACGGGCTGAGCGATGATTCGGTTCTGCCGACAACGGGTAATGGATGGACAACGGTTGGCATTTTCGGTGCCAACGGTACAGCGCCTATCCGTTTTTTGGCCGGAGAACGACTTCCCTTCTCATTTTTCTTCCCTCGCTTCGGTGTCGGTCGTTTCGCTTTTCGCGGCGAGATTTTTTTCACAGGGCGCGATTTTTTCTTTTTCGCCGTGCTTTTTTTCTTCGACTTTTTTGCCATGCGATTATCCTTTCAGACCTTTTGACCGACAGCGTGTGCATCAATTTCACCAATCAGGACACACCGGCATATCCGCGGCGCGGCATTTTACCGATGGTCCATTTGATAATTCTTATACCAACGGAGATCGTGAAACAATTGCATCAAATTTTGTAACGATACTGTATCCATCGAAAGATATGTCCCCTGCATATGGGATTGCGTCATTGCTTCCGCTCCGTCCAATAACCGCGCAATGATCGTACGGGATTTTTCCGTTTGTGCGGAAACCTCCTGTGCGATCTTGTCATACCCTTCACCGCCTTCACCGATTCGTTTCATCAATTCGACGGACTTGACCACAAATTTTGAAGAGAACGCCAGATCATCCAGCATCGGCTGAAGGGACTGCCGATGTGCCAGTTCCAGAAGCACACCCAGGTCCATCGAACGCTTCAGCGTACTCCCGGAGAGTGTATTGATCTGTGAAAGTAAATCTTTTGTAGGTTGACTGAGCGTCATAGAATGTGGGCTAATATAGAGGAAGGGTGAAAGAGATGCAATATAAAATCGGATCACCCGCTATTTGTTCAATATCCGTAGTATTTTTGGAGGATTATCGACCGGATCGGTTACTCGTTCACGGGTGATGCTTTCAAGAGACGGCGCATCGTTGCATACACTTCCTCCTGCCCGATCTCCGTCATGCATTTGAAATGCTCCTTCGGACAATCCTTTCTTCCGATATGCGTGCACGGCCGGCAGTCGAGGCCGGCGCGCTCTACGATTGCGGATTCTGTTCCGAACGGAAAAAATCCGAACTCCTGTACAGTCGAGCCGAAAATTGCCACGATCTTCTTCTGCTTTGCTGCAGCAAGATGCATCAAACCGCTGTCGTTGGTTACCACCACATCGCAGAACTCGAGCGCTGCGGCGGTTTCCAGCAGCGACATTTCCCCCGCAAAATTATCGACGGTATCCGGCGAAATGTTTCGTTTCACCGCTTCGGCAACAAACGAGCAATCCTCCCGCTCTTCCGGTCCGCCAAAGAGAAAGATCTTTGCCGTAAACTCCTTTGCCGCGCGCACTGCCACCTCGGCAAACTTCTCCCGCTGCCATCGCTTGGTGAAGTGTTTTGAACCGGGGCACAGTCCGATCACCTTTTCAAAACGGTTCAGCCGGAGTTTTCCCATTTTTCCCGATATGTCAAACAATGTTGCGTCGGGGATAAAGATTTCCAGCCCTTTTCCGTCGTACTTTACGCCGTACCGTTCCGCCGCTTCTATGTAACGCTCGGCAACGGACAGATTCCCATCATAGGCGTTCCGTTTCAGATTTACCAGCAACCACCGTTCGAATTTCCGCTTGTCGACCACCACGGTTTCCCTGGGACGGCATGCGGTTCGCAGAAATGTTGTGCGGATGCTGTCGTGAATATCCACCGCCAGGTCATACTTCTCGCGATACAGTTCTTTTGCCAGTTCTTTCAATCCGTCAAATCCGGTTGTGCTGTCATACTCATGAACGATTGACAGATGATGGTTGTACCGGACCAATTCGGCATATTCCTTCCGTACGACAAAATCGATGCGGGCATCCTTTCCCGCATTGTGCCGCATCGCACGCAGCAATGCCGACGAAAGGACGATATCACCGATGGAACTTAATCGGAATACGACTGTTTTACGTGGGAGAGCCATGAAGTATAGGAAACGGTTACGTTAATGCACTGTTCACGAAGTCACGATGGAATTGCCGATCTGCACGCTATTGTAGTGAAAGATAAGGCTTCCGTACGGGACAAACAACGAAAATTGCTTTTCGGCGGGCACAAAAGTATATTAAAGAAAAAGGAGTATTTTGTCTTATGAAGCTGGCGTCCACATTCGGAGAACTGAAAAAGAGCGGATACAAAGTTGTTTCGATCAAAGAGGAGATCAGAAATAATTTGATCGATAAATTGGAACGGAAAGAACAATTGTTCCCCGGCATCGTCGGATATGATACCACGGTCGTGCCTGCTCTGGTGAATGCCATCCTCGCCAAGCACGATATTATTCTTCTCGGACTGCGCGGACAGGCAAAAACCCGGTTGATCCGTCAGCTGCCGTCGTTGCTGGATGAATATATTCCTGTTGTCAAAGGGAGCGATATCAATGACAATCCGTTCAATCCGGTCAGCAAGTACGGTGTCGATACAATCGCGAAGTACGGCGATGAAACGGAGATTGAATGGATCCACCGCGACCAACGTTTCAGCGAAAAACTTGCCACGCCGGACGTGACCATCGCAGATCTCATCGGGGATATCGATCCGATAAAAGCGGCAACGCAGCGGCTGCACTATTCTCACCAGGGGGCAATCCATTTCGGACTCATTCCGAGAAGCAACCGCGGCATTTTTGCCATCAACGAACTGCCGGACCTTCAGCCTCGCATACAGGTGGGCCTTTTCAATATTCTTGAGGAAAAGGATGTGCAGATACGGGGATTCAACATCCGTATTCCGCTCGATGTATTTCTGGTGTTCACCGCCAATCCGGAGGATTACACAAATCGCGGCAGCATCATCACCCCGTTGAAGGACCGGATCGACTCTCAGATTCTCACCCACTATCCCCGCTCCATTGAGGAAGCGATCGAGATTACAGAACAGGAATCGTGGGTTTCGCGCAGCGACAGACAGGTCCATCTTCCCTATTATTTCAAGGAGATTATCGAAAACATCGCATTTGAAGCGCGCAAGAGCGAATTTGTCGATCAAAAATCCGGCGTCAGCGCACGATTGACCATTGCTGCAATGGAAAATTTGATCAGCAATGCAGAACGCCGCGCAATTATTCTGAATGAAAAAACAATCGTTCCCCGCATGTGCGATCTGCCTCATGTGCTGCCGGGTGTCACCGGAAAGATCGAACTGGTCTTTGAAGGTGAACAGGAAGGATCCCTGAAAGTCGGAAAAGCTCTGGTCGGTAAATCGACCCGCGAAGTGTTCAAGAAATATTTCCCCGATCCGCTCCAGAAGCCGAAGCGGAAGAACCAACAACAGGAACCGGAGAAAAAGGAACCCAACGAATACGCTGCGATAGTCCGGTGGTTCGAAACGGGAAATACGCTCGAGATCGCCGATGATATGCCGTTTGCAGCGTACTTCGCCGAATTGCAGCGTGTTCCGACGCTCAATGAGATCGCCGGTAAATATTTCAAACTCGGCGGCAGCGATCACCATGGACTTGCCTCGGCGATGGAATTTGTGCTGGATGGATTGCATCAGAATTCGAAGATCGCGAAGGATGAAATCGATCATGTGACTCATTATAAGGATATGGTCGGACAGATCTTCGGCAACAGAGGGAAAATTGAGGATTACGATTAAAGAGTTTCGTCGCTTTGCGATGACCAGGGATAATCACACGATATGAAATTCATTTATTCACAATGGACGGAACAATCCGCTACCGATGAGCAGCGTCTCGATCAGGTGATGCGCCTATTCAATTATCTTGTCCTGCAAACCAGCGGCGATGTGGACGAAGCGATGGAATGGCTGCGCCAGCTGGCGGAAGAATACGGAATCTTCGACGACACTCTGACCATGGAAGAACTCATTCAGAAATTGAAGGAACTCGGTCTCATCGAGGAAGTAAATAATACGTTTTCCATGACCACCAAGGGCATACAGAAGATTCGTCAGGATGCGTTAAAAGAAATATTTTCATCCCTGAAGAAAAACCAGTTCGGGAACCATGAAACCCCCAACACCGGAAGCGGTGTCGAACGTCTCAGCGAAACAAAGAAATGGAACTTCGGCGATCTGGCGACCAATATCGACCTCACCTCAACGCTCACCAATGCACTGAAGCGGGACGGCATCGACAATTTTAATCTGCAGGAGGATGATCTCGAAGTCTACGAAACCGAAAATCTGTCGTCATGCGCCACGGTGGTGATGATCGATATCTCCCACAGCATGATCCTATACGGCGAGGACCGGATCACCCCCGCAAAACAGGTCGCATTGGCGCTGGCCGAATTGATCCAGACAAAATTCCCGAAAGATTTTCTCGCCTGTATCACATTTGGAGACGATGCACAGCTGATTAGTCTCGCGGAAATTCCGTTCCTGCAGGTGGGACCGTTCCATACCAATACCCGCGCGGGACTGCAAATGGCCCGTGCCCTGCTGAGGAAATGCGGCAACGTCAACAAACAGATCTTTATGATTACCGACGGCAAACCATCTGCAATGTTCGATGACGCCGGCCGGTTATACAAGAATGCCTTCGGCCTCGATCCGAAGATCGTCAATAAAACGCTCGATGAAGCGGTTCAATGCCGCAGAGAGAAGATCACCATCAGCACATTCATGATTGCCCAGGATCCGTATCTGATCGACTTCATCGAAGAGCTCACCAAAGCCAATAAAGGCCGGGCGTATTATTCGTCCCTCGGAAATCTCGGACAGTTCATTTTTGTCGATTACATAAAGAACCGCCGAAAAAAAATTTGATCAAGCGCACACCGGACGCATCAAACCTTGCAAACGATGACTGTATCGTTTATATTGATGCTGCTTTCGTGCTTTCGTACTAATACCGGAGGATCTCAATGAAACAGTGGACTCTGTTGCTGCTGTCGGCCATGTGTATTGCCGATTTCGCATCGGCGCTGCCGAAATTCTCTACCCGCCAGGGGGCAAAATGTCAATCCTGCCACGTTAATCCCGGCGGGAAAGGGATGCGCAGCACATTCGGTGCTGCCTATGGGAGAGAAGAGTTAACCATTCCGACATTCAAAGACGAAAACGGTTTCGAGGACTTTACGACCGCGTTGAACGATTACTTTTCGATCGGCATGGATTTCCGGACGCTCTATTATTATAACGAATCGAACGCCACCACCAGTTTCTTTCAGATGCAGGGAGATCTCTATCTCGATCTGCGGCTGAATAAGCAGTTCAGGATCTACTTTGACAAAGGATTGTACAACGGATTTGAAGTGTTTGGCCTCGCCAAAGTGCTTCCGATGAACGGGTACATCAAGGCCGGAAATTTCGTCCCCTCCTACGGCATTCGTATGGACGACCATACACTCTTCATACGCAACGGATCGTACTTTCCACTGAACCCCGCCATTGCATCGTATCCGCAGGGACTCGGATTCGGTCAGGGATCGGAGGATACAGGCCTGGAATTCGGATTGAGCCCCGGTATTTTCACGGTGAATGCGGGAATTTTTAACGGACGTCAGGGAGGGCTGGCCGGAAGCGGGGGGAGCAAAACAAAAGCTGTCGTCCTTCGCGCAGACGCAAACATATTCACGGATGTGGTCAACATGACCATCGGCGGATCGGTTTATAATCTCCCGACATCGGGTGGACCCGGCAAGACGCAAATCTGGGGCGGTTTCGGCGTCATCACTCTCTCTCAGAATCTTACCCTATTGGGCGAAGTCGATTTTCTGCAGTCGTACAATGCTGTGTTAAGCAGACAGGTGACGGGAAATATTCTCTATACCGAAGCGAATTATTTGCTCTTCGACGGTGTCGATCTGAAATTGGGTTACGAATTTTACGATCCGAATATCGATGTGCAGGACGGATCGATCTCGCGCATCACGATCGGTGCGGAGTTCTTCCCCATGTCCGGCGTTGAAGTGCGTCCGGTGTTCCGGCTTAATACCGAAGAACCGACTGACCGGTCAAATAACGAACTTCATGTTCTTTTCCATTTCTTTTTATGAGGTGATTTGAATGATGCATCGTACTATTCTGGCTTTTATTTTTATAACACTGATGGTGGCTGCGTGTGAAGATGCCGGCGATCCGGTTGTACCGGTGGATAACTCTCCGGTACCGGCAGTCACATCCGTCGCTCCCGATTCCGGAAAGGCAGGTGATACAATCACCGTCATGGGAAAAAATTTCGGGACATCACCCACCGGTAATTCAGTCCGTTTCGGCAGCGTCAGCGGTAATGTTTTGTTGTGGAATGATTCGACCATACTCACAACCGTCCCGGCAAGCCTCGCCGGCGGTTCGATCCAGCTGAGTATTGTGCGAGGATCAAAGATCAGCAATACGACCCCGTTTAAGATCCTGTCGAGCGTCTCGGCGGTCAGTTTTGCAGGTGATATCAGACCTTTAATCACTGCGTACGGCTGTTCCGGTTGTCATCCCGGCAACGGCGGTTTCAGCGTCGCTACGCACTCAACAATCATCACCCGCGTCTCAATTGGGAACGGAGACGGCAGCCATTTGGTGCAAAAACTTCGCGGTACCGCTTCCGGTTCTCGCATGCCTGCCGGTGGCCCGTTTATGACACCAACAGAGATTCAGAAATTTGTCGATTGGATCAATCAAGGCGCACTCAATAACTAAGGGAAAGACCAATGAAAAATCTTCTCGTTTCACTCTTTATTATCACCGTCGGCCTTTCGGCCCAGGAGAAAAAGGAGACCGTATCATTTTCAAAAGATGTCATGCCGGTGTTTGTCAAACGCTGTCTGAGTTGCCACAATACTGAAGATGAAAGCCCCAGTCTTTTATATCTCGACAATTACAAGCAGCTGATGAGCGGAGAGAGCAAACACGGTCCCGTCGTAATTCCCAAAAAGGGTGTGGAGAGCATTCTCGTGAAGAAGCTCCGCGGTACGACCGACTTCGGCCGTTTGATGCCGCGCGGACGAAAACCGCTTGATGAAGAGACCATTCTTATGATCTCCCGCTGGATCGATCAGGGTGCAAAGAACAATTAATCAGGAATCGAATCAATGAAGTTGGTAACAACCGTATCCGCCGCCGTACTGTTCTTCGGATCGTTATTCGGCCAGGAGAAACAAACGATATCGTTTTCAAAGGATCTCTTTCCGATCTTTAAAGCAAAATGCTTGAAATGCCACGAGAAAGACGACGCCAATCCCAGCAGCTTCGCCATGGATAATTACGAAACGCTGATGGAGAGCGGAATGACAAAGAACATCATCGTTCCCGGCAAAGGTAGAGACAGTTACCTGATCACCAAACTCCTGCCCAATCCGCCCAAAGGTTCTCAAATGCCGATTTTTTCAAAGAAAAAATTGAGTGACGCAGATATCGATCGCATCAGGCAATGGATCGATGAGGGGGCAAAAGACAATTGATTAATAGTCCGCGAAAGCGGACTTTTTTAATCGGTTGAGACCGCCTATAACCGAAATGCCGATTTCTATTCGCCTCGGAAATCAGTATATTTTCAAGTTGTTCATTCTTCAAAAATTGGAGCCCGGTATGAAAATGCACTCCATCCTCTGTCTCTTGTTTTTTGTCTCTCCATTCATTTCCCATGCACAAAATGGAAATCGCTCAGAAGTCAGGTCGTTATGGATGAAAGAAAACAAAATCTCCACCATCGTCTATAACACCGGCAGCATAAGCAATCCGGGCGTCACCGGAAATATTTTGGATTTCACCTGGAAGGGATTGGGTTATGCGTATGAATTCGGCTTTATGGCCGGATCAAAAGTCCCGAAGGCACATTCTTTGGATTCGGTAATGATTATCAGTGAAGGATTCGGCGCATCAAATGGTTCAAGTGCCGATGGCGATTTCGCCCCTGATGGTATTAATAAATGGGGATTTACTCCCATATCTGGTTATGCATTAGAAGGACAGAAAGTAATTGCGAATAACCAGGATCCTCAGACCTGGCCCGCCGCTTGGAGCGAATGGCCCGGAAAACACGGAACGGCTATTGCCGATCTTGAAGCATTTTATGTCATGAACGATTTTTCGAATGCCGAGTTTGATTACTATCCTTTTGCCGCCGATTCGTCGAAACGTGGCCTTGGTCTGCAGATTGAGTCGCGATATTATCAGTTCAATCACCCGCAACTGGAAGATGTATTCTTTTCCACGTTCGACATACGAAATGCGGGAGATAAAGTACTGCCGAATATTGTTGCCGGTATATTTGGCGACCCGCATATCGGCGGCCCAAATAATTACGGCGATGATGCGGCAAATATCGATACATCCAGAGGGCTTGCATATTCATGGGACCCAGATAATGTGAGCGATATTCCCTCCCTGCCACCCGGATACTTCGGAACGATGATTACGGAATCTCCCGCCGATCGAGGTATGACAAGCTTCGCCGCCATTCAATTCGGTGGATCCAATCGTCCAAAAAATGACGCGCTTATGTACGAATTCATGAAACCGGGATCATTCGTATCGGCTTTTGTGTATCCACCTGCGGAAAATGTCGGTGATGGTGTCGTTATAATGGGATCGGGATATTTCGCTCTGGATACCGATTCGGCAGCGACAATCGGAATTGTTTACCTCTTAGCCGATAACCTTGAGGATCTCAAAGAGAAAGCGGATTTCATCGACCGAAGTTATGATATCCTCTTTTTACCGAAAGGCGAATCAATCGTTATCACCTCTCCAGCGGCACATCAAACGGTTCAAACAAATTCTGTACAGATACAATGGACCATGACGGGAATGAACGGTGACAGCACAATGACATTGTTGTACAGCAATGCCTATGGTGAAAAATGGTGGAATGAGATTGCGCACAATATTCCCAATACCGGTACATATGAATGGAATATCAATGACCTGCCGGATGGCGTATTCTACAAAGTTTATGCGGCTAATTCGGCGGGGGGAAATGTGTCGTTTGATTCAACGGAAGGATTCTTTACCGTCAACAAGCCCGGTGATGCTACACCGGAAATTGCGTTATTCGGGCCGGCCACGAATCGGTATACGGGAACGATTCCACTCACCTGGATAGCCGGCGATGCGGAAGGCGATCCGATCACCGTCAAAGTGTATTATAGCGAAAACGATGGCAGCACCTATACGCTCATCGCAGAGCCGGAAAACAGCGGTATCTATCAATTCGATTCCCGCACGGTAGCAAATACACCGTATGCAAAATTCAAATTAGAAGTAACAGCAAACGGCCTTTCCGCCGAAGCGGTTACTCCGTCGTTTCGCATCGTCAACCCGTATTTGGCAATGACCGATACCACATCGATGAAACATCTCGGCGGCAACGGAACGGGGACCGTATTTCCCGGCATCGCCGACAGTACGGCGCTCACCGGTCATACCTATACCGTGTCGTTCGATTCTCTGGAAGGATCCCTGCGCTACTCGCTGTACGACAAGAACACACAGCAATCGAAAATTCAAAACGCCGTCTTAAACACCGTTACCGGCAGCGGTACGCTTGTGGATGGAATGAGAATCTGGTTTAATAATGAATCCCTGGGCATCGATTCCATGCGAAGCGGATTTGATTCAACGGTCAGTTCTGTGCGTGCGACACTGAAACGTCCGGATCTTGGCATCATAAAACACGCACCGATCGATATCATAGTTGAATTTGGATCGATGGAGCTGACCGTCAACGGTGACTATGTTGCACCGCTTGACAGCGCCGGAACGTCAAATCCGACGAGTAAAACAGTGAGAACACCGTTTAAGATTTCGATTCTCAATGACACTGCCAGTGTGCAGGTACTCATACGAGATTCTCCGTGGGATGGAAAGGTCAACCGGTGGGACTTAGGTGAAGAAATTATCGTACTCACGCCCCCGCCATATAGGAACGTACTGACAAATTCCCATATCGGTATCATTTTTAAACGCAATGGCGACGAAATTCCTGACATACCGCCCGGCCGTCGATACGTCGCACGGACTACTCGCCCCTTTACCGACAGCGATCTTTTTGAATTTACGGCGGAGAGCACCTACGGACAACCGACAGGCAGACCCCGCACAATCGAAACTCCGTTACGGTTTTATCTTGAACAAAACTTCCCGAATCCATTTAATCCTGTCACGACAATTGGTTTTTCAATTCCTCAAGAGGGACAGACGACAGTAATGATCTATGACATCATGGGACGTGAAGTGAGAACGTTGGTGAACGAACGGCTCGATGCCGATTCCTATCACATTCAATGGAATGGAATGAATAATTTTTCACAGCCGGTCTCATCCGGTATTTACTTCGTACGACTATTGTCCGGAACATTCGTAAGTACCAAAAAGATGATTCTGATGAAGTAAAACGACGGTTATATCAATCAAGAGAACCGCCGGCTTCACCACTGGGCGCTCACTCACGGTGTATTTCGTCACCGTTCAATGTCATATCGTCACGGAATACGGTCGGAACGTCACTTCGTTGAATTCTCATGAAACTCTCCCCTTCTAAAGACGTAAGGAATATGTCTTTCACCATCATTTATCGAGGAGGAGAAATGAAGCTCAACAAAAAAGAGGTGGCGCAAAACCTGCGGTTATTTGGATACAAGAGATTTGGCACGATGAAAAAATTCGCCGAAGCTCTTGATATGAATCCTTCCACACTCTATTCCGGTTACCTGAACGGCCGAAGCATACCGGGTCCTGTTCTGTTGGTTAAACTGATTGATCTTGGCTGCAATATCAATTGGCTGTTGACGAGCAGAGAAACGATGGTTATGGATCAGGAAAAAGAAAGATCGCTTCTCGCTGCCACGGCGGTTCAACCGTCGTTACACACTCCTGTGTATCTCACACCGGGCAAAGTCAATGGCGCCTATGCAGACAGCCGCCGCTGACCGGCGGTTGTGCTTCATCGACGGCGTCACCGTGATTGTTTCGAATTTTAATAAGGCCCACACCTGAAACAGTATTGGCGCACATATCGGTCGGAACTTTTGTTTTATGCCGGATTCCTGACAATCCTCGGTATTGCGTTCTTCCTCCAGACGGTGTATGTAGAGCCCTCCTGGTCCGCCGAACGAGAAGAATTGACTGCAGAAATCATCACCAACGTTTTTATTGACCGGCTTATCGCCGCATATCTCTGGCTTCTTCTCACGCCGTTCATCATCATGGCGGCGGAATTTATTTCACACCGCCGATACTCGTTGTGGTTAACGGGTATCATTCATCTTTTTGCAGCCCTTTTTTTTACATTCATTCATCTTCCGTTATATACATCGTACATCTACGGCATCCATTCAGTGTTGCCATGGATGTATGCCGGCGTATTTGAAAAGATTCCGGACATCGGATTTATCGATTACGTCATCTCATCGATCACCCGGTTGAACCATGTCTACCGTCTTCTCTATTACAGCATTATTATCGCGATACATTTTGCGTTCGACTACTTCCGGAAGTATACCGAACGCGAAGTGCGGGCTTCGCAGCTCGAGGTGCAGTTGAAAGAAGCCCAGATCAGAACCCTGCACCAGCAACTGCAGCCCCATTTTCTCTTTAATACGCTGAACGGCATTTCGTCATTGATGTACAAGAACGTCGACGAGGCGGATAAAATGCTCACGTACCTCGGCGATCTGCTGCGCATTTCTCTCGAACGGATGAACGTCCAGGAAGTGCCGTTGCGGGACGATATCGCTTTTATCGAACGGTATCTGAAAATTGAAAAGACACGGATGGGAAAGCGGTTGCATGTGACAATGGATTTCGCACCGGAGACGCTCGACGCTATGGTTCCCGTCATGCTGACTCAGCCGGTGCTTGAAAATGCAATCAAACACGGGATAGCGCCAAGCAGCAAGCGGGGATCGATCACCATCTCCTCGCGGCGGCACAACGACATGCTGCATTTGCTTGTGGAAGATTCCGGCAGCGGTATCGCCGCCCCGGCGGAAGAGAACCTGAAAAAGGGCTACGGTTTACGCACGACCATGGAACGGCTAAAACTACTGTACGGCGATGCGGCGGCGATGACGTTTGCCGCTACCAGCACGGGAGGCTTCCGTGTAACTCTTTCCATCCCATTTCGTATTCAGTCTGTATAAACTTTTCGTTCAACCCTAACCATTCGCCATTCCCATGATCCGTGCACTCATTGTAGATGATGAACCGCTTGCCGTCGAGAAAATCCGACTATTTGCAGCGTCGGAATCCGATCTGGAAATCATCGGTACCTGTGCCAACGGAAAGGAAGCCCTCGCGGCATACCGGCGCGATCATCCGGACCTCATCTTTTTGGATATACAAATGCCGGAGATGTCCGGTTTCGATTTTCTTTCTGCGGTGAAAGATGAACCGCTGCCCGGCATTATTTTCGTGACGGCGTTCGACGAGTATGCATTAAAAGCATTCGAATACCATGCGTTGGACTATCTGTTAAAACCGTTCGATCGCGAGAGATTCCATGCGGCTGTGCAGCACGCGGCAACGGTTCTACGTTCGAAGGAAGAGAGCGGGAAAACGGAACAGCACATTCAGGAGATGCTGCGGTGGATTCAGTCGAAGATGGACACAGTGGACCGGATCGTCGTTAAAGAAAATGGAAAGATGATTTTCCTGACGGTGAATGAGATCGACTGGCTGGAAGCGGCGGGAAATTACGTTAAAGTGCACCTCGGTAAGGAATCTCATCTGGTACGGACAACGATGACCGCAATGGAAAAACGTTTGAATCCCGCCACATTTGTGCGTATCCATCGCAAGACGATTATCAATATCGCCAGGGTGAAGGAATTGCAGCCCTGGCTCAACGGCGAATACAAGGTTATTCTCTCTTCATCGGCGCAATTGATTCTCAGCCGGAATTATCGCGATAATCTCATCCGTTCAATCAGCACACCCCTGTAAACGACAATGTCCCGAACGAATCGGGACATTGGTCGTCTATCGATCATATTCCAATTTACAACGTTACTACCTTGGCGTGAAAAACGCCGTCCAGTGCCTGAACCTTTTTGAGCACTGCATCCGGTATCGTATTGTCCACACCGACTACGGTCAATGCCCGTTCCCCCACGCCGGTCCGCCCCAGCGACAATCCGGCGATATTGATATTTGCCTCGGCAAGAATTGCGCCGACCTTTGCCAGCATGCCAGGCCTGTCGATATTGGTGTAGTACAGGAATGTACCGTCCGGATTTCCTTCGAGAAAATATTTGTCGAGACGGACGATCTTCAGATATTTTCCACCGAATACCGTTCCGGCAAACGACCGCTCTTCGACGTCCGTTTTGTACGAAACCGTCAGCAGGTTGTTATAATTCTCCGCCTCCGCTTCTTTCTTCTCGCTGACGCGGATTCCGAGCGATTGTGCGACGACCGGTGCGTTGATGTAGTTGACCGGTTCGTGGATCTGGATCAGTTTGGAGAGCAGACCGCGCAGTACTCCCGCCTTGAGCAGCTCGGTATATTTATGCAGCAACTCTCCGCGAAGTTCGACGGTGAGTTCCTTTAATTGACCGTTCATCACCTGCGCCTGCAGCATGCCGAGTTTCTCGGCAAGGAGCAAATAAGGTTTAATCTCAACGGGAATACCGGACTGCAAAGCGGAAGCGTTTACCGCTCCTACAATTCCGCGGTCCTTCAGTGCATCGGCAATCTGATGAGCGATCTGGATGGCCACTTTTTCCTGCGCTTCTTCGGTGGAGGCGCCGAGGTGCGGTGTTGCAACCACTTTCGGATGTTTTACCAGCGTAAAATCCTTCGGCGGTTCTTCGGCGTACACATCCAGCGCCGCACCGGCCACGTGGCCGTTCTCCAGCGCTTCGAGCAATGCTGCTTCGTCGATGATGCCGCCCCGTGCACAGTTAATCAACCGTACCCCTTTTTTGCATTTGGCGATGGTCGTTTTGTTGAGCAATCCCCTCGTCTCGTTATTCAGCGGCGTGTGGACGGTGATGTAATCCGACCGACGATAGATCTCGTCGAGCGAGACAAGTTCGACATTCATTTTTGCCGCAACGTCGGCGCTCAGTACCGGATCGTATCCGATGGTCACCATACCGAATGCCTGCGCCCGGACGGCTACTTCCGCTCCGATCTTTCCGAGGCCGACAATGCCGATAGTCTTGCCGAGCAGCTCGGTCCCCATATATTTTTTCCGGTCCCATTTTCCGGCAACAAGGCTGGCGTGGGCGTGGGGAATGTTCCGCGAGAGCGCCATTAACATAGAAAACGTGTGCTCTGCGGTGGAGATGGTATTTCCCCCGGGAGTATTCATGACAATAATCCCTTTGCGCGATGCAGCGGCAGAATCGATATTGTCCACTCCCGCACCGGCACGTCCGATCACTTTCATGTTTGTGGCATGGTCGATAATATCGGCGGTCACTTTTGTCCCGCTCCGGACAACCATAGCGGCATACTCACCGATGACTTTTTTGATGTCGTCCGCCGGCAATCCCGGTTTCAGGTCGACCTGGAATCCCTCACGGGTGAGAATTTCGACACAACTCTGTTCGATAGGATCTGTGATTAGAATTTTCATATTCATCTCTCAAAAGGGAGTACCCCGCGGAATCCGCGGGGTACTGTGTGGTGCGATATGGTTGTTTCCGTGTTGGTGTTACGCCAAAGACTTCAGCAGCGCCTTGACACCGGAGCCGAGTTCGAATTGGTATCCGCATTCCTTCAATGTCAGTTCG
The DNA here is from genome assembly GCA_964371615.1 of uncultured Chitinophagaceae bacterium. GTDB lineage: Bacteria > Bacteroidota > Ignavibacteria > UBA10030 > UBA8401 > SpSt-333. Next base: position 776,409 of record CAYJMS010000002.1, read on the forward strand.
AGCGCACCGATCATGCTGATCATATCCAGTTCATCATAATAACCGAGATGTGAAATACGGAAGATCTTGTCTTTAAAATCATCCTGCCCGCCGGCAATAGTGATGCCGTACTTCCCTTTCAGGATCTTGTTGAACTTCTTCCATTCGACCCCTTCCGGCACCCAGACGGGTGTCACGGCAAACGACGGGAATTCGGAAAAGAGTTTCAGGCCGCATCCTGTTACGCCGGCACGGATTGCATTGGCGAGTCGTTGGTGGCGGGCCCATACGTTTTCGATCCCTTCGTTGACGAGTAATGTCAGGGCGGCATCGACGCCGATCACCAGCGATACGGCGGGAGTCCAGGGAGTATCATTATCCTGATACGACTTCAACGCTTTTTTCAAATCAAAGTAAAAGCGCGGCAGCGTTGCCGTCTCCATCTTTTCGATGGCGCGTTTGCTCAACGCAACAAACGCCAGTCCGGGAGGGATCATCAATCCTTTTTGAGAACCGGTCACACAGACATCGATGCCCCATTCGTCGAACCGCATTTCGTGTGCGCCGACGGCGGTGATGCCGTCCACACAGACCAATGCCGTGGAGTTTTCGCGGATCAGTTTTGCCAATGATTTCACATCGGTTGCCGCACCGGTCGAGGTTTCGCTGTGGACAAGGTAGACCGCTTTGGCGCCGGGATTCGCCTTCAATGCCGTCAGTAACTGCTCTGCCGTCGGCGCCGTTCCCCATGCGACTTTTATTTCCACAACATTCAATCCGAACGTTTTCGGCATCTTCACCCACCGCTCGCCGAACTTTCCGCCGTTGACGGAAATAATCGTATCACCGGGTGAAAACAAACTGACGAATGTCGATTCGACGCCGCCGGTTCCGGACGAGGTCAGTGTCAGCACCGGCTGTTCCGTCTGGAATAAATACTTCAGATTTTTATTGACGCGTGTAAGGATCTCGTTAAATTCGGGATTGCGATGATGAATGATCGGTTCCGCCATTCGCAGCATGACGGTCTCGGGAATCGGAGTCGGTCCCGGGGTGAATAATCGCTTTTTCATGATGGTAATTCCTTATGAAAGGGTAGAAGGTGTAACGGGGGACGTACGTTTCTGTTGAAACGTACGTGAACTTTACAAATTAAGCAACTGCGGATGTAAGAATTTTCGGGGTACGGACATCTTTTTGCTTGATGTGACGCTCGATAGTTTTTAAAAGATCGATCCGTCCGTCGCCGGTGACGGCGGAAAACGGTATGATGCCTGAGAGATATTTATACTTGCTCAATTCGGAGCCGATGGTGTTGATTTGTGTGATGAGCTTATTCTTCGGAAGTTTGTCCGCTTTGGTCAGGATGAGCAAAAACGGGACTTTATAGAAATCAAGCCACCCCATCATCGTGCTATCCAATTCGGTCGGACCGAGACGTGCATCGACAATCTGAATCGCGAGCGCGATCTGTTTTCGTGTGTGGAAGAACTCTTCGATCAGCTGGGTCCACCCCGCCTTCACATGTTCGGCAACTTTGGCGTAGCCGTAACCGGGAAGATCGACGAAATACATGTCTTTATTGATCTGATAATAGTTCAATTCGCGGGTTTTGCCCGGTGTGGAACTGACGCGGGCAATGTTTTTGCGATTGCAGAGTTTGTTTAAAAGCGAAGATTTTCCGACGTTTGAACGGCCGATAAAAATAATTTCAGGAAGGTTGGTTTTGGGAAGCTGCTGTAAATTTGCAACGCCGACGATAAAATCTACTGTTGATATTTTCATACGCCTACACAGACCGATTGTTGAATGACAAAGGAACGGCGAAGAACGGCACAATGCCGTTCTTCGCACGTAGTGTTATTTCTCGGCGGTCTCGCCGGCCGGCGCTTCCGCAGCCGGTGCTTCAGTCTTGGTCTTCTTCTTCTGACTGATACGGGCTTTACGATCTTGTTTCTTTTTGACCGGAGCCGGCGTTTCAGCCTGATATCCATAATCAACGAGTTCCAACAACGCCACATGAGCACCGTCACCGAGCCGCTGTCCGAGTTTAATGACGCGGGTATAGCCGCCGGCACGCGCCGCTACTTTCGGCGCGATCTCGTTGAAGAGCTCCTTTACCACCAACTTGTCGTGGATGAATTTCGCCACTTCGCGGCGTGCATGAATATTCTTCATTGCACCGTCGGTCTCTTTCGCCACGGCATTCTTCGCCCGGGTGATCAATTTCTCAACCACCATGCGGGTTTCTTTTGCTTTGGCAAGCGTGGTTTTAATCCGCTTATGCCGCAGCAACGACGTTGAAAGCGCGCTCAACAACGCTCTGCGATGACTTGCTGTACGGTTTAATTTTCTGCCTTTACGTGCATGTATCATGGAACTGTCCTTTTCGCCTTTTAGTCACTGTCTTTCAAATATTTGTCTACATCCATACCGAACGTGAGATTGTTGGCCTCCACGATCGCCGTTAATTCCGCGAGCGATTTCCGTCCGAAATTTCTGAACCGAAGCAATTCCGCTTCATCGCGACGGACGAGGTCGCCGAGGGATTTGATGTCGGCCGCGCGCAGACAATTATGGGAGCGCACGGATAATTCAAGTTCGTCGACGGGAGTAATGAGGATCTTGCGAATGCGGGAGATTTCTTCGTCCCGTTCGGTATCTTCTTTTTCCGTTTCCTGTGTCACGTCGAAATTGATGAACAGCTGGATATGATCGCGCAGCACACGGCCGGCATAGGCCACGGCATCTTTCGGCACGATGGATCCGTCCGTTTCCACTTCCAGCGTCAGGCGTTCATAGTCCGTCTGCTGGCCGACCCGGGTCGACTCGACGTTATACCGAACGTTGACGATGGGAGTAAAGATCGAATCGATGGTGACGGTTCCCACCGGCTGATCGGGCATTTTATTTTCTTCGGCAGTGACATAGCCTTTGCCGCGTCCGATGCGGAATTCGATTTCGAAATCGGCATCCTTGTTCAATGTCGCAATGTGATGATCGGGATTCAGGATTTCGACCTCCGGGCTTGCTTTCTGGATGTCATCCGCCTTGAATTTTCCCGGCCCCTTCAATCGGACCGATACTTTTCCGACTTTTTTGTTCGTCGCTTTCAGCCGGACCTGCTTCAGGTTCAAGACCATGTCCGACACGTCTTCGACAAGGCCCGGCAACGAGGTAAACTCGTGCACGATCCCTTCGATACGGATCGCCGTAATCGCATAACCGGGGAGCGAAGAAAGGAGCACGCGGCGTAAAGCATTGCCGATCGTGACGCCGTATCCCTTTTCGAGCGGCTGAACGATGAACTTGCCATAGGTGGATGTACCCGATGTTTCGTCGAGGATCACATTATCCGGCATTTGAAATTGTGTAGTGCTCATAATTGGTTCTCGTCAGATGGAAAAAATCAAATCATTATTTAGAGTACAACTCGACCACGAGCTGTTCATTGGCCAGCATCGGGATCTCTTCGCGTTCGGGAACACGGAGGAAGGAACCCGTCATAGCCGCTTTATCCAGGCTGACCCAGGTATACATCGACGCATCTTTCACCCGCTTCATGGCATTGTGAATGATATCGAGCTGTTTGCTCTTGTCGCGGACCTGAATCACATCTCCCACCTTAATCTGATAGGACGGGATGTTGACCTTGTTATTGTTCACTTTGAAGTGGCCGTGGGTCACCATCTGCCGGGCCGAACGTCGTGTCGGCGCAAATCCAAGACGATAGACGACGTTATCCAGGCGCTGCTCGAGCAGTTTCACCAGGTTATCGCCGGTCTTCCCTTTCATACCGGTTGCCTTTTCGAAATAATTCCTGAATTGACGCTCGAGGACACCGTAGATAAACTTCATCTTCTGCTTCTCTTTCAACTGCAATCCGTACTCGGATACTTTCGAACGCTTTCCCTTGCCGTGCTGGCCGGGTCCGTACGGACGCCGTTCCATGAACTTTGCGGCTTTATTACTGAGAGCGATCCCCAGTTTGCGGGATTGTTTTACGACGGAACCTGTATTTCGTGCCATGCTTCTTTACATTCCTTTGATATTATGTTACACTCTGCGACGTTTGGGAGGACGGCAGCCGTTATGAGGAATCGGCGTGATGTCGCGAATCACCGTTACTTCCAGTCCGGCGGTCTGCAAAGAGCGGATGGCCGCCTCGCGTCCCGAACCGGGGCCTTTGACAAACACTTCCACTTTGCGCAGCCCGAGATCGTAGGCTTCTTTTGCCGCTCCTTCGGCGGATATCTGCGCCGCATACGGCGTGTTTTTCCGAGATCCCTTGAACCCGTTTTTACCTGCGGACGACCACGAAATGGTGTTGCCGTACGTGTCGGTGATCGTTACAATCACATTGTTGAACGTTGCTTTGATGAACACTTTACCGTTCACGTCAACGTGGATCTTTTTCTTCTTTTTTGCCGCTGTAGTCGGGGCTGCTTGATGTTTAGCCACTGGTCATCCTTTCAAACTATTTATTTCTTGGCGATCGCTTTTTTCTTGCCGGCAACCGTCTTCCTCTTGCCTTTGCGCGTTCGTGAATTTGTTCGTGTTCGCTGTCCCCGTACCGGGAGTCCTTTACGATGACGCAGTCCGCGGTACGATCCGATGTCCATCAATCGCTTGATGTTCATCTGCGTTTCCGCGCGCAGCGCGCCTTCGGTTTTATACTCTGTTTGGAGGATCGTTCGGATCTTATTGATCTCTTCATCCGTCAACGTGCCGATCTTTTTGCTTTCATCGATTCCGGCTTTGGCCAGGATCTCTTCGGCGGTACTTCGGCCGATGCCGAAGATATAAGTCAGTCCGATAACAGAACGTTTATTTTTTGGTAAGTCAACACCGGCAATACGAGCCACTGATTATTCTCCTAGTCTATTAACCTTGACGTTGTTTGTGTTTAGGATTCTTCTTGCAGATCACCATCACTTTGCCCTTGCGGCGAATGATCTTGCAGTTTTCACAGATCTTCTTTACGGATGCACGAACTTTCATTATTGTCCCTTTTCAACTCTTATTTATAGCGATACGTGATTCTACCTTTGGTCAGGTCGTACGGCGAGAGTTCCACCGTCACTTTGTCTCCGACAAGAATCTTGATGTAATTCATCCTCATCTTACCGGAAATATGAGCAAGAATTTCATGTCCATTATCCAGTTTGACCCGGAACGATGCGTTTGGCAGCGTATCCGTGATGACTCCGTCGACCTTAATTGCGCCTTGTTTGGACATTCTTAATTATACACCGTTAAAATTTCAGCATTGCCTTTTCGGACGACGACCGTATACTCAAAGTGCGCCGACGGCATGCCGTCTTCCGTGATGATCGTCCACCGATCCGATGCCGTCCGCACTCTGTGCGACCCCATATTCACCATCGGTTCGATTGCCAGCGTCATCCCTTCTCTCAGCACGATCCCCTTATTCGGTTTTCCGTAATTCGGAACCTGCGGATCTTCGTGCAGTTCCCTGCCAATGGCATGTCCGACAAGATCACGGACGACAGAAAATCCTTCCGCTTCGACCAGGGACTGCACTGCAAAGCCGATATCCCCGATTCTTTTCCCCTCCACCGCCTGCTCTACCGCTTTCGCAAGTGATTCTTTGGTCACCCGCATCAGTCTCTTTTTCTCTTCCGACACTTCTCCGACCGGGAACGTAAACGCGCCGTCGCCGTAAAATCCGTTCTTTTTCGTCCCCACGTCAATCGATACAATTTCGCCTTCCCTCAGCACCCGGTTTCCCGGAATTCCGTGCACCACTTCGTTGTCGATGGAGACGCACAAGGTACCCGGAAAAAGATTATCCGCCTCAAATCCGTACCCCTTAAACGCCGGTTCCGCTCCGCAACTTCTGATATAATCTTCGGCCAATCCGTCAAGTTGTTTTGTGGTCACACCCGGCCGCACCTGCGTGCCGATCAACTTTATGACCTCGCCAACGATCCGGTTGCTTTCCCGCATGAACTCGATCTCGTGGGCCGATTTTAACGATATCGCCATACTGTACCGATCAACGGCCGATACGGCCTTTAATCTTCCCGCTTTTCATGAAACCGTCGTAATGACGCATCAACAAATGTGATTCGATCTGCTGCAGCGTATCCAGTGCGACACCGACGGAAATCAATAAACTCGTTCCGCCGAAGAACGACGCAAAGCTGGAAGTGATGCCAAACCGCACCATGAATGCCGGAAGCACTGCGACGAACGCAAGGAAAATCGATCCCGGCAACGTGATCTTCGTCAGGATGTTGTCAATAAACTCCGACGTATGCTTGCCCGGACGAATACCGGGGATGAATCCGCCGTTTTTCTGCATATTCTCCGCGACATCTTTCGGATTAAACGCAATGGCGGTATAAAAATAGGTAAAGAACACGATCATCAATCCGTAAAAGAACGCATAGGTGAACGATGTATAGTCAAAATATCCTGCGATGGAACCGATAAACTCACTGTCCGGGAAGAATGTCAGAATTGTGCTCGGGATAAACATGAGCGACTGCGCGAAAATGATCGGCATAACACCCGCCGTGTTGACCCGCATCGGAATATACTGCGTAACGCCGCCGTAGACTTTCCGTCCGACGACCCGCTTTGCATATTGCACCGGAATGCGCCGCGTTCCCTGCGTGACCAATACTACGCCGGCAACAATCAACACCATGGCGCCGAGAATGATCAACTCAATAATCAACGGCCGCGCACCGGAACTGATCAACTGGAACTCATCCAGGATGGCATGAGGGAACCGTGCGATAATACCGATGAAGATGATCAACGAGATACCGTTGCCGATACCGCGCTCGGTGATCTGCTCGCCGAGCCACATCATGAACATGGTCCCCGATGTCAGGAAGATCATGGTGCTGAATGCGAAAAACAATCCCTGTACTTCTACGGGAACAATCGGTACGCCGTTGGCATTGAGGCTCTCCAACCGCACACTGACGCCCCAAGCCTGCAGCAGCGAGATAACCACGGTACCGAGCCGGGTATACTGATTGATTTTTTTCCTGCCGGACTCCCCTTCTTTCTGCAATTTCTGGAAGAACGGGACGACGGCACCGAGCAACTGGATGATGATCGACGCGCTGATATACGGCATAATGCCGAGCGCAAAGATCGCCGCATTGCTGAACGCGCCGCCGACGAACATGTCATAGAGTCCGAAGAGCGTGTCGCTCGATTGGTTTCGCATTGCATCCGCCAGCACGCCGGCGTCGACACCGGGCAGTGTGATGTGGGAACCGATGCGGACCACGATCAACAGCGCGGCGGTAAACAGCAACCGTGTCCGCAGCTCTTCGATCTTGAAAATATTCCGAAAACTATCAGTAATCTTACTCATTGATCAATGTCATTTTTGTGGAGCAGCAGTTTTTTCAACGACCAGTTCTGTTGTCGTTCCACCGGCTGCGGAGATCTTCTCGACCGCGGATTTTGAAAACTTGTGAGCGGTCACTTTCAGTGAGGTTTTCAGATCGCCGTCGCCGAGCACCTTCACCGGTGACTTTTTGTCGGAAACGACTCCTGTTGCATAGAGCACTGCAGGCGAAATGACGCCGTCGGAAACCTTTTTTGAGTCCACGAGCTTCTGCAGCGTGCTGACGTTGACCACCGAATATTCGATCCGGTGCACCGGGGTGAATCCGAATTTCGGAAGGCGGCGTACCAGGGGCATTTGACCCCCTTCAAAGTTCCGTTTTTGACCGGAACCCGAGCGGGAGCCCTGACCTTTATGTCCGCGCGTCGATGTTCCGCCGTGACCGGATCCCTGTCCGCGGCCGATGCGCTTCCGTTTCTTTTTTGACCCCTGTGCGTAACGTAAATTGCTTAAGATATCTGCCATTGTTTCTCCTGATGGTACTAACGCTCCGGAGCCGGAGCTCGCCTCATCATCTAATAATGATTACGATTGAATTTCTTCTACTTTCACCATATGCCGTACGGCATTGATCATGCCGCGAATCTGCGGCGTATCGGTATGCACGACCGAATAGTTCGGGCGTCCGAGACCGAGCGCTTTGATCGTTGCTTTGTGCTTTGCCAATGTATCGATGATACTTCGCGTTTGTGTGATCTTAATTTTTTTCGGCGCTGCCATAGTCACTCACACCTTTAGTTTTGAAAAAGTTCTTGGATGGAAATTCCGCGTTCGTGCGCAATCATCCGCGCATCCCGCATCGACAACAGCGCGCTCAACGTCGCTTTCACCACGTTGTGCGGATTGGACGACCCCATTTGTTTCGTCAGCACGTCCTTGACGCCTGCCAGTTCGAGAACGGCACGTACTCCGCCGCCGGCAATCAATCCGGTTCCGGGCGCCGCCGGACGCAGCAGTACTTTACCGGCGCCGAATTTTCCCAGCACTTCGTGCGGGACGGTGCCGTTGATAAGGGGGACTTTCACCACATTTTTCTTCGCATCATCGGTTCCTTTGGCGATCGCATCGGCAACTTCATTGGCCTTCCCGAGTCCTATTCCGACATGCCCGTTTCCGTCACCGACCACAACGATGGCGTTGAAACTGAACCGCCGTCCGCCCTTCACCACTTTCGCGACGCGGTTGATGTGCACCAGTTTGTCTTTCAGATCAAGTTCACTTGCTTTAATTCGTGCCAAGGGTAAACCTCATGTTGATGATATATTCTTTGGTAATTGCTGTCGTGCCTGGATTCGAACCAGGATTAACGGCTCCAAAGGCCGCTGTCCTGCCATTGGACGACACGACAATCCGTGGTTTAGAATTTCAAACCGGCTTCGCGAGCACTATCGGCCAGAGCTTTCACTCGGCCATGGTACAGGTAACCGTTTCGATCGAATACGACAGCATTAATATTTTTTTCCAGCGCTTTCTTTGCCAGCAATTTCCCGACGATCTGCGACCGTTCCACCTTCGTCTTTGCGGCCGTCATTTCACCTTTTACATCCTTCGAATTCGAAGAGATCGACACCAGTGTCTTGCCGATGGTGTCATCGATGATCTGTCCGTAAATATCGTTCAAACTGCGATAGACCGTGAATCGCGGACGTTCGGAAGTGCCGTAGATTTTTTTCCGGATTGTTGCCTTAATACGCAGACGGCGTTTGTTGTAATGTCTCTTTATCATAGTCTCAATCTACCGTTAATGATTATTTTGAACTCGCAGCAGTCTTACCGGCTTTGCGGCGGATGTGCTCGTTTTCGTACTTCACGCCCTTGCCCTTGTACGGCTCGGGTTCCTTGAAGGACCGCAGTTTAGCCGAGACGAGACCCACCAACTGTTTGTCGCTGCCAGAAATTACGATGCTGGTCTGCGTCGGAGTTTCAATTTTAATGGATTCCGGGCCCCGGAAAATGATGGGATGGGAAAAACCAAGCGCAAGCGCAAGATTCTTTCCTTTGATTTCCGCTTTGTATCCCACACCGACCAATTCCAGTTTTTTCGAAAATCCTTCGCTCACGCCCTTCACCATGTTGGCGATGTTCGCCCGTGTGGTGCCGTGCACTGCGCGGTCGGTTCTGGACTCTGTGGCGCGGGACAGGATCACTTCGTTCCCTTTGGATTCCAGAGTGATACTCGGATGAATCCGCTCTTTCAATTCGCCCAATTTCCCCTTCACGGTCACCACGCTGTTGTTGACGGTGAGCGTTACTCCTGCGGGGAGCACAACCGGTTTTTTGCCAATTCGTGACACGATTACTACTCCTTTACCAAATGAGGCAGAGAACTTCTCCGCCGACGTTTTCTTTTCGCGCTTGTTTATCGGACATCAAGCCCTTTGATGTCGATACGATCGCCAGACCGAGACCGTTGTTCACGCGCGGCAACTGATCGACCGCCCGGTAGTTCCGTCGGCCCGGAGTGCTGACTCTGCGCGTTCCCTTGATCACGTTCGATCCGTTGAAATACTTCAACGCGATCCGGATCGTTCCTTGCTTGGTAACGTCATCCACCACTTCATACTTGGTGATGAGTTTGTTGTCCGCAAGAATGCGGGTGATCTCTCGCTTCACATTGGATGCGGGGATCTCGACCTTCTTATGCTTTGCCTGAATGGCGTTGCGAAGGCGTGTTAAATAATCTGCAATTGGATCTGAGTGGGCCATCGAAAACAATCTCCTGATTCGTTTACCAGCTTGCTTTTACAAGACCGGGAATTTTACCTTCATGTGCCATTTTGCGTAACATCAACCGGGACAGGCCGAACTTGCGGTAATACCCGCGGGACCGGCCGGTCAGATTACATCGATTGTGCAGCCGTGTCGGATGACTGTCTCTCGGCAGTTGCCGCAGTCCTTCCACATCCCCTGCTTCGATCAATTCTTTTCGTTTTGCGGCGTATTTCGCCACGGTTTTTTCGCGTCGTCGTTGTCTCGCTATTGAACTAAGTTTTGCCATGGTCTCCCTTTTTAGCTAGCCTTTGCTATTGGTTGCTCTCGTTTCACAAACGGAACACCGAACAATTTCAACAATTCCATCGCTTCCATATCGGTTTCCGCCGTCGTCACAAATGTGATATCCATACCGGAAATCTTCGTCACCTTATCGGCATCGATTTCCGGAAATATAATCTGTTCCTTGATTCCCAGGGTGTAGTTGCCTCGTCCGTCGAACGACCGATCGGATACTCCGCGGAAATCCCTGATTTGCGGCATCGCCAGCGTGATCAACCGGTCGAAAAATTCGTACATCATCCTGTCCCGCAGCGTTACACGGGCGCCGATCGGAAGGCCTTCGCGCAATTTGAAGTTTGAAATTGCCTTCTTTGCCTTGGTGACCGCCGCTTTTTGTCCGGTAATCGTTTCCAATTCCGCAACAGCGGTATCGAGCAGTTTCGCATCCTGCGTTGCGCCGCCGACGCCGACGTTGACCGAGATCTTTTCGATCTTCGGCACTTGCATCACATTCTTGTATTGAAACCGTTTCATCATTGCCGGAACGATTTCTTTTTTATATTTTTCCGCCAGGCGGGGATACGCGCCCTGTTCGCGGACGTGTCCGCCTTTTTTCTTCTCGGACTTCTCTTCTTTTTTGGTCTTTTCTTTTGCCATGGTCTTTCTCTCGTTCAGTGTGGTACGTTATTCGCGGACCACCGTTGTGGGATATTAAAACATCTCGCCGCTTTTTTGAGCAACGCGCATCACCTTTTTTCTGCCGGTCACGGCATCCTTCGTACGGGCGTACCCGACGCGGGTCGCTGCACCGCTCTTCGGATCTTTCACCATGACGTTGGACGAATGAATGGGCGCTTCTTTCTGTACCACGCCGCCCTGGGGATTCTTCTGACTCGGACGGGTGTGCCGTTTCACAATGTTCACGCCTTCAACAATCACCTTGTTGGATTCGCGGAACACCTTCAGGACTTTTCCTTCTTTGCCTTTGGAGTTTCCGGCGATCACAACGACGATATCATTCTTTTTTACATGCATGTCTTTTTCTCTTTCTGAATTACAACACTTCGGGTGCAAGGGAGACGATCTTCATATACTGCTTTTCGCGCAGTTCGCGGGCGACGGGGCCGAAGATACGCGTTCCGCGCGGTTCGCCCTGCGGGTTCACCAGCACGACGGCGTTCTCGTCGAACCGGATGTACGAACCGTCTTTACGGCCGACTTCCTTCTTCGTCCGGACCACTACGGCGCGTGACACTTCGCCCTTTTTGACCTGGGCACCCGGTATCGCCGATTTCACCGAGACGACCACAAGGTCTCCGACCGAAGCGTACCGCCGGTCATGACCGCCGAGAACACGGATGCAGCGAACTTTTTTTGCGCCTGAATTATCTGCAACCACTAAATTGGTTTCTTCTTGAATCATATTCTTCTCCGAACAATGCTCGTTATCTTACTTTGCCTTTGCCACAATTTCGACCAATCGCCAGCGCTTGAGTTTGCTCAATGGCCGTGTTTCCATGATCTTTACCGTATCGCCCACACCCGCTTCGCTCTTCTCGTCGTGAACGTAGAATTTTGTCGTCCGTTTGAAATATTTTTTATACAGCGGATGCGCCACTTTGCGCTCGATCGCCACCACGATGCTCTTTTGCATCTTGTTGCTGATCACTTTCCCTGTTCTGATTTTACGTGTCGTACGTTGTTCCATCATTCCTCTTAACGATTATTGCTGTGCTGCAACGGTAGTTTTGGACAATGCCCGCTCGCGCAGTATCGTCTTCATACGGGCGATATCCTTGCGGAGCAGCGTGAATTTGGACGTGTTCTCGACCTGGCTGGTGGCCTTTTGAAAATTCATCGTCGAGAGCGCATCGTTGTTTTCCTGGATGCGTTTTACCAGTTCCTCATCCGTCAATTGTCGAAGTTCGTGTGTTTTCATGGTGCTCTCCTTACGCTGCCAGGTCGATACGTGTAACAAATTTTGTCTTAATCGGAAGTTTGTGCGACGCCAGCTTCAGCGCTTCCTGTGCCACTTCCTTCTTGATGCCGCCGACTTCGAACATGATGCGGCCGGGTTTTACCACCGCCACCCAGAATTCCGGCGCGCCTTTTCCGCTTCCCATACGTGTTTCCGCCGGTTTTTTGGAGACTGGTTTATCCGGGAAGATCCGGATCCACACTTTTCCTTCGCGTTTCATCAACCGCGTCAATGCGACACGCGCTGCTTCAATTTGCCGGGCGGTAATCCATCCCGGTTCCATGGCTTTCAGACCGAAATCACCGAATGCGACGGTGGCACCTCGTGTTGCAACACCGCGCATCCTTCCGCGCTGTGCTCTTCTGAATTTCACTCTTTTTGGCATTAACATAATGTACAGACTCCGATTGCGATGTTGATTATCGACCGACTTTTTCTAACACTTCACCTTTACAGATCCACACTTTCACGCCAATCTTTCCGTAGATGGTGGCGGCTTCCGCGTGGGCATAATCGATATCCGCGCGCAGCGTGTGCAGCGGAATGCGTCCTTCTTTATACTGTTCCGTACGGGCAATTTCCGCGCCGCCGAGACGTCCGCCGCACTTCACGCGGATTCCTTCGGCGCCCATGCGCATGGCGGCGGTGATCGCCTGCTTCATCGCACGACGAAATGCCACGCGGCCTTCCAGTTGTGCGGCAATATTTTCTGCCACCAGCGCCGCATCCAGTTCGGGACGCTTGATCTCATTGATCAGGATCTTGATTTCTTTATTGGTAATCTTCTTCAGTTCTTCTTCCAGTTGGGAGATCTCTTTGCCGCTCTTACCGATCACGACACCGGGACGCGATGTGTGAATGGTGACGCGGGCATTCTTCGGGGTCCGCTCGATCTGGATTTTGGACACACCGGCTTTCTTCAACCGGTTGCGCAGATAATTGCGAACATGATAATCTTCGTTTAATTTTTCCGCAAAGTTCCTATCATCATACCAGTTCGAGTCCCAGGTCTTGATGATCCCTAATCGTAATCCCGTCGGATTAATTTTTTGTCCCAAAGTAACTCCTCAACTGAATTATTTTTTTGTTTTTCGCTGATCGACCACGATGGTCAGATGGTGCGACCGTTTGATCATTCTATATGCCCGGCCCATCGGCGCGGGAAGAATCCGCTTCATCTGCGGACCGCCGTTAACGAACACTTCTTTCACGAAGAGGTCGTCGGTGCTGATGCCGGCGTTTGCGTCTTTGTTCTGAAAATTCGATACCGCCGACCGGAGAACCTTTTCGGCGCTCTTGGCGGCATGTTTCGGTTGAAAATGCAGGATGTTCATCGCCTCTCCGACTGATTTGCCCCGGATGAGGTCAATGACTATGCGCATCTTTCGCGGTGATGTTCCTTCGTACCGATTTACTGCTCGTGCTTCCATGTACTATCGTCTCCAAAAAAAATTTCTAGTTTATGCCGACGCTTCCGAACGAACACCGGGGTGTCCGCGGAAAATTCTTGTCGGCGCAAATTCACCGAGCTTGTGACCGACCATGGCTTCCTGAATATAGACGGGAATAAACTTGTTCCCGTTATGCACCGCGAACGTGTGTCCGACGAAATCCGGCGTTATCGTGCATGACCGCGACCATGTCTTGATCACTTGTTTCTTGTTTGTCTTATTCAACGCTTCCACTTTTTTAAGCAGGCGTGAATCGATATAGGGACCTTTTTTGAGTGAACGACTCATAGTGCTCTCTTAAATTACTTTCGACGCTTGACAATGTATTGACTGGACTGCTTTTTGCGTTTCCGCGTTTTTAGACCTTTGGATAACTGACCCCACGGACTGCGCGGATGCTGCCAACCGCCGCCGCCCTTCGATTTTCCCTGACCGCCGCCCATCGGATGGTCGACCGGATTCATCACCATACCGCGGGTATGGGGACGGATGCCCAGCCAGCGCGAACGACCCGCTTTGCCGAGACTGAGATTTTCATGATCGATGTTGCCGAGCTGGCCGATCGTCGCATAACATTCCGCATGCACGTTGCGCGATTCGCCGGACGGAAATTTCAGCAGCACAAACGGACCTTCTTTTGCCTGTACCATCGCAAAATTCCCGGCGCTCCGTGCAACCTGTCCGCCCTTCCCTTTTTTCAATTCGATATTGTGTACCATCGTATTGACCGGGATGGCTTTCAGCGGTAGCGCATTGCCGACGTTGGGTTCGACAGTTTCGCCGGCGACGATCTTTGTGCCGACTTTCATACCTTCGGGGGCGAGCACGTACGTCTTCTCTCCGTCGGGATAATGAATCAGGGCGATGTAGCACGATCGGTTCGGATCGTATTCAATGGCCGCCACTTTTCCTTCGATATCACGTTTTGACCGCTTGAAGTCGATCACCCGGTACCGGCGTTTGTGTCCCCCGCCCCGATGACGCGACGTTACCCGTCCGTGGCTGTTGCGGCCGCCGGATTTGGTCAGCTTCTCGAGAAGCGATTTTTCGGGAGTCGTTTTGGTGATCTCCTCGAATGTCGCGATCGAATAGAATCGTGTCGCGGCAGTGGTCGGTTTTAATTTACGAATTGCCATAGCCTACTCTGCTTATTATGCTGTTGCCAAAAAATCAATGGATTGACCGTCTTGTAACGTGACGATCGCTTTTTTCCAGTCGCTGCGTTTGCCGACGACGCGGCCGCGGCGGGTCAATTGTGTCTTAATTTTTCCCTTCACATTCAATGTGCGGACGCTGGTGACGACGACATTGAATTTTTTCTCTACCGCACGCGCAATCTCGATCTTATTCGCCTGTTGTTCGACCTTGAATGCATACTGGCGTTTCGTTGCCAGGTCCGTCATCTTTTCGGTCAGTAATGGTTGTATGAGAATTCCCATGGTGATATCCGCCGCTATACGTTAGTTTGCAAATGTATTGTGAATGACATCCACACAGCTTTTCGTCAGCACAACAACATTGTTGTTGAGGATGTCATAGGTCGACGCCTTCGCCGCTTCGAGAACGTTGAGGGTCGGAATGTTGCGTCCCGCCTTTAACACGTTCAGATCGGTCTTCGACGTCAGGAAGAGCACTTTCTTCCGGTCCACCTGCAGCGCCTTCAAAATGGACGTCATCTCTTTTGTTCTTGGAACATCGAACGAAAAATCTTCGACGATGAGAATCTGACCGTCTTTTGCCTTGTATGACCAGGCAGATTTCCTGGCCAGTCGTTTTACTTTTGCGGGAAGCGTCACGACATAATCGTGTGGTGTCGGTCCGAAAATGGATCCGCCGCCCGGCATCAACGGTGAACGTCCGGTACCCTGACGGGCTCGTCCTGTTTTCTTTTGGGAGAACGGTTTCTTGCCGCCGCCCCGCACCTCGCTGCGCCCCTTCACCTTGTGAGTACCCTGACGCTGATTGGCGCGATAGGACCGAACCGCCTGATAGATCGCATGATCGTTCGGTTCGATTTCAAATATCTCCGGCTTCAACTCGATCGTTTCGCCGTTTTTGGATCCGTCTTTTTTTAGAACATCTAGTTTCATAGCTGATGCTTTCTCTGCAGTCAGGTTATTTCGTAATGGTCACGTAGGTATTCTTCGCGCCGGGTATCGATCCTTTGACAAGGATAAGATTCGACTCAGGAATCACCTTCAGTACGGTTAAATTCTTTACAGTAACATTGTCAAAACCCATTCGACCGGCCATCCGCATTCCCTTGAAGACACGCGAAGGGTAGGACGATCCGCCGATGGATCCGGGAGCGCGCACGCGGTCGGACTGACCGTGCGAAGTCATGCCGACGCCTCCGAAGTGATGGCGTTTCACCACACCCTGGAATCCGCGTCCCTTGGAACGAGCCGTGACATCGACGACATCGCCTTTGGTAAAGACGGTATCGACACGGAGTTCCTGTCCGATCTCCAGTTTCACGCCGTTGAAGTTCCTGAACTCACGCAGGAGCCGCAGCGCTTTGGAGCCGGCCTTCTGAAAATGGCCGCGCAGGGGTTTGGTAACGAGACGCTCGGGTTTTTCATCATACCCCAGCTGAACGGCGTCGTAGCCGTCTTTTTCTTTGGTGCGAAGTTGTGTGACAAAACAGGGACCGGCTTCGATCACGGTACAGGGAACAGCGATACCGTTGTCGTCATAGACACTTGTCATGCCAATCTTTTTTCCTAAAATTCCACTCACAGGTATATTCTCCTTGAGAACAATCGTAAACTATTCAAATCAAATCGTTGATGCGCAACTGCAATGCTGTCCGCGGTTACACTTTGATCTCCACATCGACCCCGGCCGGCAGGTCCAGTTTCATCAATGCGTCGACCGTCTTGGATCCGGACGACAGGATGTCGATCAGCCGTTTATGCGCTTTCAGTTCGAACTGTTCGCGCGATTTTTTGTCGACGTGCGGCGACCGGTTGACCGTAAAGACCGACCGTTTCGTCGGCAGCGGTATCGGACCGGATACGACGGCGCCGGTAGACTTCACCGTTTTGATGATCTTTTCGGCAGACTTATCGATCAAATTATGATCGTAGGAACGCAGTTTGATTCGGATTTTTTGACCAGCCAATGTTCTTCTTCTCCTTGATGAACATCGTGGCGCTGATGGACAGCGCCACGAGCATCGTGCGAATTAATGTTATTCAGTGATCTTGGTAACGACACCGGCACCGACCGTACGGCCGCCTTCGCGGATAGCGAAGCGCAGACCCTCGTCCATTGCGATGGTCGAGATCAGTTCGATGGACATATTGTCAACGTTGTCGCCCGGCATAACCATTTCCACGCCGGCAGGCAATGTCACCACGCCGGTGACGTCTGTGGTACGGAAATAGAACTGGGGACGATAGCCGTTGATGAACGGAGTGTGACGTCCGCCTTCTTCTTTCTTCAACACGTACACCTGTGCGGTGAACTTCTTGTGCGGCGTAATGGAACCCGGTTTGGCAATAACCATACCGCGTTCGAGATCGTTCTTTTCAACACCGCGCAGCAACAGACCGGCATTGTCGCCGGCTACCACTTCGTCAAGTTCCTTCCGGAACATTTCGGCACCGGTGATCACGGTCTTTTTGTGCGCACCGAGTCCGATGATTTCAACTTCATCGCCGACTTTCGCACGTCCGCGTTCACAGCGTCCCGTACCGACCGTACCGCGGCCGGTGATCGAAAATACGTCTTCGACCGGCATCAGGAACGGTTTGTCGGATTCACGCTTCGGCTCGGGAATATAGGTATCGACCGCATCCATCAATTCAATGATCGGCTTGTAGGCCGGATCGTCGATGGGCTTGCCGGCAGCAAACGCTTCCAGCGCTTTGGTGGCGGATCCGCGGATAATCGGAATTTCGTCGCCGGGAAATTTGTAGGATGTCAGCAATTCGCGCAGTTCCATCTCCACCAGATCGAGCAGTTCCGGATCGGAAATATCAACTTTGTTCAAAAACACGACAATCTTCGGCACACCGACCTGATACGCAAGAAGGATATGTTCCTTCGTCTGCGGCATCGGTCCGTCGGTACCGGCAACAACCAGAATGGCACCGTCCATCTGTGCGGCGCCGGTGATCATGTTCTTCACATAGTCAGCGTGGCCGGGACAGTCGACGTGTGCATAGTGACGCTTGTCGGTCGAATATTCAACGTGTGCCGTTGCGATCGTGATACCGCGTTCGCGCTCTTCCGGCGCATTATCGATCGAATCGAATGTGCGGATGCTGGAAAGACCTTTCATCGACATTGTCATCGTAATCGCTGCGGTGAGCGACGTCTTACCGTGATCGACGTGTCCGATCGTACCGATGTTCACGTGCGGTTTACTGCGGTCAAATTTTTCTTTTGCCATGAGGATTTCTCCTTGTGATAATGAATGATTGTTTTACTTCAAAAAAATCAACGGCGTACTGCGTCCTGCTACGACTTCCCTTTTACTTTTTCGATGATCTGCTCGGAAATCGATCTCGGTGTTTCGTCGTAATGATCGAACTGCATTGTATACAACGCGCGCCCCTGAGTCATGGAACGCAGCTGTGTCGCATAACCGAACATCTCGGACAATGGCACCATCGCACGGATGACCTGTGCGTCTTTTCTCGGATTAATTCCTTCGATCTTTCCGCGGCGGGAGTTGAGATCTCCCATGACATCGCCGAGATAATCTTCCGGTGAAACGACTTCCACCGACATAATCGGCTCGAGAATGACCGGATCGGCTTTCCGAGCAGCTTCCTGGAAAGCGATAGAACCGGCAATCTTGAACGCCATTTCCGATGAGTCCACATCGTGATACGAACCGTCGATCAAACGCACTTTAATGTCTTCCACGGGATATCCCGCCAGGATACCGTTGCGCATCGCTTCTTTGATACCTTCGGAGACCGGTTTGATATATTCACGGGGTATGACGCCGCCGACAATCGCGTCTTCGAATTCATATCCCTTCCCTTTTTCATTCGGTTCCATTTCAATCCAGACATGGCCGTATTGACCTTTACCGCCGGATTGACGGACGAATTTACCTTCAACGGTAACTTTCTTGCGGACCGTTTCCTTGTACGCCACCTGCGGCTTACCGACGTTTGCTTCCACTTTAAATTCGCGTTTCATCCGATCGACAAGAATCTCGAGATGCAACTCACCCATACCGCCGATGATCGTCTGGCCGGTTTCGTGATTCGTGGTAACTTTAAATGTCGGATCTTCTTCGGACAACTTGGAAAGCGCTTCGCCCAATTTTTCCTGGTCAGCTTTCGATTTCGGTTCGATCGCCTGATGGATCACCGGTTCCGGGAAGATCATCTTTTCGAGGATGATCGGATCGTCTTCTCCGCACAGCGTATCGCCCGTTCGCGTGTTCTTGAAACCGATCGCCGCAAGAATGTCGCCGGAGTATCCTTCGTCGACATCTTCACGATGGTTGGCATGCATACGAAGCACACGGCCGATACGTTCTTTTTTATCGCTGACGGAATTATAGAGATAGGATCCCGCTTTTACGGTGCCGCTGTACACACGGAAGAATGTCAACCGTCCGACGTACGGATCGGTCATAATCTTGAATGCCAGTGCGGTAAATTTTTCGGAGTCGGATACCTTTCGAGTGACGGTATCCTTCATATTCGGATGATGACCGGTAATGCTGCCGTCCTGCACGTCGACCGGCGACGGAAGGAAATGGATGACAGAATCGAGCAGCATTTGTACACCTTTGTTCTTGAACGATGAACCGCACAAGACGGGCACGATAGAGACTTTCAGACAGGCTCGCCGCAGCACAACTCTGATTTCCTGTTCGGTAATCTCTTTCCCTTCAAGGTACTTTTCAAGCAGCGAATCATCCTCGTCGGAGACCGCTTCCAGCATCTTCGTGCGATATTCGGTTGCTTGCGCCTGGAGATCGTGCGGAATGTCAATCTCATCCCACGTCATCCCGTTGGTATGATCGTGGAAAATATGCGCTTTCATTTTCACGAGGTCAATAATGCCTTTAAAGAGATCCCCTTGTCCGACCGGAAGCTGAATGGGAACCGCATTGGCGCCTAGGCGCTCTTTCATCATTTGAACGGCACCGAGAAAATCGGCACCGATACGATCCATTTTGTTCACAAAAGCAATACGGGGAACGCCGTATTTATCCGCCTGACGCCATACTGTTTCGGATTGCGGTTCCACGCCGCCGACCGAACAAAACAACGCAACAGCGCCGTCCAGCACGCGCAATGAACGCTCTACTTCGATGGTAAAATCAACGTGGCCGGGAGTATCGATAATATTGACGCGATGTTCGTTCCAGAAACATGTCGTTGCGGCGGAGGTGATCGTGATACCGCGTTCTTTTTCCTGCTCCATCCAATCCATGGTTGCGCCGCCGTCATGCACTTCTCCCATGCGATGCAACACACCGGTATAGAATAGAATACGCTCAGTCGTTGTGGTCTTACCCGCATCGATATGAGCCATAATTCCGATATTACGTGTACGTTCTAAAGGATATTTTCGAGGCATACTATTTCCTGATCTCAAAAGAGCCGGACTACGGACCGCCCGTGAGAATAATTGCTAATTGTATATGTACGAATGGATAAGTACGATTACCACTTAAAGTGAGCAAAAGCCTTGTTCGCTTCTGCCATGCGATGGGTGTCTTCTTTCTTTTTCACCGCATTTCCTTCGCCGTTTGCTGCGGCAACAATTTCTGCAGCCAGCTTTAACGACATGGACTTATCCGAACGTTCTTGTGCGTAGTTGATCAGCCAACGAATTGCGAGAGCGGTTCGCCGTTCGGGACGAACTTCTGTAGGAACCTGATAGGTTGCTCCGCCAACTCTCCGAGCGCGAATTTCGATCATCGGAGAGACATTATTTAAAGCTTTCTTAAAGACTTCCAGAGGGTTTTGAGTTTTAACGCGTTCGCCCACCATCTCCAATGCATCGTACAGTATAGACTGGGCACGATGCTTTTTTCCGTCCTTCATGATATTATTCACGAATCGGTTGACTAAAAGGTCTCCGAACTTAGGGTCGGGTGAAGTTATGCGTTTTGCTGCGTGTTTTTTTCTCATGTCTTAAAGTCAAACCCTGATTATTTAGGCTTTTTTGCTCCGTATTTTGAACGGCCTTGTTTACGGTCCTGAACACCCTGAGTGTCCAGAGTTCCGCGGACAATGTGATAACGCACGCCGGGAAGATCTTTCACACGGCCGCCCCTGATCAGAACGATCGAGTGCTCCTGCAAATTGTGTCCTTCGCCGGGAATATAGGCTGTTACTTCAATTTGATTGGTCAACCGGACACGGGCTACTTTTCGGAGCGCAGAATTCGGTTTTTTCGGTGTTGTGGTATATACACGGGTACATACCCCTCTCTTCTGAGGATTTCCTTCAAGTGCCGGTGATTTACTCTTTACGGATAAATCTTCACGGCCAAGTCTGACCAATTGATTAATCGTAGGCAACCGCGTTCTCCAGTCTATTCAAATTTAATTTTTAAGCCTTGTAATATAAGGAAAAAATATTTTTTTGTCAACTCCGGTACGCAATTATTATTCTTTTTTAACGCATCACGTCGTCGACTTCGCTTTTTTCCGTGCCTTCTTTACCAGCACCACTTCCTCCGCTTTTATCTCATCTTCAACCTCTTCGCTGACGGCCGATTTTTCAATCACGCGCGAGGGCTTCTTTGACACTACCATTACTTCGCGGAATTTCTTCAGTCCGGTGCCGGCAGGAATCAGATGGCCCATGATCACGTTTTCTTTCAATCCCAACAGCCGGTCCACTTTTCCTTCGATCGCGGCGTCGGTGAGGACTTTCGTCGTCTCCTGGAACGATGCGGCGGAGATGAAGCTGTCCGTCGACAGCGATGCGGTGGTGATTCCGAGCAGTACGGGTTCCGACAATGCCGGTTCGGCATCGCGGAATTCGATCGTCTTCTTGTCTCTTTTCTTGAACTCGACGTTCAGTTCTTTTACTTTTTTCTTTTCAACGACGGTGTTGTTCTTCAATTTCGAATCGCCTTTATTCTCGACGAAGACCATCCCCTCGAGCGCTCTATTCGTTTCTTCAAACTTCACCTTGTCGACATAATCCCCTTCAAGAAAATGCGTATCGCCCGGATCGGTGACGCGCACCTTTTGCATCATCTGACGAACGATGATCTCGATGTGCTTGTCGTTGATCTTCACACCCTGCATCCGGTACACTTCCTGGATTTCATTCACCAGGTATTCCTGTACAGCGCTCGTTCCTTTGATCAACAATATATCATGCGGATCGATCGCTCCGTCGGACAGCCGCTCACCGCTGCGAATCATGTCGTTCTCCTGCACAAGCACATGCTTGCCGAGCGGGATCATGTAGACTTTCTTTTCCCGTCCGTCGTGGCTGGTAACGATGACCTCGCGCGATCCGCGTTTCTGCGCTCCGAACGTCACGATACCGTCGATCTCACTGACCACCGAAGGATCCTGCGGCGACCGCGCTTCGAATAATTCGGTCACGCGCGGCAGACCGCCCGTGATGTCGCGTGTCTTTCCGATGTCGCGCGGAATTTTCACCAGCACCATGCCGGCAGAGATGACATCGCCGTCATCGACAAGGATGTGCGCGCGCGTCGGAATAATGTAGTTCGCGATCTTTTTTCCCGTCTTATCGACGATCATGATCGACGGACTCAAGTTCCGATCGCGTGATTCGATGACCACTTTTTGAATATGACCCGTCTGCTCATCCGGTTCGTCGCGGTACGTGATGTTCTCTTTCAAGTCCTGATACTTGACAATACCGGCATGTTCGGACATGATGGTAGCATTGTACGGATCCCATTCATACAACAATTGACCCTTCTGCACCTTGGCGCCGTCCGCCAGCTGCAGCATTGCGCCGTACGGTACGTCGTATTTCGTCAGCACCGCATTGTCGCTGTTCAATACATGAATGATACCGCTGCGGCCCAGGCTCAGAATCCGTTCACCGTCTTCGGTGGTCACTTTCACGGACTTAATGCCTTCGTACTTCACGTTACCTTCGAACTTCGACATGATGTGCGATTGAGAAGCGATCAAACTTGCCGTTCCGCCGGTGTGGAATGTCCGCAGCGTCAGCTGCGTTCCCGGTTCGCCGATTGATTGCGCTGCGATGATACCGACCGTTTCTCCCACTTCGGCCAGCTTTCCGGTAGTCAGATTTCGTCCGTAGCATCGTGCGCACACGCCGCGTTTCGATTCGCAGGTCAGCACCGAACGTATTTCGACCTGTTCGATCGATGTTTCGGAGATCGTCTGTGCCACTTCTTCGTCTATGATTTCTCCGGATTTCACCAGAACAACTCCCGTCATCGGATCTTTCACGTCATGCACCGACACACGGCCGAGTATCCGTTCAGACAACGGTTCCTTCACATCCTCCCCTTCTTTCAACGCGCTGGTGTTCACTCCCCGGAATGTTCCGCAATTTTCTTCCGAAATGATCGCATCCTGAGCCACATCGACAAGACGGCGTGTCAGGTATCCGGCGTCGGCTGTTTTTAATGCCGTATCCGCCAGTCCTTTTCGGGCGCCGTGAGTGGAGATAAAGTATTCAAGAATCGACAGACCTTCGCGGAAATTCGCGATGATCGGATTCTCGATCAATTCACCCGTTGCACCGGAAAGCGATTTCTGCGGTTTCGCCATCAATCCGCGCATACCGGCCAGCTGACGCACCTGTTCTTTGGAACCGCGCGCACCGGAATCGATCATCATATAGATGGAATTGAATCCTTCTTTGGAATTTTGCAGCGACTCAAAC
Organism: uncultured Chitinophagaceae bacterium; assembly: GCA_964371615.1. GTDB lineage: Bacteria > Bacteroidota > Ignavibacteria > UBA10030 > UBA8401 > SpSt-333. The sequence goes on from CAYJMS010000002.1 coordinate 800,046, forward strand.
AACCGTTCGGCTACCCGACTGGTGGTTCGCGTCCAGACGTCGATGACTTTATTATAGCGCTCGCCGTTGGTGATGAAACCGTTTTGATACTGCCGTTCGATTGCATCCACTTCCTTCTGCGCCTTCACGATGAGTTCTTCCTTCTCTTTCGGAATTGCAACATCGGAAACGTTCACCGACAAACCGCCCTTCATGGCGTACGTAAATCCGAGCGTCTTCATTTCGTCGAGGAATTTTGCCGTCCGTTGGTTGCCGCATTTGCGGAACGACGATGCAATGATCTGCACAAGACGTTTTTTATTCAGCAGCTCGTTGATATAGCCGAGCTCTTCCGGAATGATCTGATTAAAGATCACCCGGCCCGTAGTTGTTTCAATCAATGCACCGTTGTACCGGATCTTGATGCGTGAATGCAGGTCCAGTTTCCCTTCGTTGCGTGCAATGATCAATTCCTTCGGCGACGAGAAAATCATTCCCTCGCCTTTTGCACCGGTCTTCGATTTGGTCAGGTAATAACAGCCAAGCACCTGATCCTGTGTCGGTGTGATAATCGGGGCGCCGCTGGCCGGCGACAGGATGTTGTGCGACGACAGCATCAATATGCGCGCTTCCAATTGCGCATCGAACGACAGCGGAACGTGTACCGCCATCTGGTCGCCGTCAAAGTCCGCGTTGAACGCGGTACACACCATCGGATGAATCCTGATCGCTTTTCCTTCGACCAGTACCGGCTGGAATGCCTGGATGCCGAGACGATGCAGCGTGGGGGCGCGGTTCAGCAGCACCGGATGTCCGTCGATAATATTTTCGAGGATCTCCCAGATCTCCTGCCCTTTGCGTTCCACCATTTTCTTCGCACTTTTCACGGTCTTGGAAAGGCCGCGTTCGATGAGCTTACGGATGATAAACGGTTTAAACAACTCTACCGCCATATCCTTGGGCAGACCGCACTGATGCAACTGCAATTCGGGACCGACAACGATCACCGAACGGCCGGAATAATCGACACGCTTTCCGAGCAGGTTCTGGCGGAACCGTCCTTGTTTTCCCTTCAGCATATCGGAGAGGGATTTCAATGCGCGGTTGTTGTCGCTGCGGACGGCATTGGTACGCCGTGAATTGTCGAATAACGAATCGACCGATTCCTGCAACATTCTCTTTTCATTCCGAAGAATTACCTCCGGCGCTTTAATATCGATCAGCCTTTTCAAACGATTGTTCCGGATGATGACCCGTCGATACAAGTCATTCAGATCCGACGTGGCAAACCGTCCGCCTTCCAGCGGAACCAGCGGGCGTAATTCCGGCGGAATGACCGGGATGACATCCAACACCATCCAATTCGGTTTGTTAAGCGGGGCGCCTTCTTTGTCGCGGAAGGCTTCGATGACACGAAGACGTTTCAGATGTTCCTGCTTCTTTTGCTGCGACGTCTCGACCCGAAGCTGTGCGCGGAGTTCCGCGGAGAGAATCTCGACATCGACCTTCTTCAGCAGGTCTTTGATTGCTTCGCCGCCGATTTTGGCTACGAACTTCTTCGGATCGTCGTCTTCGAGGTCCTGGTTCTTTTCCGGCAGGGACGACAGAATCTCGAAATACTGATCTTCCGTAATCAGATCCTTGATCTGCAATCCGGTCGTGCCGGGATTGGTGACGACGTACGACTCATAATAGACGATCTTTTCAAGATCCTTGTTGCTGATGCCGAGAATATAGCTGATTTTGCTGGGAAGCGACCGGAAATACCAGATATGCACGATCGGCACCGCCAGAGCGATGTGACCCATGCGTTCCCGCCGGACACTCTTTTGTGTCACTTCGACGCCGCACCGGTCGCAGATAATGCCTTTGTACCGGATGCGTTTGTATTTTCCGCAATAACATTCCCAGTCCCGTGTCGGTCCGAAAATACGTTCGCAGAAAAGACCGTCGCGTTCCGGACGGAACGACCGATAGTTGATCGTTTCCGGTTTCGTGACCTCTCCGTACGACCGGGTTAAAATCTCATCCGACGACGCAAGACTGATGCTGATCTTGGAAAATATCTTGTGTGGCTTCATATCGCTTGAACGGAACATCATCGTATAATCTCCATTTCTCTCGTTAATGAATGAATGGCGGCAACGCCACTCTTATTCAATTTTCACTTCCAACCCGAGTCCCTGCAGCTCGCGGACGAGCACATTGAACGATTCGGGTACGTTCGATTCCGGCAGATTCTCTCCTTTGACGATCGCTTCGTAGACTTTCGCTCTGCCCATCACATCGTCCGATTTGACGGTGAGGATTTCTTGCAGAACGTGGGAAGCGCCGTACGCCTGGAGCGCCCACACTTCCATCTCACCGAACCGCTGACCGCCGAACTGCGCTTTGCCGCCGAGCGGCTGCTGCGTAATCAGCGAATACGGTCCGATTGAACGGGCATGAATCTTATCGTCCACAAGGTGGGACAGCTTCAACATATAGATCTGTCCGACAGTGACTTCCTGATCGAAGCGCTCTCCGGTCCGTCCGTCGAGCAATACGCTCTTCGAATCCAGATTGAGGTTCGCCTTTTTCATCTCTTCCTGCACATCTTCCCAGCTTGCGCCGTCGAATATCGGTGTGGCATATTTCAATCCGAGTAACTTACCGGCCCATCCTAACGCGGTTTCGAAGAGCTGACCGATGTTCATACGGGAAGGAACGCCGAGCGGATTGAGAATGATGTCGACCGGTCGTCCGTCCGGCATAAACGGCATATCCTCGGCGGAAACGACGGCTGCAACGACGCCCTTGTTTCCGTGACGTCCTGCCATCTTATCGCCGACCGATAATTTCCGTTTCTTGGCAACATACACCTTTGCCAGCTGAACGATTCCCGGCGGCAATTCGTCGCCGATGGTGATTTTATTTTTTTCGTGCTTGTATGCTTCTTCGATATGATTGACTGTATCGAAGTAATTTTCAAAGATCTTGACGATCAGATTGTTCTTACGCTTGTCGTCGACCCAATCGTTCTTATAATCGAGCACGGTAAGATTGCCGTGTCCGGTGAACGTTTCCGGTTTGAAGACCATGGAGCTGCGGAAGACCATACCGCCGTCGTTGTCGCGTACACCGACGGATTTTTCGCCGTCGAGCAGCAGGCCGAGTTTCCGCGCCAGTTTTTCATAGTGCGATTCAACATTCTGCTTATGCATCTTGTCGAGAAGATCGAGGCGCTTTTTATCCTCTTTCTTCGTATCCGCGTCTTTTTTCTTCCGGCTAAACAGCTTGGTCGAAATCACGATACCCTTCATACCCGGCGGCGCTTTCAACGAAGCATCTTTCACATCGCCGGCCTTGTCGCCGAAGATCGCTTTCAAGAGTTTCTCTTCCGGTGTCGGATCGGTTTCCCCTTTCGGCGTGATCTTGCCGATCAGGATATCCCCTTCCTTCACTTCTGCACCGATACGGATGATGCCATTCTCGTCGAGATCTTTCGTTGCTTCTTCACTGACATTCGGGATTTCACGGGTCAGTTCTTCTTCACCCCGTTTGGTGTCGCGCACCTGCAGTTCGAACTCTTCGATGTGAATGGAGGTGAACACATCCTCCGCAACGATCCGCTCGTTCATAATAATGGCGTCTTCAAAATTGTATCCGCGCCACGGCATGAAGGCGACCAACAGGTTGCGTCCGAGGGCGAGTTCGCCGTGATCGGTGGCGCATCCGTCCGCCAGCACATCTCCTTTTTTGAAGCGCTGACCGGGAACCACGATCGGTTTCTGGTTCACCGCAGTATCCTGGTTGGTGCGGAAGAACTTGATCAATTTATATTCCACGCGGCGTTTGTCTTCGAAGCTGATCAGCTGCTCGACATTATCCTCGTCGATGTCATAGAGCACGATAATTTTATCGCCGGAAACATTCTCCACGACACCGCTGCGCTCCGCAATCACGCACGTACGCGAGTCACGGGCAATTTTGTATTCCAATCCGGTGCCGACGATCGGCGCTTCGGGACGCAGCAACGGTACTGCCTGGCGTTGCATGTTCGATCCCATCAACGCACGGTTTGCGTCATCGTGTTCGAGGAACGGGATGAGTGCCGCAGCAGCGCTCACAATTTGCGTCGGGGCGACGTCCATATACTGGATTTCATCCGGATGATTGACAACGAAGTCGCCGGCTTTCCGTGCCTGCACGCGATCGTTCTCGAACCGTCCTTTTTCATCGATCGGCGCATTTGCCTGGGCGATGATAAATTCGTCCTCTTTTTCCGCATTGAGGAATTCGATGTCCTCCGTTACTTTCCCTTTTTTCACCACGCGGTACGGTGTTTCTAAAAATCCGTATTCATTCACACGGGCGTGCATGGACAGGGACGATATCAGACCGATGTTCGGGCCTTCCGGAGTTTCGATGGGACACAGACGGCCGTAGTGCGTGTAATGCACGTCGCGGACTTCGAAGCCGGCGCGTTCTCGCGTCAATCCGCCCGGTCCAAGCGCCGACATACGGCGTTTGTTCGTGAGCTCGGCCAACGGATTCGTCTGATCCATGTACTGGGACAACTGATTGGTGCCGAAGAACGTATTGATGACGCTCGAGATCGTTCTCGCGTTGACAAGGTCCGCCGGAGCAACGGAATCCTGATCGCGGATATTCAACCGCTCGCGGATCGTCCGGGTCATGCGTGCAAGGCCGATGTTGAACTGTGCCGAGATCTGCTCGCCGACTGTACGGATACGGCGGTTGCCAAGATGATCGATGTCGTCCACCTGGGCTTTTCCCTGCTGCAATTCCAGCACGTACTTGATAATGGCGATGATGTCTTCTTTGGTCAGCGTGGTGACCGACTCATCGATTTCCAGCTTCAATTTGGAGTTCAACCGGTGACGTCCGACATCGCCGAGATCGTAGCGTTTGGGATTGAAGAAGAGCTTGTCGATTAAATTCTTTGCCGTATCGAGATCCGGAGCATCGCCCGAACGGAGCTGACGGTAGATGGTCTCGAGTGCGTCCTCTTCGCTATGTACGACATCTTTCAGAATGGTGTTGGCGATGACCGAGCGGGTTCCCGCTTCTTCCGACTTCAACAGGCGAAGTTTTTTGATCTCCGCTTTCTTTATTTTCTTGATGATCTCTTCGCTCAACTGGGTATCTTTGTTGATGAAGATTTCGCCGGTCTTCCGGTCAACGACATCGCCGCAAATAATGCGCCCCATGTAGTCTTTCAAATCGACATCGGCAACTTTCACCTCGTCTACCAGTCCGAACAGTTCCAGGATTTCGTCGTCGGACGAGTATCCGAGAGCACGCAGCAGCGTGGTGACCGGGAATTTCTTTTTGCGGTCGATATATGCGTACATGACATTGTTGATGTCCGTCGCAAACTCGACCCAGGATCCGCGGAACGGAATAATGCGCGCGGAATAGATGGGTGTTCCGTTCGGATGCGTCGACTCGCTGAAGAAGACACCGGGTGAACGGTGCAACTGACTGACGATCACCCGTTCGGCGCCGTTGATGATGAACGTGCCGCGGTCGGTCATATACGGGAGGTTTCCGAGATAGACCACTTCTTCTATCGTATCGGTATATCCTTCACCGTTCTCCGCTTTGGACGAGAGACGCAGTTTCGCTTTCAACGGAACGGCAAACGTCAATCCCCGTTCCTGACATTCGCGAACGGTATATTTCGGCTTCTCGACATAGTATTCCACGAATTCCAGCAGGTAATTTTCGCGGGTATCGGTGATCGGGAAATTTTGCAGGAATACTTGCTGCAGACCCTTGTTTTTTCGTTTGACGGGACTGATCTTTTCCTGCAAGAAATGTTCAAAGGATTCGATCTGGATGTTGAGCAGATCGGGATACTCCACCACTTCGTTGATGGCTGCAAAACTGTATCGGCCGGTTTTTGAATCGAGATGTAATCGGGATTGGCTCTTCAAGTCAATCACTCCTTCAGATCGTAACGATCCGGTTAGTTGGTGTATGAAAAATGATGCGTTCAACGCGGAGCGATGAAACGCGAAAAAAACTCAAGAATATTCCGTTACCGAACAAAGAATACACAAGCCGATACTCCTCTTTTCCGAAGAACAGAGGGTATCGGCTTGACAATCGATCGCTATGTGAGGATCATTGAATTTTGAAACATGGAAGATTCTGGAAAAAGTTCTCGAAAAATTATTTCAGGGTAACTTTTGCGCCTGCTTCTTCGAGTTTCTTTTTCAAGGCTTCTGCGTCCGCTTTGCTGACGCCTTCCTTCACCGGCTTCGGTGCGCCGTCAACGAGATCTTTCGCTTCTTTCAGTCCGAGACCTGTTGCTTCACGGACAACTTTGATCACATTGATTTTCTGCGCACCGCCTTCGGTCAATTCAACGGTGAATTCGGTTTGTTCAGCGGCCGCCGGAGCGCCTGCTGCCGGAGCACCTGCTGCCGCCATCATGACGGGCGCTGCTGCGGTGACACCGAATTTTTCTTCGAGAGCTTTCTTGAGTTCCACTGCTTCAAGAAGGGTGAGTTTTTCGATTTTTTCGACGAGTTCTGCTACTGCTGACATGGTTCTTCTCCTTTTTTTCTCTTAATAAAAATTTGTACTCAGGTTATGCGGCTTTTTTCTTTTCAATCGCATCGAGAACGCCGACAACATCGCGCATAACGGCATTGATCGTACCGACCACACCGGATAATGGCGCATTGAGGCTTCCGAGAATTGATGAGACAATCTCTCCCCGTGTCGGCAGCGATGCCAGTTCCTTTAATTTGGAACCGTCATATACCGTTTTTTCTATCACACAGGCTTTGACGCCGAATTTCTCGTTTTTCTCTTTGAACTTTTGAATGATTTTAGCCGGCGCAGCGGGATCATTATACGCAAATGCAATACCGGTCGGTCCCACGAGCTTGTCCAGCACCGTGTCGTACCCGGAAACGTTTTTCAACGCTATCTTTGCCAGCGTATTCTTTACCACTACATATTCTATACCGGATTTTCGGAATTCCCTGCGAAGCTCTGTAATCTGCTCCACATTGATCCCTGCAAAATCAGTAAAGAACATTCCCTGCGCTTTTGCAACAAGTTCCTGTATCTCAGCGACTGCTTGTTCTTTCTCTGATTTATTCATAGTGTTCTGTTGTTGTTCGCATACAATGAGAAGCCCTCGTTATTTCAGAGGCATCGCATGCAATCGGTTGATGAGTGTGAGTGCGTAAATTCTTTGTTACGATCCAGCGACCGTACGGTCGATCTGGACGCTTGGCCCCATCGTCGATGAGACAAAAATGCTTTTCACATATTGCCCCTTCGCCGTTGCGGGTTTTAATTTGATAATCATATTGAGGAACGTTTTCAGATTGTCGACCAGTTTCTCTTTATCGAAATTGACCTTTCCGATGGTGGAGTGAATGACGCCGGCCTTATCCACCCGGAACTCGATCTTTCCTGCCTTCACTTCTTTCACCGCAGTGGCGACATCCATTGTCACCGTACCGCTTTTCGGATTCGGCATCAATCCGCGGGGTCCGAGAATTTTTCCGAGTTTGCCCAGTTCAACCATCACATCGGGGGTGGCGATAATCACATCGACATCCGCCCAGCCAGCTTTGATCTTTTCGATATATTCTTCAAAACCGGCATGATCGGCGCCTGCAGCTTTGGCGTCGGCATCCTTCGGAGATTTTGCGACCACAAGCACACGAACCGATTTTCCGATACCATGAGGGAGCGCCACCGTTCCGCGAATTGCCTGGTCCGCTTTTTTCGGATCGACTCCGAGCCGGATGGCGATATCACATGATTCGTTGAATTTTGCCGAGGCGTTGTCTTTGACGAGACCGACAGCTTCTTCTATAGAGTAGATCTTTTTTTGATCGATCTTTTTCAGCGTATTGTTGTACTTCTTACCGTGTTGCATTGATCCTCCTTGTGGTCCAGACGTCCTGCCGTGCAGAACTCCCACATCATTTAATTGAGAGTGATTTAACCTTCGATGGTAATACCGAGACTTTTTGCCGTTCCCTCGACCATGCTCATTGCCGCTTCAATATCGGTCGTATTCAGATCCGGCATCTTCATTTGTGCGATTTCTTTCACTTGCTCTTTGGTGACCTTTCCGACCTTCGTGCGGTTCGGCTGTCCGGAACCTTTCGGCACTTTAGCCGCCTTCACGAGCAACACGGCCGCGGGCGGCGTCTTCGTGATGAAAGTGAACGACTTATCGGAATACACTGTGATCACCACGGGAATAATCAGCCCGGCCTGCGCCTGAGTCCGTGCGTTAAACTGCTTGCAAAACTCCATAATGTTGACGCCCTTTTGACCGAGCGCGGGGCCAACCGGCGGTGCGGGATTCGCCTGACCGGCGGGAATTTGCAATTTGATAAAACCAACTACTTTTTTTGCCATAATCTATCTCTATGTTAAGTATGAACTCTATTTATTTTTCTAATTCAACCTGCGTAAAATCTAACTCGATCGGCGTCTTGCGTCCGAAGATGCTGACCATGACCTTCAACTTCATTTTTTCCTGATTGATCTCCTGCACAAATCCGGTGAAGTTGTGGAACGGCCCGCTGATCACTTTCACCGGTTCACCGATATGGAATGGGATTTCGATATGTTCGACCTCGGTGCCGTCATCCTTCTTCTCCTCGATCTTGCCGATAAGACGTTTTACCTCGTCCGGCTGGAGCGGAACGGGACGGTCTTTGGTTCCGACAAAACTCAATACCGACGGCGTATTCAGGATGAGATGCTTCGACTTTTCGTCGAGGATCGCTTCCACCAGAATATATCCGGGAAAGAAATTTTTCGTCTTACTCTTCTTTTTGCCATCCTTCACTTCAAAAATCTTTTCGGACGGAATCAACACGCGGGTGATCTTGTCCTGCAACCCAAGTTCTTTGGACTCGTTTTCCAGCGCAAGTTTCACCTTGTTCTCGTGTCCGGAGTAGGTACGGACAACATACCATCGATGTAGAGCAGTGATTTCCACGTCTAAAAGATTCCTTTAATGACTTGACTGACGAGGGTATCCACGAGGTACACGAATGCCGCAATGATACCGCACACGCCCAGGACTACCAGCGTCGATTCCTGCAGTTCTTTTTGCGTCGGCCACGTGACTTTGCTCATCTCTTTATAGACGTCAGTAAAGAAGTTGATGATTTTGTCTTTCATACTGTTATCCCGAAACTAATGTGCACGGGTGGAGGGACTCGAACCCCCAACCAACGGTTTTGGAGACCGCTACTCTACCAATTGAGCTAC
>CAYJMS010000003.1:0-141947 GCA_964371615.1 uncultured Chitinophagaceae bacterium
TCATTGGCGAAGACTTACAATACGGGGTTTTGATACTTGGGTCAACATACGAGTCGCTCAAGCTGTCGTAACGACTGCGGCCGCAATTTTGTTATTCTAAGTTGAAATATCTAAACACAACATACGTTGGCGAGAGATTTAAATTAATTAATCAACGTTGCGTCCGCTTAAAACGTCGTTACGCAGCTTAGCTCCAGTCCGTTAGGCAACCAAAATCTGCCTCGAAAATAGCACAATCTATGGAACATGAAAATATTAGCCAACCCTCACTTACAGAAAGCGAGAGGATTCTATTCACGGAAAAAGCAATATCTGCCGGAACAATGCTTGGTGGTCCGTTAGTAGGTGCTTATTTAATTTCAGAAAATTATAAGGCATTAAATAAAAATGATGATGCAAAGAAAACATTAATATTTGGAATTACTGTTACTCTAGTATTTTTCCCAATATTGCTTTATGTACCTGAACACATCATGGATAGAATCCCTGAACAAGTATTTCACTTTTTTTGGGCTGCAGTTGTATATTTTATCGTCAAAAAGTATCAAGGAGATTCAATCATTGAACATTTAGTAAATGGAGGTAAAAAAGGTTCAGGCTGGATAGTGTTTTTTTCAGGTTTGATTGGAGCAGTAATAACATTTGGTTATATAATTGCATTTGCGTTCGCACTAACACCATACGAAACAGTTTCCCATATACCTTCTGACTTATTGCCGTTGCAAATTGAAAATACTTCTGGTGTTCTCTATTATGATACACTAAATATTAAAGAACCAGATGCAAAAGTTGTTGGATTCTTCTTGACGCAATTAGGATATTTCAACAGAGAAAGTAACAATGAAGCAGCATATTATAAAAAAGATGAGATATACTATGTTGGAATGGGCATTCCCGAATTTGCTTGGCAAAATGAAGGCATACAGCGGGGCGCTAAATTGTTAATACAACAATTGGCAGCATCTTATCCGAACCATAATTATCAAGTTGTTTTGAGTTCCATTGATTCTACCGGTGAAGCAAAAGAATTCATTATAAAATAAATTGGTTGCCTAACACGTCGCTCAAGCGGACGTTGTAACCGCGCCCGCACTTAATATTCGAGTGTTGAGTAATAAACCAACGCCATACGATGCGGGGAAGAAACAAGCAAATCAATCAACAGTCGCGGCGCGCAAAAGCGTTACAACGCCGCTTAGTTCCCATCCGTTAAGTCGACATTTGTCAGAATTACTTAGAAGTCATACTGGAATACTTCCTCGACGGGTACGCCGAATACTCTTGCAATCCTGAATGCTAAAAGGAGTGATGGTGCATATTGGTTTGCCTCTAATGCAACGATCGTCTGACGCGTTGCTTCAACAAGATCGGCAAGGGCTTGCTGCGTCATTTCGTTTTGATTGAAGCGATGCCGTCGGATTTGGTTGTGAAGAACAGGTGTTTTCTTATTCATGTTATACACTCTGTTTGTATTGAACAAGTATTGCTACGGAATGAACAATTGTGAATAACAGCCATGCTATGAAAACTGAATCTGGGAGCACACTTACAGGAACAACATTCGTGTGATAAATATGCACGGCTATCCACCATGTGCTGACGCTTGCAATAACATAAAACAGCCAGAATACCCGAAGCGCAATGAGCATAGCACGACTGTTTATGGCTTGATCGCGCTCATCCATCTGAATTTTGCCGGGTTCAGATTGAGAACGGGGGAAAGGCAAGAACCAAAGAATTGCGAGAATCGCGAAAGCACCCCAAGCGACGCTCAGATCGATAAGAAGAATTATTGATACAAATACAATAACCGACAAAGTGCAAACTGCGAGACTCTGCCAAGCGATTTTTTGTAGCATTGTCATGGTTGATCTCCTTTTCAGTGGCATATATTTATAAAAACGTATGATATAACAGACCAAATGTAATATATAGCGGACACAATGTCAAATATAAAAGGAATCTTTGCGTAAAATGGTAAAAACGAACAAAAACCCAGAACATGCGTTCCGCAAGCGGCCTAACACGTCGCTCAACCTGAGGTTACAATCGCGATCGTGTCAGAACTGAATTTATCGAGAAATCTAAACACAGATAGCTACACGAAACAGCATATTAAACTAAAAACGGACTGCAGCCCGCTAAAACATTGCATCGCAGGTTATCTCTAGTCCGTTCGGCGGTGCGAGTTTATATTATAGAAAAGGAAATACTGCTATGAATGATACAACGAAACAACCAATGAACAAACGCGCTCTTACTTCTATGTTTATGTTTTTTGCATTCATTTTGCTGCCGCTTTCCGGAGTTCCATTGCATTATGCCAGAACGGATGCCGAACCGGGAGTTGTAGAGCATTTCTTAATGAGCATGCACAATATAAGTGCTTTGATTTTCCTTGTTGCGGTTTTTATTCATCTTGTTTTCAATTGGAATGCACTGACAAAATACATCGTGACTAAAACGGTTGAATATTTTCAATTCAGGAAAGAGATGATCATTGCATTATTTACCGTTGTCGCAATAGTCGGTTTGTTTTCATCTCATGCCTTACATACACACTAATCAAATAGGGCGCCGTCTCACCAGTCATTCAACCTGATGCTTCGCTGCGCTCAGCACAGGCTCTGCAAACCGCTCAACGAATCGCAGACCGACGTGCCTGGTGTTTTGAGTGTGGAGAAATTAACTAACACCATATGTCACGGGACAGCATTTTTTATTTTAATCTTTTAATCCAGCGCACTGGAACGCCTGCCATGCCTTCGGCATGTAAACGGCAGGCGGGTTTGCACGCACACTACCTGTCCCCGCCCGCCTGTGGCGTTCGGGCGGGCGCCACGCTTCTTAGCGGAGTTCCAGTCCATTAGACGGCAGCAGTAAGGAGATCGATCATTGTTAGCAGTATTTTTACCATTAATTCTCTGGTTGTTCAAGTCGTACATATATTGGATCGTCTTTCGTATCCGTACAATTAAAGTTGCCACAGTAAGCTGTTTTATTATTGGAGGGGCGCCATATCTTTTAATGATTGTACCTATTCCACTTCCTGTTTTTCTGTCAGCTCCGATTGCAGTCGGACTGGCGGTATATTTAACAATGCACTATACAGGAGTACACCTTATTCCTAATGGGCTTTTCATTCCTTTGGGAGTCGAAATTTTCTTTGGCATCGGATTCTGGTTGATTCAACATTTGATTTAGTTCGTTTTATGTAAATTAAAGTATTTAATTTGTTAAGGTTGCCGCTTCACCGGTTACTCAAATTGCCGTGCAAACCGCTTAGCTCCAGTCCGGTATGGCGCAAAAAGAACGAAAAATATCACTTTAACAATAATTTTGGCATTGATTGTCGGGTGTCAAAAAGCAACATCAATAATAACTCCAAGTAATGATACAACCGGTAGTATTATTATACTCAATAGTATAGCAATGAATATTTTTGGGATTGTAAATACCGATACGATTTATGCAGACCAATCCATTATTATGATTGACAGTATAAATGGATATTCGAATGGTTTGATAACACAAGGAGATGGACGATATTTATTACTTAATAAGTCCAAAGGAAAACATTATATCAATATTGAGCATCCCTTTTTTTATATGTTTGACTCAGTTATGGATATTACATCTAAAACAATAAATATTAAATTAATTCCAAAAGTAGCGGACTTTCTTCCACTAAAAGTTGGAAACAACTGGATATACCAATTTAAAACTAATTCATATGATCATGGGGTCCCTCCGAGGAGGCGCACATCCGGAGTAATTTCAGTTACAATCGATTCAGTATCTTCATCCCCCGGTCCATATTACATATATAAATACTGGTATGTAAAACAGGTGGAAATAGACACTCTTTATTATGTCGACAATCCCATTGTTCCCCCAGATTCTTTACGATATACCAATGTTGAACGACATTATACAATAATTGAAGACTATAGACATGATACTCGATCAAGCATCTCAAATAATGTTTATGACCCATTTATTTTCTTTGAAAATTTGTATTACTATCCACGTTATAGAATACCGGATAATTCGGGGAATATCGTAGATCACGACAATAATAAATACACAAAAAATATTGGATTTATAGAATCAAACATCACTTCGTCTGATCCCAATTATGGGACATATTATGAAAGACAGTATTGGTTAATTTCGTCAAATTTAAAATAATATTTTGTGCCGTAACCAGGTACTGTGTAAAAAGTCAAGAATAAGAACGTAACTATTTCAAAGAACACGACAACAGATTAGCGAAGACCAAAATCACGATCATAAGGGACGTTATTTTTCCAAAGAGTATAAATCAGCAGCAGTAATTTCCGAGCAACAGCAATCAGAGCCAGTTTTTTGTTTTTGCCTTTAGCAATCAATCGTTGATAGAGCGCCTTCATTTGTGGATTATGCCGCACGGCAGACAGGGCAGGCATGAAGACGGCATGGCGTAAGAACCTATTCCCTTTTTTAGAGATGGAGGTTTTCCCTCTTTTTAGGCCCGAATCGTTAAAGACCACGTCATAGCCGGAATAACTGGCAAGTTGTTTTTGTTTAGTTACGAGTTTGAAGCACTGAGTCTCAGCCAGGACCGAGACGACAGTCATAAAACCGATTCCTTTTGCCGTGCAGATGTTGGGAACCCGTTCACAAAGGATCGTATCAGTATCAATCAGTTCATGGAGTTCCTGTTCGATCTGAGCGAGTTGTTTCTCGAGCAAGGCGATAGTTTGCTGTTTGCGTTTAAGAGTTGACTTCAGAGGCTGAAAAGAGTATTTCAGGGCATGTCGCTGGTTTTTAATTTGGGTGATGGTCTCTTTCAAAGCGTGATATTCTCTGGTCAAGGCCTGCATGGATTTCATGGTTTCGGTAGGCGGAGTCCAGAGATTGAGTTCACGTTCCAACCCAAAGCGGGTGATCGCAGCAGAATCCAACGGATCGGTTTTGGATTTGGAAGTGAGGGATTTACAATAGTTTTTGATCTTATTCGGCAGAACAACGGCAACAGAGCAATGATTTTCAACCAGGAAGTATGCAAGTTGCTGATAATAAATGCCGGTGGCTTCCATAACAAAGATGAGCGGGAGGTCGGGAGAAATACCCGCCGATCGGGTCCATTTCAATAGTTTTTTGAATCCTGACAATACATTATCGAACGATTGATCCGGTGTAAGAACAATGTGGTGCTTGGGATCAATGGTTCCGAACCGGACGTTGAATGTGTCCATGGCAATATCAATACCGACGATTTGTTTTAGGATACTCATAGAAAAACTCCTTATGTTTGGAGAGAAAATAAGGGTTCATTGGCACTTTCAGTGGTGATCTTGACTCGTCACATTATACAGGATTCCCGTTAATAGGATCCTAAAGTACTGTTCAGATTCTGCTGAAAATACAAAGTCATAGGGAGGACGTCTTCTGGTTAACGATATTCTTTCCTGCTTGAAAGATATCTAGTCGCTCTTGCCTCTCCTATGACTTTGCCAATGTTTATTCGCCGATTCATTGGCGAAGACTTACAATACGGGGTTTTGATACTTGGGTCAACATACGAGTCACTCACATTGACGTGACAACTTGGTTCCAGTCCGTTAGGCTGCACAGAAAGGAGTGCAATCGATATGAAAGACAAAATCATAATTGTATTTCTGCTTGTAATTGCGATTCTGCTTTCCTCATCGACAGGATGTAAGAAAAGTTCATCTTCACCTATCGAGCCTACTGATACCGATACAACCGGCGGCGGCCCTGTTGTTCGTAAGCCCAACATTTATTTATATCCGCAGACTAAAAGTATTGTTACGGTAAAATTAGAGTTTCCGCTCGGCGGCAAAGTCATTGAATCAATACCTGCATATCAAGGTGAATGGGTTGTTGAAGTTGAACCATCCGGTACAATAAGCGGTCAATACGATTATTTATTTTATGAGAGTCAAACTCCCGACGCATATCAGTATAATTCCGGCTGGATTATTGAGAAAGATAGTCTTGAATGGTTTTTCAGAGCCAATCTTTCTGCTGTCGGTTTTAATGAGCGTGAAATTACGCACTTTATTGACTATTGGATTCCACGACTCACGGTTTATTCACGCTATGTTATTTATCCACAATTTTCAAATGAAATTGAAAGAGTGATTAAACTACAAATCGATACAACGCCGGATAATTTATTGCGGCTTTTTTATGTCATTCAAGGTTCGGATACTATTACGCTGAACTTGTTTGAGCCGGTAATTCCGAAATTTGATAGAAGTGGTTTTGTAGCAACTGAGTGGGGTGTTATATTAAAATAAATCATTGGTTCAGCACACGAGACAGCAAACGGTAATTGAAACAGTCTACCGCACGCGGCGTACCTGTCCCCGCCCGCCTGTGGCGTTCGGGCGGGCGTCGCGCTGTGTGGCGGGGTTCCAGCTCATTAGCCGGCAAGAAAATGTAAGTAGAGGAATAACTAAGCGGCGTGTTCGAGGTTTTGTTTGGCTGCGTATAGATCGCACGCTACTTGCAGATTCATCCAGAATTCGGAAGAAGTTTTAAGGACGCGTGCAAGTAGCACAGCAGTTTCTGCAGTCATATTACGTTTGCCGTTGATAAGTGTATTCACTCTCTGCACAGGCACACCCATTCGGCGAGCCAATTCCAGTTGGCTCAGTTCCATCGGGCGTAAAAACTCTTCTATGAGAATTACGCCGGGATGAGTCGGTTTTCTGTTTTTTGGTATCATTTTGAGGCCCTTTAATGATAATCAATAATTTGAACATCTTTTGCATTACCTTCAGACCATTCGAAGACAACTCTGTATTGATCATTGATTCGAATAGAATGCTTCCCTTTGTCATTGCCTTTGAGTGATTCCAATCGATTTGATGGCGGGATCCGAAGATCCATAAGATCGTGAGCCGCATTCAAAAGGTCGAGCTTTCTCACGGCGATTTTCCAAATGACAGAGGGTATTCGTCTGGCTTGTTTGGTGTCAAAACCATTGAAAATGTCTTCGGTAGTCCGGTCAAGGAAATTGATTATCACGACACAATATACTACTTTAACGGCATACGTGCAAGTGGTATGTATTCTTGCCGACGAACAAGGTGCGGTGGAAAAAGTTGTGAATAATTCACTTACATTAATTCACCAGGACATCACGCGTGGCGGCGAAAGGAAACTAAATATTCTACTGCACACGGATTTCCTGTACGTCATCGGCGTAATTCCAGTCCTTTAGATTGCAGTAATATTCATCCGCATAAATGAAAAAATTAATACTCATATTTATTTTGTTTAATGCAAAAGTACATTCTCAAGAACTTAGACTATTTACTTTTTATGGTGAATTTGGATATGGCTACTCAAAGACTGCGTTTACAAGTGCCAATGGTGGAATCGCAATAAATTTAGCTATTACCGGCGGATACGATAACTGGTTAGTGAAGTACGCACGAAGGTTGAATAATGAATCTGCACTTATTGCTCCGCAAGAGAAAATAAATGCAAACTCATTTTTGATTGGCCGCTCATTTATTTTGCACCAAAGTATCAATGATACTAATGATGTTACTTTAGAATGGAATTTGACAGGATATATCGGATATAGTTCAATAGAAAATCAAAAGAGAGGAAAAGTATTACATTCGGATCGGTATACAACCACCTATGAGCATATAGTAGAACACGGTAATGGAGTTCCGATTGAACTTGAATTGCAGTGCATATCACCCCACTTTCAGGCAGGTGCAATAAGCGTATTCTATAATGTAAATGAATTCAGGAATTATTACGGAATTAACTTAATGATTTTTGGGGGATATTTTTAACGCAATCAAACCCAGTGAATTTTTAAAAGTCAATTATCACACACTATTGTAATTCACCAATTCGGCACGCACGACGGAAGACGGAAACTAAATTATTCTACCACGCACGGCTTACATGTCCGTTTCCAGCGGAGTTCTAATCCATTGCACTTCAATTGAAAATATCTATGAACCACTTGACATTTTGCATGTCGCTATTCGTTGTGAACGGGTTATTAAATTTATCTGTTGCTCAAGACCATCTTGAACCAGTTGAAGATTTATGGTCAGTCTACGATCTACGCGCGGTGGCTGAAGCACGAGATTCATTGCTCAAAGGATTTAAAATGCGACCTCTTGCCAGGGCGCTATCGATGCCGGAGGATGGTAATGCTTGGGCAGTGAGTCTTGAACAGAAATCCGATTCATCATTTATCGTGCATTCAGCAATTGCAAATGGTGGAATGGGCTTTCGTGCAATGGCCACCTCTGCTGAGAGACTTGCTATGATTCGTAATACTACAGTACGTCGTTATAGCCAACCCATTGATAGCGGCAGGGCAAAAACAATAGCGCAAATATTTTATTCTCATATTTCGTCTGCACGGTATCCTCGCTATGAATCCCGATACATTGATAACGCTATTGTATATTTCACAGCATCAAAGCCGGGTATTGCAGGCATACGTGAAGGAGTCATCTCGGCACAAATATCCTTACCCGTGGAAGATAAAGTCCCAAAGAAATTTATATTATTTGCATTTACAATATTGGAGTACGGTATATCAAACAAACAAAATGCGCAAATATATATGAGTAAATTGGATTCACTGTCTCGATTGCTGTCAAATTGAAATCTCACAAGGTATTGTGTTAATATTCAAGAATATTTCACTAATTTTGCAAACGCGGCGGCAGACGTAAACTGAAATATTCTACCGCACGCGGCTTACTTGTCCGCTCTACGAGTCGTAAACCTCCGGCGGAGATCCAGTCTGTGGACAACGCATAATGAAGTATTTACTAAAATATATTTTCATCGTTATCTCTTTAGTATTTTCACAACTCGACTTTATTTTGCATGCTCAACAGAGCGTCAGAAAAAACATACGTGTGGGAATTGAATATGGCAGTTATTGTACTGCAAATAATGGAGGGTATACGTCTCAACCAGGTTTTTTGTTGGGCTATTTCACGGGTGTACCGTTATCCACCGATCCTAACAACTCAATGTATTTAGGCATTGAATTTAATTTTAAGAATACCATTTTATATAATCCCGGGGTGTCTCACATTATATGTGATCGATACAAATATCAAAATACGTACGACGAAAAATATAATATCTCGACCGTAGAGATTGGATTGCTGCCGGAGTATCGATTTGTCTTAAACAAAAACATTGTCGTTGGTATCTATGCCGGCGGAGCAGTTGGAATCGGAATGTATACACAACAACACAACCTGATCTCTCACATAAGGATTGATACTGTCCAGTATTCACAGTGGCTATTAGACGGTCCTTATGACGGCAATAATCTTCCTTTCATAGGAACGTACAATATTAATTGCGGAACAAATATTTATTATGACTGGCTGGTAATTGATGTTCGATTTTCATTTCTCAATGATGTAATGAATCATAGCTCAAAAAGAATTAACCAGTTTTATATTTTATTTGGTGTTGTATTATAATCTTTGGATACTTCAATTAGCATGATGGACGCTGCTGTGAAGTATTCTTTAATTATAGGTAGTCGATGATCTCGTGAAAGTATTTTTCGGTAATAGATAAGAGGCTGACCGTGTATGCGGTTTTAGCCACGAATCTTTTTCCTCATGTCTTTCATGATCTTTTCAAGAGATCGGCCTTTGTCACCGGCAACGCGTTGCGATTCGGCCGCCGCAAGTATAATTCGAGATTTTTCTACATATGGCTGTATTGAGCGATGGACATCACCACCATATCTCCTTCGCCATTCTTAGTGATGAAGACCGGCTCATTGGATGAGTGAACAAAATTTGATATTTCGTTCGACTTATTTCGCGGGTCGGAAATGGGTCTGATCGTCGGCATCTTGGGTGTCTCCTTATTGTATCAATAAAATATCATGAACATGATAGGTCAATATTACTGCTTTTTTCATCGGACAACATCCATAGAGTTCTTCCAAGGAAAGCATAAATTCCTTCGGATCCGTTAATCGTACAATAGCCCGGACAAAAAGGTTTTATGGCAAACACTCAAGATAATGCAACGTTCGAGTATCGCTTGGCGGTTCGCAATATCCTCTTGGTTCTATTTGCCGTCGCTTTATTCTTAATGAAGAGAGAGTACTCGGGTCCCTTCGAAGAAATGATACACTCCTACGGCGGAAATGTCACCGTCTCGTTCGCACTCTATTTTGTATTCTTGAAACTCTGTATGAAATCGCCGCAATTTGGGAGGCTCATTACAGCGGCAACAGTATTGGCGTGTGTTGAGACGTTCGAAGTGTTCGATGGTTTTGGATTCATGGCGAATACGTATGATCCATTTGATCTGCTTGCCAATGCCGTCGGCGTTGGAATCGCTCTGGGCATTGAACTATTGCTGAATAAGAATAATTCACACCATTCGGAAATCAAGCCGTCATAACTTATATTACGACCGTCGCTGCGCTAACAGCGCGTATTACTATGCAACGAATGAACACGATTACATTAATTAGTATTGCCGTTCTTATTGTCTGCAATTCTTTTTCTTGTACCAACGACAATCCCGTTTCACCGATACTGCCAACGCCATCTATCACCGAATTTAACGGGCGCATAGACAATTGGAATCTAGGAGATACGGTGGTGATACATTCCATCTCTACCTATATTGATTATCCCCTTTCGCACCGTGATTCGAATGATATTTACGGCTCATCTTGGATACGTTCTACTGGCGAATTTTCAATGACACTAAAAGATCCGAAGGCTTTGGATTCCCTTGGCGGATATTCGTATAAATTGATTTTCCCGTACGAATTCTATTCCAGCTTTTTCAATAGTGATACAAGCGTACGGTTTCTATTTTCAAATTTTGTATTGTACAGCTACAATTGGACTGTTGTCCCATACAAATTAAGAAATGCGAGCAGAAATGTTTCAACAATAACAGACTCTCTTGTTACAGAGGGAGACTATCGCTGTAATACGGTGTTGTATTTTGTCGATCGCGATGTCACCATTCGATACGAAGAAGCAGGGATATATTCCGACACCATTTCAATAGACCATCTTTATGAATTTAAAAAGGGTTGGAATAAAATTGTGACCACGGTGAAAGCCAGGCGCAATAAATTTATTCAATTGGAATCCCGTGTGAATAATTCATTCACAGGAAAATATTATATCTACCATCATTGAATATGACATACGCATCCCGATCTTTATAGCCGTAACGATCGGTTTGCTGCTGATCTCCCGGCGATCGATGATCGATACCCATTCGCATGGATTCTATCGATTCTTCGCCTGGGAGTCTATTCTGCTTTTGATACTGATCAATATTCCATTGTGGTTCACCGATCCGTTCTCGATCCGGCAAATACTCTCCTGGATATTGTTATTGATTTCTCTTCCTCTCTTGTGGCAAGGGGTTTCGCTTCTGCGGAAGGGACGTATTGCCGGCGGCCGTACAGACGCGGGATTGTATCCCTTTGAGCAGACCACGGAATTGGTAACCAAAGGGATCTACCGGTACATTCGGCATCCGTTGTATTCCTCTTTATTGTTTCTCGCGTGCGGTGTTTTTCTGAAGGATATTACATGGACCACCGGAATTCTGACACTCGTTGCGATCCTCTTTCTTATCGCCACTGCCGCGGCGGACGAGAGAGAATGCATCCGGTATTTCGGGCCGCAATATTCCTCATATATATCCCGCACGAAGAGATTTATTCCTTTCATCTATTAATTATTCTCACTGCACTATTTTTCGGCAGCTCAAATTGTGAATTGATTAATTGATGAATACATTATAATTGAGATATTTTTATAATATCATTTTGTCGGACAAGAATGTCCGACCTACCTCATTAGTAAAATGATATCATCTGCGTTAATCTGCGGGAAATAATCTATATATACATTCATTCACCGACTATAAAGAATGTAATTAAAACACTATTATTATATACTTTTGTCGGACAAGAATGTCCGACCTACTTTGAATATTCTATTCGAAATTTAATTCTATAAATAATCCCGTAGGACAGACATTCTTGTCTGTCATAATATATTTAACACCCATTGATATTAATTAGATAAACACTTTTGTCGGACAGGAATGTCCGACCTACCGTGAAATATATTTTAAACTGCTGTACTTGTATGGTGGATTTGCTCGTAGGACAGACATTCTTGTCTGTCAGAATATTTATCAACCGCCGGCGCGAATGATTGGAAAAACGCTTGCGTCGGACAAGAATGTCCGACCTACTTTGCTATTGTTTCATGGAATGTAATCTGTAAGATAACGTCTGGCATATCTGCTCACCTGTCCGCCGCGCTTTTTGACGGAATATCTGTCGTTTCCCTTGACTACAGTCGGGATCGCCCCGGAGTAATTTTTTTCTTCCCTTCTTTTCCCTTACCTTGATCTATGCTCTCCAATTATTTCACTTTTTATCACACGGCGCAATTGCTGAACGAGCGGTACGCCGGCGCGGTGATTGCCGAAGCATATTCGCAGGAAAAGAACACGCTGTCAATTGTGGTCTATCTGCCCGATCCGCATACGATTACCATCTCGTGCGCCGGGCGAAAGAATGCGATCGTTGCCCGTGCGGGAAATCCGCGGTCACGGCATAATTCGGTCGACCTTTTCCCCGGCGTCATCGACGATCATGTTCAGTCCGTCTTTATGGACCGCTCCGACCGGATCGTCTATCTGCGGCTTCAGTCCGGGAAAGTGTTCTGCATGGAGATGTTCGGCGCACGGGCAAATGTGCTGTTGTGCGATCCGGAGGGAACAATCGTCGATGCCTTTTTGGATAAGAAGAGTCTCGCCGGAGCGGTGAGGAATGTTCAATCCGGGCCGCAGGCGATTACGGCAGAGGAATTTTTGCCGCCGAAGGAGACATTTCTTGCATCATTCAATGAAAAAGATAAAAACGCATTTCAATTATTGAAATCGCTGGTACCGAAGCTCGGATCGACGCTCGCCCATGAGGTTCTGCACCGTGCGGGAATTCCGGAAACTGTCGTTGGTCTTTCCGGTGAGGACAAAGAGAGGATACACAACGAGACTGCGGCGATGTTCCGTTCGCTGATAGTTCCGACGGGGACACTCGAGCCTTCCGTATATTTTGAGGAGAATTCTCCGGTCGCCGTTTCGCTGGCGCCGCTTCATTATTATGAATCGCTGCAGCGGGAAACGTATCCCGATCTGTTTGTTGCATTGCAGAAATTCCTCAGTTACGAGAAATCCGAGCAGTCATACCAGCAGAAAAAGAAAGAGATTATTCACTGGCTCACCAACGAGTCGAACCGGACGGAGCGGACGATTGCCGCCGTGGAAAAAGAGCACTCGGACTCTTCGCGTGCGGATCAGTATGAAAAGTTCGGGAAATTATTGATGGGACAACTTCATCTGGTTGCTAAGGGAATGACAGGCGTCGGAATCGACGATCATTTCTCCGGCGCGGGAACGGTAACGATCCCCCTTGATCCCCTCCTCACCCCTGTCCGGAATGCCGAACGGTATTTCGAAAAGGCGAAACGTTCACGCTCGGCGTACGAGGAATCCGAAGGGCGGTTGCTGTCGCTGCGCAGCCGGAGCGGATCGCTGTCGGCGCTCCGCGATGAACTGACACATGTTTCCGACAGCATTTCATTGAAAAATTTTTTACGTTTACAAAGTTCCGAACTGAAACGACTCGGTTTTATGACTAAGAAAGAAGAAGAAGACCTTCCCCCATTTAAAACCTTTGAGGTCGAAGGAGGATTTACCGTCTACGCGGGAAAAAGTTCCGAGAACAACGATCTGCTCACCGTGAAATGGGCGAAACCGAACGACCTGTGGTTTCACGCGCGCGGATCGAGCGGATCGCATGTCGTTCTGAAAATGGGCAGCGGCAGCGGAAATCCTTCAAAAAAAGCGATCGAACAAGCCGCCGCCATTGCGGCCTGGTACAGCAAAATGAAAAACGCCAAAAATGTTCCCGTTGCGATGACAGAGAAAAAATACGTGCGCAAACCGAAAGGGGTACCGGCCGGAACCGTTGTTATTGAAAAAGAAAAGGTTATATTTGTACAACCACGGTTACCCCACAACGAGGATTAAATGGCGATAAGGATTCTTGTCGTTGATGACGACAGCTTTATCCGGTCGTTCCTGATGAAACGATTGACCGCGAATAATTACGAGGTACTTCTCGCGGAAAACGGCGAAGAGGGCCTTGCACTGGCAAGAGCGCAGCATCCCCATTTGATCATTTCGGACTGGATGATGCCGAAAATGGACGGCGTTGAATTCTGCAAACTGGCGAAGAACGACGACGAACTGAAGTACACCTATTTCATTCTTCTGACGGCGCGCGACACGGCCGAAGACAAGATCGCCGGGATGGAACACGGCGCCGACGATTTCATGACCAAGCCGTTCAACGACAAGGAATTGCTCGCGCGGATCAACGTCGGACTCCGCATCACCGCACTGCAGCAGGAACTTTCCCGTTTCCAGCATACCAAAGCGATCACGGAACTGGCGGTAACGATCGGACACGAGATCAACAATCCTCTCGGCATCATGATGCTGACGCTGCAGGTGATGAAAAAGAAAATCGGCACGCCGCGCGAAAGCGAGTTGGCGGCGGATATCGACAGCATTATGCTCAACGGCAACCGGGTCGCCGATATCGTTAAACGGCTCTGTTCTCTGGATGAGCTGCAGTTCAAACCGTATTTGAAGAACTCCGATCTCCAAATGCTCGACCTTACGGGCAAACCGTAAATAGCGATCCACTCCATGCATATGTCCGTTTCCCGTTCGATGAGATTTTCCGTACTGCGAATTATTGCACTCTTGTGTATTTATTATTCCGCTGTGCCGGCATTGCTCAACGCACAGGAGAAGTTCTATTTTTATAAAGGACGACCGTACGGCTCCGAATCGATGATCAATCCCGGATCCCTGCTGATCAACGCAGGATTCGACATCCTGCAATCGGCAACACACTCCCGCGTTCTTTCCACCATCCACGTCAGCGACGGCGTCACCAATGTGTGGCGAAACCTCAAAGACCCCTTCACGCAGATCGACAAATTCGGGTGGGGACGGTTTTTCGGTCAGGAGATCTTTCCGACCAGTCTGCAGCTGGAGAAAGCACAGTGGTTTCCCAATTACACGCTCCATTTTCTCGGCGGCGGAATGGATGCGCGGATGATGTACGAGTGGTATGTGTATCATGATTTCCAGTATCCCACACTGATGGCGGGAGTGACCGTCGCGGCGTACCATTTGTTGAACGAAGCGGTTGAACATTACTCGTTCGACGGCCCCAATGTCGATCCGATCGCGGATATTTATTTTTTTAATCTGACCGGAGCGCTGTTCTTCACTTCCGATGCAGTGTCGGAATTCTTCAGCGAAACAATGAACATGACCGCCTGGCCGGGACAGCCGGCGTGGAATCCGACGTATAACACGCTGGAAAATAACGGACAATACTACATCATGAAATACAAACTGCCGTGGTGGGAACGGACAAGTTTGTTTTATCATTTCGGCGACAACGGCATGCTGGGACTTTCCTACCGGCATACTAAGGAAGAAAGCATCACTATGAGCGGCGGATTTGCGACGCGTGAACTACGGACGGTGGATGTAACGAACGGCGCACGCACGGTCACCGTGTCGCTCGGATGGATTGCGGGGCTGTTCTACGACCGGAACAATTCCGTATTAGCGTCGCTGATGGCATCGAACCGGGTCAATGAAAAAGTACGATTGAATATTTATCCCGGGCTTTTCCGTTTACTGAACATCACTCCCGGGTTTTTCGCCAGCATCGGCCGGGGAGACCATTTCATCGCCGGTATTACGTTCCAATTTCTGCCGCTCGGCCTGGCGTATCGCAGCAATACGCCACCGGCGCCGGCGTTGTGATAACAACGGGTTCCGTCTTTTTCACTTTCCATTCTCACTAATGCTTCTTAACTTTTTATCATTATGAAAACGCTCAAGAATACTATAGTCTTTATTACCGGCGCCTCATCCGGTATCGGAAAAGCGACTGCCGAAAAATTTGCCGAACTCGGCGCACACCTGCTTCTCTGCGCGCGCCGCGAAGACCGTCTGCGGGATATCTCGACGGCACTGACCAAAAAATATTCCGCAAAAGTCCATTCCTTCCAGCTCGATGTCCGGAATCAATCCGGCGTGGAGCGCGCCATCGCCGCGCTTCCGGAAAAATGGAAAAAGATCGACATTCTGGTAAACAATGCGGGTCTCTCCCGCGGACTCGATCCCATTCAGTCCGGATCCGTTGCCGATTGGGATGAGATGATCGATACCAATGTAAAAGGTCTATTATACATTACCCGTGCCGTGCTGCCGGGAATGATCGACCGGAACGCCGGACACATTATCAATCTTGGTTCAACAGCCGGTCGCTGGGTGTATCCGAAGGGGAATGTGTACAATGCGTCGAAGTTTGCCGTCCGCGCTCTGAACGAAGGGATGAAAATGGATCTGCTCGGCACGCCGATCCGTGTCACGACGGTCGATCCGGGACTGGTGGAAACGGAATTCAGCATCGTCCGCTTTCACGGCGATGCGGAAAGAGCCTCCGGCGTGTATAAAGGAATGACGCCGCTCTCCCCCGCAGATATCGCCGATGCCATCGTTTGGTCGGCAACCCGGCCGGTGCATGTGAATATCAGTGAGATCGTGTTGATGCCGACCGATCAATCCTCACCGACCATGGTCCACCGAACTCAATAATAATCCGGAGAATACATGAGATTCATGATCCTTGCTGTCGTTGTTATGAGCGTTGTGTCCCTTTCTTCCGCGCAAAAGCAGAGAAAGCATTACACCGTTTCGCTGAACGAGATCGCCGAGCAGTATGTTAAGCTGGTGCTGGATATCGGCCGGCTCGACGCGGATTTTGTCGATGCATACTACGGGCCGCCGGAGTGGATGGAGGATTCAAAAAAGATGGAGTACCGTCCCACCGCATTGCGCGACCGTGCCGAAGCGCTGCTGTCTCGTTTAAAACGGGTGCGGGTCCCCTCAAAGGACAAATCGCTGACGCAGCGAAAAAATTATCTCACAAAGCAGCTCACCGCCGTCCGTGCACGGACCGATATGTTGAACGGAACCCTCTTCACGTTCGACGAGGAGGCGAAAAAATTGTACGATGGTACTCCGCCGAAATACGCCGAAGCGCATTTCAAAAAGACAGTGAGCGAGTTGAGTGCGCTGCTCCCACCGGGGAGCGGATCGGTGCAGGAACGGTATGAAGCGTTCCGGAAGGAGTTCGTTATTCCCGTCGATCGA
Source organism: uncultured Chitinophagaceae bacterium (assembly GCA_964371615.1). Taxonomy (GTDB): domain Bacteria; phylum Bacteroidota; class Ignavibacteria; order UBA10030; family UBA8401; genus SpSt-333. The sequence continues at coordinate 17,341 of CAYJMS010000003.1, forward strand.
CTGGATACCGTTTTTACCGCTGCGATTCGTGAATGCCGGGAGAAAACGAAGAAACATATTAATCTTCCGGAGAATGAAAACTTTGTGGTGGAATATGTGACCGACAAGGCGTGGAGCGGGTATAACTGGTATAAAGGGAATGCCTACAGCGTTATTCAGGTGAACACCGACTTTCCAATCTTTATCGACCGAGCGGTGGACCTTGCCGCACATGAAGGATATCCGGGACATCACGTCTATAACGTGCTGCTCGAAACGGAATTGATGAAAAAGAAGGGATGGATCGAATTTTCCGTTTATCCTCTCTTCAGTCCCCAATCGCTGATTGCCGAAGGGAGTGCAAACTACGGAATCGAAATCGCCTTCACGAAAGCGGAGCGGATGCAGTTTGAAAAAGAAGTGCTCTTTCCGTTGGCCGGGCTCGATCCGGCAAAAACGGAACAGTATTATGCGGTCCAGGCGATCGTCTCGCGGCTGGCATACGCCGGCAACGAAGCGGCACGGCTGTATCTGAACGGCACGATATCCAAAGAGAAGGCAATCGATTGGTTGGTCGCCTACGGATTATTCGAACCTGCCCGTGCGGAACAGCGATTACGATTTATCGAAAAGTACCGGAGCTACGTGATCAATTACAACTACGGTCAGGATCTGGTGAAATCGTATGTCGAGAAGAAAGCGGGAAAGAAATCGACGCCGGAAAAACGGTGGAATGTCTTTACGGAACTCCTATCCTCCCCGACAATGCCGGGTAGTTTGAAATAAATATCGACAAACTTGACAAGTCTCGAAGACTTGTCAAGTTTGCTTCTTTTTTGTACTCTGCACTAGCTTCTCTCACCTGCAATTGATATATTCCGGAATGAAGTCCATTCCATTTACAACCAATCCCTTTCTCTTTTTCAATCAGGACTGCATTTCCGGCTGCGAGGAGAATATTCCCGACAACTCCGTCGATCTCATTGTTACCGATCCCCCGTACGGCATTGCCGGCGACACGCTCCATAAGCATTATCACCGCAACGAGCGGCATGTCATCGGCGGGTACGTGGAGGTGCCGCAGAGCGAGTATGCGCAATTCAGCGTTGATTGGATTACACAGGCGGAGAGAATCCTCCGGCCCGGCGGTTCATTGTACATTATTTCCGGTTATACCAATCTCGCGCATATTCTCAACGCACTCAATAGTACGACGCTGAAAACGGTGAATCATCTCATTTGGAAATACAATTTCGGCGTGTACACAAAAAAGAAATACATCTCCTCCCATTATCACATTCTGTACTGCGTGAAGAAGGGAAAGCCGACGACGTTCAATACCTACTGCCGGTTCGGTGCGAGAGAGAAAGACGTGAAGAACGGTTCGCTCAATTACCTCGACCGCGAAGATGTCTGGACGATCAGCCGTGAATACAAGCACGGCAGGAAAAAAAACAAGAACGAACTTCCGTCCGCCCTGTTGACGAAGATCATCCAATACAGCAGCAACGAAGGAGAAATTGTTTGCGATTTGTTTCTCGGTAGTTTTTCCGCCGCAAAAATCGCCATCGGGCTGAACAGAAAGGCCGTCGGATTTGAAATCAACCGGCGATCGTTCGTACATAACATGAAATCAGTCCAGACAATCATACCGGGATCTTTGCTACCACAACTCCGTCAACCCGATACCGCCATATATTCCAATCAGAGAAAACCGTGGACGGAGAGTGAAAAAAAATCACTGTTTAAACGCTATACATCGCTTCGTTCTGCCAGCCGCACAAAAAAAGAAACGCTGATGCTTCTCTCCGACGAATTCGGGCGGGGATATTTTGCACTTCTCAACGTTATTCACACAATGAAAAATAAATAATCGGATGAATCGCTCTTGTTTAAGAGGGATTTAATCATTTCCTCCTTGCTTCATCATCATTCTCCGCGTACTTTGAAACAGAAATAATTCACTACAAGACTTGGGGTCACCCGCTTTTCATTCACTCTGCCGCAGATTGCATCGCGGAGAAGAACAATTGCGAGGTTCCCATGAACGATCGATCTCTCCATCCCGAATCCCTCATGATGTCGTACGGGTACAATCCCGAATGGTCCGAGGGTGCCGTCAAATGCCCGATTTTCCAAACATCCACATTCGTATTTAAATCCGCCGAACAGGGCAAAGCATTTTTTGAAGTGGCGTACGGCAAGCGCGAACAGCGACCGAACGAAAAACTCGGCCTCATCTACAGCCGATTGAACAATCCCGATCTGGAAATACTCGAGAACCGGTTGACGTTGTGGGACGATGCGGAAGATTGTGCGGTATTCGAAAGCGGTATGTCCGCCATCTCCACCGTGTTACTGGAATATCTAAAACCGGGAGACCTGTTAATTTACAGCTCACCCTTGTACGGCGGATCGGAACATTTCATTCAACATATCTTGACAAAGTTTGGCATTCATATTCTCCGATTCAAAGCGGGCCGGTCACGAAAAGAGATCGAGCAAATTATACTGGAGAGCGGACATGCCGATCGGTTAAAAATGATATATATGGAAACGCCGGCCAATCCGACTAACGATCTGATTGATATTTCCTGCTGCCGCGAAATCGCCGACCGTTTTTCATCCATCGATCATCGCGTGATGGTCGCCGTGGACAACACATACTTCGGTCCGCTCTGGCAGCACCCGCTGAAACACGGCGCCGACATCGTTATCTATTCCGCCACTAAGTATATCGGCGGACACAGCGACGTCATCGCCGGCGCAGTTTTGGGCTCTTCGGGTACGATCAAGCGCATCAAAGCACTCCGCACTTTTTTAGGAAACATGGCGGGACCGTGGACCGGATGGCTGCTGCTGCGGAGTCTGGAAACGTTGAAGCCGCGAATGGAAACGCAGGCGCGCAACGCCAGACATGTGGCGGAGTTCCTGGCCAAACACCCGAAAGTCGAACGGGTCAACTACCTTGGCTTCTTGGATGAGAGCAAACCGGAACAATATGCGATCTTTAAGAGACAATGCCTCTCCGGCGGCGCCATGCTGTCGTTTGACATCAAAGGTGCCGAAAAAGAAGCGTTTACTTTCCTGAATCATTTACGGCTCATTAAACTCGCCGTCAGCCTTGGAAGCACCGAAAGTTTGGCGCAGCATCCCGCGACCATGACGCACTGCGATCTCGACGAAGCGGAACGGCTCGAACTTCACATTACCGAACAGATGGTTCGCATCTCCATCGGCGTGGAACATCACGAAGATATCATCAACGATATCTCGCAGGCACTGGATCACGTCGTGATCGAAAAAGACCATTACGACATAACATCCGAGGAGCTGGAAGCAGTCTAGAGCAAAGCGGCATTTTCTTCAGATCCCCGAGTGTCAACCGATCCTGCGAGACGGTAGGCGCCGGGGATTTCTTATTTATTGCACCACATCGTTCGCAGCACATTCTGAGGCGTACCATGAAACGGTTCTTATTGATAATGTTGATTTTCACTCTCCTGTTTCTGCCGCATTGCGTGAAGGAAAAGGATAATCCCGTCAATCCCGACAACGGAAATAACAATAATAACGGCGGAGGCGATAATAATTTTTCTGAGGTTGTGATCAAAGGAAGGATCACCGGCCTGAAGAAAACAGGCGACAGTCTTTCCCTTGCCGATGCAAAGAAAGTGCTGGTCTACAGTCAGTTTTACTACACCTTGACGGAGATCTCTTCGGATACGTTCTCGGTTCCGGCAAATTTCGGCACCGGCGTTGCCCTCATCTTTTTAACTGGCGACAATCGGTACATCGGCCATCTCTCATCCCGCGGATTAAACATGCTGCCGCTCGGCAATCTGGTCAACGGCGAACACAGTACGATCGATCTCTCGACGCTGACTCTTGTCGGCAATACGGTAATCCCTTCCCGCGATCCGTTCGGCAACGACATCGTCATCACCGAGCAGGAATTGCAGACGCTGAAGAGTGTCGACGGATATTTCGAATCGATCGCAAAAAATCTGGATGCAGATAACGACGGAATTCCCGACGTTCTCTCTAACAAGCAACTGCTTCTCGCAACGCAATTCAATCTCTTTGGCGGACATTGGGGACATAACGATACGCTTCCGACGGTAATGGACACATCGCACTATTATGCGAATTACGGACTGGAAGTCGGCGGTGGATCCGCGTTGTCATTTTACGCGGCGAATATCGTCCTATCGGGACCTCTGCAGGATCCGCAGAACGATATTATTTTATGGGGATTTATGAAGGCGCCGGCATGCGGCGGCGGAAGGGCGTTTATTGCCAGTTTTGCTCGTCTGGAAAATGCGCCGCCCGGTGCGCCGTGGGGAACGTCGTTCCTTCCGTTCAGAAAAGGAACGTACAGTCTGACGCTCGACTGGGACAATGTCCATACGCTGGAGTATACTTGTCTGGAATTGAAAGAGAATCTTATTCATGTCATTCCGACGCTGCATACGGACAGCCTCGGACGCCTCACATCGATCACCTTTGAATACAAACTTCCGAATGGTGCAGCAGTCAATCCGGCGAGCATACTATCGAGCGTCATGATACAATTATCCAGCCGGTATACGCAGTTTTTGACGCTGCGGATGAATGACGCGAACGGAAAGCCGTACTTCTCCGAACTGGTGTTCGATGTTCCGGTGGACATTTCGACGCTGGAAAGCATTCTGATCGGGTATGACGATTACATCGGGAACCATTACGGCATAGGATGGAAGTAGCGGTATATTTTTACTGTTCAAGAAGTATTTCACGTCGATTTGCCATGAAATAATTTTGAGCGTGTCACATTATTTTATCCAAAGCCATCCGATTGTGGTCACCAATCGGATGGCTTTAATTTTTTTTCGGAATGGCGTGTTCCGCTTTCAATTTCTCTTCGAGTGAAACAATGATGATACATTCTGTGATATCATCCGATCCGATATATAAATTTCCCCGCGTATCGGTTTCCAAACCGACCGGCCTACCCCACGCCGCTTTCGCGACGGAATCGGCGAGAAATCCCCGCGCAAAATCTGCGACAGAATTGGCAACCGTATCCCGCGCGCTGTCGAAATCAATATAGACGACCTTGAATCCCGTTGCGTAGGTTCTGTTCCACGAACCGCGGTATGCGGTAAACAGTCCGTTGCGGAACTGCGGCGGAAATGACGGATTGGAGAATTCGATCGCCATCGGAGCGCTGTGCGCCTGCACCAAAACGGCAGGCTGAATCATCGATTGTACATTTGCGCTGTCCTTTGTCGTCAACGGTAGCAGCGAGCTGTATCCTCCCGGCTTTGAAAAATCGACCCAGATGCCGTCGCCGTAGGCGTAGGGATATCCGTAAAATCCTCCGTCGCGCACAATGTCGATCCACTCCGGCGGAATGTCGTCTCCCTGCCAGTCGAATCCGTTATTGTTTGCCCAGAGTTTCCCGTTATGCATCGTCATGCCGATCGCATTGCGGCAGCCGGTGGCATAGATGCGGCGTCCCGTGCCGTCGTCGTTCCACTCTTCGATAATTGCGCGGGATTCCTCGCGGCAGGCATTGCAGAGCGAACCGATGGAGAGATACATTTTCTTCTTTACCGGATCGAAAACAATCGTACGTGTATCGTGCCCGCCGCCCCCCTGCTGACCTCCTTCCACCATCGTCACGAATGTGGATTTCGTTTCGTAAATTCCGTCGCCGTTCGTATCGATGCATTTCGTTACTTTTGTTTCTTCGGCAACAAACATTGCGCCGTTGTAGAATTTCACATCATGCGATTTGCGGAATCCCGTCGCGGCAACAATCATCGTATCCGCAACGCCGTCCCTGTTTCTGTCCGGCAGGGCGATAATCTGTCCGAGCGATTTATCCGCAACGTGCAGCACGCTATCGGGACTCCACGCGAAGAAGCGCGGCTTCGATAATCCGCCGACGTGAAAAATTTTTGCGCTGTATCCCGGCGGCACGGAGAGAGACAAATTATCGGCGATCTTCCCTTTATACTTTTCCGGAACGATCACTCTTCCGGATTGCAACGCGAGATCGCCGACGGGAGTCATCCGTACCGATGGCGTCTGCTGTGCCGAACAGTTGACGGAGATCAGCGCAAAAACGATAAATAATGAAGAATATTTATTCATCACACTCCTGTTGTTGAATGTCGAACTATCGGTCATTGGTATCGGACGGCAGCGGATACCGCATCAGTGTTTGAACCGTATCGGAGATCATCAATGCAAAGCGGGCATCACTGAGCAGATCGGAAAGCGCAATCTCTGCGCCGTTGATCGATGCCATGCGGTGCACCAGCCGTATTCCGTGGCTGTAATCGGCGTACGTTTCGCCATGGCCGTTGTATGCCGGTTGTATCGGCACACTGTTTAGCCGATGCCAGCCGTAAATTACCACCGGCTTCGGGACTCTTTGTTTTAATTGGGAGCGGATTTTCTGATCGATCACCACATCTTTCTTTGTTCCCCCAACAAGCACGCCGAGAGGAAATGTTCCCAGCAGCGGCCGCCGGAGAGACCGGACGGAATCATTATGTTGAATGAATCTCGGCATTTTGTCCATCTCTGCATCCGGCGGAATCGGCTGCGGCGGGAGTTTCACATCGGCAGCGGCATAGATCTGATCGACCATTGTCGCGGTGGGAAGCATACAGCCCGTCAGATCGGCGATTCGCTGCGCCAACAACGGCGTCATCGGCATCAAGACATGATCGCTGTCCGAACCAAGGGAGAGATAATCCGGCGTAACGAAGTACCGGAGCGAGTATATTGTTCCGTCGATTGTGTCGATGATCGTCACCGGAACCAATGTGCGGAGAAATTCCGGCACGTTTCCTTCGGAGACCTGGCGGAATATCTCTTCCTCTCTCTCCTCCCGGAGAAGAGAAACAAGCATCGACGCGATGCGGCTTCCTTCCGGCGATGTCGATTGCCGCGGCGGAAGATCCAGCCATTGCGATTCCGCGCAAGAGATGATGATCAGGATGCAAAAAAGTATTTTCATGAAGACAAAATAAAAAAAGGCGGGGACATTTGCATGTTCCCGCCTTGTAATAAAACGTCTGCGTATCAACTGATTCGGCAGAGATCTATTTTTGACTAGAACTCCGCTAAAAAGAATAAAAATTGTCACCCCGAGCGTAGACGAGGGGTGACAATTCAGGGGAAATCATGCCTCGACGCAGTTTATCCGCCGAAGGCGGACTCGGCATGACATTGTTTAGTATTTTTGAGATGGTATCTAATTACAGTAATCACGGTCTGCGATAGCCGCTGCCGAGATCGCAGGTGAATTTCGGCCCGTTGCCGCCGAATGAGATGCTGCCATCACCGCCGCCAAGCGTTACGGTGAACGATCTGTCGATGGAACGTTCCCGGTAGAGATCGCCGTTCTGGAATGTGATGGTGGCTTTAAATGTTCCCTCCAGCGTTCCGCTGACAGCCTTGCTGAAATTGCCACGCCATGTCGCAAAATTCTCACGGCCCAACCGGTATTTCGGACCCCGCACATTGGTCATCGATGTAATATTCAACGTATGGGTAAATGTCCGTTGCATATTCCTCGTGATAATGCTGTCGATACCACTACGAACGTATGTCGTGTCAGAATTGAGCGTTACGGTATCCTTATCCAAATCGGTCACCGTCCAGGCTCCTTTGAGATCGGTAAGATGATGTTTAACCCTCGGTCCAATGAAATAACCCGAGCCGCTGACGATTTTGAACTTCATTGTATTTGCCGTGTCGGTTCCCTCGATGCGCGACTTCTGCACCGTGCCGTTTTTTTGGAATTGAAATTGATACACACGCTGGAACGAACCGCTCGTCATCATATTCGAGCGGGAACGGTCAACAGCCACCGTCCACCATCCGGTGGTTGAATCATACGACGGAATTCCGGCCGTAACGATTTCCTCGCCGCCGGTTTTTGCCAGTGTCGCACTGAATCCGCCTCCGCCGGCAACGCTCATCACGTCGGCATAATTATCAACCGCGCCGCCGCTTTCGTCTCCCATCGCCGCGGAAATCGATTCGGCCGCATCTTCGTACAACAGGCTCGAGTCGAGCGCCGAGACTGGATCGTCATTCTTGCATCCGGCAAGAATGAAAAACGACAGCACGATGGGTGCTATGTATTTATGGAACTGTTTCATAATAACTCCTTATTGTTTGGTAGAGAAAAAATGGAAAAGTTGTCGTTCTTTCATTCTTTCTCATCTATCACAATTCTTATTGTCTTGGTACCGGAACAACCGCATGTGCCTTAATTCCATTGCGGATGTTCATAGCATGATCTTGGGTAACTTAGCAATGTGAGTCTACCCGGTTATGACATGATATATACCGAAAGAGTTTAACAAAAACCGTGAGAAAACGCACATATTGCGTGATGAAATTGAGACGAAAAAATCGTATTTTTTAGTCCGATTTAGCCAATTGTAAAGTCTATGAAGAACAAAAAACAGCGATTAATCATCCTTGGAACCGGATTTGCATCGTTCAGTCTGGTCAAATCACTCGATACGGAATTGTACGACGTCGTGGTCGTCAGTCCCAGGAATCATTTTCTCTTTACGCCGTTGCTTCCCAGCACCACGGTCGGTACAATCGAATTCCGTTCGATCATCGAACCGATACGGACGGCGAAAGAGCATATCACGTTTTATCATGCCTATTGCACTGAAGTCGATACGGTGCGAAAGATGGTGCAGTGCAAAAATGCGCTGGATGGAAATCCGTTTGCACTCGAGTTCGATTTGCTGGTGATCGGCGTCGGCGCCATGAGCAACACGTTCGGCATTCCCGGTGTGGAACAATTCGCCCTTCCTTTGAAGGAACTTGCCGACGCCCGCGCCATCCGTCAGCGCATCATCGAAAATTTCGAACGCGCCAGCACGCCCGGATTGCAGTTTGAAGAGCGGAAACGATTGCTGCATTTTGTTGTCGTCGGCGGCGGCCCGACCGGAGTGGAATTTGCGGCAGAACTTCACGATTTTCTGACGGAAGACCTGGTTGATTCCTATCCCGCCATGGTGCCGGATGTGGATATTACGCTGCTGGAGGCAGGAGATGCCATTTTGAATTCGTTCGATGCGGCGCTGAGCGATTATACGGTCAGAAATTTTCAACGGCAAAAAATCTCCGTCCGTTTGCATTCTCAGGTCGCAACGGTAAAGGAAAAGGAGTTGGAACTGAAAGACGGCTCTCATGTTCCGTACGGATTACTCGTTTGGTCCACCGGCAATACACAGACTCCGTTTGTACGATCGCTGCCGTTCGAGAAAGACCTTGCCTCGCGGATCGTGACCGATGAATATTTTCATGTGAAAGGGCACACAAACATTTACGCATTCGGCGACTGCGCAACAATCGACGGACAGGCGCTTCCGGCAACGTCGCAGGTGGCGCAGCAGGAAGGCCGGTACCTTGCACGATCGTTCAATGCGATGGCGAAAGAAAAGACCCCCGGCAAATTCATTTACAATCACTACGGCATGCTCGCTTATATCGGCAGCAACAAGGCGCTGGCGGATCTGCCACAGGTGAAGGGAAAAGGATTTTCCACCTGGATTTTCTGGCGGTCGGCGTATATTACCAAACTGGTCAGTTTTAAAAATAAAGTGCTCGTTATTTTCGATTGGATAAAAGCGTTCGTCTTTGGAAGAGATGCCAGCAGATTTTAATCACATAGAATCCATTAAAAAGAGGATATCGGCGCACCGGCCGATGACGCTTCACGATGATTCGCACCGGCGGGCTTGTGTTCTTGTTCCGCTCGTACTGCACAACGGAACGCTGCATCTGCTGCTCACCAAGCGGACCGACCGCGTGGAGCATCATAAAGGACAGATCTCGTTTCCCGGCGGTATGGTGGACGAAACCGACAGATCGCCGGATCATACCGCACTGCGCGAATTGGAAGAGGAACTCGGCATCCCTCCTTCTTTCGTCGAACTGCTCGGCACGTTGAGCGACATACAGATACCGACCGGATTCATCGTTACACCGCTGGTGGGATATATCCGCTCTCTCGAGGCAATGACGATCAACAGTGCCGAAGTTGCCGAAGCACTGCTGGTACCGTTCGAAAAATTCTTCGATCCCACCCTTTGCCATGAAGAAATACGGCTGCTCAAAGGGACGAACCGACGCATTCATGTGTACGATGTCTGGAAGGAACCGGTCTGGGGTGCGACGGCGCATATCATCAAACAATTGACCGATATAATGGAACTATCGTGAACCAATCCGCCATTTCCGTTAAAAATCTTGTGAAAGAATATTCCGGCAAGGGATTGGCGCCGTTCCGCGCCGTGGACGGGATTTCGTTTGACGTAATAAAAGGAGAGATCTTCGGATTGCTCGGACCAAACGGCGCAGGGAAATCGACCACGATCAAGATTCTGACAACGTTGATTCCGCCGACATCCGGCATTGCGACAGTGAATGACTTTGATGTTGTGACACACTCGACCGACGTTCGCAAAAACATCTGCGTGGTGATACAGGAGAATGCCGTCGATACGTATCTGACCGTGAAGAATAATTTTCTGACATTCGGCAAATTTCACGGGCTCACGCGCAACGAGACGGAAATGCGGTCAGCACGCGTCATAGAACTATTCGGATTGAAAGAGATACTGCCGCAGCGCGCCATGGACTTGAGCGGCGGCATGAAACGGCGGCTGCAGGTCGCCAAAATGTTCTTCATCGACAAACCAATTGTTTTTCTGGACGAGGCAACGACGGGAATGGATACGTTCAACAAGCGGGCTACCATCGCCGCCATTAAGGAAGAATCCCGCCGCGGCAGGACGATTGTTTTAACGACACACATGCTGGACGAAGCGGAGGAACTGTGCGATTCCATCGCCATCATCAATCACGGCAGAATCATTGCCGGCGGGACCACCGGTGACGTAAAGAAGATGGGGTTGGCGATGTATTCCCTCTCACTGAAAGTAAAACAACTGACAAAACCATTACGGAAATTTTTGGATGATCTGCATCCCTCCAAGATGGAAATCATCGGCAACGACATCGACATGACCGTGCGAAGTCATACCGAAGCAATGAAGGTGCTCTCTCTGTTTCAATCAAAAAGAATGCTGCTCAATTTCGAAATGTCTTCTGCCTCTCTGGAGGATGTCTTTGTCACACTTCTGGAACAGCGGCAACCGGAGGAAAGAGAATGAAGAACATTATTGCCGTCGTGTACCGGGATGCTCTCATTCGTCTCACCAGTCTCACATGGTTTTTCTTTGACCTTGCGGTTCCGCTCCTGTATTTATTGATGTTCGGCGTCGGTTTCGACAAGGCGGTCGGCATGGGGATGATGACCTCCGGCACCGCCGTCAGTTACAATCATTTCTTCCTTGCCGGCGTATTGTCGATGGCCTGTTTCGGCAGCGCGATCAATCAGGCGTACGGATTCTTTCATGACCGTGAGACGGGGATTTTTTATGAGTTCATGACCTACCCGATGACGCGGGGGGAATACCTGCTGGGGAAAGTTCTTTTTCAATGCCTGATGTCGGTGGTGCAGGCGGTGCTGACACTGGCAGCGGCGATTGTGCTGCTTGATATTCCCGTGCGAATCGATCTGCTCCCGTTCACGATCCTTGGAGTGATTATCGGCATTGCGGGGTGGTTTTTTGCACTGTCGATGTTTGCGTTCCGGATCAAGCGGAACGACACGTTCAACACATTCATCAACGTTGCATATTTTGTTCTGATGTTCGTCAGCAGCATGTTCTATCCGCTCGATTCGGTTCCCGCATGGCTGCGCTATGCAGCGTACGCCAATCCGCTGACCTGGCATACCGATGCATTGAGATATTTCACGATCGGTGTGGGGGATCTTTCTATGGTGGTCTTGGAGATGACCGGATTCACACTCTTTCTTGTTGCGGCATTCGCTGTTTCTGTGCGGACATTGAAGAGGGCTGCGTGAGGTCTGATCGGTGATATTGTGATTTGAGTGTATATCAAATACTAAAGATTGTCGCCCCGAGCGTAGACGAGGGGTGACAATTCGGAGAAAATCATGCCTCGACGCAGTTTATCCGCCGAAGGCGGACTCGGCATGACATTGAACTTGTATTTTTGTGTTGACCTCTACGTAAATTCCAAAAATTTATCCCCCGTACAATTCTCTCGAACCTACTTTCACTCCCATCATTTTCAGATACATAAACAATTCCGCTTTGTGATTCAGGTGATGCGCCACGGTAAACAATGCGTACCGCCATTTCTCCTGCGAACCAAATTGCGGCGTGTCGACCGAGGCGGTGAGAAATTCATTTTCGCTCATCGTGCGAAAGACATTATAGAAATATTCCGCATTCTCTTTATAGAGAGCGATCGCCTGCTCCGTCGTTGCCGTCTCCACCCTCCGATTGGCGAGAAAGATATGCCGGAGCGACGGGAGCGCCCATTCGTTCTTCGCAATCCCGTCCGCATTAAACCGGAGCGCCTGCGCCATGTGCATCATCAATTGACCGCAGGAAAACGATTCCGGTGTCGGTTTCCATTCGATCTTGTCCGGCGGTACCAGAGCGAACAACGGTTCGGTCGGCCGAAGCATCTGCTCGGCATAGGAGATAAATTGTAATGGCGTCATTGTGATCCTTTTTGTTCAGTAAAAACGCTATCCTTCGAATTCCGCATCAATAACAATATGCTCCCCCTCAATCCGGATTGTCAGCACATTCGGGCGGCAGCAGACCGCGCAATCCTCGGTCAAAACCTGATGCGTTCCCCCTTCCGGATCGACAAACAGGTCGTTTTCCTCCCCGCAAAAAGCGCACAAAAATGATTGCTGCAGTTCCATGGAACAAAATAGTAATTGGGTCGTCGAAAAACCAGTCAAAGCGAACGCGGCGGGGGGTATTCGGAAATCGTTGCTTGTAACCCCTAATTTCATTATTTTTATACACTTACAACGATTTTTTTGGTCCGATTTGTTTAACAAACTATAGGGAGATTTTTTGTATGCGTTTGATGAACTCAAAGACATTGTTGAACACCATTCCGTTTCTCCTTTTAACGGCGGGAATAATCGGTTGCAGCGGCGCCTATGTGGCCGATGTTGCCGGTGAAAAGATCTCCGTTGCCGATTTTGAGCAAGTCTATGCGAAAAACAACGGCGGTTGGGATGCAGCGGCAAAGACATCGCTGGAAGAGAAACAAAAATTCCTCGATCTGTACGTGAAATTCCGATTAAAAGTGAAAGAAGCATACGCCAAAGGATACGATAAAGATCCGGAATTGCAACGCGAACTTGCCGACTATCGGAAAAACCTCGGTATCTCGTACATGCTCGACCAGGAGATTACCGGACCGGCGATTGAGCAGATGTACAAGCGCCGTTCGGAAGAGCGTCGTGCCAGCCATATCCTTATCCGATTGGGCGAGAATCCTTCCCCCGAAGACACATTGAAAGCATACAACACGATTATTGCACTCCTCGATTCTATTAAAAAGGGAACCAGCTTCGAATCGGTCGCCCGAAACAATTCGCAGGATCCTTCCGCGCAGTACAACGGAGGCGATCTGTACTATTTCACCTCCGGAACGATGGTGCCGGAATTTGAAGATGCGATCTTCACGCTGAAGGTCGGAGAATTAAGCTGGGTCCGCACGCAATTCGGATACCACGTCGTAAAAGTAACCGACATCCAGAAAAATCAGGGAAGCGTCCACGTCAGCCACATCATGAAGCGCCTCTCGCCGCAGCCGACACCGGAAGATTCGGCGAAAGCAGCGGAAGAATTGCTTGCAGTGCGCGATTCGATTTTAAAAGGGGGCGACTTCGCCGAATTCGCACGGACAATGTCCGACGATACATTCAGCGGACAGCGCGGCGGCGATCTGGGATTTGTCGATCGCGGACGGACCGTGCGGGAATTCGACGACGTGATGTTTAAGATGAAGGACGGAGAACTTTCCGGCATCGTGAAGACGCAGTTCGGCCTGCATCTGGTGAAGCGTCATGAAACGCGCGGCGTTGCACCGTTCAACGAGATCGAACAATCGCTCCGGACCGAATATCAACGCAGCCGGTTCCAGTATGATTACGACAGAATGATCCAGAAGATCAAAAACACCTATCAATTCGCACGGAATGAATCGGCATTGAATGCATTCGCCGTCGCGGTCGATACCACCAAGACTACTGCCGACGCGCAATGGGACAGCAGCATCACTGCCTCCGTCCGCGATCAAGTGCTCTTTACCTACGGCACCGTGAAAACAACCGTCGGCACCGTCATCGGTCAGGTAAACGAGATTTCCGAACTGCGGGCGCTGCCGCTGAAAAATCCACAATCAATCGAGACGATCGCCGACAAGATCGGAACGAATTTGATCGCGGAATATCATGCGCGTCAGATGGAAGGAAAATTTCCCGACTTCGCCCGCACGATGAAAGAATATGAGGACGGTATCCTGTTGTTCAAAGCTGAGCAGGAGCATGTTTGGAACAAAGTGCAGCCGACCGATTCCGCATTGCGGTCGTATCATGCGGCACACAGTTCGATGTATACATGGCCGGACAGAATCAATATTCAGGAAATTCATGTTAAAACCGACAGTGTGGCAAAACTGGTGCTGAAATCGCTGAACGGATACACGGTCGATTCGCTCGTGGCAAAAAAGAAACGGACCCGGTCGCGCACGCCGCAATTCGATACGCTGAAGATTGCCGTCGCACCGATCTCGTTCGATTCCGCCGCAGCGCTTTACAATACCCGCGGAACGACCAAAGACACCCGCGGCGTTTGGGGACTGGTCCCCGTCACGACCAACGATCTGACCAGCCGCGGCTGGCATTTGGCGGCGAGGGATTCCCTGCAGTATTTCCCGTTTGAGGGAGGATTCTCGTTTACAAAAGTGATCGAAAAAGATCCGGCCCGCGAAAAGACATTTGAAGAGGCGCAATCCGAAGTTTCCGGTGCATTTCAGGAATATGAAACTAAACGGTTGAGCGACGGATGGTACGAAACATTGAAGGCGAAATATCCGGTGGTGCTCAACGCCGAGGGATTACAGAAAACATTTACATCGGCTCCGAAGCAGTGAGGCAGAACGACTAACCGATCCATGAAACATTCTCCCGACATCAAGGAAAGCGTTCACGGACGCTTTCCTTTCTTTTTTTTGCTGGCAGCGGTTCTGGCCCTATGGGGCTGCGAACAGAGCCAGCCGGCGGGCCGCGTGGTGGCGCGGGTAAACAACTCCGTGCTCACGATGGAAATGATTCGCGAGCGGGTCGATTCCAACCGCGTTTTAAATGAGACCGATATCCGTCAGTTCGTCAACCGGTGGATCACCAACGAACTGCTCTACCAGGAATCGCTCCAGAAAGGGATCGAGAATACCGACGTCATCGAACGCAAGGTCGAAGAGGCACGGAAGCAATTGTCGATCGCGGAACTATTGGAGCAGGAAGTCTATGCGGCGGCGGAGCGGTCGATCCAGAACAGCGAAGTGGCGGCGTATTACCAATCGCACAGCAGCGAGTATATGCTGAGCGACGATCTCGTCCGGCTGTCGGTCATCATCTTCAACACAAACGCGGCGGCATCTCGATTCCGTTCATCCGCGCTCGGCGAAACCGGATGGGATGAGAGCGTCAGAATATTCCACGAGGATAACGGTAACGGCGTCGTTTCGTATTCCGACTCGCTCTTCTTTACGCAGCCGTCGCTCTATCCCCCGGAACTCTGGAAAGTCGCAACGGCGCTCGGCATGTTCGAAGTGTCGTTCCCCGTCAACACGAGCATCGGATATGTGGTGATGCGTTCCCTGGGCCAGTATAAAAAGGGAACTCTTTCGCCGATCCATTACATACAAAACGATATCCGCCACCGCCTGACGATGGAACGCCGGCAGCAGCGGTATCAGGAATATATTCAACGATTACGCACCAAACATACTGTCCAGTACATGTATACCGCGGCAGATTCCAACGCACAGGGAGGATTGTAGCGCATGACCATCACTCGAAAAATTATTATCGTTGCCGGCATTATTGCCCTCACCGCACCGGCGCAGACAACGCTGGACAAAATTGTTGCGGTCGTGGACCGGGAGGCGATCATGCTCTCCGACCTCACCTTTACAGTGCAACAGGTCGCGCTGCAGAACCGGCTGGATCCCGCTTCGCCGGAACTGCGCGAACGGGTACTGGACGGGATGATCAACGATAAATTAGTGCTTGCGCAGGCGATTGAGGACAGTATTATCGTGACCGAAGAAGAAGTGACGGAGCGGCTCGAACAGCAGATCACCCGGCTCACCTATCAGGCCGGCGGGCAGGATCAGCTGGAAAAGATCTACGGCATGTCGGTCAACAGGATGAAACGCGATTTTCAATTCCGCGACCTGATCCGGAAGCAGCTGCTGACGCAGAAGATCCAGCAGCAGCGACAGGCGGCGCTCTCCGTCTCCCGCCGCGAAGTGGAAGAATTCTTCGCGACGTACAAGGACAGCATTCCGATGGTGCCGACAGAATTCGAACTGAGCCACATCTATCTTGAACCGAAACCCGATTCTTCCGTGCTGAACGCGCTGTACGCAAAGGCACAGGCGATTGCGGACAGTATTACCGGCGGCGGGGATTTCGCAGAATTTGCCAAGCGGTATTCGTCCGACGGCTCGGCGGAGAACGGCGGCGATCTCGGTTTTGCCCGGCGCGGTTCGTTTGTGAAGGAATTCGAGGAAGTCGCATTTACGCTGCGCGAGAACGAAATATCAAAACCGGTAAAAACGCAGTTTGGGTATCATATTATTCAGCTGATGGAGCGTCGCGGCGACGCGGTGCGAACCCGTCATATTCTCTTTCCTGTCGCAACATCCCAGGCAAACGACGATTCTGCTATCGTGCGGTTGACCCGGATACGGGCGGAAGCATTGGCGGGAGAACCGTTCGGAGTGCTGGCGCGTAAATACTCCGAAGATACCGATTCCAAAGATGTCGGCGGCGAACTGGGAAAGGTCGCCGTAGACCAGTTGGAACCGTCCTATGCCGATTTTGTGAAAAATGCCAAGGCGGGAGAAATCAGCGAGCCGAGAAAGATTACCGTGGAAAACCGCTACGGGTACCACATCATTCTCGTCCGATCGGTGACTCCGGAGCATATGATCAATCTGGACGACGATTACCGGCGTCTTGAACAATTGGCGCTGCAGTTCAAATTGTCCAATAATTACCAGCAATGGGTCGAAGAGATGCGAAAGAACATCTATTGGGAAAAGAAATTGTAAATTCTTGAGATTTTTTTTATATTAACATACTGTCAGCACCACTATCAAGCGAAGGGATACAATGGCACAACATAAATCTTCCGAAAAAAGGATCCGATCGACCGCAACCCGGAAAAAACGGAACGCCGAACAAAAGTCAGCAATGAAAACATTGTTGAAAAAAGTACGCGGTGAGAAGGACAAAACAAAAGCAGCATTGGTCTTGAAAGAGACAGTATCGCTGCTGGATAAACTCGCCGGAAAACGCGTGATCCATCCGAATAAAGCGGCCAATCAGAAAGCAAAGCTGACGAAGGCCGTGAACAAATTGATGTAACTACAACGTCGGCATCAATGAAAAAGGCGGCTATGAGCCGCCTTTTTTTGTTTTACATCGTTCCGTCTTTCTCCATCTGCAGACGCTGCAACTCCTTTACTCTCAGTTGAAACTCCGCCGTTTTTCCCGGCTGCGTAAACATCAGTATCTCGTACGCCTGTATGGCGGCGGTATATTCCCCCTGCGATGCGTAGATTTCGGCAAGCGTCGGGGTGACCATTTCCGTTTCAAACGATTGAGACTCCGCTTCTTCGACCGGCGGCGGTTCGGCGGGACGGAAATTCTCCTTCGGTACGATTCTATCCGCATTTTGAAGCCGCTCTGCGAGATCGTCGATGGTCGGCTCTGCCGGAGCCGGTGTTTCCTGGGCAGATGCCGTTTCTTCGGCAAACAATTGCGCCTGTTCCGGTGACGTAAAAACTATTTCCGGCTCATCGGCGGGCTGCGGGGTAATGACGTCGGTCTCCGGTTCGGACACGGGTTGTTCAAATACCGGTTCTTCAGTTACGGTAAGTACGGGCTCTTCATTCTGAACAACTTCCGGTGAAGCAATCGGTTCTTCAAATACCGTTGCTTCGGGAAGAGGTTGTTCAACCTCCATCGTCAATTCCGTCGCCGGTTCGAATTCGGAAAAGGATGTCTCTTCCGTCGTAACGGATCCGGCGCTCTGAAGCTGCTCCGCGTCGGTTTCTATAGCATCCTGCGGCGGTGCGGATGAGAGAGAAAGATATTCGTCCAGTGCCATAGCCGGAGAAGTGTCGATCCGGTCTTTGTTTTGTTCTGCATATTCATCGAACGACGGAAATTGTCCCGGCGTAGAAGCCGGTGTGTACGACGGAGTTTGATCGAATGACGGTTCGGCGGAACGCGTGTATGACAATTCTTCATCGCTGACCATCCCGATGGGAGTAGCGGCCTCCTGCTGAGGCAATTGTTCCTCCGTTGCCGGTGTCGGCGATGCAAAATAATTTTCATCCGTTGTCCGGTCGGATTCATCCGGCGTGCTCGGCAGCGATCGCATCAACTGCACCGCCATTTGGTTAAACGGCGCCAGATGCTTTGCCGTTGCAAACGCTGTTCTCGCTTTTGAATACTCCTTGAGCGCAGTGTGCACCTTCCCCATCACGATATATCCCGCATAATATTCCGGAAAGTTTTCCAGTCCCTCTTTGCACAACGAAAGCGCTTCGACGGTCTGCTCCTTGTAAAGATAGAAATCAGCCAGCCGTGCAAACAACGGAGAGCGCGGATTTTCGGAAATCTTTTGCGTCAGAAATTCTATGTCAAATTCTATTGTTTCTTCGTTCATGCTTCAAAAATAGGTGAGTTAAAGATCAATTGCAAGAAAGGTTTGGTTTTCTTTGATTTGTTTTGTACCGTAAAAACAAAAAAAGGATCGTATGAGCTGGATCGTCGGTATGATCGGCGACGCTATTCCCGAAATCGAACAGAAAGCGATACTCTCCCGGTACAAACACTCCGGAACGACTGTCAGAATACAGGGGACGTTCCTTGCGATCGCCGGCGGCAATCCCGACACGTCGGTTTCCCATGCGGATGATTCTCTTGCTATTCTTGTGGCCGGCATCGGTATTCTGCGTTCTTCTCCCTCCTCTTCGTCCATCCTTACGGCGCAAGACTGGGTGAAGCGACTGACGCCGGAGATTCCGGTGATCGGCGATCTCGACGGCCATTTTATTATCCTCCGTTATCGGAACGGTATTCTTGAATGTTTTTCTGATAGAGTGGGACTCCGGACACTGTATGCTGCCAAAACGCATTTTGGCTGGGTGTTCGGAACACGATTGGATGCGGTCTGCTCATTGCTCCCCTCAACATCGATTGATTGGAAGACATTCGGTTCGCGCTGGCTTTGCGTGCAGCAATGTTCGCACGAGAGCCCTGTCAATGGAATCCGTAAGATTCCGCCAAACGGCACATTCCGCATGTCCGTCAATGAAATCGCCGTCTCCTCAACGCCATGGTTGTCGTACACCGCCGCCCCTTCTTCTCCGCGGCAGACGATTGAATTGCTTCGCTCATTCATAACGGTACACGATACAACAATGAGGCTGGGTTTATCCGGCGGACTCGACTCGCGGGTCTTGCTTGCCCTGCTTGCTTCCTCCGGCCAGTCATACTCGACGTACGCGTTCGGCGGTTCGAATGAACCGGATGTTGCGTTGGCGGAACGACTATGCCGCGCCGAAGGAATTCGATTTCGTCACATCGAGGAATCGTTTCCGTCTGCCGATCAATGTGTATCGATGATGCAGGAGTATGTGCGGCGGACACATCTGGTGGAAGGCGCCGCCTCCTCCGTTCGGCTTCGGTATTATTCCGCACTGCATGAGCCGAACAGCATCATGATTGACGGCGGCAACGGGGAGATATTGCGGCGACAATTTCTACGGAGGATTTCATTTTACGCAAAGGACGATCTATTGCACCGCCGTACGGACCGATTGCTCCCCTATTTTCTGCTCCATCGGGCGGATATTTTCAACAAGGATATTTCGGTGCGGATGCATGAAGGAGCGGCGGCCGATCTCGACCGGTCATTGCAGTCGCTTCCGTCGCCGCAGATAATCGGTGAGGAGAATTTTTTGGACGCGTGGACGATCACCACGCGGATTCCTATCGTTGCGTGCGACGAACAGGCCCGTATTGATGAATCGGCAATAAACTTTATGCCGTTCTCACAGCCGAGTGTGTTGCAAAGCGCTATATCGCTCCCATTGGCAAATCGGCGCAACAATCGGCTCTCCAAAAATATCATCCGCACATGCTCCCCATCGTTATCGCGATATCCGTTGGTCAAGAACGGCATTGCCTATCCGTATGGTCTCACGACACTTCAGTCTCGGTTATGGACGGCAATCCGTTCGCGTCTCGACAGAAGAGACCGTGAAGCCGACCTTCGACTCTTTCTGAATACGGTGAAGGAATACGCGCTCGATGCCGTCCATTCGGCCGACACGCGGAATTATGCACCGTATGATTATGCCAAGGTGCTTCGGATTGTCACGGGTTATTACAGCGGTAACCGACGGTATGCGCGGGAGGTACAGTGGTGGCTGGCGTTCGATGTGTGGAGACGCGCAGTGGAAAAATAAAAAAAACCGGCGCAATTCAGCCGGCTTTTCTTTACCATCACTTTCTCAAACGGTCAAATGGTGACCGGTTCAATCGACAGTTTCAGTTGCGCCATTTTCATGCGGCGTGCTTCGAGCGCCTGTTGAACGGAAAGATACGCGACAGAACCGTACCCGAGCGTGAAGAGCAGTTGGAACGGAACGGCGGCAATTTCCATAAAATACAGCGATGCCATCACGCCGAGGAAGCAATAGACCGCCAGGCCGATTTCCAGAATCACCGTCCAACTGAACTTCACCGGAACATATTTCTTATCCTGCCACGACTGCTTCTTCCCTTCAATGCCGTATTTCGGCGTGCGGACAAACTCGCTCTTTCGTTTGAACAATCCCTCGATAACGGCCTTGCTGTTATTAACGGCAAGACCCATGCTGCCGGCCATAAAAACCGGAAAGAGGAATATCCGGCGCCGCCAATCCGCGTAGACATCCTTCTGTGCGTAAAAGTAAAAGAGGAACGAGCCGATAAACGCCAGAACGAAGACCGACATGAAATTGAAGTACATGTCGAAATCGCCGCCATGTTTGATAAACGCCAGCGGGGCATTCAAAATGCTTGCCAGCACGATGAACGGAAAAACGATGTTGCTGGTCAGATGAAACGTGCTATGGAATTTTTTTCGGAACGGTATCGGCGCTTTCCAGACCATGGGGAGAAGTTTCCGTGCGGTTTCGATCGCTCCTTTGGTCCAGCGAAACTGCTGCGATTTCAGTGCGTTGATTTCCGCCGGCAATTCGGCGGGCGAGGTTACGTCGCGGAGAAATTTGAACTTCCATCCCCGCAGTTGCGCGCGGTAGCTCAGATCGAGATCTTCCGTCAGCGTATCGGAGTGCCAGTTGCCGGCATCGATAATGCAGGTCTTCCGCCAGACGCCGCCGGTGCCGTTGAATTGGATGAAGAATCCCGCCTTGTTCCGGACGTTTTGTTCGATCACGAAGTGGCCGTCGAGCGCCATCGCCTGGGTGCGCGTCATCAGCGAGTATTCGCCGTTGAGATGTTCCCAGCGCGTCTGCACCATGCCGATATGCTTATCGGTGTAAAAATACGGAATGGTCTTCTGCAAAAACTCCGACCGTGGAATAAAGTCCGCATCAAAGACCGCCACAAATTCTCCCTGTGCGGTTTTGAGGCCTTCCTTCAACGCACCGGCTTTAAATCCGCTGCGGTTCGGGCGGCGGACGTGGTGGATGATGAATCCCTGCGCCTGTTTTTCCCGGACGATACTTGCGACAAGATCGACTGTTTCGTCGGTCGAATCGTCGAGCACCTGTATTTCGAGTTTTTCTTTCGGATACTCTATGGAGCAGGAGGCTTCGATCAGCCGCCGGACAACATACATTTCGTTATAGAGCGGCAACTGGATCGTGACCATCGGCGTCTCCGTCAGCGGCAGTTCGCCGTCCGTTTCACTCCGATGCTTGAAATAGTGGTAGATCATGACGAAACCGTGAGCGCCGAATATAAAAAGAATGCTCAGCGAGACGATATAGGCGGTGAGGATGAATTGTTCCATTGTCGTAATTGTTGAAATAGTGATGAGCGTCAGCGCTCTGTTACCAGCCCGAAACCGTTTCGAGCAGGATGTCTTCCGCGACCTTGTTGACAGCATCGGTCAGCGCAACGTCGCGTGTCTGCTGGCCCTGGGTGTATTCTCCCCAGTTTGAAAAATCTTTTTCCCACACCTTTTTCCGTAGTTTCATGTCGGTAAACGATGCCCGCACGGTGACGGTCACCCGCCGTGTCCGGACGATGTCGTTTCCACCGATGACCGACGGGGCATCGGTCACCAGGATGATCGATCCTTCGATAATGGAATCGGCCGTGAGCCGCTCGCCGATCTCGAGATTGTTGTCGGTGCGGAAATACTCCACCACTTTCTGCGTGAACCGCTCCCGCAATCCCGCTTCGCCGAATCCGCTCACATCTTCGAACAGCGGAATGGCCACCGTCTTCAAGTGCGGCGGCACGGAGGCTCCGGTGAAAGAGTAACATCCGGTCACAAATGCAGCAGACACTGTAAAAGCGACGATGAAAAGAATGGTGCGGGGGTGTTTAATAGAATAATTAGTCATTGGATATTGGTCATTAGTCATTGGTCAATTGACATATTTTAAATTCCGTATTCTTTAATCTTTCGATACAGTGTCCGTTCGGAGATTCTCAGTTCATCCGCTGCGAGGCGGCGGTTGCCGTGATATTTTTTGAGCGATGTTTCGATCATCCGGCGTTCCATTTCTTCCAGAGACAATGTTTCCGAGACCGACTGCGGCGGAATGACGGTCGAGCTCCCCGCGGAATGCGGCCCCGGAGATGAATTTTTCAGCATCTCTTTAATTTCCAGCAGATCATTCTTCAGTTCCAGCAACGCGCGGTAAAAGAGCTGACGTTCGTCGAACTCGCTCTGTTTGGGCATCAATACCGGCAGACTTCGTTCGTCGCCCGATGTGCGGAGATATTTTTTGACGTCGTCGATCTCCAGCCGTTTGCCCCGTTCGATCACCAGCATGCTCTCCACTACGTTCCGGAGTTCGCGCACATTGCCGTGCCAGTAGTATTGCTTCATGTATTCCATCGCATCCGGAGAAATGCCGCCGAATGTGATGCCGTTTTTTTCAGAAAGTTCTTTTACGAATTTCTCGAATAACAGAGGAATATCTTCCCGACGGTTTCGCAATGCGGGGATACGGATATTGACCGAGCGGAGCCGGTAGAACAGATCCTGCCGGAAATTTCCGTTCCGCACTTCCTGTTCGAGATCCTTGTTGGTAGCGGCAATCACCCGCACATCCACTTTGCGAGCAACGGAAGAACCGACACGGAGAAACTCTCCGTTCTCGAGTATGCGGAGAAACTTCACCTGTGTGGAGACCGGCAGCTCGCCGATCTCGTCCAGAAAAATTGTTCCGCCGTCCGCCAGTTCAAAATACCCTTTACGTTCGCTGCTGGCGCCGGTGAACGAACCTTTTTCATGTCCGAACAGTTCGGATTCGATGATCCCTTCGGGAATGGCGCCGCAGTTCACTGTCACCATCATCTTCTTCGCCCGGTTGCTGGCTCCGTGAATCGCCTGCGCGATTACTTCTTTTCCCGCACCGCTTTCGCCGGTGATCAGCACGGTAATATCCGTCGGCGCAACGTGTTGTATCACCTGCACCATTTCCTGCATCTCCAGCGATTCGCCGATGATGCCGTACCGATGTTGAAATTCTCTCCGTTCCATAGTTCTATCCGTTCACCGTTTTACGATGAACCATTCAAGATTGTGTTTTGATTTCAGCTCCGCTCCGAATGACCGTGCGGTTTGGTCGCTGGAAAATCCGTCGAACGCCACGGCATAAACCGTCTTGCCGCCGCTTTGTTTCGGGAATACGATCGCCGGTCGACCGACTGTTGCGGTCATCTGCCGCGCCTGTTCCTGCGCAGCGGATTCCTTCGAATATACCCCCACCTGCACCGCGTACGGTCCCCCGGATGCCGGCGTGGTTACCGCGGCAGCGGGAGCAGCAGGCTCTTCCGTCACGGGCTGCCGGACGGGAGTTTCGGTACTGGTAGGCTCGGGAACGGGAATTCGTTCACCCGGATTCGACTCCTTTTTTGCATAGATGGACGTGGGATACTGTTCGTTCAACTGTTTCATCTTTACTTCGGCAGTCTTGTACAATCCCACCGCGTAATAGTATTGATAGACTTTATACAGCGCGTCATCCGCCCATTCGTTCTTCGGGAATTGATCGACGATCACCTGATATTTTTTCAGCGCCTGATCTCCGTTTTCCGTCAGATAGGCGTCGAGATATTTTACTCCGGCATCGTTGGGATATTGGGACTGCAGCAACGGCAGTTCGTTGCGGACACCCTCAGCCCTTCCGGAATGAATCAGATCAAGCCGTGCGCGGACATCTTTTTCGCTCAATTGCGCGGCAACCGGCAATGATGCGGCGATGACAAGAAAACAAAATATAATTCTCTTCATGAGTTCACCCGTGGTTGTAATGTGCCGAATAATGTTTGTGCGTTTACCCGATCGATCTTCACCGTGCGATAGTCGCCGATGCGCGCATCTTCGCGAGGAAACAAAGTCTTTTTATTGGTGTCGGTCCGGCCAAGCAGATCGTCGGAAGAACGGGAACTGTCCCGTTCAATCAGTACTTCCACTTCCCGGCCGATAAGGGATTGATTGATATTAACGGAAATGCCGCCCTGCAGCTCTATTATCTCACTCAATCGTTCCACTTTCAGTTCTTCCGCAACATCGTCCCCCATCTCCCATGCTTTTGTGTTTTCGCGGGGCGAATACTTGAACATGTAAGCGCCGTCGTACTGCACCTGTTTCATGACCTCAAGCGTCATGCGATGGTCCGCATCGGTTTCAGTCGGAAACCCGGAAATGATGTCGGTGGAAAAACTGACTCCCGGCATGGTGCGCCGGATCTTCTCCATCAAACCGAGATACTGTTCGATGGTGTACGTCCGGTTCATCAATTTCAATATACGGTTCGAACCGGATTGTACCGGCAGATGGACGTACTTACAGATGTTGCTGTGCGATGCCATCGTAGCAATCAGTTTATCGCTCATATCCTGCGGATGAGAGGTGGTGTACCGCACCCGCATCGACCGGTCGACTTCCGCTACGCGGGAAAGAAGATCGGGAAAGTCGTACACACCGTCGTGGTACGAGTTCACATTCTGTCCGAGCAGCGTCACTTCCTTGAATCCCTGCGCACTCAATTTGTGCACTTCCTCAACGACGCTCTTCAAACTCCGGCTCCGTTCCCTGCCGCGGGTAAACGGAACAACACAAAACGTACAGAACTTATCGCATCCCCGCATAACAGAGATCCAGGCGCTGATCCCCTCCGTTCGAAGCGGGGTAATATCGTCATAATTTTCCACCCGGGAGAGTTTTACCGCAATGCCGCGCTGACCGCCGTAGGCATCTTCCACCAATTTCGGCAGTTTCCGGTATTCATCCGGGCCGATAACGAGATCGACAAGATTATTTTTTTCCACCAGTGTTGTCCGCAGCCGTTCCGCCATGCAGCCAAGCACGCCGATCAACACTTCGGGATTACGCTTTTTATATTCCTTGAGCTCCGATACCCGTTGATGAGCCCGTTGCTCTGCATTATCCCTTACACTGCAAGTATTTACAAGGATCAGATCCGCAACGGATGCATCGCCGGTCGGAGTGAATCCCACTCCGTTCAAAACGCTCAAAACGACCTCGGTATCTGCCACATTCATCTGGCAGCCGTAGGTTTCTATGTATACATTTTTGTTTTTCTTCAAAATCATTGCATACAAATATACCTCACTGCTGACATTTGGACAATTGATAATCCTTTCATTAATGAAAATTAATCCAAATTGATAAATTTTCGGCGATTCTCATATGGATCACATGTTGACATTTCGGCAGTCCGTCGGAAGCAGGATTGAATTCAGTGGAAAAAAACAGTATGTTGAAACACCGCAATTAAACGCAATCGATGCATAATTAAATGACCGCAATACAAGGAAAAATCATCATGAATCCGCAAAATTTTATCGCCGAAACAAGAGAAAAAGCAAAACACCTGCATAAGACAATTGTTCTTCCCGACGCCACCGATCCACGAACCATTAAGGCCGCCAGAATTTTGACCGATGAGAAGATTGCCGTACCGGTATTGATCGGCATTGAATCCGAGATCAAAGCAGTTGCCGCAAAAGAGAACGTATCTCTGCAGAATATCCTGATTATCGAACCGGAGAAATCGGAAATATATCCTGATTTCTCCAACAAATATTTTGAACTGCGAAAATCCAAAGGGATGGAATTGCCGGAGGCGCAGACAACAATGAAAAAGCCGCTCTTCTTCGGAGCGATGATGGTGCGTGAAGGGTTGGCGGACGGAAGCGTTGCCGGTTCGCTCTCGACCACCGGTGATGTTCTCCGTGCGGCGATACAGATCATCGGCATGAAGGAAGGGATCAGCATCGTGTCGAGTTTCTTTGCGATGGTATTTCCCGACCGGGTGCTGACATTTGCCGACTGTGCCGTGGTGCCGGACCCGACAGCGGAACAGCTTGCGGATATCGCGCTGACATCGGCGGAGAATCACCGAAAAATCACCGGCGACGAACCGCTGGTGGCGATGTTATCGTTTTCCACAAAAGGGAGCGCTGCTCATCCGCTGGTGGAGAAAGTACAAAAAGCAACGGAGATCGCGAAGAAGAAAAGTCCGGGATTAAAACTGGACGGCGAATTGCAGCTCGATGCGGCAATCGTTCCGAAGGTGGGCGCCTCCAAAGCGCCGGGAAGCGTTGTAGCGGGAACAGCAAATGTACTGGTCTTTCCGGATTTGAACGCAGGAAATATCGGCTACAAACTTGCGCAGCGGTTGGCCGGTGCGGAAGCGATCGGTCCCGTTGTACAGGGATTGAAACGCCCGGCTTTCGACCTTTCGCGCGGCTGCAGCGTGGACGATATCGTCAGCACGACGGCGATTAATGCGGTGATAGGAGCAGTGTAGAAAAACAATTATGAATGATGAATGATAAATGATGAATAAAAATACTTTATGAAAAATGAAAATATCATAAAGCAAAAGAGTTTTTCATTTGCGGTAAAGATTGTTAGTACTTACAAACATCTCAGCGAGAACAAAAAAGAATATGTATTGTGCAAACAATTGCTGCGCTCGGGAACATCCATAGGAGCAAATGTTCGTGAAGCAGATAACGCCGAAAGCAAATCTGATTTTATCCATAAAATGAGTATTGCTCAAAAAGAAGCCGATGAAACATTATATTGGTTGGAATTATTAAAAGAATCAGATTATCTGTCGGAGAACGATTTTAATGATCTTGCATCTGACGCTTCCGAAATACTAAAAATACTTCGCAGCATCATATTGTCAACAAAGAAAAACATTCATCATTCATAATTTATCATTCATCATTCTTCACACATCTATAATGAACGCTGATTCTTGGAATAAAAGTTTAGGATTAATACCACATCCCGAGGGCGGATATTACCGCGAAATTTACCGTGCTGAGGGGATCATTGCACAGCCCAATCTTCCGATGCGGTACAGCGGAAGCAGGGCGTATGCCACAACGATCTATTATCTACTTAAAAGCGGCGATGTTTCGCATCTGCACCGCTTGAAGTCCGATGAGCAGTGGTTCCACATCGACGGCTCCGCGCTGACCATTCACTCCATCGATCCGGACGGAATATATTCACAGCAGCATATCGGAAAGGATCTGGAGAAGGGGGAACGTCCGCATGCCGTCGTTTCCCGCGGCTGCTGGTTCGGCGGAACGGTCGATACATCGGGATCGTTTGCGCTTGTGGGTTGTTTTGTGGCGCCGGGATTTGATTTCGATGATTTTGAACTGGCGAAGCGAGATTATTTATTACAGATGTTTCCGCAGCACAACGCTATCATTACACGATTGGCAAAAAAATAGACTTCCGCGGTCCGACAGACTCCGGTAGTCGTATATTACTTTTTCTTCTTCCACTCCGTTTTTACCGTCATTGCAATTCCACCCCGCACCGCATAGTCAGCCGTGACCGAGCATCGTCGCGGTTTCACCGCAGCGACAATATCATCCAGAATCACATTCACGACATGCTCGTAGAACGATTCCTGATCGCGAAAGGTCTGCAAATACAGTTTCAGCGATTTGGACTCGAGAATGTTTTTATCGGGAACATATTCAATATACAGTGTCGCAAAATCGGGCTGGCGATTTACCGGGCCCAATGTGGTAAATTCGTCGGTAACGAGTGTAATGACATAGTCCCGATCGGCATGGTGATTCGGAAACACTTCCAACTTCTTTTGCGCCGATGCATTCTTCCCGAGAAGCGATATCGACGAAAGGTCTTTTTTTCGTGTGAGTTTGTTTGCCATGTTATCGGATGTCCCTGTGATTATTGATTGCATCATGCGTGCCGGAGTAGATGATATTCCGGATCGATTTCGCCGTCAGGAAACTGTACGGGAATCCCATTTCGACCGCGCTGACGTCATCCAGCCGTTTCAATTGATCGTCGGAGAGCGATATTTTCAAACATCCGAGATTGTCGGTGATCTGCGAAACTTTTGTTCCTCCAATGATCGGGATAATATTTCCGTTCTGGTTCCGCAGCCATGCCAGCGCAACCTGCGCCGGCGACGCGCCGATCTCTTTTGCCACACTCACGACTACGTCAGCGATACGCAAATTCTTTTCACTCAAGCGGCTGCTTCCCTCTTTGATTCTCGTCTTGTCCGGTGAGGTGCCGGAAAATTTTCCCGTCAGTACACCCGCACCGAGCGGAGACCAGGCAAGCACCGCCATATCGAATGCACGGGACAGCGGAAGCAGTTCCCGTTCAACCGTCCGTTCCACCAGGCTGTATTCGATTTGCAGACCGACAAACTGCGTCCATCCCCGCAGCTCCGCGATGGTGTTCATCTGTGAAACGATCCACGCCGGCGTATCGGAGATGCCGATGTAGAGAATTTTTCCCTGCCGCACCGCATCATCCAATGCCCTCAGCACTTCGTCGACCGGCGTGGTGTAATCCCACGCATGGAGCCAGTACACGTCGATGTAATCGGTTTTCAAGCGCTTCAGACTGTGATTGAGCGACTGCATCATGTTCTTGCGGTGGTTGCCGCTCCAGTTGGGATCGTTGTCCTTCATTTTCAGCGTGAACTTGGTTGCCAGCACGATGCTTTCCCGGTCGTGCGCGATCAGTTCACCGACGATTTTTTCGGAACTCCCTTCGGTGTACCGGTTCGCCGTGTCGATAAAATTCCCTCCCGCAACGCGGTATGCTTCGTACATTTTTTTGCTTTCGTCGAACGAAGCGCCCCATCCCCATTCTTCACCGAATGTCATTGTACCAAGCGAAAGTTCCGAAACGCGGAGGCCTGATTTACCGAGAAGTTTGTAGTTCATGGTGATTGGTAATTAGTAATTAGTAATTAGTAATTTGGAATTGGGAATTAGGTATTACATTAACAATAGTGCTACTGTTTATTGCGTAACCTACTGGTCGAAAGAAAATCGCGAAATTGGTTCTTTGTTGCAATGACGTCGTTGTGTGATAATTCCGTGTGAATAAATGTCACTCTATTTGTTCTGAGATCGCTTTGCGTTACGACGGTATCTTCGAACATCCGGTACGGAATCTTCCAGCCGTCGAGATCGCCCATCAGGTTCTCCGATTCATTTTTGGT
Source organism: uncultured Chitinophagaceae bacterium (assembly GCA_964371615.1). Lineage (GTDB taxonomy): Bacteria > Bacteroidota > Ignavibacteria > UBA10030 > UBA8401 > SpSt-333. The sequence continues at coordinate 47,302 of CAYJMS010000003.1, forward strand.
CCCGCCGTCGTTTGTGTAGATGTTAATGAACCGGCCGTTGAAGCGATCGATCCAATATGAATATTTCTCCGTATGACCATACAGCGCATCAAACAGGATCACGTCGGAAATGTTGGGCGTCAATCCACCCCGCATTAAACAGAATGCGATAACCCGGTATGCGCCGCTGTGTCCCGCAAGAATGATATTGCCGACGGTGCCGGAGGATATCGTTTTTAGTCTCTTCAAATACTTCAATACGTCTGCAACGAGATTCTTCAGCCCATCCTTCTCCTCCATCCGACCGCCGTATGAATCCGGCGCGTCTTTTGGTCCCTCGGGAAAAACAAAGACGGCGTTCTTCCCCGACTCGGTGAATTGCTCGACCAGTCGGAATTGCATGCAGGCACTGTCGATAGAATTGTACCATCCATGAAAATAGAACACGAAATCGATCGTTTTTCGCGGAACGAATCCTTTGGGAATAAAGATCGCAACACTGCTGTCGTAATAATGCATCTCAGCCGGAAAAGTCCGGTCACCGTATGTATGTCCCGTTGCCCGTTTGGGATGCGGAAACGGGGATGAGGAAAACGACGGAACGTGCATTTCGCCGAGGTGGGTGTAGCGCTCCGAGAGGGATTGGGCGGAGACAGCGGTTGATATACCGATTATCAGAAGGAGAAATCTCGACAGTGTCATAAGGAAATCCGAATATTGTCCCAACAATCTACGAAAAGGAAAGTGAAAAATCCCATGCAAGATATGGAACGGCCAATGGTTGAGGTCAAGAAGTGCGTGGGTAATGAAATAACTTTCCGGTGGGAAAAATAGCGGATTATTGCGCCTTTCGTGATTTCACCAATTGTTCCATCACCTCCATCGTTTTTTCGGCACCGATCTGCCAGTCGAATTCCTTCGAACGCTGTAATGCGTTTGATGCAAGCCGGTCGCGCAGAGTGCCGTCACGCAGTACCAGGAGAATCTTCTCTGCCAATTTTTCACGGTCGCCATAGTCGTACAACAATCCGGTCTCGCCGTCGATCACCGCATCGCGCAGTCCCTGCACATTGCTGGAGACTGTCGTCGTGCCGCAGGCATTCGCTTCCGTTGCGGTGAGCCCCCATCCTTCTTTTGCCGATGTATTCACCGCGACGTGCATCTTGTTCAACCATTCCACCTTCTCCTGTTCGCTTACGAATCCGGTGAATGTGACACTGCCGTTCAACCCCAGAGCGGCTGTCAATTCCATTAAGCGCGGCTTATCGTCGCCGTCTCCGACGATGACCAATCGGGCATTCGGAATTTCTTTTTTGACGATGACAAACGCTTCAATAAGATGATCGAACGATTTATATTTTTTCAAGCGGCCGAGTGCACCGATCAGCGGCACCGGTGATTTTTCGATGCCGAGCGGCTGGAATAGTGCGTGATTGACGCCGTAATGGACGAGATGAGTTCTCTCGTTTGAAAATCCCTTTGCCAGCAATTCCGCGTGTGTGCTGGGGGAATGAACCATGAAATGGATTTTCCGGTACATCGGCAGCGACGCCAGTTCCGCAATATAGACATACGATGCCATTGGAAAGAGCGTCTCTTTAAAAACGCTCGTTCCGAGAAGATGATGAATTTCTCCCAACACCGGTTCTTTGACATACGCGGGGGTGTAGAACGGAATCTTATTAACGTCATCCACCACAAGATCGAATTTCTGATTCTTGAACGTGGTGAAATATTTTTTCATCACCACATAATTAAACAGGAATCTCCCCCCCTCGCGGATGACCGTCACACCGTTCATCTCTTCCGTCGGCTTGGCGCCGTCATAGGAGGAGCAAAAGAGCGTCACATCATGACCCATGGCCGCGATGCGCGAGTACGTTTCATGCAAATGTACTTCCGCACCGCCGGCCAGCGGATGGGAGAGATCCTGCCAATTAAAAATGAGAATCTTCATTGTTACATTTTTAATTTATCGACGAATAGAAAATCGGCAATATATCTTAGAAGAGGTCTCAAAAATGAAAATTTGTCACCCCGAGCGAAGACGATGGGTGACAATTCATAAAGAATCATGCCTCGACTCCCTGCCCGACAATGTCGTTCAGGCGGGCGCTCGGCATGACAATAATGAGGTATTTTTGAGACCGCTTCTTAATAATATCACGTTAATTGGTGTATGCTTAATGTCGGACAGGAATGTCCGACCTACCGTGAAATAATATTCAAAACTGTTGTAATTGTATAATGGCTTCGCTCATAGGACAGACATTCTTGTCTGTCAAAATATTTATTAACCGCCGTCGTGAATAATTAAAAAAACACTTTTGTCGGACAAGAATGTCCGACCTACCGCGATATATATTTAAAACTGTTGTGCTTGGAAGATGGCTTTGCTCGTAGGACAGACATTCCTGTCTGTCATAATTTACTTTATCCTTCATCGGTAAAATTTAGATGGGTACTTTCGTCGGACAGGAATGTCCGACCTACTTTACAAATACCTTATTCGTATTATACCACCAACCATGATAATGCCATGGATCCTTTGTCAATCCTCGCTTGACCGGATTGTGTAACATGTAAAACAATTTTTCTTTCAATTCAACATCATCACGGATAATTCGGTCAAATGATTCTGCCTGCCATATACTCCCTTGACTCACACGTATGGTATTAATCTTACGGGCGCTGACTCCTTTGATCCCCCTTAAATTATCAATTAGTGAATATGGTTTTATTGGTTGCAATATCACATGAGCATGATCGTCCATAACGATTACTGCGGTGAGATCATAAAACTTTCCGTGTCCATCAACAATATGATCTCTTACAATTACTTGTTCATCAACCGACAATTTATCAGTTACCGATCGAAATGTTATAAAATAAGTTACTCCCTCCGCCTCCCAATGAGGTAAATGTCTTTTTCGAATGTTCAAATTCGTCAAATCCATCGAAAACGGGATAATATTCTTATTTGTCGATATATTTTTTAGGTATTGTGGAAATCTTATAAAAATTAAGCGTCGGACAAGAATGTCCGACTTACCATGAAATTATATTTTTTTTCCGATTACACCCATTGAGAGGGCGGTATAGTACGCAACGGGAGTATCCTTCAAAACATCCCGCACCGCTTTTCGAATGGAATACAGAGCCGGAATTTTCGGATACAGGGGCAATTTTATGCCGAATTTCAGCAACGCCTCGCGGCTTGCGCGATAGAACAGTGACGGATACATCCATTCGCCGTAGATGTGGACGGTCTGCAGTCCGAGACGGTTCATCTCTTTGTTCAATTCGGGAACGGAGAAGGATCTCTCCCATCCCGCAAACCATTTATTGATGGCGATAAGAAAAGTTTTGATCACGGTATAGATGTGGTACCGTTGCGGAACATCCACGCACAGCAGTCCGCCCGTTTTTAATACACGAATATTTTCCCGCAGCAGCGCTTCCGCTTTGGCGTGACGGAAATGTTCGAGCAATCCCTGATGGAAAATGACATCAAACGATTCATCTTTAAACGGCAGTTGAAACGTGTCGCCGCCGATGATCGTCACATCCATCTTTTCTTCGGCGGCGATTTTTTTCATGATTTTCAGGGAATTCATCGAATAGTCGAGTTGATACACTTCCGCGCCGAGTTCGACCAGCGGAAAACTATCGCGCCCGGTTCCCGCGCCGATCTCGAGAATCTTCTTTCCTTTGACATCGATCACCTTCACAAGATTCCGTACGACACGGTCGGAATTGGAGTAGACTTCCTTCATCTCTTTTTTTTCTTCCCAGAATGTATCCCAATGTTCGAGGCGTGATTCTTTCATAATAATCGACAGTTAAATTTAGTGAACGAACGCTCTTCGACGTCCGGAGAGCGGAAGACAAAAAGCCGGATCAAATAAAACGTAAAAAGGATGAAGCGCGGGCTCCATCCTTTTTCGTTACGCTATTCGACATTTGCCGCATCATTTCTTTGCGATGGTATCCCGTTCCGTCGATTTCTTCAAAGCCATGCGCGCCTGGGTTTGCGATTTTTGCATCTTCACCCATTCCGGAAGTCCCTGAACGCCGGCATAGGCGGCGCTGATACGATCCAGCACTTCGATCGCCTTATCGTACTCTTCCCTGTTCTGATACACGGTAAACAGCATATAGTACGGATGATACTGGCTTTGAAACGGCTCAATGACCGGCCGGGAGGTAATCTGCAAAAGTCGGTCGATTAAATGGCCGGAGACCGTTTTGTATTTCTCCATATCGCCGGCGAAATAGTAGAAATTGGTGAGGTCATATTCCACCCGGAAATCCATCGGCATGACGGAAGTCGGCAGGATGGACTGCATGGAATCGAGCACCGCTATCGCTTTGTCGTTCTCGCGGGTCGTGTTGAGATAATGCAGCGCAAGGCGCATGAATGCATTGCGGTAATTCATCACCAGCCGTGTCACATTCTCATCGTAAAACACGGATGTATCCTGCAAACCGCGGTACCGGTATCCTCGTTGGAACGATTTGTTCGGTTCATCCGGCTGCATCAGCAGATTTGCCGACAGAATGGCCGGATCGATCACTCCTTCGTCGCTCGGTGCGGCGTACGGAATCATCTTCATCGCCAGTCCGTCCATGCGGAAATACCGATCGAGGCCGATCTTCGAATCGGGGCTCGAGGTCACTGCCATATAGATGGGGCGTTCCCAATTATTGGTACGAATAATGTCGTACGCCATAATATCCTGCGCACGGATCGCCTTGATATTTCCGAATTGTATGGTATTGGGAAGTATAAATTTTACCTGCCCCGGTTTTGCAGCGGTGTCGCCGGAGATTGTCGGCTGTGTGGGACGGTCGCTGCTGAACTTTTCGTATTCCCTCATCACAGTGGCCGGAACGGGAATTGTCATTTCCCGCGGCTCCCACTGCATCGGCCCAATCTGCGCAATTTCTGCATCGCTGAGGCTGATCGGCACTTTCTTGGCGCCGTGCGGCATTTCGTGCTTCAATTGCATGATATACCAGGTAGTGTTGACCAAGCTGAGATTGACGATCCGGATATCCCGGCGCACTCCTTCGACATCCTGCAGATACCAGAGCGGGAATGTATCGTTGTCGCCGTTGGTGAAAAGGATCGCATCAGGTTCGCACGATTGCAGCAGGTTATACGAATAATCCCACGCCACATGATCGCCGCTGCGGTCCGACACCTTATAATTGGTGTACAGCATATTGAACGGAATGAAAACGATCAATACCGACAGCACGCCGTACGAGACAAGTTTTTGCAACTGTCCCGATTTGATTTTTTCGCGCACTGTATCCAGAATGCCGAGAGCACCGATGCCGATCCATGCCGAAAAAACAAAGAACGCACCGACATAAAAGTAGTCGCGCTCTCTCGGCTGCGGATTCTGCATGTTGAAGTAAAAGACCATGATGAAACCCATCAGCAAGAAGAAATTAAAGAAGACCCACCACATCACCCGGTCTTTCTTCCAGTGATAATAGAATCCGAAAAGTCCGACGAGCAGCGGAATGGCCCAGAGTTGTTTCCAGTTCACTCCCGCTCCCTGCCAGTCGCCTTCGCGTCCGACGTACTGCCAGAGAAAATACCGGAGGAACATTTCGTCCATCTGATACCGTGTGAAGTAATCCCAGTCGCTCTTATAGTTCGTATACATACCCTGATGCTGCGGTTCCTGACTCCATCGCCGGGTCATCAGCGGTGCGTCGCCGTACTGTTCGCGGTTGAGGTAGGAAACGAGTTTCTCCATCGTGCTCGGATCATTTTCGTTCATCGGAGGGCGCGCATTTGCGCGGATGATCACCATCGTATAGGTCGAATATCCCATCAGAATCAGCAGGAAGGACATCGATGCCAGATGGAGCATCTCCTTTTTATATTTGATCGAATACCACACGCCGTAGATTGCCGCGCCGATCGCCACAAGCGGAATCAGCGTCCAGATAATGCTATGTACTTCGTTGCCGCTTCCGAATGAATATTTTCCGTCGAGCAAGCTTGGAAGTATCTTGACGATGCCGGGATACACCACGGCAAAAATGGCAATTGCAATGCCGCCGAAAATGAGATAATTCCGGACCGAGAATTCGTAACGACGGAAGAAGATGATAATCAGGAACGGAAAGATCACCAACAGCGAGAGCAGGTGAACGCCAAGAGATAACCCGATAAAATATGCGATCAGGAAGACATACTTTTGATGGGCAGGTGTATCCGCCCGTTCATTCCAGCGAAGGGAGAGCCATGTCACCACGGCAACAAAAAGCATGCTGATGCCGTACACTTCCGCTTCCACCGCGTTGAACCAGAATGTGGCGCTGAACGTCAGGGAGAACGCGCCGATTGCAGCGGCACCGTACAGCGAAATTTTATTCCACCAGTCATCGGTTCGCGGACGCCAGAGGATGATCACCTTCACCAATGCCAGATACAAAAATAATACCGTCAATGCACTCGATAGAGCCGACACAAAATGAACCCGAACTGCCGGATCGGAATAAAACGGCGCCATAATTATCCCGAAGACGTTTCCCAGCAGCAGGAAGAGAGGGGATCCCGGGGGATGCGGTACTTGCAACAGATAGGAAGCGGCGATGAATTCACCGACATCCCAAAAAACAACCGTATCGGCGAGCGTCAGCACATACACGATAAGTGAAACGGCAAAAACGAATCCCGCGACAATTTTATTCAGTTTGGTATGTTCCATTAACAACCTCGTGGTGGATAGATCTGTTATAAAAGTAGATTAATATACTTTGAAAGTGCCGATTTTCAAAAGAAAATCCATGCTTATGCGCCCGGGAATGCCTCGCCGATCAACTTTCCTGCAATCTCATCACAAATTGCATACCCTTTTGACGTTAATGATATCGCAGAATTTTGACGGTGCAGCAAACCTTCCTGTTCCATCGTTTTGATCCATTCTTCTGACGATTGCAGCGATTCGGTGCCATATAACCGTAACAGTTTCGCCGTGTCGATCCCCGTACTGCGTAATCCCAGAAAAATCTCTTCGTGGAAGAATTTCAGTCGATCGATCTCTTCGCTTCCCGTCAGAGGATATACGCCGCGCGAGAGCATATCGCGGTAACTCTGTATGCTGCGGACATTCCACCATCTCTTGCCTGTTGTTTCAGAATCTTTCCAGAACGAATGCGCCGAAGGGCCGAATCCGATATAGTTCGAATGATTCCAATAATTGATGTTATGCCGGCATTCCTGTCCCGGCTGTGCAAAATTCGATACTTCATATTGTGCGTACCCATGCGAGGTAAGCGTGTCGATGGTGATCTCGTACAATTCCGCATCCTCTTCGGACGGAAGCGGCGCAACCAGTTTGTTTTTTACCATCGTTGCAAGCGGCGTCTCTTCTTCGACGATCAATGCATAAGCGGAAATATGATCGGGCTGCAGCGCGATTGCCCGGCGAAGATTTTCCTTCCATCGGCCGGGGGTTTGTTTTGGCAGAGCAAAGATGAGATCGACATTGATATTGTCGAATCCCGCCCGACGCGCGTTTTTCACCGCCCGTTCCGCCTCTTCGGCAGAATGGATCCGCGTCAAGAATTTCAGGTCGTCGTCGTAGAACGATTGAATGCCGAAACTTACGCGGTTAAAACCGACCGAACGAAATTCCCGCAACTTGTTCTGTTCCACTGTACCGGGATTCGATTCGCAGGTGATCTCCGCATTCCGTTCCACGCGAAAATTTTTGGCGATCAATGAAAATATTTTTTCAAACTGTGCCGACGAAAGAAGCGACGGCGTGCCTCCGCCGAAAAAGATCGTCTCCACCGGTTCGGACGAAGAAAACTCCTCCGCACGCCGAACAATCTCGAGTTCCAGCGACACGAGAAATCCCTCCATCGACGTCATATTCTCAATGGAATAGAAATCGCAATAGACGCATTTGTGTTCGCAATACGGGATATGGAAGTAGAGGGAAGACAAAGTAAGAAATAATGATTAATGCGTAACGCGTAATGATTAATGATTGATCAACATGGAATGGAAATATATAAAAATTCTTACCGGATGAATTTTCCGATTCTGTTCCAGCGAATGCCGTTTTCGTCTTTTGACCAGTAGATTATCGCCGCACGGCCGACGACATTCTCCACCGGCACGAAACCCCAGTGGCGGCTGTCGTAGCTGTTTCTGGCATTATCCCCGACAACGAAGCAATAGTCTTTTTTAACGGTGTATACCGGCGATGCGACACCGTCGATCAATAGAGTGTCGTGCGCAATGTCCACTCGATGTCCCTCCCGCTGGATGAAAACGTTCCACTGCTTGAACGACGACAGATCGAGCGGCACCTGCATGCCGAGGTACGGCACTATGGCAGAATACGAAACGGAATCGAATTGTGAAAACGACCGCGCCGTGCGAAATCCGTTCACGATCAGATTGGCGTTGGAGATCTCGACCGTGTCCCCCGGGAGCGCCACGCAGCGCTTTACGACATACTGATGCCGCACCGGCAGGATCTCATCCGGTTCACCGGGAAATTCGAAGACGATCACGTCGCCGCGAGAGACCGAAGCAATGGCCGGAAGAGAAAATTGCGGCAAAGGAATAAAGAGAAAGTGTGAAGGAGACCGCGCTCCGTAGATGAGTTTATTGACCAGTAAAAAATCTCCGCCGCGAAGCGTTTCGCTCATCGATTCGGTATGGATCTTATAGGCGTCAACGACACACGATTTCAGTCCCGCCGCAAAGAGAATGGTAAAAAACAATACCAGCAGAATATCCCTGATCGAGCGCCGCATGCCCAAACCCTGCCGTTATCCGATCACGTTGCCGATGCGGCCAAAGCGGATCATTTCGGGATTGAAGACGACCAGGACGATCTTCGATGCGATATCCAGCAGCAGATTGTGTCCGGAGAATGTTGTATAGATAAACTCCATCCGCATGCTTTCGCCCGCCATCGCCTTTCGTGCGACGTATTCATCCGTTCCCATCACGGAGAAATACACGAACATCGGCGTGCCGACCACGTTCTCCCGCGGAATGAATCCCCAGAAGCGGCTGTCGAGAGAGTTGTCGCGGTTGTCTCCCATACCGAACAGATAATCTTTTTCGACGACATAATTCTTTGCCGGAACGCCGTCGATCAGCACCGTCCCGTCGCTCAGCAGCACCGGCTGGTGGCCGTCGCGGCGGATGAATGTCTCCCATTGGTAGAAATTTTCGGCGGTAATCTCCATCGTCATTCCCTTTTTCGGGATCACGATAGGCCCGTAATTATCTTCATTGAACGGGGAGCCGGGAGGAAAAATGCGCTCTTCGATGTACATCGGAGGTTTCGGCGAATAATTGAACTTCATGTTCTTCGGCAGCGGTGCCGCTTCGCCGTTAATGTACACAACCCGATTCCTAATCTCGAGCGTATCGCCCGACAGGGCAAGGCATCGTTTGAGATAAAAGGTAAACTCCGCCGGATTGACCTCTTCGCGGTATCCGGGAAATTCGAATACGATCACGTCTCCCCGCTCCACATCCTTGAATCCCGGCAGCATCGTCCACGGCAGGCGGACGTTGGTGAACATGATGTTGCGCGGCGTTGAGGCGCCGTACAGGAACTTGTTCACCATCAGAAAATCTCCCGTCATCACTTCGTTTTCCATCGATCCGGTGGGTACAAGGAATGATGCAATCACAAAATTGTTCAGCAGCAGGAATCCGCCGAAGACGAGGATGAATTCCTTCACCTGATGTTTCAAGCGCTCCTTCAACGGCTTTTGCGCTGCCGGTGTTTCTTCCTTTTTTTCTTCGCTCTTTGCCATAGAATTATTGTCCGATCAAATGAATAATGGTAGTCTGGTGTGTATTACATTGGCCAATCAGGAATGATTGGCTCACAATGCTTTAAATTTCTTCTTCTAATTACAAAATCAGAAAATATTTTTATTGCTACTTATTATATTTCAAAACTGGCCAAGCAGGAATGCTCGGCCCACAAGGATTTATTTTTCACTTGTCAATCATAAAATCAGCAAATCACAAAATCATAAAATGGTGTTGTTCAATTTCTTCTTTTATGCTGGCCAATCAAGAATGATCGGCCTACAAAGGCCAATCAAGAATGATTGGCTCACAATGCTTTAAATATCTTCTTCCAATTACAAAATCAGAAAATATTTTTATTGCTACTCATTTGTATTTCAAAATTGGCCAAGCAGGAATGCTCGGCCCACAAGGAATTATTTTTCACTTGTCAACCATAAAATCAGTAAATCACAAAATCATAAAATGTTTTTATTCATCTCCCATTTGCAACACAGCTAAAAATGCTTCCTGAGGAAGTTCAACCCGTCCCACTTGTTTCATTCGCTTCTTTCCCTCTTTCTGCTTCTCGAGCAGTTTGCGCTTTCGGGAGATATCGCCGCCGTAACATTTTGCCAGCACGTTTTTCCGCATCGCGGAAACGGTGGTGCGTGCAATAACTTTGCTGCCAATCGCTGCCTGGATCGCCACTTCGAACATCTGCCGCGGTATCAGTTCCTTCAGTTTTGAACAGAGTTTCTTCCCCATTTCGAACGATTTGTCACGATGGACAATTGTCGACAGCGCATCCACCGGTTCGGCATTCAACAGAATGTCGAGTTTCACCAGATCGGATTCGCGGTAATCGAGATATTCATAATCCAGCGACGCATACCCGCGCGTAAGGGATTTCAGCTTATCGTAAAAATCAAAGATGATCTCCGATAGCGGAAATTCGTACGTCACATCCGCTCGGGTCGGATCCAGATAGCTGGTGTTCTTCCAAATGCCGCGGCGGTCGGTTGCCAGCTTCATGATGTTGCCGATGTATTCGGTCGGCGTAATGATCTGCGCCTTGATGAACGGTTCCTCGACACGATCGATCTTGGACGGATCGGGCATATCGGCGGGATTATCGACTGTCAGCGTTTCGCCGCTGGTGAGAATTATCCGCAGTTCGACGTTCGGCACAGTGGTAATGAGCGATTGATTGAATTCACGCTCGAGCCGCTCCTGAATAATTTCCATGTGGAGTAAACCTAAAAACCCGCACCGGAAACCGAATCCCAATGCACCGGAGGATTCCGGCACATAGATAAGAGACGAGTCGTTCAGCGAGAGCTTCTCCAGCGATTCGCGCAGCTCCGCAAAATCATCCGCGTTGGTCGGGTACAATCCGCTGAAGACCATCGGTTTTACTACCTTGTATCCCGCCAGCGCTTCCGTAGCTCCGTGATACTGTGAGGTGATCGTATCCCCCACTTTCGTATCGCGCACATTCTTCAGACCGGCGATCACATATCCGACATTGCCGGCGGTCAGTTCTTTGGTCCGGCTCTTATTCATATAGAGCACACCGCATTCTTCCACTTCCGCCATAGTTTTGTTATTGATGAACCTGATTTTATCTTTCTCCCGCAAAACGCCGTCCACAACCCGCACGTATGCCACGGCGCCGCGATATGCGTCGAACTTTGAATCGAAGATCAACGCGCGGAGCGGTTTTGTCGGATCCCCCTTGGGCGCAGGGACCCGGTGCACAATCGCTTCAAGAATATCTTCAATGCCGATTCCCGCTTTTGCGCTTGCGCGGATAATCTCTTCGTCTTTGCACCCCAGCAATCCAATCACTTCGTCCCGCACTGTATCCATCATCGTTGCAGCGGAGGGAAGATCGATCTTATTCATGACCGGAATGATCTCCAAACCGGCCTCGATTGCCATGTACAGGTTGCTGATGGTTTGTGCTTCTACTCCTTGAGACGCATCAACGACCAAAATGGCGCCTTCGCAAGCTGCTAAAGAACGAGAAACTTCATAGGTAAAATCGACATGGCCGGGGGTATCGATGAGGTTGAGCGTAAAGGTTTCGCCGCTTTTCGACTTGTACTCCATCTGAATGGCGTGCAATTTAATGGTAATTCCGCGTTCCTGCTCCAGATCCATATCGTCCAGCACCTGGTTGACGACGAGATCGCGTTGTGTTATGCGGCCGGTAAACTCCAACAGGCGGTCCGCCAGCGTCGATTTGCCGTGGTCAATATGAGCGATAATGCAGAAATTTCGGATGTCATTCATTTTTTAAGGGCAGTCAGTTGCATGCAGTTGAGTCGTTGAGTATTTGAGTAGTTGAGTAGTTGAGTATAAGAAAACGACCAAACGAGGACTCAATGACTCTCATGCACTCAAACAAACAAAAATCCCCGCCGAAAAGCTTCAAAGGCAGGGTTTCTCTGGGACTAAAATACTAAAATAAGGAAGGAAGTGCAAGATACCGTTACCGGTTTGCGAATCCCGTCAGGAAATACATGATTGTTAATGCGGCAAGTTTGGCGGTGCGACCGTCCACATCGTATTTCGGGTTCATTTCCACAATATCGATGATCTTTGTTTTCCGCCGTTTGCCGGCAAAAAGAGCGGCGGTGAGGAATTCCTCAGCAGATAATCCCGTGGGTAGCGAGGCGCTCACACCGGGAGCGTCGGAGCCGTGGATCGCATCAAGATCGAAACTAATATAGAGCGAATCGTTTCCGGTGGTGGCAAGTTCATAAGAAAGTTCGAGAACTTTGGTGATGCCGTCTTCGCGAACGTCGCGCAGTGAAAAGACCGTCGCTCCCCGGTCGATCAATTCGGTGTAATGTTCCCGAGAATTGGCAAAGGACTGGATGCCTACTTCAACGAAGTTCATGGCATTTAACGGGCTGCGGTGATGGTCCAGCATCTGCCGAAACGATGTGCCGCTGTTTCTTTTGGGAACCGGTTTTTGGTAATCGAGATGGGTGTCAATATTGATCACGCCGACGGTCTTCCGTCCTTCGGAAAATCCGACAAAGTCCGGATAGGCGATATCGTGCCCACCGCCGAGCACAATCGGGACAATGTTTTGCGAACAGAGCGCCCGGATTGTTTCCGCCAGCCGGTCGTGCGTCTCTTCCAGTGTTTTGCCGATCTTAATATCCCCGAGATCGAAAATCGTCAGTTCTGCGGGGGATTTCTCCTTGCCGATAACAAATGGTGTTCGTTTATACAGTTCCGTACGTATGGCGTCGGGACCATCCTTTGCGCCGGTACGGCCGCCGTTTCGCTTTACTCCTTCGTCGGTGGGAACGCCGAGCAGGCAGATTTTCACCTCATCGGAAAAATTCTGCTCTCCCCGCAGTACCGTATCTCCCAGACGAATATCCGTAGGATCGTTCCGGCTGTAAAACAGCGCAGCGGATGGGGGGGCGATATGTTTGAAGATCACATTCACACATCCAAAGTTATGAAACTTAGAGAGAGAAGCAAGAAAAAGATTTCCGCACTGCTTTTGATTGATTCTTTTTTGAATATACACTACTTTCAAAGACAGAGGAGTCTTATTACCGCGCCGGTCACAATTCTGTCAGGTCCATTTCCATGCCGACACACGTTCGATTATCCCTCATCACCGTACTGCTGATTACCGTGCAGACGACGGTCGTTTCGTTCACCTCGGTGTTCAACATCGTGCCGGATATCATGGTGATCTGGATCGTGTACATCGCCGTCACGCGCGGACAGATACCCGCAACGATCTACGGCTTCGCGATCGGTTTAACGATCGATCTGATGAGCGGACAATTCCTCGGCCTTTCGGCGCTGTGCAAAACCGTGGCGGGATTTATCGCAGGATATTTTTATCACGAAAACAAAATTGAGATCACGATCAGCAATTACCGTTTTCTGGTAATCGTGGCGGTGATCTCGTTTATTCACAACATCATTTACTTTATCGTCTTCACGCAGGGAAGCGACGTGCATATACTGACGGCGATTTTCCGGTTCGGCCTTTTTTCATCGCTGTACACCACGACGATCTCATCCATACCGATGTTCGTTGCGATGCGGAAGCCACAATTGCGATAGGGATGTACGAGCGCCATGACCGATGAATTCGGAACAATAGAACGACGACGTGTTTTCAAGTTGATCATCGCAACAGGGTTTATCCTGCTACTGGTGCGGCTGTTTCAATTGCAGTACGTCCACGGCGATGTCTACGGCAAAGAGGCGGAAGCCAATTCGATCCGTAATGTGCCGAAAGTACCGATCCGCGGATACATGTACGACCGGAAAGGTGTTCTGCTGGTCGACAATCGTCCCTCCTACACCGTCATGCTCACGCCGATCGATTTCGATCGCGGCAATATTCCCATTCTGTCGACGATTCTCTCCATGCCCGAAAGCGACATCATCGCAAAAATCCGGCAAGCGCGTAAGTACAATCCTTTTGTCCCCGCCAGAATCAAACGCGACATCACCTTTGCGGAACTTTCGATGCTGGAAGAACACCGCGCAAAACTGTACGGCGTTGAGATTCAAATGGAAGCCAAGCGTCATTATCCCACGATCATCCGCGGTAGCCATATGTTCGGCTATGCCAAGGAAATCACCGACCAGCAGCTCGAACGGAACAAGGAATTTTATCAGCCGGGAGACCTGATCGGCAGCGCGGGACTCGAATCGAAGTACGAACAATTTCTCCGCGGCGCCAAAGGATGGGAATTCATCTCGCAGAATGCGAAGGGACAGATCATCGGCACGTTCAACAACGGCAAGCACGACATTCCGCCGGAAGACGGACTCGATCTGCGTTTATCGATCGATGCAGATGTGCAGGCAATGGCGGAAACGCTGCTGGCGGGAAAGCGAGGCGCGGTGGTAGCAATCGATCCGCGCAACGGCGGTGTCATTGCCCTGGCGAGCAAACCGGATTACGATCTTTCGTTTTTCAGCGGCGTCACACCGCCCGATGTCTGGCGTGCGCTGAACAACGACGAAGAGAAACCGCTCTTCAACCGCGCTACGTTGACACGCTATCCGCCGGGATCGACATTTAAAATGCTGCTTGCCCTGACCGCGCTTGAGAATAATGTGATCGACGAAAATTGGACCATCACCTGCTACGGATCGTACCGGTACGGCAACAAGACATTCGCCTGCGAACATGTGCACGGGAAAGTAAACGTCGTCGATGCAATCCACCGCTCGTGCAACGTCTTTTTTTATCAATTGATGCTGAAGGTGGGAATCGACGACTGGAGCGCCATGGGATCGAAGTTCGGCTTCGGGCAAATGTCGAAGATCGACATCACCGAAGAGAATTCCGGACTGCTGCCGACAAGAGAATATTACGACCGTGTGCACGGCAAAGGAAAATGGACGCAGGGCTACCTGATCTCACTCGGCATCGGACAGGGTGAAGTGGGCGTCTCTCCGCTGCAAATGGCAAACTATGCCGCAATGCTGGCAAACAAAGGGAAACATTTTCAACCGCACATTGTCAATACCATCTACCATCGCAAAACCAAGCGGTCGGAGAAAGTACCGATTGATGAGCATTCCTTTACATTGAAGGAACATTCGTGGGATGTCGTGCGCGAAGGAATGCGCCGCGCCGTAATGGCACCGGGAGGAACCGGCGCCGCATCGCGCGTTCCGGGAATTGAAGTGGCGGGAAAAACCGGCACGGCGCAGAATCCGCACGGAAAATCGCACGCGTGGTACATCGGCTTTGCGCCGTTCGACGATCCGAAGATCGCCATCTGCGTGCTGGTGGAAAATGTCGGCTACGGCGGATCGTTCGCCGCGCCGATTGCAGGATTGTGTATGGAACAATATTTATACGGCGAAATCATTCGATACGGTGTGAAGAAACCGCGGACAACGGCACAATCTGTTGCGGTAAATTAATTCAATCGAAATGGTTTTTTAAAATTCATGAACACATTCTTCAAAGAATATTTCGACCGGACCATCTTCTTCAGCGTCATTGCGCTGGTAGGGGTGGGATTGCTGTCGATCTACTCCGCAACATTCGATGCGTACGACGGACGGGATTTTTACCGCCAATTGTTGTGGGCGGGAATCGGACTCTTCTCCATGCTGACAATGATGGTGCTCCCGATCCGCTGGCTGCAGCGCTCGGCGTTCAGCATATTTTTTGCTTCGCTCGGGCTTTTGGTGCTCGTGCTCTTTGTGGGAAAACGGGTGTACGGCTCGCAGAGCTGGCTGGGCGTTGCGGGACTCGGCATTCAGCCGTCGGAATTCATTAAAATTACCACGCTGCTCGCTCTCGCATCGTACCTGAGCCGCGGCGACGTGAAAGCGACCGATTTGAAGGATCTGGTCAAAACCAGCGTGATCGTGATCCTCCCCATTCTGCTGATCATCCAGCAGCCGGACTTCGGTACTGCGATGACATACCTCGGCATGTTCGTACCGCTGCTGTACTGGGCGGGAGCGTCGAAGTTCCTGATCATCATCATCATCGCGCCGGCGATCGTCGCCGCCGCGTCGATTATCGGCACCACGCCGTTTTTGATCGTGCTCATACTGCTCGGGATCGGCTTGTGGATGCTGCGGCGCGAAAACCAGTTCTTTGCCGCACTGGTGTTCGGCGCGAATGTCGTCGTCGGATTCCTGGTGCAGATTGTGTACGGAAAACTTCCCGCGTATCAGCAAAACCGCATAGCAACGTTTCTCGATCCCAACAACGATCCGCTCGGCGCCGGGTACAACGTGATTCAGGCGAAAGTGGCGATCGGGTCCGGGGGATTGTTCGGCAAGGGATTTATGCGGGGGACGCAGACACAATTGAGTTTCATTCCCAAGCAGTGGACCGATTTTATCTTCTGCGTGCCGGGGGAAGAGTTCGGATTCATCGGCAGTCTTGTGGTGCTCACACTTTTTGCCATCGTCTTGTATCGCGGAATTCATCTCGCATCGATATCGAAGAACCGGTTCGGTTCGCTCGTGGCGATCGGCATCTGCTCATTGTTTACATTCCATATCTTTGTCAACATCGGCATGTCGGTGGGACTGATGCCGGTGATCGGCATACCTCTCCCTTTCCTGAGTTACGGCGGATCGTCGCTCGTTTCGTATATGATGATGGCGGGATTGCTGATGAATGTGTACGCGAACAGGAAGGAATATTAAATACCAAGAGATTTACACTCATTTGCCACAAAAGCACGAAATCACAAAGAATGTATCGGATGGTGGATTGGACAGACTGGCAATATTTTGTAAATTTTACCGCTTTCCTGCAATCTTACAACTTTTTTGATCTTCCAATGACGATTATCGCCTTGCCATTCGGCAGACCTCCTCCAACAGCAACTACTAATGAATTATTGACTGCAATTTTTCTTAATGAACCACTACCCAATGGATCGTAATGCATCCATGTTAAACCATTAAAATGTGACAAGGCACCAAAATCACCCGCAGTGAAAATATTATTTAATCCCGTCCCTCTTATACTATTTGTATAAAAAGATGGAAAAGACGTTTCTTTTGTCCAGGTAATATCTTTGGACTTCGTTGTATAGACTCCATTCCCAACAGCATAGTAACGTACACCTTGAATAAACCAGACCGATATTATAGATCCTGGGATTCCATCTAATGAAACGTCTTCAACATTTTCGCCTTCAATTCTTAAGAGTTTTTTCCCCGAATAGTTCATCTTGTTTGATGCAATGCATAGAATCTCATCATTATTTTCATGTTTCCGATAAGTGCCGTAAATATCTGTAAATGGTTGTGTCGTTCCTGAAGCAATAACCTTCCATTTTGAATTTTCCCCTACGACAATTGATCCTGCGTTGCCAACTCCAATAATTCGATCTTTCGAGTCTATATATATTTTTTCGATTGTCGACAATTGATTTGGAAGCATTTGTCGAGAGAATACTAATTCCGCAAGCGATGATGTTTGACGAAGATGAAAAATACTCACTGCCGAAAACCACATATCACCTTTTGAATCAAGAGCGAATCCTCGAATCGGCGAAAATACTACACTATCTGTTGAGTTATATTGATAGTACAATCGCTTGAGGGTCCATGTAATACCGTTCCAATGAGCAGCATTATAAGGTTTTATATCAATTTGACCTAAGGAGTCATAGTCGAAGATTTCACCAAATACCCAAATATCATTTTCATTATTCAAAAGAATATCATACAGAAAACTCGATGATGCACCCCCAAGTGTATACACAGTCCAATTTATTGAATGACTCGTCGTATCAAGCGTCCTTGTCGCGATAACGGCGCTGGAATCATTCCGCAGGGCATCATCAACTCGAAAAGCCTGATATGTATATGATGTATTCAAAATTGCTGTCGTATCCACCAGCGTTGTATCTTTGCCGAAAAGCGAACCGGAAAGAACTTTATTGTTATTTCGAAATATCTCAAATCCTCTCGGCGGAAGTGTGTCGGTCATGGAGAGCGAGAGATACATCTCAGTCAATCCGCTGTCTACAACAGTAAGATATATACTCTGCTGATACGGCGGCGGTTCAATTGGGGGGACAATCGGAGGATCTTTCGTGCAGGTAATCTGTAAAAGTGAGCAGAAGACAAGAAAAACGATTTGCTCTATTAATGAATGTGTTTTCATCTTTAACAAGATACCAATCCGATTGCCGAAAGCAATCGGATTGGTGGCATAATCAGTGATGCCATGACTTAGAGTCATGGCATCACTTTCTTACTATCCTCTGCGTTCTCAGCGCACTCTGTGGTGAATTTCTAGACTAAAAATCGAGTACCACGCCGTTCTTCACCACTTTCCAGACATGGTTGATGCCGTAGTGGTACGGTATCATGCGGTAATCGTGCGCGTCGTAGATCACCACGTCGGCCTGCTTGCCGGTTTCGATGCTGCCGATCTCGTCCGAAAGGCCGATTGCGGCGGCGCCGTTGAGCGTAGCGGCGGTGATCGCCTCTTCAGGGGTCATCTGCATTTGCGTGCAGGCGAGGGTGAGCATCATCTGCATGGAGTAGCACATCTGCGAGCCGGGATTGAAGTCCGTCGCCAGCGCCACCGGAATACCCGCATCGATGAGCGCGCGGGCGGGTGCGTAGGGATGATTGAGAAAAAGGGAACAGCCGGGAAGTACGGTCGCAATGGTCTGCGAATTCTTCAATGCGGCGATGCCGTTCTCGTTCGTCTTTTCGAGATGATCGACGGAGATGGCGTTGTGTCTGGCGCCGAGTTCCGTCGCGCCGAAGGCGTTCAATTGATCGGCATGGAGTTTCGGTATCATGCCGTGCCGTTTTGCTTCGAGGATGATCTGTTCGGTGAAATGCAGATCGAAATATCCCTTCTCGCAAAAGACATCGACGAACGTGGCGAGTTTTTTCTCCGCGATGTACGGCAGCATGTAGTCGCAGATGCGGTCCACGTATGCTTTGTTGTCGTCTTTATATTCCGGCGGAAACGCGTGTGCTCCGAGAAACGTGGCGGCGATGGTGGCGTAATGGTCCCTCTTCAGATCGTGGATTACTTCAAGGATTTTTATTTCCGCTTCGGGAGAAAGTCCGTACCCGCTTTTAATCTCGACGGCGGTGGTGCCGTACCGCATCATCATGTTCAGGCGGCGTTCCGCGCTGCGGTACAATTCTTTTTTGGTTGCCTCGCGCGTGGTGCGCATGGTGGAAATGATCCCTCCGCCGGCCGCCGCAATTTCCTGATACGATTTTCCCTCGGCGCGCATTGCAAATTCATTTTCGCGCGTGCCGGCAAAAACGGTATGCGTGTGCGAATCGACGAATCCCGGCAGCACCACCCGTCCTTCCGCATCGATCACATCGATATCTTCCGGCGCTGCAGAGTGATCTCCGGCAGTAACGGAAGTGACGACACCGTTCTGAATGAGCAGGCTGGCGTTCGGCACCATTCCGATATCGCACATCGCTGCGCCGGTTTTGGTCCGTGCGCCGTTCGCGGCGACGGTGATCAATTGTCCGATATTGTTAATGAGAAGATTCATTGGTCTTTGGCATTGTTGTGACGGCCGTTGCCGGAATCTGCGGAGACAAATCCGCCGCACTGTTGCACCGGCAGACGGGGATATTTCGGGTATGACGAATCGGTTTTCGATCTCCTGCACAGGTGAAAGCGATTACCGCACCGGGAGAGAACGATTGAGTGATGCACGCACTGTTCGCACAATCCTATCTGTTCTGTCATGTGCCGAATGTTTTTGCAACGGCGGCGACCGTGTCCATACTCCGGCGGGTTTCCCGTTCGAGAACGGCGACCGCGTCGCCCAGTTTGGCGAGGTCTTCTTGCGTCTTCGTCGACTCAATTTTACGGCAGATGTCGGCAGCCGGCGTTGCGCCGATTGTCAGCATGAGTCCGCGCAATTTATGGGAATGAAAGATCGCTTCTTTCAGATCTTTTCTTTCGATCGCCTGACGGATCTCGTTCATACCGGTCTGCATCTGATCGGGGATGCTGGCGGTGAATTCGTTCATAAATTCAAGATCCGTTTCCGTCATAAGATGATTCAACCGTTCCGCGATCATGGCATACAACAGGTTGTCCGTTCCCGAATTTTTCCGCTGGAGAATCTTCTTCCCGTACGTTTCGATCATCGCTTTCAGTCCATCCAGACGAACCGGTTTACTAATGTAATCGTCCATGCCCGCATCGATGCATCGTTCGCGATCTCCGGTCATGGCATCGGCGGTCATGGCGATAATCTTGGGGCGCATCATCGGATCGGTCGATGCGACGATCATCTTTGTGGTTTCCAGGCCGTCGAGTTCCGGCATATGCAAGTCCATAAAGATCAGGTCGAACCGCTGCTGTTTGAGTTTCTGCAACACTTCGTTGCCGTTCATCGCAATATCAGGAATATATCCCAGCTGCTGGAGCAGTCGGACGGCGAGTTTCTGATTGATGACATTATCCTCGGCGATGAGAATGGAAAGCGGCAATCCCGCAGCTAGTTTTTCCGCCGCAACTGTTTTGCTTTGCACCGGCGCTCGCCGCGCTCCCGGTTTTGCCGTCAACACCGAAATCATTGCGGCGTTGAGCTGCGAATGTTTCAGCGGTTTCATGATGAATGCATCGAAGAGATCGTCTCCGTCATTTTGTGAATCGCTCTTGACCGATGATGAGAAGAGAATCATCGGCAACTGAGAGCGGTCACGGATTTTTCGCACCTCTCTTGCGAGATGTATTCCGTCCATTTCCGGCATGTGAAAATCGAGAATGGCGATGTCAAACGGATCGTTCGCATTCAGCCACTGCAGGGCTTCCTTCGGATACAGTGTCGCCCGGGGATGCATTCCCCAGTTGGAACATTGGATGCGTAAAATGTTCAGGTTGGTCGGATTGTCGTCGACGATCAGCACCCGCTTGCCGCTTAGTTCCGGTATGTTCCCGCGGAGATATTTCTTCGGCATGGAATCGATATCGTCCACCGTCGGAACGGATATAGTAAAATGGAATGTCGATCCTTTGCCGACCTCGCTCTCGATCCAGATCCTTCCTCCCATCAACTCCACCAGCCGTTTTGAGATCGCCAGGCCTAAACCAGTCCCGCCGTATTTTCTGGTCGTCGACGCATCCGCCTGCGTGAACGCTTCGAACAACAGGGTGATCTTCTCCTTCGGTATGCCGATGCCGGAATCTTTCACCGAAAATTGCAGTTCCGTTCGTTTTCCGTTGTGCGCCGTCTCGGACACCGAGATAAAAACTTCCCCTTTTTCCGTGAACTTGATAGCATTGTTTGTCAGATTCAGCAGCACCTGCCGCAAACGGGTCGGGTCGCCGATGATGTACGGCGGCACTGCCGGTTCGATCAGATAGACCAGGTCGAGCTGTTTTTCCACCGCGCGGCGCGAGACAAGGTCGAACGATTCTTCGATCAGCATTTGCAGTTCAATCGGGCGTTCTTCCAGTTCCAGTTTTCCCGATTCGATTTTTGAAAAGTCGAGGATGTCGTTGATCAGCGTCATCAACGTTTCGCCGCTCGTGCGGATGATCTCGGTAAATTCGCGTTGTTCGTCCGACAAATCGGTTTGCAACAGCAGATCGGTCATGCCGATCACGCCGTTCATCGGTGTGCGAATCTCGTGGCTCATAGTCGCCAGGAACTGCGACTTCACCAGTGTGGCGGCTTCGGCGCTCTCTTTCGCCTCCCGCAGTTCTTCTTCCTGCTTCTTCCGCACCGTAATGTCGCGATACGCGCTGAGGAACATGTTCCTTCCTTTCAAACGGACAAGTCGGGTGGAGATCAGCAGCGTCTTTTGCTTGCCGGATTTTGTGAGGATGTTCGTTTCGACATTCTCGAGTGTCCCTTTTTCGAGCACAACGGCAAGCCGGTCGATCCCTTTTTCCCGTTCTTCCGGATCGGGATAGAGCAATGTCGTGAATTCACCGCGGTTCGCTTCCTCTTTCGTGTATCCGGTCAACGTCTCCATCATGCGGTTGAAGATCTCGAAGTGTCCCTTGTCGTCGCTGAGTGTGATCCCCTCGTCCACCGTACCGATAACCGTTTCGAGCTGCTGTTTCTGTTGCTCCAGTTGCTCTTCGGCGATCTTCCGTTCGGTAATGTCACGTGCCAGCGCCTGGAATCCGATCACTTGCGTCCCCTTGAACAACAACTGCACATTCTGTCCGAGCACTATCTCTTTGCCCGATTTTTGCCGGGCGGTAAATTCGTAGTACGTCGTCTCGGTCTTATTCAAAATCTGACGGAGATAGAATTTTTTCACTACGGTCCGTTCCGCCTCGGCAACAACATCGATATAATGCATGCCGATCGATTCCTCTTCAGAATATCCGAATGTTCTCAGGCCGACAGGATTCACATAGGTCATTCGTCCGTTATGGTCGGTACGGTAGATGATATCCGTTGCGTTTTCGATAAATTGCCGGTACCGTTCTTCGCTGTCCGCCAGTTTTTGTTCGGCGGATTTTTGTTCGGAAATATCCACGAAGGCGGCCATGGCATATTGCAGTTTTCCTTCGCTGTCGTAAATGGGGGCACCGGTAACATACAGCGGCACCACTCTATCGGGTCTCCAAATTTCGATATCGGAGATGGTGCTCCGTTCGCCGTTCAGCGCCCGCACGATCGGTATTTTTTCAGTGGGATACTGAAGGTTGGTTCCTTGAATATATGCCTGATAAATTTCCGCCATGGTATCGCCCGTTGCGTCGGAGACCAATCCCTGCCCCAGAATTTTTTTTGCCTCTTCATTCGCATACAGCGGGCGGCCGTCCGCCGTCAGGATATAGATCCCAGCCGGTACCGCTTCCAAAAAACTGATAAACCGTTTTTCACTGTCCCGGATCTGTTTCTCAATCCTTGTGCGTTGCTGGATTTCGCGGTTCAAAAAAAGAAAAATCGTGATGATGAGAATGACGCTTGAAATTCCGCCGACGGAGATCAGCAACAGCGTCTGTTCGGTTTGGTTCTGGGTCTGCCGGTATTCCGATTGCAGATTCTCTTCCTCCCTCGCCTCCATGACGGAAATGACACTGTCGATGCTCTGTATGATTCGTTGGCCTACGGTAATGGGATACTGTTTCTCGGCTTTTTGATAGCCTTGTTTTGCCACGCTGTTCATCTTCAGTGTATTCAGCGATTCTCTCTGCCGGATCAACTGTTCCAGGAATCGCATGGAGGATTTCTGATCTTCGGAGGTCAATTTGCTATCGGTCACCGTCAACATTTGATTGATGGTATCAATCGCATTGAGATGGTTCCTGAGGTATTCCACGCTATTGGTGAGGTAGTAGGTCCGGAGTTCGGTCTGGCTTCGTATTACATTGGAACGTATCTCTTCCAAACCCTTGGTGATTGCATATGACCGTGTGATCAGTTTGTATTCACTGGACTGCGTGAGGACGGTGCGGAACGTGAAAAGACCGATCGCCGTCAGCAAAACGATAGCGATGAAAAATGCAGTAAAAAATTTTAGCGAGCGAACCGTTGTTAGTAGTGACATGCCGACCGTGATCAAATGTTACGCTAAAATAGCGAATTCGCCGTTGAAAGTGAAAGGATCATTTCTTCATCATGGGAACGGCAACGTGCCATTGTTTTGCATTTTTTATCGCCCTGTCGTATCCAGCATCAGCATGTCGGATGATTCCCATGCCCGGATCATAGGTCAATACGCGTTCCAGCCGTTCGTCCGCCTCTTTCGATCCGTCGCAGACAATCACCATGCCGTTATGAATGGAATTACCGATGCCGACCCCGCCGCCGTGGTGGACGCTGACCCAGCTGGCGCCGCCGATGGAGTTCAGCATGGCGCCCAGAATCGGCCAGTCCGCTATGGCGTCGCTGCCGTCTTTCATCTTTTCCGTCTCACGGTTCGGCGAAGCAACGCTGCCGCAGTCGAGATGATCGCGTCCGATAACGATCGGGGCTTTTACTTCGCCGTTGCGGACCAGTGCGTTGAATATCTTTCCCATCTTTGCCCTCTCGCCGTATCCGAGCCAGCAAATCCGTGCCGGCAATCCTTGGAATGCAACTTGTTTTTGCGCTTTCTGTATCCAGTTGGCAAGTAACTGATTCTCGGGAAATGTCTCGAGCACCGCGCGGTCCGTTCTGTAAATATCCTCGGGATCGCCGGAGAGAGCCACCCAGCGGAACGGTCCTTTTCCGTCGCAGAAGAGCGGACGGATATATTCGGGAACGAATCCGGGAATGTCGAACGCATTCTTTACACCGCCGGTGAACGCTTCGCCGCGGATATTGTTGCCGTAGTCGAAAACGATCTTCCCTTTTTTCTTCAACGCAAGCAATCCATTGACATGCTCAACAATCGAACGGCGTGAAAGAACGACGTACTTTTTCGGATCCTTTTTCCGGAGAGCGAGCACTTTTTCGTACGACATGCCGGCGGGAACGTAGCCGTTCAACGGATCGTGTGCGGAGGTCTGGTCGGTGACGATGTCGGGAAGGAATTTTCCCCGGGCGATCTTCGGCACAATCTCCGCCGCATTGCCGAGCAGTCCGACGGACAGCGGGAGTTTCTTTTTTACGGCATCACGAATCATGGACAACGCCGTCTCAAGATTATCGGTCATTGTGTCGAGGTATTTCGTTTTCAGACGCTTCTCGATCCGCGACCGGTCCACTTCAATAGCCAGACAGACGGCGCCGTTCATTGTTGCGGCGAGCGGCTGAGCTCCGCCCATACCGCCGAGTCCGGCGGTGAGAAGGAATTTTCCGGCGAGCGATCCTTTAAAATGCTGCCGCGCCGCTTCGGCGAACGTTTCGTACGTTCCCTGCAAGATTCCCTGCGATCCGATGTAGATCCAGCTTCCGGCGGTCATTTGACCGTACATCGTCAATCCCAGCCCTTCCAACCGACGGAATTCGTCCCACGTTGCCCATTTGGGGACGAGCATCGAATTTGAGATCAACACGCGGGGAGCATTGAGATGTGTCTTGAAAATTCCGACCGGTTTTCCCGATTGCACAAGCAGAGTTTCGTCGTTTTCTAGATTTGTTAACGTCGATACGATCGAGTCGAAGCATTTCCAGTTGCGTGCCGCTTTTCCCGTTCCGCCGTAGATGATCAGTTCCTGCGGACGTTCGGCAACGTCGGGATCGAGATTGTTCATCAGCATTCTGATCGCCGCTTCCTGGATCCATCCTTTGGCGGAGATCGCCGTTCCGCGCGGTGCGCGGATGGTGCGTGGGTGTGCCATTATCGTGTCCGATATTTCATTAATCGTGTTTTTGAAGGAAATCTTCCATTGGTTTCAGGGTGTTGAATCAGTGATATGAAGCGGATTAACCTTGAATAAAAATATTATGATATTTTGCGGAAGTGATGATTTCATTATGTTTTTGTTGATTTTGGAATCAAAAAACGCTGAATTTTTTATGTCATTCTATGATATTCGTACGGGCTTCCGCAATATGCTCCGGCGTTGTTCCGCAGCAGCCGCCGATCATATCGACGCCGAGATCGGCAAGTTCTTTCACGAATCGACCGAACGAGGCGGCTTGTTCGGGATAGACGATCAGTCCCTTTTCAACGGTGGGGATGCCGGCATTGGTTTGTATCAGGATGGGGATTTTCGATTCAGATCGGAATGATGTTGCGACGATCCTCATCAGTTCGAATCCTGCACCGCAATTCGCACCGATGAATGTCGCCCCTTCCGCCGTGAGGGCGGCGGCCACATCCCGGACGGATTCGCCGAACGACGTGCGGGGTTCGCTGCCGGTCATCTCGAATGTCATTGTCACGCCGACCGTTGACGCGCCGACGCTTTTTGCGGTGCGCAATGCGACGATCGCTTCGCTGAGGGAGATCATCGTTTCGATCAGTACGATATCGACGCCGCTTTCGACGAGCACGGATATTTGTTCCGCGAAGAGTTCTTCCACCTCACCCACCGTAACATCACCGTACGGTTCGAGAATTCCCCCGAACGGACCGACCGAACCGGCGACGAGCGCTTTTCCGTTTGCTGCTTCTTGCGCCAAAGCAACAGCGGTGCGAGTCACATCGGCAACGGAGTACCGAACATCGGATGCTTCCAGACGGCGTTTCGTGGCGCCGAACGTGCACGTTTCAATCACTTGTGCACCGGCAGCAACATATGTGCGATGGACGTCTTTGACTGCGTCGGGATTTTCCATCACCCAGATCTCCGGCGCTGCGCCGATGGGAAGACCGCGCCGCTGATATTCGGTACCGGTGGCACCGTCAAAGAGGACAGGTTTTTTGGCAAGGAGATGTTGAAGAGTCATGAGTATAGAAGACTTGTCAAATCTTCCAGATTTGACAAGTCTATTTTTTATTTAAAATTCTGTTTACCAATTCCACCGCCTCCACTGCGTTTTTCGCAAATCCGTCTGCGCCGATTTCATCCGCAAAGCGCTGCGTAACCGGCGCACCGCCGACGATGATCGGCACGGTCAATCCCTTCTCCTTGAAGGTGTTGATCACCGTTTTCATGTACATCATGGTCGTTGTCAGCAGCGCCGACAACCCGATGATGTGGGGTTTATGTTGTTCGAAAGCCGCAAGATATTTTTCCACCGGATTCTGAATGCCGATATCGATCACGGAATACCCGTTCCCCTGCAGCATCACCGAAACGAGATTCTTCCCGATATCGTGCACGTCCCCTTTTACCGTTCCGATCAGCACTCTCCCTTTCGGTTCCGTATTGTTGGCGGCGAGAATGGGATCGAGCAGTTTCATCGCTGTTTTCATTGCGCGCGCCGAAACCAGCACCTGCGGCAAAAACATCTGGCCGTCGCGGAACCGTTGTCCGACCACCGCCATTCCCGGCAGCAGACCGTTGTCCAAAATTGCCATCGGCGTGAGGCCGTTGGCGAGCAATTGCGCGGTGGTCTGCTCCGATTCCACATGTTTGCCCTCAATGACACACTGAGAGAGAAAATTCAGCAGTTCTTCGTTGGTCATTATCAGAACTTCCCGTATTGATCGATGAGCGTTCGGAGCAATTGTATCTGTTCGCGTGAAACATGCGGGGCGATGGAGCAGGCGGTGCTGAGGATGAATCCGGGGTGTTGCCTTCCCGTTTCGATCCGACGGCGAACGTCTTCAACAACATCGTTCTTCGTTCCCTGCAGCAGTATCGTCACTGAATCGATATTCCCTTTGATAAAACCCCGCTTGCCGATCCGTTGGAATGCATCTCCCAACTCTACGTTGCCGAGCGGCTCCGGATCGAGACATTCGATGCCGCTGATGCCGCAATCGAACATGAGTTCCAACCGGTCGTTGATCGATCCGCACGTATGCGTATAGATGTCGACTCCCGTTTGACGGACCGCGTGTGCGATCTCGCTTTCGTACGGCATCACAAATTCCGTATAAAATTCCGGAGAGATGAACGTCGATCCTGCATACGGCGACGAAACTTTGATCGCGTCGATGCCGTGACCGCACATGGCGACGGCAAGTTCTTTGATCATCTCCGTATAATGCGCCATGATCATCTTTACCTGATCCGGCGCGTCGATCATTGCCATCAGTCCTTCCTGATAGCCGATAAAATCGAGATAGTAATCGAACGGCGAGGTGATTTCGCCGTGGAGCGAATATTCGTCGCCGACACGGTTCTTCAGTTCGTGAAAGATATCGAAGCGGTGATCGGGGTGGATATAAAATTTGAGTCCCTGTGATACCGGAATAAAATCCAATTTTTGATGAAGATCGTTTTTCGTCACATCCGCAATGTTGGGTAATTCCCTCGGCACGGCGGCATAGTGTTCCGGCAGGTCGTCGAACAAATAATGCGTCCGGTCGCCGTTCTTCCAGACGATCTCTTCGTACTCATCCGTCATGCGGCGCGAGGCGATATTCTTTTTCCATTCCGGATCGTGTCCGTGCAGGCTGACGAGGATTCCGTCAAACTGATACAGTGTTCGCATCGCGACCAAACCGTCCGCAAAAGTATTGATGTCATGCCAGAAATCGGCTTGCGAACAGGGAAACTGTTGCAGTATATGTCCGATGCTCATCTGGCACATCAGTGGAATTTTATCCACCGGCTGCAGTTTCATCGCTGCACGAACTCGTTCACGTGGCGTCATGGAAAGGCACCTCTACGTTGATTGATGGGGAAATGTAGAAAAAGATTCGCGGAGATGACAGAACGAAATTGAAATATTCTTATTTGACCATTGCGGACCGTTGTTTTGCGAAGCAATGACAATTATTGAATAGATTTATTTTACCGAAGACGAAGCCCGAATGATGGCATCGGCACTCCGTTCCACGTCCTCGTCCGTTGTTGCCCATGATGAGACACTGATGCGCATTGCGGTTTTTCCCTTCCACACAGTGCCGCCGCACCAGCAGGTGCCGTCGTTTTGCACTGCGGCGATCACTGCGGCGGTACGTTCATCCGTACCGAACGAGACTAACACCTGATTCAACACGACGTTATTCAGTACAGAAAATCCCGCCGCCGTCAACCGTTCGGCGAAACGGGTGGCCTGCCGGCAATTGCGTTCGATCATCTCTTCGAGACCGATTCTCCCCAGCGATTTGATTGCCGCCCAGATCTCGACGCCGCGCGCTTTCCGCGACAACTCCGGCGTATACTGGTACGGAATGCGTGCACCGCTCTGATCGAGATACGCACCACCCTGCACCATGGCGCTGACAAGATCCGACGGATCTTTGACGACGACAATGCCGCTGTCGTACGGAACGTTGAGCCATTTATGGGCGTCGGTTGCCCAGGAATCCGCCGACTCGTATCCACGCAGAAGATGTTTCCTCTTTCCTGAAACCGCTCCCCATAATCCGAACGCGCCGTCGACATGTACCCATGCTCCGGCATTGTGCGCAGCGGGAATAATTTCCGCTGCTGCATCGAACGCACCGGTGTTCACGTTGCCGGCTTGCAGGCACACGATCGTACGATCGTCGAGCGTTCCTATTTTATCCGGACGCATCCGTCCCTGATCGTCCGCCGGTACATACTCCACCCGGTCTCTTCCCATTCCGGTCAGATCGAGCGCTTTCAATACACTTGAATGAACCTCTTCACCAACAATAACACGAATCGGCGGAGCGCCGAACAATCCCTTTGCATGGACATCCCACCCGTTGCGGCGAAGCAACGCGTTCCGTGCGGCGACAAGCGAACTGAAATTTGCCATTGTCGCTCCGGTAACAAATCCGATTCCAGATGTTGCCGGAACATTCAGCAATTCCCGCAGCCACGGAACACACACGTTCTCCAGCGCCGCCGAAACGGGACTGGTCACTTCCAGTCCGGCGTTTTGATCCCACGTGCCGGAAAGCCAGTGCGCCGCCAGCGATGCAGGCACGGAACCGCCGATGACGAATCCAAAGTACCGTCCGCCGGCATTGGCAACAGCGGCGGGAGATCCGACGGCGTGCAGAATGTCGATGACTTTCTCCGGATCCGTTGATGCTATCGGCAACGGTTCGTTTAATTGATCCAATGCACGCACCGCTTCGACTGTCGGATATACTTTTCGGGTCGGCAGTGAATCAAGATATTCCTTGCTATAGCGGGTTGTTCGTTCAAGCAAATCGTTCATAATTGCTCCATTGTCAAAAAAATCCCCGATGTCTTTGATAATTGATGAAATGTAGAAAATGATAAACGGAGATGGTAGGGAAAATCGTCGATATAATATTTCATTTTCATCAAGGTTTATTCCGAACATGATACCATCGTTGCGGGTTCGTTGCAATATATCTTCGAATCATGTGCAGGGAAAATTCGTTCCGAATAATGTGATCATAGAAGCTGCGCTGCCAGATAGTCTTTTCCCGGTACAACGATTGTTCATGAACCAAATGGGTGACGGCAGATTTATATGAACCGATGATGGTCGATACAGATGGCGCGGAATGCACATTGTGTTTGGCGGGATGAAGAATTATGATACCGTGGATATGGTCTGGCATAATCACATAGGTATCTAGTTCCACCGAAGGAAAATGTTCCGGGATTTGTATATAACAATTCCGTGCTATTTGACCTATCGACGTAAGGTTCGTTTCGTTTTTCGCGACGGTTCCAAATATTTTTATTTTATTTATTGTACAAATGGTAACGAAATAGGCGGCAGGGGATGAATAATCAAAAAACGGCAGGCGGATTGATTTTTTACGATACATAAAAAATATTACCGGCATCAATGTAGGGACGGGGCATGCCCCGTCCCTACATTGATTAAAATATTATAAACATGTACGGTCCAACATTGATTAAAATATTATAAACATACACGGCCAAAATATTAATTGATATTTGGCAACATGCCCCGTCCCTACGGGCACAACCGATTCATTTCAACAAATAATTTTCCCAAAACAACGACATCGCATTATTGAAATAATCCCGGTTCGTTTTTTTGCCAAAACCGTGTCCTTCGTCCAGCGCCATCATGTACCAGACGACATTTTTGTTTTTGCGCACCGTGGCAACGATTTGTTCCGCTTCGGTATACGGCACGCGGGGATCGTTCTTTCCCTGCGCCACGAAGAGCGGTTTGGTGATTTTATGCGCATTGGTTGTGGGTGAAATCGCATTTAAATGTTTTCGCATCGTCGAATCGCGTTCGTCGCCGTATTCCACCCTGCGCAAATCACGGCGGTATTCCTGCGTACTCTCAAGGAATGTTACAAAATTGCTGATACCTACCACGTCGACGCCGCATTTGATTCTGTCGTTATAATTGAACATCGACGATAGGACCATGTATCCTCCGTAGGATCCGCCGTACACCGCAACGCGTTCTTTATCCAGTTCCGGCTGTTTCGCAATCCAATCCAGCAGTGCACCGATATCCTTCACCGAAATTTCGCGCAGGAATCCGTTGTCGAGCGATACGTACGTCTTTCCGTATCCGGTCGATCCGCGCACGTTCGGCAGCAACACGGCAATGCCGAGTTCGTTCACCCAATATTGAATCAGTGAATTGAATCCGGGCATCGACTGTCCCTCCGGACCGCCGTGGATGGAAATGATGACCGCAGACGGTTTTTCGCTCTTCTTTGCTGCGTAATAGAATGCGGGAATCGTCATACCGTCGAATGATTTGTATTCAATCAATTTCGGTACGACGAAATTGTCGGTATTCAATCCTCCGACTTCACTGTATGTCCAGCGCGTAAACTTTTTCGTCTTCATATCGAGAACATAGATGTCGCCCGGTGTCTGCGGCGTGCTGAGCGTCAGCGCAAGACGGGAATCGTCCTTGCTGAATCCCATCCCGCCGATGATGCCGACCGGGAGTTTCTCGATGGCGATCTCCTTCTTTGTCTTTGCATCGATCAGGTAGAGAGCGCTCATTCCCCCTTCGTTCATTTCATATACGATGTACTTGCCTTTGTTCGACACTTCAAAACCGGTAACATCCCATTGTGCTTTTCGTGAGACGACGGATTTTTTCCCAGAACTTCGGTCGAGATAGATCAACTGCTGAAATTCGCCGAACTCGTCGGAAGTATAAAAGATTCCCCTTCCGTCCGTAGAAAATTCCGCACCGCCGTATGCGATTTTCATTCCGGGATTAATCTGCGACTTTGCTCCGGTCTTTGCATCAACGACGTACAGATACGATTCGGTAACGGAGACATATTGTCCGACGAGCATCGACTTGTCGTCGGGGGACCAATCCTGCACGCCCCATGCGCCGCTTACTTCCATTAGCAGCGCGGCATTCTTCGGATCATTGACAGAGGCAATATAGATGTCGTTATCCCGCCCGTTCCGTTTGGTGCTGGTGAAAACAAATTGCGTTCCGGCATTATTCCATGCGCCGCCGCTGTTGCGCGATTTTCCATCTGTCAGCATTTCGTACGATCCGGTGGTCATATCGAATGAAAATATCTGGTAGAATTCTCCTCCGCCGATGTCTTTGGTGAAGAGGAACATCTTTTTATCCTTGCCGGGATAAAATCTGCCGCTGCCAACCGGTTCCCGGAAAAACGTGATTTGTTTTCTCGCGCCGCCGGGCTTTTCCACGTAATGCAATTGCGACGTTTCGGCAAACCGCGTGGAGATCAGCATGCCGTTGCCGTTCGGATCCCAATCCACAAACGACGCTCCGCGGACGTTTTGGTACTGGTTCATCTTTTCAACAATACGGTCGGGAATCGGCGGAATGTCTTCCGTGACAATATTCCCGGTCTGCGTGCGCTCTTGAGCAAAAAGAAAGAGCGGGAGAATTAAAAGCAGTGCGAGTTTTTTCATGCGGCTTTCCTGATTTTTGTGAATATTATTTTCCGGATTTTCCTGGAAAGGATCTCAATAATAAATAATTGTCACACTGAGCGCCTGCCTGCCGGCAGGCCGTCTCCCAAAGGGATGCCTTTGGCAGAAGTGTGACAATTCATTATGAGTCATGCCTCGACTCCGCTCGGCATGACAATAAATTGAAGCCCTCTCAAAAATCCTAAATCGATGTCATTGCGAGACGTTTTTTGTCGAAGCAATCTCGTTTTTTAATATAATACTTTAGAAGATTGCTTCGGTCGTCTGTCGTTCGACAGACTCCCTCGCAATGACCTTCTATTTTTGAGATATGTTCTAGTAATTCTTTATAGTGCTACTAATAATACTCACCGGCATTGTGAATTGCAACGAGGGCAACGAGAAACCGGTTTGTTGTAATCCTAAATGGATATTTTCATTATGATTGTCAATGAGGCATTCTGCAAACTACTACCTTCTCTCAACGGCATTTTCTATATTAACAACCATCATCATGTCAATCTATTTTGGAGAAATTGTATGAGAACCGTCGCACTGTTGTTCGTTGTACCATTCATTCTTTCCGCGCAATCCTTCGATCAATACTTTGCCGATAAGACACTGCGGGTGGATTACTACCATACCGGATCGAAAGGAATGGAAATCTTTGCGCTCGATAAATGCTACGCCGAAGGAATCTGGCCCGGCAGCAAGTCGCAGTTGCTGGACAATCTGAATTTCGGCGAATATATGGTCCGCGTGTACGATGCTGCAAGCGCGCAATTGATCTACTCCCGAGGACATTCCGCCATCTTCAACGAATGGCAGTCCACCGACGAAGCAAATGCCGGCGTCGTGAAGACATTCCACGAAACGGTCCGCATTCCGTTCCCGAAGAATAAAGTGCAGGTAACAATCTCGCGCCGTGACAAGCAGATGATCTTCCGCGAACTCTTCTCGACGGTGATCGATCCGAACGATCCCGCACAGATCAATGGTCAAAAACGTACATCACAGTTTGCTTCCTCTAAGATCGTGGACAACGGCGCTCCCGAGAAAAAGGTCGATCTGTTGATCGTGGGAGACGGCTACTCGAAAGCGGAGATGAAAAAATTCCGCGACGATGCCAAACATTACAGCGATGTGTTGCTGAGTACATCGCCGTTCAAGGAACGGAAAAAAGATTTCAACATCTGGATCATTGAAGTCGAATCAAAAGAAAGCGGCATCGACAAACCGAAATCGAACGAATGGAAAGGGAACGCTCTCGGTTCAATGTACGATTTCTTCGGTTCCGCCCGGTATGTGTTGACGGAAGAAAACAGAACGCTGCGCGACATTGCGGGACAGGTTCCGTACGACGCCATTGCGATACTCATCAACGACAACCGGTACGGCGGCGGGGGAATCTATAATCTTTATACTACCTGCTTTACAAAGTCCGACGCCAAAGGATTGGAATGGCAGATGGATTATGTCTTCGTCCACGAACTCGGCCATTCGTTCGGCGGGCTGGGAGATGAATATTACTCATCGTCCGTTGCGTACACCGATTTTTATCAGGCGGGCGTTGAACCGTGGGAACCGAACCTGACGGCGCAGACCGACCGTGACAAACTGAAATGGAAATCGTTCGTCGAATCTTCCACTCCCATTCCCACACCGTGGAAAAAGAATGAATACGATTCTCTCGAAGCGCTCCGCGGAAAACTCGACCGACTGGCAAAAGATTATTACGAAAAGCGGGAGCCGCTCTACAAAGCGACGCAGGAGATCGTCAAGAATGCTCAATACAAAGACAAGGTCGGCACATTTGAAGGGGGCGGTTACGTATCCAAAGGAATCTATCGTCCCGCGGTCGATTGCAGGATGTTCTCTCTCAGTCTCGTCGGATTCGATCCGGTCTGCAGCGCGGCTATTGAACGGGTGATTGATTCGTACGTGAAGTAGAATAAAAGAATTTTAATAACCACCAAATCACCAAGGCACCAAATATATGTAGGGACGGTCGGAAGACCGTCCCATTTTTTTTAGCAAAGCAAATTTAGAGCTGCTACAAGAATCTACCCCCCTTCGACTCCACCGCAAAAAAACGCGGTGTCGCTCAGGGTGACCAAAATTATATTTTGTTCATCCCGAGCGAGGCCATCGTTTCAATATGCCGAGTCGAGGGATCACAATTTCACAATGTATAAATTCCGCAATTAATTGTGGCGCACCAGGCGCCACAACGCTGCACAATTGGATTTCTCTCCCATTTTCCGTATTTTGGAGTGCATGTTGTCCCCCAACAATCATATCGGCTTTCACTTCTAACTTCGCACACCCGCTGCGGCTGTATTTCATTTTAAACACGAAATTTTCATCGCTTTTATTCCATTATTATGAGCATTCTTAAAGAAATTCAAAAAAGAAAAACCTTTG
This sequence comes from uncultured Chitinophagaceae bacterium, assembly GCA_964371615.1. Lineage (GTDB taxonomy): Bacteria > Bacteroidota > Ignavibacteria > UBA10030 > UBA8401 > SpSt-333. The sequence continues at coordinate 82,251 of CAYJMS010000003.1, forward strand.
CCATTATCAGCCACCCGGACGCCGGTAAAACGACTCTAACGGAAAAACTGCTGCTGTACAGCGGCGCGATCCACATTGCCGGTGCGGTAAAATCCAATAAGATCAAAAAATCCGCAGCGTCGGACTTTATGGAGATCGAAAAGCAGCGCGGCATTTCGGTGGCGACCTCCGTCCTTTCTTTTGATTACAACAATCATAAGATCAATCTTCTCGACACACCCGGCCACAAAGATTTCGCCGAGGATACTTATCGTACTCTGACGGCAGTGGATAGCGTGATTCTGGTGATCGACTCCGTGAAAGGAGTCGAAGAGCAGACCGAAAAACTGATGGGTGTCTGCAGGATGCGGAACACTCCCGTGATTATCTTCATCAACAAAATGGACCGCGAAGGAAGGCCGCCGATCGAGTTGCTGGATGAGATCGAAGAGAAACTGAGCATCCGCGTCCGTCCGCTGAGCTGGCCGCTGGGAATGGGTTCATCGTTTAAGGGAGTGTACAATCTCTATAAGAACAGTTTCATTTTCTTCAAGCCGAGCAAGCAGACGATTGAAGAGGATGTGCAGACATTTCAAGGAGTGAACGATCCGGAACTGGAGGCGATGTTCGGCAAAGATGCGCGAACATTGCGACACGACGTGGAACTGATCAACGGTGTGTATGACGAATTCACCGTCGCATCGTACCTTAACGGCAACGTTGCTCCCGTCTTCTTCGGCAGCGCGCTGAACAACTTCGGCGTGCAGGAACTGCTCAACACGTTCGTGGAAATCGCCCCGGGTCCGCGCAAGCGGCCCACCACGCAGGGAGACATTGAACCGCAACACAAACGATTCAGCGGATTCGTTTTCAAGATCCACGCCAACCTCGATCCGAAACACCGCGACCGTATCGCTTTTCTTCGGGTCTGCTCGGGAAAATTCGAGCGCAATACATTTTATCATCACGTGCGGCTGAACCGCGACATGAAGTTTCCCAATCCGGCAAGTTTCATGGCGGCAACAAAAAGCCTGCTCGAAGTAGCATATCCCGGCGATGTGATCGGATTGTACGACTCCGGCACGTTTGCCATCGGCGACACGCTGACCGACGGCGAAGGATTCATGTATAAAGGGATCCCGCGCTTCTCGCCGGAAGTGTTTAAAGAACTCCGCAATCTCGATCCGTTCAAAACCAAGCAATTGGAAAAGGGAATCTCGCAATTGACCGACGAGGGACTCGCGCAACTGTTCACGCAAAAGTTCAGCAATAAAAAGGTGATTGGCGTAGTGGGAGAACTGCAGTTCGACGTTTTAAAATACCGGTTGCTGCATGAGTTCGGCGCCAGTTGCGATTTTGTGCCGATCACCGCCCATAAAGCGGTCTGGGTGCAGTACGACGATCCGAAAGATGCGGAAGAACTGTTCTATATCCGCGCAAATTTTCTCTACTACGACAAGAACAGTAACCTTGTCTATCTTGCGGAGTCGGAATACTCGTTACGCATGGCGCAGCAGAAAAATCCGAAAGTGCGATTCTTGCTTAGCGTTGAACATAATGACCAGACCATAGAAATGGAGAATGCCTGAGTGATCAGTAAAGTTATCCTCACCGCGGCAGCGATCGTGTATGGAATTCATGGCATTGCATTACTCTTTGCATCCGACATCACTGCGGGATTGTTCGAAATTACTCTGACCAAAGAAATGACATTTGCCGCACAGTTTTTTGCCGGAGCGCTGCTCGGCATGGCGGTTCTTAATTGGTACAACCACGCATCAATCGTGGGGGGAATTTACGGCCGTCCGGTGGTGATGATGAATCTGATGTACGGATTGATCGCTTTCCTTTCCGGCGCGCGCGGGGCGATGGATGGATATTTCAATGGTTTGTTCTGGATCGAAGTTGTTCTTCATGGGCTTTTAACCTTTTCGTTTGCACTTCTGATGTACCTCCCGCCTAATACGCGTAAATGATGTCTGACGATGCTTTTCATCGTCTGACATCTCATAGCAGAAAAACATCTACCACAAAATCACAATACTTAATAACCACCAAATCACCAAGACACCAAAATAGTTTTCCGCCTGCGGCGGGCACCAAAAAGCAAAAATAATCTGCCATAAAATCACAAAATCTAAAAATCATAAATTGAATACGTTATCTGCGACGCAATATGGTTTCCCGCAGATCTCGCAGATTGGCACAGATGTAAAAGCATTTTAAATATTATAGACTTGTCAAATCTCAAAGATTTGATAAGTCTACCTTCTTTGTCCGTGCACAGACTCCCTTTTTCTTTAAGAAAACGGGGATCTCTCCTAACCGCCATCCGATTGCTCACAGCAATCGGATGGCTTTGTTATTTTTGTTGATTCTGGACTTTCTTATTCAGAACATTCACTTCAACAAGAAATGACAAAAAAGTTTTCCATACTGCTCACCTCTATACTCTTATTCTCTTTTCTGCAGATGGATTGTAAGGATGATCCACCGGTGGTACATCCTCCATCGAAAAATATGCGCAAGTTAACATGGACAATTGATACAATTTCGTATGAAATTGGTACGCAAACCTTGCTATATAAAATTTGGGGAACTTCGCCACAGGATGTTTACGCTAGCGGATTTAATGGCAGCGGATGGGGAGAATTATACCATTTCGATGGTGAAAGTTGGTCGGTTGTGATTCATGGACATAAATCAATAGATGTGGGTCAGGTGTTTGGATTTGCTTCAAACGATGTGTGGCTGGTAGGAGGTTACTTTTACATAAATCCTTCTCCTCCGCCCAACTTTTTAGACTCAAGTGTGATATTACATTTTGATGGACAACAATGGAATGAAATACCAATCCAACGCACAGAAGGACTTACTTCTATTTGGGGAGATCAATCAAATCAACTAATTGCAGGAGGAAAACATGGCGCCCTTTTGCGATATGTCAACGGCATATGGCAAAGTACGTATATAGATAAAAGACTCACCTTTTTGGATTTTACCGGAATTGATAATAGCATATATGCATTAGCATACATAGCAGCACCGGAAACAGAAGGAAATATCGGTAAAGCATTTATATTGAAACAGCAAGACACAAACTTCATCATAATTGATTCGATCACAACAATTAATGATTGGGCAAATCCAAAATTTGGCGAATACGCCATTCAGACGATCGGAAAAAAGTTGTATAGCACTGGTTCTGGAGTTTTTGAAAGTCTCGATGGCATTACATGGAAAAAATGTCTTGAAACTTATCCGAATAATATTTTTGGAATATTCGGCACAAATGGAAATAACATTTTTGCATGTGGGAGCGGGAACACACTTTATCACTGGAATGGTACAGATTGGGTATCTCTTGAGATTCCGGGAGATCCTTCGCTACCGTTATACGGCGTTTGGTGCGATGACAATGAAGTTTTTGTAATTGGTGAAGACGGACACAGAAGTTACGTTATCCACGGTAAATAGTGGGGAAATGGATCTATTCCACAGATGTAATCGGTTATTAAAGAAATAAAAAAACATGCGAGCATGATGTAATTTCTTATCTCGTTTTCAACATCTCATCGAAAATACCGAATTTTTCAGATCCCCGTTTTCTTTAAGAAAACGGAGATCAGTCAAAAAAGACTCCCCTTCTCTCCCATCGAAAAATCCCTTACATTCCATGGTCAATCAATCGCAAAAGGATTCTCCACATGAAATTGCTCTCGGTTTTTCTCATCTGTTTCTTGATTACAAACATGTCATTCTCACAAACCATACAGTCGCCGAACAAACGGCTTGCACTCACGTTCTCCCTTGCGCAGGACGGAACACCAACGTATCAATTGAATTTTGGAAAGAAGAATGTGATCAATCCCAGCACCATGGGATTGGAATTAAAGAATGCTTCATCTCTATTAAATGGATTCACCGTGGCGAAAGTCGAATCGTCGCTGGTCGATGAATCGTGGGAACCGGTGTGGGGCGAACTCAAAACGATCCGGAACAATTACCGCGAACTGAAAGTGACGCTGCAACAGCAATCGGAACTGCCGCGTACCATGGTCGTCACATTCCGCCTGTTCGACGAGGGACTTGGATTCCGGTACGAATTTCCGAAACAGGATCATCTGAATTATTTCGTCGTGGCAAACGAGCGGACCGAATTCCGTCTTACCGGCAATCACAAAGCGTTTTGGATACCCGGCGATTTCGACACAAACGAATACGCGTATCACGAAACGAACCTGAGCGATGTGGACGCCACCACCGGAATGAACGCGGGCGAGATCGCCACGCGCACGGTGATCGGCAAGGATTTCGTCCAGACGCCGCTGATGATGATATCGTCAGACGGACTCTATATCAATATCTTCGAAGCGGCGCTGGTAAACTATCCCGCCATGTGCGTAAAGATCGACAAATCTTCATTCACCCTTACATCAACAATCGCTCCGGACGCGGTCGGCAACAAGGCGTACTTGCAGACTCCAGCAAAGACTCCCTGGCGAACCGTGATGGTGAGCGACAAAGCGGCCGATCTGCTCGCATCAAAGATGATCCTGAACCTGAATGAACCGTCGAAAATCGCGGACGTTTCGTGGATCAAGCCGCAGAAGTATATCGGCATCTGGTGGGAGCTGCACGTCGGCAAGACATCGTGGAACTACGCCGACACAAACAATCTGAAACTGGCGGAGACAAACTGGAACTCGTTGAAACCGAACGGCCGCCACGGCGCAACGACGGAGCGGACAAAATTCTACATCGATTTCGCGGCAAAACATGGCTTCGACGGCGTACTTGTGGAGGGATGGAACGTCGGCTGGGAAGACTGGTTCGGGCAATGGAAGGAAGAGGTATTCGATTTCGTCACGCCGTATCCCGACTTCGACGTCGCTGCGCTGCAGAAGTATGCGGAAGAAAAAGGGGTGAAGATGATTATGCACCACGAAACGTCCTCGTCAGTCACCAACTACGAACGGCGCATGGATGAGGCATTCAGTTTTATGAAGAAGCATGGTTACAACACCGTCAAAACCGGCTACGTCGGCAAGATCATTCCCCGCGGCGAATATCACGACGGGCAATGGATGGTGGATCATTATGTCCGTGTGGCGGAGAAATCGGCGAAGTACGGCATTATGATCAACTCTCACGAATCGGTCCGTCCCACCGGCCTTTCCCGCACGTATCCCAACTGGTTAGCATGCGAAGCGGCGCGGGGGAACGAATTCAATGCGTGGAGCAACGGAAATCCCCCCGCCCACGAAACCATTCTCCCCTTCACACGGTTGCTCGGCGGCCCGATGGATTACACGCCGGGAATTTTCCAGATCACGATGGATTATTACGGCAAAACGAATAAGGAACAGGTCCATACGACACTGGTGAAACAAATGGCGCTCTATGTGACGATGTACAGTCCCCTGCACATGGCGGCAGACCTGCCGGAAAATTATGAGCGGTTCCCCGACGCATTTCAGTTCATCAAGGATGTGGCGATGGACTGGGACGATTCGAAGTACATAGAGGCGGAACCGGGAGACTACGTCACCGTCGTGCGGAAAGCAAAGAATAGAAACAATGAATGGTTTCTCGGAGCGATCACGGACGAGAATTCCAGAAAGAGTTCTGTTGCGCTGAACTTTCTCGACCCGAAGCAGAAGTATGTTGCAACGATCTACGCCGATGCCGCCGACGCGCATTATGAGAATAATCCGATGGCATATACGATCGAGAAGTTTATCGTCAGCAGCAAGACCGTATTAAAATTGCAGCTCGCCCCCGGCGGCGGCGCTGCAGTGAGCATCACCCCGGCAACGAAAGAGGATGAGAATAAATTAAAAATATATAAAAAATAGTTCGTACGGTTAAAAGCATTACCGCAAAGATCGCGAAGAAAGAGCGTACGCAAAGTTCGCAAAGAAGACATTCTGCGTACATCTGTGTGATTCGCGGGAAATTCGATTGATATTGTTCATCCTTCGACTCGGCATAATGAGTCGCCTGCCTCGCTCAGGATGAACATCGCTAAGATCTGAATTATATTTTCTATGATCATCCTGAGCAAGTCCCGCAGGGACGCGTCGAAGGATGCCCGTTGATAAAAGCATAACCGCAAAGGACGCAAAGGAAAGGCGTTATGCAAAGTTCGCAAAGGAGACGTATTGCATCGGTCTGCGGAAAAACCAGTATTCCGTCTTCTGTCTTCAGTATTCTGTCTTCTTATAATAAAACTCTATTCAACCATGAAAACATTTCGAATTCACATCATTTTTTCTATCGTATCAATTCTTCTTTTCTCCTCATGCAACAAGAATTTTACTCCTGAACAACAGGAATACATCGCCTCGGTCGAAAAATCGCGTCGGGAAAAAGACGAGTGGATGAAATCCGATTCCCTCTCTCCTTTCACACGAGACACCACTGCGCATTTCTCGCCGTTGAAGTACTATCCGGTGAATCCCGACTATGTTTTTCACAGCAAACTCTTTCATTATTCGCAGCAGGATACGGTCACCATTTTCGGCACAAAGGGTGAAGAGCGCCGGGTGGTCCGCTACGGCTATGTTCTGTGGAATCATGAAGGAACCGATATTGCCATTACCGTTTATAAAGGTACAAGCAAAAAAGGAGTCGAGTACTACAGCATCTGGTTTACAGACAAAACCACCGGTAAAGAAACGTACGGCGTCGGCAGATATCTCGATTTTTTCTACAACCCGGATAATGATTTCATCTATACCGTCGATTTTAATCTTGCCTACAGTCCGTATTGTTCATACAGCACACTGTATTCCTGTGCAATCCCCGCAAAAGAAGATTATATTGACGTTGCGATCGAAGCCGGGGAAAAAGCATTTCATTAGAGAAATACACCACGGAGATCACGGAGGACACGGAGAGGTGTGGCGATGGATTTGATTTATTTTATGATTTGGTGATTTGTTAGTAGAAGGAACATCTTTCAATGGAAATCAGTTCGCTACATAAAAAACTCATCGCCGGGTATACGGCGGAAAACCTGCAGAAGATCACCCGCAAGATTATCGATCTGCATCGGAATAATCAAGTCCATGCAATGACGACACTGCTGCATGCCGTCGGGGATGAGATTGCAGAAAAGAAAGCGCAGACTAACAAAGCATTTTACCGGTTGATGATGATCTATCATCCCGACCGGATCGGTTTTTACAGAAGCGAGATCGACCGGTTGTATGCGGCGAAAGATCTCGATCACTTAAAGCAATTTTCTCATATTTTTACCGCTCTCGATCTTGAAAAGTCTCTGGTCGTACTGAAGAAACCGGCAAACGACGCTCCTGCATATTCCGATCTGTGGGAGGCGGTGAGCGAAGAGACCGGCGATTACGATGAAGAGTATCCGGAAGAGGAACAGGATGAATCGCTCGACGAATTGGACGGATTTGTCTCTCGCAATAATTTCTTCTCCGTCTTCAAAAAACAGGCGTACGGAAATTCGAAGGTCGAACTCCCCTTCTATTATCTGGAGGATATCGATGTGCTCGACCTTGCAGGGGCGGAGATCGACGATCTTGACGGAATACGGTACTGCAAACATCTTGTAACGGTGGAACTTTCCGGCAACCGGATTACGGACATTTCGGAGCTCGCATCGTTGACGATGCTGCAGGAGGTATATCTCGCCGGCAACCGGATCGGCTACATCGATGCGCTGCAGTTCCTGCCGGACCTTCATGCCGTCGATATTTCGTTCAATGCCATCGACGACCTGTCGCCGTTGTTCGAACTGGAACATCTGGAATATCTGAACGTCACGGGAAACAAAATTCCCCGCCAGCAGCTCGACCGGCTGCAACACAAGGGTGTCATTATCATTTCATAACCTATCAATAGTTCCGGGAGTTTTTATGAAGCATCTTTTATCTGCTGTACTACTCACCATAATATTTGTTGCAAGTGCATCGGCGCACGACCGCGGACACGGCGGGCGGGTCATCGAATTTCCCGACATTCCCGGATTCGTAACACTTAAATGCGATCTTCATCAACACACGGTCTTCTCCGACGGCAATGTGTGGCCTTCCATCCGCATACAGGAAGCGACGAAGGACGGACTCGATGCTATTGCATTGACGGAACATCTCGAGTATCAGCCCCACAAAAAGGACATTCCCCATCCCGACCGGAACCGCTCGTTCGAATTGGCAAAAGAATCCGCGGATAAAACCAATCTGATTGTCATCAACGGTTCAGAGATCACGCGGCGGATGCCTCCGGGACATTCCAATGCAATTTTTATTACCGACGCCAACAAACTGTTGACGCCCGATTCGATTGAGGTCTTCCGCGAAGCGAAACGGCAGGGGGCATTTACATTCTGGAATCATCCGCATTGGGTGGGACAAAGCGCCACCGCCATTGCGACGCTGACCGACGTTCATAAATATTTGCTGAAGGAAAAATTACTGGACGGGATCGAAGTAGTGAATGACGATACGTACTCGGACGAAGCGCTGCAAATCGCGCTGGATCATAATCTGACGATCATGGGCTCGTCCGATATACACGGACTGATCGACTGGCAATACGATGTTCCCGACGGCGGACACCGGCCGATCACACTCGTCTTCGCGAAAGAGCGTACGGCAGAATCGTTGAAAGAAGCCCTCTTTGCACGGCGGACCGCGGTCTGGTTCAACAATACATTGATCGGCAGGGAAGACTTTGTCGCGCCGTTGATCAAACAATCATTGACGACTTCGAATGCGGAGTACCGGAAGAATAAATCGGTCCTCACCGTAAAGATCGAGAACAGCAGCGATGCGGAATATATTCTGGAGAATATGAGCGGCTATACGCTGTACATGCATGCTAATATCTTCACTGTAAAGCCGCATGAAACGACCACCATCGATGTAAAAACGTCGGAAGTGCTAAAAAATGTTTCATTGCCGTTCAAAGTACTGAACGCCGTCATTGCACCGAATACACATCCGACGATCACATTCGATATTGTGCTGAAATAGGCAGCACTGTACAATAGACCATAGTAAATACAAAAAGGGGAAACTCGCGTCTCCCCTTTTTTGTTCACTGATGATCTGTTATCAGCTCTCTGATTTTTCCTCTTTTCTATTTCACCAGCGTCATCTTCTTTGACTGCGCGAACGATCCCGACTCCAGACGGAAAATGTACATACCGGAGGAGATGTTTTTCGGCAGCCATTGAATTTCATGCTCTCCCGCCGGACGCGCTTCGTTCGTCAATGTTTCAACTTCCTGTCCCAGCATATCGTACACCGTCACCTTCACATTTGCGGTGACGGGAATAGAGTACCGTATCGTTGTGGAGGGATTGAACGGATTGGGATAGTTCTGCATCAGTTCGAATGTATACGGCGATCCGTCCTCGCGTACCGCAGTCGGATTGAATGTGAGATCCCTTAATATCCATTCGTTCGGATCAATGGAAACGGTTGCCGCGCGGCGCGGCAGCGGAATATAAAAAATCTGATCCGGTGAATTATTAAAGACGGTGACCGTCGTGTCCCATGCCGTCGCAAAGAACTTCAGGTCGATCGGCATCGAAAAGTACGCCGGATTCGACGTACCGGTCGTCTGTTTGATTCTCACGCGGGAGATGAAACCGGTTTCGGTCGTATCGACACCGTGATAGTATGTGTATTTCGGATATTTTTCCCCGAAGACCCACTGATTGAAGAACCAATCCAGATCGCGGCCGGAGGCAGTTTCGCAATGTGTTTGAAAATCGATCGTTGCCGCCGTGCCGTACATCAGCGCCGGATCGGTTGCATACGATTTGATCGCTGCAAAGAATACCGAATCACCCAGCGAGTGCCGGAGCATATGCAAAACAACCGATCCCTTATTATAGACGCGGCTCGACGCAAAGAGATTGGAAACGTTCGCGGTATCCTGCACATGCAGCGTTCCGACGGCGGTCTTTGCGCTTGTAATTCTTTGCGCCATGCGGGAGCGGAACGCCGTTTCGCCGTACATCCGTTCACGATAAACCGCTTCAAAATACTGCGCAAATCCTTCGTTCAGCCACAGGTCTGGCCAGGTGCGGCAGGTGATCAAATCCCCGAACCATTGATGCACCAATTCATGCGCAATGGTTGCTTCGCTGAATGCGTTCGATCCGAGCGACGTGAGCGTCTGGTGCTCCATTCCTCCGCCCCATCCGAACTGCACGTGCCCGTATTTTTCATCGATGAACGGATACTCGCCGAATATCGGTTTGAAAATTTCCAGCATTCCGATTGTCAGCGCGGCGTTTGTTCTGTATGACGGTGACGTCGAACCGATATTGGACAGCACATAATTCACCACTTCCATCGAATCCGTTTCGGTGTACTTATACCAGTCGGAGAACGAACTGAAATTGCCGATGGTAACAGCGACGAGATACGTGGCGATCGGATAGCGGTGTTTCCATTTATATGTTTTTGTATTGTCGCCGTTCTGAACTATTTCTACGAGCTTCCCGCTGGTGACGCCGGTCAGCGATTGATCGCAGGTGATCCAGATATCCATCGAATCGGCCTTCTCCGTCGGATGATCGACACAGGGCCACCAGTCCCGTGAGCCGTACGGCTCGCTGAGCGTATAGATCCATCTGGTCTGGTCCGCTGCATTCGCATCGGAATAACTTCCCAATCCGGTGTACGGGGGATTGCCATGGTAGTATACCTGAGTCGTCACGGTGTCCCCCTGAAATCGTTTTGACGGAAGTGCGATCTCGATCGTTTTTGCCGCCGCGATAACGGTAGTTTTGGCGCCGTCGACAAAAACAGAATCGACCGTCAACGCGCTCATCAGATCGTATGTGATACTTGTGACTGAATCCGCCCGGATAATAACAACAGCGGCAACATCTCCTTTCACATATCCTTTTTGATCGGCGATGCGGATATTGAGTTTGTAATATTTCACGTCGATCTGTTCCGTGGCGACGGACGACGACGCGTATTGTCGGACAAGGACCTGATGCCTGCGGGCTTCGGTCTTATACAGATCGTTCAGATCGGCGTCATCCTGCGCAACCACGATGGTCACGAAAGAGATCAGTGTAAAGACTGTTCGATAAAATATTTTCATAAAAAAGGAATTGAATGATCGTTATGTATGCACATTTATTGTTGATCTCATCTCAAAAATAAGTATTGTCATCCCGAGCGTAGACGAGGGGTGACTATTTGAGCGGAGCCATGCCTCGACTTTTCACCTGCCACGTTTTTTGGCGGGGGCTCGGCATGACATTGATTTTATATTTTTTAAATTGATCTGTTGTAAAAACGTACATACAATCGCCGTCAGAAGCAATCGCCGAATTCATTGAATACAAACGGTAATGATATGGTTGCGCAATGTTCTCCATCGATTTTCCTTTGTTCGTACCGATAAAATTGTACTTTACTATAGTAAAGTACAGGGATTGGGGAGCACGTATGAAGAACTGCATCGGCATTCGCCGCGAAACGAAAGACAAAACACAGCGCCGTGCGCCGCTGACGCCGGAGCACGTCCGCACGCTGATCCGCGATCATCGTCTGCGTGTGATTGTGCAGCCGTGGGAAAACCGTGTTTTTTCCGACCGCGAGTATAAACGAGCGGGGGCGGAAATCTCAGAAGACCTTTCGCCGTGTTCCATTATCTTCGGCGTAAAAGAGGTCGCTCCGTCGCTGCTTCTCCCCGGCAAAGCGTACGTCTTCTTCTCGCATACCGTCAAAGGACAATCGTACAACATGGAAATGTTGCAGACGATCGTCGACGGAAGGAACACGTTGTTCGATTACGAATTGGTGAAAAATTCCGAGGGAAAACGGCTGATATTTTTCGGTGACTACGCCGGACGAGCGGGTATGATCGATTCACTCTGGGCGCTCGGTCAGCGTCTGAAAGCAGAGGGAATCCATACACCGTTTTCCTCGATCCGCTATGCGTCGGAATACCGCCGGCTGCACGATGCAAAGGAATCGTTCCTGGAAACAGGGGAACGGATCACCAAAAAAGGTTTGCCGAAGTCCCTGCTGCCGCTCATCGTCGGTTTTACGGGATACGGCAACGTCACCAACGGCGCGCTCGAAATGTTCGACCTACTGCCCGTGCATGAAATTGCATCGGAAGATCTCGAACGGTGGTACCGGCGGGGCTGGTACTCGAATAATGTTGTGTACAAAGTGCAGTATAAAAAACACGATCTGTACCGTCATAAAGAGAAAAAGGAGTTCGATCTGGATGAGTTCAACACGCATCCCGACCGGTATGCCAGCGGACTGGAACCGCATTTGCCGTTCTACACGATGCTGGTCAACGGGATCTACTGGGAACCGCGGTATCCGCGCATCGTGACAAAGAGGGCGATCAAAAATCTTTTCTCAAAGGAACGGAAGCCGCGGCTGAAGGTCATCGGCGACATTACCTGCGATATCGACGGATCGGTGCAGTTGACGGTAAAAGAAACGAACCAGGATAATCCCGTGTACGTGTACGAAGCGGCGACCGGCAGGATCAAAGACGGCGTTCGGGGGCGCGGACCGGTGGTACTCTCGGTGGACAAATTGCCGACGGAGCTTCCGTACGAAGCATCGTACGACTTCGGAACGGCATTGCTTCCGTTCGTTCCGCATCTCGCACGGCACGATTATTCCCGCCCTGTGCCAGTTGACGCCCTTCCACGAGAATTTCGCGACGCAATGATCGTCCGCCGCGGACGCTTGACGAACCGGTTTTCTTATTTGAAGAAACATTTGCCATGACCATCGGAACGGACTCTATGATATGAAACGAATCCTGATTCTCGGCGCCGGACAAAGCACCGGCTATCTTGTCGACTATCTTCTCCGAAAATCGCAGGAGAAGGAATATTTTCTTACCGTCTGCGACCGTAATCTGGAAACTGCGCAGCGGCTCATCGGCGACCATCAGAATGCGCAGGCGCTGGAATTCGACGCCAACGATGCGGCGACACGCGCCAGTCTTCTCTCGCAATCGAACATCGTCGTCAACATGCTCACGCGGCCGTTCCAGTATCCCGTAGCCATCGACTGCCTGAACGCCGGTGTACCGATGATCACCGCGTCATACGAAGATCCGAAAGTTCATTCGCTGCATAACGACGTTGTGAAGAAAGGGTTGCTCTTCCTCAACGAAATGGGGCTGGATCCCGGCATCGACCATATGGTCGCCATGCAGACGATCTCGTCGGTCAGAAGTAGCGGCGGCATCATCGAGAGTTTCCGTTCCTACGGCAGCGGATTGCCGGCAACGCTCGATCCGCTCAATCCCTTTCATTACGCACTGACGTGGAATCCGCGTAATGTACTGCTCGCCGGTGAGGACGGCGCTATCTTCAAGGAAAACAACCGCATTAAAATGCTCCCGTTTCATAAGATCTTCGAACAGACATGGTCGGTGGAGGTGGACGGCATCGGCACCATGGAGGCGTATCCAAACCGCGATTCCATCGGATACGGCAAGATTCTCGGGTTGGAATATGCCCATACAATCATTCGCGGAACACTCCGGTATCCCGGCTGGGGGGAAGTCTGGCAGCAGATCATCAACCTCGGTATGACGAATGAAACCATCAAGATCCCCGATCTTCCGAATATGACATACCGCGAATTCACCGAAATGTTCCTCCCCGAAGTACACGGTGCAAAAAAACTTGAACATGATATTGCCGGTTACCTGTACATCAGTCCTACCGGCGAAATAATCAAGAAGTTGAAATGGTTCGGGTTGTTCTCAAAAGATAAAATCGGCGGCACCGTTACAACTGCAGCGGAAGTGATGATCGATCTGATGAAAAAGAAATTCAAACTTCCCGAGGGAATGAGGGATATGGTGGTGTTGATGCTGGAGATCGAGGCGAAGTACGAGGCGGATAACGGACGTCGTGAACGGATCCTGCATACGATGATCGAGATCGGCACCGAGCAGCACACCGCGATTGCAAAAACGGTCGGGCTTCCGGTGGCCATCGGAACGGAACTGATGCTGGAAGGAAAACTTCAGGTTACCGGATGCCACATTCCGATCCATGCGTCGATCTATGAACCGGTACTGCAGGCGATACGCCAGGAAGGTATTGTTTTCAAACAATTCGCGGAGCCTATTCAATAGTGATCCGTCTGTGAATTTCGTTTCCTTCCTTTCCCTTTTAACAGTACATTGACGGTATGAGTAAAATATCTTGCCGCACTCTTCTTCTTTTGTGTTTTATCGTCACCTCCATCCTGAATGCTCAACCGTCACTTGAAAAAAAGATCGCCGAAATGATCATGGTCGGCTTTTCCGGCACGACCATTCCCGAATCGCTGAAGACCGACCTGACCGTTCGCGGCCTCGGCGGTGTCGTTCTGTTCGCAGCAAACATCGCTGATCCGCAGCAGGTGCAGACATTGACCGCGCAATTGAAGAACCATTCCGGCGGAACATTATTGATAGCCGTGGATCAGGAAGGGGGACGGGTCGCACGGCTTTCCGCAAACAACGGATTCACTGCAACATCGTCCGCGTACAAACTCGGCACTCTGATCAATGACGAGGATACGACTCGCGCAGCGGCGGCAATGATGGCGGGATGGCTGCAGCAAAGCGGATTCACGATCAATTTCGCTCCTGTCGCCGATGTCAGGGTCAATCCGCAGAGTCCCGCTATCGGTAAACTTAACCGAAGTTTTTCCGGCAATCCGGATACGGTCAGCCGGCATATTGGATGGTTTATTGAAGAGTTTCACAAGAAGAAAATCGTCACCACGCTCAAGCATTTTCCCGGCCACGGCAGCGCCGCGACCGATTCACATCTCGGATTCACCGACGTAACGACAACATGGAGCGCGGATGAACTTATTCCGTTCCGGTACGCCATTGACAACGGTTACGCCGATCTGATCATGACGGGACATCTCTATAACAAGACGATTGATTCGCTCTATCCCGGCTCCCTTTCCCACGCTACGGTGACAACATTGCTGCGCGATTCGCTCGGATACAACGGCGCGGTGATCAGCGACGAACTTTTTATGAATGCGATCTCCGCCAATTACGAATTTGACGATGCACTGGAATTGTGTGTCAAATCCGGCACCGATATTCTTCTGTTCAACAAAAGCATCTATAACAATAATTCTCTGACGGCGTATGTCGTCAATTCGATCGCCGGTAAGGTGCACAGCGGCACAATCGCCGAATCGCTCATCGACTCAGCGTACGACCGAATCCAGCGGCTGAAACAGAGCATCACCACCGGAACGCTCTTTGCGGACGTGCCGGTACCGAAAGAAACAATGCTCTATCCCAATTATCCAAATCCGTTCAACGGTTCCACCACCATCCGGTACACGATCCGGTCCGCTGGAAATGCGTCCATAACGCTGTTTGATGTATTGGGACGGAATGTCGCAACGATCCTGAACGAGTATCGTCAACCGGGAACATATTCCGCACGAATTCAGATCGGCAGCGGTGCAATACCCACCCTCCCGTCCGGCGTCTATTTCTACCGCCTGCAGACGGGCATGATGTCCGAAACAAGACGAATGATCTATATACGATAACGACTATGAAAACGATATCCGACCTTGCGCAAGAATTTCTCTCTCAAAAGACCATCGCTGTTGTCGGAGTCTCGGCAAAGAAAGAGACACCGGCAAACGCTGTGTATAAAAAACTGAAGTCTCAACACCGCACCGTCGTGCCGGTAAATCCTCATCTCGAAACGTACGACGGCGATCCGTGCTACCGCGATCTTGGTTCCGTTCCGGTTTTTGTCGACGCTGTTTTTATCTCGACACGGCCCGAGATCACTGAGCAGATCGTCGAGCAATGCATCGATCGTAAGATTCCCCGTATCTGGATGCATCACTCCTTCGGAATCCGCGGACCAAAAACCTCGTCCTCTATTTCCAGCGTTTCGCACCGTGCTGTGGAGCGATGCAGAGAGAACAATATCGATGTCATCCCCGGCGCCTGCCCGATGATGTTCATCGATCAGGCGGATGGATTTCACAAATTCCTCCGGTGGTTCTTGTCTGCGACGGGAAAACTTACCGTGCGAACGTAAATGCATCTGAATTTTTGCATCTCGTAAGGCAACATCAGACATCCTATTGAACGTCTGATATGTTTTTAAAGGTGGGATAAAATATTGTCAGACAGGAATGTCTGACCTACCTCGGAAAAGAGACTTTGTGATTTTCCTCTTTTTCAATTTAGTCGTTGAGAGCAAGATGATAATGGACTTGTCAAATCTTCCAGATTTGACAAGTCTGCAATTAACATCTCGTTGGGAACGAGATGCTATTGCTCTCTCTGCGTTCTTTGCGGCTTTGCGTGAGCATCTTCACTCACTTGCTATTTCTTATAAAGTGATGTACTTTGCATCTGTCGGCGGCAGGGACAAATGATCGGAGAAAGCGTATGACGTTGCTTTCACGATATTTTACTAAACCTCGTTAATTCTCTCACGGAGAATGAACGAGGTTTTTGCGTTTTAAAAAACCATTGTGCGTTGAGAACGCTGACTTCGTAAACAACGAAAGGAGGATCCTATGATACTTCAACGATTGAAAGATTTCCTCGACAGCCGGAAGATCAAGTACATGGTCATCCAGCATTCACCGGCATATACTTCTCTGGAAATTGCCGCAATGGCAAAGATCCCGGGAAAGGAGATCGCCAAGACGGTGATTGTCACCGCGGACGGAAGAAAAGCGATGGTTGTGGTACCGGCATCGCATATGGTCGATTTCATCTCTCTGCGCACATTCATGAACGCCGAACAGGTCGAACTCGCCGGCGAGCAGCAGTTCAAGGATCTCTTCCCCGATTGCGAAGTCGGGGCGATGCCGCCGTTCGGTAATCTGTTCAATCTGGAGGTGATCGTTGCCGACAGTCTTGCGGAAGATGAGATGATCGCATTCAATGCCGGTACACATAAGGAACTGATCAGAATGTCGTTCCGGGATTTTTCGGAACTGGCGAAGCCGAAGATCACAAAGTGCTCGTTCCCAAAACGGCATGCCATCTCGCGCGAAGCGTGGGATATTCCGTAACAGCGGCGCACGGCGAACAATTGATCTCTTGTAAGTCGTTACCCTGTGCGTAATTGTATTGCGCGTCGTTATGCCGCTTGCTTTTGGCGCGGGGAAGGTTGACATTAATGAAGCACGGTGAGGCATACTGTCTCACCGTGTCTCCAATACATAGACCTGAAAAGTGTGCGGCTGATAGCGGTGGTCCTGTCTCAACAACGATTGAATTCACCTCCCGAAATCATTCAGACTGTCAACACGATTCACAAGGAGAACTATCATGACCTTTGTCCCGGTAACGACAGTCACTACCATTCCATCCACCGCCGGTTCCCGATGCGTCGAATTGATTCATTCAACAGGAGATCCATGCGCGTGGATTGTCCGGATTTCAAAGAAGTTCCTCTGGTTCAGAAGAAATTCTACCCGTGTGTGGTTCGCCGATGAGCAGCAGGCGCTGCGGTTCGCGCAGTCAAAAGCGCAGCAGGCCGCATAAACCTTAGATAGAGAAAGCATTATTATGACAAACGGAGAGTACCAAAAGAAACATCATCGGGGAAGTTCGCCGTCGCACGACGGGGAGTCCGGTGCACCATCCGGAAACGTCTCGTCGGAGGAGTGGAAGAATTTGAACATCACTCTCCTTCCGCCGTCATCCCCTGCCGGAAAAACGAATGAAAAACCGAGTGACGAAATACAACGGTTGGAGAAATAATTTCCATTCTCATCGTATTCAACGTGCGAATGTGCTGACGCCGACGTAAATATTTTTCTTGCATCTCCCCCTTTTTTCTGCAAACTTCCATGCAGCATTCCGAATCTCCCGACCAATGTATCGACTGCAATGAGCGCTCAATCGCGTAAAAATATCATCGTCTATTTTCTGGCTATTTTCACTGTCGGTGCGTTGTTTTACGCATATTATGAACGCGACCGTGAGATTATGGAGAAGATCTCCCGTTTCGGAAACCAAACCGATTCCGCAGTAGTAATGAGTACTGAGGATGAGAAACGAATCGCCGCGCAGTTCTCCGACAGCACGCTGCCGGATTTGAAGCGGCTCGGTTTGATTATTAGTTATAACCGTACCGAGATTGAAACAATCATCACTGTCGCGGGAAAAATTTGGAATGAGCGGTCATCGTTTTTTAAGGAAAGTTTCCTCACGCAAATTTCGATATACAATAAGGTAAATGGATTTTCCGTAGTGGTAAAAATTCTCGACGACGAGACGCATCAGTTGTATGCGCAGATCGTCCCTCCTGATCGGAAAGAGATCTTCTGATTGCACCCCCATGCCCGCAAAATCTCAACAGACCGAAAGATCATTCCTCATCGCTCCATGCGGCATGAACTGCGCGCTCTGCATGGCGTTCCAGCGTGATATCAACAAATGTCCCGGCTGTAACGGAAGCAATGCCAATAAACCGGTCTATTGTGTGCGGTGCAGAATCAAGCATTGCAAAGAATTGAAGCGCTCCAAAGGGACGTACTGCTTTGAATGCCAGGCATTCCCGTGCAAACGGCTGCAGCAGCTCGATAAACGATACCGCACGAAATACGGCATGAGCATGATCGACAATCTGCGGTCAATCGAAAAAATCGGAATCGAAAAATTTATACGGCAGGAACAGCGCCGGTGGAAATGTTCCCATTGCAGTTCTCTTGTCTCCGTCCATCGTCCAGCGTGTCTTTCCTGCGGAACAAAAAAATCCACACCAGTACAACGGCGGTTATTATGAAACAATGGTACGAATCATTGTTTACCCATTACGGCAGACAATACGACAATGAAAATTTTACGCAGGGAACGATCGGCGAATGTAATTTTATCGAACGTGAAGTTGCATACAATAAAAAGGTGCGTATTCTCGATATCGGCTGCGGCACCGGACGCCATTCCATTGAACTTACCAAACGGGGCTACACGGTAACCGGGGTGGATCTCTCCGAATCGATGTTGAGTACTGCAAACGAAAAGGCGGCGGCAGAAGGACTCACTATCGATTTCCGGCAGCACGATGCACGAGCGCTCCCCTTCTCCGGCGAATTCGACCTGGCGATCATGCTCTGCGAAGGGGGATTTCCTCTCATGGAGACCGACGAGATGAATTTTGCGATACTGAAAAGCGCAGCAGCGGCATTGAAACCGAGCGGACTGTTTATTTTCACAACGTTGAACGGACTGTTCCCCCTCTTCCATTCCGTGAAAGATTTTCTTGCGTCGGCAGCAAAAGAGGGAAACGCAACGTACACGAAGAATACGTTCGATCTGATGACCTTCCGCGACCGCAATATCACCACCGTTACGAATGACCTCGGCGAAAAAGTGGAATTGGACTGCAACGAACGGTACTATGTCCCCTCCGAAATCACTTGGCTGCTGAAATCACTCGGCTTCGGTACGGTAGAAATCTTCGGAGCGAAACTCGGCGCATTCAGCAGAAACGATGCACTCACGACGGAGGATTATGAGATGCTGGTGGTTGCACACATCTGATGCATACATGGTTATAATCAATTATATTCAGAACACATGTAGGCAATGAAATGAGGATTTAATGGGAACCGTTAAAAAAGAATTGCGTGATTCAATTGGCAAAATGTCGGATACCGCAACGATGGACGAGATCATGTATCGTTTGTATGTATTGGATAAAATTTCCAAGGGCCGCGATGCGATCAGACAGGGCAAAGTAATCACTGTCGATGAACTTAAGAATGAAATGAAGCAGTGGTAATTTTAAATCTTCGAAAATTCACTACAAGCGGAATTTATCCCCCGAAAAAATCGCACGTAAAGATTGATTTTTTCCCCTTGCATCTCCGATAAATTTCAGCAAACTTCTTCTCACATGTTTTCCATCCTAAACAATTGTCAACACATAACTAAGGAGATCTCTGATGAAACAGCTCATGCTATTTCTCGTCATCTGCCTGGTGATCGGCGTTTCCGCATTGTCTGCTGCGGATAAGATATTGCCCTACCCGATCCACCAGAAGCAGCTGGCTAACGGACTGAACGTTGTCACCGTGCAGTTCGACAGTCCCGGCCTCGCCGCATTTTATATTGTGGTGCGTGTCGGTTCGCGCAACGAAGTGGAAGAAGGCGTCACCGGATTCGCCCACTTTTTCGAACATATGATGTTCCGCGGTACGGATAAGTATCCCCGCGAAAAATACAACGAAGTGCTCAAGTCGATCGGCGCCGGCGCCAATGCCAACACGTCGCTCGACCGTACCATCTATCACATGACCGGCGATGCGACGAAACTCGAGACGATGTTCGATCTCGAAGCGGACCGTTTCATGAATCTGAATTACAGCGAACACGATTTTAAAACGGAAGCCGGCGCGGTAAAAGGCGAATACACAAAAAACTTCGCCAGCCCGTACCAACAGTCGTACGAAAACACCGTCAATACCGCGTTCGACAAGCATACGTATAAACATACGACGATGGGTTTCTTTAAGGATATCGTCGATATGCCGAATCAATACAAGTATTCGCTCGAGTTCTTCAACCGGTATTACCGTCCGGAGTATTCCACGGTTGTCGTGGTCGGCGATGTCACGCCGGAAAAGGTGAACGCTCTCGCCGAGAAATATTTCGGCATGTGGAAACGGGGCACGTATGTCTCCGTCGTGTCGCCGGAACCTCCGCAGGATACGACCCGCTCGACGCATTTGAAGGACGGCAGCATTCCTCCGTACCTAAGCCTGAACTATAAAGGACCGGCATTCAACGACAGCGAAATCGATATGCCGGCGCTCGATGTGATGTCGTCGATCCTCTTTTCGCCCACGTCAGAACTGTACAAAAAACTGGTGATCCGCGAACAAAAAGTGCGTCAGATCGGCGGGGGAGCTTCCGATACGCGCGATCCGTACCTCTTCTCCATCAGCGCATCGCTGGTAAAGAAGGAAGATCTGCAGTATGTGAAGGATGAAATCGTCAAAGCGATCGAGGAATTCAAACAGACCGGCGCGGATGCCGATTTGCTTGCCAAAACAAAATCGCGGCTGAAATACAGCTTCGCAATGGGGATCGATAATCCTTCCACGATCGCGAATTCGCTCTGCGCATACATCACGCTCACCGGCGATCCTGAATCGTTGAACCGCCTCTACACACAATATGACACCGTGACGAACGACGATCTGAAACGGATTACCGCAAAATATTTTGTTCCGTCGGGATTGACGATATCGACGATCTCCGCCGACGAGCAGGGAGGTGTGAAATAATGAAAGCACTCATCATGACAGTACTGTTTGCGGCGTCGCTGTTCGCCCAGAATGTTATCGAACTGAAACAGCCGAACTCCAATAAAGTCATCATCAAACTGCGGTTCACCAACGGTTCCATCGCCGATCCGAAAGGAAAAGAGGGACTGACCGCCGCCGCCGTGAATCTCATTACGCAGGGCGGAACGAAGGACATGACGTACAGCGAAATCCAGGAAAAAATTTATCCCTGGGCTGCGGGATATTACGGACTGGTGGATAAAGAAGTCACGACATTCACGTTTGCCGTGCATGTCGATTTTCTCGATCAGTTCTATCCGATCGTAAAAGGATTACTGCTGACACCATCGTTTGCCGAAAATGATTTCCAGCGGGTGATGAAGAACCAGCAGAACTATGTCGATCAGGTGATTCGCGCATCGTCCGACGAGGAATACAGCAAGAAAGCGCTGGAAGACCTCCTCTTCCGCGGAACCAACTATCAGCATATGGTACAGGGAAAATCCGAAAGCGTGAAATCGATCACGCTCGACGATATCAAGCAGCAGTATGCGAATGTTTTTACAAAGAATAATCTGCTGATCGGTATTGCCGGCAATTACTCTCCCGCATTCCTGAAACAATTGAAAGCGGACATGGCAATGCTCTCCAATAAGAAGTACACCGCACCAAAGCCGGGCAAAGCAAACATGCCGAACGGCGTTGAGGTGGAAATCGTTGCAAAAGACGGCGCGTTCGGTTCCGCCATCTTTACCGGCACGCCATTATCCATCACCCGTTCATCGAAGGAGTTTGCCGCTTTGATGGTCGCCAATTCGTATCTCGGCGAACACCGCAAATCGTACGGACAATTGTATCAGAAGATCCGCGAGACTCGGTCGATGAATTACGGCAACTATTCGTATATCGAATGGTACAACAATGGCGGCGGCTATATGCTTCCTCCCTCCGGAGTACCGCGGCAATCGAATTATTTTTCCCTCTGGATCCGTCCCGTACAGATCGGTAAGCAGCTCCGTCAGCAGTATGAAGAACTGAAGGATTTCAAGATCGGCCACGCTCATTTCGCTCTCCGGATGGCAATCCGCGAAGTGGACGACATCATCACAAACGGGCTGACAAAAGAGGAATTCGAAGCGACCCGTTCGTTCCTGCGTAGCTACATGAAATTGTACGTGCAGACGCCGAACGAGCAGCTCGGGTATCTTATGGATTCAAAGTTCTACGGACGGAAGGATTTCATCACCGAGTTCGACAAATTGCTGGGGACCCTGACGGTAAAGGATGTCAATGCCGCGGCGAAGAAATACTGGCGGACAAACAACATGTACGTCACCATCGTCACCGACCGAAGCGAAGCGGAGGAACTGGCAAAGAGCCTGAAAGAGAATCTCCCCTCTCCGATGAGTTACTCCAATCTCGTGAAAGCGGGATTGCCGAAATCGGTCCTGGATGAGGATGACATTGTCGCGACGTATAAACTCAACGTCAAAAAAGTGACGATCGTCGATTCGAAGGATACGTTTAAATAGAAAATATTCTTAAAGTGATCGTCACCTGTCAGGTGTCGGTCACTTTCTGCTTAATTCTTCCGCCGCGGCAGCTGTCGCGGCGGTTTTATTTTCTGGTGAGTGAGTGATGCCATGACTTGGAGTCATGGCATCACTTAAAATATTGTATCTTGTTCCCAAACTCTCCGCCGGAGGCGGACAGGCGTTTGGGAACGCAGCGTATTTGAAACTCCGTTTCATATATTTATACTGCATTGAAGCTGAGCTTCATACAGATCCGTTCCCAACGGGACGCCCGCCTGCCGTCGGGCAGGTTGGGAACGAGATAAAAGCGCCGTCAGACATCGGTAGCAGAAAGAGAACGTCTGACATTGCTTTTCAATGTCTGACGTTTCCTCAAATACATTATGAGATGTCAGACGGTGAAAAGCGCCGTCAGACATCGTTGGCAGAAAGAGAACGTCTGACCTGCCTTGTTCCCCGAATCATTAAGATTTGGCAAGTCTTCCGTTTGTATTGACATTCACTAAAAGAATCTTTTCTTATTGTGAGAAACATTTTTGATTTTTGGGAGGTATTGATATGCAACAGTGGCTTGATCTCGTTTTTTTCAATAATACGGTGCAGGATTATCTCATCACCGCAGGCATTATCTTTGCGATTTTTCTCGTCCTCAAAATTTTCAAATCGGTTGTCATCAACCGGATGAAACGATGGAGCGAAAAAACTTCCGGAACGCTGGACGATTTCATCGTCCGGCAGCTCGAACGGCTGGCGGTGCCGCTGGTCTATGCGATATCTCCGTACATCGCGCTGCAGTATCTTTCGTTCGGTGAAACGGTTGCACGGATTGTGCAATCGGTCTTCATCGTGGCGGTGACATTTTTTACGGCACGGTTCATCATTTCAACAATGAACTACTTCCTTACCGTCTTCGCGGAAAAACGCCAGACGGGCGGCGGCTCGCAGAGTATCAAGGGAATCTCCGGTTTTTTATCGTTTCTTGTCTGGGGATTGAGCGTCGTCTTCCTGATGGATAACCTCGGATTCAAAGTTTCCACCATCGTCGCCGGCCTCGGCATCGGCGGCATTGCGGTGGCGCTGGCGGCACAGGCGATACTGGGAGATCTCTTCAGTTATTTCGTCATCTTTTTCGATCGTCCATTCCAGGTCGGAGATTTCATCATGGTCGATACCAAACTCGGCGAGGTGGAGCATGTCGGCATCAAGACGACACGCATTAAGAGTCTCAGCGGAGAGGAAATGGTCTTCTCCAACAAGGATCTGACCGATTCCCGGATTCATAATTTCAAGAAGATGGAGCGGCGGCGCGTGGTTTTCGCCATCGGCGTCACGTACCAGACCTCACTCGAGAAGGTAAAGGAGATTCCGGAAATATTGAAGCGGATCATCGTCGAGCAGACAAACGCTACATTTGACCGTGCGCATTTTAAAGAGTACGGTCCGTTCAGTCTCAACTTTGAGGCGGTGTATTATGTGATCGGAGCGGATTTCAACCGGTATATGGATATCCAGCAGAGCATCAATCTGACGATCTATGAAGAATTCGCACAGCGAAAGATCGAATTCGCCTATCCGACACAGACGCTGTTTGTGCAGGCGGAAAATATAGCGGTGGCGGAGTGACGGGTTACTTTAAAATGAAATAAATATCATCGGCCACAAAATCACGAAATCACAAAATTAAAATTAGATGAAAGAAACGGCAGCGGCACGGAAAGATCCTATTTCGTTCCCAAACTCTCCGCCGGAGGCGGACAGGCGTTTGGGAACGTCATGTGTTTGAAACTCCGTTTCACATAATTTACTGTATTGAAGCAGAGATTCATACAGATACGTTCCCAATGGGATGTTGGGAACGAGATAAACAAATACGATGCAGGGATTTATTTATAGGACATGGGTATGGAAAGGCTTAACATTTCTTATGATATGGCCGTGGTGGGTTCGGAAATCAATGCATTTTTATTTTCTAATATCCAAATCCATATCTTGGAAAGCCTTGGTGGATACCCACCTGGACTGACGATCTGATGGAAGACCATATCGCCATTTACAAAAGTTATTTTGGGAAACGATTGGAGTGATTATATGAAAATAATCATAGTATTACTTTTAGCGATTTCATTTATGACATGCCAGAATCGAGAAAACGAAATATCGCAACGAATTAAGATAATTCAATCCAAGATTGCCCAATTGGATGATACAACATTTTTAAATACCTCAGTACTAAAAAGAGGTGATTCGTATTTTATCACATTTGATACGACTGGAATTCGTTTTTCATTTTCAGGGTATGTGAATGGGGTGCCTGAAAGTTTAAAAATAAACGAAGAAACCAGAGTGATAATTAATGAAAAATTTCATTCATTTTATAACCTGACAGATTCAGAAATTGAAAATAGGATATTGCAGCGAGCATACACTCTTATTGGCTTGTTTAAAGAAATAAATGTCGGGTATGTAGATGGTAGCAATAGACGCTTTAAGGCTGTTAAATATTTTATTGATGAATATCATGTATTAGTGAAAATATCATCTGGAAATATTACAGACATATTTGATCCGTCGAAAGTAAAAAGTACACGCAATCTTGAATCTGACTGGATCTATGTTGAATTCAATGAACCGTATGGATTTGGTGGTTAGGTAAGGACCATAAAAACACTACTGAGTATCTTACTATGTGTCACACTTATATCTCGTTCCCAAACTCTGTTTGGGAACGTCATGTGTTTGAAACTCCGTTTCACATATTTATACTGTATTGAAGCAGATCTTCATACAGATACGTTCCCCACGGGACGTTGGGAACGATACGCATATTATCGATTTTATGATGATGCTGTACCGGACTAATATGTCTTTAGTGAAGATTGAGTGACAAAAACACAATTTATTATGGGTAAAGCAATGGTAAAAATATTGTTAAGTATTCTCGTGGTTATTTTCATGATTATATTTATTAGTAGGTGTGAAAAAGAAATTCCACAAGGGAAATCTATTATTATACCAAAAGCAAAAATTGTTTATATAGAAGCAAAAGACGTAGAGAGTGGAATTGGTAGCCCACCTTTTGGTGATGCCATATTAATGGATATCAAGAATAATAAAAGGATAATTATTTCTGAAGATGAGTTTTATGATACCGCACCATATTTTTCTTTAGGAGGAGATTCTATCCTATTCCAATCAAATAGAACTGAGGATCCTATTGTGCGCGCAATTAAAGGTATGAGCGGTCCATATGATATTTTATTGTGTAACTTACATTCTTTGGATTTATCTAACCATAAGATTTTTTACGAAAAAGACAGAATGCAAATTTATAAAAGCACACTATTTGATCTTCAATTTATGACTAGAAATATAGTTATTTTCAGATTTGCAGGTAAAAATGAAATTTATTCGGCAGTAATTGATCAGGATTCGACGTCGATGTTAAAACAATTCAAACAATTCGATAGTATCGAAGATATTTCTCACCGGGATTCTATATTTGTTTTTGGGTATAATATAAAAGACTCTGATCAAAGCGGAGTAGCATTATACGATTTGAGATCAGATTCTACGGTATTGATCATGAATGATAAATGGAGAATTGGAGGATGGTATATTGATGGAAGTAAAATATTGTTATTCAGGAATAATGTAATTGGCGAATACGATTTTATTAAACAAGAATTTAGAGAAATATTAAAATTAAAATCAGAAGACAAGTTGATTGTCAGAAATCCGTATTATATTTCAGAAAAGGAAATAGTATTTTTAGGGAGGATAAAGAAGACTAATACAAAGAATGCATTAGAAAATCCTTTCGGAAATTCTGAAATCTATCTTTACGAAATAGATAAAAAACAAAGAATACAAGTGACAAATGACGGCAAAGAAAAAGATTACCTTAGAGGTGTTTTTACAAAGTAGATTATCAATTATTAAGCATTTCATTATGTAAAAGTTAATATATCGTCTCTTCTACTGTAATTGGTAAAAGTTAACTGACAAAGTATTGCGTGATACAATTAGAGGCAAAAAATATATCTCGTTCCCAAACTCTCCGCCGGAGGCGGACAGGCGTTTGGGAACGTAAATTGTTTGAAACTCCGTTTCACATAATTTACTGAATTGAAGCAGAGCTTCATACAGATCCGTTCCCAACGGGACGTTGGGAACGAGATAAAAAAGTGATGCCATGACTTGTCCCAAAGGGACGGCCTCGCCGGAGTCATGGCATCACTGAGGAAGTCTTCACACCCCGTGTTTCTCCATCAGGCGTCTCGCCATCGGTTTGTACAACAAATAGTACAGTGAATCGAGATATGTAAAGAGTTCCGACGTCGATAAGTTGGTGGAGAATCTCCAGAAGCCGTAGATCTTGGCAAGCGATAAGAGCGATTCCGAGTACAGCTTCCAGTTGTACCGCGCATTCACGCGGGCAATCGCCTGTTTCGAAATCTTCTCCCACTGCTTCGGATCGTTTTGAGTAGCAGTAATGAAAGTCAATATTTTCTGCGTCGATTCCGCTGCATTGACCGGATCAATATGGAATCCCGACCGGTTGTTTTCCACAATCTCCGACGGGCCGCCATACTGCGTTGCAAAGACCGGCAATCCGGAGATCATCGCTTCGAGCACCGTCAGTCCGAATCCTTCGAACAATCCCGGCTGCACAAAAACGCCGCGGCGATCGGCGATCACCCGGTAGATCTCCCCCGCTTCGGTCTTGCGGAAAAGTTTGCCGATCCACCTCACATGACCGTCCAATTGATACTGATCCATCAAGTGATGCATCAGATGAATTTGTTCCTGCTCCTCGATGTCCGACGAACGATTGGGATCCGTGAGTCCCGCCACCACCACAAGATTCGCACGCTCGCGCAGTTCCGGCGAATCGCCGAACCACCGCACCAGTGCGGTGATATTCTTGATCTTGTCCAGCCGCGCCATGGTGAAGATCGGCGTCCGCTCGGGATGTTTCAGCGCTCCGCGGATTTCCGGATCCGCACCCGCACCGAACACCATCTCCTCCATCTTCTTCATGATCTCGGGAAAACGCTGCTCCGTTTTGGTGTACGGAAAGTACACTTTCTCGTTCACGCCGGGAGAGACGACATTGAATTTTGGATGGAATAGGTTGATGCCGTTTTCCGCCCGGTACAGCTCCGGCATGGTGAACGCTTTGTACGATTCATATTGGCCGATCGTCGTCTGTGTGCCGGCGATCTCCTGGAACGACGACGTGATGACAAAGTCCGCCGCGTTCATGGCGATGAGGTCTGCGGTGAATTGAAGCGAAAAATGATAATGATCGTCGTGCGATTTCCAGTACAGCGCCGAATAGAGATATTTGCTTTTTTCCAGCGCGTGGGCAATGGTGCATTGGGTCACGCCGAATCGCCGCGCCAGCACGGTGGCGACGATGTTGCCATCCGTGTAGTTGCCGATCACCAGATCCGGGCGGCGGACGAGTTCGGAGAGAAGCTCCACCGCTGCATCCTCCGCAAATTCTTCGAGGTACGGATAGATCTCGAACCGCGAGATCCACCGGTTGGTGATCTCGGGATTGTGCGTCCGGAACGGCACGCGGAGTATCCATACGTTGTTTGTCTCGTGCACTTTCTCCAACCGTTGATTGCAGGTGGTGTTTCCCGCTTCCGGAATCAACCGCGTCAGGATGAGTATCTTGGGATTGACCTCGAGTCCGGCATCCTTGAACGATTGAATCATTTCCTTTTCCAACGCCTTCACCTGATCGAGTATATACACCACTTGTCCTCCCGTGTCGGGAAGTCCGAGTACTCCCTCCTGCGCAAAGTATCCGTGCGGAGAAACGACGACGATGTTGAAGATCATCGGTATGCGCGAGATAAACTGCTTCAGCGAATTGTGGTCGGGAGATTCTACCAGTGAGCGGAGGAGGCGCAGAATGTCCGCAACGGACGCAGCCGTCGAGCCGAGCCCCTGTTCGAATCCGATGCTTTGCAGGTCGTGTTTAAATGATGCAAACGGTTCATCGTCCGGCAGACCGGAAAGGAGCGTCACCGCTTTGTCGATGCTGTCGAACAGTTTGTCGATGTCGGTGATGCGCTCGTTGATCAACAGCTGATTGGAACCGTACTTATGGAGCGCAAGAAAATTGAGGAACAGTTTTCTCCACTTTTCCGCATTGGTGAACATCTCACTGGAGAGATACCGGTTGAGATATTCCATCCCCGCGCCGATGCTTTTCGGGTCCCGCACGCTCGGAAAACGGTCGTAGAACGGCTTGAAATTGATTGTGAAAAGACTGTCGCGGATGCCGGGGAATGCGCACTGTTCCGTCGCGGCGAGATACTCCACGATCGTCACCTGATCGACGTTGAGATCGTCGAGATTGAATCGGTAGTATTGCGACAGGGCGATCCGCTCCCGCACTTCCACGAAGATCGTCTGTTTCACCACCACCGCTTCCTGAAATTCGTTGACCAGTTTTTCGATCTCTTTCCGGTGTTGTTCGGCAAATGCGTCTGCCATGGAGCGAAAGACTTCGATCAATTCCCCGCGCAGAAGAAAGTTTCTGCCGGTTTCGATCACGGCATTGAAATACCGGAAGAGTTCTCTCCGTTCATTTTCCGCTAATGTTGAAAGTTTTTTCATTGCTTCTTCTCCTCGGTTGTACTTCCGACAAATCGATAGTGGCTGATCCCTTCCAGTATCCCTCCGGCAAAGCCCCGCTCGGCGAAATAGATCCTCCGTTTGCCGCGCAGTTTCTCGAGTTCGGAACTGTGGTTCCCGACAACGATGCCGAGCGTTTCGCCCGTCAGCATATCGATATCGTTCCCCGAATCGCCGGCCACAATCACATTGTCCAGCGGAATGTTCCAACGATAGGCAAGGTACCGAACGGCGAGCCCTTTGGATGCGCGTTGCGGCAACAGATCAAGATATTGATCGTGGCTGTAGATCATGGTGCAGCGGATCTTGTTCTTCGCCAGTTCGTGACGGATCATCTGAAGTTGTTCCGTTGAACATTGACCGTAATAACTCACTTTGAACGGGCGTTGCGTCTCTTCTTCCTGATAATCAAGAAACGGCATCATCCGCAGCGTCTCGACAATCTTCTGCCGGTACCACCGGTAATCGATATGGGAGCTCCATCCGGTAGCGGGAATGATCTCCTTTCCGGCATTATAATAGACCTCCGCGCCGACGGAAGTGATCAGAAAATCCGGTACGGGACAACGGTTCTCCTTCAGGATTGCCAGCGCCGAATCGATCGTACGTCCGGTGGCGACGCCGAAGCCGACCTCGTCGCGATGCTGCTGGATAAATGCGAGAAATTCCTCCAACGCTTGCTCGTCGCCTGCCAATGTGTTGTCGATATCGGTCACGATCAGTTTCTTTGTTCCGATCAGTTTTTTCCCGACTTGTTTGAATGTTTTTTCGTCCTTCACCGTGCGTTGTGCAATATCGATAACGCAATTAATGTACCGCTGCGAGTGAGCGGACCAGGAGTAATATGTGGCAATGCGGTTGCTGCCGTTCTCGGAATATTTTTTCCATTCCGATTGGTCATACAGCACCTTCTTGATCGCTTCCGCCATTTTTGCGGAATCGTTCGCGTCGATCAGCACTCCGCATTCGAGATTGGCGATGATGTCACGCGGTCCGCCGTGGTTGGTTGCGACGACCGGCAGTCCCGACGCGGCAGCTTCGAGCAGTGTGATGCCGAAATTCTCGGTGAAGGCGGGATTCACAAACACGCCGCGTGTTTCCGCAGCGATGCGGTACAATTCGGGAATTTCAAATTCCACGTCGTGCCGTTTGGGTATCGCCATCTTACCGTACAGATCGTATTTGTCCATCAGCAGCAGCATTTCCGTCAGTACTTCGCGTTCGTTGTCCGGCATTGTCTGAATGTCCTTTCGGATCCCCGCGAAGATGGCAAGGTTCGCCATATTCCGCAGTTCAGGATCCTCGCCGAATGCGGTAATCAATCCGCCGATATTCTTTCGACGATCCGGCCGGCAGACGGTGAGGATCAGCGGGCGGTTCATGTCCAAAAAGAAACGCCAGAGCTGTTCGCGGATGGTGACGCGCACCGCCTGCATTTGTTCATCCATCGCATGCTGCGCTTCATGCGGGAAGAAGCGGTTCAGTTCGATGCCGGGAGGAATCACTTCGTACTTCGGCAGGTCCTTGTTCCGGTAATTGATATACTGCTGTTTTTTTTCGTCGTGCGTACTGGTGACGATGAGATCCGAATAATAGAGGATCGATTCCTCGACCTCGATTCGGTGATGGATATTGTACCGTTCCTCAATATCCTGTTCGTCCAATCCCGATTGGGTCAGCCGTTCGAGTTTCGGAATGCCGAGGGAATGTCCGGTATGGATCATCGGAATGCCGAAGAATTTTGTCAGTTCCGAACAGACGAAACCCGCATCGGCATAGTGGCTGTGAATGATGTCCGGCAGCCTCCCGACCGATTTAATGTGCTTGATCGATTTGTCGACGAACTCTTCGAGATAATCCCACAGCAGTTCTTTGCGGATGTACCGGCCGCCGCCGCATTGGATTCGTATGATGGAGCATTTGTCGTTGATCGGTTCGACGCGGCGGGCATAGTCGGGAGAAATACGTTTGTCGCTGATCCACCGCGTGATAAGTTCCACTTTTCCCACCTGCGGCAGCGTGCTGAGGGCTTTGCACAGTTCCACCACATATTTTGTCTGCCCGCCGGTGTCGGCATCGCGGCCGAGTTCGAGGTTGTCGCCGCGAATCAGTCCGTGGATGCTGTAGATCTGGATATAGAGCGGTTTGTTTTCATACATCAGAAATACTTTCGGTACTGTTGATAAAACTCATTGCCGTCCGGAAGCGCTCCGTCGATGCGGCAGATCTCGGCGGAAAACGCGGAAGCCCGTTCGTGCATCTCTTCGACCGGCCATCCGCGCATGATTCCCAGGCACATCATCGCCGCAAATGCATCGCCGGCGCCGACTGTATCCCGCACATGCTGCACAGGCGTTCGTTGAAAATCTCCCGACTCCGGTGTATAGATCCAGGATCCATATTCACCCATCGTAACGGCCAGATGGGAGAGTGAAAAATGCGAAACAAGCTCCGCTGCGGATGGGGCGAGTGCAAACGGAGCGGAGAAGAAGAGCGAATGAATCGTTTCCAGCTCGTCGGCATTCATTTTTACGATATCGGCAAGCACCAACGACCGCTGCAACACTTCGGTGGAATAATATTCCTGCCGCAGATTGACGTCGAAGAAACATCGGTCGGCATTCTGGCTCAAGGCATACAGCGTCGACCGCGATGTCTCGCTCCGCTGCGCAAGCGTGCCGTAATACAACATTTCGCAATTGATCAGCGCGGCGTCGGTATCGGGCGTGTGTTCGATGAAGTCGTACGCGCTCTCCTCCGTGATCGTGAATGACGGAATTCCGTCGCTGCCGAGTTCAACGACAGCCGTGCCGGTCGGATGGTGAAGATCGATCTGCAGGCACTTTTGATCGATAGTATGCCGATCCAGAAAATCTCTGATCATTGAACCGCGATCGTCGTTTCCAATGCGTGAGATGATCGTCCCGTTTCCCGTCAATGCGTGGACGTGGAACAGGAAATTGAACGGCGCACCGCCCAGTAATTCCCGTTCGGGATAGACATCATACAATATTTCTCCAAACGCCGTGATCATATACTCTCTATAAATTACACATCTCACAGTGAATCGCAAGGAAAACTACATGAGAGTCATGAAGAAGTTCGATTTTTCCCAAAATCGGGCAACTTTTTCTGCTGCCAATGCCGGAGAAGAAAATGTTTTGTATCCAGTGTGAAATGTCTTATTTTATACATACCACCAATATGGGGAGAGAGTGCAAGAAGTGAACAATCAACATACGTTTCATATTCCCGTCATGGGAATCGGTTTTACCATCGATACGCCGGTTAAAGTGGCCCATCTCGGCATTTCGTCGGTCATGTCGTTGGTGGATGACATGCTCGCAGAGAAGATGCGGGAGATGTACAGCAACAAACTGAACCTGCCGTATACGCCAATCAACGAAAAAAACAGCGCCGATCACCGGGCGGAACGGATCACCGCTTATCTGAATCTTGTCGACAAGATCGTTCACGACAAGTTTGCAGCGTTGAAACGGTCGTTTGAAGAAGCGGGTGAAGAGCTGAATAAGTATATCGACATGCTCCCCGACTTTTCCACACTCAAGAAACAGTTCCGGGAACTTGTTGCCAACAATACCGTGCGGGAGGATATTTCCGCCTGGATCGATGCCCATCTTCATCCCGGCAGCATCGACGTGAATATCATGACGAAGCTGGACAAAGAAAATTACCGCGGCGATGAAAAACTAACTCATGAATTTAACGACGCTCATGCGGCGCTGCGCGGGTACGCTAAGAGCAACCTCCGCTCCTGCATCGTCTTCTCGGCAGGAATGAATCCCCGCCTCTACGGATACATTGAAAAATTCGACGATTTTTACCCCGACGCGTCGGGCGATATCAAGAAAAAAATCATTCTCAAAGTCAGCGATTACCGTTCGGCGATCATTCAGGGAAAATTCCTCGCCAAAAAAGGTTTGTGGGTCTCGGAATACCGCATCGAATCCGGTTTGAACTGCGGCGGCCATGCGTTCGCCTCCGACGGATATCTGATGGGGCCGATATTGGACGAGTTCAAGCATCACCGTCAGGACCTGATCGACACCACGCATGAACTGTTCGTTGAAGGATTGAAAGTACGCAACCGTCCGATTCCGGCACAGCAACTCCCGATCCGTATCACGGCACAGGGAGGCGTCGGCACGGCGGAAGAGCATCAATTTTTACTGGACCATTACGGACTCGATTCGATCGGCTGGGGATCGCCGTTCCTTCTCTGTCCCGAAGTGACCAATGTCGACACCCATACGATGGATTTGTTGTGCAAGGCGCATGAAGAGGATCTCTATTTAAGCAACATTTCTCCTCTCGGAGTACCATTCAACAGCCTGCGGGGAAATACCAAGGATATTGAAAAGCTGGAGTTGGTTGACAAAGGACGCCCCGGAAGTTCCTGCCCGAGAAAGTATATTCAGCTGAACACCGAATTCACGGATAAAGCGATCTGCCGCGCATCGCGCCAGTATCAGAACATCCGGATCACCATGCTGGACGAAAAAGGATTGAGCGAGGACGAATACAAAAAAGAATTCGACGCGATCGTCGACAAGTCGTGCATCTGCGTTGGACTCGGCACTTCTGCATTGATCGTCAACAATCTCAACACAAAAGTCGAAGGGCCGGGGGTCTCCGTGTGTCCCGGACCGAACATCGCGTACTACGATAAGATCGTTTCGCTGAAGACGATGACGGATCATATTTACGGCAGATCCAACATCATGACGCATCCCGCCCGTCCGCATATGTTTGTGAAGGAGTTGAAACTCTACATCGATTATCTGAAAACGCAGATCGCGGAAACGCCGTTTCCGTTTACCGACAAACAGATAAAATATTTCGGGGAGTTCCAGAAAAATCTGGAAGACGGAGTCGCTTATTACAAAAATCTGTACTCCGATTTCGAATCGAAGTTGGCGGTAATGAAAGAAGATCTCTATGCAGAATTAGAAGAGATCCGCATGAAGCTGAACGAATCAGCCCCTGTTGCAGTGTAAGGAATTCTCTTTTCGGTATTACAAACCCGCGGCGATCACTGCGGGTTTTTTATTTTCATCGCGCGCCGTTTGCCGTCGCTGCCATCCAGTGCTGAACCGCGATATCGAAAAAATTCCAAATTCCGAGAGAATTTCGACGTCAAAATTATAACGATTGTTCCTTATATTGTTCATAATGTATTATTACAAGGACACCTCACGCATATGCACGACAATCCTTCAACTGAACGGTACGAACTAACAATGAGTGTTGCACCGGAAGATATCGACATGCTGGACCACGTCAACAACATCGTCTATCTCCGCTGGGTGCAGGATGCCGCCGTCGCGCATTGGACAGCCGCCGCAACGGATGAAGAGAAAGCGGCGGTCTACTGGGTGGTCGTGCGGCACGAAATCGATTACCTCCGTTCCGCCCGGCGCGGCGACACGATCATCGCCCGTACGTGGGTCGGCGGAACGGTTAAACATTATTTCGAACGGCATACGGAGATCCTCCGTGCCTCCGATGCAACGGTGCTCGCTCGCGCAAAGACCCTCTGGTGTCCCATCGATCAGAAGAGCGGGAGGCCGACGCGCGCAAGCGAAAGCATTCATAAACGATTTTCCGTTTCAACAAACGACAACGCATGAACACGACAACCTATCGTATTGAAAAAATGGACTGCCCCTCCGAGGAGCAGATGATCCGGATGAAACTGGAGGGAATTCAATCGATCTCCTCATTGCATTTCGACATTCCCAACAGAACGCTCCGGGTGGTTCATACGAACTCCCACGACACTATCTTTGCCGCATTGGACAGCCTGAAATTCGACACAGCACACGTACGCACGGAGAGTGCCGCTGCGGGTGATAACGCAACGGAGTCGCATGACGGGGAACGGACATTATTGTATCGGGTGCTGGGGATTAATTTCTTTTTCTTCGTTTTCGAGTTAGCCGCGGGATTCATCGCCGGTTCCATGGGATTGGTGGCGGACAGTCTGGATATGCTTGCGGACAGTATTGTGTACGGCTTGTCTCTCTACGCCGTCGGACGGAGTGTTGCGCATAAAAAGAATGTTGCAAAAGCAGCGGGGATCTTTCAGTTGATTCTTGCCGTTATGGGATTGACGGAAGTGGTGCGGAGATTTATCGGCGTCGATGAGATTCCTTCATTCGAAATGATGATTGCCGTTTCGTTCTTTGCTTTGATCGGCAACGCCGTCAGCTTGTATCTGCTCCAAAAGAGCAAGAGCAAAGAGGCGCACATGCAGGCAAGCATGATCTTTACATCCAACGACGTCATAGTCAATATCGGCGTTATTGCCGCAGGAGCGCTGGTGCTCGCCACTGATTCGAATTATCCCGATCTTGTCATCGGTATCATCATCTTTGCATTGGTCGGTCGGGGAGCGTACAGAATTTTACAGCTTTCACGATAAGCATTCGCTGTTCCGCACTCATTTTAGGAGCAGCATTTTCTTCGTCATTACAAAACCTCCGCCGGTGAGCCGGTAAAAATACAATCCGGCGGGAAGGTCGGTAGAATTGAACTGCACGGAATATTGTCCCGCTTCTTTTTCTTCGTTCACCAATGTCGATACCGCACGTCCAAGCAGATCGTACACCTGCAATTGTATGGCATTGTGTAATCCATTATTCGGTACTGTGAATGATATTGTTGTCGTAGGATTGAACGGATTGGGGTAGTTCTGTTCAAGAAAATATCCTGACGGCGATCCATCCGCATACTGTGGTACGCCAGTCTGTGATGACGACAGCGTTGCGACCGAGGCAAGCGCTGCGCGAGCGGAGGCTTGCAATAATTGCGGATTTAACTGACCAAGCGTATCACCTGTGGTGTGGTAATATGGATTTGCGGCGTACATCGGTGTGGTGACATTCGGCGGCGCTCCTTCGATCAGGCAGACGGCGGGAAATCCCTGCTCCCAGAACGGCGCATGATCGCTGAATGTATATGCCTGCGCGGCAACATTCACCGTCATATCGCTCACACTTTGCTGCACGGCGGAAACGATATGATCGCAGATCCAGCGGGACTGTTCGTTCGTTACGATATCCATCGACAGATGTTCGTCGTTAAACCCGACCATGTCGATGCATATCATCGCAATAATAGTTACTCCGCTCTCTCTTGCTTTTTGAGCATACGCTCTGCTGCCGTACAAATATCCTTCATACGCAGGACCTGTTTCTTCGACGCCGAATGCGACAAAATCCATAGTGTACTCACTCGAAAATCCTATTGCCGTATCGCTTAATATTCTCGCCAATTCGAGTACAACGGAGACGCCGCTGGCATTATCATCCGCACCCGGAACGGGCAAAGTGCTCCATTGCTCGCTCCATTCCGGCATTCTGCTGCCGCACGCATCGATGTGCGCACCGATCACGATTTTTTTATCGGCATACATCGATCCGGGTTTTGATGCGACAATATTGAACATCGGTTTGGTGTCGAAAGGTTGCTGCGCCGTTGCGACAAGGAATGTATCGAGATGAACGGAAGAAATGCCGGGAAGAGAAATGAATTCTCTTTTCACATATTCAACGGCGGAATCAAGTCCTGGAGTAAAATTCGCCCTGCTGCAATGCCCACCCGCCTTTTGCAAAACATCAATATGAGCCGTCAGACGTTCGGCGGAGACGCTGTCAATCATCCGCTGCACAATGTTTGATTGCGCATTGGCTGTTCCCCCGAATATCACAAGGAGAACAATAATGTTAAGTATTAAATTGGGCACTTTAAAAAAAGAAAATTGACAGATGGGTCTTCTGAAAAAGTCATTTTTTGAGATGACTTCAAATCAACTTATTGTGCATCCAACGCATTATAATCCAGTTCCGATCCCCAGGCGCTGTGCGGAATCAAGAAGACAAGAAGCGTCACGACGGCGGCGCCAAGAATCCACCGTTTCGGATTTTTCGACTTGCGAACCGCAATCGCCGCAACGATCCAGGCGATGAAAGCGATAAGCGTTTTATTGTCGGTCAGATCGTGGCCGTACGGAATTCCGGTCCACCATTCGTTAAATGCGTATTGCTGTACCAGCGGACCGAGCATCATGCCGCCGATAGTGATGAATACCAGAGTCATATCAGTCAACTTCTGCAGCCGCGGTTCCTTGAGAAAGACCTCCAGTCCCGTCCGAGTGGCAAGCAGCATACCGGCAAACATGAAGATCACGTGTAGAATTAAAACTGTCGCCGGAACATCTCCTCTGAATCTGATCACCGTCGACGCGCGGAATGTCTCTTTTCCGTCGGTCAAAATCACTTTATAGTGAAGTTTTCCGGCCGGCGGCTGATGCGGCAATTCTGCCGATAGAACTCCGTCGGTGTAGGTCATCGGAACCATGATGTATTCGTCGTTTGTTTTGTACCGTTTCCATTCCACCGTGCCGGTGATAGTTTCGTCATTTGTCATTACCGTAACCAGATGGTTGTCGTCGCCGCCGTGTGCCCGATCGAGTGTGACGGAAATTGCTTTGGCGTTGAGCAGCGTGACGTAATGTGTCGGATGGGTCGGCCCGGTCAGACGTTGATAGACCGCGGATGCCAGTGTTATGATGACGGCGAGAAGCCAGATTTGATATGAGCGTTTCATGTGTGGAGTAGTTGAGTAGTTGAGTAGTTGAGTATATGAGTATGTGAGTCGTTGAGTATATGAGTAATTCTATAATGTTCTATTAAAATTAAGTCAAACATTGTACCAAAGAAAAACTCTTTTTTTACATTGAAATCGGACAATGTATTCTCATTTCTGATAATAGTTCGCAGGATTGAAAACGGTGCATTGCTTCTGCCGAATAGAACGGCTACATTTGCACATCCACACAACGTTGTATTCCCGAAAGGAGTTTGATCAATGAAAGCATTGTTCAACAGTTTGGGATACTGTCTCATCGCGACTGCAATATTTATCATGTCGTGCGACAAGGATGACGACATCAGCACTGCCCCGACGAAGGATACCATCCCTCCCACCGTCGAAATCACATCGCCTGAAAACGGCGTCATCGTTACCGGTACTATCGACATCGTCGTTGCCGTGTATGATAACAAAGGAGTGACAAAAGTTGAGATGATCAAGAACGGATCGGTTTCGGCAACGGACGAGACATCACCATTCGGATTTACCTGGGACACCGACGCCGCTGCAACAGGAACGCATTATCTGCAGGCACGGGCGTACGATGCCGCCGGTAATGTCGGTTTATCAAATACCGTAGCGGTAACAATCGCCGAGCCGCTCGATGTGATATTCCACAACACGGTCTTCACCGATATATCGATCACGATCGGCAGCGTTACCAAGACTATTCTTGTCGATGATAGCGTTACTTTCTCCTTCGCGGCAAATCCCGGCACGTTCTCGTACACTGCCACCACGTCCGGAAAAACAACCGGCGGAACGGTCGTCGGCAAGGTGATCAATTGGGCGGGGAATAATATCGACATCGCCGGCATGTCGGAAAAACGGATCAATCTGGTTGTAAGTTCACTTTCGTTCTTTATATACGTTACAAACCAAGGATCGCACACACTCAATCCGTTTTATGTCAATTACGGCCTCACGAGCCAGACGATGGACAATATCGTCATCCCTCCGGATCATGTGAAGTACCGCATCGGCTATTACAGCGCGTACACAAACACGCAGGTGAGAGCGTACTGGCAGGGTACTACAACGTACGCGTACTGGGATCAAGGAACGCAGTTCATACTGCCGTGGACGACCAATCAATATGTCAATTTATTGAACACGTCTCTGCTGGCGCCGGGAAACGATCCTAATCGTGAAATCGGTTCCGCTCCCGGCGAGTTGTTGCTGCGTGCAAAAGGAGGATCGTCGGTACGAATACCGGACGGAGAGATCCATCTCGATCTCCCGCGATTCGGCGAGTAACTCTGGTTTCATTTGAAGGAAAAAAACGAGAGCACCATTGCGTGTTCTCGCTTTTTTAGTGATTATCTCAAAAATCCTTGTCATGTCATTGCCCCAAAGGGGCCCCTTCGGGGCGAGCGAGTGCTTTTTACGAGCGAAGCAATCTCGAAGTTCTCACCCATCGTCATTGCGATCCCGACTTTAGTCGGGAGAAGCAATCTAAAAAGTAAAGAAAGATTGCTTCGTCGTCCTGAAAAACAGGACTCCTCGCAATGACCATCTATACTTAAGATGTGTTCTAAGTACAATGTTGCGATACTGTTTTTCCGGCATCACATGTTAATACTGCGGCACGGAGGGATCGATCTCCCGCGACCAGGCATGGATGCCGCCGGTAAGATTGAAGAGATTCGAGAGGCCGTGATTCCGTTGAAGGTGTGCAACGACGCGAGCGCTCCGCATGCCGGTGTGGCAATATACGATTACCGGAATATCCCGCCTGATCTTTTCGACATTCTCCTCGATTTCCCCGACCGGAATCAATTCCCCGCCGATAGTGCAGAATTCATACTCATCCTCTTCACGGCAATCGATCAGTTGATATTTCTGTTCTTCGTCCATCATTTTTTTCAATTGATGAACGGTAATGGATTTTATCGTCATGGGCATACGTTGTTTTTTGATTGGTGCACTGATTGAATATAATGGTTTTGTCCGTTTGTTTTCGATGAAATGTTTCTTACTTTTATCGGACATTTATGGCAACCTCAGACACATACTTTATTGCCGTGGCGGGAAATATCGGCGCGGGAAAATCATCGCTCACACGGATGCTCGGAGAACGCTTCCACTGGAAGCCGTACTACGAATCCGTTGAGGATAATCCCTATCTGGCTGATTTTTACGGGGATATGAACCGCTGGTCGTTTCACCTGCAGATTTATTTTCTCGCCAACCGCTTTAAAAGCCATAAAGAGATCGTGGAATCGAACAAGTCGGTCATACAGGATCGGTCCATTTACGAGGATGCGGAGATCTTTGCCCGCAACTTAAGTCTAATCGGTAAAATGGATAAGCGGGATTACGAAAACTATGTTTCCCTCTTTCATGTGATGATGACCTACCTCAAACCGCCCGATCTTATGATTTATCTCCGCTCGTCGGTGGATACGTTGATGACGCAGATCAAAAAGCGGGGACGGGAATATGAACAGACTATTCCGCGGGAGTATCTCGAACAACTGAACGGACATTACGAAGAGTGGATCGGCAAGTATTCCATTGGGCCGCTGCTGGTGATAGAAATGGATCCGCTTGATTTCGTTCACCGATCCGAAGATTTCGAGTATATTGTAAAGCAGGTACAGAAAGCGCTGCCGCAGATGCAGCTGTTTGAGAAGTAGTAAATACTGAACATCCCCGTTTTCTTATAGAAAACGGGGATGTGTGTTTTTTAAGGTAACCGTCACCCTGGAGGTGACGATCACCTTTTTCTTTTTATTTCTTTGGTTTCAATAATGCCAGATATGTTTTCGAATCACGAAGAAGCGACGCCGCTGTTTGCACCTGTGCATCATGATTGAGCGAAATGCGGATGCGTCCCTTTTCGCCGTTATACCGTCCGTTCAGTTCTTCCGCCAGTTCGTTCCGGATCTCTTCTTTGTA
This sequence comes from uncultured Chitinophagaceae bacterium, assembly GCA_964371615.1. Lineage (GTDB taxonomy): Bacteria > Bacteroidota > Ignavibacteria > UBA10030 > UBA8401 > SpSt-333. The sequence goes on from CAYJMS010000003.1 coordinate 123,289, forward strand.
GCGCTCGAAAGCGTTCGATTTTTCTTTGTTCAATTGCGACAGAAGCGCGTCGACCGACGAGAGCGATGCGGAAGCGTACCGTTCCTTCTTCATCATCTCTTTTAATTCGTTCAGATGTTTCTCCACTGGTTCGGCGTATTCAAATTTCTGCGACCGAGCATAGTCCTCGAACCGTTTCAACACATCGTCGTTCACAACAATGTCCCCCTCTGCGATACCGTTCTGTGCAACAAAGGAAGTCGCAAATTTAAAGAAGACCGCCTTCCGCATCAGCTCCGCAAAAAATGCGCTGTGATTCCCGTTCTCCACCACTGTATCGGGCGTGATGCCGCCGAGTTCTTTGACGATGCGTCCGTTAATGGTTTTGAACTCTTTTTTCATGCTGTCCGGCGTCGTCGCAAAGACACCGTCTTTATTCTTGTGAAGATAATCGATCTCCTGTATCGACCGTCCGCTCGGCGTATAATAGCGCGCGGTGGTGATCTTCATGGAAGTCTGGTATGACAACGGTATGACCGTTTGCACCAATCCCTTGCCGAAGGATCGTGTGCCGAGAATAATACCGCGATCGAGATCCTGCACCGCTCCGGCGACGATCTCGCTGGCGCTGGCGCTGCTGCGGTTGACGAGTACCGCCAACGGGATATCCGCCGCCACGGGTTCTTCTTCCACGCGATATTCCTTCTCTTCTTCTTCTTTTCGTCCGCGTGTGGTAACAACGAGACTGCCGTTCTTTGCAAACTTGCTCGTGACATCGACCGCGGCGTTCAACAATCCGCCCGGATTGTCGCGCATATCGAGAATAATCCCTTTCACATCTCCTTTCACTTTCAATTCTTTAATCGCCTGCCGCACTTCTTCTCCGGCGCGGGTGGAGAACCGCTCCAGTTTAATGTAGCCGATCCCCTCCTTGACGAATCCGGAATATCCAACGTTGTGTACCTGTATCCGTTCTCGAATCAGTACAAATTCAATCGGATCTTTTTCACCTTCCCGTTCCACTTTCATCCGCACCACCGTTCCGGGTTCGCCCCGCACACGCGACCGAACGCTGTCCGGATTCACGCCGGAAATATTTTCACCGTCGATTGCGATAATCCTGTCGCCGGCTTTTACTCCCTGTTTATGCGCGGAGTATCCTTCCATCGGAGACAGAACGGTAATGATGCCGTCCCGCACGCCGATGGAAACACCGATGCCTCCGTATTGCCCGTGCGTCAACAGTTCAATCTCGCTTTCGTCCTTACCGCCGAGATACACAGTGTAGGGATCGAGCGTGCCGAGCATGCCGTCGATTCCCGATCGCATGAAGCGCTCCGGATCCACCTCGTCCACATAGTTGGTGACGATCTCTTTGTACACCCTGCCGAAGATGTCGATGTTCTTCCCGATGCTGAGGTAGATGTTGTCGATACCGGTAAAACCCGCCGCTCCGATCAACACAACGGAAACAAGAATGCCTGCAATGAGTCTCTTTTTCATGCCAACCCTTTGTATTTATTACAATGAATATTTTGCGAATATCTCAAAAAAAATTAAATCATTGTCATGCCGAGCGTAGACGAGGCATGACTTTCACCGAATTGTCACACCTCGTCTACGCTCGGTGTGACAATCTTTAATATTTAAGATAGGTACAAATAGTTTTTTGTTTAAAATTCTTTTCTTCCTCTGTGTCTCCGTGCCTCCGTGCCTCCGTGGTATGCTTTTCAGAATATACAACAGAAACACCACTGTTGCATTGTTGCATTTCATCGATCCCCTCAGTACGTTAGAGGGTCACTACCATAGGGAAGACAATGTCCACCACCTCGTCCCGTGCAGACGCGCTCGACGCCCTCCGCGGCCTCGCCATTATCGGCATGATCCTCTCCGGCCAATTGCCGTTCCACGAATTTGTGCTGCCGGACTGGATGTATCACGCACAGGTTCCGCCGCCGGACCATACATTTATCCCCACACTTCCGGGCATTACCTGGGTCGATCTTGTATTTCCCTTCTTTTTATTTGCCATGGGTGCGGCGTTTCCGCTGGCGTTATCAAAAAAAATAGCAGCCGGCGTTTCGAAATGGGAGATCTCGTTCTCGATCCTGGAACGCGGCGTGCTGTTGGGATTCTTTGCACTCTATGTTCAGGCGATCCGCCCGTATGCGATGAGCACACATCCCGATACGATGACCTGGCTGGTCAGTATTGCGGCGTTTCTTTTTCTCTTTCCGATGTATGCGCGCCTGCCGGAAACGTGGAACAAATTTCTCCGTTGGGGAGTGAAGTCCGCAGGATGGATCTGCGCGATTCTCTTTTTTGTATTGACCACGTATCCCGATGGAAGCGGATTTAAACTGACCCGCAGCGATATCATCATCGTCGTATTAACGAACATGGCGGTCTTCGGTGCGTTCACCTGGCTCGTGACACGCGACAATCTTCTTCTGCGATTGGGCTTACTGGGGGTACTGTTCGCAATCCGTCTGTCGAATATGCCGGCGGGAATTGAAGGATGGGTGAACGACATTTGGCGTTGGACGCCGATACCGTGGATGTATACGCTCTATTATCAGCAGTACCTCTTCATCGTCATTCCCGGCACAATACTTGGAGATTTGATCCTCCGTTTTACGAAATTGATTAATCAAAACCCAATTCCCAATTCCCAATTCCTAATTCCTAATCACCAATGGCATTCATTGCGTTATATTTTTATTGCTCTGCTCATGCTTTTTCTCAACTTAGAACTCCTGATCGGCCTCTTCTCCCGCTATCTTGTTGAAACTACACTGCTGACATTCGTGCTCTGCGGCGCCGGATATTGGCTGACGAACAAACCGTTGAACGAACGGGAAAAATTGTACCGCGAATTGTTCCATTGGGCAATCTTCTGGCTGGTGTTGGGACTCTTCTTTGAACCGTACGAAGGTGGCATTAAAAAGGACAAAGCGACTGTCAGTTACTATTTTGTCACGAGCGGACTGGCGATCTGTTCGTACATCTTCTTTTCCGTTGTCATCGACGTGTTCAAGAAAAAACGGGCTGTGCAATTATTGATCGACAACGGGCAGAATCCGATGATCGCGTATGCGGGGATCAATAATTTCGTCATTCCACTGCTCGGCGTGACCGGTATTTTATCCGTGATGAATGCACTTGTCACCACTCCGTTTCTTGGATTCCTCAAAGGATTGATCTTTACACTTCTTCTTATGCTTGTCACCAGTTTTTGCACGAAGAAGAAGATATTCTGGAGGACATAACGATGAGAATCAGAACGTTAGCATTGTGCCTTGCATTTTCTACCGCCACGGCATTTGCACAGCATGATTCTGCTGCGTGGTATCATCCGCTGCATGTCGGAAATGAGTGGATATACAAAACAACTTATTCACAAACTAATTTCCCGAATCCTCCTGTGTCATCCGTTGATTTCCTCCATCGGATTATAGAGCGCGACACGGTTATTGATAATGCTGTTTGGGCAATAATCCGGTACGATTATATAAAAGCGGGTGAATCCGGTTCAACACGGGAGCGGTACGACACGCTCTCCTCCCGGTTTTTCATCGGCAGCGATTTTATCGACAGTGTGCGATGTATTCTTCCGAGCGTTCAGTTTGGATCGCCCATGCCCGTGACGGTCCAGAGCGTCTATGCGGATACCATCGTATCAATACCAACTGTCAGTCGGCATTTAAAGATGTGGGTAACCGGTGCTCAGCGTGAATGGATATTTTCGTACGGTCTCGGCATGACTTCGATGATATCCGGTGACGGTGATATATTTTTCGGAAGCGGCAGCCAATCATCCTTGGCATATGCAAAAATCAACGGTGTGGAATACGGCACCGAACCGCTTACTGTGAATGACGAGTCAAATGTAATTCCGAAATATTTTGCATTGCATCAAAACTATCCCAATCCCTTCAATCCGTCAACGACAATCACATTCAATATACCATCGAACATGGATATATCGCTAAAAGTATATACTGTGATCGGTATGGAAACGACGTCGATCGCTGGCGGAAAGTATCCGGCAGGGATTCATTCCGTCCAATGGCGCCCGGATGGGTTGGCCAGCGGTGTCTATTTTTACACGTTGCGTGCCGGAAAATTCTCTCAAACCAAAAAACTCATCTTGTTAAAATGAGGGGAATACTTTTTTATATCACTTTGATCAGTTTTACTTTCCACGAAGGCGAGGCACAATGGAAACAGGTCAACGGACCGGCGGCGAATTGGATATTATCAATGTTCACTTTCGATTCTCTCATACTGGTATCCTCCTTCCTGACGTACAGTAGCACCGGATACGATCATGCGTGGAATGATTCTGTAGTCTATGGCAGTGTTCATTGCGCCATCAAAAGCGATTCTCACCTGGTGGTGGCCGGACATACGATTTCCTATTCTACCGACCATGGTCAATCATGGACGGAATCGGCAGGATTAAGACATGTCGATCTTTATGACCCGGGCAGAAGCATCTCCTATCAGGCACTTTTCAGGCACGATAACAGCCTGTATGCTCAATATGATTATACATCGGATGAATATTCGCTAAGCAAGGTGATCTATTCAAACGATAACGGCGTGACATGGCTGGAGGCATGGGCATATCCCACCGATATTGTTGCGGATTTGTGGATTTCTGCCGACTCGTTTTTTATTGCGTACAAGAGTGGGACCGGATTTCTCCGAAAGACAACGAGCAATATATATTGGGATTCGATCAATACCGAATTGGGCAATGTCGATGTCCGAAGTATTCTCATTGACAGTGACAGGGATCCGGAAGGATATCCCCTTCTCTTCGCTCTCACTTCCGCGGGACTGTACCGGTCAAACGATTACGGTGTCCATTGGACATTGGTATCAAGCATGTTGGATCTCACGACAATGCAAAAACTCTGGTCAATAAATGGATATCTCTTTGCCTCATCATATTCAGGTATATACAATTCTTCGGACAAAGGCATACACTGGACAGATATTGATTCCGGTTTGACCAAGACATTGGTAACGCACCTGTCCGTTTACGGGAACGACCTCCTGGCGGCGACTAATGCGGGATTATGGCGCCGTCCCATTTCGGAAATCACTTCGGTGAACGAATATTCGACCCGCGCCCCCGCCGGTTTTGCGTTACATCAGAACTACCCCAATCCATTCAATCCATCAACGATGATTTCATTCTCCATTCCAGACTTTGGAGCGAGAAATGTCCTGATCCTGCGAATATTTGATATGCTCGGACGTGATATTCGGACACTCGTCAACGAACCGCTCCCTCCCGGCAGGCATTCCGTCCGCTTTGATGCGACAGGACTTGCAACAGGGTTGTATTTTTACCACATTCAGTCAGGAACATTTGCCGATACGAAGAAGATGATGTACATTAATTAGACTTTACTCACAACAAAGGAATACCGCATGAAACTCGAAAAGACAGTGCTGAAAGCGATGAACGAGCAGATCAACAAGGAGCTCTATTCATCATACCTTTATCTTGCGATGTCCGCTTGGTGCGAATCCGAGGGTTATCCCGGTTGCGCTAAGTGGCTGAAGGTACAGAGCGAGGAAGAGAACGATCATGCGATGAAGATCTACCATTTCATCCACGAGCGGGGCGGCAAGGTCGATTTGGATGCGATTGACAAACCGAAGAACGAGTTTAAAAATCTCTCCGCGTTGTTCTCGATGGTGTTGGAACACGAACAAAAAGTAAGCGCTTCGATCACCTCGTTGTACGAAACGGCAATGAAAGCGAACGATTATCCGACACAAATCATGCTGCAATGGTTCATTTCCGAACAGGTGGAAGAGGAAAAGAATGCGAACGAAGTAGTCGACCTCCTGAAAAAGGTCGGCGATTCCCCTGTCAGCCTGATGATGTTCGACCGGCAAATGGGAGCGCGGACGGAGAAATAATTCCGTCTATCGAGATGGTGCTTTCCGGGTCTCACAGAATAGTATATATCCTGTGAGACCTTTTTTTGCCCTCTCGACTCTCCTCTCACACCATGTTATATTTCTATAGTGTGTGATGAGAATCAATGTATGGGTAATTTGTAACCTATGTTAGTATGTTTTAGAATAATATTTCTTGACAATCCTTACCTACAACCGTATCTTATTACGCATAATTTTCATCTCACAGGGGGATCCACCAATGAAGTATCTCAAATTTCTTGCCGTTACGGCGGCATTCATGATTATTTTGTCCGGTTGCGACAGTCCTAATCAACCTACAACTGATCAACTCCAATCCACATCAGCAGAAGAATTGTCCCTGGCAAAAAAGGGGGACAAAAACAATAAGGGCATAAACTCCCGGTTCGAATGCACCGATGTTGCACCGTTGATGACGGGAAAAAATGTCCGTGCCGGAACGGTAACGGTGACGAACGACGGCAGTACATTGTATGTGACGTACACTGTCTCCGGCGGTTGGACACTGACAAAAACACATTTGAACATCTCGCGCGGAATCTTTACCCGTCATGACGGATCCGGCCGTGTTAATGTAAAACAAAACCATGCGTCCGGCACGACGACGTACACCTATGCGATACCGATGCAGTGGACTGCAGGATCGAAGGTCTATATTAAAGCCCACGCCGACGTAAAGAAAAACAGAACCACGGAAGTCGCCTGCGGCGGGAGGAACGGCAGGAAACATAAAGGACATTGGTTTGCCTTTTTCCGCTACATGATAAAAGGCGCACCGCCGGCAACATATGATATCTCCGGCGTTACGTTTATCGACGAAAACTCCAACGGCGAACAGGATGCCGAAGAAGAAGGACTCGCGGGAGTTCCTCTCTCTCTCAGCAACGGATGGACGACCATCTCCGATCTCAACGGCGAATATTCGTTCTCCGGACTCTCCAACGGAACGTATACGGTCACGGCGGGAGTGATGAGCGGCTATATGCTCACCACCGATGCCAGCGTTCCCGTTGCGATTTCCGGCGCAAGCCAGTCGGCAGATTTCGGTTATGCAACGAACGTTGCACCCCCGACAACGTACGCTCTATCCGGTTTCGTCTTTGTCGATGCCAATGATAACGGAGTGAAGGACGACGGTGAAGAAGGATTGCCGGGAATCAATGTCGAATTGCAAAACGGATCCACCGCGGTGACGGGAGCGGACGGCGATTATGAGTTTACCGGTTTGACCAACGGAACATACACGGTTACCATTCCCGACCAAAAAGGCTTTACCGCACTGACGCCGCTCTCGCAGAACGTCACGATTTCCGGTGCGGATCAATCATTGAACTTCCGTTTCGGATTATTATCTCTTTCAATTTCCGGCGTGTTGTTTTATGATGTGAATAACAACGGCCAGCGCGATGCCGGTGAGCCGGGTATCGCCGGAGCAGCGGTTGCTCTCTATTCCAATAACGGCGTTTGGCTGGAAGCAATTTCCGATGCCGACGGCTTTTATTCCTTCAATGATCTCTCTGCCGATACATACTTGTTTGAATTCTTTTTCGAGGGATATCAACCGCCGCCGGATTATTATCTGTATCTCTTCGATCTCACCACCGAGAGTTTAACCGTGGACTGGGCAATGACCGATCCCGGTTAAGGCGGATAAAAATATTTTCTTGATTGTCTGACAAAGGCTGTGCATCTTCCTGCACAGCCTTTTTTATTACGCCGATGAACAAATTCCTGATCGGAGCATTCCTGCTCCCGACATTCATCTGCGCCCAAATTACCTCTTACCCGTACCGGGAAAGTTTCGACTCTGTTTCTGTTCCCTCTCTGCCCGCAGGCTGGACCGTATCTGCCAACAAGAATGTCTCCGGCGATTTCGTTACCACAACCACAAGCGTCCGTTCCGCTCCCAATGCCGTCAGTTCGACGGATGCTACAAAAGAACAGTTGCTGATCTCGCCGTTGTTCTCATTCACCGGAAAATCTCCGGACGTGCTCGAATTCTACGAACGCCGGACCGCATCGCATACGTCCGGTCTGCTCGTAGAGGCGTCAATCGGTTCGGATACGATTTTTTCACTCCAATTGAGCGATACGCTGAAACAAGAAAGCAGCACCGCATACGTTAAGCGAACCATTCCGATTCCGGAAACATTGAACAATACAGACAACGTCCGTTTCCGCTGGCGCGTTACGGGGAACGGAACCGGCGCAACCGGCGTGATCCGGTTGGACGACATTCAGATTACGGTGAAAAAATCGATTGATCTCTCTCTGTCATCACTTTCTCTGAATCCGGAACTGCCGCGTGCTGGAGAGTCGGTTGCTGTCTCCGTCGTCATGCAAAACAACGCTCTCGCCGGCAATTTTTCAGGATCGATCCGCTTGTCCGATCCGCCGGTATTTGAAACAACGCAGCCCTTCTCCGTTACATTGGCGGAGAATGAATCTACCGTTGTTATCATACGCTATCCTGACATCAAAGCCGGTGCTCATCATCTCGGCGCGGAATTGCTGCTGACCGGCGACGAGGATACGTCGAATAATGTTTTCTCTCTCCAATTCTCTGCGGGATTTCAATCACGCACCATGCTGATCAACGAATTCATGTACGTTCCGCCTGCCGGAATGCCCGAATGGATCGAGATCGTGAATGCTGGATCTGATTCTCTTTCCGTTTCTGGGTGGAGAATCGCCGACGGAACATCCAATAAGGCGGTGATAAATCCTTCAAACAGGAAGATCGCCTCTCTATCATATGCGGTCGTCACGACGGATACTACGGCGTTTAAAAATTTTTACTCTTCTTCCGCTCTCCTCTTGCAGTCGTCGTTTTCCGCTTTAAATAATTCCGGCGATGCTGTTGTACTGTACGATCCAGCCGGATCGGTGATCGACTCTTTTACATATGCATCATCCTGGGGAGGTAACAGCGGCGGCCGCTCGCTTGAACGAATCGATACGGCATCGACATCAACAGAAAGATCGAACTGGAAAGCATCGCTCAATCCTTTGGGAGCGACGCCGGGATACATCAATTCGGTAACGCAGAAAAACAACGACATTACTGTCGGAAGTATAACGTTTGCTCCTGAATTTCCCGTGGTCGGCATACCCACCACCGTTACGGCAGAAGTGTTGAATATCGGCAGGCAGCCGATGTCGTCGATCGATCTGAAATTCTTTATCGATGCGAACAACGATTCGGTGCTTTCGTTTACCGAACTTTTTGCAGACCGGCAGATTGCATTTCTTTCTGCGGGGAATTCTGTTTCGCTTTCCGTTCTTCTTCCGCCGCTGCAGCAGGGAGTGCATAGCGCCGCCGTGCGCATCGACGCTGCGCAGGATGACGACACGACAAACAATTTTCTCTATTTTCCGATTACCTTCGGCATTCCCCGCAATAGCATCATCATTAACGAAATCATGTATGCGCCGACCGGAGATATGCCGGAATGGATCGAGGGATTCAATACGACCGATGCGTCGATCGATATATCAGGTTGGAAGATCTCCGACAACGGAGCAGCGCGGCCGGTAATTTCAGGAAATCCGACGGACATTCCCCCGAGATCGTTTTTTGTCGTTACGACCGACACAAATCAATTGAAGATCACATTTCCCGATGCACGGCCGATATTTCAGGCATCGATTCCGTCGTTGAACAATACCACACCCGATGCTGTGGTAATGTATGATGATCGTGGAGCAGTGATGGACAGTCTGTATTACAAGCCGGCATGGAGCGGTTCGAACGGGTTTTCTCTGCAGCGGTATGACGAAGCAGGCATATCCACAGACTCGGCAAACTGGCGCTCCGCATTTCCAACGCCGGGACGGGTCAATGCGATTGTGCGGAGGGATTTTGACGCTCGAATAAAAAGTTTGCTTATTTCCCCTTCGCTTCCTGTTGCCGGCGCGTCCGTAACGGTAACGGCTGCAATCGAAAATATCGGCAGGCAAACGATGAATACGGTTACCGTCTCACTGTATCTCGATGCCGACAACGATTCTGCGTTTGCAGAAAACGAATTGATCGCACGCGAATTGATCCCGGCGATTGCTCCGCTGGATTCCGTAATTCTAACAGCGAATTGCTATCCAAATCGATCCGGCCATAACAGGATTTTTACCGTCATCTCTTCAGCCGAGGATGAAGAATCAGTCAATAATACCGGCACCATGGAGTTCACTGTCGGAGCGCCGCCATGGAGCATTCTGGTTACGGAGATCATGTACAATCCATCAGACGACAACCCGGAGTGGATCGAATTGTACAATACCACTCCGACGCCGGTGGATGTAGCGGGCTGGAAGATAGCGGATAACGGAAGCGCACGAACGACGATCGCACAATCGAGTGCATCGATTCCGCCGATGTCGTACTGTATCGTTACGACTGATTCGCTTTTTCATCAATTATATTCGGTCTCCGTTCCGGTCTTTATCGCTCCGTTCTCTGCGCTGAACAACACTTCACCCGATGCGGTGGTGTTGTTCGATCCGTTTAATCGTATGATCGACAGCGTTGCGTATCGTCCGACTTGGGGCGGAGCGAACGGAATGACGCTCCAGCGGTACGATCTTTCCGGCTCATCGACCGATTCGTCAAACTGGCGATCCGGCGTTTCCAGCCCGGGATTGGAAAATGTTATCTCGCGAAAAGATTTTGACGTGGAGATCCGGGAAATCAATGCAATAAAGAATGGATCAGGATTTTTTATCGAAGTAAAGATCTTTAATCCAGGCAGAGAATCCGCCGGTCCTATTGCTATTACCGCTTTTCATGACCGTAATATCGACAGCGTGGGAGTTCAGGAGGAAATGATCCACACTGCGGGTATCGGATCTTTATTACCGCTGGATTCATCGACAGTCTCGTTTCAATGGGAGACCGGTGAACACGGGAAACTGAGAATTATGGCATCGGCAGATTTCTCCGCTGATCAATTTCCCGACAACAATCAGATTATTGCAGTGAGTGTAAATAATTTTCCTCCGCAAACGATCGTTATCAACGAGATCATGTACGAACCGCACGCGGGCATGAGCGAGTTTGTGGAATTGATGAATCGGTCCGCCGACACCGTTGATCTCGACGGATGGCAGTTGATGGACCAGCCGAATTCATCCGGCAGCAGGACGATCGTCACTCTTGCACAATATTCATTGCGCATTCCGCCCGGAGAGTATTTTATTATCGCGGGAGATTCATCCGTTTTTACGGATTATCCGTCGCTGAACGGACATACTGTTGTCATTCACACTTCATTGAGTTTAAGCAACAGCGGTGAGGACATTGTTCTTGCGGATCTGACCGGTGCGGTGATCGACAGCGTACGGTATTCCCCCCACTGGCATTTGAGCGATGTTTCCACCGCGGGACGATCGCTCGAGCGGATCGATCCTGCCGGCAGCACGGTGGACGGACGCAATTGGAGTACGTCGGTGGTAAAATCCGGCGCGACACCCGGCACGCAGAATAGCATTCGGATTTCGTCACAGAAGCTATCATCGTCGTTATCGCTTCTTCCCAATCCCTTTTCGCCGGACAATGACGGGCATGAGGATTTTCTCTCCATCGGATATTCCCTTCCGGCAAGCAGCGCCACGATCCGCGTTCGCATTTACGACGTCACCGGGCGATTGGTGCGACGATTAGCGGCAAACGAAACGTCTCCTTCAGCAGGATCGATCATCTGGAATGGTTTGGACGACGACGGACACCGCGTGCGGATTGGAATGTATATTATTCTGTTTGAAGCGTTCGACAATTTCGGTGGGACGGTAAAGACGATGAAAGATGTGGCGGTGGTGGCGAGAAAGTTATGAATGCAAACATCCCCGTTTTCTTTGAGAAAACGGGGATGGTGCTTGGTAGGTGACCGTTACCTTTTTATGAGTCTACGATTCAATTGTCGAATTCATCCCGAGTCTCCCCTCCATAATCTGTGCGATTGAATGTGCGCGTGTAACCGCTTCATCCGCTCTGGTACCGAAGAAATTTTCCCGGACTGTTTCCTCCCACAATCGGAGCCACCGTTGAAAATGTTCCCGGCGGATCGGCGCAATGCGGTGAAGATTGATATGCTTTTCCATCGGATTGCCGCGATACGTGACCTCATCCAGCAGCAGCGTCTCCCAGAACGAAATCATGATCGGGATGTGAGTATCCCACGACAACTGCACCGCGTCGGTGAAAAAATGTGCGATGAGAGGATCGTCGACCACCTTTTTATAGAAGGCGTTGACAAGAAGTTCGATGTCGTCACGGGTTGTAATGTCGTTCATTATTCGATTCTATTCTTGTGGAAACGTCAGACGTTCTCTTGCTATCAACGATGTCTGACGTCGCTGTTCAACGTCTGACATCTCATAACTAAGGACTGTTAACGAAACGTCAGACACTGAGAAGCGGTGTCAGACGTTCTCTCACTGCCAACGATGTCTGACGATGCTTTTCATCGTCTGACATCTCATAATGTAACTAGGAAAACGTCAGGCATGGAGAAGCAATGTCAGACGTTCTCTTGCTGCCGACGATGTGCCAACGATGTCTGACGTTGCCTTTCAACGTCTGACATCTCATATTCCTTTATTCTTACACCCAATACTTATACACAACGGAATGTACCAACTCTTGGGAATACTTAACAAATTCACTTTTAGATCGAAAATATCGGTTGATAAGACTTGAAGAAACAAGAAATTCTTTTCGCAATCCAGCTAATTCCCGATAACTTGAATGCTCCCAATCATCGATGTTTTTTACAAGTTTTGCCCGAATCGGATTTTGGTGAATATAAGAGATCAACGTCAACAAATAATTCTCATCATTAATTTCAATCGCTTTCGACCGTGGTTGAAAGAGGCTACCATGACGATGAAATGAGAGGTTTATTGTTTTGGTATAGGAACTGAGTAATATTACAATCTTTCGCTGAATGTTAATCGGAACAACGCCGCAAACTTGGATTAAAAAGTGAAAATGTGTCGGCATGAGACAGTAGGCATATGTGTGAACATACTCATGCATTAATTCGCTGTATTTGTGCAGAAACAATTCATAGCACTGTTGGTTTTTAAAAACAATCTCTCTGTTGTTGGAACGATTATAAAAGTGGTAGTATTTTTCCGGTTCAAATTGCATACGCGTCCCTCCTATTTTGATAAAATATTTGGGCGTGTATTTTCTGTTTGGGAAATGTCAGACGTTTTCTTGCTGTCAACGATGTCTGACGATGCTGTTCATCGTCTGACATCTCATAATGCAACGGGGGAAACGTCAGACATGGAGAAGCAATGTCAGACGTTCACTTACTGCCAACGATGTCTGACGATGCTGTTCAACGTCTGACATCTCATATATGAAGAGATATAAAAAATCCTCCGGACGAGCAACCGGGTCCGGAGGAGAATCAGGAATAGCCGAAAGCCTCACCGCTCTCTGAACGATTTTTTCAGCGTCATCCCGATTACGAAGAAAGCAAGTAACACCAATCCGAACGCAAAAAGAGTGTCGCCGGGAGCGCGCATCCATCGCAGTGTCGTCATCACATCGGTCTGCAGAAACTCCGCGCTTCGCGCATACCAGTAACCGTATTTTACGGAAGCCCACGTCTGCATTAATCCGACCGGCAGCAAACTCAGCAGCACCATTGCCATCAGTCCTATGTTGATAGACCAGAAGGAAATTTTCATAATTTTCTCATTCCAAACGGCACGCGGACCCATTGCCCGGATGCAAAACAGCAGCAGACCGATGCCAAGCATGCCGTACACGCCGAACAGAGCGGCATGGGCGTGCACCGGCGTGGTGTTCAATCCCTGCATGTAATACAGCGCCACCGGCGGATTGATCATGAATCCGAACAATCCCGCGCCGACCAGATTCCAGAATGCGACCGAGACAAAATAATAGATCGGCCATTTATAGTTTTTCACCCATGGCGTTGCGCCGGAGAGTTTGATATTCTCCCATGCTTCGTATCCCACAAAGACCAGCGGTACCACTTCCAGCGCGCTGAAGACTGCGCCGAGCGCCAGGACGATCGTCGGTGTTCCGGAAAAATAGAGATGATGCAACGTTCCGATGATTCCGCCGGAGAGGAAAATCGTCGCGGAAAGGACGGTCGCCTGCCCCGCCGTTTTAAGGCTGAGAAGTTTCAACCGTGCAAACAGAAAAGCGATCACTACCGTGGCGAAGACTTCGAAGAATCCTTCCACCCACAGATGCACCACCCACCATCGCCAGTATTCCGTCACTGCAAGATTCGTATGTTTGCCGTACATCAACGCCGCGCCGTAAAACGAAGCGATTGCCGCGCTGGAGATGAGGAATAATGTCAGGATCGGTTTTTGTTCGTCTTTCTTTTGCAATGCGGGGCGGATGGAACGGAAGACAAGCCAGAACCAGAGGAACAATCCGATAAGTAAAGCGATCTGGAAGAACCGGCCGAGATCGATATATTCATAACCGCTGTGTCCGAAGTAGAACCACATATCGCCGGAGAGATAGTGCATCACGCTCAGCCATTGACCCGCCATCGATCCGAGCACTACGAAGAGCAATGCGCCGAAGAGAACATTGACGCCGAGACGCTGGCCTTTCGGTTCGACGCCGCTGACGGCCGGTCCGATATATAATCCCGCCGCAAGCCATGCCGTTGCGATCCAAAAGATGCCGAGCTGTGTGTGCCAGGTGCGTGCGACGGAATACGGCAGATATTCCGCCAGAGGAATGCCGTAGAAGCCGTCCCCTTCCACGCCGTAGTGCGCCGTGATCACTCCCATGGTAATTTGAATCACGACCAATCCAAGCACCGTCCAAAAATATTTCAGTGTTGCCAGCTGCGACGGCGTGGGGACAGAATTCAGCAGCGGATCCGTTTCGGGGATGGTCTGCAGCATTTCGCTCTCCTTATGCGACGCATAATAGAACGCCATTGCACCGATTCCCGCCAGAAGCAAAATGATGCTGACGCCGGTCCAGACGACCGCTTCACCGGTCGGTTTGTTCTGGATCAATTCCTCGTGCGGCCAGTTGCTGGTGTAGGTGATCTCGTCGTTCGGACGGTTGGTCGATGCCGCCCATGAAGACCAGAAAATAAACGCCGCCAGTTGACGCAATTTTACCGGATTGCTCTGCGCATTTTTGTGTATCGCATATTCTTCTTTGCCATTGGTAAAGACGTCGGCATAATGGGCGAGGTTTGCTTCAAATGCGCGGGCACGGACCGGATCGACAACGACCGAATTCGATTTCGGATCGTATGTGTTTTTCCGGATCATATCCGTCAGCCGCGATTTTAATTGTGCCTGTTGTTCGCCCGGCAGTTCGTCATACGGCTTCTGGAAATCGCTCTGCGACCAGTCGTTTAAGATGAAAACCAATTCTCGATGCAGCCAGTCCGCAGTCCAATCGGGAGCGACGTAACTTCCATGTCCCCAAATGGATCCTGATTCCATTCCGCCCATGGCCTGCCAAACGTTTTGGCCGGCGGAAATCTCACCGGAGGCAATGACCACTTCGCCGTCTGTTGTTACCACGGTGTCGGCGATCGGCGGCTTCTCCTGGTAAATGCGGACGCCGACCCAGCCGAGAACGATAAACGAGACAACAATAACGAGAGAAAATCCGATCCAGTACTTTTTCATGCGGTCCTCCGTTCGTGAAGTAATTGTTCTTCCAGTGCGATCGATTTCGGGAAGAGGATGTTATTTTCGAGATGGACATGCTGATGCAGATCAAGTTCGAATTCCTTCAGTTCCTGCAGCGTCACGCGGTAGGTCGTGCATCCGTCTTCCGGAACAGTATAGTTCGACGTCAGTTCGCGGATCTCAAACATGATCGTGCCAGCGGAATCGTGTTCCTGTTCCATCAGTGCGATCGGATTTTTTACGGAACCGAACGGCAGCGACGGAAGCGATGATCCTTCCCGTTTTGCGCGGGCAACGGCGGCGATCGCCGGAAAAAGGATCTGTTCTTCTTTGTGCATATGCTGTATCATTTCCTGAGCGACAACGCCGAAGAGGTCCGCCGTTTTTTTCATTTCCGGATGACGCTCTCCGTGCACCATTGCCACTTTCTGCGTATGGGCAATGAGGACGGGGATCGATTGACGAACATAAGCGTGGTGATTTTCCACGATATAGGAAGCGAGAAAGTCGACGTCCCATCGATTGAAGCGCTGGGATGATGTATCGACGGCATCGTTCAGCGTCTGCAGTTCGTTGATGACGACGGAAGGATCGAGTTGCTTTTCGTTGCAGGCTGCGGCGATTGTCTTTCCTCCTTTGCAGCAAAAATCGAGGGAGTATTTTTCAAAGACGGAGGCGGCGCGGAAATTATGCGTGACAATTTCCTTGATGGTAGTAGTGTCGAGGTTAACCATGATTCATCTTTCTATTATGGTGGTGATTGACGTTTCTTTGTTTTCCAGATTATTTTTCCCTGCTCGTCGATGCTGAGCAGGCGGTGTTGTTCGAGATTTTTAATGGAGCGGATGACGGTCTCGACCCGTAACCCTGTCATGTCCGCGATCTGCTGCCGTGTGAAGGGAACGGTGAAGTCTCCTGCCGCAGCACTTTCCTTGATCCAATACCGGATCAATGTCGCAATGCGGTGTTCCGCTTCCTCGGTCGCAATTTCCGAGAGCATCATGGACTTGTATACCAACCGTCCGCAGAGCGCCTGGGTGACGGAAAGGTGGACTGAAAAATTCTTCCTGAGCAACTCCATAAAATCGTCGTGCGGACAGATCCACACTTTGCTCGGTTCGACGGCGATTGCCGATGCGGGATACGGCATGCGGCAGAAAAACGGCGGCTCGCCGAAACTCTGATCTGCCGTAAAAAATCCCTGTGCAAATTCCTTCCCCATCTCGCTGAAATTAACCATTTTCACCCGACCGCTTTTAACGATATGAAAGTGATTTGCCGCTTCTCCCTGATGAAAAATGAAATCACCCTTTTTAAAGGATGTCAGTGACGATTTGAACTTTCGCAGAATTTCTTCTGAAATCATTGCTCTCTCCGAAAATAGAGTATGAATAATCCTACTGGGCAGTATATGATTTAAATCAGATAAAACACTCTTTTGTAAAGATGGACAATTTACTCGTAAAAATCAGTAATTATTACGACATTGACTGAACCTATGAATACTCTTAATGAAAAACCGATCGGCGTTTTCGATTCCGGCATCGGCGGTTTGACCGTCGTCCGCGCATTGCTGGAGCGGCTGCCGAATGAGAACATTGTCTATTTCGGCGATACGGCGCGCGTGCCGTATGGATCGAAGTCGCCGCAGGTTGTCCGGGAATATACGCTGGACGACACGAACGTACTGTTGACGAAGGATGTGAAGATGATCGTGGTGGCATGCAATACCGTTTCCGCCGTTGCGTTGGATGTCGTTCAAAAGCGGGCGAACTTGCCGGTGACGGGAGTGATCATTCCCGGAGCGGAAGCAGCATCGAAGGCGACAAAAAACAAACGAATCGGTGTTATCGGCACTGCGGGGACGGTGAACAGCAACGCATACGCGAACGAGCTGCGGCACCTGGAACGATCAATTCAGACGCACAGCAAAGCGTGTCCACTTTTTGTGCCGCTCGTAGAAGAAGGATGGCTCGACACGAAAGCAACCGAACTCATCGCACAGGAATATCTCTTTTCCCTGATGGTTGAAAAGATCGATACGCTGGTACTCGGTTGTACACACTATCCTCTTTTAAAAAATGTCATCACCAAAGTGACCAAAGGAATGGTGACACTCATCGATTCCGGCGAAGCGACCGCCGCAGTTGTGGAACGAATGCTTGACGATCATTCGTTACGCAATATCAGCCCGCATAATCCGAACATTCAATTTTTGGTAAGCGATGCGCCGGAGAAATTCACCGCAATCGGAGAATTATTCCTGGGAAGGAAATTGGGAGTGGTAAAACGGGTTTCGATCTGACCTGCCATGAAACGATTTGTGTACATTATTTCGCTTGTTGCCCTCACGACATTCGCCGTTGCACAGCCGCCGGTAAAAGGAATCGTCATGATTTGTTACGGATTTCAATTCCCCAGCGGTGGCTATCTGGCATTGCGATATTATCCCTCCGAAACAATCAGCGTCGAAGTCTATAGCAGCGCCTTCCCGAACATCTTCAACTACGGCGTGAGGGCGAATTTCTTCACGAAGCAACTGCTGCCGAACGAATTTCTCTCGATCGGATTCTCATCCATGAGCCTCTATAATCCGACGCTCGCCTATGAGCCGGAGCGGCGCGATTCGGTGTTGTTCATCGGATCGTTCTTTCACGGAATCGACCTCGGCATCGGCCGGGATGTGCTGTTTGGAGACGCACGAATCTCGTTCCAGTTGGGACCGACGTATGTGTTCAATGCAGAGGATCGCTATTTTAACGGTAAACGTGAGGTGGAAAGAACCGAATCGATGATCACCTGGTCGTCGTTCCTTGTCGGCGCCGTTGTTGCGCCGGTGCCGAGATAAAATTGTATCGCGAAGCCCCGCTTCGCGGCTTGTATTTTTTTTCTTAAATTGTGCCGACTGGAAGGTCAGCATGTATCGCGAAGCTCTGCTTCGCGGTTTATACTTTTTTTCTTAAATTATGCCGACCGGAAGGTCGGGGTGTATCGCGAAGCCCTGCTTCGCGGCGTTAGTTCTCTCGCCGAAATTCCACATCACAAATAGTTGTTTT
>CAYJMS010000003.1:142047-674483 GCA_964371615.1 uncultured Chitinophagaceae bacterium
GTATCACTCAGTACCTCTTCGTAGTTTTTATTTTCACGCCCAAATGCCGCCGACCGGGAGGTCGGGGTGTATCGCGAAGCCCTGCTTCGCGGCGTTAGTTCTCTCGCCCAAATTCCACATCACATATAGTTGTTTTGTATCACTCAGTACCTCTTCGTAGTTTTTATTTTCACGCCCAAATGCCGCCGACCAGGAGGTCGGCGATACACTCTACAACCCAAGCCAATAACTGATTTTCACCACGTACGTATTATCCGGTGCGACGCCGAGCGTATTGTCGATATTCGTGCCGAGATCGGTGGCATATCCTCCCTGCTGCCGGAACATTCTTCCGTGCGACCAGACCACATAAAAAGTACTTCCTTCCCGGTACTCCCACCGTAGGACGATATTAGAAATAAATGACGTTCGGTTGAAATCGACATTGCCGCCGTAGCCGTACGATGCGAGATTTCCGTCGGTCTGCAGCACGGAATATTCTTTGTACCGGCCTTTCGCCCAGAAAAATTGATTATAGATCTGCAGCGAAAGATTATTCGTAAACAGAATAGAACTGCGCAGCGTCAAATCCGTGCGGTCCACATCCCGTTTACCGAAGACCACAATAGGTTGCGACGGTGCGATCGTGACGAGACTGTCCGTAACGGCGTCGGCGAATGCGTTCAATCCCCTGTCGGTTGCATAGCCAAGCGTTATCCGGTATTCCATTGCCGATGTCGGCCGGAGTGCTATCGATAGTCCAGCATTGTTTATTGTTGCGCCCTGTTTGTTCCGTCGAAAATTCTCTTCCACATTAAACACGATCGGGGCGCGGTTATCCGTTTCGATTTCCGCCCGGACATAGACGCTGGAGGGGAAATTATACACACCGTATCCGCGCGGCTCGTACGGATCCTTCTCTCCGTTGGTATACTGCACCGCCCCTTCCACCCACCAGTAATTCAATAATTGCCCGATTGCGTCGAAGCGGATTTCCCTGAACAGCGTCAGGCCGTCGTAGTTCCATCGTAAATGGGGATTAAGACTGAAGCGGTACGACCGGAAGTACTCGCCGGGAGTGAAATTCCGGTATCCGACACTTCCGCTCGCACCGTAGTCGTTGGGACTGTTAAAAAATCCTATGTCGTTGATAAAGTACCGCCGCGAGGTGAAATCCGTATTGGCGCTCCAGGTCCATTCACCGCTCACTTTGGCAAAATTCAATTTGCCTGCGCTTCCTTCGCGTTCGGTTCCCGACGGATCGATGATACGCGAATGGGCGTAAAATCCCGTCGTTCGATACGTATTGTTGCCGAATTTTATGTCCCAATCGCTTCCGGCGGTATAGGCGGGATTCCTGCCGTCGCGGGCCGTTGCGGTAAGAATTCCGCCGACGGTGGAGTTGTTCCAGAAATCCTGCTTGACGCGTAGAAGATTAAACGATGCGGCAGGTTCCGCCAGACGAGTATGTGCGACGCCGAGCGTGTCCCGATAAGAAAATTCTTCATTCTCGGTCAGAGCAGATAACACACCGATGGATGTGCCGTATTCCGTTTTTCCGGAAAACTTCACTGCGCCAAGTATCGTAGCCGAGCGGGGTTCGTCGGTAATGACTTCCCCGTCGTCAGGCAGGCGGACGGTGATCGGCTTTCCGATTCGTCGCGAATAAAATAATCCGGGGCCAAAATCACCGCCGAAAGTGACAAACCGGATAATCTGTGTTCCTTCAATAAAAAATGGACGCTTTTCCGGATAGAATGTCTCGAACGTCGTAAGATTCAAAACCGCGGGATCGGCTTCGACCTGTGCAAAATCGGGATTGATCGTCGCGTCGAGGGTGAAGTTTGACGATATGCCGTATTTGATATCGACACCGGCATTCGGACGAATCGTTTCGGATTTGTTCCGGTCGGGTTTTTGAGGATAGTGTTCGGACGAACCGACGGCGTACGGCAACACCTCGAAGAGAGCCGGCAATTTTACACCTGCCATTCCGGACATCGTACCGAACTGCGATGCGAAACCGTCCTGCGATTTGCTCATCAGGCTCCAATGCGTCTCTTCCTGTTTTCGCGTGATCTTTCGCGCTGCGTTCACTCCCCAGGAATCGTTTCCCTGCGTGAAACGGATTTGCGAGAGAGGAATTTTCATCTCCGCGCTCCAGCCGTCCGGCAAAATCCTTGTGTGCACCTCCCAGACGGGATCCCACGAATAATCCTCATATTTCCCGTCGCTGTATGCCAGATAATCCACCTTGGTTCCCGACGCAAGCACGAGAAAGACGAACGCCGTCTGTTTGTCGTTATAACTGTCGAATGCGATCGCAAAAAAGTCGGTTTCGACAAGATCGTCCCGCCGCGCCAGTCGGGCGACGATGCTGTCGGGAGAAGCATCGTGCATCATCGCATGGACGTACAGATTGTCGTCATCATACAAGATCTTAAAGACCGTTTTTTCCGTTGCCGGTATTCCCTCGATCGGGTCGCACTGGATGAAATCCGCACCGACATGCGCCTGTTTCCAGGCCTCATCGTTGCCAAATCCGTCGATCACGGGCGATTGTTGTGTACGCACGGCTGTTATCGAAGGAGAATTGTTGCCGGCCGCTGCGAATGAAGACCATACGAGGAAGAGGAGGGAAATAATTTTTTTCATAAAGGGAACGACGATGATGAATGCTGTTGTGCAATAATATACTTCAACGTGCATAGGAAAGGCAAGCCGTGAAAATAAAAAACGGCTTCCGAAGAGCCGTTTTGTTTACGATTGTACATATGAAGTCCGGCTGTCAGTCTTTCCGCACAAATACCGGCGCTTGTTCGTATTGGTATTCACTTGTCAATTGATGCAGTATCTTTCCCTGCGCATCCATAAGATAGATGCTGTATTTCTTGTGATCCGCATCGGAACATTCGGCGACAAGGTATTTGCCGTCGGGGGACCAGCTGTGCCATCCTTCGTTCATCTCCACGGTGCGCGAAAGTTTCCGCGGATTGCTTCCGTCCGGATCAATCAGAAAGATACTCGATTTCCCCTGTTGATTGGAGATATACGAGATAAAATTCCCGTTTGGCTCCCAGAACGGCGGGCCGGCGTGATAGCTGTGGATAAACGCGGTGGTATCATCGTCGGGATACTGCGTCAACCGATGCAATCCGGATCCGTCGGCATTCATCATCCACAGCTCGTCATAGGGTGTCCCCCGCTTCGACCGAAAGACAATGTGGTTGCCGTCCGGCGAGAAAATCGGATCGTTGTCATACAGCGTATCGTTGGTGAGACGACGCAACTCGCGGCCATTGTTGTCGATCACATACAATTCATTCCGGCGGTGATCTTTAGCGGAAGAAACGACGAATTCCGTACCGTTCTTCCGCACCCCCTGCCATGAATCGGCAATCAGAAACGAAGAAATGCGGCGAATATTGTTGCCGTCTGCATCCATTTCATAGAGAAAGTATTTGCGGCGCGAGGTATCGCGATCGGAGACAAAATAGATCTTGTTGCCAAACGATGTGTATACCCAGTCGACCCCCTTCCAATTAGAAATGTTCTTCTTGCCGCTGCCGTCAGGATTCATAACGAAGATTTCGTAATTATCCTTTTCCTTATCGAACAACACATTGTACGCGATCTTATAGTCGCGAAGTTCCTTCGGTATCTCCTCCTGCGCGGAGCAGACAGAAAGAACGGCGGTCAGTACGACAAAAATATTTTTCATCAATGCCACGCTCCGATGATCGCACCCATGACGATGAACGTTACGACCCAATAGGCGCCGTTGATGAACCATTGCAGCGTCGGCCGTTGTTCGAAGAAATAGACGACGCCGAACGCGGGAACGATCCAGCCGATGCCGGTCGCAGCGCCGGCAGCGATGCCGAATGCCAGATCGCTCTTGGAACCGAGGAACATAGCCAGGTTGACCGCGGCGATCAATGTCAGAACGAACGCACCGCCGTAGATCTTTCCCGGATTCCCCTGCTTCACCGACTCCTCCGTCATGCCGGCGACCTTCATCCATGCGTTGCCGAACATCAGCGGCGAATACCACACACCGCCGAGCACGAATGCGGAAACGGTGGCGACAATGATTGCCCACCAATTGAGACTGCTGAATGCGACTGACATATCCATAGTACTGCCTCCTATAGAGAAAGGTGATAAGAAAAGTGGTGATTATACAAAAACGATTGTGCAATCTATGAGATCGGATCGGTGAAGTCAACGGCATTTCTGCTGAAACCGGAAAAACGACGACCGAACCGTGAGAATGCCTCGCCGGAATCTCTTTTGTTTTTGCTGTATGCTCCGTTTTTTGCTATTTTGTCGAAAATCATTCGATAATAAAAGCAGCTCCCGCAAATTGCGCAGATTGATGCTGATATCTTTTCTGCGTACATCTGCGAGATCTGCGGGAAACCAGGTTTACTTTAAAAAGAAACTCCCGCTGGTTTCTACGGGACACAATTCATGTACGACGAAAACATCAATACCGAGCTCAATGACCGGACAATCCGTGTGATCATGATTCCCTTTTTCGGGATCGTGATACCGAATGTGACCGGCATGATTGAAAATTCAATGTTCACCGGCGTACAGTTGATCGCCAGCTATCTCTATTTCATCTTTATTGCTTTTGCGATCTGGCATGGGAACCGGTACTTGCTCTTCCGTCTCCGGGTGCGGTTTTCCTGGCTCAGCCAGCCGATGGTGAAAGTGCTTGCGCTCATGGTATCGAACATTTTTTACACGATCCCCATCGCCGTCGGACTGATGACGATGTGGTACGTTTTTGGTCTGGGATCTCCGGCGGACTGGAATGCAATCTTTAAAGCATCGGTATTGTGTGTCGTCTGCGTTGTCTTCATCACCCACACGTATGAGACGGTGTTCCTCATCAAATCGTGGGAAACGGACAAGACAAAGAGCGAATCGCTGGCAAAAGCAAAGGCGCTGGCGGAGCTGGAAGCGCTGAAGAATCAGATCGATCCACATTTTATGTTCAATTCGCTGAATACGCTGTCGTATCTTATCGAGCATGAGCCTGTAAAAGCAAAATTGTTCAACGACAATCTTGCCGATGTGTTCCGGTACATTCTTGCCAATAAGGAAAGAAATCTTGTGCTGCTGAGTGAGGAACTCTCCTTTGCGGAAAAATATTTTTCGCTGATTACGATTCGTTTCGGAAAGGGTGTCGTGCTCGATATCCGCGGCGGCGGTGTCGATGCCGACGCGCTGTTGATTCCGCCGATTTCGCTGCAGGTGCTGCTCGAGAATGCCATCAAGCACAACGAATTTTCACTGCACCGGCCATTGACGATCACGCTGGATATCGGGAAGGATACCGTGACCGTCTCGAACGAGACGCATAAAAAAATTCTGCGTAAGAAATCGTCCCACATCGGCCTGAAGAATTTACGCGAGCGGTATGCACTGATCACGGAAAAAGAAATTGTCGTCGACGACCGCGAACCCCTGTTCCAGGTGATGTTGCCTCTGTTGAATGTATAATGCAAAAAAGGACCGCCTTTTAACGCTCATGAATATTCTGATCATAGAAGACGAACAACCTGCCGCCGAGCGGATCGCCGCCATGGTCCGGGAGTTTGATTCCACGGCACACATCGTCGGAACACTCCGCGGCGTCAAAGAATCCATCGCTTGGTTCACCGCACATTCGGCGCCGGATCTTATTCTTGCCGACATCCAATTGAACGACGGAGTGTCGTTCGATATCTTTAAAAAGGTGTCCACACCCATTCCCGTAATTTTCACTACGGCCTACGACGAGTATCTTGTTGCGGCATTTGCCTGCAACGGTATCGATTATCTTCTGAAGCCGATTCATAAAGAAAAAATGTTCCAGGCGCTCAATAAATATTTGAACCTGAAGCACCATTTTACCGGAAATATTGCGGCGCTTCTGGAAGAACTGCAGGGCGCTGCTCCCAAACGATTGCTTCGTATCGTGGTGAAAAAAGGATCTGATTTCCTTGCGTTAAAAACGGAGGATATCGCTTTTTTTTATACGGAGCATAAAATCGTGTTTGGTGTCGACCGCGAAGGAAAGCGGTATATCGTGGATAAACCGCTCGCCATGCTGGAAACAGAACTCGACTCTGAAAATTTTTTCCGGCTGAACCGGAAATATATAGCCAATATCGCCGCCATTGCACGATTCCGATCGCACGACAGGGGAAAAATTCTCATCACGCTTACGCCGCCGACTGCCGAAGAGGTGATTGTCAGTCAGGAAAACTCTTCCGTCTTTAGAACATGGATCGGAAAGTGACCGCAATAGCGGATCACGCCTCAACGTGTGTCAGGACACATAAGAATTTTCTAATTTGTGATTCAACGCCTCTTCGTCTACATTATTCAGAGTCATTGCACACGCGAATTGTCGAAAACGCACTCCGTTATCATGAAATTATCTCTCACATATTTTCTTTTTCTCTTGCTCTGGATCCATGTGGTCTATCCACATCATGCCGATGCGACCGGCAAACAGAAAACCATAGCGCAGTATACGCTCGATATCTGGACAACCAAAGAGGGCCTTCCGCAGAATTCTATCGATTGTATCACGCAAACCGGTGACGGCTATATCTGGATGGGAACGCAGGAAGGACTTGTCCGTTTCGACGGAGTCCGCTTCACTGTGTTCGATAAAAACAATACCGCGGAGATCGACAATAATTATATCACGTCGTTGTTTGTTGACCGTCGTAACCGTTTATGGATCGGCACATATGACGGCGGTCTTATCGTCTACGCCAACAGACAATTTCATGCGGTCGATACAATTGCGCTCTTTGAGAACGCGCATATTCGTGCGATTCACGAAGACCGGAACGGACGTCTGTGGGTCGCCGTCCGAAGCCGCGGCGTGGTCTGTATCGACAACGGCGTGCAGCATGTCTATGATACGACACGCGGACTGACGAGCAATGAAGCATGGACATTCTGCGAAGACGATCTCGGGCGGATGTGGATTGGGACCGAAGAGGGAATTTCGATTGTGGAGAACGGACGCATGCAATCCTTAACGACAAAGAACGGTTTGGTCAGCGATATCGTGAATGCCTTGTGCCGCGGCAAGGACGGTACAATGTGGATCGGCACGAACGTCGGTATGATGAATGTTCCGTTGGACCTTTCCGACCGATCCGGAAGAAAGATCTATTCCGTCGACGACGGCCTTCCCGACCGCATTGTCTATTCGGTCTACAGCGACCGGTCGGATCTGGTCTGGATCGGCACGCGCAAAGGTGCGGCGTTGTTGAACAACGGCGTCATTTCGACGTTCACAACGGGGGACGGCTTATCGTATGAACACGTCGCCGCGGTCTTTGTTGACCGGGAAAAGAACGTCTGGCTGGGAACAGACGGCGGCGGTATCAATGTTCTGCGCGAAGGAATTTTCTCTACATTGACGAAACGGCAGGGACTGCCGTCCGATGTTATCTGGACGGTGTACGAAGACGCCGAAGGACGACTATGGATCGGAACAGACAAAGGTCTGGCCCTGATGAATCACGATCGAACATCGGTTTCGCGCACGTTCACAGTACGGGACGGATTATACGATAACGAAGTGTATTCCATCGGTGCAGATGCCGGCGGCACCGTGTGGGTCGCCACTGTCAACGGATTGAACACCATCCGCGACGGCAAAGTGCAGAAAGTCGCACCGGCGGAGAAAACCAGTGATATTATTACCGGCTGCGTTTTCACCGACTCACGGAACCGTGTCTGGGTCGCAACCGCAGGGAACGGAGTTATGGTCTTTGTCAATTCGAGGCTCCATGCCACCTACACAACGGCTCAGGGGCTCGCCAGCAATTTTATCAATCTCATTTCAGAAGACCGGAAGGGAAATATCTGGATAGGAACGGACGGTGAGGGCATTTCTGTCATCGGTGATACCGCCATTGTTTCGTATTCCGAACAACACGGCCTTCCCAATAATTTTATCCATTCCATTTATGTCGACAGCACCGATGTAGTCTGGATTGGAACGTTTGGAGGAGGATTGGCGCGATGGAAGAATGGTCAATTCACTTCCTTATCGACGCGTCAGGGATTGTATAATGACGCTTTATTGAATGTACTGGAGGACAATCTCGGAAATATGTGGTTTACCTCCAATAAGGGAATTTTTTACATCACAAAGTCCGATGTGAACGCATGCATGGACGGCAGCATTCCCTCGGTGACCGGCAGAACTCTCGGTAAAGCGGACGGATTAAAAAGTACAGAGTTTAACGGCGGTGTGCAGCCCGCCGGATGGAAAACACACAACGGCACACTGTGGTTTCCGTCGGCACACGGAGTGGCAACGATCGATCCGGTGTCAATCCAGATAAATCAACAACCGCCGCTGGTGGTTTTCGAGGAAATGGTGGCGGACAATCGCATTGTACAATCATACTCCGGCAAAACCGTGCCGCCCGGAACGGAGCGGTACGAATTCCGGTTTACCGGATTGAGTTTTACCAATCCCACCGAGATCACCTTTAGAGTGAAACTGGAGGGGTATGATAATGAATGGGACGATATCGGAACGCGGCGGTCCGCATATTATACTCATCTTCCTCCGGGAACCTACACGTTCACCGTGCATGCAGCCAACAGCGACGGTGTCTGGAGCGAACGGGCTGCGTCGTTTACGTTCACTCAGGAGGCATACTTCTATGAAACTACAGCGTTCTATATTACTCTCTCAATCATCGCCCTGGTTCTGGCATACGGCGGATACCGATTACGCATCCGTTCCATCCGCCATCGATCGCTCACTCTGGAACGGCTCGTCAACGAACGGACCAAAGACCTGCATGACGCACAGGCAGAAACGGTGCGGTTGTTGAATGAATCGCAGCGGCAAAAAGCAATCGCCGAAAAGGCGAACGAGATGAAAACCCAGCTGCTCGATATGGTCGCACACGATCTGAAAACGCCGCTGGTGTCTGTCTCCATTTTTGCAAAAGAATTGCAAAACATCACCCCGTTGAATGACCGTGCAAAAGAGGATGTTGGTTTAATCCAAAGAAGCGTTGAACGAATGCTATCGCTCATCAATAATCTGCTGAATATTTCCACCATCGAAAGCGGTCAGTTCCGGTTGCGGAAAGAAGAGGTCAATATGGTGGAATTGGCGGGAATGGCCGTCGACGGTTTGCGGATGCAGGCACAACGGAAGCAACAGATGCTCTTCTTTCTTCCCGCAGCGACAACGGAATGTATGGTCATGGCGGATTCAAACCGCATGCAGGAGGCAATCGAGAATATCATCACCAATGCGATTAAATATTCGCCGCACGGTTCCGAGATCGTCGTCAGCGTTGAAAAGAGCGATGATCTCGTCCGGTTCTGGGTGCAGGACAACGGTCCAGGAATTTCCGACGACGACAAACTCCGTCTCTTCAAAAAGTTTCAGACACTTTCCGCTAAACCGACGGCGAACGAACATTCCACCGGACTCGGCCTTGCGATTGTCAAAGAGATCGTGCAGGCACATGGCGGCAGGGTGTATGTGGATTCCCTCCCCGATAGAGGAAGCAGATTTGTGATTGAATTGAAGGCAGCGTGACTGTTCTGTACGCTCTTCGTTTCATTCCACGCATTCTCTGCGGATGATACAACAATGAAACCGTTTTAAAACTACCAATCCGGCCGCGGGAAGCGAACGGATTGGTATTTTTATTGCTGATGATAGCGACTTACACCGTATCAGCTTTTTTGCGGCGTTGTATGGAGATGATGAATCCTGTAAAAACCAATAATGTGCCGACCCAAACGAGAGAAATAAACGGTTTCACGCTCGCTTCAACTGCCAAAATTTCTTTTGCGTTTGCACCGGACGGTATTGAGTCCTTCTGTGCAAGCGAAATCTGAATCGCCGACCGTCCGTCACCCATTCCTCCGATACTCATGGTGTTGAGCAGCACCGTGGTGCCGAGGATCTTCGATTCGGCGCCGAAATATTGCGGCGTTCCGCCTCCCATCATGACGTACGGAACGATCCGTTCCGTATTATACATGCTTTTAATCTCCAGCACGACACCGACCTTCATCCCGCCGTCGGATTTTGCGGGATCATGGCTGGTCATATCAAATTCGGTAAATGTAACGGTTGCGTTGCCTAATGGTGCACTCTCTCCTTTGTGCAACAATATATTACCGTCGCTGTCCATTTTGTTTTGTTCTAAACCGAGCGGTTCGACATACACGTCGTGCGTCAAAAACGAAAGAATGTCGGGATTCCGCATCATACCTTGATTTTCGGTATCGAACATCACGGGAGTAATCACGGCGGATCTCCCCTCTTTTTGTACTGAGACGGAGAATGCGGTTTTATGTCCTTCAACAATATATTTGTCGGCATAGGTCATTGTATAACCGAATACCTCCTGCGGTGTTCCTTGTTCGAGCATCACGGTCTTTTTTTGATCGAACAATCCTGATACAATCGCACCGATAAGGAACACTGCAAGGCCGATATGCGCAATCTTTCCCCCCATCAGCCGATAATCTCCGCGAATGGTAAGCACCATCATTTCGATGTTTACGAAGAATGCAAAGAGCGCGGCAAAAATGAATAACAGGTACAGGAAGTCCGACGTGCTGAAGATCGCGATGGTGACAGTCGAGACCAACGCTCCCAGGAGTGACTTCCACGATTTTTTCTTCAGGAATAATCCGTCTTCCTGTTCCCACCGTACCAACAGGCTGTAACCGATCAGCAACGACATCAGGATTGCAATCGGCACATGCATCTTATTATAGAACGAAGGGTCGACGACAGTTGCCGAGAATATCGGCAGACTTGTGCCGAAAAAGACGATACTGGCGCTTGCCAGCAGCACAAACGATCCGATGGCCAGTGCAAATTCTCGTGTCATCCAATGCATCGGCCGGGCGATTGCTTTTAATTCCTTCCGCCGGACGAACAAAAATCCCGCCCCGACAACGGTTGCCGCAACAAGAAAAAGAATGAGAAGCGAGTAGACGATTGTACCGGGATCGGTGAACGAATGAACGGAGGAGTCTCCCAATATTCCGCTCCGCGTCAAAAATGTTGAATAGATCACCAGTACGTACGAAAGAATTGCAAAAATAAAATTTGTGCGGACAAGATTTCCGGTGCGAGATTGCACCAGCATTGTATGCAGCAGCGCCATAGAAATAATCCATGGTATCAGCGATGAGTTTTCGACCGGATCCCAGCCCCAGTATCCTCCCCATCCCAAA
Organism: uncultured Chitinophagaceae bacterium; assembly: GCA_964371615.1. Lineage (GTDB taxonomy): Bacteria > Bacteroidota > Ignavibacteria > UBA10030 > UBA8401 > SpSt-333. Next base: position 153,283 of record CAYJMS010000003.1, read on the forward strand.
ACGCCGTATGCCCAGTACGCTCCGAGCATTAGTCCCGCACCCAATGCCAGCCCGGAAAACAAAACCCACGGAAATGCGCTGGTCAGCCACGACTGGAATTCCTTCCGCCATAATGCCGCAATGGAAAAACTAAACGGAATCGCCGCCGCTGCAAATCCGATGAAGAGCACCGGGGGATGAATCACCATCCAGAAATTTTGAAGAAGCGGATTCAATCCTCTGCCGTCTTCCGGTATCTGTCCGGGCGCGAGTTGTCCGGGAAACTGGTCGTAGATCGATTTGAACGGCGATTTGGCAATCAACAGAATGACAAGAAATGTCTGCACGGCAATGTAGATGGCAAGAACATGCGCTTCCAATTTTCTTTTTTGCGTATAGAAAAGGAGAAACGGAGCGATCAATGCGGAGCAGAGTATCCAGAACAGAAAACTTCCCTCTTGTCCCGCCCAAAAGGTTGAGACTAACAGGAACGTCGAGAGATCGCGCGCACTGTGTCCCCACACATAGGCGTTGACAAAATTGTATTGAAGAATGTCGGCCATCAGCAATGCCGATGCGAGAAAAATTCCGATGATGCTGACGAATAATCCGATACGGCCGGTGCGCAATTGTTTCTTCTCCCCCTGCGCTGCGCGGATGTACGAGAGCACCGATAAAATTCCGCCGAAAAGCGATAAATAAATTGCAAATGTTCCGAGCATAGGTGTGTTCCTGCCTGTGTGAAAATGGTCTGTTAATTTTTATAGAAAAATGTTCAATTTTTAATACCTTGTACTAAGAAATATCAACAATCGTACCGAGAAATCCATGGCAACACTGTCAGATATTTATTCCTTTATTCATTCCGCAGAACGATTGAAAAACGAACTCCGGCACAGCTTTACCACTTCCGGCAGGCAGGAGAGCGTTGCAGAGCATACCTGGCGCATGTCTTTATTGGCGGTTTTGTTGTCTTCGAAACTGGACAAAAAAGTCATTTTTGAGAAATTGATCAAAATGATTGTCATTCATGATATTGTGGAAATTGAAGCTGGCGATACACCCGTACCGTTTATGGTCGGCAATGAAGATTTGAAGAGACAGAAAGAAGAGCGAGAGCGGACTGCGATTGAAAATATCCGAAAGCGTTTAGGGGATGGCATCGGTGAAGAAATCTACCGGTTATGGCATGAGTTCGAAAATCAGGAATCGTACGAGGCGAAGGTGGCCTCTGCGCTGGACAAACTCGAAGTGCAGATTCAGCATAACGAAGCGGATATCAATACATGGATCCCGGTGGAATACAATCTGATCTATTCGCGCCGTCAATACACGAAATTTGATTCCTGCCTGGATGAACTTCGTACGATTATCGAACAGGAATCGGAAGAAAAACTCACCCGCGCGGGAATCGACGTTGCCGCACTCCGCCTAAAATTGCAATAGTTTCGCGATAGACAAAATCATACTTGCACGTCTGAATTACTGCCGGTATATTGTCCAGACAATTTTTCGGAGGGACAAAGGCATCAGTACCGACTCTTCAGCGCACCGCTGAACGGATTTCTTCCATCGACCTGTTGCGCGGTATCGTTATGGTAGTAATGACGCTCGATCATGTCCGTGATTTTGTACACCGCGATGCTTTCCTGTTTAATCCCGCAGATCTGACACAGACCACGCCGTTTCTTTTTTTAACCCGGTGGGTCACGCACTTCTGCGCACCCGTCTTTGTCTTTCTTGCCGGCACCGGAATGTTTCTTTCCCTGTCGAGAGGCAGATCGAAACGGGCGCTGTCGTGGTTTCTCGTCACACGAGGATTCTGGCTGATCGTGTTGGAATTCACGATCGTCCGTTTTGGATGGACGTTTCATTTCGATTACACGCGTGATCTCTGGGTACAGGTCATCTGGATCATCGGCGTTGCGATGATTGTTCATGCCGCATTGATTCATCTGTCGCTTCGCACCATTGCGATCTTCGGCTTCATCATGGTGTTCTTTCACAATGCATTGGACACCGTGACGCCCGAACAACTCGGATCGTGGGGAACGCTCTGGGCGTTTTTACATGTGCAGACAGTTGTAGAAATTTTCGGCTTCCCCGGGTTTTTTGTCATTTATCCGCTCATCCCATGGATCGGTGTCATGTCGCTTGGATATTGTTTCGGAGCAATCGTCACTCTGGAGAGAGGCCGGCGCAACGCTCTGTTGATCCGCATCGGCGCCGCAGCAACCGCGGCATTTTTTGCTCTGCGTTTCGCCAACTTGTACGGCGATCCGCATCCATGGACACAGCAGCGGGATACGATTTTTACCTTACTCTCATTCTTTAACGTAGAAAAATATCCCCCCTCCCTGCTGTATTTGTTGATGACGCTCGGCCCGTCTATCCTCTTGCTGCTATTGCTGGAGCGGTGGAACGATCCGCTCTCCCGTGCGATAACGGTATTCGGCAGGGTGCCGATGTTCTTTTACATTTTACACATCCCTCTGGCACACGGTATTGCTGCACTGCTTTCGTTCAACCAGTACGGCGTGGAAGCATTTTCCTTTGGAATTTTTAACGTTCCGCCCGGATACGGATTCGATTTGTGGGTGGCATATGTTGTTTGGATTGTCGTCGTGCTGTTGTTGTATCCGATCTGTTTGTGGTATGCCGGTCTCAGAAAAAGAAATGCGCATTTTTTATTCAGTTATTTGTAAATTGCATCACCGTACTGACCGAGAACAATACCATTACCGTTATGCTCGATACATTGACACTGACACGACCGCTGATTTTCTTCGACACTGAAACGACGGGGACCAGCACCACCAAGGACCGCATTGTGGAACTCTGCGCTATTAAGATTCTTCCGGATAAATCCCGCGATACGATCGTCCAATTGTTTTATCCCGAAATGGACATTCCCGCTTCGGCCACGGCGATCCATGGAATCACGAACGAGATGGTAAAGAACGAACCGCCGTTCCGCGACAAGGCAAAGGAGATCGCCCGTTTTTTCGCCGGCTGCGATCTTTCCGGTTATAATATCGCACGGTTCGATATTCCGATTATGGTGGAAGAATTTCTCCGCGCCGGATTGGAGATGAATCCGCTGGAAAATTCGAAGATCGTCGATGCGATGTCGATCTTTTTCAAAAAAGAACCCCGCACGCTTTCCGCCGCATTAAAATTCTATGCGGATGAAGAACTCGAAGATGCGCACTCCGCCGAAGCGGACGTGGAAGCAACGATCAAGGTGCTGGACGGACAGCTGAAGAAATATGCCGAACTCCCGCCCACCGCGGATGCACTCCATGAATTTTCCTTTCAGGAGAATGATTATCTCGATTACGACAAGAAATTTATGCGGGATAAATCGGGCGAGATTATCTTTACCTTCGGAAAAAACAAAGGACTCCCCGTTGCCGACAATCTCGGGATGGTGCAGTGGATGCTGGACAAGGATTTTGCGGAACATACAAAGTTCATTGCGCGAAAAATCTTAAAGGGAGAAATTTTTTAGATTTTTCATATCACACTGCTTTACACCGATACTTCCACCGGGGATTCTGCTGTACTCTTCGCTTTTAAATGCACCGTGAATCGTTGTATACTACTTCTTACAAATCCGACTCAAAAAGACCTATATCTTTCTTACAAATAAGACTTTAAAATCCTCCATTTTGCACAATTGAAAAGCACTCGTTTCTAAATACTGCATTTTAGTCTGTTTTTCCGCTCCTCCTGTAAGTTCAATTCTGGCAACGTTTTTGCACCTTAACGGGTTGTCTTTTACCAATAAGGAGCATGAGGTATTAATTATGAATAATGATAATGCAAAAAAAAGAGAAATGGTCATCATCGACGGCAATGAAGCCGCCGCATTTGTAGCACATAAGACAAACGAAGTTATTGCGATTTATCCGATCACCCCCTCATCCAACATGGGCGAATGGTGCGATCAGTGGTCTTCCGAAGGCAAGAAAAATATCTGGGGTACGGTTCCTGTTGTTGTCGAGATGCAGAGCGAAGGCGGAGCGGCCGGCGCAGTGCACGGATCGCTGCAAACCGGATCGCTTACTACCACGTTTACCGCTTCACAGGGACTGCTGCTGATGATCCCGAACATGTTCAAGATTGCCGGCGAGTTGACGTCGTCGGTCATTCATGTCTCCGCGCGCTCCATCGCCGCACAGGGCCTGTCGATATTCGGCGACCACAGCGACGTGATGGCGACACGCACCACCGGATTTGCAATGCTCTGTTCGCACAATGTTCAGGAGGTGATGGATTTTGCGTTGATCTCTCAGGCGGCAACGCTCGAATCGCGTATCCCGTTCCTGCATTTCTTCGACGGCTTCCGCACATCGCACGAAGTGATGAAGATCGAAGAACTGGCGATCGACGACATTAAAGGGATGATGGATAACGACCTCGTCACCGCCCACCGCAAGCGCGGTCTGACACCGGAAAATCCGGTCATGCGCGGCACAGCGCAGAATCCCGACGTGTACTTCCAGGGACGCGAGACGGTCAATCCGTTCTATGCAAAAACGCCGGCCATCGTCCAAAAGGCAATGGACAAGTTTGCTTCCATCGTCGGCCGCCAGTATCATCTGTTCGATTATTTCGGCGCACCGGATGCCGAACGGATTGTTATCATCTTAGGATCCGGATCAGAAGCGGTCCACGAAACGGTCGAAGCGCTCATGGAAAAGGGTGAAAAGGTCGGCGTGGTGAAAGTGCGTTTGTTCCGGCCCTTCTCCGTAAAGCATTTTGTCGATGCGCTGCCGAAGACCACCACATCCATCGCCGTGCTCGACCGGACCAAAGAACCGGGCGGCGCAGGCGAGCCGTTGTATCAGGATGTTCTCACCGCGCTGTTCGAAATGAATACGTCGGGCGAATTGCCGTTTGCGCACTATCCGAAAGTAATCGGCGGACGGTACGGACTCTCCTCCAAGGAATTCACTCCCGCCATGGTAAAAGCGGTGTTCGACGAACTGTCGAAAAAATCCCCGAAGAACCATTTCACGATCGGTATCAACGACGATCTCAGCCACACGAGCCTCGACTACGATCCGAACTTCATGACGGAAAAATCGGACGTCATTCGCTCTCTCTTCTACGGACTCGGTGCGGACGGCACGGTCGGCGCCAACAAAAACTCCATCAAGATTATCGGGGAAGAGACGGATTTTTACGGACAGGGATATTTCGTCTACGATTCGAAAAAATCGGGATCAACCACTATTTCGCATCTGCGTTTTGGACCCCGGCCCATCCGTTCTACCTATCTGGTCAGCAGGGCGAATTTTGTCGCCTGCCATCAATGGCCTTTTCTCGAAAAATTCGATATGGTCGAACCGCTGGTTGAAGGGGGAACATTCCTCATCAACTCTCCTTTTGCAGCGGACCGCGTCTGGAACAATCTCCCGTTAAAAGTACAAGAACAGATCATTAAAAAGAAAGCGAAGCTGTACGTGATCGACGGCAGTGCCGTTGCACAGAAAACCGGTATGGGCGGACGGGTCAATACGATCATGCAGACCTGCTTCTTCGCGATTTCCGGCGTACTGCCGAAAGATCAGGCAATCGAAGCAATCAAGACGTCGATCAAGAAAACCTACGGTAAAAAAGGCGAGGACATCGTCAAGATGAACTATGCCGCGGTCGATGCAACAATCGAGCACCTGTTCGAGGTGAAATACCCGAACGAATTGACCAGCACCATCCAGTTGCCTCCGGTCGTACCGGACCGCGCTCCGGCGTTCGTCAAAGAAGTAACGGCGAAGATGATCTCCGGTCACGGAGACGATATTTGCGTTTCTGCAATGCCCAACGATGGAACATATCCCGTCGGAACCACGCAATGGGAAAAACGGAATATCGCGGCAGAGATTCCTGTGTGGGATTCCGAATGGTGCATCCAGTGCGGCAAATGCGCAATCGTCTGTCCTCATGCTTCCATCCGCATCAAAGTCTATGACAATGCGCTGACGGAGAAGGCGCCGGAAACGTTCAAACATATGCAATACAAAGGAAACGATTATAAAGGTCAGGCATACACGATACAGGTCGCACCGGAAGATTGCACCGGTTGCGGAATCTGCGTCGAGGTCTGCCCGGCAAAGAACAAAAAAGAGACGAAGTACAAAGCGTTGAATTTACTGCCGCAGCCTCCGCTGCGCGATCAGGAAAAGACGAACTGGGATTATTTCCTCACCATTCCCGAAATCGACCGACGTACCGTCGATGTCAAAACGATCAAAGGTTCGCAGTTCCTGCAGCCGCTGTTCGAATTCTCCGGCGCCTGTACGGGATGCGGCGAAACGCCGTACGTCAAACTGGTCAGCCAGCTCTTCGGCGACCGTACAGTTGTTGCCAATGCCACCGGATGCTCCTCCATCTACGGCGGCAATCTTCCGACGACGCCATGGACGAAAAACAAAGAAGGACGCGGCGTCGCTTGGGCGAATTCGCTGTTCGAAGATAATGCGGAATTCGGCTACGGTTTCCGTGTCTCGATCGATAAACAGGCGGAACAAGCCCGCGAGATGTTGATCCACCTTATTCCCCAGCTCGGCGAAGAGTTTGTGAACGAGATTCTTTCTTCGACACAGAACGACGAGACGGAAATTTATGCACAGCGCGAGCGCGTTGCTCGGTTGAAGGAACAGTTGAAGGGCGTCAAGACGGATGAGGCGAAACATCTCTTCGAAATCGCCGATACGCTGGTCAAGAGAAGCGTCTGGATTATGGGCGGCGACGGATGGGCGTACGATATCGGTTTCGGCGGATTGGATCATGTGCTCGCGTCGGGACGTAATGTCAACGTGCTCGTTCTCGACACCGAAGTGTATTCCAACACCGGCGGGCAGATGTCCAAAGCAACACCGCGCGGCGCCGTTGCTAAGTTCGCTGCCGGCGGAAAACCGCTGGGCAAGAAAGATCTCGGCCTCATCGCCATGAGCTACGGCAACGTTTATGTCGCCCAGATTGCGATGGGTGCCAACGATCTGCACACGGTAAAAGCGGTTCTCGAAGCGGAGGCCTACGACGGCCCCTCGTTGATTATCGCCTACAGCCATTGCATTGCCCACGGCATCAACATGAAACACGGTATGAATATCCAAAAGATGGCGGTAGACTCCGGTTATTGGCCGCTGTACCGTTACAATCCTGCGTTAGCGAAAGACGGAAAGAATCCGTTCCAGCTCGATTCCAAACCGCCGAAAGTTCGGTACGAGGATTTTGCCTACAACGAAATCCGATATAAGATGTTGACGAAAATGGCACCGGAAAAAGCAAAGCGGCTGTCGCGCGAAGCGCAGGAAGATATTGCGAAGCGATGGAGATTCTACGAGAATCTTGCGGCAATGAACTATGCACCGCAAACCACCACGAACGGACATTAACCGAAATCCCGCTCCGGTCTTCCCCCTCTGCGGGAAGGCCGATGTGGGATCGAATATTTGGAGAACTACTATGGATCTGTCAACTCATTACCTCGGACTTAATCTCAAGAATCCCATTGTTCCGTCCGCATCGCCGATGTCCAAATCGGTCGGCAGCGTGCGGTTGATGGAAGATTACGGCGCATCGGCCGTGGTACTTTTTTCCATCTTCGAAGAACAGATACGGCATGAGTCAAAAGAAATGTACCACCACCTGACGTATCACGCGGAAAGTTACGCGGAAGCAACTTCGTATTTCCCGGAAGCGGGCGACTATCACAGCGGACCGGAAGAATATCTGGAGCATATCCGCAAACTGAAAGAATCGGTCAGTATTCCGATCATCGGCAGCATCAACGGCGTCACGGACGGCGGATGGGTCGAGTATGCAAAATTGATCGAACAGGCCGGTGCGGATGCGCTGGAACTGAACGTCTATTACATTCCCACCGACGTGAACATGACCAGCGACGATATCGAACAGACGTATTTCGATATCGTAAAGGATGTCCGCAATCAGGTGAAGATCCCGATTGCGGTGAAACTCTCCCCGTTCTTCACGTCGATTCCGAACGTTGCACAGCGGCTGGAAAAAATCGGCGTGAACGGCCTTGTTCTCTTCAACCGGTTCTATCAGCCGGATATCAATCTTGAATCGCTGAACGTCGAACCGGGCGTTATACTGAGCAACTCCGATGCGCTGCGGTTGCCGCTGCGCTGGATCGCGATCCTGCACAAGAAGGTGAAAGCCGATCTTGCCGCATCGACCGGCGTCCACTCCCCCGAGGATGTGCTGAAACTGACCATGGCGGGCGCCGATGTAACCATGATGTGCTCCGCCTTGCTGCGTCACGGTGCAAAAAAAATCCGCGAAGTCTTGACCGGCGTGCAGCAATGGATGGTGGAACATGAATATGCATCACTGAACGACATGCGCGGCAGCATGAGTCATCACTCTGTCGCAGACCCGTCGTCGTTTGAACGGGCAAATTACATGAAGGCATTACAAACATATATGTGAGGATCCTATGAGCGTTTTCTTCAGCAGACAATGCGAGTACGCATTGCAGTCAGTGATCTATCTGGCTCAGAAAAAACAAGGCGAGATGACAACCATTAAAGAAATTTCCGGTCATCTCAAGATTCCGTTCCATTTTCTCGGCAAGATTTTCCAAAAGCTGTCGCATAAGGGGATCCTGCACTCCATGAAGGGTGTCTCCGGCGGTTTCTGGCTCGCCAAACCGGCGGCGGAGATTGTGTTGATGGACATCATCGATGCGATCGACGGACAGGAAATAGTCAACTCCTGCGTGTTGGGATATACCGAATGCAGCACCACCGAACCCTGTCCGCTGCATAACGAATGGAAACAGACGAAAGACCTTTTCTTCGGCGCATTGACCAAGAAGAACATCCTGGAAATGGCCAAAGAAATTAAAAAGGGCGGGTATCTGGCCGCATAGCCGGACGTCGTGATCGGGGACCTGCATTTCCATTTTTGGGGAGAATGCAGTTTCCTGTTCACGGCATATACCCGCTGATTTTTTGAACCGATATAAGACAAAACACTCCGTTGAATATGACACACACCAGCGCTACGTCCGGCAGGCAGGAACCGGTGCGGATTAAAAAAATCGCTCCGGAACTGCGCCGGAGAAAATATAAAACCGATTTCTCCCTGCCGTTCTTCCGGCGATTGCTCGGCCGGCTGCAGAACGACACGCAATTTTTCCGTTCCACTGTGCAACTGGCGTTCGTACTTCTCTGCGTCTGGATCGGGATCGAATTTTACCTCTTTATGCAGTGGGGAATGTCCAGCGGAACACAGCCGTACTTTCAACGGCCTCCCGGCGTCGAGGGATTTCTTCCTATCAGCGCGTTGATGGGGATGCTGCATTGGATCGGGACCGGTGCGCTGAACACCATCCACCCCGCCGGCACGGTTATTCTGATAGCGATTATTGCGGTAAGCTTTATTATGAAAAAATCGTTCTGCAGCTGGATGTGTCCCATCGGCACACTGAGCGAATCCCTCTGGATGGCAGGACAGAAAATCTTCAAACGAAACATCACCGTGTGGAAGTGGCTGGATTATCCGCTTCGCTCTTTAAAATATCTGCTTCTCTTTTTCTTCGTGTACTCCATCGCCATGATGTCGATCCGCGAGCTCGAAATTTTTATCAACAGCCCGTATAACAAGGTGGCGGATATCAAGATGTATCTCTTCTTCGCGGAAATATCGGAATTCTCCCTCTGGGTGATCATCGGTTTGATGCTCTTCTCTGTGGTGATCAAGAATTTCTGGTGCCGGTATCTGTGTCCCTACGGCGCACTGCTTGGCCTGACGGGCCTGCTTTCGCCGTTCCGCATTACGCGTACGAAATCGTCCTGCATCGATTGCGAACTGTGCACCAAAGTGTGTCCGTCGAATATCAAGGTACACGCGATCGGACAGAAGAACGCATCGAGTCCCGTCGGACAAGTCTGGAGCGACGAATGCACCAGCTGCCTGAGGTGCGTTGAGGAATGTCCGGTGAAGGAGACACTTGTATTACGTGTTAAGAAACAATCTGCATCATCGGTTCCGCCGTGGGTGTTCGGCGTTTTGGTGGCTGGAGTGTTTATTGCTGTCACCGGACTCGGCATACTGTCGGGACGCTGGCACAATTCGGTTTCGAAAGATGAATATCAGTATCGCTTTCAGAATCTTGATTCGCCGCTGTACAATCATGCCCGCGGTGCCGTGCCTGAGTATGGTCCGAATGATTAGCTGAATTTTTCCCTTGCATTCGACCATGATCTTGGCAATTTTAATGTAGTCTTACCTGAAAAACAGCAAAATTCAACCATTTATATGGATAGTATTATTTCGACAATACGTTCGTTGTGGCACCATGTCAAGCCGCCGCCGCACTGGCAAATTCCGGTCTTCATTCTTACCGGAATGTTGATCGGGCTCGGTCTGCTGACGCTGTATGTCGGCAATGCCACGTCGTATCTGTCGGACGATCCGCGCGCATGTATGAATTGTCATGTGATGGCGCCGCAATATGCAACGTGGGAACGGAGCAGCCATGCACGGGTCGCCGTTTGCAACGATTGTCACGTTCCCCAGGATAATCCGTTCAGCAAATATCTTTTCAAAGCGATGGACGGTACGCGTCATTCGTATATGTTCACGTTCCGTTTGGAGCCGCAGGTAATTCGCATTCACGCCGCGGGAACCGCGGTTGTGCAGCAGAACTGCATCCGGTGCCACTCGCATTTGAACCAGAATGTGCAGGAGAAACTGGTAACGCTCGATCTGCGGAACCACGGAGGAGGAAAATTGTGCTGGGAATGCCATCGCGAAACGCCGCACGGGCGGGTGAACAGTCTTTCTTCTGTGCCATACGCGCGGGTACCAATCCCGTCAAGTATCACGCCGGAGTGGATGAGGGGAAAGAAGTAGTTGAGTAGTTGAGTCGGTGAGTCGGTGAGTCGGATAAAGATTAAAAAAATATATTCCAAAAAATGTTTACAGAGACTTTTCTGCTCATAGTCTCAAATACTCAACGACTCATATACTCATAGACTTTATATTTTTTTCTATAACCATCGAGGCCATCATGAAAATCAGTGAACTTATCGAAAAAAAACCGTGGCTTGCCTGGACACTCTTTGCCGGAACCGCGGTGATTGTATTTCTCGTCGGGTGGCTCGGCGCATCGATTATGGAACGCCGCACCGAAGCGACACTGCAGTACCAGATGGTGAAACCGATCGCCGACTGGGAGCCGCGCAATGAAGTATGGGGAGAAAATTTTCCCCGCGAATATGAGACATACAAAAGCACGATGGATTCAACATACGTCAGCAAATACGGCGGCAATAAGCACCGAGATTTGCTTGAAGAAGATCCGTTGAATGTCGTGCTGTGGGCGGGATATGCTTTTTCCCGCGACTATAATCAGGCGCGGGGTCATTATTATGCGATCAACGACATCCGCAATACGATGCGCACGGCCGTTCGACAACCGGCAACGTGCTGGAGTTGCAAGAGTCCGGACGTTCCGCGTCTGATGGAAAAAATGGGACCCGCAGCTTTCTATAAAGGATCATGGGATTCACTCGGACACGAAGTGGTGAACAACATCGGCTGTCAGGATTGTCACGATCCGAAGACGATGAATCTCCGCATCACCCGTCCGGCGCTTGCCGAAGCATGGCAACGGCAGGGAAAAGATATCAACAACGCAACGCGGCAAGAGATGCGTTCGCTGGTCTGTGCGCAGTGCCATGTGGAATATTACTTCAAGGGAAAAGTGGAAAACTATCTCACCTTCCCGTGGGACAAGGGATTCTCCGCGGACAGCATGGAAGCATATTATGACGAAGTGGGACATGTCGACTTCGTCCATAAACTCAGTAAGGCGCCAATTCTGAAAGCACAACATCCCGATTACGAACTGTACCGCACCGGTATCCACGCCGAGCGGGGCGTTTCGTGCGCAGATTGCCATATGCCGTACAAAAACGAAGGGGGCGTGAAGTTCACCAATCATAAGATTGCTTCACCGCTGGAAAACATCGCCGCATCGTGTCAGGTTTGCCACCGCGAAAGCGAACAGACGCTCACTAAAAACGTGAACGATCGGCAGGATAAGATCATGGAATTGAAACTTCTGGCGGAAAACGCTCTCGTCGCTGCACATATTGAGGCCGCAGCGGCATACAAAGCGGGAGCGGATTCATCGGAACTCGTTCCTGCACTGAAATTGATCCGCCACGCACAATGGCGGTGGGATTGGGTCTCCGCAGCGAATGCGGTCGGATTCCATTCTCCGCTGGAAGGTGCGCGCGTTCTCGGCACTTCCATCCAAAAAGCGGAAGAGGCGCGCCGTTTCATCACCCGCGTGTTGATCAAGCACAACGCGTCCCCGGTCGTCGCAATGCCGGATCTCTCCACCAAAGAAAAAGCACAGGCATTTATCGGTTTGGATATGAAGAAACTCGAAGCGGAAAAAACAGAATGGAAAAAAAACGTTCTTCCGGCGTGGGACGCAAAGGCCAAGGAACGGCAAGGAAAGATGAATTATTAACAGAGCAAGAACATTAAATGATTTTATGATTTGGTGATTTTGTGATTGTAATCTTGCAATCTTGTAATTTTGCAATCTTGCCATCATAATTTTTGTATAAAACTATGAATCAGGAGATTACAAACTATTTATCTGACGACCACGATCGACTCGATGCGTTGCTGAAACAATCGCTCAAGCCGGACGGCAGTATTGATCTCGATGCGTATCATCAATTCCGTCAGGGATTGCTCCGGCATATCGGGATCGAAGAGAAAGTACTGATCCCCGCTTTAAAGAACGATCTCGACGACGAGATAAAATCGACATTGGAGCGGATCCGCATGGATCACTCGGCGATCGTTGCGCTGCTGGTACCAACTCCCTCACCCGAGATCATCTCCGCTCTTCATGCAATAGTGGAGAAGCACAATGAACTCGAGGAAAAAAACGGCGGATTTTACGAACGCTCCGATGCATACGATGCACAGGCGTCGCTCCATATGGCGGAGAATGTGCGGAACGCTCCGGAAGTGAAGTCCCTGCCGAACAATCCCGATCCAAAGGTGCTGGAAGCGACCCGCCGCGCACTGGAGCGGGCGGGTTATGATCCGGCGAAATACCTCCCTCGGTAATTTCAGACGCTTTCATCTTTTTACAAGAAAATTACTCCCCCTCCTCTCGATTTAATTTCGTACATTTTTTCCCGTCTCTATCATCCAACATACTACCGGGAAATTTATGCCCACTTTAAAAACGCATTTCATTCTCTTCGTCATGCTTAGCGCTTTTCTCTATTCTCAGGATTCAACGCAGCAGTACGTCGATCAGCCGCCCGCGGAACGATTCGATCATGCTCTCACCGTTGGTCTATTGCAGGGAGGCGGATCTCTCGTTGGTGTCGATTTCGAACAATTGATCGGTGACAGAATCGGCGTGCAGGCCGGTGCCGGTCTCGTCGGTTTCGGTGCAGGAATCAACTATCATTTTCAACCGACCTCAAACAGTTCCGCCATTTCGATTCAATTTTGGAATCAGGGAATTTCCGGTGATAAACTCAGCCAGCGCATTGTCGGCATCACATACATTCATCGGGCAACGACAACGGGATTTACGGCACAGATCGGATTGGGAGCGGTAATTGAGCGGGGAAAAATATTGGATGATTACTATCGCGATAATGGCATTTCAAATCCGCCGGATATTATCCTGATGTACAGTATCGGCTGGTACTTTAAGTAGAACCGATCTCAAAAACAGCAGTTTTTCATTGCACGGCGCCGTGCCCGCCTCTTTGAGGCCGCTGCGCCGTGCAATGACAATCATTTTTGAGATAATTTCTAGTCATAGTGCCATCATTGTCGTTTGTACCGATTCGGCAAATAACATAGTAAAGAATGCTGCCAGTACTTTGCATTGTTCCGGTCGGCAATCCCACCTCTCTTCATTGCTATTTTCTCAAACTCCGATTACATTGATGTCAAATTGTATCTATCCATTGCGTCTTAACGTTCACCCTCCGTGTTGTTTGGCGGGACTTTGCGGTTCATAAATAACCAATACAATGTCGATAAAAATCTTCGTTACCGGCGGTACGTTCGATAAAGAGTACAATGAACTGACCGGAAAACTTTTTTTTAAAGAGACCCATCTTTCCGAAATGCTCTCCCTCGGCCGTTCCCGCATCGATGTGGAGATCGCCACATTGATGATGGTGGACAGTCTTGACATGACCGAAATGGACCGTGAGACCATCGCCCGGCATTGTCGCGAGTGTGCCGAGGAGCGTATTGTCGTTACGCACGGTACCGACACCATGGTGGAAACGGCGAAGTATCTTGCAAAAACCATACACGATAAAACCATTGTATTGACCGGCGCCATGGTACCGTATAAATTCGGCAGTTCGGACGGATTGTTCAATCTCGGCAGTGCGCTGGCATTTGTGCAGACCCTGCCGCACGGCATCTATATTTCCATGAACGGTCGGTGCTTTTCATGGGACAATGTCCGGAAGAACCGAGAGATCGGGGAGTTTGAAGAGATTATCAAATGATTCGTACCGTCACTGAGAGGTAGATATGGCAAAAACAACCGATCACCGGCCGTTGATCAACGCGATTCTCCATCGCCTTAATCTTGACAGCGACCTAGAGAAATTCGACAAGATACATAAGACGATCGAACAGAATATCATCTTTAAGGGAACCAATCTCTGGATCCTTGTCTTTGCCATCCTCGTTGCCTCGGTCGGGTTGAACATGAATTCAACGGCTGTCATCATCGGCGCCATGTTGATTTCTCCACTGATGGGTCCGATCAACGGCATGGGATACAGCATCGCCACGTATAACTTTCCCCTCTTTCGAAAATCGGTAAAGAATTTCGTCTTTGCCGTTGTTGCCAGTCTATTCGCATCGACGTTCTACTTCGCGCTGACCCCTGTGTCAACTGCCCATTCCGAGCTGCTTGCACGGACTAGCCCGACAATCTACGACGTGTTGATCGCTCTCTTTGGCGGTCTTGCCGGCATTGTTGCCATCAGCAGCAAGTTGAAAGGCAATGTTATACCGGGGGTCGCAATCGCCACGGCGCTCATGCCGCCGCTCTGCACGGCGGGATACGGTTTAGGAACGGGTCAGTTCAATTTCTTCTTCGGCGCTTTTTATTTATTCACCATCAATACGGTTTTTATCGCCATCTCTTCGGTGGTGATCTCTCAGGTGCTCCGTTTTCCAATACGAACGATCGTGGACGAGGCGCAGAAAACGAAAGTCAACCGGATCATCAGCGCAATTATTACGGTGACGCTCATTCCGAGTATCTATTTCGGCTACGGCCTGGTGAAAAACGAACAATTCCAGCAAAATGCAGAGCGATTTACAAAGAACGTCAGTATTGTCGAAGGGAACTACCTGCTGAAAAGCGAGATCAATCCGGCAAAAAAGAGTATCGCGCTGGTGTATGGCGGTAATTCGTTGACCGAAGAGCATAAGCAGTCTATCCGTGATAAGCGGGTGGATTTTTCCATTGAGGATGCGGAGTTGAACATTATGCAGGGATTCTCATTTTCCGAAGCGCTGGGCAGAACGACGGAAATCGACAATCTAAAGGGTGAAATCAACAAACTGCGCGCCGCGCTGAGCGAAAAAGAAAAGCAGATCGACAGTGTCGCTGCCCGCCGCCGGTTCGGCGGTACGCTGCTAACTGAAGCGAAAGCGTTGTATCCGCAGATCTACTCATGCGGCTATTCGGAGACGATCGAATTCAACGCAACGGGAGAACAGGAGAAAATTATCGTTGTCCGATTTACCAGTAAGGGGAAAGTGCTGTATAATTCGGATAAGGCAAAAATCAAACGCTGGCTTGCGTCGCGGCTCGGAACGGAAAGAGTGACCACATATTTTGATTGAAGCGAAAGAAAGCCATTCGATTGCTCTCGGCAATCGGATGGCTTTAAAAACTACGATCCCCGTTTTCTTTTAGAAAACGGGGATCTATTTTTCCATCGTCCTGCACCAATCATAAAATCAATAAATCATAAAATCTCATAATTGTCGTGAATTTATTCACTGGCATGATGCTTCACAACTCTCGCCTGCGTCTGGAATATCACCTCTTCGGCAATATTCGTCGTCAGGTCGGCGACCCGTTCGAGATTCCGGCTGATGCGCAGCAATTCCAGCCCTCCTTCGATACTCTTCAGATCCTTTTTAATGAACTTGACCACCTGTGAATTCATCCCCCGGTTCAGCGCGTCGATACGGTCGTCGCTCTCCAACACGCTTTGCGCCATCTGCGGATTCAGGTGGATGAAGCTGTTGAGCGCCTGCTGCAGCATCTCCTTGGCGATCTTCGCCATGTTGGGAATTTCCAGCAGCGGTTCCTGCTGCGGAGTTTCCACCAGACGGAATGCCGACTCGGCAATGTTCACCGCATGATCGCCGATCCGTTCAAGGTCGTTGTTGATTTTCTGGATTGCCAGAATCAGACGCAGATCGCTTGCCACCGGCTGCTGCAATGCCAGTAAGTCGACGACGTTGTTATCGATCTCAATCTCGCATTGGTTGATCTTTCCGTCGGATGAAATCACTTTTGATGCAAGCGTGGCATCGTTGTTCATCACCGCATCCAGCGCCTCAATCAGATTCTGTTCGACCAGACTTCCCATTTTGATGACGTTCGATTTCAGTTTTTCCAGATCCCGTTGAAAATGCCGTTCCATAATTTATCCTTTGTTCTTCTTTGCGCCTCTGCGACTTTGTAGTGAATCGTGCTATCCGAATCTACCCGTAATATAATCTTCCGTCTGTTTTTTTGCCGGCACGGTGAAGATCTTTTTTGTTTCGTCGTATTCGATCAATTCCCCCATGTAAAAGAAGGCGGTCCGGTCACTCACCCGCGCCGCCTGCTGCATGTTGTGCGTAACGATAGCGATTGTGTACTCTTTTTTCAATTCATAGATTAATTCTTCGATCTTTGCAGTGGAAAGAGGATCAAGCGCGCTGGCCGGTTCGTCCATCAATATCACTTCGGGACTGACTGCAAGGGTCCGCGCAATGCAGAGCCGCTGCTGCTGTCCGCCGGAGAGACTGACGCCGCTTTTGGACAGAGAGTCCTTCACTTCATTCCAGAGCGCTGCCTGATGCAGGCTCTTTTCGACGATTTCGGTGACCTTTTTCTTGTCCCGCATGCCGTTCATTTTGAGTCCGGCGGCGACATTGTCGAAGATGGACATGGTCGGAAAAGGATTCGGTTTCTGGAACACCATCCCGATTCTCTTGCGCACCACCACGGCGTCCATACCGTAAATATCCTCGCCGTCCAATGACAGGCGGCCGGTGATTTTACTCTCGGGAACCAGTTCGTGCATCCGATTAATGGATCGGAGAAACGTTGACTTTCCGCAGCCGGAAGGGCCGATAATGGCAACGACGGAATGTTCGGGAATTTCGAACGAGACATTCTTCAGCGCATGTACTTTGCCGAAGTAACAATTAATCCCTTCCGCCGTGATCTTGATTCTTTTTCCGGCGGTCGAACTCCCCGCCGTCTTTGATTCCGACAGGAGTTGCGTATTCATGGTTCGTTGTGTTGTGAGAGTATTCATACATCGTCTTTCTAATATCGTCGTCGTGTTGCAATGCGTACCGTAATGCTGAAGATCAGCACCAGAAGCATCAGCACCAACGCTCCTGCCCACGCCTGCGCAATCCAGTCTTCGAACGGCGATACACCGTAATTGTAAATAAATACCGTCAGCGATGCAATCGGCTGATCGAGCGTCGTATGCCAGAAGCGATTGTTCAGAGCGGTGAAAAGCAGCGGAGCTGTTTCGCCCGCAGCCCTTGCCACCGCCAGCATAATGCCGGTGACGATGCCGCCGAGCGCGGTCGGCATGATAATGCGCAGTGTGGTTTTCCATTGAGGAATCCCAAGTGCCAACGCCGCTTCCCTGTACGAATTCGGTACTGTCCGCAGCATTTCTTCGGTTGTTCTTGTCACGATCGGGATCATCAGTATTCCGAGCGCAAATCCGCCGGCATACGCGGAAAAATGCTTCATCGGCAGCACGATAATTGTGTACGCCACAACACCTGTAACGATGGAGGGAACGCTGTTTAATACATCGGTTAAAAAGCGGACTGTCGTGCCGAACATATTGTTACCGTATTCGGACAGGTAGACACCGGATAATATTCCGATCGGAAGGCCAATTATACTTCCCAGTCCAACCAAGATCAGCGTGCCGACTATGGCATTGGCAAGTCCTCCGCCCGGTTCCCCGACCGGTTTCGGAAGCTCGGTAAAGAAGTCGACCGTCAGCGCTTCCATTCCGAGAGAGATGGTATGATAAAAGATCATTGTCAGCGGAACGAGCGCCAACAGGACGCTGGCAATGCTCAATCCATACATTGCAATATTTTTAAATTTCCGATATCGAAACATCATTCCCGTCATAGCGTTAATACCTTCCTCCCGCATCGGACGAACGGGTGACGCTCCATACCAGCAGCCGTGCCACGGCGTTGACGATCAATGCGACGACAAAAAGAACGAGCGCGATCTCGATCAGTGCACTGATGTACATTTCGGACGTCGCTTCGGTAAATTCGTTCGCCAATACGCTTGCCATAGTGTACGCCGGTTCAAACAGCGACATGCGAATCTCCGGTCTATTGCCGATTACCATTGTTACCGCCATCGTTTCGCCGAGTGCGCGTCCCAATCCCAGTATCACCGCTCCCATAATGCCGGAACGGGAATACCGCAATGCGATCCTTGTCGCTTCCCATCGCGTGGAACCGAGCGCCAGCGCCGCTTCTTTCTGCGAGAGCGGTACTGCCTTCAGGACATCGCGCGAGATGGATGAAATTATCGGCAATATCATGATCGAGAGAATTATTCCCGCCGCAAGCATACCGACACCATATGGCGCTCCTTCAAAGAGCGGAATAAAGCCGAGGTATTCGCTCAGCATCGGTTCCAGGGTCGTCCGTATCCACGGTACCATGACGAAAAATCCCCACAGTCCGTAAACGATACTCGGAATACCGGCGAGCAATTCTACGATAAACGAAAACGGACGTTCAAGCCAAACCGGTGCGAGTTCCGTCAGAAACACAGCGATTCCGATTCCCACCGGTACCGCGATCAACAGTGCGATCAGCGATGAGACCAGCGTGCCGTAAATGAACGGCAACGCGCCGTACTCATCCATCACCGGATCCCATGTGCTGCTCGTTAAAAATCCCCAACCGAATTTTTCGATTGTCGGCAACGACGTGGAGTACATCTCGTACGCCATAAGGACGATCATCAGCAGCACCATCGCTGCAAAAAATGCGGTGAGACTCTTAAAAATCATGTCGCCGCTGTTCCGTGATGCGGAACGCGACGACGGTGTCGATATTGGTGTGGTGGTTGCCATCGGTAGATTATTGTACCGGTTTTCCGTTCAAGCGAATGGTGCCAATGTTTTTGTTGTTCAACGCGACCACTTCTTTCGGTAACGGCGCATAATACAATCCCGGTGCAAACTTTTGTCCTTCGGTCAGCGCCCATTGAAAAAATGCAACTGTCGCTTTTGCTTTTTGTTCATCCTTTTGATCTTTGTACACCAGCAACCAGGTGAATCCGGCGATCGGGTACGAATCTTTTCCCAGCGGATCGGTGATGGAGACACGCAGGTCGGTTGGCATTTTCTTCGCTTCGTTCATTGCGGCAGCAGTAACCGATTCCAGTGACGGTGCAACGAAGTATCCCGCTTTGTTTTTGATCGATGCGTAGGAAAGATTGTTCTTCACCGCGTAGGCAAGTTCCACATAACCGATCGATCCGTCGATTTGCTTTACCTGACCGGCAACTCCTTCGTTCCCTTTTCCGCCGAGGCCGACCGGCCATTTGACCGATGTGCCGACGCCGACCTTTTTGTTCCACTCATCGCTGACTTTGGCAAGGTAATCGACAAAAATATATGTTGTTCCGCTGCCGTCCGAGCGGTGCACGACAACGATCGGTTTGTCGGGAAGGTTCACTCCGCTGTTCGCTGCTGCAATGCTGGGATCATTCCATTTCTTGATCTTTCCTAAAAAGATATCTGCCAGCACGTCGGGGGTCAGCTTCAATCCCGCACCAATACCGGAAACATTGTACGTCGCAACAACCGCACCCATCACGGTGGGGATGTGCAGAATCTCCGTTCCCCGCTTTGTTTTGGCTTCGGCCAACTGCTGGTCGTTCATCGGGCCGTCTGTTGCGCCAAAGTCTACCGTTCCTTCGATCACCTGTTTAATTCCCCCGCCGCTGCCGATGGATTGGTAATTAAACTGGATGCCGGTCTTCTTCTGGTATTCATCGAACCACTTGGAATAGATCACATACGGAAATGTAGCCCCCGCTCCGTTGAGCTGCAACTGGGCGGATGCATTCTGAATGATGAGCAGTGCGATAACAAAAGAGAGAATCTTTTTCATGGGTGAGTCCTTTTTTTACTTTCAAAATAAGGAACCGCGGTTATTTGAATGTTAATGTAGTGTTATAGAATTGTTACCGATCCGTTAGAGAAAAATATAATACAGCGTGATCCTACCGGTGATCGACGGGTCGAGCGCGCGGCTTCCAGCGCCTGATTGCACGTTTTCATAGGTTTCGACAACGATATTAGGGATAATCGATACCTTTGTATCCGCCGCCCAGTTGAGTCCGGCGATCAGAAAATTCCTCGCGTCATATTTTGCGGCGGGGGCAATATTCGGATCGAAATAATCGTACCGGCCGAGAATGCTGATCTCTTCATTCAGCGTCACTGTTCCAAATAATGATAGTCCCGCAGCGGTTTTGTCGTCAACGACGACCGGAGCCGCACTGTGCGCATAGCCGTTCTCTGCAATCTGATAAATTCCCTCCGCACCGAATGAATATTTTCCTTTTTCTGCATAACCGAGAAAGAGCGCGGTGGAGAGAACATTCCGGCCGAGCGTCGCCGGCGGTGTTGCGGTGCTGTTGGGATCGTTCAAGCCGGATTGCATCTTGTAATCGGCGTAGAGGGTTAACCGGAATTTCTCCATCGGTGTCAGGTCGATGTGTGCATAGAGGCGTTTGTATTTGTCCGTTTCTGCGCCGATGTTGCTGTTGTTGCCGTACAGCACCCAGTACTTCAGACTGCCGCCGGAGAGGATGTTTCCTTTAAGACTAACACCGAAGTCCCGCGATGAGACAAAACCGCGAAGATCCAAAATTGTTTTTTCCAGCGAGCGGAATCCCCAGTACGACTCGGATACTTCAAACGCCGGTGTCGGCTGAATGCCGAAGAAAAGGTCGGATCCGGCAACAATCCCCTTCCACCGTAAAAATGCATCCTTGATTACCGGAGCGCCGGTGGTTCCTTCAAGACGCAGACGTACCGAATAGACCGTACTGATCTGATTGTCGAACGCTAGATAGATCCGTCGGAACTGAAATCCGTTCAAATCTTTTGCCCCTCCATTTGCAATGTTACTCTGCGAAGCGAGCGATGTATCGCGGGCGACGTTATAAAAATAATCGCCGAACATATAACCGCTGATCTTTATTGATTGCTCCTGTCCGATCAAAAAAATGGGGATCGAAAGGAAGAGGAAAAGGCTTGTTATCGTTTTTTTCATGTTTATGCCGTTTGGGTAATTAAATAATTTTGAATGATCGCTTTATTCAATATTTTATGTCAAGAATTTGCCAATTTTGTATTATCGGACCTTTACCTGAATGTTACCAAATTGTTATGAGATGGGCATTAAAAAAGGCCGGGAGAGTATCCTGGCCTCAATATAATATCTACAGTATATGGTCCCTTATTCGGTTTCCATTGAATCAGGGTTTACACAACGTTACTTCATGAGGAGCATCCGCTTTGATTCAACCGATCCGGCAACGCTGAGACGATAGAAATATACGCCGCTGGGTAGGCCGCTCGCATTCCAATCAACTGTATATTCGCCTCCCGGCTGATATTCGTTTACCAGCCTCGCGACCTCCATTCCCAGAGCATTAAATATTTTAAGCGATACCGGATACTGTTCGTCGAAATGCGGAACGGCGTATACAATGGTGGTTTTTGGATTGAAGGGATTTGGAAAATTCTGCAAAGCGAAAAATTTCTGCGGCACCGGCGGAGGTGAAGCCGGAGGATCTTCGGTTTGATAAAGTTCATAGTTGGAATTAAAAAATTCTTTGACGAGATCTGTTTTCAGCCGAAGTGCGGTAATGCTCTTTAACCGATTGGCTCCCTGGCCGACAATGATCGTCGCCGTCACCTCCTGCGTATCTCCGGGGGCAAGAGTTATTGGGCCAACGGAATAGACACCTCTCATATCCCTTGGAGTTGTCGTGATCGTTTGAATCCATCCGAGACTGTCGACAGGATCACCGGCAAACGGAAATGTCGTGATTGATTGCGTCAATGGGTCTTTTATCTTTTCTCCTGTTAACTCAGATACTCCGGAAAGATTCCGAAACACCCTCAATGCTGGTGGTATGAATATGTCCCCGCCGGGACTCCAGGGGTCGCCATTCCAATTCCAACTATTGAAGGGCATAAATGCATACGGTTCGATGTTCCGAACGCCTTTTCGCCAGCCATCCCATGTCAATCCTGAATCTTCAACCGATGAGGAAACGACCGGAGTTTGAAGATAGACGAAACCGAGCGCCGGAGGTTTGTCTTCGTATCCGTTGATGCCTCCGTCATCATTGTCTCCGTTATATACATAGGAAATCCATTTCGATGTGTCGACTCCGACGCAGTCGTCGCCGGCATCACCCAGATCGGCATCGTGCCACAGGCCGAAGAATGTGTTGTCATAGTGAGCGTCGGACTTATTGATGATCGTCCATCGCAGAAACATGACGTCGCGGAGAAAATCGATGTGATCAAATCCGAAATATGTTGCATGCACCTCAAGGCCCATTGGAGCGGTTTTTCCGGTCAGGGCATGTTGTTTCGGTTCACCGTCGTTGTACACCGACCAGAGTGTCTGGCTGCCGATATTCCACGGTCGATCGATTCCCGGATCCCACCGCGAATTTTTATTGATATCAACATACGGTGCGCCGAGGTCCGCGGGCCATTCGCGATAGTCCCGCACCGAATCATTATCACCATTTTTGATCTTATAGACTCTATATCGTAAGTCCGATGGATCGCTCAGCACCGTCGAATCATAATTATTCGATTGATAGACACCGTTGATCGTTCCCGGCTGATATTCCGAAGCGTAATCCTGTATTGCAGTGCGGATCTCACCCGAACCGCGATGAATACCGGCAATCCAGATCCCTGCAGTATAAATTGCCGTTTTTTGTGCTCCCTTCGGCCAGAAAAAACCGGAGCTGTTCGTGCGGAGATAATCGGCGAACGGACCGTAATTACTGATTGTACAGACAATCCGGTTGCCGTCGAAAAATTCCCACTGATTGTTGGAATTCAGAATTGCTTGTGCGGATGAAGCCGGAGCACGTTTTTGTGCTTCGAGTGAGGATGATAACAAAACGAATACTATAATAAATGATATTGCAGACCTTCGTTTCATATGGTAGGTCCTGATGATTGTCAGAACGGGTGCATTGAAAGGTACCGATTATCGGTATTCTCTTCAATAAGTATAATGTGAGTTCCACAGCCATCCGATCGCTTTGAGCAATCGGATGGCTTCCGCGTTACTCCTTCTTCCCCATATACACCAGTTTTACCCCCGCCTGCTTTGCATATTCGGTAATTCTTTCGTCGCGGTAGAACTCCTTATAATAGATCTTTGTGATCCCCGCGTTGGCAACCAATTTGAAGCATGTCAGACACGGCGATGCGGTGACGTAAATTTCCGCCTGATCGATGCGGACGCCATGCTTTGCCGCTTGAGCTATGGCGTTCGCTTCGGCGTGGACGGTCCGGACGCAGTGGTCGTTCTCCATGTCGTGTCCCGCTTCGTCGCAGTGCGGCGCGCCGCGCAGGGAGCCATTGTATCCGGTGGAAAGAATCGTCCGGTCGCGCACGATCACCGCGCCGACATGTTTGCGCCCACAGGTGGAGCGTGTCGCTACCTGCTCCGCAATGTTCATAAAATATTCATGCCAGGAAACGCGTTGGTCGCTCATAATTGTCCTTTATTGTTTTCGTTCGGACAATGTAAAAAAACAAAGGAGAGAATGCTATTCTCTCCCATTTTAAAAAACATCCCCGTTATCTCACAGATAACGGGGATGTTCAAAAAAGATTCACATCTATAACAATTCGTCGTTCAGATAATATCCCACCCCTTTTTTAACCGTGATAATGGCCTGTTCGTTGACCTTGCCGATCTTCTTTCGGATGTTGCTGATGTGTGTGTCGATGGTCCTCGGACGCTCCAGTGTCTTCTGTCCCCAGGCAAATCGGGTGATTGCATTCCTGGATTGGATCGTTCCCTTGGAACTCATGATAAAATAAAGAATATAGAATTCTGTTTTTGTCAAAGAGATCTTTTCACCGTCTTTGACGACGATAAATCGTTCCGGATCAATTGCGATATTCTTACAGGTAATGCGTTCCATGGAACACCGGGATCGTACTATTGTTGTTGTTTGCTGTTGACGGTTTTGTGAAGTTCTTCATTCTTGGTTCTGTCACAAAGCAGAAAACTCCGTTGCGGAGTTTTCTGCCGGTGATGATCATCCTTACTGTTACTTCAGCAGCATCATTTTCTTTGTCTGCGAAAATTGCTGCGTGGTCAGACTGTAAAAATAGATTCCGGAAGAGAGCCGTGACGCATCGAAAGAGACTTCATACGATCCTGCGGATCGATATCCGTTGACGAGCGTTGCCACTTCCTGTCCCAGCACATCGTAGACTTTCACAGTCACTTCGCTGTTCACGGGAAGGACATAGCGTATGGAGGTCGCCGGGTTGAATGGGTTCGGATAATTTTGGCCGAGAACGAATTGCTCCGGTACCGTTGCATCGGTACGATCGGAGACCGATGTCACCAGCAGCGGATTATAATTTTGCGGAGCATAATTGGTCCATGCATAATCCCATTGCTGGTCCCTGCTTTGTGTAGGATCGAACGCTCCCCGGTATGATGCGTTGACAAAGAACGTATCGGCAAGTTGCGGGCTGCTGAAACTTGTTCCCGCCGTCACCGCTTCGGACGAAATTCCGGGTCGTCCGTCGGGAATAGTACTATTGAATACGTCAAGAAGGCCGATTGCCGATGATTGACGCGGTGTTTCGCCGATGTTGTTCCAGCCGTTGGTTCCAAAGAACGTCGCGAAATTAAATCCTACACCCGCTGCAACGGTTGAAGTGTGCAGCACGTTGGTGCGCGCCTGCAGCGAAACGTTGCGGATTTGCAAATGACCCTGCAGTGCATAGGCGGCAGTGGTATCATTGCGGAGGGAAATGCCATACGGATATCCCAGAAAGAGCGAATTATGAACGCTCAACCGGCTGTTCTTTCTGATCAACGCTGCATATTCGAATTTGTGGCCGGCCGGAAGGGCTGACGACGTATCGGATTGCGGTCCGACGATTGTCACGTTCGAAAAAACGGGTGCCGTCAACGGCTCGGATGTGGTGGGCGTACCGTCGTTATCCGATTCGAATCCGTTCGATTGGCCTGCGGCATCCCAGAACAACGGATCGCGTTTTGCAAAAGCGAATTGAATCTTTCCGGAATAACCGAAATCGGTGTCAAAGTCGTCATCCGTGCCGCCGAATGCGACAAGATACTTTGCGTCCACCGTTCCGCCGAACCATTCAAATGAATCGTCGTTGGAGTACGATACCTGCACATATTCAATCGTCGTACCGCGTCCGACTCCTCCCATTGTCAATCCGTTGATCTCATTGTTCAACGAAATAACGATACCGGGATATTCTATACGGACATAGCGAAGTACGCCGCTGTTGTCGTTCGGATCACTGCCGCCGTATTCTCCTCCGTTATCGATGCCTTCGATCTTTGTCGTCACCGGTTTGTTGGAGGGAGCGTTTCCGAGGATCACAATTCCGCCCCAGTCTCCCCGCTTCCGCTGACCGGCCGGCTTTGCCGAAGTGAAAACGATAGGAGCGGATGGAGTACCGTCCGCAAAAATCTTTCCGCCGCGACGGATAATCAGTGTGCCGTTGGTTGCGCTGTCTCCGAGAATGACCGTGCCCGATTGGACGGTCAGCGTCGCAAGTGAATCGACGTAATAAAATCCGGTGAGCACATACGCGGTGTCGCGATGCAGTGTCAACGACGAACCGGCGGTGAGATGATACGGAGCTTTTGCCGAAGCGTCCATGCCGGCGCCGATCACTTTGGTCGGCCGTTCCTGAGAGAATGCGACGGACGCACTCAACAGCACGATGACAAACAGTGAGAATTTTTTCATGGTGTATCCTTTATGGTGGTTGTGGATGAAATCTGTACGTATTCGGTGATCTGTTCTTACGACACGTCAAGATACACATGCAGTTTTATGTTAGTGTAAATCCACTGTTAAGTTTGTGTTACGGTGTGTAACTGATCTGCATCGAATAATTGATGCCGATAATGTTCGTGCGATGCACATTGTTCCCCTGCGTGAAAATCACCGGTTGATTGTTGAGGTTCTTTGCGGCGATCTTCCATTCAAGGCCATGCATCAGCATTCCCAGCGGCTGGGAAACGGAAACATCGACGGTTCCTCGTTTTTGTTCATACACATCTCCGTCTCCTGCCCGTACGTCGCCGATAGCGTCGATACGCGAACCGTATTCGTTATAGAGCACCGACACTGCGGTGCCGAATGTCGGTTCGACAAACGAGACGGAGATGTTGTACATGTACGGCGATTGTCCCTGCATCTGCCGTTCTCCCTCGACGATCTGTTCGAGAACGGAATTGCCCCGGTTTTCTCTGAACGGAATGGAAGAAATGATCCTGGTATAATTTGCCACGACGGACGACGAGATCAGATACTCGCTCAGGAATCCAAGATTCTTTCTTACTTCGAATTCCCAGCCGTAATTCGTCCCTTTTTCGGCGTTGATCCACGTCCGTTCCACGAACGATGTGAACGTCCGCGCTTCTTCGATCGGATTAGTGATCGATTTGTAAAAATAGCTCGCCGCGATAAGATCTCCGAAAGACGGATAGAACTCATATCGTACATCGTAGTTTCTGATCAATGCACGCATCAATTGTGAATTTCCCCTTACATATTCCGATTTGTCGAAGTCGTAAAAATAAAATGCCGATCGTTCCCTGAATTCCGGTCGGTTGACGGTCTGACTGTACGCAAGGCGTATGTTTTGTCGCTCGTCGAGCATAACGGTGATGTTCGCCGACGGCAGTACATCCGAATTATACAGATAGGAATTCACAACACCCGCACCCAAACGCCCTTGTTCTGTGGATATTTCCTGACGCGATTGTTCGACCCGCACTCCTCCCGTAAAGCGGAATAATTGTCCCAAAACGGAGAACGGGAGATCGATCATCCCGAAATATGCGAACAGATCCTGCCGTGCATCATAGGCTCCGCTGGAATTTTCAAACGAATTCAACGAGAATTTTCCCGGTCCAAAATTATCCTGACGATAGATGGAATCGATGGCATAGGTCGTCATCGCGAAATTTTCCGGTGCAATGGAAGCATAATTCACCTGATAAAATTTCATATTGAAATTCTTTGCGCGGCGTTCGTTGACAAGGCCGAATTTCAATTGTGTTAATCCTGCCGGGACTGCAAGATTCAGTTTTTGTCCGGAGGTCTTTTCGAAAATCCTTCCCCACGATCGTTCTCCCGGTTTTGCCGTCATTGGCTGGTCCGAATAGGGCGAGGCGGAATAGACAAGTTCTTTTCTGTCCGGCTGTTCGGTACGGGCTTGCGAGTAACTCGCCATCCAGTCTGCCCGTATGCCGAAAATTTCCGGCATCAGATGCTCGCCTGAAATCTGTCCGGAGTACATTCCCCGTTCTTCCCATTCCGTCTGATACGATTTGATATTTTCATCGTCGTCGGCCTTATAGCCGCTCATGATATAGACTTTATCCTCCGCCGAGCGGTTATAATTATTCTTGATGCTGAATTTGTGGAGTTCCCCGCTGTGATAACTTAGATCAAAAATCCCTCCCCACAACACGGAAAATTTGTCGGAAAATCCGCTCACATCCCTGCGTAATTGACCTCCGCCGAATTCCTTGATTCCCACGCCGGTATGCTGATAATTGTTGCGGTACGTCAGCGCGGTGATAATCCCAAGCCTGTCCTCTCCGATCGGCACTCTGTCTCCGAACGATATGCTATACGATTGTGCAATCGGTCCCCGTCCGCTGTTCGATGACCAGCTGTTCGGGAGAATTTTCCCGAGTTCAGAAGCGGCTACCGGCCCTTCCGGATACGTGCGCGTGCCGTCATCCACACCGATCCAATCGGATGTTCCCCCGGAAGTCCGTTGAAACGTGCGGAACGTCGTAAGGGAATTCATGGAAGCGCCGGTCGATACCTTGATGGACATGCGTTCCGGCACGTCCAATGTGTTGATCTGCACCAATCCGCCGGCGAAATCTCCCGGGAGATCGGGCAATGCCGTTTTGGCAACGTTCATATTGTCAAGAAGGTTTGATGGAAGCATGTCGAATGAAAAACTTTTTTTATCGACACTGGTGCTCGGTACCGATGCACCGTTGAGTGTTGTCTGGTTGTACCGGTCGGTGACACCGCGTACAAAAACGTATTTATTATCGACCACCGAAACTCCCGTCACTCGTTTCAGCACATCCCCGCTGGTTGCATCCGGCGCCCGCTTGATCTGTTCCCCGCTGATTCCGTCCCCCACAAGTGCGGATTTTCTCCGTTCCGCCAGCATTGCCCCTTCTCCGGACTTGATCACTTCGGCGCTGACGATGACTTCCTGCTGTTGAATTCCCTGATCTTCCCGCAAGCCAACATTCAACTCGGTTGTATTTCCGGATGTTACGGTGACATCGGGAATAATCGTCGTTTCATATCCAAGAAATGAAATACGAACGCGGTATAATCCAGCCGGTATTCGCGCGATGATAAATTTTCCTTCAATATCCGTCGAAGCGCCGATCTTCGTATCAAGCAGCAACACATTGGCGCCGATAATTTCTTCGCCGGACGATGCATCGGTCACGCGGCCGGATAACTGGCCACCGGATTGTTCCTGCCGCGAAGCATCATCCGTTCGATCAATTTGTCCGTAGGTAAGTGATAAAAATGAAAGGGTGATGAAAGCGAAAAGCGGAAACGTTCTGATGGTCATAACGGAGTATCCTCGAATTTTTATGTAATCAATCGCTACAAAAATCCGAATTGGATGTTAATTTCGTGTTAAGGCAGGATTACGTTTCGATTAACGTACAGAAATGTCGCCGGAGGAATCTCGTGATGTTTTTGGGGGTATTTGTGTGAGAAGTGTAAATTTTTATGTATGCTGTCGCTACTTGAGGAGGATCATTTTCTTTACGGTAGAAAGGTGTTCCGATTGTAATCGATAAAAATACATACCGGACGGTAAATGTGTTGCATCGAAGTGAACCGTGTGACGTCCCGGTTCTACAATCCCGTTCACCAACGTTGCAGTCTCGCGACCAAGGAGATCGAATATCCGCAGGGAGATAACATTCTCTGTTTCTGTACCGGGCACTGAAAATGTTATGGTTGTCACCGGATTAAACGGATTGGGATAATTTTGTTCAAGAAGAAAATCATCCGGTATTTCGCGCCGTGCAAAGACCGATGTGATCGTTGTTGTATCCTGCAGATAATTGTTGATACCGCGAAGAAGAGCGGTGGCAGTGCTATCGAACTTACCTGCGGATTCACAGTTCATATCCTCGTACGTCATTGCCATGATCTTCTCTTTGTGATTGATCCAGCACCAGCTTTCGGGATACTGCGTTGCCGGAGCGCTCGTCCAGCTCACAAAATAATTGTACGGTTCTATTCCGAACGGGAAATGCGATCGGACATAATTGATGTACCGTTGTTCAAGCAATGAAAAAAGCCGCGTAGTTCCCCCTTCCGCATGATAGACGAAGTATCTCTTACAAGAGAGAGCGGAATGCATATTCAGCATTATTTCCATCGGATTCGGAAGTATCATCATCTTCTCGAACTGCGATCGCAGCACGAGTACTTCCGGCTGCGGGGACGCGGCGCTCCAATTGCTTTCCAGATCGATGTTGTTGGCGTTCTGTCGCGATTTACCCAATTCGACGCCGTCGGGATTGTACATCGGCATAATGGTGAAAACGTACCGCCGGCGGAGCGAATCGGCAAATAATGAATCGGAAAGAAGAATTTTTATCATCTCGTTCGTTACCCAGGTCCCCTGCACTTCGTTCGGATGCGTGCGGGCATGAATCCAGACGCGTCGGCGGAGATGCAGCGTATCGGCGGTGGTATCCTGAATGGTCAACACGAACAACGTTCTGTTCTGTACGCTTGCACCGACCGAATCGACGGTCACAAAGGGACTCTTCGACCACTCGCCGATGTCATACAATAACGTATCGTATCCGTATCCCCAGTTACCCGACGCAGCGATCTGAAACGCTGCCGATGTCGTATCGGGAAATCCGCACGGATCGATGGATCGAAGGTCCTGCGAAAATGCGGTAGAGAGTATAGTCGCCAGTTGCACAACAATCGCAATCCTGCGCAAGGTAAAGAGCCGGCGGGCCGATGGTGGGGTGATCATGATAATATCAAGTAATGAAAACTTCGCCTCAATTTCAATTGTGAACGGGAAGGGTATTGTGTATTATTGGAATGAGAGGTGCAAAAGCAGAAAGATTTATTTACATTACTATTACACCAGCAGGATTATACATGAAGATTTCCATCATCGGCGCAGGAACTATCGGCGGATCGCTCGGAAAAATCTGGGCGGCCAAAGGCCATACGATTGTATTCGGAGTCCGCAATCCGAAATCAGAAAAGACGCTGAAGGCGCTCAGTGAAATCGGAACGTCGGCACAAGTCCTCTTTACCAAAGATGCCGCGGCAATGTCGGACGTGATCGTCCTGGCAACGCCGTGGGAGGCCGTTCCGGAGATCGTATTCCAGATTGCGGATATGACCGGCAAGATCCTGATCGATTGTACGAATCCCGTCCGCCCCAATCCCGAATGGCCGCTGTCGCAGGGAACATCTGCCGCCGAAGAAATTGCCAAGCGTCTTCCCGGTTTTCAGGTGGTCAAAGCATTCAACACACTCGGTGCGGGGAATCTTATTGATGTGAATTTCGATTCGGTGAAAGCGGACGGATTCCTGTGCGGCAACGATGCCGAAGCGAAAAAGACCGTTGCGCGGCTCGCGGAAGAGGTCGGATTGCGTCCGGTGGATGTCGGGACGCTTCGAAACGCAGAATTGCTGGAATCACTTGCAAAATTATGGATCACCCTGGCCTACCAGCAGGGCATCGGTCCGAACATCGCATTTAAACTGTTGCAGCGCACGTAACGTCGTTCCCTTCCGGAGCGCGGATGCATGCTCATGTGTTCTCGTCACACTCCCATCACAGAATAGGAGGATACCGCCATGATACTCGATCATCTTTCCAGGGCGTCGAAGTACTATAACATTCACCCCGGTTTTAAATCTGCTTTTGAATACCTGAAATCCAACGACCTTTCGACACTTCCACCCGGAAAGACCCGCATCAACGGAGACGATCTGTTTATAATCATTTCGGCCGATGAACGAGGAAATGAACGGCGGCCCCTCGAGTCGCACCGGCTGTATATCGACATTCAACTGCCGATCGAAGGATCGTTCCCGGTTGAATGGCACGATGTCGATTCCTGTAAGAACATTCTCCGTCAGTACGAAAAGGAAAAAGACGTGCAATTGTACGGCGACCCGCCGCTCTTTACGATGCATCTGGTGCCGGATATGTTCGTTGTTCTTTTTCCGGAGGATGCCCATGCACCACAGCCGCCGATGACGTCGACGAAAAAAGCGGTGGTAAAAATAGCGGTATAACAGTCTTCATGGAATTACTCCTTCAACACTCATTATTGCGGCCATGGCGGCGCGGCGACGAACCATCGCTCGTGCTCCATGCCAATAACCGAAAGATCTGGGAAAACGTGCGGGATCAATTTCCGTTTCCGTATACCATGCCGGACGCCGACCGGTGGATCTTCCATGCGTCCACTGCGCTGTATAATACCGTCTTCGCAATTGTCGTGGATGAAAAAGCGGTCGGCAGCATCGGTCTGTCGGCCAAGGACGATGTGTATAAGAAGTCGATGGAGATCGGGTACTGGCTCGGCGAGGAGTTTTGGGGACGCGGAATTATGACCGAAGCGGTCGCGTCTGTCACCGAGTACGGATTTAATTCGTTCGACATCGTTCGAATCTATGCCGACGTATTCGAGTGGAACACCCCCTCCGCGCGGGTGCTGGAAAAAAACGGCTATCGGTATGAAGCGCGGCTTAAAAAATCGATCGTTAAAGACGGCCGTATCGGCGATTCTTTGGTGTACGCAAAAACGGTGTAGGCACTGATATACTTCGATGTGAAGCAATTCTCCGTTATTTTCCACGGGAGAGATTTTCCTTTTTTTTTGTGACACGTTCTATGGCCACAGGATTACTGATTATCATCATCACTTTTATCGGCACCGGGATTTTATTCATCGGTATGTCCATTCCGCTCATCAAGCGCAAGATCCCGCCGAATGATGCGTACGGTTTCCGGGCACAGGCCGCATTTTCCAGCGAGTCAGTCTGGTACGATATTAATGAATACTCCGCCCGGCTGATGCGGTCTGTCGGCGTTGTGATTCTTACGGCTGTACCGGTGTTGCTCGTTCTTGAAATTGATGAGACGACTTTTGCTATGATCATGATCGGAATTATTCTGGTCGGGACGATTATTATGATTGCTCGCTCCTTTATACATTTAAAAAAATTAACGAAGCAATGAAGCCCTGGACTACGCTCGCACGCACCGTGATCCTTGACCACAGCAAATGGCTGAAGGTGGAAGATCATACAGTGCAATTACCCGACGGCCGCACGATAGAACAATGGCCTTGGATTATTTCTCCCGATTATGTCAATGTTGTGGTACAGAACGACGATGGAGATTTTGTCTGTTTCCGTCAGACGAAATATGCGGCACAGGGCATTACATTCGCTCCGGTCGGAGGATATCTCGAACCGGGAGAGGATCCCCTTTCCTGCGCACAACGGGAATTACGCGAAGAATTGGGATATGCCGCGGCCGAGTGGGTCACTCTCGGCTCATTTCCATGCGACGGAAATCACGGCAACGGCACCGCGTATCTCTATCTTGCGCGCGGGGCACACTCTGTCGGCGACATCATAGCGGACGATCTGGAGGAACAGGAAGTTGTTGTTCTGAGCCGGCATGAAATGATGAACGCATTATTGAAGGGTGAATTCAAGGTCCTTTCCTGGTCGACCGCAGTCGCCCTTTCATTATTCCACACATAATAACGACAGTCATGAAAAATATACTTTTGGGATTGCTGATGTTTTCCGGTGTGCATTGTTCGACGGCGGTGTTCGTTGCCGACACACATTCGGTTGATTTTACGGCGGAGAATCTTTTTACACGGAATATCGAAGGACCCGCGTTCGATACACACGGTAATTTATATGTCGTCAACTTCGAACGAAACGGAACCGTCGGCAAGGTTGCTCCGGACGGTTCGGTGGAATTGTTCGTCGCGCTGCCGGAGAGCAGCAACGGCAACGCGATCCAGTTCAACACGAAAAACGAAATGTTGATCGCCGATTGGCCGCGTCACAATATCCTTCGTATTTCCATGGAGACGAAGATCGTCGATACGCTGTGTCATAACGACATGTTTAATCAGCCGAATGATATCTGCATCAATGCACAGGATCAGATCTTCGCTTCGGATCCACATTGGAAGAGCGGCACCGGACAACTCTGGCGGATCGACCCGGACGGCACGCCGGTACTAGTGGAAGATTCGATGGGAACCACCAACGGCATCTGTCTCAGTCCCGACGAAAAAATATTATATGTCAATGAAAGCATTCAGCGTAAAGTCTGGAAGTACGATGTCGATGCCGGCGGCATTATTTCGAACAAACGGCTGTTGATCGAGTTTCCGGACTTCGGTATGGACGGAATGAAATGCGACCGCGACGGAAACCTCTACATCACCCGTCACGGGAAAGGAACAATCGCCGTTGTTTCTCCGGACGGCGCTTTAATACGCGAAGTTCTCCTGACCGGAAAGACGTGCAGCAATCTTGTCTTCGGCGGTGACGACGGGCGGACGGTATTCGTAACGATG
This sequence comes from uncultured Chitinophagaceae bacterium, assembly GCA_964371615.1. Lineage (GTDB taxonomy): Bacteria > Bacteroidota > Ignavibacteria > UBA10030 > UBA8401 > SpSt-333. The sequence continues at coordinate 187,582 of CAYJMS010000003.1, forward strand.
CAGGACAGGAAAGGAATGGAGAAGTTCAGGAACGATATTCCGGGGAAGGGATATTGATTATGCGCATAGTGTATTGCGGTATCCTTCTGGTGTCGTTGTCGTACTCTCAATCATTTACCTCATTTGTCTCGTCGCTGGAACGAACCGCCGTACTAAAGCGGGACGATGCCGTACAGCGATATGCATCGAAGGTCCGATCATTTCCTGTCATCGAACACGATTCGCTGCTGCACTTTGTCTACTTCGGTCGGGCAGGAACCGTGTTGCTGAATGGAAATCTCCAGCGGTGGAACGACCCGGATACGATGCGTCGCATCGATTGCGGCGGCACTTCGTTTTTTTACCGAACGTATGTCGTCCCTTCGGATGCACGGCTGGATTATCAATTTATGATAGATGGTACAGTGTCGCTCGATCCGCTGAATCCTAATGTTACACCGAGTGGATTTGGGCCGCATTCGGAAGTCCGGATGCCGAACTTCGTGCCGTCTCCCTTTCGTACGCCGGATGAATCTGTTCCGGTTGGGACAATCGCCGATGTCAATCTATATAAGTATCTTCATCCTCCTCTCTCACATTACACGATTGCGGGAAGAGATGTGAAGGTCTATCTGCCGCATGGATATGAGACGATGAGCGATCTTCCGTCCGTGTATGTCCACGACGGTTCTCAGGCCATCGCTTTCGCCGATCTTCCGACGATATTGGATAATTTGATCGCACAAAAAAAGATCGTTCCCGTGATCGCCGTTTTCATCCCCCCGGTGGCGCGCCAGTCTGAATATTTGACTGACGGCCGGGAAAAGTATATTAACGTGGTGTGCAACGAGATTATTCCGATGATCGATAAAAATTTCAGTACTGCACGGGTACCCGAAAAGCGTGCGATGATGGGAATTTCCAGCGGAGGCCATCTCTCTTTGTACACGGTGCTCAGCCGACCTGACCTGTTCCTGAACGCCGGCGGACAATCGTCCACCATTTCTCCGGAATTGCTGGATCTGACGCAGCGACAGGCAGATAAAAACACGTTGCCTCCGACGATGAAAATCTATCTGGATTGCGGCCGGTACGACATTCAACGATATAATCCTGTTTGGGGAGATATCGATTTCCTGGAATCCAACAGGACGTACAGCGAAATGCTGGCATCATTACGGATTCCGCATTTCTTTAGAGAGGTGAACGACGGACACGAATGGGCGAACTGGCGCGAACGGATGCCCGACATACTGATCTTTTTTTTCGGAAGATTCTTGTGACCGGGCTATCGGGAAGAAAGCGACAACTGAAAAATGATTTTGAATCGGCCTGGTATGAAGGTAAGAAATATTGTGACAGACATTTTTCGACGCTGACGGGTGCCGATTTCTATACGTATATTTCTTCCCTTGCCGAAAAATACGGATTGCATTTCGGCAATATCCACTGCGGTCAACTAATCAGCAACTTCCCGCACGAGAAAATCCAGGGAGACGAGGAGCGGAATTACCTTCACCCCAACAATCACATCAAACTCAGCGATCCCGACGTGCACGGCAATCCGCGAGATTGGATCCTGGAAATTAATTTTGTCATTAAAGAGAGAACGTTCGGCGGTTTTTTTGAACAATTGCTGACGGTGTAAATCCATTCCATGCGATACCAAAAAAAAGGAGGCAGTAGTGCCTCCTTTTTTTCGTTTTGGTAACGATTGTATTAATGTGTGCAGATATGTTGAACCCCGCCAAATTTTAGGGCAAAACGTTCTGCGAGCAACGCGGTCCGGTCAACAGCATACGGGTGATCCGGCCATTAAAAGTAATTAATTTGAGGAATAAAAATTTTGAAGAACCTCTTCCTTCGTTAACGCTCTATTAAATATTTTTACGTGGTCGATAAGTCCATTCCATGGCACATAATTTCCTGTGTTCGAATTTAAAGCTCCTCTCCCGATCCGAAGCGGATCATTTGAATAGACGGATCCAACGGTACTTGTTGACGATTGGCCGAAGTGATTCGGCTGAAGAGATCCATTAATGTAGAGTTGAGCAATGTGTTCGGTCCTATTCACAACAACAGTAATGTGAACAAATACTCCTGTGACAGCGTGTACATCGGAATATAAATTTGCCGTATTTCCGACCTGTCCATATTCAAATCTCCACACACCGCCCAATTCAAGCGTTCGGCCTAACCACCATCCTTGCCAATTTCCGGTTTCTTCTCTTTTGCTGATGATGGTGCAATAATCTGTAAAAGTATTTGCTTTTACCCAAGCCGAAATTGAAAAATTGGACGAATCAAAATTCAAATTTGGATTAGACACTGTGACAACATCATTATACCCATCAAAGGCAAACGCTTGTCCAATAATACCCGGGGCGAATGATGCACCGTTCTGTAATATTCCGTGACTTGTCCCCTGTTTATCTTGAGCAGTGCCATCCCCTGTCCACCAATGAACTAACCCTGACACTCCGGGAGTTGATCCCCAGATCACGGTAATCAATATGCTTCCTACTCCTGTGGCAACCGGTTGCAGTGTCAAATACACATTTGTAACTACTCCGTCGTTGATCATCGCTTCGGTAAATCCGAAATATTTAATTTGATCATCCGGACCGTACGCATTGATATCGATTTTCCATTTGCCGACCGGTATATTTTCGAACAGCACCTGCGCCATGGTGTCTTCGGCAACGATAATCGTTTTTTTCAGCGAATCGTATCCCTGACGGCTCATCACGACAGAAATGGATGCAACTTCTGGTGGAATTGAGGCTTTGTTAAAATTTAAAAAAACGTTCCCGCTTTGGCCCGGAATTGGTGCGGTCGGACTATCAGACGCTTCATCTTTACATCCAATTAAAAGTATGATGGCGAAGAGAAACGGAAGGAGGATTTTCATGATTGTTCCGAGATTGATATGATGGAAAATGTACGCCCAATTACCGTCAACGGCAATAAAATAATTGTATATTGGTCTTGCATTAATGAAACTATTATCGTATTATTACGATAGACTATTATGGGCACTTCCAAAACAGAAGAATATACGGTGAAGCAGATTCGGTTGTCCGAAATTGCCAGGGCGCTCGGCCACCCTGCCCGCGTTGCAATCATCGAATATCTTGCAAAATCGAATGTCTGCATATGCGGGGATATCGTCGACGTCTTGCCGCTCTCGCAGTCCACCGTCTCACAGCATCTGCGTGAACTGAAAAACGCCGGACTCATTAAGGGAGAAATTGAGGGTACGAGCGTGAATTATTGCATCAGTGAGAAAGGGTGGAATGAAGCAAAAGAGATGCTTGGGCTTTTTCTGACAAATATTCAGAAGTGCTGCTGAAATTTTTTTGCCCTAATTCATCGTATTTTTACGATTAACATTCAGAAAGGATCTTGTCATGAACACCAAGGAAACAAAAAAACCGTGCTGCGGTACCGATTGCTGCTCAAACGACAAAGGAGAAAAGTAATATGGCCAACAATCAGGAATTAAAGGATCTTGTGAAAGAAAAGTATGGCGAGATTGCGCTGCAAACCAAACAGCAAAACGAATCCTCCTGCTGCGGCAGCGGCAGCGGTTGCTGCTCGACGGTCGATTTTGCCGTGATGGCGGAAGATTATACCAAATTATCGGGCTACGTCGCGGATGCCGATCTCGGTCTTGGCTGCGGTCTTCCGACGGAATTCGCTCAGATCAAATCCGGAGACACGGTGGTCGATCTCGGATCCGGTGCCGGCAATGACGCGTTTGTTGCCCGTTCCATCGTCGGAGAATCCGGCCGGGTGATCGGTGTCGACATGACAGAGCCGATGATCGAAAAAGCCGGGAAGAATGCTGACAAACTCAGTTTTCACAACGTGGAATTCCGCCTCGGTGATATCGAGAACATGCCGATCGAAGACAGTGTTGCCGATGTCGTGGTCAGCAATTGTGTGATGAATCTGGTCCCGAATAAGGAAAAAGCATTTTCCGAGACGTTTCGTATATTAAAGAATGGCGGCCATTTCAGCATATCAGACATTGTGCTCAAGGGAGAATTGCCGGAATCGCTTCGAAAGAGCGCAGAGATGTACGCCGGTTGCGTTTCCGGTGCACAGCAAATGGACGATTACTTGAATACAATCAGAAATGCGGGCTTTGTGAATATCGCCGTGCAAAAGGAACGCGAGATTACCATTCCCAACGAGATCATGGTGCAGTATATGTCGCTCGACGAACTCCGTGAATTTAAAAACCTGGGAACGGGAATTTTCAGCATTACCGTCTATGCCGATAAACCGTAAAGACACATCTCCCATCCGATTGCTGTGAGCAATCGGATGGGTCTGTTCATTCACAGAAAAAATTTATTATGACCAAACGCATATTGATTCTCTGCACCGGCAACTCCTGCCGCTCGCAAATGGCGGAGGGATTCCTGAAATCGTTCGATCCGTCGCTGGAGGTCGTTTCCGCAGGGACGAAAGCTGCATCACGCGTCCATCCTAAAGCGATTCAGGTGATGAGCGAAATTGGTGTCGACCTGAGCAAGAACTATCCCAAAACGGTCGATCAGTTTCTCTCACAATCCTTCGATTTCGTTATAACTGTTTGCGGCAACGCAAAAGAAACCTGCCCGGTGTTCATGGGAGATGTGAAGCATCGGCTGCATATCGGTTTTGACGATCCTGCTGATGCAACGGGAACTGAAGAAGAAATCCTTTCGGTATTTCGGCGTGTGCGCGATGAAATTAAAAAGGATTTTTTTGAATTTTATTCGAAATCAATCTCAAAGGAGATGCAATGAACGATCCTGTCGCCAAACTCTCCTTCTTTGACCAGTATTTAACTCTCTGGATCTTTCTTGTGATGGCGCTCGGTGTCGCTGCCGGTGCATTGTTTCCTGGGATTGCCGGATTTTGGGATTCACTCAGCTCCGGCACAACCAATATTCCGATTGCCGTCGGACTTATCTTGATGATGTATCCTCCCCTGGCAAAGGTCAAGTACGAAGAACTTCCGGTCGTTTTTAAAAATGTTAAAATTCTGATCCTCTCGTTGGTACAAAACTGGATCTTCGGTCCGCTGGTGATGTTTGTTCTGGCGATCGTGTTTCTTCCCGACCGTCCGGAGCTGATGATCGGTGTCATCCTTGTCGGATTGGCCCGCTGCATCGCCATGGTGCTGGTGTGGAACGACCTGGCAAAAGGGGATTCGGAGTTGGCTGCCGGTCTTGTTGCGTTTAATGCAATCTTTCAGGTCTTCTTATACTCTTTATACGCATATATCTTCATCACGGTGCTCCCTCCTCTTTTCGGTTTTTCCGGTGCGGTGGTTGAAATATCTATAAGAGAAATTGCCGTCACGGTGCTGATCTATCTCGGCATTCCGTTTCTTGCCGGATTGGTGACGCGATATGCACTTTTAAAAGTGAAGGACAAAGAGTGGTATCATAAACAATTTGTACCGAAGATCTCTCCGTTGACGCCGATGGCTTTGCTCTTTACCGTCTTCGTCATGTTCTCGTTAAAAGGGGAAAAGATCGTCGAATTGCCGATGGATGTTATTCGTGTGGCGATTCCGTATGGTTTTTATTTTGCCGGAATGTTTTTCATAACGTTTTTTGCTGCAAAAAAGATCGGTGCTTCATACGAGAAGGCAACGACGGTTTCGTTTACCGCCGGAAGCAACGATTTCGAACTCGCTATTGCGGTTGCCATCGCGGTTTTCGGTATCAACTCCGAAGTGGCATTTGCAACGGTCATCGGTCCGCTGGTAGAGGTGCCGGTATTGATACTGTTGGTGAATGTATCGCTGTGGATCAAGAAAAAATATTTTCTGGTAGCCAATACAATTTAATCCATTCTCATTTTCAAGAAGCCGCATCGCATTTTTTCATTACAGCATAATTTTCTTTTGTTGATCACCTAAATCCCCTGAATCCAGGGGTTTTTTTTGGCATACTATATGAGTGTATGCTCATATAGTCAACATCAATTTCTTTCAAGGGAGCGTATGCAGGCAACAGTATATGATATAAAAGCCGGTGTGTTAACGGCGTTGGCACATCCAAACAGAATGAGGATCATCGAATTTCTTCGGGAGGGGCCGAAGTGCAATTGCGAAATCGCACCGGAGTTGGATCTGGAACAGTCGAATCTCTCCCGACACATGAAGATACTGGTGCAGGAAGGGATTGTGCTCTCCTGGAAAGACGGTTTGCGTGTGAATTATAAGATTGTCGACAAACGAATTTTTGATATCCTCGCTCTCGCCGAGAAAGTAGCACGGAAAGAGACAAAAACTAAAATGGAAGTGTTTGAAGAAACGTATTAACAGAAGGAATATACTATGAAAATCAAGGTATTAGGACCCGGCTGCACAAATTGTAAAACATTAGAACGCCGTACCGGCGAGGCACTCACTGCGCTGAACATGACTGCCGATATAGAGAAGGTTGTCGAGTACGCTGATATTGCATCGTACGGAATCATGCGCACGCCCAGTCTGGTTGTTGACGGCAAGGTTGTTGTTCAGGGATACGTACCCACCGTTGAAAAATTAAAAGAAATTATCGTTGCAGAACAACAGAAAGCAAGTGCATAATGAAAGAACCGGTAAAATTTTTAATTCTCATCGCAGCATTTATACTCTTTTATTTTGCTCCGATTGATGCGCCGGTTGTCATTGCTTCAATCGGCGCCGGATTGACACTGCTTCAGGAGTATGTGCGGCTTCACGTCCTTACATGCTTGGTCCCTGCTTTTTTTATTGCAGGTACCATTGCAGTGTATGTTAAGAAAAATGCGGTGATCCAACTTCTCGGACCGACAACCAAAAAGTATATCGCGTATCCGGTTGCCAGCATTTCCGGCGGAATTCTTGCAGTCTGCTCGTGCACGATCCTTCCCCTCTTCACAGGAATTTACAAACGCGGTGCCGGCATTGGGCCTGCGGTTGCTTTTCTCTTTACCGGTCCCGCAATAAATATCACCGCATTGCTGCTCACCGGCAGCGTTATTGGATGGGATTTTGCCGTCAGCCGCCTTATTGCTTCCATCATTATTTCGGTTATTGCGGGTCTTATAATGGCGTTTATTTTTCAAAGCCATGATCAAAAGAATATTGACAATGGATTTGCAACGGGAATGCAGGAGGATGTATCATACTCAAATTGGACGATTGCTTCGTTCTTCATTCTTCAACTAGCAGTGTTAGTCCTTTTCGGACTTTCCATTGACCCGGCTGCAAAAGTAGTTCTCATAATCGCTGCCATTCTTGGGGTGCTTGGAATTGTCTTCTTCAAATTTCAAAAAGAGCATAACCTGGAGTGGTTGCGGGAGACGTGGGATCTGACAAAAAAAATCCTTCCGTACCTTTTTATCGGCGTATTTATTGCAGGAATGATTGAAGAGGTGATACCGCAGGAATTTGTTACACGTCTTGTCGGAGAAAACACCGTGCTGTCAAACGCCATCGCTTCAACATTCGGTGCATTCATGTATTTTGCCACGCTTACCGAAGTGCCGATCATACAAAAACTTATGGACCTCGGAATGGGGCGCGGGCCGGCGTTGACGTTGTTCCTTACCGGCAATGCGTTGAGTCTCCCGAGCATGATTGTTCTCTACAAAATAATGGGAAAAAAACAGGCAACGGTGTATATCATTACGATTATTATACTGTCGGTTGCGGCGGGATGGCTGTTCGGTGAATTCATATAAATTGGTACATCGAAGGATCGTGTTATGGTATCGATAAAAATTCTTGGGTCGGGGTGTGCGAAGTGCAAGACATTGACATTGAGGGTTCAGGAGATTATTGCACGGCATCAGATTCCTGCTACGGTGACCAAGGTCGAAGACATTATGGAGATTATGAAATACGGGATACTCTCCACTCCCGGCTTGGTGATTAACGAAAAAATTAAAAGCGTTGGATTTGTCCCGAAAGACGAACAAATACTCACATGGATTAATGAAAGCTAGATCATGAAATCAATATATGTCGTCGGCATTGTGCTTGTTGTATTTTCATTCACGCTCAATTCTCAATCGAAACCAACCATCGAAAAGCAGGAAGGAAAGCCGAAGATTACATTCGTCGAACTCGGCTCCGTCAACTGCATACCGTGCAAGCAAATGCAGCCGGTAATGAAAGCAATCGAAGAAAAATATGGGAAGAATGTGCGGGTGGTCTTTTATGATGTCTGGACCGAAGCCCAAAAGCCGTATGCACAGAAATATGGTATTCGGCTGATACCGACGCAGGTATTTTTGGACGAGAACGGCAAGGAATTCTTCCGCCATGAAGGATTTTTTCCAGAATCAGAGATCCACGCACTATTCAAAAAGCATGGTGTCACACCAATGAAGTCCGGCGGATAATATGCTCGATTCACTATTTACTGTTTTATCCGATGCCATGAACGGCCCGATTTGGGTGATGCTCTTTGCCTCGTTTGGATGGGGAATTCTTTCAATACTATTGTCTCCCTGTCACCTGTCCAGTATACCGTTGGTGGTCGGATTTATCAGCTCTCAAGGAACAATAACTTTTCGTCGGACATTTATTATCTCATTTGTTTTTGCTGTCGGAATTTTATTGACCATTGCGTTGATCGGTATCGCCACCGCAATGATGGGACGGCTGATGGGCGATGTCGGTACGATCGGAAATTATTTTGTGGCATCGATTTTTTTTGTTGTCGGATTGTATCTTCTGGATATCGTTCCGATTGACTGGAACACTGCCGGAGTGCGGCAAACGACACTCCGCGGCCTGCCCGCCGCATTTATTCTCGGATTATTGTTCGGTATTGCATTGGGTCCATGCACGTTTGCGTATATGGCTCCGGTATTAGGTATTGTATTTCAAACAGCACAAACACATTATCTTTTTTCAATGCTTCTGCTTCTCTCGTTCGGTATCGGACATTGCGCAGTGATCGTCGGCGCCGGCATGGCGGCGCAAAAGGTACAAAAGTATCTCGATTGGTCCGAAAACAGCACTGCGATTACCAGGATAAAAAAAATATGCGGAGTATTGGTTATAGCCGGTGGCATCTATCTTGTATACATAACGTTCTGATGAAAGAAAATATGTTTGCGGTTTCACCGCATTGAGCGTACATTGCACGAAAAACAATCATGAAAAACTCTCTGTTCTCACTTCTTCTTTTTGTCGGTCTCATCGGTGCCGGCTGTTCATCATCAAAAGAATTTTCTGTTCGTGACGTTGAATCGGGAATCGTCTCCGTCACAGCATGGGGCGGTACTCCCGCACCGGATACTCCTGAAAAACGTCATACCATTACGCATATTACGCTCCATCATGCCGGCGTGCCGTTCCCGAAGGGAAAGGACATTATTCAGTACATGCGCAACCTGCAGAGCTGGTCCCGTTCGGAAAAGAAATGGATCGATCTCCCGTATCACTATGTGATCGACCTTGAAGGAAAGATTTATGAAGGCCGGGACATTCAATATGCCGGCGATACGAATACCGAGTACAATCCGGCCGGACATGCGCTGATTGAAGTAGTCGGCAATTTTGAGGAGGTGGAACCGAATCAGGAGCAACTCGATGCCGTCGTGAAAACAATGACGTGGCTAGCGGTGAAATACAATGTGCCGGTCGATTCCATCCGGTCACACCGGGACTATTCCGCAATGACCGTCTGCCCGGGGAAAAATCTTTATCGCTACATTCAAAACGGTTATTTTCATGAAAATGTCAGCAAAAACCTGAAATAATCGATGATGGAATATTAGATTTATTTTCCTATATTGTCATACTTCATTGAACGTCCCGAGCGAAATATCGGGACGTTTTTTATTATCCATGTATTAATTCTCATGCGGATCACCATCCGCACATCGGATCGAATGCATATCCGGTCCGGCTATTTTTTAGGAAGTGTATGATCGCTCAAAGCAATATCCGTAACATCGCCATTATCGCCCACGTTGACCATGGAAAAACAACGCTGGTGGACCAATTACTGCGCCAGACCGGTACGTTCCGCCTCAATCAGCAGGTCGAAACCCGTGTGATGGATTCCAATGCGCAGGAAAAAGAACGCGGCATCACGATTCTCGCCAAGAATACCTCCGTATTTTACGAAGACAAAAAGACCAAAGAAAAATATAAAATCAATATCGTCGATACTCCCGGCCACTCCGATTTTGCCGGCGAGGTGGAGCGGACATTGAAGATGGTCGACGGCGTTCTGCTGCTGGTGGACGCCTCCGAAGGACCGCTTCCGGGAACAAAGTTTGTCTTAAAGAAATCGCTTGATCTCAATCTCCAACCGATCGTCGTTATCAACAAAATCGACCGGAAAGACGCCCGTGCCCACGAAGTGCTGGACGAGGTATTTGAACTCTTCCTGTCGCTCGGCGCAAACAATCAGCAGCTCGATTTTCCCACCATCTATGCGATCTCCAAAGAGGGAATTGCGAAGCGGGAATTGCATGAGGAAAGCTCGTCGCTCGAACCGCTGTTCGAGGCAATCACCAGCAAGGTCCCTTCGCCCAAGGGGGATGTCGACAAGCCGTTCCAGATGCTTGTTACTACGATCGACTATAATGATTATCTCGGCCGGCTCGGCATCGGAAAAGTCCACCGCGGCATCATCAAACTGGGCGGACAGATGGAAGTGATTCACCGCGACGGTTCAAAGGAAGATGCGCGCGTGACCAAGATCTATACGTTTGAAGGATTGAAACGCGTCGAAGTAACGGAGTCAAGCGTCGGCGACATTATTGCGCTGGCAGGCATGGAAGATGTGGATATCGGCGAAACCATCGTCGATGCATCGGATCCGACTCCTCTCCCCTTTGTTGCAATCGAAGAACCGACGCTATCGATGAATTTTGTCGTGAACAATTCTCCCTTTGCCGGCCTCGACGGGAAATATGTGACAACACGGAATTTGCAGGAACGGTTGATGAAGGAACTCCGTTCCAACGTGAGCCTGCAGGTCGAGTTGACCGATTCCCCCGACTCGTTTAAAGTCAGCGGCCGCGGCGAACTGCATCTCGGCGTGTTGATCGAAAACATGCGCCGTGAGGGATATGAACTGCAAGTCTCCCGTCCCGAAGTGATCTACAAACGGATCGACGATGTTCACAGCGAACCGATCGAACATGTCATCATCGACGTGCCGGATGAATTTACCGGTACGGTAATCGAAAACCTCGGCAAGCGCAAAGGTGAGATGAAAAACATGATCTCCAACAACGGCAATACGCGGCTGGAATTTTTCGTCCCGGCGCGCGGATTGATCGGTTTCCGGAACGAGTTCATGACGCAGACAAAGGGAACCGGTATTCTCCATCACAATTTTCACGGGTACGAACCGTTCAAGGGCGAACTGGCGCACCGCACACGCGGCGCATTGGTGGCGCTCGAAACGGGCGAGGCGGTGGCGTACGGTATGTTCAAACTTCAGGAGCGTTCGACGTTCTTTGTTGAACCGGGAACCAAGGTGTATGCCGGAATGATTGTCGGCGAAAATTCCCGTGAGGGAGATATGACGGTAAACGTTTGCAGGACGAAAGCACTCACCAATATGCGCGCATCGGGATCCGATGAAGCAGTACGGCTCGAACCGCCGCGGTTGATGACGCTGGAACAGGCGATCGAATGGATCGGCGACGATGAATATGTGGAAGTAACGCCGAACCACATCCGTCTTCGAAAGAAATATCTCGACCATAATGAACGCAACCGGATGTCGAAGAAAAAAACTGCCGTGGAAGAATAACACACAGCAGCGTGTTTCGTTTTTTATCAAAAGGCTCTGCCGGTCAAAAAATCCGCGGGGCCTTTTGATTTTAAATGCTCTGCCTTAGTCTGGAGTTCCTCCCATTTTCACCGTATCTTTCCGGCGTATGGAAATGACCTTTCCCACTATTGCTTTGATCGTCGCAGCATCACAATCGCTGCTGCTCACGATCCTGATATTTCAAAAGCACCGCACGCTGTATGCCAACCGGTTTCTGGCGGCGCTGATGCTCTGTTTCACCGTCATTTCCGTTCATCTTTTATTGCAGGATTCGGGAGTGTACGGAAAATTTCCGATCGCCTTTCTCATTGTCGGCCTTCCACTCACGGCATCGCCGTTGCAGTTTCTCTATACAAAATATCTGCTGCGCGGATCAACACGTTTTTCCCGGGGCGATTGGCTGCATTTTTCTTTGGTCGTTCTGTTTGAGTGTGCATTGATCTTTGCTTACCTCTTCGGACTCATCGATTTCGCCGCTGCGATTGCATCGGAGCCGGCTACCGCCCCGCTTTTTTTGCGCCTGTTCAATTTATTGTTGATCGTCCAGGGTTTGGCTTATGCGGTGTTGGGTCTACGGCTGATTGCCCGTTTTAACGCGCAAATGAAGAACGTCCTGTCGTCCGTTGAAAAGATTCAGATGAACTGGCTCCGCAATACGACGCTGGCAATGCTCTCGGCATGGATACTCTTTCTTGTCGAGGATACGCTGATGACGTGGGGAATCAATCTTTCCAATTTTGTTTTGGTCTCCATCGTTTTTGCAGTGTACGTGTACGCCATGGGTTTTGTCGGTTTGATGAAATCGGAGATTTTTGCATCACCCGATGTCGAAAAGACCATGCACCAGATTACGGAGATAGACATCGATGAAGAAAAGTCGGTATCGAAATACGAAAAGTCGGGATTGTCCGGCGATGCGGCGGAACGGATCGTTGCACAATTGCTGGAGATCATGGAGAAGAAGAGGCCATACACCGATTCTTTGCTGACACTCTCTCAATTGGCCGAAATGCTCGCCGTCTCCCCTCATAATCTTTCGGAAGTGATCAACTCCCGCCTACAGAAGAATTTCTACGACCTGGTGAATGGCTATCGGATTGAACAAGTAAAAAAGGATCTTTCCGATCCCGCAAAATCGCATCTCAAACTCCTCTCTCTTGCGTTCGATGCAGGATTCAATTCGAAAGCAACCTTCAACACTCTCTTTAAAGAAAGCACCGGACAAACACCATCCGATTACCGTAAATCGATTCTCAATACATAATTTTTCCTTCCGCACGCACAATTTCACGGTTTTATTTTTGAGGCGGTCTCAAATACTTCTATTCAATGTCATGCCGAGCGAAGTCGAGGCATGATTTATCCGATATTGTCACCCCTCGTCTCCGCCTGCCCCTTTGGGGCTCGGGGTGACAGATTTCTTTAAAAAAATCATTTTTGAGACTGTTTCTAAGGAAATATTCAATTCTCACCTTCTGTGGTCCATCCCAATCGGATTGAACCTCATTATGCGGTTCAAACCCATCGGCTGAAGCGAATGCTGTGCGTGAGATGCATATATTTTACCGTCATTTTTAATCATTCTTCACTTCCATGGATAGTTACTATGAAACATTTCCTCAGATACATTTCTCTTTTGATCATCGTGCTTCATTCTCTTGGCGCAGTGCCGCAGCCGGCGGGAACACTCGAGGGAAAAATCGTCGATGCTGCGACAAAACTTCCTCTGGTCGGCGTCAATGTTATTATTCTCACTACGACTACAGGAGCGGTTTCCGATCCGGATGGAGAATACACGATTCCGAACGTACCGGTCGGAAGTTATGCAGTGCAGTTCCGGCTGATCGGTTATGCCCCGGTCACCAAGACCGATGTCATTGTTCGTCCGCAGCGGATCACGACTGTCTCGGCCGAATTGTTCGAGAACGCCATCGAATCGGAACAGGTCACGGTCACGGCGGGATATTTTCATCCGTCCGACGTACAGTCGTTGAACTCTGTCGGATTCAGCCGTGAGGAGATTCGCCGTGCACCGGGCTCGGGAGGCGATGTCAGCCGGATTATCATGAGCCTGCCGAGTCTGGCAAAGGTAAACGATCAATCGAACAGTCTTATTGTTCGAGGCGGAAGTCCGCTGGAAAATGCGTTCTATATCGACGGTATTGAAATACCGAACATCAATCACTTCCCCACGCAAGGGGCGACCGGCGGCCCGATCGGTATGGTGAACGTGGATCTGATCGACGAAGTAATGTTCCATACCGGCGGATTTTCTCCGTCGTACGGCGATAAACTCTCCTCCATTCTGGACATCCGCTTTCGCGAAGGAAATAGGAAGGAGTTCGATGCACAGCTCGATCTGAATATTGCCGGTTTCGGCGGCGTGGCGGAGGGACCGCTCGGAGAGAATGGATCGTATCTCGTCTCCGCACGGAGAAGTTATCTTGAGTACGCGATAAAATTTTTCGATGTCGGAACTTCGGCGGTGCCGTCCTACGGCGATCTGCAGGGAAAAATAGCATACCGTTTGTCTCCGAATCACTCGCTCAGTATTATTGGAATTTATGGAGACGATCACAATGATCCCGATCTGCAAGCTGCAGTTGATAACGACATGCTCGCGTACGGCAGCCAGGATATCTATCAGGGAGCGGCGGGAGCGGTGTGGCGGGCGGTGTGGGGATCAACGGCGTATTCGACAACAACCGTCGGATATCTGTCGTCGTCGTTCAACGAGGATTTTTTCGAAACCAACACCGGCATTCATCTTCTCCGAAACAGATCGACCGAAGCGGCGCTGAGCATTCGCAATATCAATCATGTGACATTCTCTCCTTCGCATTCACTCGAATTCGGCGCGGAGATGAAGCGGCTGATGAATGACTATGATAATTTCTACGGTGCCTACACCACTGCGCTTGGCGATTCCACCGGCGCGGCGTTTATGAAAATAAATATCGCCGGACAAAAATACGGCGGTTTCATAACGTATATCGCCGGGCCATTTTCCGGATTGACAGCCACGATCGGTTCCCGCGTCGATTATTTCTCCGTAAACGAAAGTATGACTATCTCGCCGCGTGCTTCGCTCGCCTATCAATGGGACGAATTGACGACATTCCGGCTGTCGTCGGGCATGTACTATCAGAATCTACCGCTGCTGTTAATGGTGCAGAACGATGCGAACAAGACGCTGAGCGATCCCTATGCCGTTCACTATATTGTCGGAATGGACCGCTTACTGTCGGAGGACACAAAGTTCAGTATTGAGGTGTACATGAAAGAGTATTATGACTTCCCCGTGGA
The DNA here is from genome assembly GCA_964371615.1 of uncultured Chitinophagaceae bacterium. Lineage (GTDB taxonomy): Bacteria > Bacteroidota > Ignavibacteria > UBA10030 > UBA8401 > SpSt-333. The sequence goes on from CAYJMS010000003.1 coordinate 202,650, forward strand.
TCCGTCCGATCCGTCTCTTTTTCTTGTGGATGAAGTTTTTTACCGGCAGGGTTTTTATCTCAGTCACGGCGCGCTGTCGAACGACGGACGTGCCCGTTCCCGGGGAATTGAGATTACTCTTCAAAAAAAGCTGGCGGAGAATTTTTACGGCCTTGCCAGTGCGACCTATTTCCGGACCGAATATAAGGGAGCAGATGCTCTCTGGCGCAACCGCGTATTCGACAACCGCTTCATCGTCAGTGCAGAAGGAGGATACAAGCCAAATAATGAATGGGAGTTCAGCGCTCGATGGATTTATGCAGGAGGAACACCGTATACTCCGTTTGATTTAGCGTCATCGCAGCAATTGAAGCGGGGGGTTTTTGACGCCGGCAATATCAATGGCTCCCGATATCCCGTATATCATTCGATGAACGTTCGGTTCGACAAACGATTCCATTTTTCGTCGTCAAATCTTGTCTTGTATCTCAGCGCCTGGAATGTCTATAACCGGAAAAATATCGCGGCATATTTCTGGAACGAGAAGGAAAATAGTCAGGATACTATTTATCAATGGAATTTGCTCCCGATATTTGGAATAGAGTATGAATTGTAGCGTAATCAACCGTCGTTAAAAAAATGTTTTTTTAGTATTTCTATAATCGCCAAAATTGGTGAAATCGGCTTGAAAAATTTTTAAGAATTGTGATTCTCCTCTTCGTTTTGTAGTTTATTATAAGTGGTTTCAAAAATACCTACTTATTGTCATGCCGAGCGGAGACGAGGCATGGTTCTTTATGAATTGTCACACTTCGACTCCGCTCAGTGTGACAATTTTTCGTTTTTTAGACCATTTTAAATACCTTAGAATTTACTATGAAACGATCAGCTCTGTTTATTCTTTTTTGTGCAACAGTAGTTTCAACTCTCTTTGCGCAGTTCACACCTCAGCCGGAAGCATTATATATGCATCCTGCCGAAACGCCGCACGGAGTGGTGTTTACGGATGGATCAAAAAGTACTTTGTATCTCCTCCAAAACGGCGCTGTTCGGGAATTGATCAGCACGCCGGGATGCGGACAATATTATACTGTGTCGCCGGATCGTTCGACAATTGGATTTAAATTGATACAGCCGGACGGCTTGCAATCTCCGGCTCTGCTCGATATCGCAACCGGCACCGTAACGCTTCTTCATCCTCCCGTGCGTCAGGCGGGACAGGTCGGTTTCTCCGCAAACGGATCGTTTACCTATTCCATCGGCAACGACGTGTTTATTCAATCCGGACCGGCAATTGAGAAAATTCCCGTCGAAACATACTCGAACATCGTTTCGCTCTCAGCCGACGGCGAATACATTGCGTACAATGACGATCATAATCAGATCTTTGTTCATCACATCCGTTCCAATGCCGTCACCGTTGTGTCCGACAAATCGGCAGGATATTTCCGCCCACACTGGTCTCCCGTCGACAATAAACTGTGCTATTCCCGATTGGATGCTTCGGTGTTTGTCTATGATGTTTCATCGCGGGAGACGTTTTCTCTTGCAAGTGGGTACGATCCTGTCTGGAGTACCGACGGACAATCGGTGATTGTCGAACGTCGCGAAACCGAGATGCATACACTGCTCAATTCCGACCTGTTCCGCATTTCATACAACGGCAGTACCGTCGAGCAGTTGACCGATACTAAAAATATTTTTGAAACCATGCCTGCTGTTTCTTTAAACGACGGCATTCTGTCGGCATCGCACAATGCTGATAATTTTTTCTTCGTCAATAGGAACGGTGTTCAATCCGTTCGGTACACGATTGCGCCGGAAATGATTCCTGCAAAGGATCCTTCCCAAACATCGATGTTGAAAAAAGCATTTGCTCCCGCTGCATATTTCGAAATGCCGTACACGCATCAGGTATACGATACGCCTGATTGGTACAACGGCCACTGGGCATGCGGGCCAACCTCCTCTATTATGGTGCTCGCATATTACGGTATTCTTCCGGCGTGGAATGTCTGGTGCTCTGCCACCGGATCGTCTCCCGGACATTACAGCGCCTACGGAAATTACGTTTGCGATAAATATCGTTTCCGGACCATCAACTATGTCGCATCTGCGCTGGATCCGGACACCACTGATTCCTGGGGCGGATTCGGATATATGTGGAGCAGTGGAAGTCCGTATTCCCGGATGGTTTATTATTACGGCAATCATGGATTGACGGCGGCACGACAGGTTGCTCCGTCTCAATCTTTTGTCATCGACGAAGTGAATAACGGATATCCGTACACGCTCTGTAACGGTCTTACGACGGCGGGACACATTATCGTCATCAACGGATATGGCGCCGAGCCGCATACGCTGGTCTCCAACGATCCGTACGGCAACAAGAATACCGGAGTGTATCCAAGTCTGAACGGAAAAGGAGTTTCATACGACTGGCCGGGATACAATAATGGCTTCCGAAACCTCAACACGGTGTACTGGGGCGTTACGGTTCGATACACTCCTCCGGTTCTTGCCGACTCCGTCGTGGATGATCTGCAATTCACCAAAGGATTCACGATGAGCAATGCCGCTCCGGCATCGATGTACGGATGGCTGGATATGAATCAGGGTTTCAATAATCATCTTTGGTATGTAAAAACGAAACAAAGTGAAATCAGTTTTGCCCAATGGCGTCCGGCTCTTTCGCAGAGCGGCAATTACGAGGTGTCGGCGTATATTGAGTTCAGTAACGCCCAGGCGGCTCGATACAAGGTCGTTCATAAGGACGGAACATCGGATGTGGTTGTCGATCAAAAACAGCATACTAAAGAATGGGTGGTGATCGGAACGTTTCCCTTTGACAAAGGTAATGCCGGCTCTGTCCGTTTAAGCGATGCCAGCGATTCAATAGGCCAGGAGATAGTTTTTGATGCGCTGCAATTCAAATTCCTTTCGCCGTTATCGGTGCATCGTCAGTCCGGTCTGATCCCCGACCGGATTGCATTGCAACAGAATTATCCCAATCCTTTTAATCCGAGCACAACTATTACATTTTCTGTGCCATCCGAAGGAACACGTCAAACCGTATCCCTGTATGTTTTCGATGCGTTGGGACGACAGGTTGCAGCGTTGGTGAACGAGCCGCTCGGTCCGGGTGAATATTCTGTCCGGTTCGATGCCGGTGATCTTGCCTCCGGTGTCTATCTCTACCGTTTGACCGTCGGTACTACGGCGGTTGCGAAAAGAATGATCCTGATGAAATAACATCATTGCTCCGCATACTACGTTGATCCATCCATAAGGTCTCGCCATGAAAAGAATATCGCTGACATTATTTATTACCATTGCATGCGTCACCATTATCTTTGCGCAACAACAAGAGCCGATCGGCGTTTTCGATTCCGGTACCGGCGGTTTGACGGTGCTGCAGGCAATTGTGGCGCTGGATGAATTCAACAACACAACCGGATTGCCCGGCGCCGACGGTGTGCCGGATTTCACCAATGAAGCATTCCAGTATCTTGCCGACCAGGCAAACATGCCGTACGGCAATTACTCATCGGTGAACAAGACCGATCTGTTGAAGGAACATATTTTAAAAGGAATGGATTTTCTGTTGAACCGATCATATGAGACGGGCTCCGGCACAGAATGGATGATGAATAAAAAATCCGCTGTTAAAATGATCGTCATCGGGTGCAATACTGCTACCGCTTACGCCCTAGAGGATATTACGGCATTCGCAAAGAAAAAGGATCCCGGAATTCCTGTTGTCGGGGTCATCAATGCCGGCGTGAAAGCGGCAATGGAATATCAAAAAAACAGACCGGGAACAATCGGTGTCTTTGCCACGGCGGGCACGGTCGCATCGAACGGATATCCGAATGCCATCAAGAAAATGGCGAAAGAGTTCGGACTCCTCGAACCGTCTATTGTCAGCCAGGGGGGCGTCGGGCTTGCCGAAGCGATAGACAAGGATTGGAGTTACATCGGCGACACCGTAACGTCCGTACGGACATCGTACAGGGGGCCGTCGATGACCAACACGCAGATTCCGATCGAGCCGTCGCTGCTGCCGGTCTATAATTTCAATGCTGATAAAAATAAATTATTGTGCGAATTCGATCCTTCGGGCAATTGCCTGGAGATGCAGTTGAATGATCCTGCCAATTATGTACGATACCATTTGGTGACAATGCTGGAGAAAATGAAGCGCGATCATTATACGGTGCCATTGACCACGCTGCTGCTCGCCTGCACACACTATCCGTACTTGCGCGATACAATCAGCGCTGTGCTGGGAGAACTGTATGACGTAAAGACCGAAGGGAAGTACCGTTATCGCGATGTGCTGGCGCCGCATGTGGAGCTGATCGATCCCGCCGTCGAAACGGCAAAAGAGGCCTATGGTGAGATGCGAAAGAGAAACCTGCAACGAACGGTTCGCTCTGTGCCGATCCATACCTTTTTCATCAGTGTGCCGAACGCATTGTTACGGGAGATACAGTTACAGCCCGACGGATGGTTCACGTATGAGTATAAGTACGGTCGATCGGTCGGTGAAAAGAAAGAGTTTGTCAAATATGTTCCGTTTGATACGCGGAATGTTTCGTCCGATACATATCAACGGTTCAGCATCGCCATCCCGGAGGTATATAGCATGCTGACGGCCGTCGTAAAAAATCTTCCGATACAATAATAACATCTTCTCTCCGGTATGCGCGGCGGCGATACCGGAGAGCCCCTGCGGCATCCCGCCGCAACAAAAAGAGCTTTCCCTCCGTAACAGTATTCCTGTGTTTTCATCGTAATTCTACTATCACTATCATTACTTTTAAAGGAACAATCATGTTCGACAATATTGTGAACTTCTTTCACCTTGTCGCCACATCGGTGTGGATCGGCGGAGCTTTTTACGCTCACTTCATTCTTCTTCCCGCGGTGCGGCAGATCGATCCGCAGCAGGGAGGAAAACTGCAGGGAATTATCGCAAAACGATTTTCCATAGCGGCGTGGACATCCATCATCGTCCTGCTCATTACGGGATTCCTAAAAACTCCCGACGGTCTGCTCTTCGACACGTCGACCGATCTGGGTATGACATTATTCATCAAGCATCTGCTGATCGGCGGTGTGATCATTATCGGCCTTTCAATCGGCCTGTACGTTATACCTAACATGAGGAAGAACAGTCCGAAGCCGGGAGAAGCGCCGTCGGATGCGTTCAAATCGTATCAGAAAAGACTCGGTGCTTTGGCAAGCGTCAACCTGGTTCTCGGTCTGGCGGTGGTTTTCTGCGCTTCATTTTTATGGTAAGGAAATTTACCGATAAATTTTTCTTCTGGGTGGAAGATATAAAAAAATGCGCCGTCGAATCGGCGCATTTGTATTTTAGTCGAGTATCATCAACGCATGTGATTTACATCTCGAATTTTTCCAGCCGTTCGGGAATATCGATTCGTTGATATTTCTTCTCCGTCAATGCGGCGGAGAATTTCTGCGACTGGTCGTAATCGCCGTGCACAAGAAAGATGTTTTTAAGAACGCTCCGGTCAAAACGGCCGACATACTCCAGCAGCTCGTTTTTATCCGCATGGGCGCTGAACGAGTTCATGACTGACACTTCACAGTTCAGTTTTTTAATCTCACCGAAGATCGACACTTCGGGATTGCGCTCCACAATCCTTCTGCCGAGCGTGTGTTCTGCCTGATAACCGACGATCATCACCGTGTTCAGCGGATTTTCAATGTTATTGCGAAGATGATGGACGATTCTACCCGCTTCGCACATGCCCGAGGCGGCGATAATCATGCACGGATCGGTGCTTTCGTTGAGCGCTTTCGATTCGTCGACGTTGCGGATATACCGAAGACGATCGAAACCGAAAACGTCGTCGTCCTTCCGCATGATAGCCAGCGTTTCATCGTCGAAGCATTCCGTGTGTTTTCGGAACACTTCCGTGGCATTGGTCGACAGCGGACTGTCGACATACACCGGAATATCGGGGAGTTTTCCGGCATTTTTGAGGTTATTCAATTGATAGACGATATCCTGTGTCCGGCCGACACTGAACGACGGAATGATGATCCTCCCCTTCCGATCCACCGTTCGCTTGACCACTTCCAAAAAACTGTTCGGCATTTCGTTGCTGGCCACATGAAACCGTCCGCCGTATGTGCTTTCGCAAATTAATGCATCGACGTTTCCCATAAACTCCGGATCGCGCAGGATCGGCATATTCGGCCTTCCCACATCGCCGGTAAATCCGAAATGTTTTTCCTTATTTTTCTCTTCCGTGATCGTCAAATGGACGGAGGCGGAACCGAGAATGTGTCCCGCATCGAAGTATTGTGCGATGACGCCGTCCGTAACCGTAAACGGTGTGCGATAATGAATTTCCGAAAGCCGTTCGAGCGTTTGCTGAGCATCGTCGGAAGTGTACAACGGTTCTACCGGCGGAAGTTTTTTCTTGGCGTGTTTCCGATTGATGAACTCCACATCCTTTTCCTGAATGTGTGCGCTGTCCATCAGCATAATGCGGCAAAGATCCGCCGTTGCGGGGGTGCAAAATATCGGCCCGCGATACCCCTGCTTGACCAGATTCGGCAGATTTCCCGCATGATCAATGTGCGCGTGAGAAAGTACAACAGCGTCGATCGTGGATGGGTCGAATGGAAAATGTTGATTCCGTTGATACGTTTCAGCGCGGCGGCCCTGAAACAATCCGCAATCAAGCAGCAATTGTTTACCGTTCACTTGTATCAGGTGCATTGAACCGGTCACCGAGCGTGCGGCGCCAAGAAATTGAACAATCATTATGCCTCCATGAAATAAAAAAGACAGAAGGAACGCTTCTGTCTTGAAAAATAGAGAAACTCTACCCGGTGAGCAAGGATTATTCGTATTGAAATCCGATGGTGAGTGCAAAACCGGAAGGATCAATCGTAAGGGGGTACGATCCAATATTCCTTTCCGTTTTTGCCGCAAAATATAATCTCGGTTCCAGAAAAATCTTCCCAATCAACACGCGCAGAAATGCGGTGCCGAATATATTTCCGCCGTTCTCTGTTGCGGTTTTGTTTGTCGATGTCAGTCCGCCGCCCAATATTCCGCCGCCGCCGGACGATTCGGCATATTCCAATGAATAAAAATAAAAATAGTATCCTCCCCCCGCACCGACAAATACTCTCGTATCCGCATCGGTAAGATTCAGCAATCTGTATCCGACGTTCGCATGCAGCGGCAATAATAAAAGCGCCTGCTGCCGTATCTGCGGTTCTGGCGTCCCGAACGGACTGAACGTCTGTTTCTGATACAGGTCGATCGCTCCGGTCAATCCGATATCGTATTTTACAAACTCGGTAATGCCGTCCACTCCCAGCATTAAGCCATCATTTAATCCCTTGCCAGGTTGATAATAACCGAATTTTCCGCTGTAATACTGGCGCAGGTTTTTTTCCGAGTTTCCGGATTCATTTTCCTGAGAAATGGCGGAACTACAGAATAACAATACAGCAAAAACCAGGAATTTATTCCAAGTTTTCATATTTCCTCCAATGAATTCAATTTGAATTATAAAATAAGATAATATTATCCTGTTTTCAGTCAATGACTACCATCATCCTGCTCGATAATTGTTCTCTGCAACAAAATAAATTTCCCTGCTTATTTGCAAGCAGTTAATGGAAGTTTATCAACCGTTGATTTAGACCGGCCCAAATTGTTCATTTTGGCTGGATTTGCAATCAAGAATGTGGATAACTGGTGGAAAATGGTGGAAAGGTTTTTCTTGTTTGACCTGGCGAATTATCGTAAATTAGTGAATATTCTGAACCTTTAGGGCATCAGTTCTAAAGGTTTTTTCGTCAATGAAGAAGCTCAGTTACTTCCGATATGTGCAGCACTTTGGAAGTGAGAGTGATTTTTGAAAATATTATGATCGAAAGCATGACCGGGTACGGGAGCGGAGAGTCCTCCCAAAAAGGTGTTTCATATACCGTCGAACTCCGCAGCGTCAACAATCGGTTTTTGGAGATCTCGTCCCGTATCCCCCGCTCTTTGCAGCAGCGGGAGAATGAAATCCGTGACATTATTCGCACCAAGATCGCCCGCGGCAAAGTGACGGTGAACGCAGCAAAGGACGATGAGACCGACAATGTCGTTGCAATTTCCGTCGACAAAGAACGAACGAAGTCGATTTACTCAATCCTGAATCAGTTGCGGAAAACGGCAAAGATAAAAGAACCGGTGAAACTTGAACACCTGCTTCACTTCTCCGAGATATTCACGACAAAAGAATCCGGCGAAGACGAAACCGAATGGATTGTGTTCCGCAAGGCATTGACGGCGGCAGTCGACAATCTCAAGACGATGCGGATGAAAGAAGGGGCCGAACTTTCGCGTGATATGAAAGAGCGCGTCGAAAAGATCAACACGACACTGGCCGCCGTCGAATCGCTCTCGCATCAACGCATCCCGGAAGAGCGGAAAAAATTACGGGAACGTATTGCGGCAATGCTTGAGGACAAGAATATTATCGACAATAAGCGGCTGGAGCTGGAGATTGCATTGTTGTCCGACCGGCTGGATGTGACGGAAGAATGTGTCCGATTCCGAAGCCATAATAAGTTTTTTCTCGAAGCGCTGCGGTCGAAAGATTCCGAAGGGCGTAAATTGAATTTTCTGATACAGGAAATGAACCGCGAAGCAAATACGATCGGTTCAAAATGCAACGATGTGCAGATCGCTCATCTCGTCGTCGGGATCAAGGAAGAGCTGGAAAAGATCAGGGAACAATTGCAGAATATCGAGTAGATGCCGTGAGCAGATCAAAACTGATCGTTATCGCATCACCGAGCGGGGGAGGAAAAACCTCGATCATTAAAGCCCTGCGGGAGCGGCATCCGGATTTTGAATTTTCCGTGTCCGCAACAACCCGCTCCATGCGGCCCGGGGAAAGCAACGGTAAGGATTATTTTTTCCTTTCTACGGAAGAGTTTGAGCGATTGATCGCTCATCGGGAACTGGTTGAGCACGAACATTTTTACGGCACCCATTACGGCACATTGAAACGCGAAGTTGACCGTGCATTACAGGCCGGGCGCTGCATGATCTTCGATGTCGATGTCAAGGGAGCCCGTTCGATCAAAACAATGTATCCGAACGACACCGTGCAGGTTTTTATCGCACCGCCGAGTATTGAAGTGCTGGAGCAGCGGCTGCGTAACCGCGGCACGGAGGACGAAGAAAAACTGCAGCGACGATTGCAGCGTCATCACATGGAGATTGAAACCGGCATGACGTTCGACCATATTGTTGTCAACGACGATCTGCAGCGCGCGATCGAAGAAGTCGATGCAATCGTGTCGGAAAAAATTCGAAATTAAGAAAACACTATATTTTATCATCATTAACGGAAGAGGCAGTAATGTCAATTAAAACACTCGAAATAAAGGAACTCGAAGCGAAAGCGGCGAATGTCTACGAGGCCATCGTAGTTCTATCCAAGCGCGCGCGCCAGATCAACGAGGAGACCAAACTCGAGTTCCAGCAGCGAATCGAGAACCTTGTCGCTCTCCCGTCCAGCCCGGACGAAGTGGAAGATGTAGCAAATCCTGACCAATTGAAGGTCAGCCTTGAATTTGAAAAGCGTCCGAAACCGACCGAAGAAGCGATCGAAGAACTGATGAACAATCAGCTCGATGCACGCTATAAAGAAGCGGAAGAAAAGAAATAATACTGTCAGCGACAACCGCGTCGTGCCGATTCGGTATGGCGCGGTTTTCCCGCTCACCTCATGCTAGCCGACAAACACATACTGCTCGGTATCACCGGCGGGATTTCCGTCTATAAAATGTGTACGGTGGTGCGCCTGCTTAAAAAAGCGGGGGCGCAGGTCCGCGTGTTAATGTCCCAATCTGCAACGGAGTTTGTCACACCGTTGACCTTCTCCACTCTTTCCCAGGAAGAGGTCGTTGTTTCCCTCTGGCCGAATTCGAAACACTCCTCCACCGATCTCGGCGTCAAACATATTGACCTTGGTCTGTGGGCGGATGTGATGCTCATTGCGCCGGCAACGGCAAACACCATCGCTCATCTTGCGCACGGGTATGCCGACGACAGCATCTCTTCTACCGTCCTTGCCCTGCGCTGTCCGCTGATCATCGCTCCGGCAATGGATGTAGACATGTGGGAGCATGATGCAACGCAAAGCAATGTGGCGACTATGAAACATCGGGGATGCTTCATCCTCCCGCCGGAAAGCGGCGAACTGGCCAGCGGATTGACCGGCGCAGGCCGGCTTCCCGAGCCGGAAACAATTGTCGAATTTGTGGATGGCGTGATTGAAAAAGTTCCGCGCGATCTCTCCGGAAAAAGGATCCTGATTACTGCAGGCCCGACGCATGAACCGATCGATCCGGTCCGCTATATCGGCAACCGGTCGTCGGGAAAAATGGGATATGCGCTGGCAACCGCCGCCGCTTTGCGCGGAGCGGAAGTCACGCTGATCAGCGGTCCTGTGGAACGTGCAACACCCAAGAATGTGAAACGGATCGATGTCGAGACGGCGCAGCAGATGCACGATGCGGTGATGAACAATCTCGCTTCGAATGATCTCGTGATTATGGCGGCGGCCGTGGCGGATTATACGCCGGTGCAGGCCGCAGAACATAAGATCAAAAAACTCGGATCGCATGTACATGGTATGAGCCTCGAGCTTCGCTCGACACTCGACATTCTGCACGATGTCGCCGAAAAGAAAAAGAACCAGCGGGTGATCGGATTCGCACTGGAGACGACCAATGAGCTGGAGCATGCAAAGGTGAAGCTGGAAAAGAAAAAACTCGACATGATCGTTTTGAATTCTCCGAATGACGAGGGAGCCGCTTTCGGCACCGATACCAATGTCGTAACATTGATTACAAAAGATGGAACGGCACGGCCGCTTCCGAAAATGTCGAAGTTCGATGTCGCAACGGAAATTTTGAATGCCGCCGCCCGTTTGGGTTAAAACGAAATCCGCGTAGTGCGGCGTACCGCAGTGAAATGGAAAAACTCTTATCCGATATCGAAATTTTTTTACGGCAGGAAAAATTACTGTACGGCAACACTATTGACCGCGATCCGATGAACAAAAAGAAAAAAACAGCATCCCCGTCTCCGGTTGAACCCGTTCTTTTCCCTGCCGATAACGCGGTTTCTGCGGCAGCGGAAGCGTGGCATTCTGCGGCTACTCCCGCCGAACTCAACGCAATGATCTGTAACTGTCAGAAATGCGAACTGGGCGCCACACGCACCAAATTTGTCTTCGGTGTCGGCAATCCGAATGCAGACATCATGGTGATCGGCGAAGCGCCGGGCGCGGATGAAGATGCGCAGGGAGAACCGTTTGTCGGCCGGGCGGGTCAATTATTGAACAAAATCCTCGAAGCGGTGCATTTTAAACGCGAAGAGGTCTTTATCGCAAACATTCTCAAGTGCCGTCCGCCGAACAACCGCAAACCGAATCCCGGCGAAGTAGAGCAGTGCGAACCGTATCTGTGGAAACAGATTGAATTAATCAAACCGAAATTTATTCTCTGCCTCGGACTCACGGCGGCACAGACTATTCTGAAGACGACCGAATCGATGGGACAGTTACGGTTGTCCACACACCTGTACCGCAATACGCCGGTCGTCGTCACGTATCATCCTGCCGCGCTGCTGCGTAATCCGAACTGGAAGCGTCCGACGTGGGAAGATGTGCAGCGGCTCAGAAAAATGTACGACGATGTGAAGAGTAACTAACAAGTGCGAACGGGTAATTCATAATTTTTTATTTTAATCATACGTTATGGCCGATCACAACATAGAACAATCTTCCGGTCGGGTTCCTCCACAGGCGGTGGATGTGGAAATGTCCGTTCTCGGCGCTATGCTGCTGGAAAAGGAGGCGATCGCCCGCGCACTGGAAGTGCTGGATGAATCCGCCTTCTACAAACCGGGACATCAGGAGATCTTCAAGGCGATCATCGGTTTGTTCGAGAAAAATGAGGCGGCCGATTCCATCACCGTAGTGGAAGAGCTCCGTCGCATGGCAAAGCTCGACTCCGTCGGCGGACCGATGTATATTTCCGATTTGACGATGCGCGTCACCTCCGCGGCAAACATCGAATATCATGCAAAGATTGTCCTGGAAAAAGCGCTGCTGCGAAACCTGATTTCCGCCAGTTCGGAGATCACCAGCCGCGCATTCAACGAACAGGACGATGCGCTCGATCTGCTGGACGAAGCTGAAAACAAGATCTTCCAGATTTCGGAAAAGCGGTTGAAGAAATCGTTCGTCTCGATGAAAGAGGCGGTCTTCACCACCATGGAGATGCTCGAAAGCATCCACGGCAAGCACAGCGGCGTCACCGGCGTACCGTCGGGCTTCACGTCGTTGGACTCTATGACCGGAGGATTCCAGAACTCTGACATGATTATCGTTGCCGCTCGCCCCTCCATGGGAAAAACGGCATTCGTCCTCTCCGTTGCGCGAAATGCCGCGGTGGATCACGGCAAGCCGGTCGGATTTTTCTCCCTCGAAATGTCGTCCCAGCAATTAGTGATGCGTTTGATCTGCGCCGAAGCGCGCGTCGACGCACAAAGCGTCCGCACGGGACGGCTTCCGGATGAACAGTGGCGCAATCTCAGCACACGGATCGGAAAGCTGTATAACGCGAAGATTTTCATCGACGATACTCCCGCTCTTTCCATCCTGGAACTTCGCGCAAAAGCCCGCCGGTTGAAAGCGGAACACGATGTCAGCATGATCGTTATCGATTACCTGCAGTTGATGTCGGGGCCGAAGAATGCACAGAGCCGGGAGCAGGAAATTTCGCAGATCAGTCGTTCGCTGAAAGCCCTTGCAAAAGAGTTGAACATTCCCGTCATTGCGCTGTCGCAGTTGAATCGTGCCGTCGAAACATCCTCCGACAAGCGCCCGATGCTTGCCAACCTGCGCGAATCGGGAGCGATCGAACAGGATGCCGACGTCGTCATCTTCATTCATCGTCCGGAAAAATACGGGTTGACGCGGGACGACGGATCCTCCGCCGAAGGTGTTGCCGAGATCATCATCGGTAAACAGCGAAACGGTCCGACGGGCGAAGTCGAACTGGCGTTCATCAATCAGTACGCCCGATTCGAGAATCTCGCACTGCCGACGTTTGACGAATTTGCTCCTCCGGTCGGCAACGAACCGGCGTTTTAATCAGATCACTCATTGCTTCGCAGAATTTAGTATAAAGGATAATTCTCATGGATAGACGAACGTTTGTCACCACTTCCGCGCTCGCATCTGCGGCATCGCTTATTCCCTCACAACTTCTCGGAGCATTTATGCAAGAGACGGGACTCTCCGACGAACAGGTCTGCAAACTCAAGTTCGATCTCGCCGTATCGAAAGACCTTGCGTCAAAACCGATCAACGAGATTATCGTCGAGATCGGCAAATCCTTTATCGGCACAGACTACGCCGGCCACACGCTGGAAGACGATGGCGAGGAGAAACTGGTGATTAATCTGCGCGCACTGGACTGTGTAACGTTTTACGAGAATTGTGTGACGCTTGCCCGCTGCATCAAATTAAAGAAAACGACATTCGACGATTATAAAGCGCAGTTGCAGTTTTTACGGTACCGTGACGGAAAGATCGACGGTTATCCGAGCCGTCTGCATTATACCACCGATTACTGGTTCAACGCGGAGAAAAAGGGAGTTTTGAAGGTTGTAACACAAGAAATTTTCGGCGAAAAGAATGTGGTCGAAATACCGAAACCGGTTAATTTCATGACCGAGAACCGCGATAAATATAAACACCTGAAAACGAACGACGCGAACTACGAAAAAATTAAAGAGCAGGAAGATGCCATCAACAAACGCTCGTCATATTTCCTTCCGAAGGGGAATATGCACATGTTTGCCGATAAGGTGAATCACGGCGATCTGATCGGCATTGCAACAAACATCAAAGGAATGGATATCACCCATACCGGCGTTGCGGTGCGGATGCCGGACGGCCGGCTGCATTTTATGCACGCTCCCAATGTCGGCTACAAAGTACAGATCACCGAATTGCCGATGCATGATTATCTTGCAAAGAATCAGCGGCAAACAGGAATTATTGTGGCAAGAGTCAATGAAATTTTATGATTGTGTGATTGTGTGATTTGATGATTGCTTACTTTTAAGCCTATATCCTTCTTATCGTCGGAACTGTTGTTTGGTGTTCCGACGGGTACGATCCGGCGTTACATTTCGAAATGAAATAATCTGCTTATTTCTTTACAATCTTCTCTTTCCTCTCATCGTTCGTTACTATAGATTGCTCCTTTCATATTAACGGAGACTCCATGGTCACTCGTCGTTCGTTTCTTCATTTCGCTGCCGGAAGTTCTGCGGCGATCGTCCTCCCTGTCTTCGCGCTTGCACAAAAGAAAGAAAAACCTCCCGCGTTCCCGCTCGATCTCGTGAAAGAATTCGTCGGCGCCGGGCACGGAAATCTTGAAAAGACCAAAGCGATGCTTGCGAAACATCCCGGCCTGCTCAACGCGACGTACGATTGGGGCGGAGGCGATTTCGAGATGGCAATCGGCGGAGCGGGACACATGGGACGCGCCGATATCGCGGAATATCTCATATCGCAGGGAGGAAGATTCGACATTTTTGTTGCCGCAATGCTCGGCAGGACCGAGCTCGTCAAAACATATCTCGCCGCATTTCCCAATCTGGTCACTTCAAAGGGCCCGCACGGAATTACGCTACTCACGCATGCGGAAAAAGGGGGAGAAAACGCAAGGGAAGTTTTGGAATATATTCGTTCCTTCACTTGACAGGACGAATCACCGTATCCTTTTCGCTATTTTGTTCTTGCTTTATAAATTCGCCATCGGGTAATTTTTGTACACATTAAAAATGTCGGGGACCGAATCAATGTGTTGAAGAATCATTCGATTGCTTCCGCCTGCGTGATGTTGACAACTGTAAAATATACATAGAACCTTTTTCCGTTTTTTGGCGTATCTTACTGCATGCCCACGTCACAGAAAAATAAATCGATCTTCGAAACACTCAAAGACGATATCCGCAATACCAACGCATATTCCACATTCCGTAAAGAATCCAAAGAGATCACCGGTTTTTATCTGACCGATGAACAGCGCGAAGAATTAAAGAGGATGAAACGCATCAAAGGATCGATGCATATTTCCGGCTGGGTTTTAAAAGCGATGTTTTACAAATTAACGCCGATTCGTCGGTTGTTTTTTGTTATCGGTTTGATCCTGATTCTATCGGTTCAATCCGGCGGCAGCGGCTCATTCAACATCAACGGGAGTTCGCTTTTTGGCGGATTTTTGTTGGTGCTGGTGATTCTACTGGAACTCAAGGATAAACTCCTGGCACACGACGAACTCGAGGAGGGACGGCATATCCAGGAATTATTGATGCCGGAGCGGTCTCCGGCGGTGAACGGCTGGTCGGTCTGGCTCTATACCCGTTCCGCTAATGAAGTGTGCGGAGACCTGATCGATTTTCTGCGGATGGAGAACGGACGTATCGGACTGGCGCTTGCGGATGTTGCCGGCAAGGGATTGCACGCCGCGCTGTTGACGACAAAGCTTCAGGCAACCATCAGGGCGCTTGCTTTCGATCAACGGAACATCTCGACGCTTGTGGAGAAAGTAAACTCCATCTTTCACCGCGACAGCCCCTCCCATCTCTTCGCCTCATTATTGTATCTTGAGTTCAATGAAAACGACGGACACATCGCGTTTGTCAACGCCGGGCATCTTCCGGCATTGATCGTACGGCGGGACTCCGTTGAAGAGTCGTACAAGGGAGATCTCGCACTCGGATTGACGCGTACCGTGACGTATCATGAACAGTCGGCAAATCTGAACGGCGGCGATCTCGTGGTTCTCTATTCCGACGGTATCACCGAAGCAAAGAACGACCGGGGAGAGTTTTTCGGAAAAGATCGGATGATGCAATTGATCCGTAGTGAAGCCCGTTCAGCCGAACAGGTTGGTCATGCCATATTGCGCGACATAGACCGTTTTATCGGTACGCAAAATACGTCGGATGATCTTTCGCTTATCATACTGAAGCGATTGTAGATCCTTCGACCGATACCGGATGCTTCCAGCAATACCATGCCAACGCTACCACACCCGGAACCATTGCGATGCCGAATTCCCCGATGAAATAATTCGTGTTACCGGTGTCGGCCGTAATGCGATTAAAGAATGCTTGAATGACTCCGTTATGCGTTGCATGCAAGATCGCTACGGTCCAGATGCTGCCCGATTTCATCCGCAGCCAGGCAAAGATCACCCCCGAGGAGATCACAAGCGCGGAAAAGCAGAATAATTGATATGCGATCGGCGTACCGGTTCCGGCATATTTTCCGGAAAGGATGCCGGGCAGGTGCCACGCCCCCCAGATGATGCCGCTGATGAGCGCTGCTTTCCGGAATCCGATCCACCGGGTAAGCTCGGGAACAAGAAATCCCCTCCATCCGATTTCCTCTCCCAATGCCAGGATCATGGAAGGAAGCAGGTTGACAACGGTGATATAACCGAATGCCGCTGCGATAAGCAGCCATACCGGTTGATCGGGCATGGACAGCGTGAGACGCGCTCTTTCAATGAAGACCGGATTCGGAACGTTCCCCAGATTCAACAACCATACGGCCCCGTACGCCGTACCGGCATACACAATGGGGAGCAACCATCCCGCGGCCAACCACTTCAACGGACGGATTTTCCAACCGATATCGCGGATTGAACGTTGCGTTGCCAGACCGACAATAATTGCCGTTAAGCCTGGACTCCACATGATAATTAATGATATGATGCTTTTTGAATCGAAGAATGATGCCGCATAATGGGCAACAATCGTCATTGCGGTAAGAATGAAAAGAAAATAAAGGACTCGTTGTTTGTGTTGTACCACTGCAAAACTCCCGTCAATATTGGATGATAATGAATTTTTTTTCCGTGCCGATTCGGCGCGGGAATAAAGGTATTCGGAGAGATGCATACTTTTGTTGCGGCATAGAACGAAAATCGTCTTGCATTAAAGGATAATTTTTGCAGCGACACGATGCATCCTTTTTGAGTTTATTGCATCTCATTAGTAATTATTGGCCTTTATTATCAATTATCGCAAAAGGATTCTTTCCCATGATTCTCCATCAAATTCGATCTACCGACGGAACCGGCACATTGTCGTACCTTCTTGCGGACGAAAAAAGCCGCAATGCCGTTATCATCGATCCGAACATAAAAGATCTTGACGAAATCGTACGGCTTGTAAAGGAACAGCGTGCCGCCGTGACACATGTTGTCGAAACACATACGCATGTCGATCATATTTCCGCCACCAATGAGTTAAAGAAATTGTTCAACCTGCAATTAATCATGCATGAGAACACAAAAAATAAATGGAAGGTGGTCGATCAGGGGTACAAATTCGGTATCGGCGACATCCTGCAGGAGAATGCAAAATTAGAAGTAGATCGATTCGTCAATGACGGCGATACGCTCACCGTCGATTCCATGACATATACGTTTCTGCACACGCCCGGACATACGGACAATCATCTCTCCGTGCTGGTTGGCGACAATGTGTTCACCGGCGATCTTCTGCTAATCGGACAAGCCGGCCGCAGCGATCTACCCGGCGGAAGCGCCGAAGAGCAGTACGACAGTCTGACACAGAAAATTTTGACGCTGCCGGACAATACAAAGATTTGGCCGGGACACGATTATGAAGAAAATACATTCGCGTATCTACGCGATGAGAAGAAAACAAATCCGTTCCTGCAGCCGCACTCAAAAGAAGAATACAAGAGATTCGTAGCTGACTTCTTCCCCCCGCTTGCCGAATCGATCGAGGGAGGCGCGATGACCGTTCAGTGCGGCACAAAGCGGGTTGTTGCGCATCACCATGAGCCGTTCCGTACCATTACCGCGGATGAACTCGAATCGATGACAAAAAAGGAAAGCAGCCTCTTTTTGCTGGATGTTCGAGAACCGTTTGAATTGATGGCGTACGGAAAAATTCCGAACGTGGTAAATATTCCGACGGAAGATGTGGTTGCGCGCGTCGGCGATCTGCCGAAAGAAAAATCTGCTGCGATCGTTTGTATTTGCCAGAGCGGCAGCCGTTCGTACGAAGTGGCGAACTATCTTGCCACCCGCGCCGGATACACGAACATCTACAATCTGGAAGGCGGCACTTCGGGCTGGATGTTCAGCGGAAAAACGGTCGACCGCGGAGCGATGAAAGCCACGCGATAATGGAATTGCTCGCTATTGCCGTCATTGCGTTTTTGAGTTCGATCCTTTCCGGATTACTGGGAATCGGCGGAGCGGTCATTCTTATCCCGGCATATCATTATCTCCCTCCGTTGATCGGCCTGTCACCGATCCCTGTTGCCCTTATTTCCGGTATGACCAGTGTACAGGTCCTTGCATCGTCGATAGCGGGAACAATGGTGCACCGCAATCGCGGCGCGGTCAACCGAGGTCTGGTGATCACCATGGGAATACCGATCACCCTCGCTGCATTCGTCGGAGCGCTCGTATCCGGATTAATTGCACCGCAAATTATCTTATATCTATTTGGCGTAATGGCGCTGGCGGGAGCGCTGATGATCGCTGTCCCCGGGCCGGTTGCACATACCGACATCAATGATCATCACGTTAGTTTTTCACCATACGTCGCCGTTACGATTGCCGTGATTGTCGGATTGTTCGGCGGCATTGTCGGTGCGGCCGGCGGGTTTTTACTGGCGCCGATGATGATGGTCTTTTTGAAAGTGCCGATCCGCGTTACTATCGGTTCAACGCTCGGAATCGTCGTATTGTCTGCGCTGGCAACAAGTATTGGAAAACTCTTCATGGGACAAATTCCGCCGCTGGAAACAATAGTTGCGGTAGCGGCATCCCTCCCCGGTGTCGTTGCCGGAAGCATGATGAGTCAACGGACGCGACCGGAGTCTTTACGCCTTCTTCTTGCAATTCTCATCGCCGGAATCGGCATCAGCATGTTTTGGAACTGAAAGAACTGCAGCGCTATTTCACAATGTCAATTCACCCATCACCACAGTGACTCATGCATAAATTTTCGCATCACCACGCAGAACGATTGGAACGACCGGAACGGTACGCGTTGCTTTCTCCCAAAGAAACTCTTCAACACTTTGGTTTAATTGAAGGCATGGTGTTTGCCGACATCGGGGCGGGAACGGGTTTCTTTTCCCGCTCCGCATCGGAAATAGTCGGCGGAAATGGGATTGTGTATGCTGTTGATATGTCTCCGGAGATGCTGGATTATATCCGGAATACCGAACCCGGTCCAAACATACGTCCTATCCTCTCCGGCGAATATTCAATCCCGCTGCCGGATGCATCCGCGGATTTAGTGCTGTTGGCATTTGTTGTTCATGAAACACCCGATATACCCCGCTTCCTCGCCGAAGCGATTCGCATTACTCGCACGGGCGGTTCGGTTATAATCCTGGATTGGAAAAAGCAGGATGAAGAACATGGACCGGAAAAGGAAGAGCGTCTTGATATGCATGATCTGCTCTCCCATCTCGCCGGATTTTCATTTACGTTTGGAGAACTCAACGCTTCTCATTATTTTGTGCGAATTCAGAATTAATCCAAATATAGAGGAGAATTCATGAGTTCGAAAATGAAAGCCGTTGTGCTCACCGTTGCCGCGTTCGGACTGATTGTTCCCAACGGCATGTTCTTCTATTATCTTTTTGTTCAATTCTCATCGGTTTCCGAAATTCTGAACGACCTGCTTGCACTCGGCTTTATTATTGATGCATTTATGGCAACTGGATTAATCTCCTGGTGGCTCGCATACAATCCCATTGGCCGATATTCATGGAAAGTGTTCGTTCTATTGAGCCTGATCGGCGGACTTGGATTTTCACTCCCCTTCTATTGGTATCTCAACAAACGCTGACAAATCCGTTGTCATTAAAATTCATTCCCCGGTTTGTCCGTTTTGAATGATTCTTCTACCATCTTTACTGCCGATTTCGTAGTTTTCATTCATGAATCAAGAATCATACTTCAGCCAATTCCGCAATCATATTGTCGGAATCGATCAATCGTTCGCCTCGCCGTACGGCACGCAGAAGATTCTGTATGCCGACTGGACCGCCAGCGGACGTTTGTACGGACCGATTGAACGGAAGATCCTCGAGTCGTTCGGACCGTTCGTCGGCAACACCCATTCGGAATCCTCCATCACCGGCGGACTGATGACCCACGCCTATCATCACGCCCATGCGATCATAAAAAAGCATGTCAACGCAAATGCTGATGATGTTCTGCTGTTTGTCGGCGCGGGGATGACCGCGGCAATCAATAAATTCCAACGGATTCTCGGCGTGAAAGTGCCCGACCGGTACATGAAATCGGTTGCGCTTCCGGAGCGGGACAGGCCGGTCGTCTTTGTCACGCATATGGAGCATCACTCCAATCAAACGACATGGTACGAAACGATCGCCGATGTTTGTGTGTTCGATCCGGCAGACGACGGAACGGTCGATGTCACCAAACTGCGTGAAGCGTTGAAGAAATACGGCGATCGGACGACGAAGATCGGTTCATTCTCCGCCTGTTCAAATGTCACCGGAATTTTCTCGCCGTATCACGAACTTGCGAAGATCATGCATGAGCACGGCGGCATTGCGATCGTTGATTTCGCCGCCAGCGCACCATATGTGCCTATCGATATGCATCCCGCCGACGCACAGCAACGGTTGGATGCTGTGATCTTTTCCCCTCATAAATTTCTCGGCGGTCCCGGATCACCGGGAGTGCTGTTGTTCAATAAAAGTTTGTACACACTCGAATCCCCCGATCAACCCGGCGGCGGTACGGTGTTGTGGACCAATCCGTGGGGCAAGCACAAATTCTATCCCGAGATCGAAGTGCGAGAGGATGGCGGAACGCCGGCGTTTCTTCAGGCGATCAAGGCTTCCCTTGCAATACAATTGAAAGACCGGATGGGTGTCGACCACATTGCGGTACGTGAACACGAACTGGGCGCTCTGATGTTCGAGACAATGCGCCGCATCCCGCGGTTAACTCTGCTGGCCGATTCCATTGAACGGCGGTTGTGCATGTTCTCATTCTATTTTGACGGCATTCACTATAATCTTGTCGTGAAATTATTAAACGATCGTTTCGGCATCCAGGCACGCGGGGGTTGTTCCTGCGCCGGCACATACGGTCATTATCTGCTTCATGTCGATCAGCAGCATTCCCAATCGATCACTGACAAGATTGATTCCGGCGATCTTTCCGAAAAACCGGGATGGGTGCGGCTTTCCCTCCATCCGACCACCACCAATGCCGAGGTTGAGTACATTATCGATGCGCTGACACAGATCGAGAAAAACGAAACGCTGTGGAAGAACGACTATACGTACGATCCTCATTCAAATGAATTCCACCACAAGAACGAGAACGGTGTTCTGGCGGCAATAACGAACCAGTGGTTTCAGGTGTAGAAGCGGATTCCTGGCGTATCGCCGCACATTCTTGCTGACCATACTGCGGAATCATATGAAAGAACTCATTGTTTTCATCGTTCTATTCGTTGCAACGGCAACGAGCACAGCAAGGGAGCTCCACGTCTCGAAAAGTGGAAACGATACGCAGGACGGCACCGCGATAAAACCATTGAAGACCATCACTGCAGCCGTTGCGCGCGCATTGCCCGGCGATACTGTCACCGTCCATGCAGGAACCTATCGGGAGTGGATTAATCCGATCCGCGGTGGAGAGAGCGATTCGATCAGGATCGTGTACCGGGCCGCTCCCGGTGAAAAAGTCGACATCAAGGGATCGGAGGTCGTTACCGGATGGAAAAAACAGCCGGGCGGAATTTGGAAGGTGGTTATCCCTAATTCATTTTTCGGTGCCTATAATCCATTCGTCGATTCCATTGCCGGGGATTGGTTCAACAGAAAGGGACGGAAACATCATACCGGCGACGTGTTCCTGAACGGAAAATCGCTGTATGAGAAAGAGACGCTGGAAAAAGTTTTGATGCCGGCCGTCGATTCGACACTGAAGGATCCGGGCGGACCGTTGTTTGCGTGGTATTGCGATAACGACGATACCGCCACTACCGTTTGGGCGAATTTTCAACATTATAATCCGAACAAAGAACGTGTCGAGATCTCCGTCAGAAGAACATGTATCTATCCGGATACGCCGGGAATCGATTATATCACGATCAGCGGATTCCATATCAGCCAGGCGGCAACGCAATGGGCCGCTCCGACGGCAGAGCAGGTCGGTATGGTGGCCACCCATTGGAACAAAGGATGGATCATCGAGAACAATGTGATCAGCGATGCAAAATGCTCCGGCATCACATTGGGAAAAGAGCGCGGAACAGGACACAATGTCTGGTCATCGGATCGCAGCATCAGCGGCACGCAACACTACCTTGAGGTTACATTCCGTGCGCTCAAAAACGGTTGGACCAGGGAACGGATTGGTTCGCATGTTGTCAGAAACAACCGCATCTATAATTGCGAGCAGGCGGGAATTTGCGGAAGCATGGGAGCGGCATTCAGCACGATAGAGAATAATCATATCTACGATATCTGGACAAAACGGCAATTCGACGGGGCGGAGATCGGTGGGATAAAATTCCATGCGGCGATCGATGCGGTCGTGAGAAAAAACCGCGTCCATAATACCGCACGGGGCATTTGGTTCGATTGGATGACCCAGGGAACGCGGATTTCGGGAAATCTGCTCTACGATAATCATCTTGAAGATCTTTTCATGGAAGTCAATCACGGACCGTTTGTCGTCGACAATAACATCCTGTTATCCCCCTCTGCCATAAAGACCCAGTCGCAGGGAGGAGCTTTTGTACACAATCTCATCGCCGGCACAGTCTTTGTCTGGGGAGAACCGACAAGGTGGACGCCGTATCATCGTCCTCACTCCACCGAGATCATCGGACTTTCCGCTATTCATACCGGTGACGACCGCTATTATAATAATATTTTTATCGGAGCCGGCGCGCGATACGACAGTAATGCAAAATATCAATTCGGACTGCGGGGGTATACCGGCGTCAAACTCCCGGTATGGATGAAGGATAATATCTATTATTACGGAGCTCTGCCGCACGAAATGGAAACGAACGCATTTATTTCCGCCGCACATGATCCCGGCGTGAATCTGATAGAAGGCAGCGACGGTATTTATCTGCATATCTCATTTGATCGCGAATATTACAGCCGCCGGGGTTCGGTGATCACAACCGAGATGTTGGGAAAAGCGAAAATGCCGAATGCACCATTTGAAAATTCCGACGGTACGCCGCTGATCATAAACACCGACTACTTTGGTGCACCCCGTACCGGCACAACAACGGCCATCGGCCCCTTTGAATATTTGGATAAGACAAAAACTATCATTAAAATTTGGTGATCGTACAGTTTTTGTCTCACCGGACTGTCAAACACAGAAGCACATCGTGCTCTCAAGGAGAAACCATGGCGAAGGCAGAGTTAAAGACCAAACGCACCGGTGCCAGCGTTGCTGCATTCATCTCATCGGTACACGATCCGGCGGCCAGAAAAGATTTGCGCACAATCACCGCGCTGATGAAGAAAGCGACACGGTCAAAACCGGAGATGTGGGGGCCGAGTATTGTCGGATTCGGTTCAGTCACGCTGCGTTATTCAACCGGACGCGAGCTGGATTGGATGCTTTGCGGATTCTCCCCCCGAAAACAGGCTCTGACGCTCTATCTTACCACGGGATTTGCGTATCAGGATTCGCTCATGAAAAAACTGGGAAGGCACAAACATGGAAAAGGCTGTCTGTATATCAAATCACTGCGTGATATCGATCCGGGGATTTTGGAAAAGATCATTAGAGCGTCGGTCGCAAGAATGAAAAAACTGTACGGAACAGCACGGTGAAAAGCGGTAAAGCAAACACGGTCTTTATTGCCCTCCTTCGCGGTATCAATGTCGGCGGACACAAAATCATTCCCATGGCAACGTTGAGAGGCATTTTTGAATCCGGCGGATTTGCTGGCGTCCGTACATATATCCAGAGCGGCAATGTGTTGTTTGCGTCGTCGGACAAAAATTCCGACGCCGTCCGCACAAAGGTCGAACGGACGATTGCCGAAGCGCTTGGGTATGAAGTGCCGACGCTCATCCGAAGCGATGCTGAGATGAAAAAAATCGTCGCAAAAAACATATTCGTTGGGGAACATGCGAAGGGGAAAACGAAGATGTATGTGGTGTTCCTTGACCAAAGGCCGTCAAAAAAGGAGCGAGACGAGGTACTATCGCTGCAGGTAAAAGGAATGTCGTTCCATTTCGGTGCGTGTGAACTCTATTGCCTCCTCGACGCGCGATTCAGCGGAAACACATCCCCGTTTTCCGTTGCCGCAATCGACAAGATTCTCCGCCAAAAAACAACCGCGCGCAATTGGGCGACAACCACAACACTTCTGGACATGACACAACAATGATCTCAATCTCCAAACCACTTGCCGGGGAATACGATCCCTACACGATCCTGTATATCGACAATCTGCCCGACGACGGCATGATACTGAAACACCTCGAAAATAATGCAGATGTTCTCCGTCGCTTGATGTTGTCGTTAACTCCCGAGCAGACGCTCTATCAGTATGCAACGGGAAAATGGACGATCAAAGAGATTCTCCTGCATATCATCGACTCAGAAAGAGTGTTTGTGTATCGCACACTGCGAATCGCGCGAAACGATGCGACGCCGCTGGCGGGATACGATCAAGATCCGTACGTTGCCGCCTCCGGCGCAAACGACCGAAGTATGGAAAACCTTCTGGAGGAATACACCCACACGAGACGATCGACTCTTTCGTTCTTCTCTTCACTTTCCGGCGATGCATGGATGCGCCGCGGTACGGCAAACAATACACCCGTTACTGTTCGTGCACTCGCCTATATCATTGCGGGGCATGAACTGCATCACCTCAAGATCATCAATGAAAAGTATCTTGCGCGTTAATCCCGAACGTGTTGCATCCGCATCGATCCTTTTGTAGCTTAAACCATTGTGACCGCACGAACTCCGTCATACACCGTATTTGGGAAACGGGCGCTGAAGAAACGATTCGAAATATTTCTTTCGGAGGTCAACTCCGTTCGACACCGTTTCGATCCCGATCCGATCCACGATCTGCGCGTTGCGTCGCGGCGATTCCATGCTGCGGCGCTGTTGTTCGGGGAATCTGTCTCTTCCGCGGTGATAACAGAGTGTGGAAAAAGGGTGCGCCGAATCAGAAAATCTGCCGGCGCGGTGCGCGACGGCGATGTTCAGATTGCTTCGGTTTCTGTCCTTTTGAAAAAGCGGATTTCCCGGCGATATCGTTCCGGACTTGAACGTCTGCTGTTGCGTCTTTTGCAGCAAAGGGAAAAGAGGGTGCGCCGGGTCGTAGCAGCAATCGATGCTTTCGACAAGAGCAAAACCTCGCTGCAGATGAATCAGGCATTGATCGCACGGTCGCCGGTGCGGCCTGCCGCCGGATCGCTGCCGCTGCGCCGAAGGGCGGCCGGGGAGATATTACTGCGCCTGGAACAATTGAAGCGTTTCGAACAATTCGTCCATCAGCCGACGGCGGCGACAGAACTGCATGCCATGCGGATCGAAGCCAAACGGTTGCGGTATGTCATGGAGATTTTTGCACCGCTGTACGGCGGGAAGTTAAAGCCGTTCATTAAAACAGTGCGATCGATACAGGAATCTCTCGGGAATATGCACGATTGCGATGTGTGGATCGAAACGTTGCCGCTTTTTCTTGAACGGGAACGGCTCCGTACGGCAAAGTATTTCGGTGATTCCTCCTCTTTCTACCGAATCGAACGGGGAATTGTTTTCTATGTCGATCATGTGCGTATGCAGAGGCTGAAATACTATCGTTCCTTTGTCAGAACCTGGATGTTGGCATTGCGGCGTTCTCTCTGGAACCGATTGATCACGACCATTACTTAACAGACTGCATTTTTTATGACACAACCAACGCTGGGATTTATCGGATTAGGGCTCATGGGTACGCCGATGGCGTCGCGTCTTATCGCTTCGGGTCATACCGTGCACCTGTACAATCGAACAAAGGAAAAGGCAATCCCGCTCCTTGCGCACGGGGCCATCTGGAAAGAATCTCCCTCGGATCTCGCAAAGAGTACGGATATAATCATATCGATGCTCACAAACGACGAAGCGTTATCCGGGGTGTCCGACGCTATTCTTCAAACGTTTCGAAAAGGCGGGGTTCACATCGATTGCAGTACGGTCTCGCCTGCATTAACGACAACGCTGGAAAAAATATACACGGAAAGCAGACGGGGTTTTCTTCACTCCCCCGTGCTCGGCAGCATTCCACAGGCGACCGACGGATCGCTGCTGCTGTTCGTCGGCGGCAGCGATGAGGTTTTCAATCGGACGGAGACAATCCTAAAAATCCTTGGATCAAAAATCTGGCGGTTTCCGACGGCTGCTCATGCTTCCAATATGAAGCTGATTATGAACTCATTTATCGGCGGAATGATCGCCACATTGTCGCAGGCATTGCATCACGGGGAATCCTCTGCAATCGACGGACAAACAATACTGGAGATACTCAACCATTCAGCATTGAATTCCGCAATGTATCAGACCAAGGGAAAATCCATTCTCGACAATAATTTCACACCGCGATTCTTTCTTGAAAATCTTCTCAAAGATACCAATCTCTTCCGTGCTGCCGCCGCTTCATCCGGTGTGCCGACTCCCGTTTCCGATGCGGTCAAGGCGATGCTGGAGCAGGCAATTGCAAATGGATTATCCCGGGAGGATTATTCCGCAGTATACAAGGTCGTTGCACCGCACCGTTGAATTGTCGACGGAATATTCGGTTGCTTCTTCATGAATGGTTCTGTAGTATATCAATACACCACCGCTAGGAAATGTTTATGAAAATTCGCAATTCAACAATCTTTATCACTTTCACGTTACTCTGCAGCGCTTCCCTGCTTGAATCGCAAACGGTACTGCTTGGCGGTACTGTAAAGGATTCGGCAACGGTGACCACAATAGATTCCGTACGTGTCGATATTATTAACACTATCAACCCCGGCGAAAAATACACTGCATACACCAATTCCAGCGGTATATGGTCGTATTCGTTTATCCAGGCCGCCGTTGATGATTATCCTTCCACGCCGGAATCGTTTATCGTGCAACAAAACTATCCAAATCCATTCAATCCTTCCACCGTTATCCCGTTTACGCTGCACCGATCCGGCGCCGTGACAATGACGGTGCACAACATCATCGGCCAGTTGATGGATGAGCGGTCGTTCGATCTTCCTGCGGGATATTTCAACGTCCAATGGAGTAGTATGGGATCTGCCGGTGTGTACCTGTATACAATCCGGTTCGGCAACACCGCTGTAACGAGAAAAATGATACAGATGGACGGCGGATATGGCGGAGGCATTGGCGATGCCGTTCTGGCGGGAGGAATTTCATCTGTTCCGAATTTTTCCAAAAATGGAACGGCCGATTACACCGTCATTGTTTCCAGGGTTGGGTATGAACCAGATTCAACGATTGTCTCATTTGTCAGTAACCAGCAGATAAATTTTTCGCTGTCGAGCGTTCATCACCGCGCTTTTGTCTTTGATCTGCATAACGACATCGCAGAATTGATGGTCGACGGATATCAGATGGGAATACGCAATACATCCAGGCAGAGCGATATTCCGAGGTTTATTGACGGCGGGGTCGATGCACAAATGATCGTGCTATGGCCCGATCCGAATGAATATCCGACAACGTCGTATCAGCGAACGGTGCAGATGTATGATACGTGCATCGCACAGTTCAACCGGAATTCGGCGAAAATTGCTCAGGCGCGAACCGTCGCGGAGATTCAATCCGCAAACCTCGCGGGAAAGATCGCCGCTGTGTTGTGTGTCGAAGGGGGTACGGCGATTAACAACGACCTCGCAAATTTGTACGATCTGTATAACCGCGGCGCACGGTATATGACGATCACCTGGAACAACAGTTTTGCCTGGGCAACGTCGGCGGCGGATCCGTTGTCTGCAACCAAGGGATTGAACGACTTCGGGAAAGATGTGATCCGTGCGATGGATTCGATCGGGATGATCATCGATGTCTCGCATACGGGAATTAAAACAATTGAAGATATTCTCGCCGTCACTACCAATCCGATCATTGCAAGCCATTCCGGGTGCCGTACGCTCCGCAATCACACACGGAACCTGACGGATAATCAGATTCAGGCAATCGCAGCGGGTGGCGGCGTAATCGGGGTGGTATTTCACCGATCGTTCCTGACCTCGACTTCGACCTCGACGATCGATACGGTCATCGCTCATATCGATTATATTAAAAATCTTGTCGGAATCGACTATGTGGCCATCGGATCCGATTACGACGGAGGCATCACCGCTCCGACCGGACTTGAAAATGTTTCCAAACTCCCAAACCTGACCATGGCGCTTCTCAAACGGGGATATTCCAGATCCGAAGTGCGAAAAATATTGGGGGAAAATTATCTGCGGGTATTTACCGCCGTCTGCAAATAAATTTTTCGCCGTCCACGATTTTTTTTCGTTACAAATGTTTCATTATTTAGTTATATTTTTTTAGTTCTCAGCAAAATGAGAATCCGGAAACTATGAGCTATACTCTCAATATCGAAAATAAAGGAGCGTACCTTCTCGCAAAAGTCACCGGCGAGAATACGCTCGCTCATGTGCTGGAATACCTGGACAAGATCTATCGCTCCTGTATACAGCATAAATGCAGCACAGTGCTCATCGAGGAAAATCTCACCGGCCCCAACCTCGATACGTTCGAAATATTCGAGGTCATCATAAAGAATTTCAATAAAGCCAAATCGATCGGTCTTCGGCTTGCCTATGTTGACCTCAATCAGGAGCACAGTAAACGGGGATTAAAATTCGCCGAAAACCTTGCCCACATCCGCGGTGTTAATGTGCGGCTGTTTTATGAAACGGATGAGGCCCTGAAATGGTTGATCCCTCCCGAACAGACACCATGATGTCCCTTCTCTCTCTCGCATGAATATCGGAAAAACTCTCACCGTATCGAACAGAACACAATGGCGGCGCTGGCTCGCAAAGAACCACCGCACGGCGTCCGAGATCTGGCTGGTCTATTTTAAAAAGGAGAGCGGAAGAAAGCGTATTCCGTACAACGATGCAGTGGAAGAGGCGTTGTGCTACGGATGGATCGACAGCACTGCCAAAACGATCGATGAAAAACGGTATGCGCAGCGATTTTCACCCCGCAAACCGAACAGCGTTCTTTCCGATATGAATAAAGAGCGGATCCGTCGGTTGATTACCGCAAAAAAGATGACCCGTGCCGGTCTGTCGGCGATCGGACGGCATTTACGCCCGGATGGCACTCTCCCCGCCCGCTTTGTCGTTCCTCCGGATATACTTCATACCATTAAATTGCATCCACTCGCCTGGAAACACTTCCGCCGCTTTCCGCTGTCGTACAAACGCATCCGCATCGGCTGGATCGACGGATCGCGCAATCGTCCGGTGGAATTCGCAAAACGACTCATGTATTTTATTTCTATGACCGAACAAAACAAACAGTTCGGCATGGTCCGATAAAAATCCTACCCATCCCGCGGTTCACAATCGTAATGAAAAATTGCCGTCGCAATGGAATTCTTGTATCGTTTTGTATATTCTACGAACAAATGTATGGGGGTATATGATTTTCCGTTGCTGTATTTATTTGACCGCTGTTACATCGGTACTGTTGGGCCAGGGATTATCGTCTGCTGATTTCGCTCCATCTCCAAAAATCCAATGGAGATTCACCACCGCGTATCCTTTTATCGGATCTCCCGTCATCGTTGACGGGATTGTGTACGCAGGTAATCTCGACGGTGTGTTGTATGCGGTGGATCTCAACTCGGGAGCGGAGCACTGGACTTTCCGCGTTCCCAGTCCGATCCGATCCACACCCTGTATTGTCGGTGAGGCAATCTATCTGAACGGCGGCGGTCGTTTATATGCACTAGAAAGGATGACGGGAAAGAAATTGTGGGACTTTTCCACTCTCGGCGAGAAGGTCTATACGCCGTACGGGTATGCGGATTATTATAACTCTTCACCGAAGGAGTTTCTCGGAAATATTTATTTCGGTTCCGGAGACGGGCATGTCTATGCCCTCGATGCACGGACCGGTGCGCTGAAATGGAAATACAACACCGGCGATGTTGTCCATGCTACCGCTGCCTTTTTGGATTCTATTGTCTATATCGGTTCATTCAATGGAACGATGTACGCTTTGGATGCTCTGAACGGAAGAGTATTGTGGACATTCAAATCGGTCGGACATCGGTTTTTTCCCAAGGGAGAATTTCAGGGATCGCCGGTTGCGGGAAACGGCCTGGTATTTGTCGGCGGACGGGATTATAATGTCTATGCCATCGATGCAAAAAGGGGATACTGTCATTGGAATAAACAATTCCCTCTCGGCTGGGCGCTATCGTTAACGCTTCGCGATACGGCGCTCTACGTCGGCACGTCGGACGATGATGTGATGATCGCCATGGAATCGCGGACCGGCGCAGAGCTCTGGCGGAAAAATGTACGCTTCAATACATTCGGACGGGTTGCGCTACGTCCGTCGATAATCTATTTCGGCACGCTGCTCGGTCAGGTATACGGAATGAAAGCGGCGTCGGGAGAGATCGCGTGGACATTTTTTACCGATGGGTACAAAAAGAACAATGCAAAATATTTTGCTCACCCGGATTCGATTTCAAAAAATCGGTTCTACTCTATCGTCAGAACGCCGGAAGGATATATTGACGGGTTGTATTCGCTGGGAGCGATATTTTCCGATCCTGCGCTAACAAATAATATGATTATTGTTTCATCAACCGACGGATCACTCTATTGTTTAAAACAATAGAAATAAATTTTACTCTTTTGAAATGATATACCATTTTCGTTCTGAAATATCGACCGACCATCGCCGTCGATTCTGCGAACTTGACGGATTCCTGGATTTTGATCCGCAGCCGATTACCAACGAACATCAAAAAATTTAAAACAATATCAGCGCATTCCAGAATATCTGTCGCTGACGATCTCTTTCTCTATGCGATGTTTCCGGGCAGAGTATTACTCGGAATATCGTTGTTTTATTTTGTTGCCGACGTTGCTCCCTGATGGAGATCCGGCAGCGACCGCCGCACCGTCACCGGTCCGTTCATTGCAAAAATCTTTAGCGATTCGTGTGCACGGCACGGAAATCCGCCTGCGGCCGGTACTACCCATCCGCCGGATTCCAGATAATATGCTTCTCCTTCGATCATCACAGCAATGCCGAAATGCCCGTCCCGGCCAATCAGATCCCCCGGTTGAATGAGCGCAATCTGTTCCTCGGTGGGTGAAACCCCTTTTGAAACGGTGAAGATCTCCCTTCCCAGACGATGAATGTCGTCGGTGTCGAGCCGAAAACGATTGCTTGTACCGCTTCGTCCGCCGCGGTCGCGAACGGAGTGTTCCATACAATACCGCTCGAATCCTTTTGACGAGAATATCGCCGCATCGGCCGATGGATCGAGCAGGCCGAAGTGTGCCGCAATCTCGTACGGCATGGAGGAAAATCCGGAGCAGTCCAGACCGTACCGGTATTCGTGCCTGATGCTTCTTTCCTGCGGATCGTCCAGATCAAAGATGTCTCCGCCCCACCGGTAAAAATCATTTCCGAAATAGACGCGGTATATCTCGTGACCGAAGAGTGTCAACGCGTTGATCATCTCCGTGGGATGCATTCTCCTCAGCGAATCGATGTACGGCATCAAGGCCGGCGTGATAACGCGCTCAAAAAAATCCTTGTTACGCGTTGTATATCCGCGCAGAACGAGCGTATCATTCTTTATCAATGAATCCTTTACCCCGGCAACCGATGCGGTGAACATTGTTCGATTCTCTTCCGTCGGCGCCGGGATAGGGATGATGCGATGAAATGTACCGTACTCTTTTATCGGCGCGGTGTTGTCGTTTCGAGTAGTGCATGAAGGTATGGTGAGAATAATTAAAGTAATGATAAACACTAAGCGGTATTGTGTCATGACGAATCTCGGTAATCGTGAATGCTGCTGATCTGTTACACGAAACATACCTGTTTTTTGCATAAAAATAGAGTATCTTTTTTACGACAATATGAACGGTAAATTATGCCGCGTTTAAATTCGCTCCGATTGATTTTGCTCCATTACGGTTTTTCCGTTGCGGGGACATTAATCACATGTCTCGTCGGATGCACACCTCGTTCTGCGGCGTTGGTGGATCGAATATTAATTGTACTAACAACCGGTCCGCGCCAGCCGCGGGTACCGTACCGCTTCATCTCTGCGGAGAAAAAAGTACAATGAATTTCCTCTTGATCGCACTCTGTCTTTTCGCAGGATGGTTACTGCGGAAAACGAACGTTCTTGGCGATGATGCGCACACAAGCATCAATGCGTGGATATTATTTATAGCGCTCCCGGCAGTCGCACTGCATTATATTCCTTCTATCGTGTGGAATACCGATGTTATTCTCCCGCTGGCCATGCCGCTGGCGGTATTTGTCGGGGCGTGGATTTTTGTCCAGGCGCTTTCACGTCGGAATTCAATGGATGCGGGAACGCGAGCTGCTTTAATCCTTACTGTGGGACTCGGAAATACGTCGTTTGTCGGTTTTCCTTTGACGCAGGCGTATTTGGGAAATGAAGGATTACGCATTGCAGTAATGTGCGATCAGATGACATTTATCATGCTTTCAACACTTGGAACATTGACCGCTCTTCATGCCTCCAGCGGCGGCACTGTTACTGCAACGCTCCTGGTGAAACGAATAGTGTTGTTCCCTCCGTTCATCGGATTTGTTGCGGCCATTGTGCTGCCGTTGTTCGTCGATATTTCTCCGCTTGATCCTCTATTCGAAAAACTGTCTCTCACGCTCGTGCCGCTTGCTCTCTTCTCGGTCGGATTGCAGGTGCGCTTTTCGGGTTGGAAAAACGATACGCGGCTGCTGACATATGGTTTGGCATATAAATTGTTCGTCGCTCCCGTGTTCATCCTTGTCGTTGCTCTGATAGCACGGCTGGAGGGGATCGCCGCACAAACAAGCGTCTTCGAAGCCTCAATGCCGCCGATGATCACCGCAGCAATCCTTGCTTCGGAGTACCGTTTAAATCCGCAACTTGCCACCACAATCGTCAGCCTCGGCATTCTTCTGTCGCTGTTGACCAGTCTGTTCTGGTGGTATATCGTAAAACTTGCATTGTAGTTTTTCAACTCTCCGATTTTCTCTTTATCATGAATCAATAAAAATTCCCCGTCCATTTTTCGGTGGCGATCCATCGATGAATTTCCTATACTAAACGGTGCTTTCGTTAAATTTAATAAGGGCCTCCCCATGCTGTTGTATGACTATGTTTTGTTGATTGTTCTCTCCGCTATCTGGGGAGCATCGTTTATCTTTATGCGCATCCTGGCGCCGGTGCTGGGACCGGTGGTCACTGCGGATATGAGATTGCTGATCGCCGGATTGGCGTTGGCGGGATTTTATCGATTCCAGAATTACGATTTTGAATGGAAGAAAAACTGGAGACGATATTTAATTATCGGATTGTTGAATTCGGGCATTCCATTTCTTCTTTTTTCATTTGCCGCGCTGCATCTTCCGGCCTCCGTGTCGGTCATCATCAATTCGATGACTCCGCTTTTCGGCGCAACATTTGCCGTCTTCTGGCTCGGTGAAAAAATGACCCCGAAATTGATCGTCGGCATCTTTCTCGGAATTATCGGCGTTACGATCATTCGCGGCGGCGGAAGTTTCGAGTTGACCGGCATGACAACGCTCGCCATGGGCGCCTGCGTTCTGGCGACGATGTTTTACGGCATCGGCGGCGTCTATGTCAAACTCAAAGCCCATGATATCGGTCCGCCGGCCATCGCCACGGGCAGCCAGCTGATTGTCGGTATTCTTTTTCTGCCGTTGATCTTTTTCTCTCCTGTCAGGGGAGAGATTTCCGGCGGAATCGTGGCGGCGCTTCTTGCATTTGCTGTTCTCTGCAGCGCTGTTGCCTATCTCATCTATTATCGGCTGCTAAAAATCCTCGGACCGACGAAAGCGACGACGGTAACATTTCTCATTCCTGTTTTCGGATTCATCTGGGGAGCACTGTTCCTGAGTGAATCGATCACGCCGGAAATGATCGCCGGGGGGATCATCGTCCTGTCGGGAATCTATTTTGTCACCGGAAAAAAGAAACGATAGCAATGGTTACCGTCGATACATTCCGGTCTATCGCGCTCTCATTCCCCGGTGCGGAAGAGTCTCCTCATTTCCATAGGATGTCATTCCGAATCAACAGGAAAATCTTTGCGACACTCGATGCACAACAAAAAATCGTTGTCGTTAAATTGACCGCTGTCGATCAGTCTGCTTTTTGTGCTTTTGATTCATCGGTAATTCGTCCGGTAAAAGGCGCCTGGGGCCGCCGGGGGTGGACTGAGATAGATCTCGCCAAAGTTCGCAGGAATACACTGCTCGATGCCGTCACTACTGCCTACGCCACGGTGGGCGCACAGCTCACGCCGAAGAAATAGATACAAAACAAGAGTTTTTCCTCTTATATTATTCGGTTCTTAGTTTTTCCATTGTTTCCTACTCATGACCGATCAAAACAAAAAATTCTCCGGATATCAGATTTTTATTGTCGTTATCCTCGCCTTCATTCACTTTACGGTGATTCTCGACTTTATGGTGATCGCACCGCTCGGCCCGCTGCTGATGAGCCTGCTGGAGATGACTCCCGCGCAGTTCGGCTGGGTAGTGTCGGCGTACGCATTCAGCGCTGGATCGTCCGGATTGCTCGCGGCGGGATTCGCCGACCGATATGACAGAAAAAAGTTTCTTCTCTTTTTCTATACCGGATTTATCGTCGGCACATTCCTGTGCGGTATCGCCACCGATCATATGTATTTGTTGGCGGCACGGATCGTTACCGGATTGTTCGGCGGCGTGATCGCTTCCGTTGCATTGGCAATCGTTGCGGATATTTTTCCGCTGGCAATGCGCGGCCGGGTAATGGGATATGTTCAGATGTCGTTTGCCGTGAGCCAGGTGGCGGGAATTCCCTTCGGGATTTACCTTGCAAATATTTTCGGATGGCACGCGCCGTTTTTCTTTATTGTCGGAATCAGTATTCCCGCGCTTGTTGCCATTGTCCGGTGGATGAATCCGATCACGGAACACTTGAATGCATCAAGCGACAGGAATGTCTTCGTCCACTTTAAAACGACAATAGTGCAACGGCAATATCAACTGGCGTTCGCGACAACGGCGCTGCTTTCTCTGGGTGGATTCATGTTGATGCCATTTTCCACGGCGTTTTTGGTGCATAATGTCGGCATCACGATGCACGATCTTCCGATCATTTTCATGGTTACCGGAGCGGCGATATTGATCGTGCTTCCTGTTGTCGGGAGACTTGGCGACGAACTCGGCATCTTTACCGTATTTATCGGCGGTACTATCATCGCCATTATTATGGTGGTCGTTTACACAAATCTTTCCGTTACACCTCTCTGGACCGTTATTGTCGTGAACGTCGTACTCTTTGCCGGAATCATGTCCCGCGCCATTCCTGCCATGGCGCTGATGACCGCCGTTCCGGAGATGCACGACCGCGGTGCGTTTATGAGTATCAACTCGTCGTTGCAGCAGATCTCGGGGGGTGTGGCGTCCGTGTTTTCGGGATTGGTTGTCTACCAGATTGCCGGCGGTCCGCTCGAAAATTACAATCTTTTGGGATATTACTGCGTCGGCACTATGACTGCATGCGCATTGCTCTTATACGGCGTCAACAAATACGTCGAGAGTAAGCGTAAATAATTCAATCACTGATTGCGAACAAATTACAATGGATAAGATAACACCCGCCGCTTATTCACAAAAGAATTGGATTAGCGCAACGTTTGCGGGCTGGATTGCCGCTTCACTCACCATTTTTGCCATAGATTTTGTCATGGTCAACGTCCGTAACTTGGCGGGATTCTTCATCAATCTTACGCTCATCTTTTCCGGCGGTCCGGTGCTGGGATGGGTAACGGGGAAAACGCTGGTGAAAATTCTCTCCTCTCCCGTCACACAAGAACAAACTGGCGAATGAAGAAATTTCGTACTAATACTAAAGAGTGCAGTCGTATGAATCCCATCATCGCGATCTCAACCGTTCTCATCGCTGTATTGCCGCATTATTTGACGGCATCGGATTCCCTCCAGTCGAAACTTGAAAGGATCGCGCAGACATCGGCCGGTACGGTCGGAATCGCCGTTTCGGCATTGGATGAAAATGAGATTCTCACCGTCAATGATACGGTTCGTTTTCCGATGCAAAGCACGTACAAATTTCATCTCGCGCTTGCGGTGCTCCATCGTGTGGATTCGGGAAAACTAGATCTTTCGCAGACAATACTCATACGGCGGGGAGATCTGCTCCCGAACACCTGGAGTCCGTTGCGGGAGAAATATCCCGGAGGGAATGTTTTTCTCCCCCTTTCGGAGATCATTCAATACACTGTTTCTATTAGCGATAACAACGGGTGCGATATTCTCTTTCGGTTGGCCGGAGGGATCGGTGAGGTTCATCGGTATATTCAATCGTTGGGCATCAAGAATATTTCTATCGCCGCCACGGAAGAAGAAATGCATCGGGAGTGGAGCGTGCAGTACGCCAATTGGACGGCGCCGTCGTCTGCTGTCCGCCTGTTAAAACTATTTCATGGCGGAAAAATTCTTTCCAAAGAAAATACTGATTTTCTCCGCGCTATAATGATCGAATCCCCGACCGGAAAGAATCGCTTAAAGGGCCTGCTTCCCTCCGATGCAGTCGTCGCACATAAAACGGGCAGTTCCGACAGAAACAACGCAGGAGTTACCGGTGCGGTAAACGATATCGGCATTATCATGCTGCCCAACGGACGGTCCGTTGCTGTGGCGGTGTTTGTCACCGACACTCCCGATCCCGATGCGAAAAGTGAGCGGATCATTGCGGAGATCGCAAAAGCGGTGTGGGATCATTACGTTGCACGATAAATTTTCTACGATATTTTACAATTGTCATTTCTTTTGTCCCTGATTTTAATCCTTCTGTCACATTTCGTTCGGAATATTACCGGCGGTGTCATACCTTATTTAATTATTTTTATTTCATAGATAACGAATCATTTCTGACGTTTTGCCCGCTGTGCGTTGTTCACCCTGAGCGACACTGCGTTCTTTGCGGTGGAGTCTCCCGAAGGGACCCCGTTGGGGGAAGGGTGGTGAGTTTAGATGATAATGATTGCAAAATTACAAGATTGCAAAATTACAGTATTAATGAGTAATGATAAAGGATGAATTATGAAGGTTGAATTAAATACTATTTGACTGAGAATGGTTGAGTCGTTGAGAAGTAAAATCCGCGAACCGAAGGTTCAAAATGCAATTTGGTGATTTGGTGTCTTGGTGGTTGATTTTGTCTTGGTTCATTTTTTCTGATTTCTTATAAGGAGTAGAGCATGAGAATTGTTTTTCTGATCGCCGTCTGCAGTCTGTTTATTTCCTCGT
Organism: uncultured Chitinophagaceae bacterium; assembly: GCA_964371615.1. GTDB lineage: Bacteria > Bacteroidota > Ignavibacteria > UBA10030 > UBA8401 > SpSt-333. The sequence continues at coordinate 240,384 of CAYJMS010000003.1, forward strand.
TTTTGTTTTCCCAACAATTTGTCCGAATTACCGAGGGAAGTTCCGTCGCTGACGGCGGAGATTCCCGTTCCGTCAATTGGATTGATTACGACAACGACGGATGGCTCGATCTTTTTGTGACCAATGGGCCTTCCGGCGGAGCGCATAATTTTCTGTACAAAAATAACGGAGATGGGGCGTTCGCAAAGATTACCGGCAATGCGGTCACAACGGACGGCGCATCGTCAGACGGGAGCTCGTGGGGAGACTTCGACAACGACGGGGATATCGATCTGTTCGTGGCAAATTGGTACGGGCAGAACAATCTGCTGTATAAAAACGACGGCGGCAGCGTGTTTACGCTGCTTACCTCTTCTGTTGTGTCGGCGGACGGCGGCTATTCCGAGGCGGGATCATGGGGGGATTACAACAATGACGGATTGATCGATCTCTATGTCTGCAACAGCGCGGGAACCAGAAGAAATTATTTTTACAGCAATAACGGCGGCGGAGCGTTTGCCAAAATCACGACCGGCGTTCAGTCGTCCGACGCGTTCTATTCCCGCAGCGCCGACTGGCTCGATATCGACAACGACGGCGATGTGGATTTGTTCGTGGCAAACGAGGAGAACCAGGATGAGAATATCTATATCAACAATGGTAACGGTACTTTCACCGCGGGACAGATATTCAGCCTGATCGGCCATGCGGGAAATTCCGCCAGCAGCAGCTGGGAAGATGTGGATAACGACGGCGATTTCGACTGCTTTATTGCCAATTATAACAATCAACATAACGTCCTGCTGCTCCGCAACAACGATCTCACATTCACTAAGGTGACCGGCGATCCTGTGGTGACAGACGGCGGAAATTCTTTCGGCAGCGTATTTGGCGACGTGGACAACGACGGCGATCTCGATCTGTTCGTGACCAATGCATTCACGACCGGTACAACGACAAATTTCTTTTACCGCAACAGCGGTAACGGTGCGTTTACCAAAGATACGTCGTTCAACGGCGATGCGGGATGGTCGTACGGGGCGGCATTCGGGGATTATGATCGGGACGGATATCTTGATCTCTTTATTGCGAAATGCTATGACAAGACAGAAAATAACGCTCTGTATAAAAATAACGGAAGCGGAAACAACTGGTTGCTGCTGGATCTTGTGGGAATCGTGTCCAACCGATCCGCGATCGGTGCGGTTGTGAAAGCAAAAGCGATAATTGGAGGAAATCCGGTCCGTCAAATGCGCCGCGTATCGGGACAAACGGGATACTGCAGTCAGACGCTGCAGCTTCATTTTGGCCTCGGTGATGCATCGGTGATCGATTCGCTGACCATCACCTGGCCTTCCGGCATTGTGCAAACGTTGACGGGAGTGTCTGTCAACGAGCGGTTAACGGTAACGGAAGATACAACACTCACCTCCGTCCGGTACACTCCGTCGATTCCCATCGAAGGGAGACTTGAGCAAAACTATCCGAACCCGTTTAATCCATCGACGCAAATACGGTATTCGGTCGGAGGAGATATTCCTCTTCTGGTAACATTAAAGGTGTATGATACGCTTGGGCGCGACGTGGCGACACTTGTGCGGGCCGAGCAGCAACCGGGCCATTATCTGGTTGACTTTTCTTCAACAGAAACGGAACATCTTACCGGCGGAGTATATTTCTATAGCCTCATCGCCGGCGATCGTGTCGAAACGAAAAAGATGATCTATATGCGGTAATAAAAAGATTGCCACAAAAGCACAAAATCACGAATGTGGAAATTATTTTCTTCATTGTTATAGAAACGCCAGACATTCCACTAGAAAGAAAATTGACAAGTGAGAGGAAATACCAACCGTTCGCTCGCTGTCTACGAAGACTGACATTCACGATGATTCTTTCTTTTGTGTTTTAGTGAATTTGTGGCAAAGCATATATCTTTAACATGGATGCAGAATCTTGTAATTTTGCAATCTTGCAATGGTAGAGTTTTAATTTAATCCTTGCACTTCTCTCCCCCATCCCCTACTTTAACAAATAATTTTAAGCCGCCCAACGCCCACATACTCACGCCCAGGGTATGTTTTAGATGTGCTATTCCCATAAACGATACATCATGATCTGTTCAATGGAATTCGCTATTCAATAAAGAGATGCTATAATGGCAAAAAGTAAACTACTGATGATGCACAACGTCGGCATAGTGGTAAAATCCCTCGATGATGCGATCTCTTTTTTTTCTGAGCTTGGCTTGACTCTTGAGGGGCGTGCTATGGTCGAAGGAGAATGGGCCGGACGCGTCACCGGACTTGGCTCTCAGAGCGTAGAGATTGCAATGATGGTTACTCCCGACGGCCACAGCCGGCTCGAACTGTCGCGATTTCTTTCCCCGCAGACGATATCAGATCACAGGACCGCACCGGTGAACGCTCTCGGCTATCTTCGCGTTATGTTCACCGTTGAGAACCTCGACGGGACTCTTGAGCGGCTTCGAAAGCGCGGGGCGCATCTCGTCGGTGAAGTGGTTCAATACGAAGATGTATATCGACTTTGCTACATCCGCGGACCGGAAGGAATTCTCATCGGTCTCGCCGAACAACTCGGGAAAAAATCATCAACGGATATTTTACAAAATTCATGATGGGTGAATTGACAGGCCGTCAATCGCATGGTGCACACGGGGATAGATATACCGGAGACCATAAAAACAGTGATTAAATCCACTTATAAGGACAAAGATACATATGAGGGCACCCGGAAAAACAGTCGAAGAAATACTGGCAAACATTCCCGAAGAACGGGCAGCAGCGTTTAATACGCTTCATACTGTCATTGTAAAAAACCTGCCTAAAGGGTTTGTTGCCGCAATGAGTTATGGCGGATTGGGTTATGTTGTTCCCCATTCGGTGTACCCTGCGGGTTACCATTGCAAACCAAGCGAACCGCTCCCGTTTGCCGGCATTGCTTCGCAAAAACATTCCATCAATTTTTATCATATGGGGATGTATGCCAGCCCCGCATTGTTGAAATGGTTCAAAGCCGAATATCCCAAGCATTGCAAACAAAAACTTGACATGGGAAAAAGCTGTGTCCGTTTTAAGAAACCCGATGAAATCCCCTATACGCTCATTGGTCAATTAATGAAAAAAATGAGCGTCGCGGAATGGATTGCCATTTATGAATCTCACCTAAAAAAATAGATTATGAAAAACGATATCATTTTAAAATTAACGGGTATGGTGATTCTGACAATGATCGCCCTGGTTGTTATTTCCATTCTTGAGGTAACGGTATATTCGTATCTCATAAATCCCGGACAAGACGCCTCGGTGTATGATGCTCATGCCGAATCGTCGGCGCCGTACATATCCTGCATTTTTGGATTTATTATTTTCTTTTTCGTCGCACGGCATTGGAAGAAAAAAGGGTATCACAATGTAAAGCAATTGGTTGTTTTGTTCCCGCTGACATATGTCGTAGTAGACGGTATGATCATAACCTTGGCAGGAGTACAATGGTCAAGTTTTGTATTTGTTTTTATCCTTGCCAACGGCGCAAAGTGTCTCGGCGGTTGCATTGGATATATAGTAAAAACATGATAGCGGACAATCGGTTATAGGCTATCGACGCTGATTATCGGTAATCGGTGTGAAGATTGCACGGTAATAAATGAATTAAATTGCAGAAATTCCGAAATCCTTCTGCCGCCGCGTGAAAAGAAATTCATTGCAAGCTTGTTAAATCTTTCAGATTCGACAAGTCTAATTTCGCCATCTGTTACATCGTTTACCGTTGCATGAGATGCCCGGCAACAAACATTTTTCAACAACTAAACTTATGTGACGCATATGGATAACACAAGAGTATTCGCAATGTCCTTTGCGAGCATCTATCCGATGTATATCCAAAAGGCGGAGAAAAAAGGGCGCACAAAAGATGAAGTCGATGCCATTATATTGTGGCTCACGGGATATACTAGAAAATCGTTCCAAAAACAAATCGATACGAAGGTTGATCTGGAAACATTCTTTGCGCAAGCACCGAAGATTCATCCGAACGCGTCAATGATCACCGGCGTTATCTGCGGCTATCGTGTCGAAGAGATCAAAGATCCGCTCATGCAAAAAATCCGTTACATGGATAAGCTTGTCGATGAACTTGCCAAGGGAAGGACATTACAGAAGATATTGAGGACGAAAAATTGTCGTCTTCGCAAGGATATCGTATCCACAACACGAAGGAAATAATATGAAAAAGAAAAACAAGATCATCTATTGGGTCGCCACGCTCTGGCTTGCACTGGGAATGGTCTCCACCGGCATCGTGCAAATCATCCATATGAAAGAAGAAGTCGATAGGATGGCCGCGCTGGGATATCCTGCGTATTTTCTCACCATTATCGGCATGTGGAAAATGCTGGGAGTGGTTGCCGTTCTTCTTCCGAAATTTCCCCTTGTAAAGGAATGGGCATACGCCGGTTTTTTCTTTCTGATGTCCGGAGCGATTCTCACACATCTTTCTGTTGGCAGTGCGGCGGCCGATTATTTCGGCCCGACTCTCCTTCTTGTTTTGACTTCCGTTTCCTGGTACTACAGGCCCAATGAAAAAAGACTCCACACCGTTGGGGTTGAAAAATGAATCCTTCATGATTTATTATAGATTTTTCCCTCAGATTTCGCAGATGTACGCTGAGATGAAAATCATGCAATCTTGAAACGATACTAATATTACTTGAAAAACAGACTGTTTAGTCGTTTATTGGATCATCCTATCAATCAAAGGAATCCTGTGTATGAGCAAAGATATTCTTGCGTACAACCGAAAACTCTCCGGCGAAGAGAAGAAAATCTGCGCCGCGCTCTACAAAGAAATCAACAGCGTTCTTCCGGAAGCGGAAAAAAAGATCTGGCACGGCCATCCGGTCTGGTTCCTGAACGGAAATCCCGTGGTCGGATACAGCAATCTGAAAGAGTGTGTCCGCCTTCTCTTTTGGAGCGGACGGACATTTAAGGAAGAAGGATTGACAAACGAGGGGAGTTTCAAAGCAGCCGATGCGCGCTATACTTCCGTCGATGAAATCCGTAAATCCGAACTGTGCCGGTGGCTGAAAAAATCCCGCGAAATACAATGGGATTACAAAAATATCGTGAAGCGAAAAGGGGTGTTGAAGCGGCTGAGATAATAACGATCCTTCATTTATATGCGCGATGGATATCGTGTCGGGTTTGTCTGCCGCTGATATATTCCGGCAATGTATTCTTGTTCCAGCAATTCCCTTCCCGTTGGATATTCGTAAAATTAATTGTACTGTACTGCCCTCCCATCCATGCATAGAATCCAAACACACGGAATCACAAAACGATTCGGCGCAGTTCCCGCGGCGGTGAATATTTCCATTAAAATAGACGGTGGTGAGATTTACGGATTCCTGGGGCTCAACGGCGCAGGTAAGACGACGCTGATCCGCATGCTGCTGGGAATGATCCGTCCCGATAGCGGAGAAACTTTCCTGTTCGGCGTTCGCCTAACGCGCAGGTTTGACCGGTGGAACGACATCGGGTATCTGGTTGAGACACCACAATCATATCCCAATCTCACCGTAAGGGAAAATCTCGACCTCGTTTGCCGATTGCGTGGACTTTCCGGCCGTCGGTTCGCGGACGAGGTGATCGAGCGGTTTAAACTGATATCGTATCGCGACACAAAGGCCCGCGTTCTCTCGCTTGGAAATCGCCAACGTCTTGGGCTGGCAAAAGCGCTTCTACACCGCCCGGCATTGCTCATCCTCGATGAACCGGTCAACGGCCTTGATCCGGAAGGGATTGTAGAGGTAAGGGAATTGTTACAAGATCTCGCAAGAAACGGCACAACTGTTTTTCTTTCCAGTCACATTCTCGGTGAGATTTCCCGCCTTGCCCACCGCATCGGCATCATTAATCGCGGCAGGATCATAAAGGAACTGAATACCGGAGAACTGTCCGGACGGCTGCTCCGGAAACTGATTGTGCGGACTGCTGATTCCGCATTCGCACTTAGGATACTCGGAAAAGCTGGATTCGCAGGAACGGTGAATTCTGCCGGGGAGATTGAAATCACTCAAAGTGATGTTGTGGAAAGACCGGAACAGATCGCCTCGCTCCTTGTCGGTGCGGGACTTTCTCTCCGCCATTTGTCGGTTGAGACAGAAGATTTGGAGAGTTTTTTTATGAGGACGATCCGGGGGGAGGAATCATGATCCGATTCGGCAACGTATTTGCTGCGGAAATGCTCAAAACGAAGAATTCGGTCTTTGTTCCCATAACGTTCATCGCTTTCGCTCTGGCGCCGGTCATCGGAGGCGTCTTCATCCTTCTTCTCGGTCATCCGGAGATAGCGTCGATAGACGGAGGATTGGCTTTAAAGGCGCAAGCCATGAAGATCGACGCGGATTGGAATTCGTACCTCTCGATCCTCACGCAGGCGGTCGGAGTCGGCGGAGTGATGGTCTTCGGTTTTACTGCCAGCTGGGTGTTCGGGAGGGAATATTCTGACGGCACGGCTAAAGACCTGCTCTCCCTTCCCGCCTCGCGCACCACAATCCTGAATGCAAAATTCATGGTGTATGCGCTTTGGTGCACGGCACTCGGAGCATCCAACCTGTTACTGGGTACAATCATTGGTATTGCACTCGGTTTGCCGGATCCTGTCCCGGACATAATCGTGTCGCAACTCGGAGACTATACGATCACTGCGATGATGACAATGACGGCGGGAATGCCGATTGCCTTCTTCGCAGTACTGGGCAAGGGGTATTTGCCGCCGCTTGGTTTCATGGCGATCACTTTAGTATTTGCACAAGTCATCGCCGCAATCGGTTTCGGAACCTATTTTCCTTGGTCGATTCCGGGACTCTATGGCGGCGCAGGGGGGGATTACAAACACCTGTTGAATTTCATTAGTTATTCGATCGTTGCGCTGACCGGGATTGCCGGCTACCTGGCAACGGTGGTCTATTGGAATACGGCAGATCAGTTTGAATAATTGAGCGTGTCTTGACTCTGTTTTAAACAATACCATTTTTGTCTATTAATAAATTATCTCTGTAGAGCTGCATTATGACGAAATCTTACAGGCCCGGTCCCGTCGGCTCTCTGGCGGATGTCTACGAAACGACTCTTGCGGAATTCAAGCGGTTTCTGTCGGAAATTCCCGAAAAACAGTTCTCGGAAATCCTTGATCCATCCGTGGAGGAAGATTTCCATTCCGTCAGGAATATCGTCGCTCATGTCGTCCGATCAGGATATGTCTATGCCGATCATATTCAAAAACGATTTGGCGAAACGGCGGACCGGCATGATTTTTCCATCGAAACGGCAGCCGGAGGTATTTCGGAATTGGACCGTCTGTTCCGTTATACACTCGACTCTCTCGACAAAAAATGGCATCTTACGGACGACGATCTTCTCGCTACCATCATAAAAACTTCATGGACGACGTACGATCTCGAAGCACTTTTAGAGCATGCCATCGTTCATGTGATGCGCCACCGGCGGCAGATCGAAAAATTGTTGAGCGCGGCCAGCCGGCAGTAAACCGTATATAGGAGTTCGCATGAAAACTCGATTCGGCATTCTTGGACTTGCATTGCTAGCCTCGCTTTCAGCATCAGTCCTAGCGCAACAGCCTGCCGATTTCATGCTGCTGTCGGCGACTGACAGCAACACGTTTGTATTAAGCGGGGCGAAAGGCAAATATGTTGCACTTCACTTTTTGTTAAAAACGGAATGTCCGTTCTGTCTGCGCCACACACACGAGTATATGAGTAAGGCGGATTCACTGCCAGGAGTACTTCAGGTGTTTATCAAGCCGGATTCGGAGGGCGAAATTGAGGAGTGGGCAGAAAAACTGCCGGACGATCAGCCCGCCGTTTTTCCCGTCTATCGAGATCCCGAAGCGCAATTGGCGGAATTGTTCGATATCCCTGACGGTTATTATTTTCACGGACAATCGGTTCACTATCCTGCGCTGGTGTTAATCGGGCCAGACGGCAAAGAGGTGTTTCGGTATGTCGGTAAAAACAACACCGACCGATTTTCGTTTGAACGCCTTTCGATCAAAGTCAAAGATCTCACGCAGACAAATCCCCGGTAGAATAACTGCATCTAAAAATGAATCCTTTAACCCAGTATACAATGAACGCCGCCGTCCATACACGCTACGGTCCTCCGGAAGTTGTCACTATTCGGCAGATTCCCCGGCCGGAACCGAAAGCGGATGAGATATTGATCAGGGTGTTTGCGACCACGGTCAATCGGACCGATTGCGGTTTTCGCAGTGCGGAGTATTTCATCAGCCGGTTCTTCAGCGGGCTCTTTCGTCCGAAGTTTACCACGCTCGGATGCGAATTTGCCGGTGAGATCGCGGCGGTCGGTAGCGCGGTAAAGAATTTTTCGCCAGGACAGAAGGTTGTCGGCTTTAACGATATTCGGTTCGGCGGACATGCGGAGTACATGACGGTGAATCATAACGGTGCAATCGGAATGATGCCGACTTCGCTGACGTATGAAGAGGCGGCGCCGATGCTGGAAGGATCTCACTATGCCTTGTGCGACATTCGAGCGGCAGGAATTGCTCCCGGACAGCGATGGCTGATCAACGGCGGAACCGGCGCAATCGGCTCCGCGGCGGTGCAGTTGTGCGCTTATTTTGGAGCGGAGGTGACTGCAGTGTGCGGTACGGCGCATTTGGATTTGGTTCGTTCGTTGGGGGCGAACCGGGTGATTGATTACACAAAAGAAGATTTCACGCAAAGCAGCGTAGAATACGATGTCGTTTTTGACGCAGTCGGTAAAAGTTCGTTCGGCCGCTGCTCGCGGATCTTGAAATCGCAAGGCATCTATATGTCCACCGAACTTGGTCCTCGGTTCGAGAATCCATTTCTTGCGATAAAAAGTAAATTTACTTCAGGAAAAAAAGTCCTCTTTCCTCTTCCCACCATTTCAAAAGAAGATGTCGCATTTATAATTTCGCTTGTTGAAATCGGAAAATTCAAGCCGGTGATCGACCGGATGTATCCATTAGACCGGATCGTCGAGGCGTACAGATATGTGGAGGGCGGACAGAAGATCGGCAATGTTGTAATCCGTATGGAATAAAACAGAGAAGCAGATCGTTGCCCTGCCGATTGTATTTCACGGTTTTTCTCTCTACGTTTAAAGCGGCCGGTACTGTATTCCACACCGTCCACCTATCATCGATCAGCTGTTCACATCAACACGTCGAAATCCATGAACACACTACAGAGACAATCCTTTCTGATATTTTGCTGTGTTTTTTCCACATTTTTTATTCACGCACAAACCGTCGTCACGGGTGCCGAACGGACAACCGAGTATCTTTCCTATCTTAAGGGCAAACGCATCGGTGTTGTCGCCAATCAGACGACGATTATCGGCCGCATGCATTTGGTTGATTCGCTGCTCGCTCTCGATGTCAACATCGTCAAGATATTTGTTCCCGAACATGGATTCCGCGGGGACGAAGATGCGGGGGCGGTTATTGCAAACGAAAAGGATCCCTCTGCCGGTATTCCGATTATCTCGCTGTACCGTTCCGACACGCAGACAGAACGGAATAAGCCGACGCCGGAGGATCTCTCCGGACTGGACCTGCTCATTTTTGATTTTCAGGATGTCGGCACGCGATTTTATACGAACAACTCGGCGATGCATTACATTATGGAGGCGTGCGCTGAAAACAATCTGGAAATGATGATCCTCGACCGTCCGAATCCGCACGGATTTTATGTCGACGGGCCGATGCTCGACACGGCATTCCGTTCTTTTGTGGGTATGCATCCTGTTCCCGTTGTCCATGGAATGACAATGGGAGAATATGCGCGGATGATCAACGGCGAAAAGTGGCTGAAGAATGGCGTTCAGTGTACTTTAAGGATCATACCCTGTGAGTACTACACCCATGATTCGTTGTACGACCTGCCGGTAAAACCGTCGCCGAATCTTCCGGATATGCAGTCGATTTATCTGTATCCTTCGGTCTGTTTTTTTGAAGGAACTGTTTTAAGTCTTGGCCGCGGTACGGCACATCCGTTTCAGATGTTCGGGCATCCGACGCTTAGAGAGATGAAGTATTCATTTACTCCCCGTGCTGTCAGAGGAGCAATGAATCCTCCATTGCAGGATCAATTGTGTTATGGAGTGAATCTCCGGTCGTATGACGTAACACGGATCATAGAATCAAAACGAATCCGGCTGGAGTGGCTGATCGACGCGTATAAAGCGTTTGCGATAAAGGATTCTTTTTTCATTCCCTACATCAACACTCTTGCAGGGTCAACGCAATTGAGGGATCAAATTATCGCGGGAATGACGGCGGACGAAATACGAAATTCTTGGAAAAAAGATCTGGGGAAATTTCAGGCGATACGGAAAAAATATCTTTTATATTCCGACTTCCATTGAGATGATCATACGACCTCTGGAAAAGAACGATAATCGGGAGATTGCGGAACTGATCCGCGCCGTCTTTCGTGAATTTAAAATCGACAAACCGGGAACGGTGTATACCGATCCGACGACGGACGATCTCTATACCCTCTTTCAAACTCCCGGCAGTATGTACTGGATCGCCGCAGAAAACGACGCCATCATCGGGGGATGCGGCGTGTTTCCCACCCCTGGATTGCCGGTAGGATGTGCGGAATTGGTGAAATTGTATCTTGCGCCGGCATATCGCGGTAAAGGCATTGGCAATATGTTGATGCGGCAGAGTTTTGCGTCGGCAAAGGAATTGGGATATACACAACTATATCTCGAATCTCTGCCGGAGCTTTCCAAGGCGGTCGGTATGTATCTCCGTGCAGGATTCACGCATCTTCCGCACGCTCTCGGCAATTCCGGGCATTTCGGGTGCACAATCTGGATGGTAAAAGATCTAACAAAAGAGCGATGAAAGAATATCTTCGTCGTTGTTCCCGTTGGTTAATCTTCGTACGTTCCCACTATATTCTTTACTCACAATCGAAAATCATAATGAAAAAATATCTCTTCACACTGTTTCTCTTCCTGCTTCCTCTATTCGGTCAGGAGAATACCCATACTATTATTCCACAGCCGGTGGAATTTTCTCGAATGTCCGGGTCGTATGAGATTACTCCGGCAACGACTGTTATCTATTCATCCCGTGACGCGCGCGATATTGCCGAAATGCTTACTGCCCGGTTGAATAATGCGTCGGGATTTTCTCTTTCTCCTTCGCAGGGAAAAGAAGGCGCGATTTTACTCGTGTTAAACGACAAGCCGCTGAAAACAATCGGTACCGAAGGATACACGATCGAATCCGGCACGAACGGTATCGTCATTGTCGCGAACCGGCCGGCGGGACTCTTCTATGCGGTACAGACACTGATGCAGCTCCTTCCGCCTGCGGTTGAGTCCCCGTCCCCGGGGTCCGTCACTCTTTCCGTTCCTGCGGTGAAGATACTCGATTATCCCCGCTTCGGATGGCGTGGATTGATGCTCGATGTCAGCCGGCATTTCTTTCCGAAGGACGATGTCAAAAAGTTTATTGATCAGATGGTGAAGTATAAATTCAACACATTCCACTGGCATTTGTCGGACGATCACGGATGGCGGGTCGAGATCAAATCCCTGCCGAAACTGACCGAGATCGGCGCATGGCGCGTGGAACGATTCGGCTTGTTCAGCCGTCGTTCCGATCCGCTTCCGGGTGAACCGGCGACGGTCGGAGGATTTTATACGCAGGAAGATATTAGAGAAATTGTTGCGTATGCACAGGAGCGACACGTCACCATCCTTCCGGAAATCGATATGCCGGGGCATTGCATGGCGGCAATCGCATCGTATCCGGAACTGAGCGTTACCAAAGACACGTCGATTAAGGTAAATCCCGGGACGCAATTCGCCGAATGGTACGGCAACGGCACGTTCAAGATGAACGTCGACAATACGCTCAATCCATCCGACGAAAAAGTGTATGATTTTATCGATAAGGTCCTCACTGAAGTGGCCGCACTGTTTCCCAATCCGTACATCCACGTCGGAGGGGACGAATGCTATAAAGGATATTGGGCGCGGGACGAGGGATGCCGCGCACTGATGAAAAAACTGAACATCCGGCATGTGGAAGATCTGCAGGGATACTTCATGGGGCGCGTTGAAAAAATTCTAAAGAAAAAAGGGAAAAAATTGATCGGCTGGGATGAAATCCTCGAAGGGGGTATCTCCCCCGAAGCGACCGTGATGAGCTGGCGCGGCATGCGGGGAGGAATTGAGGCGGCAAAGATGGGGCACGATGTGGTGATGACGCCGACGACGTACGCCTATCTCGATTACAATCAGGGAGAAGCGACGATAGAACCGAAGGTGTATGCCTCGCTCAGAATCAGCAAATCGTACGAATTCGATCCCGTTCCCGACGGTGTCGATGCGAAACGGATTCTCGGCGGACAGGGAAATCTCTGGGCGGAAAATGTCCCGCATCTTCGCGCAGCGCAATATCTCATCTATCCGCGCGCATGGGCTGTTTCGGAAGTGTTGTGGTCGCCGAAAGAGAAAAAAGAGTGGGGCAATTTCTCGCGCCGTATGGAACATCACTTCCTGCGCACCGATGCAGCGGGAGTGAATTATTCCCGGGCGGTCTTTGATCCGATTGTAAGAACCTCCATTGTGAACAAACAATTGACGCTGACACTCGGTTCGGAGATTGACGGTATCGAAATATATTTTACGATCGACGATACAATGCCGGACCGGTACTCGAAAAAATACTCCGCCCCGGTTCCCCTGCCGGACGGACCGATCACACTCCGTGTGCAAGCGTACCGGGATGGGGCTCCGATCGGAAGATTGATCGTGCTGCTGCGGGATGAACTTGAACGAAGAGCGACACGCTGATTTGTTAAATCCCCGTTAGATAAAATCCCCGGGATCTTTTATATAAATGCCCGGGATCTGTCAGATCCCGGGCATTTGCTATAAGCTAAATTCTTGCCTTTTAAATCCCCTTTTTGCAGTTTCCTGCATGCGAAAGACAATTTTACTCTACGGTATTGCAATGGCCGCTTTGATCGGTGCATTGAAATTTGTCGAGTACTCTTTTTTTGTCAAAGATCTCGCCGCGGAGGTCTATGTCGGCATCATTGCCCTGTTTTTTACCGTTCTGGGGGGCTGGATCGGATGGAAGCTGACACATCGCACGTTACCTCTGCCAAATCCTGATTTTCAATTCGATGAATCGCGGCTTGAACCACTCGGGATCAGCAAGCGGGAATATGAAGTCCTCTCGTTGATTGCCCAGGGACTCTCTAATCGAGAAATCGCCGACAAATTATTTGTCTCAACACACACCGTGAAATCGCATTCCTCCAGTCTGTTTGCAAAACTCGACGTCCACCGCAGGACGGAAGCGATTAAAAAAGCAAAGGATTTATGGCTTATTCCTTAGACAAAAGTATGAAAGGAGCGAATTCATACTTTTGGGTGATGTGTTCGGGTATCGTCCTGGCGTATATTGGTGACGTTCAACTGCCGCCGAATGCCGGCATATTCACATTTTTAATTTCAATAAGGAGATTCCATGCGTAAAATTGTTTTGGTGTACGGGTCCATATCTGGGCTGCTAATGGTCGCCATGTTCGTTGTCAGCTTTGCCTTGATGGAAGCGGGTATCCTGTCGTTCGATAATAGCGAGTTATTCGGATATACCGTTATGATCGTTGTGATGTCGCTGATCTTTTTCGGCGTCAAGTCGTTCCGGGATAAGCATAACAACAAAGCGATCACATTCGGCAGAGCATTTAAGGTCGGTATTTCGATCGCGGCGGTGGCATCGTTCTTCTATGCAACCGGCTGGGAGGTATACTACAATACGATGCCGGATGTGAAAGAGACATTCATGCAGCGATACACGGACATGACGGTGAAGAAAATGCAGCATGACGGAAAGACGCAGGATGAGATCAGTGCCAAGATCGATGAAATGAAATCGTTTGCGCAGATGTATGAAAATCCATTTATTCGCTACGGGATTACGCTGATGGAAATATTTCCGCTGAGTCTTGTCATTGCGCTGATTAGTGCGGGGATTTTGAGGCGAAAAGAAGTGCTTCCTGTTTAAACCAAATGCCGGGGATCTATAAGATCCCCGGCATTTTTTATATATTCTTCCTCACCACCGGCGCCACTTTCGTTCCGTACAGTTCAATTGCTTTCATCATCTTGTCGTGCGGCAGCGTGCCGACGCTGAATTGGAGTAAAAACCGGTCGTGTTTAAACAATTCGTATTCGTACATAATCTTATCAATCACCTGTTGCGGCGACCCGACAAAAAGAGCTCCGTGCGGGGAACATTCGTGATCGAACTGCGCGCGGGATGGGGGCGGCCATCCTCGTTCACGGCCGATTCTCCCCATGGTTTCCGCGTATGGCGGAAAATAATCGTTCATCGCTTGTTGCGAATCCTCCGCAATAAAACCGTGCGAGTTGATGCTTATCGGATAGTCCGCGGAATTCTTCCCGATATTTTTCAGAGTATTTCTATACAGATGTACGAACGGCGCAAATCTATCCGGCGTACCGCCGATGATAGCGAGCGCCATCGGCAGGCCGAGCACGGCGGCGCGCACCACCGATTGCGGCGTCCCTCCCACTGCAATCCATACGGGAAGGATCTCCTGAGCTGCACGCGGGTAAATTCCGAGATTGTCGATGGCGGAACGGTGTTTACCGTTCCAGGAAATTTTTTCAGATTCGCGGATCTTCAGCAGCATTCGTAGTTTTTCTTCGAATAATTCGTCGTAGTCCTCCAGGTCGAATCCGAAGAGCGGAAACGATTCAATGAATGAACCGCGTCCCGCCATAATTTCCGCCCGTCCGCCGGAGAGCAGGTCGACGGTGGCAAAGTCCTGATACACTCTGACGGGATCATCCGAGCTCAGCACTGTTACGGCGCTGGTGAGACGTATCGTTTTTGTCCGCATCGCCGCGGCTGCCAGGACAACTGCGGGAGATGAAACAAGATAATCGGGACGATGATGTTCGCCGATGCCGAAAACATCAAGTCCCAATTGATCGGCAAGTTCGATCTCCTCCATCAGATTCCGAAATCGTTCTTTTGCTGTTATGGTCGTTCCGGTGTGCGGATCAGGTGTGAGTTCAACGAAGCTATATATTCCAAGTTCCATGCGGTGCGGTATCCGTGTTATTATTATATCGTTGGATGATAATACAATAACACATTCCCGTTTGCAAATGTTCTGCTCTCTTTCAACGAAAGATTTCTGCTTTTTTCCGATGATGGAAACAACGGCCGGCCGGAGCCAAGTATCACCGGATTCACAATAATTCTGTACTCATCGATCAGATTGCTGACAGAATTTGCAAGGTATGCGCTGCCGAAAATGGCGATATCTTTTCCCGGCTGCCGTTTTAAGCGGTCGATCTCCTCTTTTACATACTCTGTTATCAATTGCGTGTTTTCCCATTCCGCGGAGCGCAGTGTACGCGAAACGACGGCCTTCCGGATGGTATTCATGAGCAACGCAACAACAGGATCCGATCTTTTCGCCTGTTCCGTCGGCCAGTAGGAGGCCATTAATTCATACGTAACACGGCCGAAGAGAAGCATGTCGGTGTTGTTCAGTTGATCGACGGCAAAATCATTGAATTCATTATCCGTCCGATGCCAATCGATATTCCTGTCCGGTCCTTCGAAATAACCGTCCAGCGTAATCATATTAAAAAGATACAGTGTTCTCATCGTGGTTTCTTTGACAAATCTGAAATTATCCGCTTAGCGGTCCAGAAAAAATTCCATCAGTACCGGAGCGAGTTTTTCCGCCTTCACGTTATGCGATTCTCCCTCAAGCATGCGGAGCGTTCCATTGGGAAGCGCAGAGGTAATACGGGCAACCGCGGTACGAAGGTTCTCCGGGCTTTTTCCTCCTCCGGCAACCAGCGCCGGTACATTTATCCCGGATATTCTTTCTTCTGGTACGGTGAAATCTCCCATCACCGCCGTGTCGTACGGCAGTGTGTGCGCAACTGCCTTCAATTTCTTGAACATCGGCATCAACTGCATGATAAATCCAAAGAGAGCGGGAGCGCCGACCATTTTCACCATAAAGTATTTCACTGCGTCTCCCCGCTTGCCGGCGGCAAGCAGTGACGTAAGATTTGCATTGTGATTGATCTTCGATTGCGCACTATTCTTTTCGTATACGTACGGCGGTTCATACAGCGCAATCTTGGGAAGATTCAAACCCGACTCCGCTGCCAGCAGAGTGAGCGCTGCGCCGGAAGAGAGTCCTGCAAGAAACGCTGATCCGCCCGCTTCATTCACCAGCGCGGCAATATCCTCAACTTCTTTCGCCGGAGAATACGGCTGCATATCGGTGCTGTCCCCGCGGCCGCGGCGGTCATAATAATAGACGGTGAAGTGTTTCGCGAGCAGAGGTGCAAGTTTCGGCATCGGCCCGAACGAGCGGTAACAGAGCGCGCCGTCGACGAGAATAAGTGGTTTCCCGTTGCCGATCTTTTCGTAAGCGATGGTGGTGCCGTCTTTGGAAGTGACTGTGTGCATAGGTGATCAATAAATTTGTGCAATTAGTTTTTGCTGAAAGCAAAGTACCAAGTCATTGCGAGCCATTTTCTGGCGAAGCAATCTCCCTATTGATTCAAATTCAAAAGATTGCTTCGTCGTCTGTCGTACGACAGACTCCTCGCAATGACAGCATGCTTAATGAATCTGAATTATGATGTTTTTTCAACATGCGCTTTGAAATTATTCAGGATCGTCTGCCATCCTTCTCTCTGCAATTCAATGGGATTTTCATTCTCCGCATCGAATGTTTCGATGATCGTTGTCGTGGTGCCGTTGGATGAAAAACCGATTTTCACTTGTCGTCCGTCCTCCATTGTGTACGCTATTGTCTTATGCTTTACTATGTCGGTATACGTTGCGACAAAGTCAAAGCCGGCGCTTCCGTCTTTGGCTTCCATGCGCGAAAATAATCTTCCGCCCACTCGCAGATCGTTCTCGGCGCGCGGCGTATTCCAGTCGGGCGAACCGGTGCACCACTGTGTGATATGTTCCGGTGCGTTCCAGACCTTCCACGCTTTTTCAACAGGAACATTGACCGTGACCTGCACGGTGATCGTCGTTGCCTTACTGGATGTTGTCACAGTTACTCCATTTTGATTATAAAAATGATCTCTATCCTCACTATGTAGTCGATTGAAGGATTTGGAAATCGACAACCCGATTTGCCGCCGGTGAATTTTTTATGATTCCCCAGGCAAACCGGGTATCTCCAGCACCGGACGTATTTCTATGGTTCCTACCGTTACCACCGGCACTTTTGCTGCGATCGATATCGCTTCGTCCAGATCCTTTGCATCGATCAGATAAAACCCGCCGAGTTGCTCATGCGTTTCGGCAAATGGGCCGTCGGTGATGAGCCGCTTGCCGTTGCGGACACGGAGGCTGGTTGCCGTCGCAATAGGCTGTAACGGAGATGCAGCCAGATAATTCCCGCTTTCATGCAGGTCGCGCGACAGCTTTGCCGAATCTTTGTAGCATTGCAGGCGTTCGTTCTCTGTCAACGCATCTTCGCTGAGATAGACCAGAAGCATGTATTTCATACGTGTATCACTCCGCAATCTCTTTCAGTTTTTTCAACGCATTCGGCCACATATCTTCGAACATCTTTGCGAATTCATCGGCGAAATTTCCCGTAAGATCAATGAGCAATTCGGTTGCTCCGTTTTTTTCTTTGAACGTATAATTTTCAAGAGCTCCCGCCCATGCCTTCGTCTCCTCGCTTGAAGTATCTTCCTTTCCATTCTGTATCATGCCGAGATGCTCGATAGAAATATATTCATGTTTCCTGTTTTCTTTTATGCGGCTTACCATCCCCGATTCACCCTGTTCACCGGGACCGAGAAAAAGAATTTTGCTTCCTTTATTCCAATCACCTTTGTAGTACGAGCCGGGCGAGAATGCCTCTGTCCATAGGCGGTATGTTTTATCGTCAAGCATGGTGCTCCACACTTTGGCTGCCGGCGCATTGATGACGATTGAAAAATGGAGTTTTTGCATGGCGTGTTTCCTTTCTGATTTTCTTATTTGAGAAAAACAGCCATCCGATAGCTTTGAGCTATCGGATGGCTTTGACTGTTTATTCCACCACCTGATAAATTTCTCTCCGTCCGGTCAGGTACATTTCGGTATATTTCGACAATTCTTCCATTACCTGCGGATCGATTTTGGGGTCCGGCTTACCGGATTTGTACTCTTCCATGTGCTGTTCAAATTCGGCCAATTTTTGTATTTCCGTTTCAACAACAACCGTATTGAAATCGGCAACAAAATCGGTCATCACCCGCACGTTTGATTCCGAACCGAATGCTTTTTTGCAGAGTATGGCGAGTTTTGATGCCTGCCCCGGTTTTGCCGTAAATATATCGCGCACGATAAGCATGATACCGTCTCCTTTTAAGGATGAATAGTTTTATAATGCAGCGCAATAGCGCCGGACTGAAATTTTTTTGAACTAATAAGTTTTAATGAATACTCCCCGCCCGATTCGAATAAGCGGGGACCTTTTCCAGCAATAACCGGGTGAACGACAAAGTGATATTCGTCGATAAGATTCCACTGTGCAACTTGCGATCCGACGTTCAATCCGCCAATGAATATATTTTTTCCCGGCTGCTGTTTTAACTTCAGGATTTCTTCTCGAAGATTTGAGTGGAGGAGCGTCGTGTTGTTCCATTCTACGCTCTTCAACGTTGTCGAAAAGACGATCTTCGGTACCGCGTCGTACACGCGTGCAAATTCGTTGATAATTTTTGTCTCCGATTGATTCACGGCAACATCGTGCCAGTATGGATACATCAGATTATAGGTGTTGCGTCCGAAAATCTCAACACCTGAATCACGCAAGAGCCCGATGAAGTACTCGTGTAATTCGTCGTCGGCAATGGCCGATTCGTGGCCGCAGTAGCCGTCTATTGTGATGTTGATTGCGAAAACTACTTTTCTCATTTTTTATGTTCTCCTTGCGCTGCTATGGATGTGTTGACCGTCATTGCTGCTCGTACGCTTTTTTCAACGCTGCAATATCGAATTTCTTCATCGGCAGGAACGCCTTTGTCAGTCGGTCTATTTGTTCCCGCGTGCCTTTATTCATCATCTCATCCATTATTGCCGGATGCACCTGCCACGAAACACCGTACTTGTCTTTACACCATCCGCATTGCTCCGCTTGGGGCACTGTGGATAGTTTCTTCCAGAAATAATCGATCTCCTCCTGCGTTTCGCAGGAGATCATAAAAGAAATCGCTTCATTAAATGCATAGTTATGTTCCCGCGCGCTGTCCATTACCGCAAACCAGGTCTGTTCAATCATAAAGTCGGAGTACATGATCGTTCCTTCTTTATCCGGTTCCATTCCGCCGGGATAGCGGGCAATGATTCCTTGTTTCGTATTTTTTTCGCCGGAAGCGGATCCGCCGTTGGCGGAAAACACCGAGAGATAAAATTTCGCCGCCTCTTCCGCCTTACCGCAGACATTTTCGGTAAAGAGCAGTGAAGGAACGATAAATGGCCGCTCTTCGCCGCCGGGATCTGAGAGAATGAGTTGCCACGAGAGCCCGTATTTATCCTGCAGCCATCCGTACCGCTCGCTGAACGGATATTTATCGAGATCCATGAGGATCGAACCGCCGTTCGATAACTTCTCCCACGTCGCATCGAGATTCTTTCGGGCGTTTTTATCTTTTGACGGATCGAAATTGAGGAAAAAGGAAATCGACGGATTAAATGTGAAATACGGACCGGCGCTGATGGCCATGAACGGCTGTCCCGAAAGCCGGAACGAAACGACGTCGCAATCCCCCGATGGCGTATCGTGCAATGTGGTAATGTGCGTAATGCCGGAATCCGGGATCAGCGAACAGTAAAATTCCGCCGCCTCTTTCGCCTGCGTATCGAACCACAGATGCGGGATGATCGGGATGTTTCGATTTTTCATACTCTGTCTCCAGTTGTTGTCGTTTATACCATGCCGGTGCCAGGGTGAATCAATAAAACGATATGACGGTTTTCCGTTTTACTCTTTCCGTATTTCGTACGTCACGTGGGTTGCCTTTTCGGTCGTTAGTGTTTTTATAATGTGGGCGTGAAGCAACGGATTGATATCGGTAAATAATGGTGTGCCTCTGCCAAAAAAGACGGGTGAATAATGTATCGTACATTCGTCGATGAATCCGGCGTTCAGATATTGCCGCACAACATCAGCACCGCCAGCGATCCGGACGTCGCGCTTGCCTGCCGCTTCCTTCGCCTGCTTCAGCGCGCTTTCGATGCCGTCATTCACGAAATAAAACGTCGTGCCGCCCGGACGTTCCCATGGCTTGCGCACTTTGTGTGTCAGGACAAATACCTTTGTGTGAAACGGCGCATCTTCGGGCCACGATTTCTCGCCTCCCGCAAACATCTTTACCCCCATAATGCTTGCACCGGTGCGGTTGAACGTCTCTTCAACGGATTGGTTGAGCGCTTCTTCCGCGATGCCGTTCTGTAATGGTGCGTGCTGACGGAACATTTCCATCGGACTCTCTTCGAGTTTTAAATTTTTCCGAAAAAATTTCAGCGGAAATACCCATGCCATAAGCTCCATCCACTTCTTCAACCATTGTTTGTACTCGGGATCGTCGTAATGCTCCATATCCATCCCTTCCGGTGCAATAAACCCGTCAAGCGACAATGCCATATCGAAAAATACTTTCTGTGCCATTGATATTTCCTGTGTTATTGGTTTTTGGATGTCATGGAATACTTTTCCCCCTCCTGGTACAATGCGTTGATCTGCTCATCGGCCGGCCGGATTTCCCACGTTCCTCCCATTCTTGTGGATGGATGGTTCGACATCAATTGTATGGCGTGATTGAGATCGCGCGCATTGAGAATCATAATGCCTCCTAATTGCTCTTTCGTCTCGGCAAACGGACCGTCGGTAATGGAAGGTTTGCCGTTCTTGTACCGCACGGTGGTTGCGCTACGCACGCTTTGCAGCGCTTCTCCGCCGGTGAAATTCCCATTCCTGCGTAATTCCGCATCATAGGCGAAGCATTCATCGACGAACTGTTTCTGTTCTTTGTCGGACATTCCGTCCCACATATTTTCTGCGAGATAACCCAGACAAATATATTTCATGCTCTTTTTTCCTTATTGTATTCTCTGTTGCAGTCGGTCATTTCTTTTTCTTCTTCGCTGATTCCCGGTTTTGTTTCACCCTGTATTTGACGATTTTCTTTATCAGCGCTATGGGAAGCGGTGTATCCAGAGGAAATTGCACCGTTCCTTTTCCTCCTTCGTATTTTGAGAGTTCCTTCTTGAAAGCCTCTATCCCTTTGGGGGCAGGATAAAAACCAATGTGGTTCTTGAATGCGGCGAAGTGGACCAGGTTTCCGTTCAGCGTGAATGTCGGAATTGCATAACTGATCGTCTCTTCGGCATCCGGGGCCGATGCTTTAATCGCCGATCGAATTTCCTTCAGCTTTTTCTGAGCTTCCCTGGGAAACGAAGCAATATATTCGTCGATCGTTGCCGCTTTGAGGTTTTGCACCATGCCCTCCGGTGATAATTATTTTCGGTGTTGCGCCATTGTTTCTGTCACGATTTTACTCTCCGCCGCTTTCTTTGCATCATCGGGCCATTCTTCAATTTCAAAAATTGGGCGGATCTCTATCGTATCCCCTTCCGCAGCGGGAATCCGTTTTGCCCACTCAATCGCCTCTTCCTTCGAGCCAAACTGCACGTACCAATAGCCGCCGAAGACCTCTTTTGATTCGATAAACGGCCCGTCGGTAACGGTCGGTTTTCCTTTGGCGAATGAAACGCGCGCGCCATTTTCAATCGGCTGAAGTCCGTCCAGCGAAATGAGATGGCCGGCTTTTGCCAATGCTTCGTTGTATTTCATCATCGATTCGATCGCATCGGCGGGGGGAGTAAAATCGGCGCCGACCCGTTTTCCTTTCCCTCCCTGATACACTGCGGGTATCATGAACATCATAAATCTCATTGTGACGTCTCCTTGTAAAAAATTTTCATATCATTGATCGCGGGAATGAACAATCGACATCTTAATGCGATTATTTTTTTGATTCGACTTTCCGGCGCATTGTTTCCTCCCGTTCTCGCAATTCGGGAGTATACGCTTCTCCGAAATCATCCGTTTCAAAAATCTGCCGTATCTCGATCTCGGATTCGCCGTTCATCGGATTCGGGCATTTTTTCACCCACTCGACTGCTTCTTCCATCGATTTGCATTGCCAGATCCAATATCCGGCGATCAATTCTTTGGTTTCAGCGAACGGACCGTCGGTGACTGTGCGCGATGTTCCTGAAAACTTCACCCGTTTTCCTTTGGTGCTTGAATGGAGCCCTTCGCCGGCGAGCATAATTCCAGCGGCGACGAGTTTTTCGTTGTACTGTGTCATTTCCGACAGCAATTGTTCGCTCGGAAGTACTCCTGCTTCGGAATCCTTATCCGCTTTAACGATGACCATGAATTTCATTGTTTTTCCTCCGATTTGTTGGCAAATTCGTGTGTTCATCCTTTAGTCGGATGGCGGGAAGCGAAATCGACATCAATCCCGCATTTTTTTACTGTAATTTCTTTAATTGTCCTTCCAAAAACCGCCGTTCCGGTTCCTGCTGTGCCAGTGATAGTGCCCGTTGAAATGATGTCCGCGCATCGTCGTATTTACCGAGGCGTCTGCTGAGTTCCGCGCGGGCGGAGTGGGCAAAGTGATAGTCGGTAAGATCTCCGCGCGACAGTATGGCGTCGATAATATCCAATCCGGTTCGATATCCATTACCGTCCGGCAGGCGGGCATCCCGCATTGCAATGGCAACAGCGCGGTTCAATTCGATGACCGGCGACGGTTCCATGCGAAACAGTGCGTCATAAAGTCCGACAATCTGTGCCCAGTCTGTTTCGGCTGCGGTATGTGATTCGGAATGGACTGCCGCAATCGCTGCCTGTATGGTATAGGATCCGAATCGTCGCGAAGAAAGTGCTTGTTCCACCAAACCGATCCCCTCTTTTATCATCTCTTTATTCCACAAACTCCGGTCCTGATCCTCCAACAGAATCATATCGCCGGATGAATTCGTCCGGGCGGTGCGTCGCGACTCTTGAAGAAGCATCAGAGCAAGCAATCCTTTCACCTCCGGTTCGGGGAGTAACAGTAGAAGCATTCGACCGAGACGGATTGCCTCGCCGGAGAGATCGGCGCGCGTGACCGTATCGCCGGAGGAGGCGGAGTATCCTTCGTTGAACACCAAATAAATGACATGCAGTACCGTTTCGAGCCGCTCGGGAATCTCGGATTGTGTCGGAACTTCGTACGGAATTTTTGCTTCGCGGATCTTGGATTTTGCACGGACAATTCTCTGCGCCAGCGTTGTCGGCGTGGTGAGAAAGGCGTGTGCAATTTCTTCCGTTGTCAGGTTACACACTTCGCGGAGTGTGAGTGCAATACGCGCTTCGGGCGACAGCGCGGGATGACAGCATGTAAAAATCAGCCGCAGTTCATCGTCATCAATCCCTATGTCGATCTGTGCGGCGATATCGAATGGATCTGCCTCGAGCTGCTCGGTCAATCGCTCTCCGGAATCATTCCCATCTTGCCGATCGGGTGTGAACCGCGCCCGGCGGCGCATCGCGTCGATCGCTTTAAATCGTCCCGTGGAAACAAGCCACGCGCGGGGATTGGAAGGAATTCCCTCCGCGCTCCACTGATCCGCCGCGGCGGCGAACGCATCGTGCATTGCGTCTTCGGCAATGTCAAAATCCCCGAGCAGTCGAATCAGCGTAGCGAGAATTCGTCGGGATTCGGCGGTGTAGATCTTTTCGAGCGCCGTGCGAATCTGTTCCGGTGACTTATCCATCGACCGAAGCTTTCTTTAAAATATCGCTACTGTGCTTGTTCAACATACTCTTTCAACGATCTGCCGATAATATCTTTCCATCCTTCCGCAAAATTTGCGGCGTCGAGATCGGGATTATCATTAGGAAATGTTTCCAGGCCGGCGTGTGTGAGTTTCACTCGAGTACGGTCTCCTTCTCCGAACAAATCAAACGTAACGAATGAGTTCCCGGGATAGCCGTCATACCGCCAACTATAGGTGAGTTTCTTTCTTGCAACAACCTCGGTGACTTTGCAGAGGTGAAGATACTGTCTCTCCGGTGCGGGCCCTCCGTAAAATTGAAATTCAAACCCGATCTCTGCCGTAAACTCTGTAAAATCGAAATACCATTTCTTCATTTCGTCTTTGTCGGTGATCGCTTTCCAAATATTTTCAACCGGGGCAATACAAATCGTCTCAAAAATCAGCGGCATGGAAGGCATAGAGACCTCATTGTGAACAAAATATTTTTACAGTTGGTGCGGAAAATTATCAACGCGATCGTTCCGAAGACTGTCGGTAAATTCTGCTGCGTTGTACGATAAAATCGGATGCATTAGTCTTGTATTTACCCGTGGGACTGCGCGTGGATTCATCAAATCGGGCTTATGAAACTGCTTTCGTCGGTTCGAACCAATGGAGCATCCGGAAAACTCGACGTTTCTCCTGTTAAAAGTAAGATTGGAACGCTATGTCAAAAAGTCAAGCACGCTGCCGGAAAAAATATTAAAACCATTGTTGTATGTCATGATTGACATTTATATTTTCCCTATGTATACCATTGAAGGAGTGTTACCATTGAACAATAGCGATATCACCATTGCCCCCATAACTATCCGCGACTCCGAAGCGTGGGCGCGGATGCGCCGCGGACTCTGGCCAGGCGACGACGATGGACATCAGAAGGAAGTGCAGCGTTTTCTGGGAGGTGAACGAAAAGTCACCGACAGAGTATTCGTCGCAAAAAATGCTGCCGGAGAAGTGATTGGATTTATCGAACTTTCTATCCGGCCGTTCGCGGAAGGATGCACAACCGATCGTATTGCATATTTTGAAGGCATGTACGTCGATCCGTCGGAGCGCAGTAAAGGAGTCGGCAGAAGCCTGATTCGCGCTGCCGAAGAGTGGGGACGAAGCATGGGCTGTACGGAAGTTGCGTCTGATACGGAAATTTCGAACGAGACCAGCATTGCCGTGCATCGGGCAATGGGATTTGTCGAAGCAAACAGAATCGTCTGTTTTAAAAAAGATCTCTAAGTGTTGCAGCGGAGATTGATGTCTCCGCTATGAACGACGCAAAAAAAATGCGGGACGGCCGTATCGTCTCCCGTTTGTACGGATGTCGTCTCCATCCGAAAATGATTAATAATCGACAAGGGTCTTGAATCCGCCGTACGCCATTCGCTTCGAAGAGAAGAGCGCTTCTGTCGTCGTCATAGCGGTCAAACGCGGATCATTGAATATTTTCTTCATGACTGCGTCCCTGTGTGCGCGTGATTTAAATTCGGTTACGGCGGCGATCACAATTTCCCCTTTCTTTATTCGTACTTTCTTCCCGAATGACCGCATCCCCTTAACGACAAGATCGTCGCCGGCAAACTCACGGTATCGCACTGCACCGTATTCAAACGCCACCTTTCCGAACGCTTGTGCCTGCCTGCGGTACCGGGAAAGATTCTTTTTCGGCAGCGGCAAAAGAAACAGATCGACATATCCGGACATAGCAACTCCTTTCGTATGATATATTTTACGGTTGGTCGTGTCCACAGTATACTCTCTGCCGCGAAAAAAGACAAGTACCTCCGAATATTTTTTTATGATCAATGCCTGGACAAAAGGAGTACATTCCACAACCAAGGTTCACGTAAGATATCACCG
Source organism: uncultured Chitinophagaceae bacterium (assembly GCA_964371615.1). Classification (GTDB taxonomy): domain Bacteria; phylum Bacteroidota; class Ignavibacteria; order UBA10030; family UBA8401; genus SpSt-333. The sequence goes on from CAYJMS010000003.1 coordinate 266,235, forward strand.
CGATTTTTCGTGCGGCAGAGCAAATACGATTACCCGATCCATACCCAACCAAAACAGCTCCGGATGAGTCCAATAAGATATACATCTACTTTGGAGGATTGAAATGTCACGGCGATTATACTATTTGTTCGTTTCTTTTTTTTTAACCGCTGTAACGTTAAATTCACAGAACAATCATCTTCTGGTCGGCCAAATCCCACCGGATATTTCCTTTATTTCATATTCAACTGCAAATCGCGTTGCTTTAACGAACAGAGATTTTCGCGGCACTGTGTATCTTCTCGATTTCTGGGCGACCTGGTGTTCTCCCTGTATCGCATCGATTCCTCATATGGATTCGCTGATCGCATTGTTCCGTGGGCGCAACGTAAAATTTATTTCGATTACCTATGAACCAAAACATCTTGTCGAAAAATTCTTGATCCGTCATCCAATGAACAGTGAAATTGGGTTGGACAAGGATTTTAAGATGTTTCAACGGTATAACGCCTGGGCCATTCCTAATATTGTCATGATCAATGCCGAAGGGAAAGTTGCGGGAAGGATCCATCCGAATAAACTTTCCGTAGAGATCATAAAAGAACTGATCGAGGGCAAAATACCCGAAGTTGAACGCACACCCGAAGATCTCTACGATCCGAAAAAAGCAGAGGAGTACTTCCGGACATTGATGAATGAGGAACAAAATCATAACGAATGACATCTCGCGCAATATTCTCTATGCCATTGTCTTTCCGGGATAAAGAATCCTGCTGCAATATCTTCAGACCGGTACCGCATTTTAATACCGGTGAAATTCCAACCGGCTCTTTCCGCATTTTGAGAATCGCTCTTTTTCATTCTCACTATTTCAATACAAAACGGTGAAAACCGCAAAAATTCCGCATTTCTCGGAATCATATCTTGGTATGTTAATTGCCTGATGAAGAGCAGTACAACAACCGCAGGAATACTATGTACCATTCGATCGTACTGGTGAAACAGGTTCCGGATACCGCCAACATCACCGGTAATGTTATGCAGGATGACGGCACGGTGAATCGTGCAAAACTTCCCGCTATTTTCAATCATGAAGATCGTGTTGCGCTGGAAATCGCCCTGCGTGTTAAAGATCAATACGGTGGTACGATTAGTGTCGTAACGATGGGACCTCCCCGCGCATCGGATATCCTGCGCGAATGTCTCTACATGGGAGCCGACCATGCGTACCTGGTGAGCGACAGGAAATTTGCCGGAGCGGATACGTTGGCAACATCGTATGTGCTGAGCGAAGCGGTCAGGAAAATCGGTGCATATGATTTTATTTTCGCCGGCAGGCAGGCGATCGACGGCGATACGGCGCAAGTCGGCCCGCAGACTGCGGAGAAACTGCAGATACCGCAAATCACCTACCTGGAAGAAATCCTCTCGGTGCAGGATCGTATTGTGACGGCAAAGAAAAAAATCGAAGGGGGATACGAAATAGTCCGGTCGCCTCTTCCCGTTCTTCTGACGGTCATGAAAGATGCCGCCGAACCGCGTCCGTTTAAAGCAAAACGAGTGATGACATTCAAGGGAGCGCGGACACTAATGGAGATTGAAAAGTTAACGGAGGGGAATCCGCTGCTGTATGTGGATACGCTGGTGCACGACTTTGAGTCGCGCTCCCTCTTCATCAACACGCTTACGATGGACGATCTGAAATTGGATGCCGGCCGGTGCGGCGTACATGGTTCGCCGACAAAAGTGTATAAAGTGGAATCGGTCATCCTCGGCGGGGGCGACCATGCAACGATCGAGCCGACGCGTGATGGTATAGGAACGTTGATCGATAAATTACTGGAAGATCATATACTGGGATAACGCATGAGCACGACAACAACAGAATCTCAATCCCGCGGCACACGCGAGGTGTGGGTCTTTATCGAACAACGCAGCGGCGGAGCGGCGGATGTCAGTTTCGAACTGCTCAGCAAGGCGCATAAACTGGCGCAATCGATGAGCGGCACGGTGAAAGCGGTCGTGATCGGCAGCGGCGTGAACAGTCTTGCGGCGGAGACATTCCGTTACGGCGCGGACGAAGCGTTGGTGATCGACGATCCCGCGTTGAAATTATACCGCACGCTTCCGTACTCGCGGATATTGACCTCGTTGGTGCAGATACACATGCCTCGCATCGTGCTGTTCGGGGCAACGATTATCGGCCGCGATCTTGCGCCGCGGGTCGCCTCCGCAACGCGCAGCGGATTAACGGCGGACTGCACCGATTTGCAAATATCCGACGTATCGTATCTCCGGAAAAATTATTCTCAATTGCTGTTGCAGATTCGTCCAGCGTTCGGCGGCAATATTATTGCCACCATTATTACTCCCGACAATCCGGTGCAGATGGCGACGGTGCGCGAAGGAGTTATGGAGATGCACCCGTTATCTGAACGTGTAAAAGGAAAAATCACGTCAATTCCGTACTCCCCCGAGAGCATCGATGAACTCGTGTCGATCGTCGAACAGCATCGGGAAGAGAGTAAAGTCAATCTCAAAGGTGCGCCGATTATTGTCGCCGGCGGATACGGCCTCGGCACGCGTGAAAATTTCAAATTGATCCATGACCTTGCCCATGTACTCGGAGCGGAGGTAGCCGGCAGCCGTGCCGCGGTGGATGCAGGATTCATTCCGCCGGAACGTCAGGTGGGGCAAACGGGCGTCACCGTCCGCCCGAAACTCTATATCGCCGTCGGTATTTCCGGGGCGATACAGCACCGCGCAGGCATGCAGGAATCAAATAAGATTATCGCCATTAACAGCGATCCCGATGCGCCGATTTTCGGTGTGAGTCACTACGGCATAGTCGGCGATGCGATGGACGTGCTGCCGAAATTTATTGAAGTGTATAAGAATAAACTCAAATAGAGACCGATATGGCGAACTATTTTCTCGATAACAGCGACCTTCAATTTCACTTCAACAAACTCGACATCAGGGAGATTGTTGATATCGCGGAAGAAGAGTACCGGCAGTCAAAGGATTTCCGCGATGCGCCGGTCAATTACGACGATGCGACGGAGAACTACCGGAAGGTGCTGGAAATGGTCGGCGATTTGGCGGCAAACCATATCGCTCCCCGTGCGTCGGAGGTCGATCACGACGGCGTGTCCATTCACGACGGCATCGTGTCGTACGCGAAAGGAACACAGAAAAATCTTCACGAACTGTCCCAGGCGGACCTGATGGGGATGATTCTGCCGAGAAAATACGGCGGATTGAATTTTCCGTTTTCCGTCTATATGATGGCGGTAGAGATCGTCTCCCGGGCGGATGCGTCGCTGATGAATCTCTTCGGTCTTCAGGATATCGCCGATACGATCCGGAAATTCGGAACCGAGGACCAGCGTCGGGAATTCCTGCCGAAATTCTGTACGGGTGAGTACACCGGCGCCATGGCGCTGACGGAACCCGATGCCGGTTCGGATCTTCAGGCGGTAAAACTGCAGGCGTATCAAAACGACCAGGGACAATGGTTCCTGCGCGGGGTAAAGCGGTTCATCACCAACGGCAACGGGCAGGTGCTGCTGGTGCTGGCACGATCGGAACAGGGAACGAAGGATGCACGGGGATTAAGTATGTTCGTGTGTCACAGCGGACCGACCCTGAAAGTGAGACGGATCGAGAACAAACTCGGTATCCATGGATCGCCGACATGCGAATTACAGTTCAACGACACGCCGGCACAATTGGTGGGAGACAGAAAATTCGGCCTGATTAAATATGTATTCGATTTAATGTACCGCGCACGGATGGGGGTTTCGTCGCAGGCGCTCGGCATCTCGCAGGCGGCCTATGAAGAGGCGCTGTCGTACGCAAAGGACCGCGAGCAATTCGGAAAGCGTATCTACTCCCTCCCCGCCGTTTCCAATATGCTCATCGAAATGCGCGTGACGCTCGAAACGAACCGGTCATTGTTTTACCATACAGCCATGTGCGTAGACCGGAAGGAAAAATTCGAAGAAAAGATCGACGCGTTGAAAAAAACGGGGAAACCGTTCGCCAACGAGGTGGCGGCGATGAAATCCGCCACCCGCCTTGCCAATCTTCTCACCCCCATGTGCAAGTACGTCCTCTCCGAATCCGCCAACAAGATTACGTACGATGCGCTGCAAATCCACGGCGGCACCGGATATATGAAGGAATTCCGTGTCGAACGACTTGCCCGCGATGCGCGCATAACGAATATTTACGAGGGAACATCACAACTCCAGATCGTCGCATCGATCGGTCATGTGATCAATGATGTGCTGCACGATCAGTTCGAGGCGTATGGAACAAGAGAATATCGCGGCGGGCTGGGATCCCTTGCAAACGCGCTGAAGGAAATTCGTTCGTTATTCCTGGAGAGCCTGCGATATGTTGTGGACCGGAAAGATCCTTCGTTCCAGGATGTCGCGGCAAAGGATCTGGTCGATCTGTATAGCTATCTCGTTATCGGATATCTTGTATTGGATGAGGCGGTAATCGATTCCCGAAAGTCGTTCATTGCCAACAGGTATATTCTTACGTCGCTGGCAAAAGCACGGAATAATGCCGAGACGATAAAAAACGGCGTCTTTTCCGATCTTCTCCATGCGGATACAATACTCCGTTAACAGTGATTTCGATAAAGAAAATCAGTACTTTTACCACGAATCAATAAGGAGACCCACGACATGTTTTACTATCGCATTTACGATGACCACGAGGAGATGAATTTCTTCAAGAGCTCTTTTGACGATAAAAAAATCAGGGAGCATCTGCTGGAATTTGAAAAGGAACGGAAGCAGTATTTCAATATGGATTTTGTCCAGTTTCTGAAAAAGAAGGATGTCGATGCTGAATCAATAGAAGTGCACAATTTAACATATTAAGGATGTCTTCTTTGGTCCCGCGTACAAATATTGTACGCGGGATAATTTTTCTCACCGATTATTCACCAGTCCCCGCAATACGCTGATATTTTCCACGTCTTCATGCAGATCGTCGCTCTTCGGCGTTTCCAGAATCTTCGGTATCCGGGCTAACCGATCGTCATTCATCAATAACCGGAATCCCGTCAAACCGATCATTCCTTTGCCGATGTGATCGTGACGATCGACCCGCGAACCGAGACCCTTTTTTGAATCGTTAATATGGAATGCGGCAAGCCGATTTATTCCGATAATGCTGTCAAACTCTTTAAATGTCTCTTTGAATCCCTTCTCGGTTGCAATATCGTACCCTGCTGCAAAAATATGACAGGTATCGATGCAGACCGCCATCCGTTCGGGATCATCGACACCGTCGATGATGGCGCGCAGGTGTTCAAACCGGTATCCGATATTGGTTCCCTGGCCAGCTGTCGTTTCCAAGATGCTTCGTACCGAAAAGCCTTTTGTCGCTTCGTGGGCGATATTAAGACTTTCGCAAATCCGTTTGATGCCTTCTTCGTCTCCGGTGCCAAGATGCGAACCGGGATGAAAGTTGAGCAGAGGAATCCCCAGTTGTTCACATCGTTGGAGTTCGTCGATGAATGCGGCGCGGGATTTCTTCAGTGTATCGGGATTCGTCGCGCAAAGATTGATCAGATACGAGTCGTGCGACACCACCGGTGCGATGCCGGCCGCAGTAATTTTCTTCTTGTATTGATCGATATCTTCCTGCGCAAACGGTTTCCCGCTCCATTGATTGTTGTTCTTTGTAAAAACCTGCAGCGCGGTGCAGCCGATGGATACCGCCCGGTCTACGGCTGTATGCACGCCGCCGGCGATGGACATGTGGGCGCCGAGCAGGGGGCGGAAATTTTCTGATTTTTTGATTATTTGATTTTCCGATTGATCCGACATAATACCGGCTGAGCAATAGTAAATATTATTTTAACAGCAGTAATTTTTTTGTGCTTCTGTATGCCGGCGTCGTCATCTCGTAGAAATATATTCCCGATGCAATGCCGTCCGCTTGAAATGTTATTTCGTGGCGTCCCGCATCCATCGGACCGTCAATCAGGCGGCGGACAATCTGGCCGAGCTGGTTATAAACCGTCAACATTACTGTCGTACGTTCCTTTAATCGAAAAGCGATGACGGTCGACGGATTGAAGGGATTGGGATAATTTTGATACAATTCGTAATCACCGGGTTGTTGTCCGGTTCGGACACCTACAACAACATAGACATCGTTCAATTCGCCGGGAGTGCCGTAGTGTTTCGATGCTTTCCAGTTTTCTGCCGGAACATTGTCTGCTCCGGGATTGATCAAAGACAATGTCGGGCCGCTGCCGTTTGGAGCGGTGGCCCATGGTGCGGTCGGAAGATAGTGTACGTCGTCCGCAATCTCCTTTGACGGAGTAAAGAGCTGTATTTGTTCTCCGTTACTGCTGAATCCAAAATCCATATTACCGAATACATTCTTCACCTCCGGACGGAGTGCAAGGAATTTTGCGGTATCGCGACAAAGGACGGCATATCCCCGCCCCTCGATGGTGCTTCCCGCGGAAAAAACAAAGTCCTCATCGCTCCCTTGTCCGAACGACCAGCCGGCAAGATCGACCTGATCGGGAGACGGATTGTAGAACTCGACCCAGTCTTCCGTATCGAACAGCGGCGATGATTTGTAGTTGATTTCGTTGATGACCGGATCGGTTGCCGTTAACGCCGCCGGTTCAAAGACGGCGGTCAACGTCGAATTCACCGACAGCATGATCGACGTTTCCGGTGCCGCGGATGTCATCACACCTTCCCAACGCACAAATCGGAAACCGGGAAGCGCCTCTGCACGGATTCGCAGCGGCACACCGCGGAAAAAGGTGTTATATGATCCGTTCTTTTTTACGTCAACGGAATTCGTATAGATCTTTCCTGCCGCAGGATCGTTTCTGCCGATGAGAAGTCTGTTGATACCGGGAAGAGAGAATTTTTCGCGAAAATGTTTCATCGACGTGTCGGGGCGGTATGTGGCAAAGTCTTTCATGATCTGGATGTTGCCGGCCCAATTTTTCATATCCAGTGAAATTGATTGGGGCCAGCGGCTCTTGTGCCGCGGTATTTCGCTTGCAATTCCCAGCGCCAAACTGTCGATCATTGCGTGGACGCGGTTTTTTTCGAATGTCGTGTTGAGATGAGCGGCGTACCGCTGAATGAATTCGTTTCTGAATCCGGTATTTTCCAGCAATTTCCGAAACATCAACGTCGACCAGGGTGGATTCGGCCATTCGGGTCCGTTGGTAGCAGTCGCCTGCGCGAGTGTATTGGTATAGTACTGTCCCTGCCCGTTGCCGCCGAAGGTAAAGTCAAGGTCGTAAATCATCCACCGCCATTTCGATCCTGCTTTTCTTTCTCTCCATAGTTTCATATTCGATCCCGGCCAATCACCGTTCGCCGCATAAATCTGGGCAATCTGGTAGTCGATGTATTCGTCAAGATCAACGATTGAGGCGATGTGTTCAAAATTGCTTTGAATGGCGAGTGAATTCGTTGTCATATAGTTGATCATCTCGTTGTACGCAATCACGTCGCCATTGTTTGCTTTGACGTCCTTGCTGATCTCGATCAGGTCGATGTTTTCGCCGTTGACATTGTGGTGTTCTTCGACATAATGTTCGTTCAGTTTTTCCCTGATATTGTGGATTCCCCAGTACTGTCCGTTGATGAAAAGAACGGAGGGCCGGTAATCGACATAGTCAACCTTCATTCCTGTTTTAATTAATGTGTGTGCCATCCCCTCGCGGAACATCGTCCTCCACCAATCCTGCCCGGCGCTTCGCAAGACGAAATTATTATATTCGGTGATCGTCTGGTCGGGGAATAATCTATACTTCAGTTTTCCAAATCCGTATTCTCCGCGAAAATAGAATGCCAGCGATTTTTGCGGGTACAACCTCGAACAGCCGCCGTAGATCTGCACGCCTGTCGAAACGGAAAAAGCCAATTGTTTGTCGTGTTCAAAGAATTCAAGGTCGACGGGGCGTTCCCAGTCCTGGTTCCAGTTCCGCGGTGCGGTGCTGCAGTTGCCGATAACCCCGTTGGTGCCGATCACATAGATGCCGGATGTATCGCTGAAAAAATTCTCGGGATCGGTGGTAAGCGAAAAGACCGGCAGGTCTGACTGCATAGAGATAAAATACGTCGACGTCGCAATGCGGCTGGGGAGCATTCCCTCTTTAAATGCGCGCACCCGAAGTACCTGCGTTGAATCGACGACAATCGGCGATGAGTATGGCGTGCTGTTCTGCGTCGGCGTATGTCCGTCGCGCGTATATCGAAGGGTCGCTCCGGGTATCGGATGGGTAAGCGTTATTATTGTCGCTCCCGGATAAAATCCGGCGGCATGCGAAAAAATCGGCTGGGACAGTTTGTCGATGATACTCGACTCAAGATTCGCCGATCCCGGCGTTGCCGGTGACATCGTATACCAGGAGGATGCGCCGTCCGGGTATCGTCCTTTGGAAATATCGTTTAGTTGCGAGCCAAATGTTACCGTATCCAAAAGAATACCTGCGGGATCGTATAGGCCGATGCTTTCGCCCGATGCACTCAGTTTAAAATTTGCGTGTGTGCCGACCGCCGCATCGTCTGCCCAAATAATTACAAATGAATGCGGCTGTACCATAATATCTGCGGTAAAGATGAATTTTTGGGGTTGTGACAGATTATCCGTGATGGAGTATCCATTAAGATTTACCGCCGATTCGCCTGCATTATAAAGTTCGATCCAGTCGGCATAATCGCTGTAATCGGGATCTTTTATTGTTGTCGCATTCGACGCCATATATTCGTTGATAAACACCGTTTGAGCCTTCAGGTGTTGCGTTATTGCGATCAATGCTAGGGATACGGCAAAGAAGAGAATGCGATTGTAAAGGTACATAATGACTCGATTCTATGGGGGGAAACAATACTGACGATTCTTTAAGGTAAGAATAAAGACGGGAAAAAGCGGTGAAAACATTTTAGATTCGAATGCCGCTTGGTTGCGCGCTAATGCAATGTGATGCACTGTGCGCCTTGAAAATTGTGTATATAGTTTACAACATTTTCATTACCTTTTCTATGCGAAAGCGTCATTTCTATGCTTATGAAGACACTCCAAAAATTACAACGTAAAAAGAAAAAACTTGTCATCGGCTTGATGTCGGGAACGTCCGCCGATTCAGCGGATGCGGTGCTGACTGAAATTTCGGGTTACGGCACATCGATGCGTTTAAATCAGATTGCTTTTGCTTCTGTGAAATATCCAAAAGGATATAAGCTTTTTCTGCTCGCCAATTCTCTTCCGAGGAGAGGTTCTGTCGATACCATATCGCAATTAAATGTTCTGGTGGCGCATTTTCTCGCCGATGCGGTAAAAGCAGTGGCGCGGAAAGCAAAAATTCCTCTTTCTTCGGTCGATCTCATCGGTTCCCATGGTCAAACGATACACCATATCCCTGTGCGGCATATTCTGTTTGGAAAAAAAATCCGCTCAACGCTGCAAATCGGCGACTCCTCCACGCTGGCACAGTTGACCGGTATTCCTGTTGTCGCTAATTTCCGCATGGCGGACATGGCGGCCGGCGGACAGGGGGCGCCGCTTGTTCCCTACTTCGATTATTTGATGTTTCGGTCTGCCAAAAAACACCGGCTGTTGTTGAATATCGGCGGTATTGCCAATATGACATTGCTGAAAATAGATTGTTCGGTGAACGATGTCGTTGCGTTCGATACCGGTCCGGGCAATATGGTGATCGATGCGCTGATGAAAAAATTCTACCGAAAGGAATTTGACGATAACGGCGACGTCGCCCGCAGCGGGAAAATTATCCTGCCGCTGTTGAAGTATATGATGCGTCATCCATATCTGTACAGACCTCTTCCGAAATCGACGGGTAGAGAATTGTTCGGAGAGATGTTTATTGCGGAAATTATTAAGAGATCGGGTCGTTTAAAAAAAGAAGACGTTGTCGCTACCGCGACCGAATATACTGCGATGACCGTGTATCATCAATTTATAAAGTTTCTCCGTCCGTTGCTGCGTCGTGAAATGCTGAATGAACTGATTGTCAGCGGCGGCGGCGCAAAAAATGTCTGGTTGATGGAATCGCTGCGGCGGTATTTTTATCCTGCTCACATCAATCGGAGCACGGAATTGGGCATCGACAGCGATTCCAAAGAAGCGCTCTGCTTTGCCGTGCTGGCAAACGAAACAATTCACGAACAGCCGTCAAACGTTCCCTCGGTCACCGGTGCCCGCCGCCCGGTCGTTTTGGGTGAGTTCGCGTTCTGATCTCCCTTTTTGAAGTCGTCCAATTCTTTAGTAATTTTATTTCATGATGCGATTTATAGCGGTATTCTTCGTCCTTACCGGGGCATTCCAACTATTGCATGCCGGTGTTGACGGTGAAAAAGATACAACATTCCTGACGCTGCAGCGAAAAGACGTCGCCACATACGGCACTATCGCCTGGTCCGCCGGGGCGGTGTTTATGGAATTCCAGTGGTGGTGGAAGGACGACTATTTTTATAAACAGCACGCATTTCGTTTCCAAAACGACGGGTATTTCTATAACACCAGTTATGGCGTCGATAAACTGGGACATATGTATGCATCGTATCTCATTTTTCATCTGACGTACGATGTCATGAAGTGGGCACATTATGACGATGCTACCGCATTGTGGGCGGCGGTGGCGGTTCCGGCGTCGCATGCGCTGGCCATTGAGACTGCCGACGGATTCTCTAAGTGGGCATTCAACATGTCGGATTTGTATTTCAATACGGCGGGAATAGTGTACGGCGCGCTGCAGACCGAGTATCCGGTGCTGCGAAATTTCAACTATAAGTGGAGTTATTTTCCCAGCGCATCGGGAGGACGCAACGATCCGGACTGGGGGCCTGCCAGCGATTACGGCGGACACATCTATTGGATCTCCGCAAATGTGCACAACCTTCTTCCGGAGCCGGCGCAGAAATACTGGCCGAAGTTCCTGAATATTGCGGTCGGCATGGGGGCGAAAAATGTTTCCTATGGCGATACCGGTGAGAAGAAACACAAATTCGCCGTGTCGCTCGATTGGAATATGAACGAGATTTTGCCGGATGGCGATACCTGGGGTGTATTAAAAAATCTGATCGATAAAGTCCGGTTTCCCGCGCCCGGGATTAAAATGTATTCCGGCGAAAAGCCGCAGGGCAAATTGCTGTTGGTGAATTAAATGAAAAAACGATCTGCTATGGTATGGATTTATCGATTCTTTGTTTTATGGATTGTATCGTTCTTTCTTCTGCCGATTTCGCTTGTCGCAGCGGGCTCTGATTCACTTCTTACATTCCTCCCGCGCGAGAAATATGTTCCGGTCTTTACGGCGGACGGCAATGCTCACCGCATCTCCTACAACAAAATGACCGATAGGGGATCGCTGATCGGCAGCATGGGAGGTATTTTCTCTCTTGCCAACCTTCGCTATGAAAAACTGGATGCACAAATTTCTCTCGCGAGCTCCGTTTATACGCATCTGAACAATGCGGGAATTCGCTTTCAGGTGGTCAATGTCGACTTTTTTGTCGATGTCTATGCCGATATCCGGTTGTCGCCGCTATGGACGGTCCGCATCGGCGGCGGGCACACCAGCCAGCATTTGTCGGACGATGCATTTGAAAGTCTCGGATTTACACGGTCGGTGAACTATGCCAGGGATTATTATCAATTCTTCGTACTACGGCAGTTTCCTGCCGTGCGGGGATTTGTCTACGGCGGATCGTATTACACCCATTCCTTTCTTATCGACACCCGGATCGACGGACAATGGCTTTTTCAGGCGGGGGGTGAGTTTTTGAATACGCATCTCTACGGACCGCTGCACGTTTATACCGCGGTGGATATTAAATTGCGTGGTGAGCTGGAGTACGGTTCGACGCAGAGTTATCAGGCGGGATTGAAAATCTCCGGCGATTCGTTTTCGGCGATTCGTCTGTCGTACACCTTCAGGACTGGACTTGAAGAACGGGGACAGTTTTACAATCAGAAGATAAGTCGTCATATGATCGGAATGTTTTTTGATTTTTAAGGTACACGGTTTACTATTACGGGATATCAATAACGGCGGAAATAGCCATGAAAATACGAAGAGGAACGCGGAAAGACGCGGAGACGATTGCGCGCTATAATGTCGCTCTCGCAAAAGAGACCGAACATTTTGATCTCAATTTTAAACGGACACTCAAGGGCGTCAACGGCATGTTCGACGATCGTGCGCGGGGATTTTATTTGGTCGCCGAATTAAACGGACGTATTGTCGGACAATTGATGATCACATATGAGTGGAGCGATTGGCGTAACGGGGTGTTTTGGTGGATCCAGAGCGTTTATGTTGAAGAAGAATATCGCGCACGAAAAGTTTTTTCGTCCCTTTATCATTATGTGATTGCGATGGCAAAAAAGGAGGGAAACGTCTGCGGACTGCGGCTGTACGCCGAGAAACAGAACATAAAGGCGCACACGGTGTATAAAAAACTCGGCATGACGGTGACTGACTACGATCTTCTTGAGGTGGATTTTATTTTGAAGCGGTAAATATGCTTCCCCGGTGCGTTCGTTGTATTATGCGGTAAAAAGGAAAAAATATTGTCCGTCCGGCGACTCTGCGATCGCGTGACCTTTCATTCCTATCTCATCTTCCTCTTGCGCAAATGTCATCCCTCTTTCCTTTAATTTCCCTATCCGCTCCGCCATATCGGATTCAAAATATGTTAACGACGGGTTGCGGAATGCATGCGGGCAACTTCCCTTTTCGTACAGGCCGATTTTCATTTTACCGTCGTCAAGCGTACACCATGTGTTTTGGCGCGTTGTCACTTTAAATCCGACATTCTGCCACCAGGAAATCGATCGTTCCATATCCGTTGTTTCCAGGCTGATCTCATAAAATGTTCCGCACAATGACGACGGTTTTTTCGGGAATTCGCTGAGGGCGAAGGCCTCCGACGAAATAAGCAATATCAGAAGCCCGTTCGGCTCTTGGAGTATGGCGTGGTGTTGCGATTTTTCGACAATTGTGATCTCGAGATTTTCCGCCATGTGGATGGCGTTGGAGATATCGGAAACACAATACGATAACGTCGAAGCGGGTTTGTCGGCACGTCGAATATCAAAAAAATAATTTCCATCCGTCATCAACGCTGTGGTGTTGTCCTGAGAGACGGCGGTGAATCCCAGTGTGCGGCAGAATGCCCCGGTCTTCTCCGGCGAGGATGTATAAAGAGTAATGAATGCGCAGTGTCCGAGCTTCATCGTGTTGGTATTCCCGCAGTTATTGTGAACCTAAATTACATAAAACTTCTCTTTATTGCATCGGCGGGGAAAGATTTTCTGCAACTTTATCCGTAAAAAACAAGTCTAATAGGTTGCCTATACACTTTTTCGGGAGATCCTATGACTCTTCGCACCTATCGGTATATTTCAATTACTCTGTTTATTCTCACCGTCGCCGCCACCATTCTTGCCAGCTCCCAGGTTAAAACTGAAACACTCGACGATCTCGTTGCCGGATTCGTGAAACAACAACAGTTCAACGGATCCGTGTTGATCGCCCATAACGGTAAGGTTGTCTTGCGTAAAGGATACGGCTATGCAAATTTCGAACTTCGTTCCCCGAATGAAGCGGATACAAAGTTCCGTCTCGCCTCGGTAACGAAACAATTCACCGCTATGACGGTGATGCAGCTGGTTGAGCGGGGTGCGTTGCGATTGGACGGAACGATCTCCGAATATCTGCCCGACTATCCCAAAGAAACCGGTTCAAAGGTGACCATCCATCACCTGCTGACGCATACGTCCGGTATTCCAAGCTATACCGACTTTCCGGGATTCATGCGTAATCAGGTCCGCGATCCTTACCGGCCTCAGGATTTTATAAAGTTCTTTAAGGATTCTTCGCTGCTGTTTCAGCCCGGCGAGCGTTTTGCCTACAACAATTCCGCATACTTTCTCCTCGGCGTTATTATCGAAAAGGTAACGGGAAAACCATATGCGCAGGTTCTTGCGGAACAGATTTTTATCCCGCTGGGAATGAAGAATACCGGTTATGATGTCAATGCGCGCGTCCTGCCAAAGCGGGCGGCCGGTTATCAACTTAACGGCGATCAACTCGTAAATGCTCCGTATATCGATATGTCCATACCGTACGCGGCGGGTTCGCTGTACTCGACTGTGGAAGATCTGCTGTTGTGGGACAATGCGTTGTATACAGAAACGCTGGCGAAAAAAGAAACCATAAATAAAATCTTCACGCCGCACATCAGCGCTGCGGGGCCGGGTGTTCCGAATTATTACGGATACGGCTGGTTCCTCGGAAAGGAACAGATCGGATCTTCGGCGGATAGTGTCGAAACAATTGAGCATGGCGGGGGGATTTTTGGATTCAACACGCTGATGTTCCGCGTGCCGAAAAGCAAAACAACAATCATTCTGCTCTCCAATGTCACCGGCGGACGCCTGCGTGATATGACGCGAAGTATTTTGGGGGTTTTATACGATAAACCGTATGATAGGGCGAAACAATCCGTTGCAACGTCACTGAAAAATGATATCCAAAAAATCGGATTGGAAAAAGCGATATCCGCGTATCGCGTCAACAAAGAAAAGAAGTCCGAATATTATTTGAACGAGGGTGAGTTGAATGGAGCCGGATATGAATTTTTGGCACAAAAGAAGTTCAGCGAAGCGATTGCCATATTCACATTAATGGTCGAGGCGTTCCCGCGTTCGTCCAATGCCTACGATTCCCTGGGAGAAGGATATATGATGAGCGGCGATAAAGAAAATGCGATTAAGAATTACGAAAAGTCGATTGAATTAAATCCAAATAATGACAACGGCAAAGAGATGTTGAAAAAGTTAAAGAATTAATATTCTTTGTTGTGCGTGTCCTTTCGCGGATTCATGGGTGGTGTATCCTCTCTGTGAATCCGCGATTTTTATTTCTGCTCGCGCTATCATGTTTCTTTTTCATTTCCTTCCTGCGTACCTTCTATGTATGGAACCGGTTAAAAAATATATCGCTCATCTCGATCTCGATTGTTTCTTTGTGTCGGTGGAGCGTATTAAAGATCCTTCCTTGATCGGAAAACCAGTCGCTGTCGGAGGAGTGGGCCGGCGAGGGGTGATCACTTCTGCATCGTATGAGGCGAGACCGTTCGGCGTCCGATCTGCCATGCCGACCGGGCGGGCGTTGCAATTGTGTCCTCAGTTGACGGTGGTTCGCGGCAGTCACGGGGAATACGGCAAAATATCGAAGCGATTGTATGCGTTTCTTTGCGAGTATGCACCGATCGTCGAACAGGCGTCCATCGATGAGATGTACATGGATTTTACCGGTTGCGAAAAATTGTACCATAACGATCTTCCCGGACTCATGCGGACGCTGCAGGCGCTTGTCCAAAAGGAATTCTCTCTTCCCTGCACCATTGCCCTCTCGTCGAACAAAACGGTCTCTAAGATCGCCACGGGAGTAATTAAACCGGCGGGTGTCCGCACCATCAACCACGGCGGGGAAAAAGGATTTCTTGCACCCTTAAACATCAACGTAATTCCGGGTGTAGGAACAAAGACGGAAACGGAATTACGAAAGTACGGATTCAATACGGTCGGTGACCTTCAGCGGTCATCTGAAGAGACTTTGACGGCGCTGCTGGGGGATCACGGCAGATATCTGTTGCGTGCGGCAAACGGCATCGGCTCAGACCGGCTGGATGTGGAATGGAAACGGAAAAGCATCAGCAATGAACAGACCTTCGGCGCGGATATTACGGAGCAGGACGAATTGTTGCGGCGACTGTTCGAATTGACGGAAAGCGTCTGCTACCACACCCGCCGGTACGGATGGAAGGGAAAGACGATTAAGATCAAAATCCGCTATTCCGACTTTACCACTATTACCAGGAATGTGACGCTGTCGGAACCGACAAATGACGACGGCGTGGTGTTTGACGGTGTCAAAAAGATTTTTCTGCGGGCATTCGATCGAAAACGTTCGGCACGATTGCTTGGCGTCGGATTGACGCAGTTTTCAGCGGCGGGCGAGGAAACAATGTCGATGTTTGCTGCGGATGAGAAGCGGGAACAGGCGCTCAGTGCGGTTGACAAGCTCAAGCGGAAATTCGGTGACGATTCGATCCACACCGGAGCGGTTTAAAAAAACACCGGGAATCTTTTTAAATGCAAAAAATCCCAGGGATCTTTAAGATCCCTGGGATTTTTATAAGTTATTGCATCGTATGGTACACGCTCTGCACGTCATCATCTTCTTCCATCGCCTCTATCAGTTCATTCACTTCCTTCTGCTGCTCTTCGTTCAATTCTTTTGTTGTTGTCGGAATATACTGAAGTTCGGTACCGGCCGGTTCAATTCCCCGCTCTTCCAGCGCCTTTTGCATTGCGCCGAATCCCTGGAACGATGTGTACACATAAAGGAATTTGTCGTCGCCGGTCAATTCGTCCAATCCATGATCGATCATTTCCAGTTCGAATTCGTCGACATCCTTCACCTTTTCTATGGGAATTTTGAAGAGGCCTTTCCGCTCGAACATAAAGGAGATCGATCCCGGGTTTCCCAGTGAGCCGCCGTATTCTTTAAAATGATGACGGACGTTGGACACGGTGCGGGTTTGATTGTCCGTTGCACACTCCACCACAACGGCAATACCGTGGGGTGCGTATCCTTCGTAAATGATCTCAAAATATCCCGACGTATCCTTATTGGATGCCCGTTTGATCGCCGCATCTATGCGGTCCTTCGGCATGTTGACGCTCTTGGCGTTCTGAATAGCGATACGCAGGTGCGAGTTGGCTTTCGGATCCACTCCACCGGCTTTGACGGCGATTTCGATGTCTTTGCCGATTCGATTGAACGCTTTCGACATCTTTTTAAACCGCGCGAACATTACGTGTTTTCGTTTTTCGAATATGCGGCCCATAAATTCTCTCTATTGAATAAATCGGAGTTGATTATCTGTTCATTCTTTTCGTTTGGAAAATACGAAATTCCGATGTGAAGTGGAAGTGTTGCATGACGGTCAAATCTCTTTTACATTGAACCGACTTCATCGTGTACTTAATTGTAGGAGACCTCTGAAAAAGTCATTGCGAGGAGTCTGTCGTACGACAGACGACGAAGTTCCGCTTTTGAATCCCGCTATGCGCGGAATCCAAAAAGCGGGACAATCTGATTAAATTAATTGATAATCCAGATTGCTTCTCCCGACTAAAGTCGGGATCGCAATGACCTGATTGTTGAATATTTCGGGAGTCTCGGAAATATTGTATGCCCGCAGAATTCGATCTTAAATCTGAAATAGCAAAAGAACACTCCAAGAAAAATACGGTTCGCCTTGCCCGCTGGGTCGGAGATGATGCCGGCCGCTTTGCCCGGCTGATGCGTCTGTTTCTCGCCGATGATCCACAGTGCAAACGGCGTTCGTCGTGGATCATGACGCATTGCATCGAAATATATCCCGATCTCGCCGTTCCGTGGATTCAAAAATTGATCGCACAATGTTTGGATAAAAACGCTCATGATGCCGTTCAGAGAAACGTCATGCGCTCTCTGCAATTCGTAAACATTCCAAGGGGTAGACGGGGAATTGTCGTCAACGCGGGATTCGAAATTCTGCACTCTGTCCGCTCATCCATTGCCGCAAAGGCATTTGCGATGACCGTGCTGGCACGGGTTGCCCTTCGGGAACCGGATCTGAAACGCGAACTCGCCATAGTGTTGGAAGAAATTCTTGCCAATCCCGGCACAGCAGGATTGCATGCACGGGCACGGCTGGTATTGAATAATGAACTTTTATCCTAGCGACGTTTTTTCTTTGTCCTTCGCCCGAATTCTCTTACCTTGTTTCTTCAATATTTCAATTACAGCACGGTGATTATAATGAAAATCGAAAACCAGAAAGTTGTCTCCATACACTATACGCTGACCGACGACGGCGGGGCGATACTCGATTCGTCCGACGGACGAGATCCCCTTGCCTATATTCACGGGATGGGAAATATTATACCGGGACTGGAATCGCAATTGATCGGGAAATCTTCCGGCGATTCGTTTAAGGCCACCATCGCTCCGGCCGATGCCTACGGCGAATTGGATGCAAGCCAGGTGATCCAGGTGTCGCGGTCCCAGTTTGAAGGCGTGCAGGATCTTGCGGTAGGAATGCAGTTTACGGCATCGGGCCCGCAAGGCCATCAAATGGTAACCATTACCAAGATCGAAAACGATCTTGTTACCGTTGACGGTAATCATCCGCTGGCAGGCAAGACGCTCCATTTTGATGTGCGGGTGGTCGATGTACGCGAAGCAACCGCCGATGAGTTGAGCCACGGACACGTGCACGGTCCGGGCGGACATCATCATTGATATTTTTTCGGGACGGTGCACGCGCACCGTCTCTTCTTTACAATCCTCTCTTGACTCTGCCGCACGGCATCTCTACATTTACCGGACATAACAATCCGGAATCTCAATGCGCATATTTCTGTCTCTTGTGTTATTTTTTTTCGTTCGAAGTTCCTCTCAGACGCCGACGAACGAACAATGCGATGACGACAACGAAAATCTTGCCTGTTGTTTTGTCAATATGCCGGAACGGTTGACACACATCGTTTCTATTGCACACAACAATGAACCGGGCGAGCGTCTCCGCATTACCGGCCGATTGACGAAACGGGACGGCTCAACGCCGTATGCGGGGGTGGTGCTGTATGCGTATCATACCAACAATCACGGGATTTACCCGAAGAAGGGAAACGAGGTCGGCATACACAAATGGCATGGATATCTTCACGGTTGGGGGAAAACGAATGAGCGGGGCGAATATGAAATTCTGTCGATCCGTCCGGCGATGTATCCTTCGAATAATGCCCCGGCACATATTCATCTGGTGATTAAAGAACCGAACGGTGCGATGACATACGTAAACGATTTTGTGTTTAAGGACGATCCCAATGTTACCGGAGCGTACCGGTCGCAATTATACTATCGGGGAGACGATGGTATTGTCGATGTGAAAAAGAATGCGGAAGGTGTGTGGGTGGGCGTCAGAAACATTCCTATTCGATGATCCCGACGCCGTCTATTTTTATTTTTTCTGAGAAGATGTTTTGGGTATAAAATCCAGTGATACGGAATTGATACAATACCGCAGTCCCGTCGGTTTCGGGCCGTCTTCAAACACGTGGCCGAGATGCCCCTTGCACTTTGCGCAGACCACTTCCCGTCGCACCATCCCGTGAGAACGATCGATCACCTCTTCGATCGCGCCGTTGCCGACATTGTCGGAGAACGCGGGCCAGCCGCATCCGGAATTATATTTGGTTTTTGATGTGAACAATTCCGCACCGCATCCAGCACAATGGTATGTTCCTTCTTCAAAGAACTCGTCGAAAATGCCGGTGAAGGGCATTTCGGTCGCCTTTTGCCACAATACTTTCTTCCGTAATTCCGAATCCTGCTCCATGGTCTTTTTTGCCTTTTCTTGTGTAAAAAGTATTCCGGCTCCGGCTGCCAGCAGCACCGCCGTCACATAGGCGGTTAAAAGATATTTTTTCATTCAATCCCTCGATTAGTCGTCCATGGTGTATAACACGGATCGGATGATTTTTACTCCCGCTCTGCAAAAAAATCTTTGAGCCGGTTGTGCGCGGTCGCTAAAAAATGCTGATGCTGACGTATTTGTTCGGATTTGCTTTGATGTCTTTCACCAGGTCGTTCAGATTCACGGCGAGGCTGTCCAGATGCACGTACAATTGATCATCGCGCGATAACTTTCCGAGTGTCCCTTCGGCATTTTCGATCCGCTTAAAGACAGTCTCCAGTGTTGCGCTCGCTTCCCGGAATCGTGCCGCCGCCTCTTCCATTGTTTTTGCGGTCACTTTAATGCTGAGAATCCCGTCGTCGATATTTCCCCGCTGGGTAACGGCAATTGTATCGAGGTTCATTGCAAAGCGGGACATATATTTCGAAAACTCGGAGAAATTTCCGAATGCGTAGTCGATGTTTTTTCCCTGCGTCTTGATCACCATTTCGAGTTCTGTGGTCGACCGGTTCAAATCCATTAGGATGTTCTGAATGTGAAGCCTTGTCTTATCATCAAACGTTGTATTGACCCGCTCCAGAATGCCCAGCACATTGGAGGAAATTGGAGCAAGTGTCGAAGTTAGTTCGGTAAGGTCGGCCTCGTACGCGCCGGTGATTTCGTCCCCGTTCCGAAGGATCTCGGGCGATGCGCCGGGTATGATTGCAATCTGTTTTCCTCCCATAATGCTTGAACTTTTGATGAACGCTTTGGAGTCCCGCGCAATATGCACATCTTTATCGATGGAAACTTCCACGGCGATAGTGCTGCCGGTCAGCCGCATGTCGTTCACTTTCCCGATGACGAGTCCGGCGATCGTGATCGGGCTTCCTTTGGCCAGCCCGTTGACGTTGTCGTAAAAGATCGTCAGAGTATAATCCTGCGAGCGGAAATCGATTCCCTTCAGGAAGATTACCCCGCTGACCAGCAGGATGACGGCGAGAAATACCGCGATCCCGATTTTTGATTCATGCGATAGATTCATAGGTCACCTTACGTTTGAATTTCACTTTCGATGTATTTGCGTACGTTGTCGTTTGAACTGTTCCGGATTTCCTCTTTCGTCCCCTGTGCGATGAATTGTCCCTGCTCAAAAATACCGAACCGGTCTCCGACCACAAAGGCGCTGTGCACGTCGTGTGTGACGACAATGGAAGTAACGCCGAGTTCCTTCTTCAATTCGTTGATCAGCAGATTGATGCCGTCAGCCGTTTCCACGTCAAGTCCGGTGGTCGGCTCGTCGTACAGCATATATTTCGGCGTGAGCGCAATGGCGCGGGCGAGGCCGACCCGTTTTTTCATTCCTCCGCTCAAACTCGAAGGCATGAGGTTGTGGACATTGTCAAGTTTTACAAGGTTCAGTGCATACCGCATTTTTTCCTTAATATCCGCTTCGGTGTAATCGCTGTGCCGCCGCAATGCCAGCGCGATGTTTTCGCCGACGGTCATGGAGTCGAACAGCGCCGCTCCCTGGAACAGGAACCCGAATTTAAACCGAAGCCGCTGCAATTGTTTGAACGACATGCCGGTGACCTCTTTTCCGTCGACCAGAATGGAACCGCTGTCCGGCTTGATCAGTCCGATGATCATTTTCAGCAGCACGCTTTTCCCGCCGCCGCTGCGTCCGAGTATAACGGTCGTCTCGCGGTCGTTCACCGACAGGTTCACTCCGGTGTGCACCTGCTTTTCGCCGAAGGCTTTCCAAATGTTCGTCAGTACGATCATAACAGCACCGAGGCAAGAATAAAGTCCATAACAACGGCGGCAAGGCAGGTCAGCACAACGGTATTCATTGTCGCCCTGCCAACGCCTTCGGATCCTCCTTGAACCGTGTATCCCTGGTAACAGGCGATGGAGGTAATGATATAGCCGAAAAATGTTCCTTTAATAATCCCGAAAACTGCATCGTATGTTCTGAATGAACTCTTCATACCGTCGACAAAGACTTCCGCCGGAATGCCGGCAATGGACGATGCGCCGAACATGCCTCCGAGAATGGCGACAACGTCGCCGAAAATCACGAGTGTCGGGAACATGAAGATTCCCGCCAGCACCCTCGGAGTAATCAGGAAGGATATCGGATCAAATGCCAGCGATTCCAGCGCGTCGATCTGTTCGGTAACGCGCATCGTGCCGATTTCCGCCGTGATTGTCGCCCCCACCTTCCCCGCCAGCACCAGCGCGGAGAGAAGCGGCACCAGCTCCAGCAGCACGGATTTCGTCACCAGCGCTCCGACAACCGTTCTCGGTATCCAATCATACAATTGGTACGACGATTGCACCGCGGTGACCATGCCGACAAAGAAAGAAACGAACAGCACGATGGGAATGGAATTGTTGCCGATCATCACCATTTGCTGGAGTATATTGCGCGAGTATTCTTTGGCGTTTGCGACGTTCCGCAGCATCCACCAGACGATTGAAAAATATTTTCCGAGATGTTCGAAGAAAGAAATAGCGGCTCTGCCGAGCGGGGCAAAGAAATGAAGAGATTTGGGGTCGGTGGTTATATCCATCCCTGATTGTTTGGTGATGGAAAAATTAGACGAGTCAATATTCAAAAACGGTGTGCCAAAATCAAGGGAGGCCGGAGCGGGGATTGTATTTTCTATCGATGACCCGGTGCGCGCGTTCGCATCGCGTTAGTTGCTTCCCTGCACCGCGATATCGATGCCGGCGTTGATTCGGCGCAGATGTTGAAGAAAGCCTTTTTTGTTTTTTGGAGAGATGATGATTCGTTCGCCGCTGCGCATAATCAATTCCATCCTATCGAGCGATGCTGCGGGTGAACTGATGAGGTTGGTGGTGCTCCGGACCGATTCGATGGTGCGTATATCGACCGTATTTGAATAGAAGAAACCGCATACGATTTGCAGCGACGTGTTGTTCACCGTGTAGCGCGTTGTGACAAACATGTGTCCGATAAACAATGCAACGATTCCAATTATTATTGTGCCGGGCCAAATGCCTTTGACGACAAAGAATATGCCGATGCCGCCCAATAATATTCCAAGGGGAATAACGAGTTCCGGTCCAATTTTTGATTTATAGGTCGTCATATGTAATGTCGTTGTGGAGATCTCTTACTCTTTTATCTCTTCGTTATTCTTCGCCTCACGGGTCCGCCCCGCTTTGCGCACGACCTCTTTCAGCAGGAATTCGATTTGCGCATTCACACTGCGCAGATCGTCCGCCGCCCACTTTTCCAGCGCGGTATAGAGGTGCTCGTCGAGACGCAATAAAAATTTTTTCTTTTCGCTCACTATGCTATCCTTTGTCTCACGATGCTGCGGCAGCATTGTTCCGGCGCTGCGCGATCATATACTTTACCGCCATGATGATCCACGGATTCTTTTCCAGGGTTTCGGAATGGTTCTCGAATTCAACGGACAGCGCCGATTTCCAGATCGACGGCTGTTTGATGATTGCGAGCCGTTGTTTCAGCGGAGAATGGAGTTCGTTGTCCCCCTTCCACATCTTGAAAATATATTCTATTTTCTGGCCGTTCGGCATCTGAAACGTTCCCCCGCGGCCCCATTTTTCCGGTTCAAATTTGGCAAATGGAAGCTGATTTCCGCGTTTCTTTATTTCAAGTGTCGATCGCCAGATGCTTGGTCTGCTGATCTCCCAGATTTCTCCGAATCCTTCGACGACGGCAAGGGTGCTGAAGAGTTTCGGATACGTCATCGTCATCAACACCGTCTCTCCCGCGCGCAATTCATAGATCCGTTTCCAGATTGATGGTTGTACAATCAGCAGCTGTTCGTGGGTGTAGTTGGAAAATGTTTTCATGATTTATTTTGCACGTCCCCGGAATCTTTAATTAACATCCCCGGGATCTTAAAGATCCCGGGGATGTATTATACTATATTACTGATACAGCGTTCCCGTATTGATCACCGGCTGCGCATCGGAATCGGAAACAAGCGCCACCATCAGGTTGTTGACCATGGTTGCTTTCTTGTCTTCGTCCAGATTTACAATATTCTGTTCTGCGAGCATACGCAACGCATCCTGCACCATGCCGACCGCTCCTTCAACGATTTTCTTTCGCGCGGCAATGATCGCCTGCGCCTGTTGTCGCCGCAGCATCGCCTGGGCTATTTCCTGTGCGTAGGCAAGGTGGCTGATACGGGCTTCGATGATATCGACGCCGGCAACTTCCAACCGTGTCTGCACCTGTTTTTGCAATCCTTCGGCGATCTGTTGCGGATTTCCGCGCAGCGACGCTTTGTCGTCATCATGGGAATCGTACGGATATTCCGATGCCAGTGCGCGGATCGCCGTTTCACTCTGGATCGCAACAAACTGTTCATAATTCTCGACATCGAATAATGCCCGGGCGGAATCGACAACGCGATACACCACCACGGCACCGATTTCGATCGGATTTCCGTCGAGGTCGTTCACTTTTATCTTCTCGCTGTTAAAATTGTGGATGCGCAGCGAGACATGTTTTTTTGTGACAAACGGATTTGTGTAAAAAAATCCCGATTCTCTCACGGAACCGATATACTTTCCGAAGAGTACAAGAACGCGTGCCTCGTTCGGCTGCACAATAAAGAATCCGCCGAAGGCAATAAAATTTAGAATGAGTGCCGGGACGAAAATCCATAACATCCATGGCTCCTCCATCTGAATCATCATAACGAGCCAATAGACGTTGAAGATAGAAAGCCCGATGACAAGAAAAAGCATTAAATAGCCGTTGATTTTCGAGCCGGGTTTTTCGGTGATTTTTTCCATTGTAACGCTCCTTTCGTTGTTTGATATTGCAATGATATCATTTTAATATCGAACTGTCAAGCTAAAAATTATTAGAATTTAAAGGGCGAAATGAATAATTCGTTAGGTGTAGGACGCCTCTATGGTGTCCTACACCTATATGAATTTTTACAAGCATTTATTGTATAACTCCTCTACCTTGTTGCATACACTCTTTATCGCGGATAATCAGATGAAACCATTCATTTCAATCATTCTTCTTGTTCTTGTTACGGCGACCGGATATTCGCAGACAATGCGGGCGCGTGATTACGGTATTACCATCGGTGTACTGAAACCCGGGCAATACAATGCCATCACCGACGTCGGCGGAGTCACAGTGGGACAGACGACACTGATAGAGGGAAAACAGATCCGCACGGGTGTTACCGCAATTCTTCCTCACGGGGAAAATATTTTTCAATTAAAGGTCCCCGCCGCAATCTATATCGGCAACGGATTCGGGAAGCTGGCGGGCTACTCGCAGGTAAAAGAATTGGGCAACATCGAAACACCGATCGTTCTCACAAACACGCTCTCCGTTGCAACGGCGATGGATGCATTAGTCGGTTACACGCTTGCTCTACCGGGAAATAAAGAAGTTCGTTCCGTCAATGCTGTGGTCGGCGAAACGAACGACGGCGGCCTCAATGATATCCGCGGCCGTCATGTGCGCCGGGAGCATGTGCTGAATGCGATCCGCACCGCTGCGTCCGGTCCTGTTGCAGAAGGAAACGTCGGCGCCGGCACCGGTACGATTTGTTTTGGATTTAAAGGAGGGATCGGCACCTCTTCCCGCGTTCTCCCTTCGTCTCTCGGCGGTTATACTGTCGGCGTGTTGGTGCAGACTAATTTCGGCGGAGTGTTGGAGATCAACGGCGTTCCCGTCGGAAAAGAACTGGAACAATTCTCGTTCCGCAACGACATTATAAAGAGCGGTGACGGATCGTGCATGATTGTTGTGGCGACCGATGCACCGCTGGATGCACGGAATCTCGAGCGGCTTGCAAAAAGAGCAATGATGGGATTGGCAAAGACCGGCGGCATCGCCTCCAACGGCAGCGGGGATTATGTGATCGCTTTTTCGTCCGCAAAAAATAATTTTATCAATGAATCCGAAAAGTCGATGCTCTATAAAAGCGAAACGCTTAAAAATGATTATCTCTCACCGCTCTTCCTGGCAGTCATCGAGGCGACGGAAGAGGCGATCGTCAATTCGTTGTTCGCGGCAAAGACAATGACGGGGCGTGATGGTAATGAGGTGAAATCGCTGCCGGTTGACAGAGTGGTGGAAATAATGAAGAAGTATAACAAGATACAGAATATGCGTTAACCGCTGTTTTAGAGGTGGTTTAATATGAAAAAAAACTTTGTTTCCTTTTGGCTGTTTTTGATCGGTTTATCATACGGTCAGGTTGGAGGTTGGAGCACTCCGGTCATCATTGATAGCATAAGAGATATTGGAGAACCATTGATTGCGGTGAGCAAAGAAGGACAAATTGCCATTCTTGGTAATGTTTCTATGAGTCCTTCCCCATTGTATATTTCGAACGATAACGGCAAATCATTCCAGTTGCAATCCCAATTCACTCCCGAAAAGCCAATCTATCGATTTGGGTACCCGAATGGATTGAGTTATGATTCCGATGGAAATATCTGGGTGTATTGGGTGTGGCATGAATGCGTTGATTCCGATTGCTATTTTTTTACAAATACATGGTTGTATATTTCTCGGTCGTCAGACGGCGGGAAGAATTTTGAGCATCTTCTGAAATTGTATGGTGGTTACAACACTATGACGACTGCGCGTCATAATCAATGGTTGCAAATTGGTGCTGATAATACGGTTCATTTTCTCCGCGACAGTACGTGGTATGATCCCGCGAAAAGTACGACGGATGACCAGTTGATTTATACTAGAATTAATCAGGGGGACCCATCAAAACGGGTTGACGTATACGTGCCTATGTTGCCGGACACATCATATTTTTCTGGAATTGGAGAATTTATTCTTGTCAACGATAGTGTTCCCATAATAACTTATCGTTCTCTTGTTTATGATAACTCTAAATATATTGATGTTAACTATTATCATAGAATTATCTCGCACGACAGTATCCATTCTAAGATTGATAGCGCTTTACATAATATTGTTCTGGGGCAGAATGGAATTATTTACGCAACAAGTGTTTTTACGAAACCGGACAGGAGTAATGTTTGCTATCTAAAAACATCATATGATAACGGTGAATCGTTCAATGAATTTCAAGAAATTACTGATCGTGCCTATTCAATACAAGCGGCAGATTCATTGTATCAACATAGTTTGCGTTGGGTGAATCCGATACACAATTTTCGCTACTATAAATTTCAGGGCTTGGCGTCACCTCCCCTGGATTCAACATATTTCGGCACCTATACTTACGGTCGATTAGTATTAGACGATAAGGGGGGTAAATACATCGTCGCCCGTGGATCAGGAAATAAAAGCTATTTTATTGGGAGAGATATAATATCAAGAGTCAATAAATATGAATCACCGGCCACGTCAAACGATTTCTTTGTATCTCTCTCTCCAAATCCATACAATAATTCTGCGTTGTTATTTGTGCAAATTCCAAGGCGGGGCGCAGTCGATATAAAAATACACGACATTCTTGGCAGAGAGCTTCTTTCGTTGAGCGGCGTTCAGGTGAACGAAGGCGCTAACAGAATTCCGATCGACGGAACAAATCTCTCCAGCGGAATATATCTTATAAGCGTCTACTTCCAAAACCGCGTGGCAATCGTAAAATCACAGTTGATCAGGTGATCTAACAGTGATGCCATGACTCAAAGTCATGGCATCACTGAATTCCATTACTGAAATAAAAAAGGAACCCTGCGGGTTCCTTTTTTTATTTTCCATCAAATACTTTTACTTCTTCGGCGGCTTCGGCATGTTCTTCGCCAGCCGTTCCATAAATCCGCTCTTTCGCTTGTTCTCCGGAATCTTCTTCAGCGGTTCGTTGCTGTGAATCTTGTTGAAGTAATATTGCTGCCCGATCGAGAGCAGGTTGAAAACGAAGTAGTACAGATTTAATCCCGACGGGAAGTGGTTGAACATCACCGTCATCATAATCGGCATCATCCAGACCAACATCTTCTGTGTCGGGTCTGTCACAGTCTGCTTCTGCTGGATAAACATCGTAATTCCCATCGCCAGCGTTACGCCGCTGATGTGGTTGCCGAGCAGCGGCAGCACCATCGGCAATGGGATCAGCACGTCCGGCACGGAGAGATCGGTAATCCACAGCATAAACGATTCCTGACGCAATTGGATCGACGACGAGAAGAGCGAATAGAGTGCAAAGAGGATCGGCATCTGCAGCAGCAACGGCAGGCAGCCGCCGGCGGGATTGACGCCGTACTCCTTGTATAATTTCATTGTCTGCACGTTCATCGTCTGCGGATCGTTCTTGTACTTCTCCCGCATCTCCTGCATCAACGGCTGCAGCTTCTGCATGTTCCGCATCGAACGCATGCTGGTCTTTGTCAGCGGGTGCAGCGCCAGTTTGATGATGATCGAGAAGACGATAATTACTAATCCGTAGTTCGGGATAAACGAATGCAGAAAATTGAACAGCGGAATAAAGAGATAGACCGTCAACGGACGTATCCACGACCAGCCGAGCGACATAATATCTTCCAGTTCGCGGTCGTATTCCTTTATGGTTGAAAATTCCAGCGGGCCGATAAAGACCTTCAGTTTCGCGGTCTCCACCGAGCTGTTTTTGAAGGGATATTTCAGGGCGATGGCGTAGGTCTCCACTGCGCCGTTGTCTGCAGCCGCAAGATGCTGACCTTCGAGATATGCGCCGGAGGCTTTCTTGTCTTCCGACATCAGCGCCACGGCAAAATACTTCGAGCGGGTCGCCACCCAGTCCGTCTGTCCCGATGGGTCTTCCTTCGGATTGTCTCCGACTGACGAGGCGTTTACTTCCATCAGCGTTCCTCCGCCGTATGTATAAGCGGCGGCGTTATTCGATTCATCGATACTGTTGTATTCGGTGAACTTTATTCCGCTTTCCCACAGGATTTGGTACTCATAATTTGCCACGACGTTCTGCATTCCTTCAAACGCGAGATCAGCGTCAAAATCATACACGCCGTTCTTGAATGTCAGCCGTTTGACGATTCGACCCTCTTTTGCGTCCAGCACCATTTCGACGGTGAACTGATCGTCGCCGGTCAGCACTTTCTTTCCGCCGATCGGAATCTGCGCCGTAAAAAAGTGATTCCTTGTGTTGATGATTTTTCCGTCCGCCGTAGTAAACAGGATGCTGAAATCTCCTCTTGAGGAGGAGAGCAGTTGGGCGGGATGGTGATCCCACGTCTTGTAGTTTTTCAGCGTCCACTGCTTGACTGTTCCTCCCCGTGTCGTCAATTCGACGATGTATAAATCCGTCTCGACGGTGAATGTCTTTTCGATACCGGTGGCGGTGCCGCCGAAGTATCGGCCGAGCGTGTCGGCATAGAGCGGCTGCTGTTGTTGCTGCAGGGGTTGAATGCTTTGTTGTTGCTGCGGCGCTGCGGGGACCGGCGAAGTGATAAAGGAATCCCTTTTGGTCTCGGTTGTCGTCGCGGTAGATGCCGGTTCGGGCTGTGAGTTCGGAGCGGTATACCACATCCACAACATCAGCACTGCAGCGATAAGAATGAAGCCGAAAGTTTCTTGTTTTCCCATTGTCTTATTGTCGTTTGGTAAATGAAAAATGTTCGGGAACCGGATCGTATCCCCCTTCGTGGTACGGGTGACACTTCAAAATTCTTTTGGTTCCGAGATATAATCCTTTGACCGATCCGTGCTTGCGTATCGCGTCAATCGTGTACTGTGAACAGGTGGGATAGAATCTGCAGGAGTTTGCCGGCAGAAACGGAGAGATCACCATCTGATACACGCGCACGACAAATATAAGAATGTATCTCATAGCATATCAAGGATCTGTCGGTGAATGGCGATCCATTCCCGGTTGATCTCTTCCAGCGATACACGACGGATGTCGGTTCCCGCTCCTCCTTTGTACGACAGCACGATCTCGATGCAGAGACTTTTTTTTTCGGCAATCGCGCCGATCTCGTGAATTGTCTTCCGTGCAGATTCTTTCATCAATCGTTTTATTTTATTTCGCCGCGTGGCAAGCGGCACCCGCCTTTTGGATGCGGTAAAGCCAATATGAATGCCCGGACTACTCTCCGGCCGTATCACCACATAACCCGACAGAAGCGTTCCGTGAATACTTGTCCCGTTGGAGATGATCCTGCTAAACGATTGAAACCCGCGAAGGATGATTGATTTGGGAAGTGTTTGTTGCACGTTGTATCGCCGCGATCCGAATGCGCTGCTGAAGTTGAGAGGAGAAACCAGGACGATAGCAACGCCACGCTTTAGTTACGTGGCTCGTCGCTGACCGTCAATTTATGCCGTCCTTTGGCGCGGCGGCTGGACAACACTTTGCGTCCGTTTTTGGTAGCCATACGTTCGCGAAAACCGTGTGTATTCCTTCTTTTTCGCTTGTGTGGTTGAAAAGTGCGTTTCATTGCTTCTCCTTTATTGAAAAATCTTCATAAGATACAAAAATGCGGCAGGCGAAACAAGATAATTTTGCCTTTTCGTCGATTCAAATTCCCCGAAGAGATATATTTCTTTTATTAAAAATAATATTTTTCTTGACTTCCACCGTGCGGTAACGTTATTATGATTGTATTCACCTTGGATATTGCTGTGTGGATGAAATGTGGATAACTTTTTAACGGGTTTCAGAGTGTGGAAGTGGCGTGGAAGACTGAAGAAAAGATATTCACATGTTCTGTTGATAAGTTTCGCTGGCTGGCTGTGTGTTGTTGATTTTCAATGGGTTATGGTGGCAAATCTAATGTGTATAATTCTCACATTTGTGTAAGTTTTTTATTTTTGAGTTTTCCTTGTGTTAATAATATGGTGGATAACTCGGTAGATCGTGTTGATAAGTTATTAGAAAAGGATCCAATGATTTCAATTGCTTCCGACAACAATATTACCCTGCCAGATTCAAGAGAGCAACTAGAGGTTTCCTGGGGTGAAATTCTAGCCCTAATCCGGCCTCAGATAAATTCCCAAAGCTTCAAAACGTGGTTCGAGCCCATTAAACCGGTCCGTTTTGAGAATAGCGAGCTGACGGTCAATGTGCCGAGTCAATTCTTTTATGAGTGGCTTGAGGAACATTACCATTCGCTGGTGTCGGCATCGCTGCAGTCGGTGTTCGGCGCATCAGTCAAACTTGTATACAATGTGCTGCCTCTTGACGAGCCGGTATCATCGATAGTTGTCGCTTCCACCGATCTGCCGGCGCGTTTGGCCGATACCGGTCCATCAAGGATTGAGGTCGCCGAAAATGCCAAACCGCTGCCGTATGAAACAACCAATCTGAACAAACGGCACACATTCAATAATTTCGTCAAGGGAGAAAGCAATCAGCTGGCGCGGGCTGCCGCCATGGCGGTAGCCAATAATCCCGGCGGAACCTCTTTTAATCCCCTTGTGCTCTACGGCGGCACTGGACTCGGAAAAACCCATTTAATGCAGGCAATCGGCAATTACGCGCTGGAAAACGGAAAAGCAAAGCGCGTGATGTATATCTCCAGTGAAAAATTTACCATAGAGTTTATCGATGCGATCCGCGGGGATAAAACCAACGATTTCTCCAATTTTTACCGGAGCATGGATATTCTGATTGTCGACGATATTCAGTTCTTCTCCGGAAAAGAAAAAACGCAGGACAGTTTTTTTCATACCTTCAACTCCCTTCATCAGCTTGGTAAACAGATTATTCTCTCCTCCGACCGGCCGCCGAAGGAGCTGCAGGGATTGGACGACCGGTTGATTTCCCGGTTTCAATGGGGGTTGACCGCAGACATTCAGCCGCCCGATCTTGAGACGCGCACCGCTATTCTGCGAAAGAAGTGCGATGATGAAGGCGTATTTATTCCCGATCAGGTGCTTGATTTTGTTGCGGCAAACGTGACATCGAATGTCCGGGAGTTGGAGGGTTGTTATACCAGCCTGTTGTTTAAAGCTTCGCTGGAGGGAAAAGAGGTAGATATCGATCTTGCCCGCGAGGTGCTGCGTTCGATTGTCAACGACATCAAGTCTCCGTTAACGGTCGAGGAAATACAGCGAATTGTTGCAGAGTTTTACGATATCCCGAACGATCTTCTCCGCGCAAAAACCCGGAAACAGGAAATTGTCATTGCGCGTCAGGTGGCAATGTATCTCGCCAAAGAATTGACCAATTGTTCATTAAAGACAATCGGTTTGAATTTCGGCGGACGGGATCACAGCACGGTGATTCATGCGTATCAAACGGTGGAAGAACAAATTAAAATCGATCCGAAATTCCGCTCGTCCATCGAACAGGTGAAAAGAAAAATTGAAATATATTCGCGATAACGGTACAATGTTTTTCCGGGGTGCGGCGGAAGTGCCGCACTTATTATTTTAAAAGAGTTGTTCACACTGTTACGTGGATATACTGTTGATTGATGTTATTCGGTTGTGCATAAGCATTCTTATTTCTTGAGAGGTCATTGTGAGTGTGTATGAGTGTGGATATGTGAATGGATTGTGTACATCTTCTGCACACATCATATCTGTTGAATACCGTTGTAAAGGGTGAGAATCGGAGTGTTATCCACATCTCCACACCCCTTATTACTACTATTAATATATTTTAAATATCTATTATAATATATCTTCTAACCCACTGAAAGAATATGCACTTACAGGCTTTCTTCTTTTGAGTTTGGGCAGCATTTTTTGTATATTTCATAATTGAATTTGACCGATTTTTCCCACTTTTTTACAGGAGATTGATAATGAAATTTTCCGTTCGGAGTGCCGATCTTCAAAAAGCGTTATCAAAAACCGTCAGCGTTGTTCCCTCGCGATCCACTCTACCAATCCTGGAAAATATACTCTTTGATATACATTCCAATACATTGAAAATAACGGCTACGGACCTTGAAATATCAATCTCTGTTTCATTGGAGGTTCAAGGAAGTCAGAACGGCACGATTGCCATACCGGCAAAAAAAATATTCGATACCGTAAGAGCTCTTTCCGATACCAATATTGTTTTTACCATCGACACCGAATCCAATAAGATTAAAATGAAAACGGACAACGGTGAATATACGTTGACCGGAGAAAACAGCGAGGAATTTCCTTCTCTTCCCGAATTCAAAGGAGAAGCGGAGGTACCGTTCGAAGTAGCGCTGTTGCAAAAGATGATCGGGACAACGCTCTTTGCGGTCAGCGCCGATGAGTTGCGTCCCGCGATGATGGGCGTCTTGATTCAGTTCAATAAAAACGAAGTCCGCACCGTTGCCACCGACGGCCATCGTCTGGTACGGATCAGCAATTCCCATGTTCCCAATACAAAACTGGTAAAAGATATTATTATTCCCGCAAAGGCGCTGGCGCTGCTCGAAAAAGTAGCCGCCGGAACGGATACCAAAGTCCTGATCAGCAGCGGCCATGTGATGTTTAAATTCGACGGAACGTCGCTGATCTCACGGTTGATCGAGGAAAAATATCCTAATTACGAAAGCGTGATTCCGCTCGATAACGAAAAACATCTGGTTGTCAACAAGCACGAGATGCTCCAATCCGTACGGCGCGTTTCGCTGTATTCCAATTCCACCACCCATCAGATACGGTTTTCTGTCAGCAAGGACGAGATACGGATTACGGCAGAGGATCAGGATTTTGGAAGCGAGGCAAAAGAAAAAATATCGTGCGATTACAACAACGAAGAACTGGAAATCGGATTCAATTCCGGTTATGTGGTCGACGTGTTGTCGCATATGGAAGCCGACGAAATTGAATTCAAATTGAGTTCGCCGAATCGCGCAGCGGTGATATCGCCCGTATCGCAAAAAGAAGGGGAAGATATTCTCATGCTGATTATGCCGGTTCGTTTGAACAATTAGGCCGATATCTGCTGAATGAAAATACTCAATGCCCGCCTTCGTCATTTTCGCAACCACAACGAAACTGTCTTCGAGTTCGGCACACGGATGAACGTCCTTCTGGGGGAGAACGGTCAGGGAAAGACCAACGCCCTCGAAGCGCTGTCGTTTTTTTGTTTGACGAAAAGTTTTTATGCCAGTGCGGACACGACGGTGTTGCAGCAGGGTGAAGAGTTTTTTGAAATTGAAGGAACACTCGAATCGGACGGCGGAAAAGATTTCACGGTCCGCATCGCATTCGATGCCGCCCAAAAAGAGAAACGCTATACCATTAACAACGCCGCGGTTGAACGGCTCTCGTCGGTGATCGGCATGTTTCCCATGGTTATCCTTTCGCCGGAGAACAACGCAATCACCTTCGGTGCGCCGAGCGATCGCCGGAAATTTCTCGACCTGGTGATGTCGCAAAGCAGCGCATCGACCATGGAAGATTTGATCGAATACCGGCGAGTGGTGCGGCAGAGAAACAAGATACTCTCCGAAGAGACGGGAACGCGCTGCGAGGAATTGCTTGCCCCCTGGAACGAGATGTTGAGTATTCACGGAGCGGCGATCATTGCAAAGCGCAATAAATTTATCCGGGAGTTCAGGCCGTTTATCGCGGACACATATTCGCACATCGCCGGCACCGGCGAGGCACCGGCGCTCGATTATGCGGCAACGGTAAAAGTGGAACCGGATGCCACCGTGGAAGAAATCCGGAGCGAAATAGAAAAAAAACTGAAACGCCGTTTCACCGACGAACAACGGTTCAAAACAACATTGGTGGGGCCGCATCGCGACGAGATCGTCTTTTCCCTGAACGGCATGCCGACGAAGCATTACGCGTCGCAGGGACAGCACAAGACATTTTTAGTGGCGCTCAAAGTGGCGGAATTTTTTTACCTGAAAGACCGCTGCAGCGAAACGCCGGTCTTTCTGCTGGACGACGTTTTCAGCGAGCTCGATGAAAAACGGAGCCAGCACCTGATGACACTCGTCTCCTCGCTCGGACAGACGTTTATCACGGCGACCGGCGAAGCGATTTTCGGCGGCGCGGAATGGACCGACGGGCGGAAGAAATTCACGATTCACAACGGCTCCGTCGTGGCGGAGAAGATTGCCGCATGAGCAAACACGAATCATTTTCGTCCCTCGGCACGGTGCTCGACGCGCTGCTCCGGTCGCTCGGCATCGAACGGCAGATTGAGCAGTACAAAATCTTCGACGCCTGGAACGAAGTGGTCGGCGAACAGGTAGCGAAAGTGGCGAAGCCGGAACGGATCCGGAACGGAACGCTCATCGTCAGCGTGAACAACGCGCCGTGGCGGGCCGAACTCACGTTCAGAAAAAAAGAAATTTTGGAAAAGATCCGCGAAACATTGAACTCAAACAGCATCACCGATATTATATTCAGATAAACGGACAACCGGTCCGTCGAAACAACAAAAGGAACATCTGTGGCAGAACAAAAAGCAAAGAAACAAAACGGCGAGTATACCGCCGAAGATATTACCGTCTTAAAAGGACTTGAAGCGGTGCGCCGCCGTCCGGCGATGTATATCGGCGACGTGAGCACCAGAGGGCTTCATCACCTTGTCTACGAAGTGGTCGATAACTCCATCGACGAAGCGCTCGCAGGATACTGCCGGAACATCCACGTCAAGATCAACAAAGACGGAAGCGTCTCCGTGTTCGACGACGGACGCGGCATTCCGACCGGCATTCATAAGGAAGAGAAACGCTCCGCGCTGGAAGTCGTCCTCACCGTGCTGCACGCCGGCGGAAAGTTCGACAAAAATACATACAAAGTATCGGGCGGCCTCCATGGCGTCGGCGTCTCCGTTGTGAACGCTCTGAGCGAATGGCTCGAAGTGACGGTGAAACGCGACGGCAAGGTGTGGTACCAAAAATATAAAAAAGGGGATCCGGTCGCCGCGGTGAAAGTGATCGGCGCCATGAATAAAACGGACAAGTCCGGCACTATCGTTACCTTTATGCCCGACGGGACGATCTTCAAGAACCGTACATTTAAATACGATACGCTCGCCGAACGGCTGCGGGAACTTGCGTTTCTGAATCCCGAAGTGGTTCTCGAGATTACCGACCTGCGCAACAAACAGGAACAGACGGAAAAATTCCATTACCGCGGCGGACTGGTAGAGTTTGTAAAATATATCGACGCCACGCGCCCCGCCATCATGAAAAAAGTCTTCTACGCAAAAGGCGAAGGAAACGATGAGAACGGCCGGACAGTGGAAGTGGAAGCGGCATTCCAGTATAACGACCAGTATTCCGAAAACGTCCTTTCGTATGTGAACAACATCAACACGCATGAAGGAGGCACGCATCTTGTCGGTTTCCGCACGGCGATCACCCGCTCCCTCAACGCCTTTGCGTCGAAGAACAATCTCATTAAGGACGATAAAATACAGTTGACGGGAGAGGATTTCAAAGAAGGATTGACGGCGGTCATCAGCGTCAAAGTTCCGGAACCGCAGTTCGAAGGACAGACAAAGACAAAGCTCGGCAACAGCGAGATTAAAAGCCTCGTCGAATCCGCCGTCGGGTCTGCGTTGTCGGATTGGCTCGACGACAATTCCCCCGACGCGAAACGGGTCATCGATAAAAGCTTGCGCGCCGCCGAGGCCCGCGAAGCAGCCCGCAAAGCACGCGACATCGCACGACGGAAAAACGCCATGGACGGCGCCGGACTTCCCGGCAAACTGGCCGATTGTTCCATCAGCGATCCGGAGCATTGCGAAATGTATCTTGTCGAAGGGGACTCCGCAGGCGGCAGCGCCAAACAGGGACGGGATCGGCGGTTTCAGGCGATCCTGCCGATGAAGGGCAAGATTCTGAACGTTGAAAAAGCGCGCCTGCATAAGATGCTCGAAAACGAGGAGATCAGGAATATCTTTACCGCCATCGGCGCCGGTGTCGGCGAAGATTTTAATCCGGACAAACTGCGGTATAACAAAATCATTTTAATGTGCGATGCGGACGTCGACGGATCACACATCCGCACGCTGCTGCTGACGCTCTTCTTCCGGTACATGAAACCGCTGATCGAACTCGGCCACGTGTACATTGCGCAACCGCCGTTGTACAAATTGAAAAAGGGAAAAACCGAACTGTATGCGTTTGACGACGAGGAACGGGACGAGATCCTGAAGCGTCTGAAAGGCGAAAAAGCGGTAAAGGACGAAAATGAAACCGCGCCGGAAGAGGGAGCCGTGATAAAGGGCGGCATCGTGATCTCCCGGTTCAAGGGTCTCGGAGAAATGAATCCGGAACAACTCTGGTCCACCACGATGAATCCCGAAACGCGTACGATCCTGCAGGTTGGGATCGAGAACGCCGCCGATGCCGACCGCACGTTCTCCATACTGATGGGAGACGAAGTGGAACCGCGCCGGCAGTTTATCGAAAAAAATGCAAAGTATGTCCGTAATCTCGACGTGTAACTAACGACAGCAGAAAGAATGTATGGCTCAATCAAACGAAAAAATAATTCCCGTTGATATCGAAGAAGAGATGAAGGGATCGTACATCGATTACTCGATGTCGGTCATCGTCGCCCGCGCTCTTCCCGACGTGCGCGACGGCTTGAAACCCGTTCACCGCCGCGTGCTGTTTGGAATGAACGAACTCGGCAACACTCCGAACAAGGCGTATAAAAAGAGCGCGCGCGTAGTCGGCGAGGTGCTCGGCAAGTATCACCCGCACGGCGACTCCTCGGTGTACGACACCATCGTCCGAATGGCGCAGGACTTCTCCCTCCGTTACATGCTGGTGGACGGACAGGGCAACTTCGGCTCGGTGGACGGCGACTCTGCGGCGGCAATGCGGTATACGGAAGTCCGCATGACGCGCATGGCGGAAGAAATGCTGCGCGACATCGAAAAGAACACCGTCAACTTCACCCCGAACTTCGACGATACGCTTCAAGAACCCACCGTTCTTCCGGCAAGCGTCCCGAACCTGCTGGTGAACGGCGCCAGCGGTATTGCCGTCGGTATGACAACGAATATTCCCCCGCATAACCTGGGCGAGGTGATCGACGGTGTAATCGCAATGATCGCCGACCGGGGTATCGATAACGACAAATTGATGAAGTATATCAAGGCACCCGACTTCCCCACCGGCGGCATCATCTACGGATACGACGGAGTGAAAGAGGCATACAAAACAGGCCGCGGGAAGATCACGCTGCGCGCAAAAGCGGCGATCGAAACCGCAAAGAACGACCGTCAGAGCATTATCATTTCGGAAATCCCGTACCAGGTCAACAAGGCCTCGCTGATCGAAAAGATCGCCGAATTGGTGCGAGACAAGAAGCTGGATGATATCTCGAGCGTCAACGACGAATCCGACCGCGACGGCATGCGCATTGTGGTGGACCTGAAGAGGGATGCGAATGCCAGCGTTGTACTGAACAATCTCTATAAAATGACGCAGATGCAGACAACCTTCGGCATCATTATGCTGGCGCTCGTGGACGGCCGGCCGCAGGTGCTGCAGCTGAAGGATACGCTGAATCTCTTTATCGAACACCGCAACGAAGTCGTCGTCCGCCGGACGAAATTCGACCTGGATGCGGCGGAAAAACGGGCGCATATCCTCGAAGGGTATATTATCGCCCTCGACAATATCGACGCCATCATCAAACTCATCAAGGCATCAAAAGATACCGAGACGGCAAAACAGGGCTTGATGAAGAAATTTAAACTGTCCGAGATCCAGGCGCAGGCAATTCTGGATATGCGGCTTCAGCGCCTTACAGGCCTGGAGCGGAAGAAGATCGAGGACGAGTATAAAGAGGTGATCAAGCTCATCAACAAACTGAAAGCGATTCTCAGCAGCAAGCAGCTGCAGCTGCAAATCATAAAAGAAGAATTGCTCGAGATCAGGGAAAAATACGGCGACGAGCGCCGCACCGAAATCGTGATGACGCAGACCGAGTTCAAGATTGAAGACATGATTGCCGAAGAGGACGTCGTTATTACGATCTCGCACGCCGGATACATCAAACGCTTCCCTGTCAGCGGATACCGCCGGCAGTCCCGCGGAGGAAAAGGCGTAACGGGAGCCGCATCGCGCGAAGACGATTTTGTCGAACACATGTTTGTGGCGAGTACGCACAACTACATTCTCTTCTTCACCGACAGGGGAAAGTGCTACTGGCTGAAAGTGTTCGAAGTACCCGAAGGAGGACGCACCTCCAAGGGCAAAGCGATCACCAATCTGATCGCTAAAGAGGACGCCGAAAATATCACCGCATTCCTGAGCGTGAAAGAATTTACCGACAACGAGTTTGTCTTCATGGTCACAGAAGAAGGCCAAATGAAGAAAACATCGTTGATGGAATTCAGCAATCCGCGGCGGAACGGCATCGCGGCGATTTCACTTGACAAGAAAGATCTTCTTTGCGATGTTAAACTAACGGACGGCTCCCACGAGATCGTCATCGGAACGCACGAGGGCATCGCAATCCGGTTTCCGGAAAGCGAAGTAAGAGCGATGGGACGAGGTGCATCGGGCGTTCGGGCGATTCGGCTGGAAAAAGGAGACAAGGTC
Organism: uncultured Chitinophagaceae bacterium; assembly: GCA_964371615.1. Taxonomy (GTDB): domain Bacteria; phylum Bacteroidota; class Ignavibacteria; order UBA10030; family UBA8401; genus SpSt-333. The sequence continues at coordinate 305,195 of CAYJMS010000003.1, forward strand.
ATCGGCGCCGTCACCTTAAAACGCACCAAGACGACGATCCTCGTCGCAACAGAAAACGGATTCGGCAAACGCTCGGATCTTTCGGAATACCGCATTAGCCACCGCGGCGGCAAAGGCATTGCAACGCTTCGCGCCACAGATAAAACCGGCAAGATGATCGCCATCAAACAGGTGCAGGACACCGACGACGTCGTTGTGGTCACCTCCAGCGGCATGATCATCCGGCAGCGTGCCGAGGATATACGCGTCTCCGGCAGGAACACTTCCGGCGTACGACTGATTCGCCTGGGCGAAAAGGACGAAGTGACGGCGGTGGCCATCGTCACCTCCGAAGACGAAGAGGAAAAGCAGTTGGAAGCCGCCGACAGAGCGCGAACCGCAGCGGCAGAAGCCGCCGCAACAGTGGAGCCGCCCCGCGCGGAAAAAGCGTCCGTAAAGAAGAATGCACCGGTCCAGGCGGCCGCGGAACACAAGAGTAAGAAACAGCCGAAAAAGAAAAAAGGAAAAAAATAACACTTCACATCAATAAAGAGGAGAAGCATATGAAAAACACTCTCTCAATCGTTATCCTGTCGATGGCATTATTGGTCGGCGGATGCGCATCGCTGCAGCTGCAGCCCGTCGATTTTTCGTGGCCGGCAGAAGAGATTCTGGACATCAGTTCGGACGGCATGGTGATGGCGAGGCAATACAACGCCAGGTTCAACGTGAAGCCGCTGCTATCCAAGGAGTTTGCTTCGGACTCGATGTCTGCGAAGAGTGCCGCCGTGGTCCGCGTGATCCGCGATAAAGCGGGATACTATTACATTACTGCGCCGAAGTTTAAAAACGTGTATGTTTTCCAGCACGCAGACGGCGCCCTGTCGCTGAGCAACACCATCTCCATCTCCCAGGAAAAGGCGATGGATGATCCGAAATTCAATCAGCGCAACACGTACATCGAACTGCTGAACAACGGCGCCAAGGTTCAACTGACCAAAGGCGGAATTCAACAAGGAGGTGCAAAATGAGAAAATTCATCATGCTGATAGTGATGCTGGCGTTAGGCGCGATGACTGTGTCGGCCCAGCGTTCCGACTCCGAAATCAAACGTGATTTCGAAAAAGGGTATAAATCATTGATGAAAGATCTGCGCAACGCGGACTCCGCATCGATCATTCCCCTGGCACAGCAGGTACAATCGTTCAAGGAAGAATATCAGAAACATCAGGAGTTCCTGAACAAGAGCGTATTTCCCGACGGATTCGACGAAACCATCGCAAAACTGGAAGACCAGCTGAAGGAATCGCAATTACTGGCGGAAAGCCAGGGACGGATTGCCGAACTGGAAGCACAGGTGCGCGAACTCTCCGGCCGCATCGATGCGATGAGCAACGAGAATGCGATGCTGTTGAAACAACTCGACTCCCTAAAGTCCGAAATGACCGTGTTGCGGAGAAGGGTTGCCGATTTGCAGGACAAGATCGTCAAACGCGATGCCGCAGTATTTGCGCTGGTGGATAGCCTGTTCGTGCAGTACGATACGCAGCGCCTCTCTTCGTCCGACATGAAAAAACTGACGTCGCTCGAAAAGAACAACGTGCTGACCAACATCAAACGCTCGGTGAACGACAATATCGCTCTTCTCTCCTCCACCGGCATCGATGGATTGGATTTTCCGAGACTGTTGGATGAACAGCGTAAATTCGAAAAGAACTGGAGCGGAGTCGGCAAGAAACTCGCCGACGCGTATACCGCATCGCGCGACCGGGCGAAAGAAATCGGCACGATCGACACCATGATCGCCGGATGGCATTCTCAGGTTGACGAATCGTTCTGGAAAGCGCTGAACAAACTCTTTGCCGACGAAAAACTGAGCGTTGCCGAATTTACCAACGGCGAAGAATTTTACAATAACATCCTCCGCTTTATCGACGACCAGATGAACAATGTCGGCGGAGTGAGTGAACCCGAACAGCGCAAGACGCTTGAAATGTTTGCCTACAACGTCTGGGGCGCAAAAGTAAAGCCGGTCTGGGTACCCGTGATGAAACGGTACGACATGTTCACCGACGCACGGGAAATCGAGATCGATACCAAGATAAAACTCTGGCAGGCACAAGTAGATCCGGGCAACACCCTGTTGTATATCCTGGTTGCCGCGTTGGTGATTGCCGTGCTGGCCGGACTCTATCTTGGAATGAAGAAACGAAACCCGACGGCCTGATAATGCACACACACCGATCCATAGCGGCACCCGAAGTGGGAAAAACATATACCTGCATTTTTAACGATACCGCACTGTATGACGCGGTGGTTGAACAGGCGCAGGGATGCTGGGCAACCGTGAAGGTTGTCCGGCCCGTTCCGGGGAAGAACGAACACCTCTATGTTCCGGGACAGACATTTGAGATTAAAGTGCAATATTACGACTTCGTGGAGAAACAATAATCCGGAACGGCGCAGCACCGTCAAATCCCCGAACGCCCCGCCGCGTTCGGGGATTTTTTTTACCCGCAGAATCTGTTGTGGATAGCGTGATGGTATACCGCTATATTGAACGATCTGTCGTCAAACATAGTCCATTATAATTACAATATTTCGATATTCCATCCGTCTCTTTAAGTGAACACACCCGAACAACACAAGGATGCTTCTTCGTTGGACAATGCACTTGCGGCAGAGAAACAATTGAGCGCTTCGTCTACGGCCGAGTCCGCATTCCGCAAAGAACGGAAACGGCTGCTCGATTTTATCCGGCAGCGCGTCCGGACAGAGGAAGATGCGGAAGACATTCTGTCGGACGTGTTCTATCAATTAATCTCCACCGCCAGCGTCGCCGAACCGATCGAGAAAATGACCTCCTGGCTCTTCACTGTTGCGCGGAACCGGATCATCGATTGGTATCGAAAGAAACGCCCGGAGCCGCTCCCCACGCGGTTTGACGATGAGAGCCTGCCGCTGAACCTGGAAGATATTCTTTTCGATCCGACGCAGGATCCCGACCGAGTCTACGAGCGTTCGCTGCTGTGGACGGAACTTGCGGAGGCGCTTGACGATCTGCCGGCGGAACAACGCGACGTATTTGTGATGCACGAGCTGCAGGGAAAAAGTTTTAAGGAAATTGCGGAAAGTACCGGCGAACGTCAAAACACTCTTCTTTCCCGCAAAAGGTATGCCGTGCTGTACCTGAGAGAACGATTGAAGGAGTTGTACGAAGAATTTTATTTTGTTGCATAAATTTTACTTAAGGAGACAATACCATGAAATATTGGTGGATCGGAAAGATCACAAAACTTCTCGTCTTTGCGGCGGCCGTGATAGCAGCCTTCGCATTAGCCGTCATGATGCTGTGGAACTGGTTGATACCCGAAATCTTTCAAGGGCCGACGGTCACCTACTGGCAGGCGATGGGATTGCTGCTGCTCTCCCACATTCTGGTGCGCGGTTGGAACGGCAGCCACAACTGGAAGTCGTATCGATGGAAAAATAAGATGGAAGAGAAAATCGCCGCCATGACCCCCGAAGAACGGGAAAAATTCAAAGATGAATGGCGCCGACGGTGCGGCCACTATCCCGGCGACGAAAACAAAACATCCTAACATCACTCCGCCGGATTTGAGCGCCCGGTCCATGAGAGAGCTCGCAGCGTCGAACTAAAACCGGCATCAGAGTGTTTACAGAAAGAGTTGCTTCGTGCCACAACCGAATACAAAACATTTAAAGCTGAAAAAACCTATGTCCGCAAACGCCGCATTTTTCATCTGGATGGGAATCATGGTCCTGACGCTCGGGGTGGGATTCACCTATATGGGTTGGCGGTTGATCATCCCGTTTAAATTGGTGTACCCGTTCAAACAACTGGCGTGGACCGGGCTTGCACTGCTCTATCTGATACCGTTCAGCTCGTTTTTTCTTGTACGATATGCCGAAAAATCCGCCGACGCATTGGCGTGGGTCGGTTACATCGGGCTCGGATTGATCTCCTTTACGTTCACGCTGTTGGTCATCAGGGACGCGGCGTTAATAATCGGGCTCAGCGCGGACAAGATTTTTGCATTCTTTTCGCAACACCATATTGCTGTCGACGCCGGCAAGAGAGAATTTCTCGTACAGTCAACGAACCTGGGCGTCATCGGCATCGCCAGCGCTCTTACGGCGTACGGAGTCTACGAAGCGAGGAAGAAACCGTCGATCGTCAACGTAGAAATCCCAATTACCAATCTCCCGGAAGCATTTAACGGATTTGTCATTGCACAGATCAGCGATATTCACGCCGGACTGACTATAAAAAGGGACTGGATCGAAACGGTAACCGGCGAGGTTACAAACATCGCTCCCGATCTTATTGCCTTTACCGGCGACATGGTGGACGGTTCGGTCGACCATTTACGCAACGATGTGGCTCCCCTGGGCGATCTTTCCGCGCCGTATGGAAAATATTTTGTGACCGGAAATCATGAGTATTACTCCGGCGCCGGGCCGTGGGTCGATCACGCCCGCACGCTCGGCTTCGACGTGTTGATGAACGAGCACCGCATTCTCTCAAAAGACGGCGCGTCGATTGTGCTGGCGGGTATTACGGATTATAGCGGCGGGCAATTTCACAAGGACCACACCTCCGATCCTGTGAAAGCATTCAACGGCGCACCTGTCGGTACGACGAGAATTCTCATGGCGCATCAACCGCGCAGTTTGTACCAAACCGAAGGACTCGATCTCGATCTTGTGTTAATGGGACATACGCATGGCGGGCAATTTTTCCCCTGGAATCTTGTAGCGACAATCGGCCAGCCGTTCATAAAAGGATTGAACAAATTTGGCGAGAAAACATGGGCATATGTAAGCAAGGGAACCGGATACTGGGGCCCGCCGGTGCGCGTCGGAGCACGCTCGGAAATCACTGTCGTAACATTGCGGAAAGCGTAAAATAAAAAGACCGCGCACGGGGCGCGGTCGTCTATTCGATCGTTTCAAACGCCGGAAGCTCAGTCGGCGTCGTGTTTAATTTTTGTATCCATCGCCGCCTGCGCCTTTTCACCCAGCAACCCACCGACAAGCGACAGAATAAATCCGCCCACCAGCCCGATGATTGCGTAGGAAATCTCTTCCATCATCATCAGTCCTGAAGAAAGAAGGAATCCCGCGTTCAGGACGACGCTCAGTGCGCCGGCATAGGCCGCCTCCTTAATCGTCACACCCGGCGAGAAATATCCAACAATGAAACCGGCGATCAGAAAACTTGTTGCCAACGCAAGCAATATTCCTGTCACACCGAATTTGAGGAGTGCGAAACCGCCGATGACAAAAAAGGCGTTCAAAATAAACGCCACTACCGTACCGGCAAGCACCCAGCCCCACTGTGTGACGCCGATCTGCTCTTCCGCCAGCTCTTTTGCCGCTTCTTCCGGTGTTACCTGAATCTGCTCACCAACCCATCCGCCGATGACACCAAGGATAAGGCCGACAAGCGGAGCGAGAACCTGTTCCAATACCGTAAAGTCGTAATCAAACCAGAACGACAACACGTATCCGACCACAAGAATAGTCACCACGCCGCCGATGGCGGGCTCCTTTATGGTGAATCCCGGCGATTTATATCCGATAATGATACCCATGACCACAAAGCCCAACAACGACATAAATGTCGGGATCAGGGGAATGTGAAATGTCTGTGCGACCATTTGATGAAGAACCACGCACAAGAGTGTTCCGATCACAACACCAAAAACGATCCATTTCCACTCCAACCCTTTGGATTGAGTAGCGTCAACTGCCATGCAATACTCCTTGCTCTGTTTAAAAAATGTAGGATGAGAAATAAACTGCGAAAATTTGCTCAATTCTTTACACAAAGTCAAGAATACTTCGCGGTTATAAATAGTTTTTAGAGTTGAATCTTATGATAAACCTTATACATTATGTATAATGAATACCGCGTCGTACAAAGCAATTCACATTCTTCTTCTGGCGGCGTTCTTCTTCTCCGGCGCAACGCGTCTCTCGCTTGCCCTAAGCCGGATTACGAATACGCCCGCAACAGTGCAATCGTATGCTTCGCACAGCAAAAAACCGACGCACCGGCCGGTGATCGCCGCGTATGAGGCGAAGCATCATTCTACCCAAAACGAGCGGGATCAACGCGACCACTCATATATTACCGCAGAACCAACCCTCGCTATCATTGTTTCCCCGACCGGAAGTATGTATTCTTTCTCTGAGTCACTTTCCCGGTTCCATCCGTCCACCCGTCGGTTTTCCCGAGGACCGCCGCTGTCGTAATCTCTACCCTGGATTACCACCACCATCCGTCGGCGACAATGCCGACATCACTATCGGGAGGACTTATGTCAACCAGCGCTCTTCTACTCATGGTCTCCGTCTGGACCCTGGTCATTGGAATGTTACTCTACTTATTTCGTAAATTATTAAAAAAACAGGCAGAAGCAACACGTCACAACAAAAACCAAATTGACTCATGACAAAGGAATCGAATCAACAATCCGTGCTGAGCGCCATCTCGCAGACGTTCAAGGATTTCATCCACAGCAACACGGCGGGAGGCATCATCCTGCTGATCAGTACGGTAGCGGCATTGGCGTGGGCAAATTCCGGTTATTCGCATTCCTATTTTGAACTTTGGGAACAGCATCTGTCGATCGGAGCGGGTAGTTTTACGCTTTCGAAGACACTCCACCATTGGATCAACGACGGATTAATGGTGATCTTCTTCTTTATGGTCGGCCTGGAGATCAAACGGGAATTGCTTGTCGGAGAACTGGCGTCGATAAAAAAAGCGATGCTGCCGATTATTGCGGCGATCGGGGGAATGATTGGTCCCGCACTGATCTATTCGTTCTTCAACGCCGGAACGCCGGAATCATCCGGCTGGGGAATTCCCATGGCAACCGATATCGCATTTGCCCTGGGCATATTGGCGCTGGCAGGCGACAGGGTGCCGACGGCGCTCAAGGTTTTTTTGGCAGCGCTTGCGATCGTCGACGACATGGGGGCGGTGCTGGTGATCGCATTGTTCTATACGTCGGAGCTTTCATTGACGATGCTGTTGGTGGGAGCGGGAATTCTTGTATTGCTGTTTATTGCCAATAGAATGAACGTTCGATCAACGGCAGTCTATGTTGTTTTGGGCATCGGTTTGTGGTACTGCTTCCTGAAGTCCGGCGTTCATGCAACCGTCGCAGGTGTGCTGCTGGCAATGATGATTCCCGTCCGGTCGAAAATCGATAAGACAAAATTCCTGAAGGAAACGAAGCGGGCGGTTGAGGATCTGGAGGACGACAGTTCAACACGGAGCGAGAACGAATTGATTCATCACGTTGCGGTGCTCAGCGAAGAGGTGCAAAGCCCGCTTCACCGGTTTGAGCACGCATTGCAGCCGTACGTGGCGTTTCTGATCATGCCGGTGTTTGCGCTGGCCAATGCCGGCGTGTATCTTCAGGCGGATGTCTTTTCCGCGCTGCTTTCGCCCGTATCCCTCGGCGTCGGACTGGGATTGATTATCGGAAAACAAGTCGGCATCTTTTCCGTGACGTGGATTGCGGTGAAACTGAAAATCGCCGCATTGCCAAACAATGTCAATTGGATGATGATCTACGCGACCACGTGGTTGTGTGCAATCGGATTTACCATGGCGTTGTTTATTGCGGGACTGGCGTTCGACGATCCGAAGTCGCTGGATATCTCGAAGATATCCATTCTCATCGCATCGACGGTCTCGGGAATAGTGGGATTGGTGCTGTTGAAGATGAATCCGTACAAAGAAGCGGAATAAATTTATTCGCTGTCCGCAGTATCGATCAGCGAAATCAAATCCTCTTTCTCTCCCCAGCTCCAGTTTACCCTGTTACTGAGGATGATGATCGTCGAGTGGTCGTCCAGACGGCGGATGAAGAGACTGTTGTATCCGCGCCACCAGCCGCCATGGTAGACGACCTTGCTTCCATCGTCCAGTGTATCAATCCGCCAGCCGAAACCATAGTTATTTTCTCTCTTCACATCGTAACTGGAAGGAATAAATGCTTCCTCCAGCGTCATCCGGCTGATAAGCGATTCGGTGTACAGCGCCTGGTCCCACAAAAAAAGGTCTTCAACGGTGGAGTAGATTCCTTTGTCGCCGGTGACGCCGTCGAGAAAATCCGACGGGTAGGTTCGCTTGTTCTTTGAATGTCCCTTAGTCTGAAATTCGATTGTCTTTTTGTTTGCGGGATTGAATACAAACGTGCTGTTCATACCGAGCGGCCGGAAGATATTCTCCTCCAAAAAATCGTCAAACGGTAGACCGGAAACTCTTTCGACGATGGAAGCAAGAACCGCATAACCGGTGTTGCTGTACTTGTAACGTCGGTCGGGCAGAAATTCCAGACCGGGCCGGTACCGTTGCATCATCTCCATCAGGCCGTCGTTCGTCAACGGCAGCCGCCTGTTCTTCCAATATTTTCCTGCAAAGTACATATAATTCGGCAGGCCGGAACGGTGAGCCAGAAGTTGCCGCACCGTGATATTTTTATAGGGAAAATCGGGTATAAATTTTTGCACGGAATCGTCATAACCAAGCAACCCTCGTTCCCGCAGCATCATAACCGCAACAGCAGTGAATTGCTTCGATACGGAGGCGATTTGGAAGACCGAATGGACACTCAGCGGTGTTTTGGCGCGAAGATCGGAATAACCGAACGCCTGTTTGTAAATAGCGTTGCCGTGGACGCCGACGAGGACGGTGCCGTTAAAGCCTCTGGTATGCGCCAAACCGGTGAAGAGAGAATCGAATCTGGAGGCAATGACAACGGAACGTGATTCGAGCACGGATTCCGGCGTTGACGGTTTTTCGTCACCGCCAGTGAATAAATACGCAGTACAGCATAAAAAGAGTAGAAATTGTTTCATTCAATCCCGGTATATTCAAGACCAAAAAAGCACCAACAACGGTGCTTTTCAATTATCAAAATACAACTATCCACGGTTTTATACAACTAGAAACTAAATCAAAACCTAAAGATTGTAGCGCCGAGAGCCCGTCCGCCAATCTTACGTGTTTTTACATCCGTTGCACTGTTTGACGGAATAGCGGGTGTTCGGCACGGCATTGATTTGGTATTTTTGAGAAGGCTCCTATAGCCTTTTCTTTAATTCCTCCTGCATCATATCGCCGATGGTTTTTTCCGGTGTATGTTCGCTGCGGGAGAGCGCATCCGATATCCGGCGCACCTCGTCGGCGGAATAATTCTGGCTTAATTTTTTCTTTCCTTGCAGTTCCGTCACCTCAATCTCGCATGCAACGATCCGCGCGATCAGTTTTTCCTTATACTCGTCCGAAAGATCGTTCTTCCACTGGTCATGAAACGAGGGATCGTAAAAATCGAATGTTTTCAAGAAGAGCGATTCAATCTTCTCCCGCTCATTTATGATTTTCGCCGTTCCATACGCGTGCACGGCAACATAATTCCACGTCGGCACATCTTCTTTGTTGTCGTAGAACTTTGCGGAAACGTACGCATGCGGTTCGTGAAAGATCACGAGCACGCGACAGCCTTCAAAATCCTTCCACTGGTCGTTGGCGCGTGCAATATGCGTCAGCAAACGGATGCTTCCGTTGTGCTCCTCGACAACAAACGGAATGTGCGTGGCAATCGGTCCGTCGTTTCCCGTGGTGACCATCGTCGCAAAACTATAGCGCTGCATGAATTCCAGAAGCGCTTTCGGATCCGATTCTTTATGCCGAGAGGGTGTATACATTTAATCCGTCACCGCCCCCAACGAACTGGTGGAGACAAGTTTTGCGTATTTAGCCATGACCCCGCGCGTATATTTTGAGAGGCGCGGTTTCCATTCGGATCTTCTCTTTGCAATTTCTTTTTCGTCCAGATTCAATTGCAGCAGATTTTTCGATGCATCGATCGTGACGGAATCCCCCTCGCGCACCAACGCTATCGTTCCGCCGACTGCCGCTTCCGGTGCGACATGTCCGACCACAAGGCCGTACGTGCCGCCGGAGAACCGTCCGTCGGTGATCAAGCCGACCTTGTCGCCCAGTCCGGCGCCGATGATCGCAGAAGTGGGAGCGAGCATCTCGCGCATGCCGGGGCCACCCTTCGGTCCTTCGTAGCGGATCACCAGCACATCTCCCGCTTTAATGGTATTTCCGGTGATTGCGTCAAGCGCCGCTTCTTCGGAATCGAAAACACGGGCGGGACCGGTGATGGCGGGATTCTTTACCCCCGTCACTTTTGCCACCGCTCCTTCGGAAGCAAGATTTCCCTTCAGGATCACCAAGTGCCCCTCTTTATATAACGGTGCATTAAATGGATGAATTACTTTTTGATTAGCACGAGGTTCCGACGGAACATCCTTGAGTACGTCGGCAATTGTTTCTCCGGTTACCGTGATGCAATCTCCGTGCAGCAAACCGTTCACCAGCAGCATTTTCATTACCTGTGGTACGCCGCCGGCTTTGTGGAAATCGACCACGAGATATTTTCCGCTCGGCTTCAGATCGCACAGCACAGGAACGCGTTTCCGGATCGTTTCGAAATCGTCTATCGTCAGAGGAATGTTTGCCGCGTGAGCAATCGCCAGAAAATGAAGGACCGCGTTCGTGGAACCGCCGATCGCATTAATGACGGTGATGGCGTTTTCGATCGACCGGCGGGTGATGATGTCCAGAGGACGGATCCCTTTTTTCAATGCACGTATCAGCGTTTCGCCGGAGCGATACGCGCTTTCGGATTTCTCCTTGTCTTCCGCCGCCATAGTGGAAGAGTACATCAGACTCATTCCCATCGCTTCAAACGCCGACGACATCGTATTGGCGGTGTACATACCGCCGCAGGAGCCGGCGCCGGGACAGGAGAAGCATTCGACTTCTTTCAGTTCTTCGGCGGTGATTTTGCCGGCACTGAATTGTCCCACCGCTTCAAACGCACTGACTATATTCAGATCACGCCCATCTTTCGGGTGATGTCCCGGTTTTATCGTGCCGCCGTAGATGAAAACGGCGGGTATATTCATCCGCGCCATGGCGATCATGGCTCCGGGCATATTCTTATCGCAGCCTCCCACGGCAACCACACCGTCCATACATTGCGCATTGCAGGCGGTTTCGATCGAATCGGCGATCACTTCGCGCGAGACGAGGGAGAACTTCATTCCTTCGGTTCCCATCGCAATTCCGTCGCTGGCGGTGATGGTGCCGAATGTTTGCGGCATTCCCCCTGCAATACGGACGCCTCGCTCTGCCGCCGCAGTCAACTCATTCAAACCCATATTGCATGGAGTGATGGTCGAGTATCCGTTGGCGATGCCGACAATCGGCTTTGAAAAATCGTTGTCCGAAAATCCGACCGCCCTGAGCATGGAGCGGTTTGGAGTGCGATTCGGTCCCTGTGTTATGATGGAGCTTCGTTCGTTTTCCATAAAGATTGTTTTTGTTGGTGTGCAGCGCGTTCAGGCCGGAAGCCTAAGAAAATTTAGTTTTTTTTAACCGAATAACAAACCCCCGCGGTTGACTTTTCTTCGCAATTTCGGTACTCTTTTATTCAACACCAACCGGAAAAAACAGGGGTCCGTGGAATACGCTCGCGACATTATGAATGCTCTCAGCGAGGAGCAGAACGCGCTTTCATCGCTTCCATCCTCCGCTCTTTTGACAAACGGAGTGAGGGTGCGCACCGGAGCGTCACGCGCGTACTACAAATTTGAAGTTCCGGATAATTTTTTCCTGCTTCCCGGCATGTCGGTGAAATGCGGCATCGGATCCGCCATCCGTTTTTCATTTCTCGCCATCGTAGCGGACGTACACAGCCAGTTCGTCTATTTTCTTTTTCCGGTCGACATGGGAGAACAGATCGCGGAACTCACATGTGCGTGGGAACCGGCGGAGATCACCGCGCGGCTTCACGAACGATGGTTGTCGGTGAACGCAACACCGCTGCTGGAGCATATACTCGACCGGTCTTTTGCCGACAACGTTCGCCCCTTCACCAAAGAACCGATCTTCCCTTCGACGTTCACCGAATCCCAATTGAACGCACTGAAGGAATCCCTCTCCCGGCGCATTTCCATCGTGATCGGTGAACGCCGGCACGGAAAAACAGGCGTTGCCGCTGCGCTGTTGTTCAACGCGATTCGCGAAGGAAAGCGCATTCTCTATCTTGCCTCATCCTCCGACGGTTTATATCATTGTATGAACGAAGTCGTGCAACTGAATCCCGTCGTCGCGGAAGAGTCGATCGCCATTATCGACGCCGGACTGGATCTGCAGCCGGCGCTTCCCGTGCCGCATCTGAGTATGGAGGGAGTGATTGACCCGAAAAAAAATGACGGATTAAAAAAACTCTTTTCCGTTATCGTTGCCGAGCATGAATACATTGATACGGACGAATTGCATGCAATGATTGCGGAGAAACAGAAACAAATTGCAGAAGCGGCGCAGGAAGCGGAAACGATAAAGGATGAGGTCAACCGGCTGCAGGGAATGAGCATGATCGACCGGATGAAAGTACGTAATCACAAAGCGTTGCTGGATGAGACGCAGATGAAGCTGCAGCACAAATTGGCGCTCGTGGAACGATTGAAGCAGCACTCGGCTACGCTGACAAAGGAATTAGCGCGAAAAGAACGGACGCTCCCTCTTTCACAAAAAGAGAAAATAGCGGCGGAGTCGTTCGCCCCGACATCCATTGCATTCACCGGTTCGGATGCGTTTCGCCCGCACACATCCGCAAAGCGCTGCATTGCTACCACATTATCCCAAGCATTATTGCTCGACCCGTCGCTGTTTGCGGGTATCGACATCGTCTGTCTCGACGATGCTCATGCTTTCAATCTCCCGGAATTTTTCTACTGTGCGTCGCTTGCAAGGGAGCGGTGTTACATTCTGGCGGATGTGACCGAACAACCTCCGCAATCCGCATCGCAGGGAGAGCCTGCGCGGCAATGGCTCCAAAAGAATTTTTTCCATTACGTTCAACAGGACGACAGCGATTCCCACCGATTTAAGGCCGGCGCATTGCCCAAAAATATTATCAGCGAATTAACGCTCCCCGGCAGAACGACGACGGTTTTTGAGGCGCTGTTATACAATGCGCTGGACGATTCGTCGATACCATCGTCCACAACGGGCAGGATTCATTTTATCAACACCGAAGGACAGTTTGCCGTCGCCCCGCAATTCATCGGCAAGAAAAAGATTCTGCCGTACAACGAGGTAAACGCCAAACGGGTAGCGGATTGCGCCAAACATGCGCTAATGAGTGGTACGACGACACAATCCGACGTTATGATCGTCGCGCCGCCGAGCGGCCAGACAATGCACCTGCGCGAGCATCTGCATGGATTACGAATGCAGAACATCGAGATCGCCTCGCTCGGATCGTTGCGCCTCTGCTCCAAAAGAGCGCTTATCTTCGATCTGACCGTTGCCGGCCTCGACTTCACGCTGCGCATGCTCGACGAGAGAAAAAGCGGGATGGTCAAGGTTGCCGATATTTTCAACACGCTTCTCTCCACCGTGCACGAGGATCTGTATGTGATCGCCGATCTGGGATATTTCCGCACGCGGTACAAGGGAAAGTTCATCGAAAAACTCCTATCGTCCATGAGTTCGAAATCAGAGAACATCGCGGCAATCGGCAACGCCTCCCGCCGGTTCGACGATCTCTCCTTTGACATGCGCAGAAAAGTTCTCTTCGCTTCCGCAACGGATAAAAATTCCGCCGACTACCGGACGAAACTGGAACAGCTCAAAACCTCCGCACTGGACCAGTCATCGGCACAGCAGAACTCCATTGCCCGCGCAGATTCAAAACTCAAAAATGATATCTACACGGCATCACTGCGCGTGCTGGCAAAACGGACGTTGATCAACATCATCGCGCAGTACCTGGAGACAAATCCGCTCTATAAAACCACCGCCGAAACGCAGAAGTATATTTCTATTCTTCCGGAATATGAATGCGAAAGCGAAAACGACTTTAAGGCGATCATGGATATGTGGAACGTGCTGATCTACGAAACATCGAACGCCCGCCGGCAGTCGGAACATCCGCTCGCCATAAAGGCAAAAGTAGATTCGAAAATCGCTACGGACATCCAGCAGATCTATTATTACTACCATTCCGATCTCGAGATGGTGGTGGAAGAAGGGAAACACAAACTGGCGCAAAGCATACAGAAAATTTTCAACGACTGCATCGGAAAAAAACCGGTTACGCCATCCGATTGGAAGAATGCGTACCTCATCTTCCTCAACCGCATGGAGAAATATCTCGATACGATTGTGAATCAGGTCAGGGTGTAGTTGGTTGTTAGTCATTAGTTATTGGTCATTGGTCATTAGTCATTGGTTATTGGGAATTAGGAATTAGGAATTGGGAATCGGGAATTGGCAAATAGTCATCCATCATTCATAATTCATAATTCATAATTCATCCTTCATCCCTCTTCTCAGCCTCCATTAGTTCTGTTTCGTTGCATTTCAACCGTATTTATACTACTTTGATGCACAATCGGCAAAATTTTTTGCAGGGATGACTACGATTGTCCCGGTCAATAAAGACACGGATACCCCTGTAAAACCACCAATTTCAGAGTTATGGCAGAAGAACAACAACAAGAGCAGGCGGGCGAACCCCAAAAGCGCGAAAATCCTTTCAGAAGGAAGAATTTTAAAAAACCCTTCCCCCCGCGGCAACGCAGGCCGGAAGGCGAATTTCCCTCGCTGGAAAAAGCGGATGAGCTACCGCCGTCGATATTTCCCGAGGCGGCAGAGCAGAAGAAACCCGCGCCGCAGCCCCGTCAGAATCAACCCCGGCAGCAGCACGCACCACAGCAAAAACAGCAGCAGCAACACCAACAGGGTGGCAAGCCGTATGTTTCGGTTATTATTCCGCTGCTAAACGAGGAGGAATCGCTCCGTGAACTGCACGAACAATTGAAGAGCGCCATGGCGCGTGTCAGCGGCAATTACGAATTGATTTTTGTGGACGATGGTTCGACGGACAACTCCTTCAAAGTGCTTCGCGATCTCCGTTCGCGCAACAACCGCGTGAAAGCAATTCGCTTCCGGCGCAACTACGGCAAGAGCGCTGCGCTCGCTGTCGGTTTCCAGAAAGCACAGGGAGAATTTGTTATCACTATGGATGCCGATCTGCAGGACGATCCGGCGGAAATTTCGAATCTGATCAAAGAACTCAAAGGGGGACTCGATGTCGTCTCCGGATGGAAAAAGAAACGGCGCGATCCGTTCACCAAAACAGCTCCGTCGAAATTTTTCAACTTCGTCACGGCAAAAGTAACCGGCATCAATATCCACGACTTTAACTGCGGTTTAAAAGGGTACAAACGGGACGTGGTGAAGAGCGTCAGCGTGTACGGCGAACTGCACCGGTACATTCCCGCGCTGGCGCATTGGCAGGGATTTAAAGTCGGCGAAACGGTCGTCAACCACCGCCCGCGGCGGTTCGGTAAGACCAAATTCGGCATGACGCGCTTTACGCGGGGATTTCTCGATCTCGTGACGGTGATCTTTACCACCCGGTACATTACCCGGCCGCTGCATTTGTTCGGCGGATGGGGAATACTGTCGTCGCTGATCGGCGCGTCGATATTTCTCTGGCTGTCGTACGAAAAATTCTTCAACGGCGAACCGATCGGCAACCGTCCTCTCTTTCTCGTGTCGCTCATTATGATTATCGTCGGCGTGCAGTTTGTGTCGATGGGTTTGCTCGGCGAACTCATCACGCGTAACCAGCAGATGGAACGGGAATACACGATCCGGGAAGAGCTGTAAGAAAAACGATGAAGATCCTTCTATTCGGTCCTGCGTATCCCCTGCGCGGTGGTATGGCGCATTTTATCGCGCTGCTCTACACGGAGCTCACCCGGCGGGGGCACGATGTGGAGATTATCAATTTCACCCGTCAGTATCCCGACCTGCTTTTTCCCGGCAAGACACAAAAAGAGAGCGGCGACGCGGGCATTCCCGTTCCCAGTACACCGCTGATCGATTCGATCAATCCGTTTAATTGGTTAAGACAAGGTATGGCGCTCAGAAAAAAGAACGCCGATTTGGTCATTTCCACGTACTGGCTCCCCTTCTTCGGTCCCAGCACGGGAATGCTGCACAAACTGCTGCGACGGGGTAAAACCAAAACACTGACGATCCTGCACAATGTTATACCGCACGAACGTCGTCCCGGGGATATTGCATTTACAAAATTCCTCTTCCGGCATACGGATTACTTCATCGCACAATCCGAATCGGTGGAAAAAGACCTGCTGAAATTCGTTCCGAACGCACGATATAAACGGGTTTCACTGCCGATGTTCTCTCTCTTTAAGGACCGGATTCCAAAAGCAGAAGCGAAAAAAATCCTGAACATCACAGACGAAAAAGTGATTATGTTCTTTGGTTATATCCGTCCCTACAAAGGATTGCACGTGCTGATCGATGCGATGAAGATCCTGAAAACGAAGATGAACCTGCGCCTGCTGGTCTGCGGAGAATTTTACGGTGACGAGGAAAAATATCGCACTCAAATGAAAGATGCGGGGATTAAATCGAGAACGACAGTCTATTCGGATTATATCCCCAACGAAAAAGTACACATCTATTTCTCAGCCGCGGATGTGGTCGTACAACCGTACGTCTCCGCAACGCAGAGCGCCATTGCGCAGATGGCGTACTTCTTTTCATCACCGATCATCGCCACCAACGTGGGCGCATTGCCGGAAGTGGTGATACACGAAAAATCGGGATTAATCGTCCCGCCGAACGATCCCGCCGCGCTGGCGGATGCGATTCTCCGGTTCTACAACGAGAAGATGGAACAGAAACTTATGGCGGGCGCGAGTGAAGAGCGAAAGAAATATACGTGGGAAGCAATGGCAGAGGCAATAGAAAGTCTCGCCCAATAAATAAATTCACCACAGAGGGCACGGAGGTCGCAGAGAAAAATGTATCGCCGACCTCCTGGTCGGCGGGTTTAGTGGTGCCGGCGTCTCCCGTCTGCCAATCTTTCGTGCTTTTAACGTCCGCCGTGCTTTTTGGCGGGGAGGTCGCAGAGAAAAATGTATCGCTTGCCTGCCGCAGGCACGGCCGACCTCCTGGTCGGCGGGTTTAATATCGCATCCGACGGACCCGCCTGTCGCGCGTTGTTCACCCTGAGCAAACGAGCGTTTTTTGCGAGCGCGTCGAAGGGTGGCGAAAGTCCAAAAAAAAGGTTACCGCTGAGGAAATTGCTATAGCGAACCGTTCGCTTGGAGCAAATGGTTCGCTTCACAATAAATCGAAAACACTATGCAATACGACCCAATTAAAAACATCATCGGCGACGTGGCAAAAAAAGCCCCGGTGCTTCGCAAATTCTTTTACTGGATACTCGGCGTCATGTTCCTGCGCACGTGGTACGTAAAGCGCGCGTTGCGGGAACTGCTTGCCAATAAAAAAGGGACATTCAACCTGTTCGACGCCGGAAGCGGGTTCGGGCAATACTCGTACTTTATCGCCAAGAAATTTCCGAACGGATCCATTCACGCCATCGACGTTAAAAAAGATTACATCGCCGACTGCAAAGAATTCTTCCCCGCTGTCGGTATTACGAATGTGCAATTCGGCGTTGAAGATCTTACCGTGCCGACTCATACGAACCGGTTCGATTTTATTCTCTCCGTTGACGTGATGGAGCATATTGCGGCCGATGTGACGGTCTTTAAGAACTTCTTTGCGGCGATGAAGCCCGGGGGACGCTTATTGATACACACCCCGTCAAATCTCGGCGGATCGGATGTGCATAAAGAGGGGGACAAAAGTTTTGTGGAGGAACACGCGCGGGACGGATATTCCGTTGAGGATATTACTGCAAAATTAAAGTCGGCAGGATTCAACATTCTTTATAGCAAATACTCCTACGGACCGATCGGCACATTCTCCTGGCGACTAGTGGTGAAATATCCCCTGCTGATGGTCAACGCAAGCAAAATCTTCTTTGTCGTTCTCCCCTTCTATTACCTTTTGACGCTCTGGTTCTCCCTGCTGCTTATGTGGATTGATTATCACTCAAACAATAAAACGGGGACGGGATTGTTGGTGGCGGCGGAGAAAGGGGCTTAACATTCGAGCAACAACACGGTGCCAAAGTCATCAATTACCAATCCTATCTATTAGATGTCGACATTAAACCAGCACAATAAACATCATATGAAGAGGGAATACCATGGTAGCGATTATTCATTACAAACCCGTTACCTGAGCAACAGAAGTTTCTTTGTATCAACAAAATCTTGTGCGTGCAGACGGTAGAAATACACACCACTTGCCAAGCCCACGGGGCTCCATTGCCGTGAGTATGTTCCGGCGGGTAACTCTTCAGAGAGGAGTACGGACACTTCTCTCCCCAAAGCATCAAACACTTTCAGTGATACAAACGATTTTGATGGAAGACCAAAGGAGATCGTCGTCACCGGATTGAACGGATTGGGATAGTTTTGCTCAAGAACAAAACACGTCGGCGCCTCTGCAAAGAGTATTTGTACTGATGTTATCATCTCCGATATCGTTCTCCTCCAAACGCCTTTACGACCAGCTCTGGCAAAAAGATTCGTACCACTGACAGCAAGCGACCAGACAGTTGTATTCGTCAAACCGGAATTTACAGCACTCCAGCTACTACCATAATTAGTGGAAAGAAAAACACCGCCACCAGTTCCCGCAAAGAGATTCGTGTCGCTGACGGCGAGAGCATAGACAGAAGTATTCGTCAAACCAGAATTTTTAGCATTCCAGCTTATCCCACTATTGGTAGAAAGAAAAACACCGCCACCAGTTCCCGCAAAGAGATTCGTGTCGCTGACGGCGAGAGCATAGACAGAAGTATTCGTCAAACCAGAATTTTTGGCATTCCAGCTTATCCCACTATTGGTAGAAAGAAAAACACCGCCACCAGTTCCGATAAAGAGATTTGTGTCGTCGACGGCAAGATCGTGGAAAGTGTTGTTTGTCAATCCAGAATGCGCGTAACCCCAGCTTACACCATCATTGGTGGAACGATATAAACCGCCATCAGTCCCAGCAAATAGATTTGTGCCACCGACATCAAGGAAGTGGACAACAGAGTTTAATAAGCCGGAATTTACCGCACCCCAACCCGTACCGTTGTTGGTAGAATTAAAGACGCCACCACCTTCAGTACCAACAAAGAGATTTGTTTCGGTGATGACAATATCACGGACTATTTTGTTCGTCAAACCGGAATTTTTGGCGTTCCAGATTATTCCGTTGTTAGTGGAAAGAAAGACACCGTAGTCTGTCCCGATAAAGATATTGGTGTCGCTTAAGGCAAGATCATGAATACCAACGCCTTTCAAGCCGGAATTTGCGACACTCCAGCTTACGCCGTTGTTGGTAGAACGAAAAACACCATCATCAGTCCCAGCAAAAAGATTCGAATCTCTTATGGCAAGCGACGAGACCACCGTGTTCGTCAAACCGTAATTTATTATATTCCAACTTGTGCCGTTGTTGGTGGAAATAAAAACACCGCCACCCCAAGATCCTGCAAAGAGAATCGTGTCGCTGACGACAAGATCACGGATATATGGATTCGTCAAACCGGAATTCACAGCACTCCAACTTGTGCCGTTTTTATTTGAACGAAAGACACCGCCGCCACCAGTTCCCGCAAATAAATTTGTGTCGCTGACCGCAAGAGTATAGACAAAATAGTTCGTATTCACGATGCTCCAGCTTTCACCGTTGTTTGTGGAACGAAATACGCCGAAATCAGTCCCGGCAAAGAGATTTGTATCACTGACGGCAAGCGACCATATAGCCGTGTTCACCGGGCCGGAATTTACGGTACTCCAATTCGTACCGTTGTTGGTGGAAATATAAACTCCACCATCGGTTCCAGCAAAAAGATTCGAGCCATTGACGGCAAGCGACAGGACAGATGTATTTGTCAAACCGGAATTTATAACATCCCAACTTGCGCCGTTGTTTGTAGACAGAAAGACGCCGCCATTGGTCCCGGCAATGAGATTTGTACCACTAATGGCAAGATCTCGGATATGCAGATTCGTCAAACCGGAATTTACGACATCCCAGCTTGCGCCGTTGTTGGTGGAACGAAAAACACCGTCATAAGTACTGGCAAAAAGATTCGCGCCGCCGATAGCAATATAAATAATTTTGCCACCATCAGGCCCGTTTGTTTGTATCCATTGGGCATACAATTGATTCCTAGTAACAAAAATGGAACAAAATAAAAATATGATAAATAAAAGTTGAAAAGGCCGGATAGTGGTTTTCATTTTATTTCTTTATCGCGGAACAGTGAAGGTCAATTGCAACCAACGTCAGTTACAATGTAATCCATTAAAAATCTTCCCCTGTTTTTCGTTTAGGAGGAGCACAATGTGACAAATAAAAATATCAACGATCTGATATTTTTCTGATCGGGCGCAGAATGTAGAGTGGCATCGTAAAGTCGCGTGCAATATATGTTTAGCATTAGAAAAATGCAACACAGGTAAATATAATTTTCTGATTTGATGATTTTATGATTTGTGAGCGCGCGTGCAACACCCATTTTGGCTGATCCACCGCCCTATGGATTGATGAATTCGTACGAGCCAATTACCAGGAGCTGGCATGCGACGCTGACCGTGAATATGTAAGCGTTCGCCTTATATCCAATTCCGAGTTTGTAACTGCACCGGATGACTATCAACAGCAGTATCGCAAGCACAACGAATGCGGCCAGAAAGGTTATCGTACCCATAAGAACCGAAATCCTCGCTTCATCCTGTTTGCTGAATCCGCCGAACACAAGCGAGAAAAACCGGTTGAACATCGGGAAGAATGCAAAGGGATAAGCGTAGAGTGTTTTGAATTTCTCGATGATCAAAAGCGCGATTATCGCCTGAAGGATGCTGAATGCCGGCCCTGCAATACTGACATACAGATTATGGCTTTCGTGGATGTAGCGGCCGCTTGCGGGCCACACATAGTTCAGGCTGAACACCATGCGGTTTCCCAGCACCTCTCCGACGGCCCAATGTCCGAATTCGTGGAAGAGGTACGAGCCATAGGCAACCGGGATGAAAAGCAGGAAGAATCTGAGGTCTATCGGTTTCTGGAAACCTGTCAGCATCGTTCACTCCGAATTATGAACGCACCGCGGTCTGGGTGTGCGGGTTGTGCCTTGCCCACAGAACTCATAATTTTCAGATTTTATGATTTGGAGATTTAGTGATTTGTGAGAGAAATCGATCAAAATAATTTACCTTAGTTCGCCTTAAGAGTAAACGTCATGTCAACGGCGGCCGAAACATCCATCCGAAACGAACGCGTGAGCGTTTGGTACTTCTCTTTAACCAGCATGATCGTGATGGAATCGGAAATCGTCTCGGGTGAAAACGGGCCATAGAATGTTCTTCCAATCCCAAGAACTCCCGGACTTAAAAAGAATCTCCCCGATCCATCTGCAACAGTCAACGGATGTTTTTTCTGCAGGCGAATAATATTGTCGTCCCGAATATAAAATGAACCCACGCCCAGAGAGTCTCCCGCCTGCAATCTGTACGTATAGACGCCGTTGGTAGCGGTTGAGTCGTAAAATTGAATTGTGTGGGTGCCCGCGGGCTGCTGAATCCCGTTTATGAGCGTTGCGACCTCCCGGTCAGACGGATCGTAGACTTTCAATGTCACCAACCGCGACGCCGACAAATAATATTGTATCCATGCGTTGAGCACCAACGGATTTGTCGACGTATAAAAGAGGTAATGTACCGCGGCGCCGGCGACGGGATTTCCGGCTGTATCGACAACCGTTGCATATAAACCGGCGCGACGCTCATCAACGGAAACACTATCTTCTTTGCATCCGGGGTAAAAAACCGCAGCACAAACGGAAAATATTAAGAAATTCTTTAACGAAGTCCATTTGCAGGAATCGCGGGAGTGCGGGGCGGTGAATATTTCATTTGTGCGGAACACTATATCGCGCCATAAATTTCTACGCAGCGGCAGGCAGGACGCCGCTCGTTCGGCTGCAATGTACTCGGAGAGCAGAAAAGAAACAAGTTACGGCGGGAAAATAATAATTCTATGATTTATGAGGGCTGGATACAGAGTGGCGTTTGCGACAACAACACAAACCGCATTTCTAAAATACGACTTCGTTCCGGCAATGCCGTTACAATGAGCGGACACTGAAGCGCGGCGCGTCTTGTGCAGAGGCCTCAACGATTCTATATCCAGGTTTGTTTTGTGTAGAGATCATACTCGGCTCCGAATGAAGAGCGAAGCACCGATTCCTCACGATGGGATTGAAGTATCTGCACGAAAATCAATACACCCCAGAGCCAAACGAGTATTGAATAACCAATGGCGACGATTACCGACGCAAGAAACAAATCGAGAAAAACGTACATCGGGTGCTGGATTCTGGAATATAAGCCGGAAGCAACGAGCGCTTTCGCCGCAGGCATCACGGAAAACGATTCTCCAAGCTGCCGCCGGGAGACTATCATTAAGGCAAACGACGGTATGCCGACGGCCATGGCAATTCCGATGCGAAAAGTGAAATCCAGAGCAGAAGCATGATAAGCCAGAACACCAACGAGTGCAGACCCCATAACCCGTACGAATATTTTATTCATAAGTAGAAATTCTCCCAATGTGGACTGGTTGCGGGCGTTGGTATTCCGTCACGCATCGCGTCGTGGTTAAGGCCGGCAATTGGAATCGACTATGGAAATGCCGGCCGCAAATGAATGAATCCTCTCTTTGTTTAACGGAAACCCGCCGGCCCGTCAAGACAAGCCCGTTACTCCTCTTTCCGGTTTCCCGGTTCTTTATATCCGAAGAGCCCGAAGAGTGCGAAGAGAGCGTACAATCCGTAGAGTGCGGGACTGTCGAGCGTGGAACCCAGAGAGCCAAGAAGTCCCATGAAACCAAGGAAGCCGAGCATGTTGAGTTTCATAACCGTCTCCTTCTGAATAAAAAATTCACGATGCGCCGCCATAGTGCCGCGCACAATGTACACGGGGCGGGAGACAGATGCAATGTTTGGAGAAAAAAATAGTTTTATGATTGTACAATTTTGTGATTTTATGATTTGTTTTCCCAAAAGCCAAAACCGCAACGGGTAGGACAGACATAAAGAATTGCGGAATTTACAAACTGCGGAATTGTATAATTGAAAAACATAACACCAAGATAATTGTAGCACCAAGCAAAGAACGCAAAAATGCCGCAAATAGTAGAACGGTCCTTTGCGATCTTTGCGGTTTGCTTTTAAAATTTAGCCGCAAGAGCTGGGAGCATTATTCGTTTTAAGCTTTGAGGACACCGCATTTTCATTCTTCCAGTTTCTTGATCATATCTTTTACAAATTGACTCTCCGGGTTAATAGAGAGGCTTTGTTTGAAATATTTCAACGACAAATCATTTTTTCCCGTTTCCATATATCCTTCTGCCAGCCCCTGCAACGCTTTTGCCGATTTGGGGTACGCAAAAACATTCATTTCAAAAACCTGAACCGCAATGTCGGGTTTTTGATTGTCCAGGAAATTAAATCCTTCATACCGCATCGTATATTCCATCAGATGTTCGTCGGGACTTCTCTTTTCAAATTCCTCTTTGGCTTTTTCCACGCCGAATTTTTCTATGGTGTTGATAATGTGACTCGTAAAACGCCGGTTCGTTTCGTTGTTTGCCGCGGGGATTTCTGGAATATGGTCACAGTCGAAAATGATTCTCGTGATTTCCTGATTGATTACGCCAAAAACCGGATGTGCCATGTTGGTGAGCATGACTATCATGATATTCTCGTCGATAAATCCCACAAAATCCGCATAAAATATATTGTTCGATCCGTTGTGCCATATCCGGGTGGTGTTCCTGCTTGTCCGCGAAACATC
This sequence comes from uncultured Chitinophagaceae bacterium, assembly GCA_964371615.1. Taxonomy (GTDB): domain Bacteria; phylum Bacteroidota; class Ignavibacteria; order UBA10030; family UBA8401; genus SpSt-333. The sequence goes on from CAYJMS010000003.1 coordinate 329,114, forward strand.
CCAGCCGTAGGAGTAGTACGATTCTTCGCTCTCTCCCGGCCGTATCGGAGGATGAAATAATTTGTGCTTTGCATCGCTGGATAGAATGTCGTCCGACAATAATGCTGTATACCACCGGAAGAGATCTTCCGATGTTGAAAGAATTCCGCCGTTTCCCTTCAGGTGCCAATAGGGGGCGTCCACATCCCATTCTTTATCAGTCGGTTTCCCCCACCGGTTGCCCTCCCTGTCATATCCGACGGCAATGAGAGAGGTGTCAAACCGGGGTCGCGAATACCCCGTCGTTTCCATGTGCGACGGTTTCCACAGGTTTTCGTACAGGTAGTGTTCATACGTCTGAGACGAGACCTTCTCTATGATCAGCGCCAGCAGACTGTATCCGATATTCGAATATGAAAAATCGGCGCCGGCAGCGAATTGCAGCGGCGAGGAGAAAACTTTTTCGAGGAACTCTTCTTCGCCGATCCCTTCATAATCCCGCCCCACGTTGCTTATGAGACCCGATTGATGGCGCAGCAAATCATGGATCGTGATGTTTGCTTTGTCTTTTGGAACATTGGCAAAACACTTAGAAATCTTGTCGTTTGTCGATAGTTTCCCCTGCATTTCCAATTTCAGGATTGCCGCTGCGGTGAATTGTTTTGTAATGGACCCGATGTCAAAAATCGTAGCGGATGAATTCTTAATCTGTTTTTCCGCATTGTTGAATCCATATCCGTTCGACACTATTCGCTCGCCGTTGAGCCCGACCAGAACGGAACCATGGAAACCGACCGCCTCCAATTTGGTCATGTAATCTTCAATTCGTTTGGAGGTTTCGCTCTCGTTGTGTCTCTGACCGCAGCCGGTAAATGTGAGAAAGGTCAAAGTAATTATTAACACCGCAATGTGCTTCATTCTTTTTCTCTGTATTGTTTATTTTTCTTATTGGTGGAGTACAAAGGAGCAAATCAAACGCAGGATGAAAAGCGGAGTTTGTAGTCCGCTTTCAATATAATGGTGGCGGAAAATAATTGCAAGCAAAGGAAAATAATTATTGTTCACCCGCCAATCATCGCAACATGAGCGCATGATGAATTTCTGCGTCCCAAGAAAGCGATGATCGCAGAGGACGCAAAGGTTTCGCCAAGGTCGCAAAGATATTACTTGGCAGGGCAGGTAATGATTGCAAAATTACAAGATTGCAAGATCACAAGATTTATGATCGACTAAAATAGATAATATTTTAATGTTTACCATTGTTTGGTGATTTGGTGTCTTGGTGGTTGATTTTGCTTTTGTTTTTGGTTTTGTTTTTTTCCTATCCTTTTTGTGACTTCGTGATTTTGTGGCCGATTTTTAATCCCAGATATATCTCCATGTTCCATCCGGCTGTTTTTTCCATACGGTATGAAACACACCGCGGTATTCGGTCGTATCGCCGCCATCATTCGGGATGCGCCAGAGATATTTACCGTAGGTGGATGCCATAGAACCGTCGTCCGATACTTCAATCACGTCGGGAGTCCATTGCACTGAGGCGCGCTTCATCCTCGCGTTATCATAATAGCGATAGATGTTCTCCCTGCCGGTGATGAGCGTATCGTTCTGCCGTTTGATTACTCCGCTCTCTGCCGCAAAAAAGGAGAATGCGTCGGCAATCCCCTTCTCTGCCGCCATTGCTTTGAATGCTTTTTCGGCAGCAAAGACCTCGCGCTCAATCGCTTTACGATCAACCGTGCGAGAGCAGGAAGAGAAGAAAATCAATACGACGATGATCGGTGCGATATGTCTCATTGGGGCTCCTATTATTAATCGTCTTTGAAGATATAGGACACCTCAAAGGCGTCCTACATCTTTTATCAGTGGTATGGAATCCGGCAGCACATGACGCCGCAGGCGCTACAAAATTCTCCGTGTCTCTGCGTCTCCGTGGTGATGAAACTTATTGTACTCCTAACCGCGCAGCCTTCCGCTCGATTAGAGAGATCGGATCGCCACCTATACTGCATCGCCGCGAAAATGTAGCCGATTCCACCCTGCAATGCAACTGTGATTGTAATGGAAAAATGCGGTTTTACCGGTCGCTACGCAATAAAACTGACCCTTCTAACTCAAGCGAATTCTCCGTATTTTACGACTGTCTTACTTTGCATCGAAATTGAGCGCTATCATGGAAACCATCATCTCTCTTCTCTCTCAGAATAAACTTCTTTTACTCTTCACCGTCATCGGCATCGGTTATCTCATCGGACAAATCAGGATCTACGGATTCAGCCTCGGCGTTGCCGCCGTTCTTTTTGTCGGCATCGGATTCGGCGCGATGGATAAAAATATGGCACTGCCGGAGGAAATCTATATTGTCGGACTGGTGTTGTTCGTCTACTCGGTGGGACTCCAGTCCGGTCCGGGATTTTTTTCGTCGTTCAACAAGCGAAGCCTTCGCATCAATATGTTCGTGATTGCAGTGCTGTCGGTCAGCGCGGCGACCGCCGCTCTCTTCACGCTTCTCTTCAACATGAGCGGCCCGCATGTTGCGGGACTGTTCTGTGGTGCGCTGACCAACACACCCGCGCTTGCCGCGTCAGTGGAAGCGGTCAAGGCATACACGGCGCAGCATCCCGAAATGCTCGGCAATCAATTGGTCAACGCGCCGGTTATCACGTATGGTCTTGCGTACCCGTTCGGCGTATTGGGCGTGTTGCTCTGGTTCTACATCTTCAACCGGTACTACAAGATCGATTTTTCGAAGGAAGAATCGGATCGCATGAAGGAATCCGGCATCGGTTCCATCGAATCGCGCACGTACCGCATCACTAATCCCGCAGTGTTCAATAAAACCGCCGGCGAAGTGCTGAAACTGATCGTCCAGCGCCGGTTCGTCATCACGCGCTACAAGCGGGGAAACGAGATACGGATTATCCTGCTCGAAACCGTTTTTAAAAAGGACGACCTTGTCGTTGCGGTCGGCACGGCCGATGCGCTCGACAGCGCCCGTGTGGTTTTCGGCGAGGAATCCGGCGAACAGGTGCCGATGGAAAATTCCGGTTTTGAGTACCGCCGCATCTTTGTTTCGAGCGACGACGCGGTCGGCAAACCGATCAACACGCTCCACCTCGAAAAACAATTCGGCGCCACCATCACCCGTATTCGCCGCGGCGACGTGGATTTCGTCCCCTCACCCGATACGCGCCTGGAGCTGGGCGACCGGGTCCGCGTCGTCACCACGCATGAGAACATTCAGCCGGTGACGAAATTCTTCGGCGATTCGATGAAAGCGATCTCGGAAACGGATTTTCTTTCCATCTCCCTCGGCATCGTGATCGGTGTTTTTGTGGGAATGATCCCGATACCCCTTCCAAACGGTTCCACATTTAAACTCGGCTTTGCAGGCGGACCGCTCGTCGTGTCGCTAATTCTGGGACGACTGCAGCGAACCGGTTCGGTCACATGGACGATGCCGTTCAACGCCAATCTTGTACTGCGCCAGATCGGACTGGTCTTTTTCCTTGCCGGCATCGGCACGAAAGCGGGAGACGGATTCGGCGCCACGTTTATGGCAGGGGGATTCGGATACATCGTTGCCGGAGCGGCCATCACCACGATCGCTTCGCTGGCGACCATCATTATCGGGTACACGTACTTCCGTCTGCCGATGTCCGCTGTGATGGGAGTGATGAGCGGCGTGGGAACACAGCCGGCGTGTCTTGCGTATGCCAATCAGGCGGCGCAAAACGACCAGCCGAATGTGCATTATGCCATGGTCTATCCCGCATCGATGATCGCAAAGATTATTCTCGCACAGGTGCTGGTCACCGCCTTATGGCAATGATTCTTTAAAAGCGGATGGCTGTCAATATCGGATTCCATTTGCATAAAATTGTTTCAGTTTACATCAAAGCTTTTTACATTGGGGGAGATGAAAAAACAACTCTGCATCATACTCGTGCTGTGCACTGTTACCACTGCACAGGATAATCCTCTTGAACTCTATTCCCTATCCCGGCAATCGTTGGCCCAGGGAGACACTACCGCGTACATGAAATACGCCAAAGAAGCGCGCGATGCGGCTCCGTTCGACCTCTGGTTTTCCGCAAATCTTGCCCGTGCGTATGCCATGAACAGACAGAAAATCCGCTGCATTGAGATACTGGATGATCTGTCGGTACTTGGATTCGATTTCGACATACTCAATGATGAAGGATATAAAAACGTCTGGACTCATTCGTTGGTGAAAGAGATTACAAAGCGGGCGCGACGTAATATTCCCCGGGAGAACAGTACCACGGCATTCTCGATTCCGGAGAGATCGCTGATTGTCAAGGGAATTACGTACGATCCGCGCAGGAGCATTTTCTACCTCGGCAGTCTCTTCCATCGGAAGATCGTCGGCGTTCGATCGGATGGCTCGATATTCGACGCCGGCCCCAAAGAGAAAGACAGTCTGTGGAATCCATTCGGCATCACAATTGATGCCGCCCGAAATAAAATCTGGGTAACAAACACATCGTTGTCTTCAAAAAGATCGGAACACGAAGCGCTCTACGAATTTGATCTGGAGACGATGATCGCAGTAAAGAAATATGCTGTTGAAGATTCACGCGAACACTTTTTTAACCATATCATTGTGCTGAGAAACAGCAGCATTTTTATCTCCGACACCAAGAACGGTGCAGTCTATACGGTCAACGAATCGACCGGCACGCTCGAACCGTGGTTTGTCTCGTCAGATTTGATACACCCAAAAGGAATCGTCGTTTCGGCCGATCAAAAATATCTCTTCGTTGCACATTGGAGGGGGATCAGCAGGATCTCGTTGGAGGACAAACAGACCGTTTTATTAAATGTAAAAGTGAAGACAACGCTGACCGGAATTGACGGATTGTATTTTTACGACGGCAGTTTGATTGCGGTGCAGAACAACGCCGGCCCGCAAGCGAGGATCATGCAGTTCGAACTGAACAACAAGATGGATGCAGTGGTCAAAGCGACAATCCTGGAGTCGGGACATCATCTTCACGACACCCCCACCTCCGGCGTGATCTTCGGCGACGATTTGTATTATATTGCCAACAGCCGGACGAAAAGTTTTAACAACGACGGGACTATCATTTCCGCCGGGCAGTTGCAGCCGACGTATATCTTGAAACTTCCCCTCAATAAATAAAAGATCCCCGGCATCTTTAAGATGCCGGGGATCTGCGGAATTCTTTATTTATTTAAAAACGCCGAATACATCCAGACCATTTTTTCCTGCGCACGGATATAATCGCTCATCAACGCATTGGTTCCTTCGTCGCCCGCTTCGGCAGAAAGATTCATGATCTCCCGCTGCAGCGTGATCAGCACGGTCATTGAGGCGAGAACGTCCTTTATGCCGGTGATGCCGTCGGAAACCTTTCCGCTCTCTTTTATTGTAGAGATCTTTTTGTAATCGGTGTAGGCATGATCGGGCGAATAGCCCAGCGTCAGGATTCGCTCTGCAATTTCGTCGATCTTCACCTGCATATCGGTGTAGAGTTCTTCAAACTTCAGATGTAATTCAAAAAATTTCTCTCCTTTGATATTCCAGTGATACCCTCTCGTGTTCTGATAAAAGAGAGAGTAATTCGCCAGCAATTCGCTCAATTTGTCGGCAAGTTTCTTTGATTTTGCATTATCGAGTCCGATGGCATTTAATGTTTTCATGACGGTGTCCTTCTGTTTGAAATGACGGGAGTAGAGAATTGTTGTTCAATGTACCGCGATATTTCGGGGAAAGCAATGAAGTGCGAAGGCGGAAATCTTCTAACGGTTGTCAATAATTCGTTCGATCGGAAGTTGGATAGAATCCGGAACGGCGGAGAGAAAATCGAAGCCGGTCATCGTTTCAATCCGGTCAATACTGACGCGAAACGACCTCCAATCGTCATATTTCCCGATATGGGAGTTGTCGTTCGGCATTTCTACCGCAATGGTGCGCGTCGAAGCAGTCACGCGCCGAAGATCGTTCTCTCCTGCATCGAGCACGACGATCACCTTCCATGTCGCTTCGGGAATATTCACTCGCCCGCTGTCGAGAAATCCCACCGAACCGTATCCACCGGAGTAGATATACAGTTCCTTTTGTTGCTTTGCCAATTCGCGGCAATAGTTCTCCAACGCAGCCCATGGTCCCTGATTGTTGTTGGGCGCCTGCGGAATCATGTTGGTCATCAAAAACGTCATTGAATTGTCGCGTTGTGTCACCGTCCTGTCGGCGGAAGGACAGAGATGTCCACGGTCGTATCCGCTGCGGCGGTAACTGAAATGCTGCACGCGGTACCACGGCTCCGGAATAGTGCTGTCGGCGCGAAAATCATTTTTGCGGCGCACTTCACCAAGCCATGTACTGTCCAGATGCCACGCCGTCCAATTTGCCGTACCGTTGAAACGGTGATACGACAAAACATACTGCGGCTTGATCATCAGATAATTTGTCGTCAGCGAGGCGGAATGTGCGGCATTACTTGGATTTCCCAAAAGGAGATGACGCTGCAGGGAGGTCGAATCGATCTGGGCGACGAGAGGAAAAGCAACGATCAAAAGAAGAAAATATCGTTTCATGGTTGTAATCAGATCACCCCAGATCCCAACGCAACAGCAATACCGAAAAGCAACACCCCGACAATCCGCTGGATGAAGGCCAGGGTAATTTTTTTCAACAGCAAATTTCCCGCATAGGCGCCGATGAATGCCGAAACGACCGCCGCAGTAACTATCTCCCAATGCTGTATGCTGTCCGAAGAAAGAAACCGCGTTGAGTACATTGAGAGCCTTGTAAAGTCGACAAAGCAGGCAATGACGACACCGGTAGCGAGAAACTCTTCTTTTGCCAATCCATACCGCAGTAAAAACGCGCTGCGCAACGCTCCCTGATGTCCCGACAAGCCGCCAAAGAAACCGCTCAGAAGACCGCCGAACGGCAGTGTGCCCGCAGGCGGAGTGAACGATTGCAGTCTCGGGAACATTTCCGCAAGCGCAAAATAGATCATCAGTATCGCAATCACCAGTTTGATCGGCTGGATAAAGTAGATTGAATCGCCGATATGGTATTGAGCGATCGGTTCAAGATGTGTCAGCGAAAGAAGAGCCACTGCGCCGATAAACGCACCGGCAACAGACGGAACGCCGAATTGCAACACTACACGCCATCGGGCATGTGTGCCGAGCAGTCCGAGTTTAAAAATGTTGTTGAGGAAATGGACGATGCCGGTGAGCGCAACGGCGATCTCGATGGGAAAAAAAAGTGCAAAGACCGGCATTAAAAGGGTGCCCAATCCGAATCCGGAAAAGAGTGTGATCAGCGATGCAGCAAAGGAAGCGGTAATGATAATCAGTATGTCCAATCGATAATATTCCCGTCTATAATAGGATAGTGATCCCGCGATTCTCGATTGTCATGATCTCACCGGTTGCCGACTGGCCGTTTTTTGTGAACGCCTGCACCATCGCATCGGCGATACGCTGTTCATTTGTTACGGCAAACGCAAAGACCGTCGGTCCCGCCCCGCTGATATTGAACGAGAGCGCTCCGTTGTCGAGCGCCGCCCGCTCGACATCATCGAATCCGGGAATAAGCGTTGCGCGATATTGTTCGTGCAGCGTATCGTGTGTGGCATATCGCAGCGCTTCCATGTCGCCGCTCATCAATGCTGCAACAAGCGAGGCAGCATTCTCGATATTCGTCACCGCATCCTTTAACGGAATTTGCTGCGGAAGAATCTTCCGTGCCTGTTTCGTCTGCACTTGAAAATTCGGCGAGCAGGTAACAATAGAGAGAGGATGTTCAATCTTTACGCTCCGGCAATGCACGTTTTTTTGTGCATCGAAACAGTTTACCGTCAATCCGCCGAACAACGCCGCGGAGACATTATCCGGATGTCCCTCAATCGAAACGGCGATATTCAGCAATTCATCACGCGAAAGTCCTCCGCTCAATAGTTCATTAGCGAGAAAAACACCTCCCGCCACCGCCGCTCCGCTACCCCCCAGCCCGCCGCAGGCAGGAATCTCGTTATTGAGATGCAAACGCACTGCCGGCAGCTGTTTGCCGAGGTGCTGTGCCGTGTGCCGCATCGATGCGTACACAAGATTCCTCTCGTTCGCTGCGATGTGATTTTTCCCGTTCCCCTCAACGATAATAACAGTCGACGACGCTTCTTCCACAGTGACGTGCAAATACCGGTTCAGTGCCAGTCCGAGCGTATCGAATCCGGGTCCGAGATTGGAGGTGGAACAGGAGATTGTAATTTTCATAGAATTCACCGCGAAGCCGCAATGGCGCAAAGAGGAAAGTTAAAAATTGTGGACAAATCTTTTAAAACCATGCTTCAACAGAGCGACATTGAAATTAATCGGAATTCCTAATTATTGAGTTCTTCTCTCCTCATATTCTCTTTGCGTCTTTGTGACTTTGCGGTGGTCTATAAAAACGACTCCATCGACTTTATGTCCGCTTCGATTTCATGCGGCGGATTTGCCATCGGTGTCTGCCGCTTCACATGGTAATCAACGATCACCTGCGGATCCTTCAGGATATTGCCGGTCAGGATGCCGACCACCGTTTCTTTCGGCTTGATCTCACCGGAGGCGACGAGTTTCTTCACGCCGGCTGCAGTAGCGCACGATGCCGGCTCAGCGCCGATTCCGGCGGAGTCGACATATGCCTTGGCTTCAAGGATCTCCTCATCGGTCACCGTCTCTACGATGCCGTTTGTCCATTTTATTGAACGGACCGCTTTCGTATAATTTACCGGATCGCCGATCCTGATCGCCGTAGCAATCGTCTCCGCTTTTTCGGATTTCAGTCCTACGAAATTATTTTTATATGCTTTATAAAACGGACTCGCCCCTTCCGCCTGAATGACCGCAAAGCGCGGCATGCGGTCGATCAATCCGAGTTCGTATGCTTCGAACAATGCCTTGCCAAATGCGCTGGTGTTGCCGAGATTTCCCCCGGGAAAAACAAACCAATCGGGGACCTTCCAGTTCAATTGCATCAACGTTTCCCAGATGATCGTCTTTTGCCCCTCGAGACGGAACGGATTAATGGAATTTAACGGATAGGCAGATAGTTTTTCCTGCGCTTCTTTGATCAATCGCATGCAATCGTCAAAATCACCATTGACCACCAGCGTTTTTGTGCCATATGCCAGCGCCTGAGAAATTTTTCCGGCGGCGACATTTCCTTTCGGTATCAACACCAGTCCGGTCAGCTCCGCCTCGGACGCATAGGCGGCGAGGGATGCGGAAGTATTACCTGTCGATGCGCAAGTGACCGCCTTCTGTTTCAAATGTTTTGCCATGGTAATGGCAACGGTCATGCCGCGGTCCTTGAACGAACCGGTCGGATTCTCCCCTTCGTGCTTTAAGAAAAATTTGTCGTTCTTTAATCCAAGCCAGGCGGAGATTTTTTTGCTCCGATACAAACGCGTGTTTCCCTCCTGCTTGGAGACGATATAGTCGCTGTGAATATCCGGCAGCACGAGTTCCTTGAAATGCCACACGCCGCCGCTCGGCTGATCGTTGATCACGGATTTTTTTTTGAAAAAATATTCCTTCGAAATCTTATGCCGTGATTTGATCGCCTCGAAATCATGGATAACATCGAGCAGCTCCCCGTTGTCGGCGGTGAAACGGACTTCGTCCAGCGGATATTCTTTTCCGGTGGAAATGCTTTTTAATATGGAGACAGAATCAGCAGGCATATGTTAATGGTGTTCCGTTAACGGAAACGATATGATCCAGCCGGATTACCGTACCGCTATCGAGTGTGAGAAATTCTGCAGCATCCTTCGCGTAGAGATCCGTTATGATCCCCTCGGTCGTCCGCTCTGTGTCGCCGTCTCTGTACACGATAGCGCAGCGCGTTTTCTTTACCGAGAACGCCTCCAGTTGGTCGTAGTATGAACAACCGATGGATCGATAGGTATCGTGTTTTTCTGTCATGACGTATAAAATGCATTATGAACCGACCGGACCGCATTGTGTGCGTCGCTCTGCTCGACAACAAACGAGATATTCAGTTCGGACGATCCCTGTGCGATGGCGATGATGTTGACATCCGCTTTTGCGACAGCGTCGAATGTCTTCCCCGCGATTCCTTTGGAGCCGATCATCCCCTCTCCCACAACCGCAACAATCGAAACCGGCTGGCGGACAGACACATCATCAATAATTTTTTTTGCAATATCAATACTGAATTCCTCCCGCAGCGCTTTCACCCCCGCGACACTGTCTTTTTGCGGCACAATAAAGCAAACATTGTGCTCCGACGATGCCTGGGATATCATCATAACGTTCACTTCAGCCCGGGCGAGCGAGGTGAAGATACGGGCGGAAACACCGGGAACGCCGATCATTCCGTTTCCCTCAATGGTGATAATTGCCAGCCCGTCGATGGAGGTGACCGTCTTTGCCGAATGCTTTTGCTTCTGTGAAGCAGCGGAGATCAGCGTGCCGGGATGCGTTGGATTGAACGTATTCTTGATCCTGATCGGTATCTTTTGTTCGATCGCCGGCACCATCGTTTTCGGATGGATCACCTTTGCGCCGAAATAACTCATTTCTGCCGCTTCGCGGTACGAAATTTCGGTGAGCACCTGCGCCGTTTTCACGATGCGCGGATCGGCGGTCATCACACCGTCCACATCGGTCCAGATCCATATTTCCTTGCTCCGCACTGCGGCGCCGACAATCGATCCCGTATAATCCGATCCGCTCCGGCCGATGGTGGTGGTGATGCCGTCTTCCGTTGAAGCGATGAATCCTGTCACCACGGGAACGATCCCTTTGTTCACCAATGGTTCCAGCGCCGATCGTGTGGCCGGATTGGAATGTTTGAAATCGACCGCCGCCTCGCCGTAATTGTCATCCGTACGGATCAGTGTGCGTCCATCGATGAATTGAGAGGGAATTGTGTGTTCTTGAAAGATTGCCGCAATCTGCCGGCACGACAGTATCTCGCCGAACGAAGCGATCGCATCCAACGAGCGGGGAGAAAGTTCTTTCAACAATCCTATGCCGTGGAACAACTGTTCGAGTTCGTCGAACGATGATTGCTGTTCCTGAATGAGGGCGGCGCGGCGTTTGGCATCCGTGACCAGTTCATGGGCAACATCGAGATGTTTCTTGCGCAATGCGGAGACAGCGTTATGCACCTCTCCTGTTTTTCGTTCGACCGCTTTATACGCCGTCTCCAACAGCGCATTGGTCACTCCGCTCATCGCCGAAGCGACGACAATCGGTTGTTCGCCAATGAATTGTCGAACGATCGCAACGACCTCTTTCAACCGCAGTATATCTCCGACGGATGTTCCGCCGAATTTCATGGTCAGCATATTCTATCCCTGATTTTCCATGAGTGCGACAATGTCGCTGAAGCGTTCACGGTACAGATCGAAGAATGTCTGTTTTTCCTTCTCGGATAAATTGACAATAGCGCTGTTCATCACCGCCTGTTCGGGCGTTTTAATTCCCGGAATAATCGTCGAGATGCCCGTCGTGCCGGCGCAAAAACTCATTGCCAGTGTCGTCTTCGTGATGTTCCGTTCGTGCGCCATCTTCCAGACATCATCCAGCGCGGTGAGTGTTCGATCGAGAATTTCCTCTGTTAACCGAAATGAACGATGATCGTTGGCAGAGAACGTAGTTTTTCGCGTAAACTTTCCGGTCAACAGACCGAATTGCAGCGGCATGCGGGCGATTACTCCGTATCCGTTCCTCGCCGCATTAGTGATAACGCTGAGTGCGCGTTGATTGATGACATTAAAAACCAACTGAAATCCGTCTGCCAGATTTCGGGAGATCAAAAACTCCGATTCGGCTTCGGGTTTAAAAGTGTTGAGTGACAATCCCCAGTAACGGATCTTTCCCTCTTTCTTCAATTGCTCCATCGCTTCGATGCATTCTCCCTGTTCAAAATGCGGCATGCGGGCGGAGTGGAGCTGATAATAATCGATAGTAGTGCGGCGCAATCGTTTTAGACTCATGTCGCACGCGGCGAGTATATGCTTCTTGCTGTAATCCAGCGCGATCGTATTATCCGGCATCGCACGGTGTCCCACCTTTGTCGCAATGACGACCTCCGGACTGTTCCCGAACACCTCTCCGATCAGATCTTCGGAATGTCCCAGTCCGTAGAAATCCGCCGTGTCAAAGAAATTTATGCCGAGTTCTTTTGATTTCAGCAGCGCCTTTTTCGATGTCGCGTCGTCCACCTCTCCCCAGCCGATCGGCGTAGTACCGACCATAGCCGGTCCGCCGATGCCCCATGCGCCGAAACCGACAACACTGACATTGAGATCTGTTTTTCCAAATCGCCGGTATTCCATTAGAGTGCTTTCATTATTTTTTCCGTCATTTCCCGCGTGCCGAGCAGCGTTGTCCCCTTGGTGTAGATATCACCGGTGCGGAATCCGCCGGATAAGACGCTTTCAATTGCGTGTTCGATCGCATCCGATGCGTCACCGAGATCAAACGAATACTTCAGCATCATCGCTACCGAAGCAATGGTAGCAATAGGGTTGGCCTTGTTCTGACCGGCAATATCGGGCGCGCTGCCGTGTACCGGCTCGTACAATGCCACACTGCCGCCGAGACTGGCCGAGGCGAGCATGCCGATCGATCCGGTCAGCATCGCTGCCTCGTCGCTCAGGATGTCGCCGAACATATTCTCGGTAACAATGACGTCGAACTGTTTCGGATTACGGATCAGTTGCATAGCGCAGTTGTCCACGTACATGTGCGATAATTCGATATCGGGATATTTTTTCCCGACTTCAATAATTACCCTACGCCATAATTGGGATGTTTCGAGGATGTTCGCTTTATCAACGGAGCACAATTTCTTTTTTCGTTTCCGGGCGATCCCGAATGCGGATTCGGCGATGCGGCGCACTTCGGATTCGGAATAGATCATCGTATTGAATCCGACCTCTTCGCCGTTCCGTTGTTCAAAACCGCTCGGCTTTCCGAAATACAATCCACCGGTCAACTCCCGCACCACCACGATATCGACGCCGTGGACGATTTCCTTTTTTAGGCTCGATGCATCGGCAAGAGCGGAATAGATTTTTGCAGGACGGATGTTCGCATAGAGTCCCAGCTCTTTGCGGAGTCCGAGCAATGCGCGTTCGGGTTTTAAGTGCTGCGGATTAGAATCCCATTTCGGTCCGCCGACTGCGCCGAGAAGCACAGCATCGCTTTCTTTGCATAATTTCAGCGTCTCGTCGGGAAGAGGAACACCCGCTGCATCCAGCGCGGCACCTCCCGCCAGAGCGTGACGATATTCAAATGTGTGACCGAACTTTTTTGAGATTGCACCAAGCACTTCCAGTGCGCCGGAGACCACTTCTTGTCCGATGCCGTCACCGGGAATCACTGTAATAGATTTCTTCATAATTTATACATCGGTTCATTGTTCCATTGAATCAATGATCCGATGGGACAATGATTCAATTTCATTAATGTTTGTTAATTAATTCCGACAACTCTCTCGACCTGATTGTCGCCGTCGCCACTGCATCGATCAGCATGGATCGAAGTCCGTGCGATTCCAGTTCGTGGATTGCGTTGATGGTCGTTCCCCCCGGTGTCGTCACCTGATCGCGTAATATAGCCGGATGCACATTCGATTCCTTCACCAGTTTTGCCGAACCCAGTACGGTTTGAATGGCAAGCTTGGAGGAAATGTCTCTCGGCAAGCCCATCTTCACCCCGCCGTCGATCAGCGCTTCGATGACCATGTAAATATAGGCGGGACCGCTGCCGCTGAGACCCGTGACTGCATCGAGGTGCTGTTCACCGACAACAACCACATCGCCGACCGCTTCGAAAATCTTGATGGCGATATCGTGCTGTTTCTCGTGAACATGTTTTCCAAAAGAGACTGCCGTTGAACCCAGGCCGACAGTGGAGGCAATATTCGGCATGCTTCGGACGATCGGGATGTTCTTTCCGACAATCTTCTCCATCGATCCGGTCGTCACGCCGGCGGCGATGGAGATGATGAACTGATCTTTGTGCAATACACCGTGCAATTCCTCGAGCACCGTGCGGATCACCGATGCTTTTACGCAGAGAATGACGATATCGGCATGCTTTGCCGCTTCTTTATTGCTTTCCGTGATGTTGATGCCGAAATCGGTTTTGAGTTTTTGAATCTTCTCCAAACGTGGGGCGCTGGCATAGATATTTTTGGCGCTTGCCAGCTGCGCATTCAGGATTCCGCGGATGAGCGATGTACCCATGTTTCCCGCACCGATGATTGCGATGGATTTATTCAGCATAGAAAAATTCCCTTCAATGTCCCGCGAAGCCGCAACGATTGATTGTCGCGACAGATATTATTTTTTTGCCAGCATGCCGGATTGGCGTGCGTATTCGAAAATTCCTCCGGCGCGGAGAATATGCTCCACATCTCCAAGCGTATTGAGTGTATATGCCTTCTGCTGTGTCAGATTCTTCAGTACACCGCCGGTGGTGTCGAGTTCGAGATCGTCCCCCGTTCGAATTTCCTGAGCGAGGTGCTGCGATGTTTCAAACGGAGCGACAAAGGCGCCGTCGATAGCGTTACGGTAAAAAATCCGGGCATAACTTTCCGCGACCACCGCTTCGATCCCCGCAATCTGCAGAGCAAACGGAGCGTGTTCGCGCGACGACCCGCAGCCGAAATTCTTTCCGCCGATGATGATCGTATAGTCGCTCTGCCACGCTCCTTCCTTAATGAAGGGAATATTTCCCTGCGGCAATCCGGATTGTGCGATCGGCACGCCAGAAAGTGCAAACGTACCGTAGTTTTTCTTCTCTTCGGGATCGTCCAGTTTATACACCAGATGCGCCGCCGGAATTATCTGGTCGGTGTCGATATCGTTTCCCAGAACGAATGCCTTGCCATTGATGAGTGCTTTCATACTTCTCCTGAAAAAATAAAAAAACCTTCAGAGCAATCATCCACTCCGAAGGTTTGCGATGATGGAACGCTCTTATAAAAATTGAACGAATTTGTTATTTTTGTCCACCAGGATCATCTTCGGCTTGATCGGTTTGTCAGACAGTTCAAATCCCATAATGATCACTTCATCCCCCTCTTTAATCAGATGCGCAGCCGCGCCATTCATGCAGATGACGCCGGAACCGCGTTTTCCCCGAATCACGTAAGTTTCCAGGCGCGCACCGGACGAATTACTGGTGACGAGCACCTTTTCCCCCTCCATCAAACCGACCAGGTCGATCAAATCTTCGTCGATCGTGATACTCCCGACGTAATTGATGTCCGCTTCGGTCACTGTTGCTTTATGGATCTTTGAACGTATCAGCCAACGCATATTTTTCCTGTTGTCGTAAACACTCTATCATATAAATATACAGGAAAAATATATGGAGAACATCAACTTTATTGAGCGAAAACCTTCAATTCGCTCAGTTAAAAAATTCCCGCGGATTCGTTATCACCCCCTTGACAGCGGAAGCGGCAACAGTGTACGGCGACGCAAGATACACCTGCGATTTTTTGGATCCCATGCGGCCGGGGAAATTCCGATTCGTCGACGAGATACACACCTCCGCGCCATTAAGCCGGCCGAATGTGTCCGACGGACCGCCGAGACACGCGGCGCAGGACGAATCCCCGATGCGGCAGCCCGCTTCTTCGAAGATCTGCATGACGGTCTTGTCTTTCACCTTAATCGTTTTGATTTCTCTGGCAACATCTGTGGTAGCGGGGACGATGAACGTATCGATCTTCACTTTTTCGCCGTACAAAATTTCCGCTGCGGCGATGAAATCGGAAATCTTTCCGCCGGTGCAACTCCCGATATAGGCGCGGTCCAATCGCGTCCCCGCGACTTCGCTCACCACCGCTTTGTTGTCGGGAGAATGCGGTTTTGCAATCGTCGGTTCGATCTCGCTCACATTAAACCGGTGGACAGATTGATAGCGCGCATCGTTGTCATTATAGAAACATTCGAACTCTTTGTTTGTCCGCGCACGCACGTACTCCGTTGTTGTCTTATCCGGCGCGCAGATACCGTTCTTGCCCCCCGCCTCGATCACCATATTGCAGAGTGTCATCCGGTCTTCCATGGTCATAGCGTCGACCGTCGGTCCGCAGAAATCCATTGCTCGGTAGGTTGCCCCGTCCACACCGATCTTTCCGATGACGGCGAGAATGAGGTCCTTCGCCATCAGATACTTCGGCATCTCCCCTTCAAAGATGAACTTCATCGTCTCGGGTACTTTCGCCCATAGTTTTCCCGTACCGAGAACAAATGCGGCGTCGGTATTGCCGATTCCCGTGGCGAATTCTCCGAATGCTCCGGCGGTGCATGTATGGGAATCGGTGCCGAACAGCACCTCTCCCGGACGCGTGAAGCCCTCTTCGGGCATTGCCACGTGACAGACTCCTTTATACCGTGGTGTGCCGACATCGAAGTAATACGGCAGATCCTGTTCCTTCGCAAAATCACGCAGGATCTGGATATTGCGATTCGCGTGCGTGTCGGCGGTGAAAATGTAATGGTCGGGAATGACCACCAATTTTTCCTTATCCCACACTTTTGCGTCGTTACCGAATTCCCGTTTGAAGATGCCGAATGTTCCCGGTCCGCAGACGTCGTGCGTCATAAGCACATCGACATCGATCCAGACGTTGTCACCCGGTTTTACGGAGGATCGTCCCGAATGCTTTGCAAGAATTTTTTCCGTGATGGTCATGCTCATGAAGTAGTTCCTGTTAATAATAAATTTATTTGAACTCAAATCTCAAAAATTAAAATTGTCACCCCGAGCGCAGACGAGGGGTGGCAATTCGGTGAAAATCATGCCCCGACGCAGTTTAACCGCCGAAGGCGGACACGGCATGACATTAATTTGGTATTTTTAGATAGTCTCTCGTAAGTTACTGTGCCGATGTTTACACCGCCTGCGCCTCGCTTCGAACCGGGGAATTCTTTTCTTTTCTGAATCGCGCGCTTACGGCATGATTGATTGCATTCAAATATGCTTTAACGCTGCCGGTGATGACATCCGTGCTTGCCGATCGGCCGTTGAATACATATCCGTCGATTGCGATTTTCACAAACACTTCGCCGATCGCATCGCGGCCCCAGGCAACGGACTTGATCGAGTAGTCGAGCAGATCGACACTGATGCCTGTAATGCGCTCGATTGTACGATAGGCGGCATCGACCGGACCGTCACCCGTGGCGGAATCCTGAAAGAATTCGGTTCCTTTTTTTAATCCGACCGTAGCGGTGGGGACAAGATTCAGTCCGCTGGTGACCTGCAGCGCTTCCAGTGTATACGTCTCTTCAAGATTCGAAAGTTCGTCCTGCAGTATTGCCACCAGATCGTCGTCGAAGACCTGTTTCTTTTCGTCGGCGATCTTCGTGAAGACGGCGTACGCTCTCTGCAGTTCATCGTCGGATAAGGCGTACCCGAGTTCCGCGTATCGTTGCTTTAATGCGTGGCGGCCGCTGTGTTTGCCGAGAACGAGTGTACTGTGCTTGATGCCGACGCTTTGCGGCGTCATGATTTCGTACGTGATGGAATTCTTCAGCATGCCGTCCTGATGAATTCCCGCTTCATGGGCAAAGGCATTGTCGCCGACGATCGCCTTGTTTCGCTGGATGTGCATACCGGTGAGCGACACGAGCAACTTACTCGACTTGTAAATTTCTTCCGTATTGATATTGGAATGCACGTTCAATGCTTCGGACCGGGTGCGGATCGCCATAGCAATTTCTTCCAGCGACGCATTTCCCGCCCGTTCGCCGATGCCGTTAACCGTGCATTCGATCTGCCGTGCGCCGTTCATCACCGCTGCCAGCGAATTGGCAACCGCCATACCGAGATCGTCATGACAATGTGCACTCAGGATTGCCTTTCCGATGTTGGGAACGCGCTCGACGAGCGATCGCATAATCGTTCCGTAATCGGTCGGAATCGCGTAGCCGACCGTATCAGGGATATTCACCACTGTTGCTCCCTCAGCGATCACCGCTTCAACGATCCGACACAGGTAGTCGATATCGCTGCGTGACGCATCTTCACAGGAAAATTCCACATCGTCGCAATACGATTTTGCGAGACGGACCGCCTTTACGGCGCTTTCAAGAACTTCGTCGCGCGACTTTTTTAATTTGTATTTCAGATGAATATCGGAGGTGGCGATAAACGTATGAATGCGCGGCTTGGCGGCGTATTTCAGCGCTTCCCATGCGCGGTCGATATCGCCCTTGTTGGCGCGGCTGAGCCCCGCAACGGTGCAGGTGCGAATCTGTTTGGCGATTTCCTGCACCGATTCGAAGTCGCCTTCGCTGGCGATCGGAAATCCCGCCTCGATCACATCCACCTGAAGGCGCTCAAGTTGACGCGCCATACGGATTTTTTCGGTAAAGTTCATGCTGCAGCCGGGGGACTGTTCGCCGTCCCGCAGCGTCGTATCAAAGATATAAATTCTGTCGTTCATAGGTACCTCGTGAAAAAGTGGAGATCAGGCGGAGCACGATTTCTCCGTCCGATATCCGAAGGGTCTTTTACAGATGTTTGTTCTCCAGCGGCAGGTATCGCCGCAGGTCGTTCATCAACAGCTCGAACTGTCCCGGCATCAGAGACTGCGCACCGTCGGAAAAAGCTTTCTCCGGATCGGGATGCACTTCTATGATAATACCGTCGGCGCCGACCGGCACCGCCGCTTTCGCCATCGGCGGAATTAGGCTGCGGATTCCCGTGCCGTGACTCGGATCGACGATAACCGGAAGATGCGACATCTCTTTCAATGCCGGTACCGCCGCTAGGTCGAACGTATTGCGCGTGTAATCTTCAAATGTTCTGATCCCTCTTTCGCACAGCACCACTTCGTAATTTCCCTGGGACATAACATATTCGGCGGACATCAACAGTTCTTTGTACGTGCTCGACATTCCGCGCTTTAAAAGAATCGGACGCTTGGTTTTTCCGACTTCCTTCAGGAGTGCAAAATTCTGCATATTGCGCGCACCGATTTGCAGCATGTCGGCATACTGCGCCACCAGCGCAACATCGCCCGGCGAGATCACTTCGGTGGCAAACGGTAATCCGGTCTTTTCGCGCGCTTCCGCGAGGAGTTTTAGGCCCTCTTCCTCCAATCCCTGGAACGAATACGGTGAGGTTCTCGGCTTAAATGCACCGCCGCGAAGCATCTGCGCTCCCGATTTTTTTACTTGCTCCGCGCTTAACAGGATCTGTTCCCTCGTTTCAACAGAACATGGTCCGGCGATTACGACAAATTGCGAGTTGCCGAATTCCACATTTCCGATTCTGATGGTCGTCCGTTTCTTCTTCGTCTCATTACTGGCAAGTTTGAACGGTTTCAGTATCGGCATGACGCTCTCGACATAGTCGAGCGATTCCATCTGCTGCAGCTGCGCTTTGCCCCGTTCATCGCCGACGCAGGCGATCACCGTGCGTTCTTCGCCGACGATCGGATGCGGTTTGAATCCGAATTCTTTTACACGGTCGATGACGTGCTCGTATTCTTCTTTTTTTGTTCCCGGTTTTAATACGATAATCATGATGTACGCTGCTTTCTTATTAGATCTGTGTTTTCAATAAATGATAGGTGATGCTGTCCACAAGCGCTTTCCAGCTTGCCTCAACGACGTCGGACGAGACGCCAACCGTATTCCAGGACGAATGTCCGTTTTTGGTTTCGATAAGAACGCGAACTTTTGCCGCGGTGGCATTCTGGGAATCAAGCACGCGCACTTTATAGTCGGTCAATTGAATTTCCTTCAGCTGCGGATAAAATCGTTCCAGCGCTTTCCGCAACGCCCTGTCCATTGCGTTGACGGGACCGTTCCCCTCCGCCGCGGAGATCTCCGTTTCGTCGCCGACGCGGATCTTGATCATCGCCTCGCTTCGCGCCTCTTTGTCGTCGGAATCCTTGTGAATGCTGATTTTAAACCGCTCCAGTTCGAACAACTTTTTTATCTCCCCAGTGTGTTTTTTCACCAGCAACTCGAACGACCCTTCCGCATCCTCATAGTAATATCCGTAATGTTCCAGTTCTTTGATTTCATCAACCACCCGTTGTGCGGCGGCGGAGTTTTCATCGAGATGCAAACCGAGCTCGCTTGCCTTATAGAGCACATTGCTTCTGCCGGAAAGATCGGACACCAGCACACGGCGACTATTGCCGACAATTTCCGGTTCGATATGTTCGTAGGTTTTCGGCGTCTTCATCACGGCGCTGACGTGAACGCCTCCCTTGTGGGCAAAGGCGCTTTCGCCGACAAAAGGGAGATTCTTTTTATGTTTCAGATTTGCCAATTCGCTGACATAACGCGAAATCTCGGTCAGATTTATTAGCCCTTTGCCGACGACCTCAAATCCCATTTTTAACTGAAGGTCGGGAATAATCGAACAGAGATTCGCATTGCCGCACCGTTCGCCGTAACCGTTCATCGTTCCCTGCACATGCACTGCACCGCTCCGGACGGCGGCAAGCGTGTTGGCGACACCGAGTTCGCAATCGTTGTGCGTATGAATTCCGATCGGCACAGTGAATTGTTTTTGAATCTCTTCGACATAGCCGGCAACTTCCCACGGCATGGTGCCGCCGTTTGTATCGCACAGCACGATGACATCGGCGCCGGACTGTTCCGCGGCGCGTAATGTTTTAACGGCGTACGACGGATCCGATTTGAATCCGTCGAAGAAATGTTCCGCATCGTACACCACTTCTTTTCCGTTCTTTTTGAGATACGCAACGGAATCCGCGATGAGTTCGAGGTTTTCCTCTTCGGTGATCTGCAGCGCTTCTTTGACATGCAGCAGCCACGTCTTGCCGAATATCGTCACGACCGGCGTCTGCGCATCGAGCAATGCTTTGATGTTCGCATCCTCCTCTACCCTGTTCTTTGCCCGCCGGGTGCTGCCGAAGGCGGCCACTTTTGCGTGAGTCAATTTCACCGAGCGGATGCGCTCAAAGAATTCCATGTCCTTCGGATTGGAACCCGGCCACCCTCCCTCGATGTAATCAACACCGAAAGCGTCGAGGCGTTTGGCGATCTTCACCTTATCCTCGGCAGAGAAAGATATTTCTTCTCCCTGCGTGCCATCCCGCAGCGTCGTGTCGTATGTGAATATTTTTTTCATAGTCTTAAAAACTTTCGAAGTCCTTGAGACTTGAGACTTCGGAAGTTTTCCATTGGTCACTTCTTCCAGTTTTCCGGCCGCAACCCTCTCACCGCAGCACCGGCCCTCCACATTTCGGAATTTTTGATTTCGTCGAGTTCCTTTTGCAGCGTGTCACGATAGTCGGGGGCGCTCGTGGAGTCGAGCACCCGCTTCGTCTCCACTCCGTACTGCACGTCGCGGTAGAGTAATTCAAACAATGGTTTATTCGCCGCTTCAAATTTTTTCGACCAGTCCAAAGCGCCGCGTTGTGCGGTGACCGAGCAGGCGGCAAACATCCAATCCATTCCGTGCTTTCCGACCAACGGATAAAGGCTTTGCGTCGCTTCTTCCACCGTTTCGTTGAACGCTTCGCTGGGAGAATGTCCCATTGCGCGCAGTACGTCATATTGCGCTTTCATCAAACCTGCGATCGCACCCATCAGCACTCCCCGTTCCCCCGTCAGGTCGCTCATCACTTCTTTTTCAAAAGTTGTGGGGAAAAGATACCCGGATCCGATGGCGATGCCGCACGCGATCGCCCGCTCTCTCGCTTTTCCGGTGGCATCCTGAAAGACCGCAAAACTGGCATTAATGCCGCTTCCCTCGAGATAGTTGGAGCGGACGGTTCGGCCGCTCCCCTTCGGCGCGCAGAGAATTACATCGACATCGGCGGGAGGAATCACGCCGGTTTGATCCTTGAAGACGACGGAAAAGCCGTGAGAAAAATAGAGCGCCTGTCCTTTTTTAAGATTCCTCTTGACAACCTCCCACTGCTGCTTCTGTCCGGAATCGGAGAGAAGATATTGGACAATCGTTCCTTTTCGGATCGCCTCTTCGATGTCGGGAAAAAGATTTTTCCCTTCCACCCATCCGTCGCGCACCGCATCGTCCCATCCTTTGCCCCCCTTGCGCTGACCGACAATCACGTTGATGCCGTTGTCCCGCATGTTCAGCGATTGCCCGTATCCCTGGGGACCGTAGCCGATGATTGAGACCACCTCGTTTTTAAGGAACTCTTTCGCTTTTGCCAGCGGATATTCTTCGCGGGTTACGACCTCTTCGACCGTGCCGCCAAAATCTATTGTTGCCATAAATGATTCTCTCCCGATTTATTGATCGCCGCAGCTGTGCGCTGCAGTTGATAGTGTTAATAATGAATTACAATTTTTACGGTGTCCTGCGT
The DNA here is from genome assembly GCA_964371615.1 of uncultured Chitinophagaceae bacterium. Lineage (GTDB taxonomy): Bacteria > Bacteroidota > Ignavibacteria > UBA10030 > UBA8401 > SpSt-333. The sequence continues at coordinate 351,456 of CAYJMS010000003.1, forward strand.
ACTCTTGAATTCAAATTTTGCATCGGCAAATTTTGGCGGGCCGAACGTGCCGCTGGCATCGTTCGATGCCCCGTATCCCTCTTTGGGCATGCCGTACCAACTCCGGTCCATTTTGTCATTCATATTTTCGTCATGATACACCGCAATTCCGTATGTGCCGCTCGGAATCCCATCGAAGTCAACCGTCATGGATGCAGACGAAACGGGAATTTTTTTAGATGCGATCGCGCGATCCCGTTTGGTCGGGAAATCATCTTCATTGTTATAGATAAAGATCATCAGCTGTCCCGTCAACTCCCGCACTTCATCAATTCTGATAATCATCTTCCGGGGCGATTGTGACATTGCTACCGACAGAAGAAAAAGAATAAGAAACAAACCCTTTGGTACCGATATCATTTTGCGGTCCTTTAATCCGATATTGAAAAAATGATTTCGACCGGGCACACGCATTGTTGACGCCCCTTCTGCCTCAGACATCTCCGACGAATTCCCGTTTTAAAGCGACACGACCCGTCCGGGCGAGTTCTTTGATGTGAAACGGCTTCAGCATTTTTATAATCGCATCGACTTTCTGTCCGCTTCCCGTCGCTTCGACGGTGACGGTCTTGTGGCTGATATCGATGATCTTCGCATGAAAGATCTCAACGATCTGCATAATCTCCGAGCGGTTCGCGGTATTGGTCGCGATTTTGATCAATGCGAGCTCCCGCTCCATAAAGCTGTCATATGTAAGATCGATCACCTTGAGCGTGTCAATCAGCTTGTTGAGCTGTTTGATGATCTGCTCAATGATCGCATCGTCGCCGCGGGTGACAATGGTCATTCGGGAAACGCTTTCATCCTCCGTCGGTCCGACAGTGATCGACTCAAGATTGTATCCTTTCGCAGAGAACATCCCGGCAACGCGGTTCAGCGCTCCGAATTTATTTTCCAGTAATACGGAGATTGTGTGTTTGTGAACGGATTGTTCCTGTCGTTGTTCGGCCTCGGTGGTCATATTATCCTTTGGCAATTGTCATGAGTTCAACATTTTTTTCTTCGTTTTCTCCGGTCTGTTCCGTCGGTTCATCCGGCAGGTCCATGATCTCGTTATATGTTTGCCCTGCCGGAATCATTGGATAGACGTTATCCTCTTTCACGACCTTAAATTCGACCAATACCGGTCCTTCCGTAGAGAGCATCGAATGTATTACATCTTCCACTTCATCGGTGACGACGGCACGGAACGCCGGTATGCCGTAGGCGTCGGCCAATTTCATATAATCGGGACCGACCATTTCGACATGCGAATACCGTTTGCGCCAGAAGAGTTCCTGCCATTGACGCACCATGCCGAGATATCCGTTGTTCAGGATGATTATTTTCACCGGAATATTATTTTCGCGGATGGTTGCTAATTCCTGTATGTTCATCTGTATTCCCCCGTCGCCGCTGATGGAAATAATCGGAAGATCCTTTCTGGCAAACGCCGCCCCCATCGCTGCCGGCAGCGAGAATCCCATCGTCCCGAGACCGCCGGAGGTCAGATGCGTGCGCGGATGGAGATAATTAAAGAATTGCGCCATCCACATTTGATGTTGTCCCACATCGCTCACCATCACCGCATTGCCGTTGGTGATCTCGGAAATTTTCCGGATGACGTGCTGCATCCGTATGTATTTTCCGTTTCTGTACCGCAGCGGATGCTCCTCTTTCCAATTATTTATGGTCTGTATCCAGTCCTTCGTATCGAGCGGTTGAACAAGCGGCAGCAGTTGCTGCAGCACCTTCTTGACGTCTCCGACGATCGGCACATCGACCTTGACATTTTTGCTGATGTTCGACGGATCGATGTCGATGTGAATTTTCTTCGCTTCCGGTGCGAACGCATCCGTTTTTCCCGTCACGCGGTCGTCAAACCTCGCTCCGACTGAGATCAACAGATCGGAATAATGTACGGCGGTATTGGAATACCACGTTCCGTGCATACCGAGCATACCCAGCGACAATTCGTCCGTTTCGGGAAACGCTCCTAAACCGTGCAGCGTTGTGGTGACGGGAATTCTTGTCTTCTGCGCAATCGATTTCAATTCGTCTGCCGCATTAGAGAGGATGGTTCCCCCGCCGACATAGAACACCGGACGCTTTGCTTTGGATATCAATTCAACCGCTTTGCTCAACTGTTTTTGATGTCCCTCAAAATGCGGTTGATACGATCGCATCTTGACCGATTTGGGATAGGAAAAATGTGTTTTCGATGCCATCACATCTTTGGGGAGATCGACAAGAACCGGGCCGGGCCGGCCGGTGGTCGCCACATAGAATGCCTCTTTGATTGTTGCAGCAAGTTCTTCAACACTGCGGACGAGATAGTTGTGTTTTGTGATGGGACGCGTGATGCCGACGATATCCGCTTCCTGGAAAGCATCGTTGCCGATCATTTTCAATGCGACCTGACCGGTAAAGACAACGATCGGTATGGAGTCCATATATGCGTCGGCAATTCCGGTCACGGTATTGGTTGCGCCGGGACCGGAAGTCACCAGTGCGACACCGGGCAGACCGCTTGCTTTTGCATATCCCTCGGCGGCATGGACGGCGCCCTGTTCGTGCCTGGTCAGGATATGAGTGATATCGGAAATATCATGGAGCGCATCATAGATACCGATAACGGCGCCGCCGGGATATCCGAACACGACACGGACGTTTTCCTGTATCAGCGAACGGACAAAAATTTCCGCACCGGTCATTAACCGTGGAGAAGAATTGTGTTGAGTCATAGGTCACCCGAGAAAATAGAATAAAAAAATGCACAACCTCTTATTCAGAAGTTACACCCTGATCTTATCTTCTCGCGTGATTCGTGTAAATGGTGCTGGAGATGTTTTATTTTGGGAGTAACTTCTGCGTATTCTTAGCCGATAATAAGGAGGCGTAGAATAGCAAACGTAATTCCCAAAAGAATAATAATGCCGCCAAGCGGAAGGAGAGAAACCGGTACAGCAACGGCGCGAGCGCGTAAGCGCCGGGCGGATCGTGCTGTATGTCGTTGGTCTGCGGACATTCTTTTTTGGAGATCGGTGAAAAGTACAACGTTGTTACACATAAATAAGATACGATAATCCGTACTGAAGTCAAGAAAAAATTTCGTATTTTTAAAAAATTTTCATCAAGGAACCCAGTGTACAATTCTCAAGATACCATCGCCGCACTGGCAACGCCGGTCGGAACGGGCGGTATAGCCGTTATAAGAATAAGCGGCGGACAATCATTCACGCTAACGGATACCATCTTTCGCGGATCGGTCCGCGTGGCAGAAGCACAGTCGCATACTATCCACTACGGTACGATAACCGATCCTCAAGATCATGCGCTTGTTGATACCGTCCTGGTATCGCTATTCCGCAATCCGCATTCATATACCGGTGAAGATGTCGTTGAGATTAGTGTGCACGGAGGATATTTTGTATCGCAGCAAATTCTCCAGATTCTTTATCGTTGCGGTGCTCGATCGGCTCAACCGGGCGAATTCACACTCAGGGCGTTTCTGAATGGAAAACTTGATCTTGCACAAGCCGAAGCAGTCGCCGATATCATTAACGCCAAAACCGAACGTTCGCATCGGGCATCCGTCGAACAATTGAACGGACGTCTTTCAAAACATATTGACAATCTGCGAAAGCAATTATTGGATCTTTGTTCGCTGCTGGAGTTGGAATTGGATTTTTCACAAGAGGGGATCGAATTAACTCACAACGATGAATCGCTGCGGCGTATAAATAAAATCAGTGCCAATATCCAGGAGATGATCAACACATATTCCACCGGAAAATTTACCCGCGACGGCGTGAAGGTGGCCATTGCCGGCAGACCCAATGTCGGTAAATCCAGTTTGCTCAATGTGTTGTTGGAGGAGGAGAGAGCCATTGTCAGCGAAATACCTGGAACCACCCGCGACACCATTGAAGAGAGTATTATTCTCAATGGCCTGGAGTTTGTATTTATCGATACCGCCGGATTGCGAGAATCGATAGACGTGATAGAAAAAGAAGGGATACGCCGCACCATACATAACCTACAAAAGGCAGACATAGTATTATTGATCATAGATACATCGCATCCGGTGAGTAAAGAGGACATTTTATTGTTTAACGAAACAATAAAATCGCTTCCGAACCATACATCCGCAATGTATGTTCTCAATAAAAACGATCTGAGACATTCTGCGTTTTCCATTAACGATTTACCAACCCTGAAAAATGTGGACATTTCATGTGTAACACTTAGCGGCATTGACCGTCTAAAAACCGCCCTAATAAAGACAGCTTTGAGTGAACACGATTCTTTGGCAGGATCGTTGATAATAACCAATATTCGCCATAAAAATGCCCTTGAAAGCTCGTTAAAATCGCTTAAAAATGCCGAAAGTTCAATGCTCAATAACATGAGCGGCGACTTTATAGCGGCGGACCTTAGGGAATCATTGAATTATCTGGGTGAGATTATCGGCTTGACCACCCCGGACGACATACTCAATAACATTTTTTTACAATTTTGTATCGGAAAATAGAAGAACGTTTCACGTGAAACATTATGCTTATCAAACAACCTAAAATTCAATATGATGTCATTGTGGTAGGAGGGGGACATGCCGGTATAGAAGCGTCGCTGGCTGCTTCCCGTATGGATTGTTCGACTCTGTTGATCTCGCTTAAGTCTAACGCAATCGGTAGAATGTCATGCAATCCTGCGATCGGTGGGACGGCCAAGGGACACCTTGTAAGGGAGATCGATGCACTGGGTGGTGAAATGGGAAAGATCGCCGATGCAACAGGTATCCAATTTAAGATGCTGAATACATCCAAAGGTCCGGCCGTTTGGTCTCCCAGAAGTCAAAACGACAGGGAGTGGTATTCCAGGGATGCCCAGGAGAGAATATTAGCACAGGATAAATTGGATTTGCTTGAGGATTCTGTGTCGGATATTTTTGTCGAGAATGGTACATTCCGGGGAATAAGAACATTCTTTGGCCATGATATTACCGCAAAGAGTATGGTGCTTTGTGCAGGAACATTTCTCAATGGACTTATGCACACGGGAGAGAAGCATCGCTCGGGAGGTCGGTTCGGCGAGGCACCAGCAAAAGGCGTAACGGAATCTCTCATTGCTCTTGGCTTCCAATCCGGTCGGCTTAAAACCGGAACCCCTCCGAGGATCGATTTGGCAAGCATTGACCTCGATCGAACAGAAATACAGAATAGCGACGATCCGCCGACTCCTTTTTCATATCAAACGGAAAAAATTACCAATAGATTGATTCCGATGTATCTGACCTACACCAATCCGGTAACACACAAGGCGCTGGGAAAAGGATTCGACCGATCACCGCTGTTTACCGGCAGGATTAAGGGGATAGGACCTCGTTACTGTCCGTCCATTGAAGATAAGATATTTCGTTTCGCAGAGAGGGAAAGACATCAGATATTTCTAGAACCGGAAGGATACGATACCAACGTAGTGTATGTTAACGGTTACTCCACCAGTCTGCCGGAGGAGATACAATACGAAGGATTAAAAACCATTGCCGGTCTCGAACATGTGAAGATGATACGACCCGGATATGCTGTTGAGTACGATTACTTTCCTCCGCATCAATTGCACCATACTCTTGAAACAAAAACAATCAGCGGACTTTACTTTGCGGGGCAAATCAACGGAACATCAGGATATGAAGAAGCGGCCGGACAGGGATTGGTTGCCGGAATCAATGCCGCATTAAAAGTACAAAAAAGAAAACCGTTTATATTGCAGCGAAGCGAAGCATATATCGGAGTGATGATCGACGATCTCATTAATAAATCCACCGACGAACCGTATCGAATGTTCACGTCGCGAGCGGAATATCGATTGTTGCTGCGGCAGGATAATGCCGATCGAAGATTGCTGCGCATGGGGAACGAATTCGGTCTCATCGACAGTACAATGATTGAACGATTGGATGAAAAAGAATCGGCAATTGAAAAAGCGATCGCATATTTTCATTCGACAACCATTTCGCCGTCCAAGATAAATTCCGTGTTGAAAAACAAATTCGAAAATCCAATCGCGGAAAACGATCAGCTGGCAAAAATTTTGCGCCGGTCGAACATTTCGGTTGACGACATTACTCCGCTTCTTGAGGAGTCATCAATCAAAGAGTCGTTGCAGCAATTCAACATTAAACAACAGGTTGAGATCGATGTGAAGTATGCGGGATATATCCAAAGGCAAACCGAACAGATTAATCGCTTTGCAAAATTTGAAGAGTATGTTATTCCGGAACATTTCGATTATCAGTCGATCTCTTCGTTGAGCGCCGAAGGGAAAGAAAAACTGCAGCGTATACGTCCCAGATCGATTGGCCAGGCATCGCGCATCGCCGGCGTAACGAATTCCGATGTATCGGTGCTGAGTATTTTTTTAAAGCAACATCACTCATAGAGTTCAGAATCACTGCTCATGTATGAAATCAAACGATTGTTTCACGTGGAACCATGAATAACGAACAGATCTGGCTGCATACGCTCGGCAAGAAGAATGGCTTTATTATAACGGACATACAAATGGACCGGCTTTCTTCCTTTCAAGAACTGCTGCTTGATTGGAACAAGAAAATCAATCTCGTATCCCGAAAAAACGAGGAAAACCTTTGGAAAGGGCATATAGCGCTTTCGCTTTCAATGCTGTTTACTGTTTCGTTTCAAGACAGCGCAAAAATCCTTGATCTCGGCACCGGAGGAGGTTTTCCCGGTATACCGCTTGCCATTATGCTTCCGGAATGCTCGTTCGTTTTGCTGGATTCGACGCAAAAGAAGGTTACCGCCGTACAATCCATGGCCGAGTCATTATCGCTGAAAAACGTTCGGACAATTTGGGGAAGGGCTGAAGAGGTCAATCAACGATCCGGATTTCATTCATCGTTTGACGCCGTTGTGGCCCGTTCGGTCAGCAATTTGACGAATCTGCTGGATTGGGGTATGCCGTTTCTGAAGTCCGGCGCGGGGAAAAATTCGGTAAAAGAAAAAGTGTTCATTACGATACCTTCTTTGATTACATTTAAAGGCGCAGAAATCGAACAGGAAGAGATCCTTGCCCAACAGAAACATCCAGGAATATATCTTCATCACCAGCCGCTGCTCTTTAAGGGAAGTGAAGAGTTCGAACGGCTGGATAAGAAAATCACTATTGCAACAAGACTATAAACATGGATAAAAAAATTCTTTTTCAGCAGCTTGGAAAACTTTCGACAGAGCAACGTAATCCACTCTCAATGGACATCGATGCCCGCTCTATCACCGAGATTCTGACCGTTATCAACAATGAAGACAAGAAGATTGCCCAGGCGGTCGAAACGCAAATCCCCTACATCGCCCAGGCGGTGGAGTTGACGGTGAAGGCGTTTCTCAATGGCGGTCGATTGATCTACGTCGGCGCAGGAACCAGCGGAAGGGTCGGCGTTGTCGATGCCAGCGAATGTCCACCGACATTCGGCGTTCCGTTCGAGATGGTTCAAGGTATGATTGCCGGCGGCGAAGGGGCGATGTTTCGAGCGGTGGAAGGAGCGGAAGATTCTACCGATGGCGGAATTACAGTTATGGACGATAAAGCGGTTGGACAAAACGATGTTGTATGCGGTATCGCCGCCAGTCTTCGCACGCCGTTTGTTATTGCCGCTGTCAAGAGGGCGAAGGAACGGGGAGCCAGAACCCTGTATGTCACAACCAATCCCCGAAAAAATCTCACCCTGCCGGAATACGAACATCTTGCCGACGCTTTGGATGTTGCCATCTGCGCCGAAGTCGGTCCGGAAGTCGTCATGGGTTCTACACGGATGAAAAGCGGGACAGCGCAAAAACTGATCCTGAACATGATCACCACGACGGCAATGATCCGTCTTGGCAAGATCTATGAAAACATGATGATCGATCTGCAAATGACAAACAAGAAGCTGGTGGAACGGGCGAAGAAAATCGTCATGACCATCACCGGCATCGGCTACGACGAGGCGGAACGGTATCTCAACGATGCCGGCGGTCACGTTAAAACCGCTCTGGTAATGATTAAGGCGAATGTGGGTTTCGATGAGGCCACCGCCCGCCTGAAGAAGGCAAACGGATTCGTCCGCTTTGCGATTGAGGGGAAGGAACATTCAATACTTTAAGCTTGACAACAACGTACTCTTTTTTATAGATTTGCCGAACGAGTCTCCGGACGCCCGCTCATGTTGATTCTTCATCTGCCCGATCATTGGTAAACCGCCCAGTTTTTTTTGACACACACGGCCAGTCGCGAACCCGCCCAACCCTGGTCATAAACAACCAATCATCCACCACAATTCATAGGAGTTCTTATGAAGATCCACAACATGAAGCAGTTCTCGGGTTCGAACAACCTTCGTGCCTTCTTCGACCTCGAGACAACGGAGGGAATCACCATCAAGGGATTCAAAATCGCCGATGGGAAAAACGGGATGTTTATTGCGCCCCCGTCCGAGCAGGACAAGAATGACAAGACCAAATACTGGGACAAAGTGGTCCTCCCAAAAGAAGTGAAGGACGAACTGACAAAGACCGCGTTGAACGAATACGCAACGTTGTCGGGAAAGTGAATCCGGCTGCACTTTTATTGTAACGGATAATTCACTATCTTTTTTTTAAGAGGAGACTCGTTCTCCTCTTTTTTATTTCACGAACCATTACATTCTCCACCGATACCGTTATGAATATTTTTCAAGCGATCATTCTCGGCATTGTTCAGGGACTCACGGAATTCCTGCCGATCAGCAGCACGGCACATTTGCGGATCGTTCCCGCGCTCTTCGGATGGGCCGACCCCGGCGCCGCCTTTACCGCCGTCATTCAATTCGGCACGCTGGTGGCGGTGTTGATGTATTTCTATAAGGATATTGTGAAGATCACCGGATCGGTGATCAAAGGGATCGCGCACCGCACGCCGCTGCACGATCGGGACGCTGTTATGGGATGGATGATTGCCGCAGGGACCATTCCAATCGTCTTCTTTGGGCTTTTATTGAAAGACCAGATAGAAACAACATTTCGCTCGCTCTATATCATCAGCGCATCGTTGATCGTACTGGCGTTGATATTGATGATGGCGGAGAACGTCATGAAGAAGAGGATTGCCCGCGGTCTTCCATTAAAATCATTGAACGATATTTCCTGGAAGGATGCAGTCTTGATCGGCGTCGCGCAAGCCGTCGCGCTCATTCCGGGTTCATCACGCTCGGGAACCACGATCACCGGGGGATTATTTCTCGGCTTGGACCGTGAAACCGCCGCGCGATTTTCATTTCTTCTTTCCTTACCGTCGATTTTTGCGGCCGGAATGCTTGAATTGGTGAAGGAACGAGAATTGCTGTTCTCATCCGATATCGGTGCAACCAATCTTATCGTCGCAACCGTTGTTTCGGGAATCGTCGGTTATGCCTCGATCGCTTTTTTGCTGAATTACCTTAAATCACATTCCACCTACCTCTTTATCGTTTATAGAATCGTCATCGGAATCGGTTTACTCTATCTTTTGGATGCAGGGATACTGCCGCCGCAATGAAAAACGGATCATTTGATCGCGATTCCGTGCTTCCGGGAGCGTCTCTCATTTTCCTGAATTTTGAGAACCGACCGCCACCACATTTTCATTTTTGAAAACCTTCCCTTCGTTTTTTGTTGATTTTGCCCGGTACCTCTATTATTATATGGGCACAATTATTGCTACTAACAACTAATAACGGAATAAATAATGCCGGATACAGCCATCAATATTGCCGCCGCAGAAATTGCGGAACTGACATTTCAGCTGCTTGCCGACTGTCAGCATAAAGAAGAAAAAATCGCCGATCAATTGAAAATCACCGTCTCCGAATTCCGCTGTGTGCGGGCTTTTCGAGGGGAGAAACAATTGCCGGTGAAGATTCTTGTCGAACGGATAAAACTCAGCGGCAGCAGACTGACCAGAATTCTGGAGTCGCTAGAAAAGCATGGGTACATTGTGCGATCAATCGATCCGAATGACCGCCGGAGTATTACCGTGTCTCTGTCGAAAAAAGGCATTGCGCTGTCCAAAAATCTTGAAGAAAAATATCTGCAGATGCACAAAGAGATCCTCGCAGGTATACCTCAAGAAATGCACGGTCCGCTCATCGCCGGTTTGCAGAATATGCTGGTAGCGTTACAAGGATGGTTGCAGGCCTCCCGATAGCCTGCCGAATTTTATTAGCGGCGTCCCGACATTATTTGTTCCATCATCGTTACGTATCGAACCAATGTACGGGGCAGCCATGTCATTACCATCACACCGCACCTCATCGCTTGTCACAGGTATTCTGCTGACTTTCTTGCTGTTGAACACCACCAGCTGTAAAAAGGAAGACGATCTTGCCGACACAAACTCCGGCCACGCGGGAAATTCAAATTGCGTTGAATGTCACACGAACTATTCCATGCTGAAGCTGGTCTATTCACCCGACACGGCAGCAGCCGGTGGCGGCTGCGGCGGCGAAACACCGCATATTGAACCGTACGATAGAGTGTATCTCACGCCGGCAGGATACGACGCATTCTCCAAATCCGCACACGGTCAGAAAGCGTGCACCTGGTGTCACGGCGGCAATGCCGACACCAAGGAGAAAAAACTTGCACACACCGGCGATTTCATTAAATATCCGTCCACCCAGGCGGAAACAAAATGCATTACCTGCCATCCGTCGCAATCAATCACACCGAACAGCATTCATGCACTTGGCTCCGGACAGAAAGCGATGCTGGTCTCGCGGTACGGAGCACAATCATTCGATCAGCTGCCCGCACACTTGATAGAAGGGTACGATCATAACTGTGCAAAATGTCACGGCACATGCGGCGACTGCCACGTGAACAGGCCGAAAGCCGGCGGGGGCGGTTTGTATAAAGGACATCAATTCATTAAAACGCCGGATATGATAGACCAATGCGTGGCATGCCACAGCAGCCGCGGCGGGCACGCATTTCTCGGAATTGCATCGGGGACGGTTCCCGATGTTCACAAAACGAAAATGAACGCCAATTGCCTGACATGCCACACCGGAATTGAATTACACGGCAACGGAATGGTGTACGATCAACGCTATAAAGTACCTCAGCTTCCGGAATGCAAAGATTGTCATACCGCCATAGCAACGAGCAACACCTACCATTCCGCCCATATCAATTCGTTCAATTGCCAAACCTGCCACTCGCAGGATTATAACAATTGCGGCAGCTGTCATGTCGGTGGAGCAGGTGCACGAATTGCCTCGCACCAGAAATTCAAGATCGGTATGAATCCTATTCCCGCTACAAAACCGTATCGTATGGCCACGGTGCGGCAATCGCTGATGGCGCCGGACAGCTGGAAGGAATACGGCGTGGCGACGCTGGCGAACTTCGATTCAAAACCGACTTATAAGTACACCACACCGCACAATATTTTGCGATGGACCACAAGGACCCAGGTCGCAGCGGGAAAATCGTGCTACGATAATTGTCACATCATCAAAGAGGGAACGGTCTTCAGAAATAAGAATTTATATCTCTTTAACACGGACCTGGAAAGCTGGGAGGTCAACGCAACCAAGGACGTTGTTGTTGACGGTAAACTGCCGTCCAGCTGGGGAGTCAATTAAAATATTTCGCTCATATAAACAGAGTGAACATCCACCACATAAAACAAAAGGGGTAACCCATGAAAAAACATAATCTCATGTATCTGCTCTTCGTTGTATTGTTCTTTGCCGCCGGATGCAAAGAGGACGAAGAAACACCCGTCACACCGCCGGCAACAATCGACGAAGCGACCGAACTCGTGAAATATGTCGAAGCCAATGGCGACTACATCTACTCCGGCGCATCGTTTGTGATGACCGCCGCAACATATAAAACAGAAGTCACGGCAGATCCGACAAAGATCTATACGATCGATGTACGTGCCGCCGCCGACTATAATACAAAACACCTGAAAAATGCGGTGAACATCACCATCCCGAACCTGCTCACGCACGTACAAACGCTGAACTTTGCAAACTATAAGAACGTCGTTGTAACATGCTATTCGGGACAATCCGCCGCTTACGCCGTTTCGCTCGTTCGTTCAGTGCTTCCGCTGGCCGACGCAAACAAGTTGGTCTCATTAAAATGGGGAATGAGCTCCATCGATTCTCAATTTGCAACAACCACATGGTTAACCAAAATGCTGAACCCCCGCGCTACAACGTTTGCAACAACCGATCCGCCGGCAAAACCGGCAAAGGGGAATCTCCCGACCCTCTCCACCGGCAAGACCACCGGAAAAGAAATTCTTGAATCCCGTGTCAATACACTGCTGACCGCCGGCTATAATATCAGTATCGGTGAAGCCACCGTCTATACCGCGTTGACCAATTATTTTATCGTCAACTATTGGCCGGTAGCCGCATACAAAGATCCCGGACACATTGAAGGTGCGTACAATTACGATCCCGCCGGCAAGCCGTTTAAACTTGACAGTTTATTAAAGACGCTTCCGACCGATAAACCGGTTGTTCTCTATTGCTATACCGGTCAGACCAGCTCATATGTCGGCGCTTATTTGAAACTGATCGGCTACGATGCAAAATCGCTGTCGTACGGTGCCAACAGCATGATCTACGACAAAATGAAAACCAGCGCAAATATTCCTGCCGCGAATGTCTTTATCCCGGCAAACGAAATCAAAGGCTACAAAGATCTGTTAGAATAAACCACGCAGCACATTGATGAAGAGGATCGACGCCCGGAGCAATCCGGGCGCTTGTCTTTTCCGGCCGACTGCCTTTTATCCCAATTTTTTGTATACTGCACTGTCCAATTATTATCATCAAGAGAAATGCCATGACCACTATTGCGCCGCCAAAAATCAAAGAATTCGATCCGTCAACTATCGAAAAGATCGCTTATAACAGCGTCAAATCAATTCCGACCAGGGAACCCAACGATCAATACCGGCTGGGATACAGCGTGTGGATGTTTCTGACGGAAAAAAGAGGAACCGTCGAGCTGGCTGTGCGGAATTCCGGCTCGCGGCTGTTGATTTCCGAGCACGAAGCGGTGGCGATCATCAAACAGGAACTTAAAAATTCCGGCGTGGAATTGTTGTAACTGCGCAACTCAAATTCAACTCATCACACATTCTCATGGACAGCGTCTGGAACATTGCGAACGATCTCATCATGGCGTTTATCCCGCTCTTTGTGGCGATTGACGTACCGGGATTGGTACCGCTGTTCATCTCGCTGACGACGGGCATGACGCTGAAGGTGAAGCGGCGGCTGATTGTCGAAGCTACGTTGACCGCAGGGGCGGTGGCGCTCGTCTTTCTGGTGCTCGGCAAACTGATTTTCAAGTTTCTCGGTATCACGGAAAACGATTTTCGTATCGGCGGCGGACTCGTGCTGATCGTTCTCGCCATCACCGACCTTCTTTTTTCGAGTGACGAAAAGAAAGAATCAAACAGTTCCGTCGGCGTTGTGCCGATCGGCATACCGCTCATTATGGGTCCCGCCGCTCTGACATCCATCATCATCATCGTCGATGCCTACGGATATTGGATCTCCATGATTTCGCTGGCGTTGAATCTGCTCATCGTATGGTTCATCTTCCGGAACTCCGACGTCGTCATCAAGTTGATGGGAGAGGGAGGCGCCCGCGCATTCGCGAAGGTAGCCTCACTCTTTATGGTTGCTATTGCGGTGATGATGATCCGCGTCGGCATTCAAAATATTCTGAAGTGACCACCCATATGCTCCCGCGTTATCAACACATTCTCGACGCGATCTATCGCGAACTCCGCACAACGGACAACCGCGGCGCCGTAGCGTCGTATATTCCGGAATTGGCGGGAATCGATCCGGAGAAATTCGGTATTCATCTCTGCGCGCTCGACGGCACCCGGAGTTCTGTCGGAGACGCCGACGAACGGTTTTCCATCCAAAGCATTGCCAAGGTCTTTGCACTGACGCTTGCTGTTTCCCGCGTCGGTGAATCAATCTTTAAAAGAGTGGGAGTGGAGCCCTCAGGCAGCGCGTTTAACTCGCTCGTGCAATTGGAGTATGAGAAAGGAATCCCGAGAAATCCTCTGATCAACGCCGGGGCAATGGTCGTGTGCGATGTGCTGATGGATCAATCAACCGATCCGAAAACAGAGATACTTGATTTCATCCGTCATCTTGCCGGCGATCCGTCCATCGGATTCAACGAACGCGTGGCGGCATCGGAAAAAGAATTCGGTTATCGAAACGCCGCACTGGCAAACATGGTGAAGTCATTCGGAAATATCAACCACGATGTGAACGAGGTGCTGGGTCTCTATTTCCACATCTGTTCTATAGAAATGTCGTGCCGAGAACTGGCTTCCGCATTCTTGCTTTTTACCAACCACGGAACCATTCCCGGAACACAGACCGCCCTTCTCTCCGTCAGCCAGACCAAGCGGCTGAACGCGATTATGCAGACATGCGGTTTTTACGATGAAGCGGGTGAATTTTCGTTTACCGTCGGACTGCCGGGTAAAAGCGGTGTCGGCGGCGGCATTGTCGCTTTTCATCCCGGCGTCTATGCGGTCGCGGCATGGAGCCCGCGATTGAACGACAGGGGAAATTCTGCACGGGGAATGCGAGCGCTGGAACTGCTGACGACAAAACTAGGGAAATCCATTTTTTAGAAATCGAAATCATGCTTCATTCACTCCATCATCCCGCAGCACAGCAAACGGAACAGAAGCCGGCGTTGATTCTGCTGCACGGCCGCGGCGCCGACGAACACGACCTGTTCGGCCTGAAACGGCGGCTCGATCCGCGATTAGACATCTACAGCCTGCGAGCACCGATTGAGTATGGCTGGGGCGGATACACCTGGTTCGATCTGTTCGACGACGGCACCGTGGATGAAAAAAGTTTTGGTGACAGCAAAACCGAAATTCGTTCTTTCATCACCACGCTGAACACGGACCATGTCTATCTTCTGGGATTCAGCATGGGTGCAATTATGTCGTACGCACTGGCATTGACAGAACCGACGCTCTGCAAGGGGGTTGTTGCTCTGAGCGGATTTGCTCCGCTGCAATTGACGAACGAATACCGTCTGACCGAGCTTCACAACCTGCAATTCTTTGTATCCCACGGTGTACATGATCCCGTTATCCCGATTTCCATGGCGAGAAAAACCAACGAGATGCTGTCGCGAACCGCGGCGGCCGTTTCGTATCATGAATACGACACCGGGCACCAGATCAACGAGCAATGTATTGTCGAAACATGTGAGTGGTTGTCAAACATTATTTCACACCATCACCACCGCACCGATGAATGACCAGCGACAAAATTCCGATCTGACTGCATGGGTGCACCTCTATACAAAAGAGATGCTGTCGTGGGCATATCACAGAACGTCCGATGTGCAGATCGCCGAAGATCTCGTGCAGGAAACTTTTCTCGTTGCCGCAGAAAAGATCGGTTCGTTCAGAGGAGAAAGCCAGCCGAAAACGTGGTTATTCGGGATATTGAAAAATAAAATTTCGGAGTTTTATAAAAAAAGAATACACCATCAGTCTCTCAGAGTCGATGATGACAGTATGATTGAAAATTTCTTCAACGATTCCGGCCACTGGAATTCAACGGCAACGCCGCAGGCGTGGAGCGATGAACCCGGGCATCTGCTTGATAACGAAGCATTCATCCTCACATTACACCGGTGTCTCGAGCAATTACCGCCTCAATGGCGCCGGTGTATTACGATGAAGTATCTTGAAGAACAGGAAACCCAAATAGTTTGTCAGGAATTGGAGATTTCACCCACCAATTATTGGCAGATTCTGCATCGGACCAAGTTGCAGCTGCGTCAATGTCTTGAGCACCACTGGTTTCGCACGAAGGAAGATGATCGACCATGAACCTATTCATGATTTCATGCCACAAAGCGACATTTCTTATTGAGAAAAGCCATACCGATGCACTGCGCTGCACCGAAAAAGTTTCCCTCCGCATCCATACATTCATGTGTGAAGCATGCGCTCAGTATCACATCCAATCGAATACGATAGAAAAGACACTGAATCGGCATATTCGTTCCATTGAAGAGAAAACGATTAATTCAGTCGTGACAGAACACACCATTCAAGAGATCCTTAAAAAAATTCGATAATCGTTGTCAGGTATTCAACCGGCAGACTACTAATGTAGTGAACACATTTTTCACTATTTATACAGGAGTCACGCAGGATGAACACCACAGTACAAAAGACCGTTCTGGCAGGAATCGCGGGAACAGCCGTAATGTCAATAGTCATGTTTATGGCGCCGATGATGGGATTGCCCGAAATGGATGCAGCGGCGATGCTCGCCGGAACGATGGGAGCGCCTCTTGTTATCGGCTGGGCAGCGCACTTTATGATCGGTATCATTTTTGCGATTGGATATACATATCTATTTCTTCCCTGGGTAAAGATTGCAAGCATTCCGGTGAAAGGAGCGGTGTTTGGCATAGCAGTCTTCATCGCAGCACAGATTGCCATGGCGATGATAAGTGCGGTCATGGGACCAATGCCGATGCCGGAAGGGGGAATGGCATTGATAATGACGGGAAGCGTCATCGGTCATGTGATGTATGGTATCCCGGTTGCATTGATCGCGCAACCGAAACAATAATTGTCTCACTATGCCATTGATTATTTGATCAATCAGGATTACAATAATATTCAACGAAAGGGCTATGGATGAAAAAGTTCGTTCTTATTATAATAATACTGGGAACATTCGTTGGCTGCGACGACGAGAAGTCTCCGACGACGCCGGGCCAGTCAATAACGACGGAAGCAGACCTGTATGCGATGGGAAAAGATCCTGCCGGCTTCGTGTTTTATAAAAACTCCGCCGACACGATCGTCAAAGCAGGCGGATCGGGCCATCCCGATCCGAAATTACGCACGCGATACAATGCAGTCGCGGCACGCTCGCTGGATTCTGCGGGCAAAGTGAAAGCCGGAACACTTTTTCCGGATTCATCGCTGATCGTCAAAGAATTGTTTACCAACGATGTCCTGACAACGTACGTCTTCATGCTCAAGCGGCCTGGGGATACGAATGCCGACGCAAACGGCTGGGTGTGGGCGGAAACGTACGCCACGGGTTCGGTTCTCTATGCCGCAAGCAATAAAGGATTCGGCTGCATCAATTGTCACAGCACGGGAATCGACTACACACGAATGAACGACAGTCATCCATAACGAAAAATATTTTTTTGCATCTAAACAGGAGCGTTTTATCCGTTTTTAATTCACTATTTTTCACAATCAAAAGGAGAAGCACCATGAAAACAACACAATTTTCCAAACTGCTTATGACCGCGGCGGTTGCCGGCATGCTCAGCGGATCGATTGCCAACGCTCAGGATAAAACTCCGGCAAAAGCGAAACAGAGCAAAGAAACAAAGAAAGACGGATGCAGCGGCAAGGATGGTTGCAAGGGGAAAGAAGCGAAGAAAACAAAGGACAGTTGCAAGGGAAAAGACGGATGTAAGGGTAAAGATGGTTGCAAAGGAAAAGAGACGAAGAAAGAGAAGGACGGTTGCAGCGGGAAAGATGGATGCGCCGGGAAAGATTCAACCGCCGCCAAAACCAAGAAACCGAACTAATACAACGCAACACCCCGTCGATCAAAGTGATCGGCGTGGTGTTGTACAATAATACGTATGACTCCCAATAAATGGAATTTACCCGACTTTGGATTCGGAGTGGGATTGCGCAGCGTTCACTATGCGTATATCCTCGAAAATAATCCGCCCGTTGACTGGTTCGAAGTAATCTCGGAAACGTATCTTGAATCGAAGGGGAGGGTGCGCTCCGTGCTCGATCAGATCGCCGAACGATATCCCGTCGTCCTCCACGGAGTGTCATTGTCTATCGGCAGCAGCGATCCTGTCAATTTCGATTATTTAAAATTATTAAAAGCACTGGCAGACCGCGTCAAGTCGCCGTACATCTCCGACCATCTCTGCTGGACCGGAGTCAATGCGCATAATGTTCACGATCTGCTTCCCATTCCCTACACGGAAGAATCATTGAAACATATTGCCGCCAAAGCCAAACAGGTAATGGACTATATGGAGCGGCCCCTGGTGCTGGAAAACGTCTCCACCTATGCGCAGTTCGCATCGTCGTCAATGAGCGAATGGGAATTCCATGCGCGATTGATGGAAGAATCCCGCTGCGGCATGCTGATGGATGTCAACAACATCTATGTCAGCGCGTACAATCATGACTTCAACGCAAAGGAGTTCATCGACCGGATCGATCCTTCGCTCGTCTGCCAATATCATCTGGCGGGGCATACGAATAAAGGGACGCATCTTCTCGATACGCATAACGATCATGTCATCGATGCGGTCTGGGAATTGTACCGGTATGCGTACCATCGAACGGGAGGCAGGAACACGCTGCTTGAGTGGGATGAAGATATTCCGGAATTTGACGTGGTACACGAGGAAGCGTTGAAGGCGAAACGATACAGAAATGAAGCACCGGACACCGCAGCACTTTCCGTTCGGCCGACAACCGCGCCGAAAATGAGGTTAACGCCGGTGGAAAAGAATGAGCGCGTGAATGCTATGAGCCATAAACTATAACAGACGGTCTCACCCTATGAATCTGTTTCAATTAAGAAATGTATCGACTCCATTTATTCTTCTCATGATGCTCGCAGACCTCCGGTTGGCGTACGGCCAGGGATGCAGCGATGCGGGATTTTGCACCGTTCCGATGCTGAATCCGGAAACCCATAGCGAACGGAGCGAACCGCCGCCGAACAGCATTCAATTGACATTGTCGTACGGCAAAGCCGATCACGGTATTGATGTGAGGAGCGGTTCGTTACAGTACGGCAGATCGTTCAATAATGATCTCGGGATTGACGTGAAAGCGACATTCGTATCGTTGACCGACGGAACAATGCGTTCGTCGGGCATATCGGATTTGATCGCGACAGCGCACTACCGGTTGTCGCAACAAATCACCGGTACAGCGGGAATTAAAATACCCCTTGGCGACGGTAATGCCGGAGCTTACGGCAATCCGCTTCCGATGGATTTGCAGCCGAGCTTGGGAACGCTTGATGTGATTGCGGGAGCATCGATGACACTGGATTTTGGTCAAATCGCCCTGGCAATACAACAACCGTTGACGCGCAATAAAAACCGTTTTAGAGCGGAGCAATTTCCCTTGTCATCGTCATTTCGAACATTTCAATCGACGAACGAATATTCCCGCAGCGGGGATGTGCTGGTGCGATTCTCGTATCCTGTCGCCGTGTCGGAGGAATGGAACGTTACACCGGGCGTTCTTCCGATTTATCATCTTGCAAACGATTCGTATATCGATTCTACCGGCAACCGAATGTCAATTGCCGGATCGCAGGGACTGACGCTGAATGTGAATCTTTTTATAACGTATGTTATTGGATCGGACCAATCTATCAATGCCAGCTTCGGATTTCCGATAGCGACACGGACCGTTCGGCCCGACGGGCTTACCAGAAGCGCCGTATTAACTATAGATTATAAATATCGGTGGTGACAATGGACCCAATCCCTCTTCAAAAAATACAACAATGGATGCAATCGGTGATCGAACATCCCGGGAACGATGACGAAGCATGGAATTCCGAACAGGCAACCGAAACGCTTTCCGCTGTAGAGGCAAAAAATGCAGTGCTTCCCTCAAAGACACTCACCTCCGCCGAACGCATTGCCATCTACCGCCGGATGTTCTATCTTCGCATGACAGAATCGATGCAGATCGATTACCCCGGAGTATTGCATGCTCTGGGAGAGCGTGAATTCAACCGGCTGATCTCGGAAGAATATGTGCGCCGGTATCCGTCACGGAGTTATACGCTGAATCATCTCGGTCGGAATTTCCCGGAATTCATCAACGCTTCTCAAGTTTCCGAAAAGGAATTTCTGGCCGATCTTGCCCGGCTCGAACTGTCGATCACGAACATCATGGATGCGGACGAATCCCCGGTGCTCACAAAGGAGATTGTTGCCGCTGTGCCCGCCGAGCGATGGAACGATGCGGTGTTGATTCCGGTTGACGCACTGGAGCTGATGCACTTTCGTTATTCGGTCAACGAGTATCTCGACGCTGTCGACGACGAAAGGACGGTACCGGAGATCAGACGAGAACCGACATTTGTTGTAGTCTATCGCCGTGAGTTTATTCCGTACTGGAAATCAATTTCCGATGCCGAATATTGTTTACTGAAAGCATTGACGGAAGGGAAGACGCTTGCAGAGTTGATCGACGTGCTTGTTCATTCGACCGCTGTCGAGACGGCAACGGCTCAGGAGAGCATGTTTCGTTGGTTCGGCGAATGGATGACGGAAGGATTCTTCTCGCGCATTCAATGGTAAAGAATTAAAAGCCATCTCAAAAATGGTAGGTCATTACTAGGGAGTCTGTCGGACGACAGACGACCGAAGCCTGCCTGCCGGCAAGCAGGCAATCTCTTGAGATAAAACAAAATACGAGATTGCTTCTCCCGACTAAAGTCGGGAGAAGCAATGACAGTGTTCTCGAATTTTTGAGATGGCTTCTCATAAAAAAGGAAACGACAATAATGAAGACACTGATCACACGGTTCACCCGGATGCACACGCACATGCTTTCTGTCGTAACGCCGCTGCAGCATCCGTTGTTGCTTCTTGTCCGGTTATACTGGGGATATGACTTTTTCCAGACCGGATTAGGAAAACTAAACAATCTTGACCGCACGACGGAATTTTTCGCTTCCCTGGATATTCCCTTTCCCTCTATCAATGCCGTTGCTGCCGGATCGACGGAAATGATCTGCGGTGTATTGATAATGATCGGACTTGCTTCTCGCTATGCTTCTCTTCCGCTCATTGTAATATTATCCGCAGCGTACGCAACGGACGATTATGAAGCACTGTCCAACATCTTTCACGATGTGGAATCGTTCGTGGATGCCACCCCATTTCGCCATCTCCTGGCGTCGCTGATTGTGCTTGTGTTCGGCGCCGGAAAAATTTCGATCGATGCGTTCATTTCAAGGTATTTCCGGAAGAGCGGTGCAGCGTAAAAGGCCCCCTTGCCTCTGGAACAGTTTTCTCGTATTTTGTGCAAGCGTGTTCACAACAGCATGAGCACGCTTTTTTATTGACCGAACGAATTACCGCACAAAAAGAGTGACTCATGAAACTGTTACGATCGATGTATGACTGGGTGTTGCACTGGGCGCAGACGCCGTATGGTCCGATTGCACTCTTTTTGCTTGCCTTTGCCGAATCGTCATTCTTTCCGATTCCGCCCGACGCACTGTTGATTGCACTGGTACTCGGTGCAACGACGAAAGCATTTAAATTCGCATTGAACTGTACCATCGCGTCGGTGTTGGGCGCATTGTTGGGATATGCCATCGGACATTTTCTATGGTGGACACCCTCCAGCGAGTTTACGCCGATTGCAAATTTTTTCTTCGACAATATTCCCGGTTTTACTCACTCCCTTTTCTATAATGTCCAGACGATGTACGATCAATACGACTTCTGGATCGTTTTTACTGCGGGATTCACACCGATTCCGTACAAAGTTATCACGATCTCTTCCGGCGCATTCAATATCAATATGACGATGTTCATCATTGCTTCTGTTGTTAGCCGCGGTGCGCGCTTCTTCCTCGTTGCTTATCTGATCTGGAAATTCGGGCCTCAGATCAAAAGCTTTATCGACAAATATTTCAATCTGCTGGCCATCGCATTCACCGTTCTGTTGATCGGAGGATTCGTGGCCATCAAATATCTGCTGTAATCCGGTTAATTTGGCGATGAATTCCCCGAATATTGTCCGACGCTGAAAATTTTCCTATCTTCACCCTACACACACAACAGGTGCCTTCATG
Organism: uncultured Chitinophagaceae bacterium; assembly: GCA_964371615.1. Taxonomy (GTDB): domain Bacteria; phylum Bacteroidota; class Ignavibacteria; order UBA10030; family UBA8401; genus SpSt-333. Next base: position 373,435 of record CAYJMS010000003.1, read on the forward strand.
TCAAATGTCGTTATTACGGGAATGGGTTTGATCTCTCCCCTCGGCCTTTCGGTGCAAGAATCGTGGAATAATGCCATCGCGGGAAAATCCGGTGTCGGACACATCACAAAATTTCCGAAAGAAAAATATCCGACGCAAATTGCCGCCGAGGTGAAAAACTTTGACCCGAAAAAATATTTCGAGGCCAAAGAGGTGAACCGGTGGGATCTTTGCATTCAGTACGGAATCGGTGCAGGACTCGATGCACTGGCGGATGCGAATTTTACCATCACCCCGGACAATGCGGAACGTGTCGGCATTATCATCGGTTCCGGCGTGGGTGGATTGATCGGAATCAGCGAAACATCGGTGAAATTATACAGGGACGGACAACGTCATGTTTCACCCTTCTTTATCCCGTCGGTGATTATCAATATGATCTCCGGACTGCTGGCGATCCGGACGGGAGCAAAAGGATTGAACTACGGCGTCGTTTCCGCCTGTGCTACAAGCAATCACGCCATCGCCGACGGATACCATGCGATTCGGCGCGACGAAGTTGACGTGATGATTGTCGGGGGAGCGGAAGCGTCGGTGACCGAACTGGGTGTTGCCGGCTTCTCTTCCGCGCGTGCCATGAGCAAACGGAACGACGAACCGGAGCGGGCATCACGGCCATTTGATAAAGACCGCGACGGATTTGTGCTGGGTGAGGGGGCGGGTGCGCTGATCCTGGAAAGCGAACAGCATGCAAAAAAACGCGGCGCAAAAATCTACGCGCAGGTATTGGGCGTCGGCATGACCGCCGATGCATTCCACTTTACCGCTCCGCCGGAAGACGGGGACGGAGCGATGAGAGCAATGAAACTAGCGGTGCAATACGCGGGATTAAAACCTGAGGATATCGACTATATTAATGCCCACGGCACTTCAACGCCGCTCGGCGATATTGCCGAAACCGTAGCAATCAAAAGACTATTCGGCAGCCATGCAAAAAATGTTATGGTCGGTTCCACGAAATCAATGCACGGACATCTGCTCGGTGCCGCCGGCGCAATCGAAGCAGTGATGACAATTCTCGCATTGAAAGAGGGGATCATCCCGCCGACAATTAATCTCGACAATCCCGATCCGCAATGCGATCTGGATTATATTCCGAATATCGCACGGAAGAAAGAGATCCGGTATGCATTGTCGAATGGATTCGGATTCGGAGGAACCAATGCGTCGATTTGCTTTGGAAAGTATTAACATTTATTGATTTTTTGATTTGAAGATTTTTCGATTGCGACACGAATAAATCATCAAATCATAAAATCATCAAATCAAAAAATTTGTCTATGCCAATACTCAGCAAGATTTCGAATTTTAATCCCAACGATCTCGGCAAAAAAGATTCGAATCTATTCGGACTTCCCTTCACCACGGACGAAGCGCGTCTGGTTGTCGTGCCGGTGCCGTGGGAGGTGACGGTGTCGTACGGCGGCGGAACGGCGAACGGACCGGAAGCGGTCTTTGATGCATCCATGCAGGTCGACCTTTTCGATCCGTTTCTTGAGAACGCGTGGAAACTCGGCGTTGCCATGGATACTGTTCCGAAAAAACTGCACGCGACGAGTACACTGCTCCGAAAGAAAGCGGAACGCTATATCAACCTTCTTTCCTCGGGAAAAGATCCGGAAAAGCACGCCGTCATGAAAAAGATCCGCACGGAGATCAATGCCGCCTGCGGAAAAATGATTGAGCATGTCAAAAAGACCACGGGTAAATACATCGCTGCCGGAAAAATGGTCGCGCTCCTTGGCGGCGATCATTCCACTCCGCTCGGATTCATGAAAGCGCTTTCGGAAAAGTATACCGATTTCGGCATTCTGCAGATCGATGCGCACGCTGATCTCCGGCAGGCATACGAAGGATTCACCTACTCTCATGCATCGATCATGTATAACGCGCTCAACGAAGTTGCCGCGGTGAAGAAAGTGGTGCAGGTCGGTATTCGCGATTATTGCGAGGACGAAGTGAATGTCATCAATCGTTCAAACGGCCGCGTCGTCACCTATTTTGACAAGGAGATCAAACACGAACTCTACAACGGAAAAAGCATCCGTTCGCTGCACGTGGAGATGGTCCAGCACCTCCCCAAGAATGTCTATATCAGTTTCGATATCGACGGATTGGATCCGAAGCTCTGCCCAAACACCGGCACTCCAGTTCCCGGCGGATTCGAGTTCGAAGAGGCGGCACATCTCATCCAAACGGTGGTCGAAAGCGGCCGGAAGATCATCGGCTTCGATCTCAACGAAGTTTCCCCCCGTGACGACGAATGGGATGCCAATGTCGGCGCGAGGATGTTGTACCGGATGATCAACATGATGGCAAAATCGAACGGGGTGACGAATTTATAGGATTCTCCGCCGTAAGGACCCGCCAAACAACACGGCGGGTGGACGCAATGGCGCAAAGAAATAAAAAAGCCCGGGAAATAACCGGGCTTTTTTATTCGCATGATTTTTTCTGAATATTTTGAAATTCGTAAGAGTAATTGCCGAAAAGAAGATACATTGAACCGAAAAGCGAAAAAGGCTACATTGAGGAGAAAATAGATCCTCAGTGTTCGAGAAAGAGTTGCATACGCCGATGACCCTTCGGGACGTGTTTACGGTGACGAAGGGCAGTTGTCAATCTAAATATAAAACGATGAACGCGGGAATAATATTGATAGAAGTCAACACGTTACGCGAACTGAAGCAGTTCATCGACTTTCAATATTCGTTATACCGCGATAATAAATACTGGGTTCCCCCGCCGCGCACCGACGAAATAAATTCGCTTCGTAAAGAAAAAAATCCCGCGTTCGATTTCTGTGAAGCACAATGCTGGATGGTTTTTAAAGAAGGAGCGGTTGCCGGACGCATTGCAGGTATCATCAATAAAAAATATAACGAGAAGTGGCATGTACAGACGGCGCGTTTCGGTTGGTTCGATTGCATCGATGACCGCGAAGTTTCGCTGCTGTTGCTGAATACCGTTGAAGAGTGGGCGAAGGGGAAGGGAATGAGTTCAATACACGGTCCGTTAGGATTTACCGATATGGACGGAGAAGGGACGCTGGTGGAAGGATTTGAAGAGGTAAGCACATTAGGGGCAATCTACAATTATCCGTATTACCCGGAACATATTACCGCAACAGGATATACGAAAGAATCCGACTGGCTCGAATACGAAGTGACAATGCATGAAGAGATCCCGGAAAAGGTCGCGAGAATCGCAGAGATCGCGTTACAGCGGAACAACCTTACCATTCTGAAAGTGAAAAAAGCAAAAGAGATACTCCCGTACGCAACAGAGATCTTCCACGTGCTGAACGATGCTTACAAGGATCTCTACGGGTTTGTGGAATTATCGGACAAACAAATAGCGATGTACGTGAAGCAGTATTTCGGATTCATTCTTCCGGAATATGTGCCGGTAGTGCTGGATTCGGACGGGAAGGTGGCAGCATTCGGCATTACGATGCCTTCGCTCTCCGAAGCGTTTCAAAAATGCCGCGGGCGATTATTTCCGTTCGGGTTCATCCACGTTCTGCGCGCATTAAAAAATAACAGGAAGGCGGATTTGTATCTTACCGCAGTGCGTCCCGATCTGCAGAATAAAGGGGTCAATGCGATTTTAATCCATGAGATCAATAAAGTATTCGTCAAGAACAATGTGGTAAAAGTCGAAACGAACAGGGAGCTGGAAGTGAACGCGAAAGTGCAGGCGCAGTGGAGATTTTACGACCACCGCCAGCATAAAAGAAGGCGATGCTACAAAAAGGATTTGACCTGAGCGGTTTTTATAAATTCACCGGATTCTTACCGGATTCTTACCGGATTTGAGGCTGATTCCTACGTATCCCAATCTGTTTAATTTGTCCGGACTATCGTGGCCTCCCGGTATACGAAAATCACGAGTATAGACTCGATACATCGCGATTGGAGACGAGAATGAATGTTGAACGGTTAAAGAGCACATCTAAAGTTGTGAATTATTTTGCTGTGCAGAGTGTTATAGAGTGCGGAGGAAAATAATGAAAACACTCATGACCATTTTTATCGTCTCTATCGTTACGGTGGTCGGTTCGGTTGCCGTGGGTCAGAGCAACAAGACGAAAGGAAAAACAATGCAACACGAAGTCGTAACGCTCGGCGCCGGCTGCTTTTGGTGTGTTGAAGCAATCTATCAGCAACTGGACGGTGTGGTAAAGGTCGAATCGGGATATTCCGGCGGACAGGTAGCACATCCCACCTATGAAGCGGTCTGTACCGGCAACACCGGACACGCGGAAGTTATTCAGGTGACGTTCGATCCGCAAAAAATTTCTTTCAAGGAGTTGCTCGAAGTCTTTTTTCGCACACACGATCCCACAACGCTAAACAGACAGGGGGCGGATGTCGGAACGCAGTATCGCTCCGCTATATTCTACCACAGCGAGGAACAGCGAAAGACCGCCGAAGCGGTGAAACAAGAAACCGACATTGCAAAAATCTGGGACGATCCGATCGTCACGGAAATCGCCCGGTTCGATGCGTTTTACAAGGCGGAAGAGTATCACCAGAACTATTATAATCAAAATGCCAACCAGCCGTATTGCAGGATGGTGATCAATCCGAAATTGAATAAATTTAAAAAAGAGTTTAAGAGTAAATTGAAATAAATACTGCTCTCAAACACACCGGTAGAATACAAGCGGAAGTGGAGTTGATCCCATTTCCGCTTTTGTATTCACCATTCCGTCAATCCCCACGCGAAAAAAACATTGCTGTCATTTTTATCGAAAACTTGTATATTGACGCACAACGCTTTCGTTCACACTCAGGAGTGTTTTTATGCGCAATGGATTGAATCTCGCAATAGTCACATTGTTTGTATTGATCATCGGTTGCGGTACGGGCGCACCGGATTCGTTCATGCAGATGAACAAACAGTACTGGGAAGTGATGACCATTAAGCAGGGGATCGGATACGAAGATGCGTGGCAGCGGGTCATTTACATCATCACAAAAAAATTCGAACTGGAAATGATTTCGAAGGAAGACGGGTATGTTCGTTCGGCATTCGGCCCGTCGTACTTTTCCGAGGATTTGCTGAACGATAAATATCAGATTCGGATTGTGGCAAAATTTACACCGGATAAAAAACGGCTCGAGTTCAAGATCGAATCGCGGATCTGGGACGGTAAAATGTGGCGAAACGGATCCGATGTTCGCGTAGCGGCGAACATGCGGCGCGATTTCCGGAACTCGCTCGGCGATCCTCCGAAAAAAACGCCGCGGCCTGCCGCATCCGATTCTTTACAGCAAGCACCGGCAACACCGGAAGATGAAGAAATAGAACCATATTAAAACCGCATGAAAGGAACACGAATGAAACATATGTTGTTTTCAATCCTATTGTTCACCGGCATCGTTTTTGCGCAACAACAGCCGGACACTGCCATGATGTCGAAAATCCGTCATGAAGGGCTGAACAATTCTCAGGCACGCGAAATACTTTCATGGGTTGCCGATGTTTACGGACCTCGACTGACAGGCTCGGTGAACTACAATCGCTCCGCCGAGTGGGCGAAAAATAAAATGACCGAATGGGGATTAGCAAACGCTCACCTGGAAGCGTGGGGACCGTTCGGACGCGGATGGCAGTTGAAAAAATATTCCGCCACACTGACCGGAAAACAGAATCAACCGCTTATTTCCTATCCCAAAGCGTGGTCACCGGGACTTTCCAAAAAAGAACTGGAAGCGGACGTTATCTATCTGAACGCAGAGACCGATAGTGCGTTGGATACCTATAACGGAAAATTAAAAGGAAAATACGTTCTTCTCGGCAAACAATCGGATGTAAAAGCCTATTTCGATCCGCCGGCGGAACGGTACTCCGATTCGTCGCTGCTGGAACTGGCAAATGCGGCACCGGCGCCTCCGCGAGAAGGAAGACGTCCGCGGTACGAACAATCTCCGCAGAGAAAGGCCCTGGCATTATTAAACTACAAAAAATGGGAAATGCTGACAAAAGAAAATGTCGCCGCCGTACTGACATCCTCTCCCACGACGCGCAGCGAAGGAGGTGCAATCGGCGTGATGGGCGCGACCGTTCCGACGCATCCCGACACGCCGTACACAAGTCCGTACCGCATTGCATCGTATAAAAGCAAAGCGCCGAAAATTCCGCCGCAGATCGAAGTGGGGAACGAGCATTTCAACCGCATGATCCGCATGATCGAAAAAGGGGAAAAACTGAAGATCACGATGACGCTGGACGTGGAATGGACATCACTAAAGGACGATTCGAGTTACAATGTGATCGCTGAAATTCCCGGCACCGATCTCAAAGACGAAGTTGTGATCATCGGCGGACATCTCGACTCATGGCACGGAGGGACCGGTGCAACGGACAATGGAACCGGCGTCACGGCATGCATGGAAGCAATGAGGATTCTGAAAGCAGTCGGTGCACAGCCCCGCCGGACGATCCGTATTGCATTGTGGGGAGGAGAAGAGCAGGGATTGCTCGGTTCGCGCGGGTACGTGGAAAAGCATTTCGGCAAGCGTGATTCGCTGAAACCGGAAGCGGAAAAATTCTCCGCGTATTTCAACAATGACAATGGTACCGGACGGGTGCGCGGGATCTACCTGCAGGAAAACGAAGCGCTGCGTTCCATGTTTCGTTCATGGCTGGTGCCGTTTAAGGATCTCGGTGCATCGACGGTCACTGCGTCCAATACCGGCGGTACCGATCACCAGGCATTCGACGGCGTCGGACTTCCCGGATTTCAGTTCATTCAGGACGGCATCGAATATTTCAGCAGAACCTGGCACTCAACCAATGATGTTTGGGACCGGTCGCAGGAAGAGGATATGAAACAAGCGGCAATACTGATGGCAGTATTCGCCTATAACACGGCAATGCTGGATGAAAAACTACCCCGTAAGCAACCCTCACCCGCAGTGCGCGGGATGGGATACGATGATGAGTGGGGATGCGGAGCAGATCATCCACACGACCATTGACATGGTGCTCACAAAAAGCCGCAATTACCCGTTGCGGCTTTTTTGTTCTATTAATAATAAGTACACCTATTGAAAGATCGTAGTGATCGATGAAATAACAATTATTGACGCAACCGTCCCGGAACGGATTCCGACGGTGCGGAATCTCTTTGTTGAATATCAGCGATGGCTGAATTATTCTCTCTGCTTTCAGGGATTCGATAAAGAACTCGCCGAACTGCCGGGAAAGTATGCTCCGCCCAAAGGACGCATCTATATCGCCACCGTTGCCGAAAACATTGCGGGATGCATTGCAGTGCGTCCGATGGATGAGGAGGGGATCTGCGAGATGAAACGGCTGTTTGTGCGCGAAGAATTCCGCGGATTGGGAATCGGAAGATTGTTAGCGGAGCGGATCATTGCCGATGCGCGGAAGATTGGATATCGCACAATGCGATTGGATACGTTGCAACGGATGGAAACAGCACGAGCACTATATACAACACTCGGTTTTAATGTCATTCCCGCCTATTACGACAATCCGATGGACGAAGTCGTATATATGGAATTGAAGTGGTAATGCGCCTTCCCTAAGAATTTTTATAAATTCTTTATACTTTCCATCCCAATTTTTATCCCTCCGATATTTTTAATCAAGTCATTTTTCGAGAGATTTCTTTGGATATCGGTCTAGAATCAGCATGTTTTACCGATTAATATATTGTCACGCTCAACAACATCCCTATTTCGAATTGCGTGTTCAACTGATTTAACACCAGGCTGTTTTCCATTTTATTTTCAGATGTTGACAAATTATTTTTAGTACTGTGAACAGAATAACCACCCCGATACAGAATCTTTTATTCGGATTTATTGCGCTCATTACTGTAGGAACAGCATTGCTTCTGATGCCAATTTCTGCAGCAGAGGATCGGCACATATCATTTATTGACGCATTGTTTACCACAACGTCTGCAATAAGCACGACGGGTTTGGCCACGATTGACACGGGGACATCGTATTCCGTTTTCGGACAGGTCGTCATTCTCCTGCTTATTCAGATTGGGGGACTCGGATACATGATATTCATTACCCTGGCGGCGCTTGGCGTCGGAGCGGGATTCACCATCAGCGGCAGACTGTTGTTGACGGAATCCATTGCCAGGCCGACTAACATGCAAATAAAAAAATTTATCAAAGCGGTAATTTTCTTCACGGTTTTTTTTGAAGCGTTCGGCGCCGCCGTGTTATTCTTTGTCTTCGCTCAAACAATGACTTTTAGTAACGCCGTTTATTCCTCCGTGTTTCATTCAATCTCGGCATTCTGCACTGCCGGATTTTCTTTGTATGCGGATAGTTTTACGGTTTATGCGGGGAATTATACGGTAAACGCCATTCTTGCAATAATCACGTTGGCCGGGGGAATCGGATTTTTTGTTTTGTATGATGTTGCAAATATTATTCGACGCGTATTCCGGCAGCAATTTCCTCTCAATCTTTCGGATCATACAAAATTGGTTCTTGTCGTTTCGGCGGGAGTGATGGTCGGCGGAAGCATTGCACTGTTCATTGTTGAAGGACCGGCGCACCAGTCTGCCACTTTGAGCGAGAGATTTCTGACGGCAACATTTCAAGCGTTGTCGGCATCAACGACCACCGGTTTTAATACTGTCGATATCGGCTCAATGCATTCATTAAGTCTAGTCTATATTGTATTATTGATGTTTATCGGCGCTTCTCCCGGCAGCACCGGCGGTGGAATAAAAACGACGTCGTTTGGCATCATTCTGTTATTCATTCGCAGTGTATTGACCAACCGCGAAGAGGTGAATGCGTTTCACAGAACAATCGCCGCGCCGGTTGTAAAGAAAGCGTTGGGGATTGGATTGCTCGGAACACTGTATCTTGCCCTTCTCGTGCTGGTGTTGTCAACGACAGAATTGTTTTCACTTCGCCACATTGTGTTCGAGGCGGTTTCTGCGTTTGGAACCGTGGGGCTTTCCACGGGAATAACGCCCCAGCTCAGCCTGACAGGAAAAATATTCATCATAGTGACTATGTTTATCGGCCGTGTCGGTCCGCTTGCCATCGGCTACTCGTTGGTCGGCAGATTCGAACCGAAAAAATATACATACCCGACCGGAAATGTGATCGTCGGTTAACAAGGAGATACCCGTGAAACAATTTATCGTCATCGGTCTTGGAACATTCGGTTTTAATCTTGCCGTAGAACTGACAAAGCAGCATCATCAGGTTCTTGCCATGGATCTGGATAAAGAAATTGTCGACGACATTAAAGATATGGTGACCGATGCTGTCGTTGCCGATGCGATGGACATGAACATTCTCTCGGAATTTGTTACAAAAAATTTTGACACTGCCATTCTCGGGTTGGGCGAACGCTACATGGAAGCAACCGTTCTGGCAATTGTTCATCTCCGGAAGCTCGGCATAAAAAATATTATCGTAAAATCGATGAATGAATTGCGGGGGGAAGTGTATTCGTCCATCGGCGCAACGGAAATTATTTATCCGGAAAAAGAGAGTGCACTGCGATTGGCGCGCCGGCTTACCATTCCGGCGCTTATTGATCAAATACCGCTTGCTCCCGAATACAGCCTGGTGGAGATCGCCCTTCCGGATACATTCGTTGGAAAATCCCTCCGCAAGCTGCAATTGCGGGAAAAATACGGTGTTACTGTTATCGCCGTTAAAGATGTGTTACGGGATACCATGCTGCTGAATCCCGAACCCGATCATATTCTTCCGGCAGACAGCGCGCTTCTTGTCATCGGACAGCATAATGATATCAATAAACTAAAACGATTTGAGTAATAGATACACAACCACACCCTCTCCATAACGGTAAAATCTTTATAATTATTTTATATTTTTGGATTCATTTCTTATAACCTCTGAATTTCCTTTTGCATCTCTCTTCGCCAAATTATTTCCGTGAAACAGACACAATTGTGCAGAGAAACAGATCAATATATACCGTTGAAATGAACGGTGTCTATGAAACAATTATTGATAATCCTTTTTGCTCTTTTCATGATTTTTTGTGCAAGACAATGCGATAACGAAAAAACCGAAACACTTGACAACCATTCATTGTTTTGCCCGACCGAAAGGCTCAATGGATATGTGCAACAAAGGGTCACTATCGGATCCATGTTAGACCGACATACGATATTAACACTGTGTCAACGAATGTATCTTGATGTATGAATTGGTATATTATCCGCAGAATGAAATCCAATTTTTACCAGTCTGTTTTTTCTGCCGGGTTGATTGTTTCTGTTTCGGGCGTTTGTTATCTCCTTTCCGGCACCATCGGCTATCAAACAACGGCGTTAATATTGCTGTTGACCATCGCATTTCTTTCGCTATTTGTTGAAATTCGCTCCATTCTTTTCTCGGCGCTGTTAAGTTCGCTTATTTGGAATTTCTTTTTCATCCCGCCCCGATACACGTTTTCCATCGGCACCTTGCAAGACGAGCTGATGTTTGTTTCATACTTTATCATCGCCATCATTACCGGCATCCTTACGGTGCGCATCCGCAACCGCGAAGAACGGGCTACGGCGCTCTTTACGCTGACAAAGGAATTAGCCTCGGCAACAACACAACACGAAGTGGCGGAAGCGGCCGTTAAAAACATTGCACAGTATTTTACATCTGATGTTGCCATATTTCTCAGTCAGCCGGACGGCGATATGTTCACCGAAGCGCACCCGAACAGCATGTACAGCGTTGACGAAAAAGAATTCGGCGCGGCGGCATGGGTCTATTGGAACGAAAAGAAAGCGGGAAAATTCACCGGTATGCATCCATCGGTTTCAGCAACATATTTTCCAATTACAGGCCCACGGTACCCGCTGGGAGTTATCGGAATAAAAGAAAAAAGAGGCACGCAATTTACCGTCGATCAAGAATCACTGTTGCAAATATTTATTGCACAAATCTCGTCGACATTGGAACGAGAGCAATTGAATGAAATCACCAAACGTACTGTGGTCTATGCCGAATCCGAAAAACTCTACCGCACCCTGTTCAATTCCATTTCCCACGAACTCCGCACGCCAATTGCTGCCATCATCAGCGCATCAGAAACTTTGTCGCAGAAATTTCAGGCGGAATTTATCGTTGAAATTCAGACGGCGGGCGAGCGGTTGAATCGCCTCGTGGAGAATCTGCTCGATATGACGAGGTTGGAATCGGGACAACTGGCGCCGAAGATCGACTGGTGCGATGTGAACGACCTCTTTCGCTCATCGTTGCAAAAATTGGGAAAAGATTTTTCCTCCCGCCGGGTGTCGATCGCCATTCCGGAAGGGATGCCGCTCGTCAAACTCGATTTTGGATTGATGGAACAGGTGTTCACCAATTTACTGTTCAATGCCGCGTTATATACTCCCCCGGAAAGCGTCATCATGCTATCGGCAAAAATAGAGAATAAGAATTGTATATTTACGGTATCGGACAACGGACCGGGTTTCCCTGCTGAGACATTGAAACATCTTTTTGAAAAATTTTACAGGGTTCCGGGATCACGCACGGGCGGAACAGGATTGGGCCTTTCTATCGCAAAGGGTTTTGTCGAAGCGCATAAAGGGACGATCACGGCAACAAACAGATCGTCGGGCGGTGCGGAGTTTGTCATTTCAATTCCGGTAGAAACTCATTTATCGAATATATAGCACCATGAACGCAGCGACATCAATTTTAATTATCGACGATGAAGCGCAAATGCGCCGGCTTCTTCGCACAACACTGGAGAACGACGGATACAAAGTAACACTGGCAGAAAACGGATCGGAGGCGATCCGGATGTCGGAATCGATCCGATTCGATCTCACCATTTTGGACCTTGGATTACCGGACATCGACGGTATCGAGGTTTTAAAAAAACTCCGAACTTGGATCCAATATCCGATCATTATACTGTCAGCCCGAACCGACGAACAGGATATTATCGCCGCACTCGATGCCGGCGCAAACGATTACCTCACAAAACCGTTCCGCGGAGGCGAACTGATCGCCCGGATTCGCACTGCCCTCCGAATATTCAATTCTGCATCATTGAAACAAGCAACATTCTCTTTCGGCGGAATCATAGTTAATCTTGACAGGCATACCGTGACGAGAAACGACGAACCGATAAAACTTACCCCTACCGAGTTTTCTCTTTTATCTTTATTCATTCGGAACGAAGGGAAAGTGTTGACGCATAATTACATCCTGCAGCAGGTATGGGGGCCAAAGTTCGAGGGCGAATCGCAATATACCCGAGTCTATGTCGGTCAACTTCGGAAAAAATTGGAGAACGATCCGAATAACCCGAAATATTTTATTACAGAATCCGGGATCGGTTATCGTCTTTCGATCGACGAGAGATAATATTTTCTTGCACAATAATTCATACCGTCGTAAATTACTATCACCCCCTGATTTTTCTTCAAAAATTTAAAATATTGATTCAAACGGCACAATAACTCTTGAAGTCTTGCGCGTAAGGAAGGAACTCTTATGTTTATCGGACATTTTGCTGTTGCCCTTGCTGCCAAAAAAGCGGCACCAAAAGCATCTCTCGGCACACTGATTGCTGCCGCTCAATTGGTCGATCTGTTGTGGCCTGTTTTCCTGTTGATCGGACTGGAAAATGTCAGAATCGATCCCGGCAATACGGCGGTTACACCGCTCGATTTTTACGACTATCCCTTCACGCACAGTCTGCTCGGTGCAATCGGGTGGTCGGTGCTCTTCGGTGTTGCATACTATTTCCGCCGGAAATTGTCGCGTGAAGCGATCGTGATCGCGCTCGTCGTGTTCAGCCACTGGCTGCTCGATCTGCTGACCCATCGCCCTGACCTGCCGTTGATGGGGAACGAATCGATGAAATTCGGACTCGGGCTCTGGAGCAGTGTTGCCGGTACGATTGTGGTAGAGTTCAGTCTGTTTGCCGCCGGCGCGTATCTGTATTGTACGTCGACGGCCGCAAAGAACAAAACGGGAACTTATGCCTTCGTTGCATTGCTGGCATTTCTTTCGGTCATGCATGTCGGAAACCTCTTCGGACCCCCGCCGCCGAGCGTTGAGATGATTGCCGTTGCGGGAAATGCCATGTGGCTCTTTGTGGTATGGGGATGGTGGATAGACAGAAACAGGTCAACGCGTATTCAGAGCAATGGATAAATCAACCCTGGAGATGCCGCTCGATGCTTGGCATGCTCATTATGCAATCAACCTGCTTTCGGAAAAATCTTTCTGCAGGTATTGTAGATGTCGTGGAAGTGGGGTTCGTAATCGCATGAGCACATTATTCACCACTATAACGACAAGACAGATTCTCATCATTCTCCTTTTTGCTGCAGGAACATTAACTGTTCCCGCTCAACCTCCGTTCGTCACAGCGGAATCGTTCGTGCGGGAATGCATTGACGACGGCGATACTCCCGGTCTCCAATATGTCGTCGTTTCAAAAGACTCCGTTCTCGTTCAATTCTCTGAAGGATTCTCAGACCTTGCCGGCACCGTGCGAATGAACAAGCGCACCACGATGATGATCTATTCCATGACCAAAACAATCACGGCGGCGGCAGTACTTCAACTCGTCGATCGTGGCATCGTTTCGCTCGATGTTCCGGTGAAACGATATATGGACGATTTTCCGTATGGCGACCGCATTACCGTACGGCATCTTCTGGCTCAGATGTCCGGCATACCCAATCCCATCCCGTTGTCGTGGGTCCATCTGGTGAGCGATCATGCATCGTTCGATGAGCAACTCGCTCTCCATTCCGTTGTGGAAGAGAATCCGGAATTACAGTTTGAACCGGGAACAAAATACGGATACTCAAATATCTCCTATTGGTTTCTTGGGCACCTGATTGAATCCGTTACCGGGACAACCTATGAAGAATATGTCCGTCAGCATATTTTTCAGCGGTTGAATATTCCGCGGGAGGAAATCGATTTTGTCATCCCTTTCCGCGAATATCATGCTAAAGGATATCTGCCGAAATGGTCGTTCATGAATCTTCTGAAATCATTCCTCGTCGACGAACAATATATCGGAGAATACGAAGATTCGTGGCTTCATATCAATGATCACTATCTCAACGGTTCTGCTTTCGGCGGAATAGTCGCCACCGCCGGCGCCGTAGGGATTTTCCTTCAGGATCAGTTGCGTGACAGCTCGGCGCTGTTTTCCTGTGCAATGAAGGAGCTATTTTTTCAGCAGCAGAAAAACAACGACGGCGAAACAGTTGAAATGTCTCCCGGTTGGCATATCGGCGAAATTGACGGCCGATCGTTTTATTTCAAAGAAGGCGGCGGCGGCGGATTCCATGTTGAAATGCGATTGTATCGGGACAAGGGTATTGCTTCAGTCGTATTGGCAAACAATACGACTTTTGATGTTAAGGATTTCCTCGATACAGCAGATCGATATTTTTTCAATAACGAGTAATTGTATTGCCTGTAAAAACCTTAGGAAAAAATCATGAATAACACCATCTGCGTCGCTTGCGAACGGTCCCAGGAACAAATCCCCCTTATTTCGCTGCAATTTCAGAACACTACATTCTATATTTGTCCCCAGCATCTGCCGGTGTTAATTCATAATCCGCAAATGCTGGCCGGAAAACTACCAGGCGCCGAAGGGATGACGCCGGCAGAGCACAACGACTGAAGGAAATAAAATTCCATCCGGAATGAAATACTTTTATACAAAAAAATTCCCCGTTCAATTTTCGGTGGAACAAATCCGATGCATCCCGTACAATTGCTCCGTAAATCAATGAGGTAAATATTCTTTTTTTACTGAGAACTTTTATGACGCTTCCTTCAACTACCGAAATGCAGCGCGCGTACATGCGCAAAGATACTTCGTATGACGGTATCTTCTTCCTTGCAGTCCGTACAACGGGAATCTTTTGCCGTCCTTCCTGTTCGGCACGGAAACCATTGCCAAAAAACGTCGAGTTTTTCCCTTCAACAAAAGAGGCGGTCTTCGCCGGTTATCGTCCCTGTAAAGTTTGCAAACCGATGGAAGCGGTTGGCACTCCGCCGGAATGGGCGGGTTCGCTGTTGTCGATGATCGAAACGGATCCCGCGAAACGGTATTCCGATTCGTTCCTGCGCAGCAAGGGATTCGAACCTTCGAGAGCACGAAGATTTTTCCTCAAAAATTACGGCATGACATTCCAGGCCTATTGCCGTGGACGCCGGTTGGGACGTTCGTTCGAACAAATACGGAACGGCGTTGACCTGGACGATGTCGCGCTCGGTTATGGTTACAATTCACACAGTGGATTTCGTGATGCGTTTAAGAAAACATTCGGCGCCGCACCGGGGCAAAGCAGGAACGGAGAATCGATTGTTACATCGTGGATCGAAAGTCCGTTCGGTCCATTGGTGGCCGCCGCGACATCTGAAGGAATTTGTCTGCTCGAATTCACCGACAGAAGAATGCTCGACAATCAGTTTAAACGCCTGCGTCGGTATTTCAAATGCGCGATCGTGCCGGGGGAGAACAAACATATTGCACAGTTGAAAAAGGAATTGAAAGAATATTTCGATGGGAACCGGAAAGTATTTTCCGTAAAACCGATTTTTCCGGGAACCCCGTTCGAAGAGAAAGTGTGGAACGCATTGTTGAAGATCCCCGCCGGGACAACCGCGTCGTATGAAGATGTCGCGCGCATGATCGGCAAATCAAAATCATCGCGTGCTGTTGGCAGAGCGAACGGTATGAACCGGATCGGCATCGTTATTCCATGCCATCGCGTTATCAACAAAAACGGCGACCTCGGCGGATACGGCGGCGGTGTGTGGAGAAAGAAGATATTGTTGGAATTGGAGAATAGAAAATGATGCCTCCCGCAATTTGCACACATCGTTGTGATCTGCACGATCCGCAATTGCATTTCGCGACGCCTTCCGTTACATTTACACATATTCTTCATTAGTATTATCAATTCTTTGGAGCGACCATGAAAAACTACGCTCGATTTTTTTGTTATTCAGTTATTGCACTATCCGTTCTTACCGTTGGTTCAACACCGGTTTCTGCAAACGAAATAAAGATGAAATCGACGATCTCCGCCGTTACCGTTTACAACGACCAGGCGCTTGTTACCAGGAATTCAAACGAGAATGTTCCCGCAGGAATTCACACCGTGATCATATCCGATCTGCCATGGGGAATGGTGGACCAGTCTTTGAAAGTGACCGGCACGTCCGATAACGAAGTGAAGATATCCGACATTAAGATCGACCAGATATTTCTCGATACTATTCCCGAAAGCAGGATAGCCGAGTTGTACCAACGTCTCAATGTATTGAGAAACGAAAAAAATGCATTGGAACGGAACAATATCTTGTTCAAATCACAATTCGATGCTGTCGATGCTATGAAAGAGAACTTTACCAAAAGCCTCTCGCTGCAGAATCCAGGACAAAAAGCGTCGATCGACGAATGGGACCGGCTGCTTCAGTTCGTCGAACGGAAAAAGTCCGAATATTCTGATAAAATGGAATCGGTCCGCAAAGAGATCGATGTAAAATTGTGGAAGATCAAAACGGTTGAAGAGGAGATCCGGTCGATCGGCAGCGCATCAAAGAAAGCGCAGAAGAGTGTTTCCGTCACATTAAAGGTGTCCAAGACGGGTATCGTGCGGCTTGAAATTTCATATCTCATTTACGGTGTATCGTGGACACCGACATACGAAGTACGTGCCCAATCGACCGATACATCCGTCCAGATTGTCTATTCCGGCAATGTGCGTCAATCTTCGAACGAGGATTGGAACAATGTCGACCTAACACTTTCTACGGCCCGACCGGCAATGAGCGAGAATCTGCCGGTGTTATGGCGTTGGACCATCGATGCTCAGCAAGTCTATAATCCTGTGCATATACGTGGCGGCCGGGTTGCACCTGTTTCTCCTCCACGTCCCAACACGACAGAAGTGACATTCATGGGAAACACATTGTCGGGAAAAGTGATTGACAGCCAAACCGGCGAACCTCTTACCGGAGCAAATGTGGTTATTTCCGGGACAAATCTAGGAGGATCAACGGATGTCAGCGGTGATTTTATTATTTATAACATTCCCGACGGCAATTATATCGTGCGTGCATCGATGATCGGTTACCAAACAGTTGCCGTCACCGGAGTTTCAATATCAAGGACCATGGGAGCGAAACAAACATTATACTTATCTGCTTCAGGTGTTCAATCTCAGGAAGTTATCGTCTCTGCCGAACGTCCTATGGTGAACAAAAGTATGACGAACACCGCCCGCTCGTTTTTGGTTGATGGATTGAGCGTGGATCCCGAAGAATCGGTTTCTTCATCACAGATCACTTCGTCAACATTCTCCATTCCATCGAAACAGACCATCCCGAGCGATAACAGGAACCACAAGATCAACATTGCGGTTGACGAGATACCGGTTGCATTCACCTATTCGATTGTTCCAAAGGTTCTGCAGACTGCATTTCTTGTGGCGAGAGGAAAGAACTTCCGGGATTATCCCCTGCTTGCCGGTGACGCGAATATTTTTCTTGATAATTCATTTGTTGCTACGGTTCCTTTGAAAACGATCATGCCGAACGATTCGTTTTTCGTCAATCTCGGCATCGACGAAGCGATCCGGGTTGAAAGGAAATTGATCAATCGGTTTGTTGAAAAAGTCGGTACGTTCTCCACAAAGGGGAAAGTCACATATGAGTTTGAGAACACTGTCGAGAATTTTAAAAAACAATCTGTCGATATTATGCTATTCGATCACGCTCCCGTTTCGGCTAATGAAAAATATACAGTGGAGATCATCGATCCGGATCCGAGGGCGATGAAACCGGACACCGACGGGATATTCACATGGATCATGACGGTTCAGCCCGGCGGAAAAAAAACCGTGAAATTAAAATTCGCAGTTGAATATCCGCCGGATGCGCCTCCGCATGGACTTTTAAAATAATTTTTCGCTTACGCATCCGCCTGTATTCGGTCGGTTATATTGTAAGCGAAATACGGAATAGTGAATCGGCCATATATTTGCATCATGCTGATGCTGTAATTTTGCAATGAACAAAGTACACCATGAAGATTGATGCTCAAATACCGTTCCATCTCACAGACTGGACTGACGTGCCAAAAGAAGAACACTCCGGTGTAACAGGATCGGCTGTTTGGAAAGTCATCCGCTGCGGCGACATCCGTGTCCGCCGTGTTGATTACTCTCCCGGTTATTGTGCCGATCATTGGTGCGATAAAGGACATATCATCTTTTGTATTGACGGCGAAATGACGACAGAACTGAAAGATGGAAGGACTTTCGTTCTTAAAAAAGGAATGTCGTATCAGGTCGGTGACAACTCCGACAACCATCGCTCGTTCACTGAAACGGGTGTATCGTTGTTTATTGTCGATTAATAATTTATTTTGACCGACCACAACCAAGGAGAGAATTATGCCGCAAAAAATGTCGGCAACCGTGCATATTGAAATATTCGCCGACCCGGCGGCTGTCTGGAAAGGATTGACCGACCCGGCGATGATCAAACAGTATTTTTTCGGCACAAACGTTGCCACCGATTGGAAGAAAGGAAGTCCGATCTATTTCCGCGGTGAATGGGAGGGAAAGCCGTACGAAGACAAAGGGACGATTCTTGATATACTGCCGGAAAAACATTTACACTATAGTTATTGGAGTTCCATGTCGGGAACGCCGGATATTCCGGAGAATTATGCAACGATCAAGTACGAACTGACGAAAGATGGCGCGTCGACTGTGTTGACTATTATACAGGATGGCGTTGATACCGAAGAGCGGAAGAATCACAGTGAAGAGACCTGGAAATATGTCATGGGGGGTTTGAAGAAACTTGTGGAAGGTACATAGAATGACCGATCACCGGTATCATTTGCAAAAATATTTCACACCGGACTATCATGCCGACTCCAAATAACATTAAGTATTTCAAGACGCCGGCGGATCTGCGTTCATGGTTTGAAAAGAATCACGAAAAAAAGCGGGAACAATGGATCGGGTACTATAAAAAGGATTCCGGAACACCGAGTATTACATGGCCGGAGTCGGTCGACCAGGCGCTCTGTTTCGGCTGGATTGACGGTGTACGAAAGAGCGTCGATGACAAGCGGTATACCATACGGTTTACGCCGCGCAGAACAACCAGCATCTGGAGCGTAATCAACATCAAGCGGGTGAAAGAATTGAAGAAACTCGGTTTGATGAAAAGGGAGGGGCTGACGTTGTTTGAACTACGGGACGGTAAAAAGTCGAACCGGTATTCATTTGAGCAGCGGAAGAATCCCGTTCTTCCCCTCCGGTATAAAAAAATATTCAGATCAAACAAGAATGCATGGACCTTTTTTTCAACGCAGCCGCCGTGGTACCGTAAGGCGTCGGTATGGTGGATTATCAGCGCGAAACAGGAAAAGACAAAAATGCAGCGGCTTGAACGCATGATTCGGGATTCCGAAACCGGAATTTCCATCCCCGTGCTGCGGAGAAAAAAGAAATGAATACAGATTTATCCGTTGCCGGGACAGAAAATGGTAACCGGAAACAGGGGTGCACGAAAGAATGACACAGAAAGATAAACGTATCGACAAATACATTGCCCGTTCACAACCGTTTGCCCGGCCGATTCTGAAGCATCTCCGCTCGTTGGTGCACACCGCGTGCCCGTCTGTTGATGAAACGATGAAGTGGAGTTTTCCTCATTTTGAATATAGAGGGGAAATGATGTGCAGTATGGCGTCGTTTAAACAACATTGTGCTTTCGGATTCTGGAAGGCCTCTCTCCTGAAGAACAAAACGTTTATGGCAAATGCACGCGGAGAAAAAGCGATGGGACATCTCGGCAGAATCACGTCACCAGACGATCTGCCGCCGCACAGGGTGTTGATTGCTTCCATCAAGGAAGCGATGCGGCTCAACGATGCGGGAATAAAAGTAAAAAAATCTCCCGCCGGGAAGAGTGATAAAGAACTCATTGTGCCGAAGCAACTGCGCGCTGCTTTGATAAGCAATGCCGCGGCAAAAAGGATATTCGACGCATTCAGTTATTCCAACAAAAAGGAATATGTTGAATGGATTGCTGATGCAAAGTCCGACGAAACCCGTATGAGACGCATCGACACTGCCATTGAATGGTTATCCGAAGGAAAACCACGGAATTGGAAGTATCTGCGCAAAAAATAATCGCAAAGAATAAATAGAAAGATTTATTGACAAAGAGCTTTGAAATGTCAAAAAGAAGACGTATCTTTGTAACGTATTGATGGCACTTCAGAGTTTCTGTTCAGTCTCAGATTTCTTTCTCAATCTCACTCTCAGTCTCTTGTGGATCGCCCTCTCTCATTAATTACCTAATTTCTCATTATTTACATAGGAACACCTATGACCATTTACATTGGCAACCTCAGCTACGAGGCACAAGAGCAAGATATCCAGGAACTGTTTTCAAAATTCGGCGAAGTGTCGTCCGTGAAACTCATTAAGGACAATGCAACCGGCCGCTCCAAAGGCTTCGGTTTCGTTGAAATGGCGGATGCGTCGCTTTCCAAGCGCGCGATCGCAGAGTTGCACGAAACAGAATTTATGAGCCGTAATATCGTCGTGAACGAAGCGCGTCCGAAGACCTCGAACGAAGGTTCGTCCTACGGCCGCGGCGGCGGAAACAAGAGCTATGGCGGCGGATACAACAGCCGACGCAGCTACTAATCACCAACACGTGTAAAGTATACTTTACTGAAACTGCCCGAACGACTTTTGTCCTTCGGGCAGTAGTGTTTATCGAGGTAGCATGTCTACCGAAAGACCATTCATGAAAAAAACTCAATTTACCGAACTTACCTTTTCACCGGAAATCCATCAGGCAATCACGGAGATGGGCTTTATTGAAGCGACCCAGATCCAATCGGAAACGATTCCGTTACTGATGGAAGGAAAAGACCTTATCGGACAGGCACAGACCGGCACCGGAAAAACCGCGGCCTTCGGCATTCCCCTGCTGGAGAAAATCGCCGAAGGGGACACGTCGTTGTCGTCCGTCATTCTCTGTCCCACGCGCGAACTGGCGATCCAGGTCGCGAACGAGTTGAAGAAACTCGCCAAATATAAAAAGTTTATCCACATCCTCCCCGTGTACGGAGGGGAGTCGATTCAATATCAAATCAAAGACCTGAAGAAAAAAGTACAGGTGATCGTCGGCACACCGGGAAGAGTGATGGATCACATGGAACGAAAAACAATTTCGTTCGAAAACGTCAAAACCATCGTACTGGATGAAGCGGACGAGATGCTCAATATGGGATTCCGCGACGACATCGAAGTTATTCTGAAAACGATGCCGAAAGAGCGTCAGACAGTCCTCTTCTCCGCTACAATGCCGAAACCGATTATCGAACTGGCAAAACGATACCAGAATCATCCCGCGCACGTCAAAGTCACAAAAGAGAATCTTACCGCAGCATCGATCGAACAGATGTTCTTCGATATCGGCTCTATGTCCAAGATCAATCTGATCTCTCAATTAATCGACGTGCACGACATCAAATTATCCATCGTCTTCTGCAACACCAAACGCAAAGTGGACGAAGTGGCAAAATCCCTGAAAATCCACGGCTACAAGGCGGACGGCATTCACGGCGACCTGAATCAGATACAGCGCAATAAAGTGTTGACCGGATTCAGAACCGGCGAAGCGCATATCCTGGTGGCCACCGATGTTGCCGCGCGCGGTATCGACGTAAGCAATATCGATGCGGTATTCAACTATGACCTGCCGAACGATCCGGAATATTATGTCCACCGTATCGGCCGCACCGGCCGTGCCGGCAAGACGGGAAAAGCATTTTCGTTTGTTACCGGACGAAACGAATTCCGGCTGCTCAAGAACATCGAACAATTTGCCAGCGTCAGGATTGAACGACGGAACGTACCGACAGAAAAGGAAGTGCGGGATCTGACGGCGCAGCGGATGATCGCAAAGATCCGTCACATGCTTACACACGACAAATTAACCGCATTCGAAGAGATGGTAGACCAGTACACCGTGGACGGATTGACCGCACGTCAATTGGCTGCTGCATTACTGAAAATATCATTACCCGATGTGAAGAAACATACCGCGGAAGTGCGGGCAGCTCGGGAACACCCCGCCGCCGACGATTACCGCAGAGATGACCGGCATGATCGCCGCGAACGGCCGTCGCATTTTTCCGATCGAAACGACAACCGTTCATCCCAGGACCGCCGCGAACACCGGCCGTATGAACGCCGTGTGCCGAGCGGAGGAGACCGCAATGACCGCCGCAGAACCGGCTATGGTTCGCAGCGGACGGAGTATCGGTCCGAAAAACCGAGAGATTTTCCTCATAAAAAGCGTGAAGATCCTCGCAAGGAGACGCATCCGGTAGCAAAACGATTCGTCAAACGGAAGATCACCAAAGTCGTCGGATATTGATCCGATGAGATTCACCTGCGCCCGCCGTTTGGCGGGCGCAGCTGTTTTAAATTCGATGGACAATCACGCAATCATTCCATATTTTTCTTTTTTGTAGTATCTCAATCCGGTTACCCCAACGAACGGAGGAAGAACACACCAATGACACCGTCAACAGAACGCAGCGCCAAAATCCGCATGATCAGCGATCTTCCCGACCGGCTTGACTCAGCGGTGAAGGGTTTGAACGATGCTCAACTCGACACGCCGTACCGCGACGGCGGCTGGACCGTTCGCCAGGTTGTACACCATATCGCCGATTCACACATGAATGCATTTCTCCGGATGAAATGGATGCTGATCGAAAACAACCCGACTATTAAAACATATGATCAGGATGTCTGGGCGCAATCTCGCGAGTATCGATTGCCGCTATCGCCGTCGTTATCATTAATCCGGGGACTGCATGCGCGCTGGACAGCAATGCTCGATGCGGTATCTGAGCAAGATTGGACGGTACGAATTGCCGACCACCCGGAGCGCGGAGTTGTCACACTGGACCACATGCTTGACATCTATTCATCGCACGGCGAAAAACATTGCGGGCACATCATGGGTCTGCGGAACAAAATGAATTGGTGATATACCATCCCGGACAGTTAACTCGTATGAAAAAAAACCATATACTATTTCTTTTGACATTGCTGCTCCTCGGATGTTCGTCGAATGAAAGCACAAACGGGCAACACCGGCGAATTATTTTCTTCGGAGATTCAATTACTGAACTCGGCGTGAAACCGAACGGCTACGTTTCGATCGTCCGCGACTCGCTGCGAATGGCGGGAATTGATACGGATGTTATCGGTGCAGGAATCAGCGGAAATAAGGTCACCGATCTGCAGGCGCGCCTGAAAACCGATGTATTGGAGAAGCGGCCGGGTATTGTCGTGATTTATATCGGCATCAACGATGTCTGGCATTATCAATTTGCCGATCGCGGGTTATCGGGAACACCGAAGGAGACGTACCGAGCGGTGTTATCCGGAATCATAGCCGACATCCAGCGGGCCGGATCGGTCGTTGTACTTTGCACGCCGAGCGTCATCGGCGAAAAACGTGACGGTGCCAACCGCTGGGATGCAATGCTGGATGACTATTCGGCAATCAGCAGGGAGATCGCACAGGAACGATCGTGCATTCTTCTCGATCTGCGAAAAGATTTTCTGATTCATCTCGCCGAAAATAATCCTGATAATGCTGAGAAAAATATATTGACATACGATGGCGTGCATTTAAACGATCGAGGAAACCGATTTGTCGCAGCCCGCATGGTAAACGCGCTGGATGGACTCGGCTTGTTCTTTCCGCAGCATTAAACCAAACTCATTCTATATCGTTCGTTTATCGGTAAAACACCACAACTCACCGAAAACCGACTGGAAACCGTGAATTTGTTAAGTAGGTTTGCTCAATTGTTTCGGAATCGCTGGATTCATTCGATTTATCATTGAGCGCCATATTGGACTTTTTTGTCTTTTTTCATAATATTTATGAACATTTGCACTGTGAAACATGTTTTACAGATGACATTGCGCAAATCAGTACAGGGAAAAAATGGATAATAAAAATACCGATCTTTCATTTTTAAAAATTAATCGAAGCGATCCACCCAACAACAGCAACGGCAACAGCAAGAAAACCGTATTGTATTCCGTTATAGGAATCACAGTCATCGCGGTTGTCATTGTGCTGTTGATGAATTCCTCCCCGGGCGTCGAAACCGTCGAACTCGGATCAGCAGCATTAACGACACAGGCGCAGGAGAGTTCGATATTGACCGCGAGCGGATATGTTGTGGCACAGCGGAAAGCGGCAGTGGCATCGAAAGGGACCGGCCGCCTTGAATTTCTGGGCGTAATCGAAGGAGACCGTGTTAAAAAAGGGGATATCATCGGCCGGCTGGAAAGCAATGATGTCGAAGCGGCGCTGGGGCAGGCAGAGGCAAATCTCTCTCTGGCAAGAGCCGGCTATGAAAGCGCGTTGGCCGAAAAGGAAGATGCGGCATCGAACTTTGAACGGCAAACGGCATTGTTCGAACAGCAGTCGATCTCCCGCGCGGAATATGACGGAGCAACAGCGCGAAATAGAAGGGCAATCGCCGCCGTCGCATCTGCCGCAGCAAACATCGAATATGCCAAAGCAAATATCCGCGCCGCATCGGTCGGCGTGGAAAATACATTTATTCGTGCGCCGTTCGACGGCGTAGTGCTGACAAAAAACGCGAATGTCGGCGAAGTGATCTCGCCGTTTGGCGCTGCAGCGGGATCCCGCGGAGCGATCGTGACGATTGCCGACATGAGCTCACTCGAAGTAGAAGCGGACGTTTCGGAATCGAACATCGAAAAGATTAAAGAGGATATGCCGTGCGAAATCACCCTTGATGCATATCCGGAAAAACGATATCCCGGCAGAGTGAACAAAATTGTTCCGACCGCCGACCGGGCGAAAGCGACCGTGTTGACCAAAGTTCGTTTTAACGAATTGGACGAACGTGTGCTTCCTGAAATGCGGGCAAAGGTGAGTTTTCTGAACCGGGATGATAACAGGAACACAACGAACTCCGCACCGAAGATTTCCGTTCCGGCATCGACGATCACCACACGCAACGGACAAAAAGTCGTTTTTGTCGTCAAGGGCGATGCTGTCGTTGAAACAGCAGTCACACTCGGAGAAGCAATGGGCAGCAGGATCGAAATTACCAGCGGCATTACGCCGGGAGAAAAAGTCGTGCTGCGTCCATCGGAAAAATTGACCACAGGGTCGCCGATCTCAACCGAAAAAAAATAACACTCATTCATTCATTTATCATCTACCATTATGGCACTCGTCGAAGTTCACAATGTGACAAAAGTGTACAAACGGGATACCCTGGAAATCCCGGTATTGCAGAACCTCTCTTTATCGGTACCGGAAGGAGAGTTTCTTGCGTTGATGGGCCCGTCGGGATCGGGGAAAACGACGCTGTTAAACCTGATTTCCGGTATCGATCAACCGACCAGCGGATCGATCGTTATTGCCGAAACGGACATCGCGAAACTGAACGAATCGCAACTGGCCAAATGGCGGTCGCATAACGTGGGATTCGTCTTCCAGTTCTACAACCTGCTGCCGGTCATGACGGCATATGAAAACGTTGAATTGCCGTTATTGTTGACGAATCTCTCCAAAAAGGAGAAAAAAGAACGCGTAGAAATGGTGCTCAAAGTCGTCGGCCTTGAAGACCGGATGGATCATTATCCCAAACAGCTCTCCGGAGGACAGCAGCAACGCGTGGCGATCGCACGCGCTATTGTTACCGACCCGACGCTCATTATCGGCGACGAACCGACCGGCGATCTCGACAGAAAATCGGCGGAGGAGATTCTGATTTTAATGGACCGGCTGAACAGGGAATTTAAAAAGACAATCATCATGGTGACGCACGATCCGCATGCAGCGGAACGGGCGCACAAGATCCAGCATCTGGACAAAGGCGAACTGAGCGTCAATTAGTCACAATACGATTTTCCGCATTTATCATGTTTGGGAAATCCATTTCCAGAGAATACTATGAATGTCCTCAAACTTATCTATAAAAATCTCTTCCGTCATTCGCTCCGGAGTATCCTGACGATTCTCGGCATTGCCGTTGCGGTGCTGGCGTTTGGTTTGCTCCGCACCGTCGTGACGGCGTGGAGTTACGGTGTGGAAGCCTCGTCGGTCAATCGATTGGTCACACGGCATGCGGTGTCGTTTATTTTTCCCCTACCGTATTCCTATAAGGAGCAGATCGGCAATCTGTCCGGCGTCTCCGTCGTGTCGTTTGCCAACTGGTTCCAGGGTATCTATAAGGACCAGAGCTTTGACAATTTTTTTCCCCGGCTTGCAGTCGATCCGGAAACGATCTTCGAAGTCTATAATGAATACATCGTTCCGGACGATCAATTGACGGAATTCAAGAAGCAGAGAAATTCGTGCGTGATCGGAAAAAAACTGGCGGAAAAATACGGATTTAAAATCGGCGACGTCATTCCGATTCAAGGGGATATCTATCCCGGCCGGTGGGAATTTGTTGTCGTCGGAGTCTACAGCGGCAAAGACAAAACAGCGGACGAAACACAGCTTTTCTTTCATTGGAACTATCTGAACGAGCGCAACAGGGAAGTAGCATCGTGGGCGACGGATCATGTCGGTTGGTATATCGTGAAAATCGATAATCCGAACGAAGCGGCAAATATTTCGGAACAAGTCGATGCGCTGTTTGTGAACTCCGCGGCAAAGACAAAGACAGAAACGGAAAAAGCGTTTCAGCAGGGATTCGTTTCGCTTTCCGGCGCCATCATCACGTCACTCGAACTGGTATCATACGTCATCATCGGCATTATCCTGATGGTGCTGGCAAACACCATTATCATGTCCGCTCGCGAACGGATCAGGGAATACGCAGTATTGAAGACGCTCGGCTTTACCCGGTTTCATGTGGTAGGATTGGTTGCCGGAGAGTCACTCTTTATTTCCATGACCGGCGGCGTGGTCGGACTGGCGCTGACATTTCCCGTCACCGCCGGATTCGGCGAACAATTTTCCACAATGTTTCCGGTCTTTGCGGTGCAGCCGTCGACAATAGCTCTTTCGATTCTTTTTTCGTTCCTGGTCGGCGTCATTGCCGCTGTCTTCCCGGCTGTGCGATCCGCACAGATGAAGATAGTCGACGGACTTCGTCAGATCGGATAATTCACCAATTATTGAGCCATTATGAAAATTCCATTCTCCTATAATATTCGAAATCTCTGGAACCGACGGTTGACCACAACGCTGACCGTGGTCGGCATTGCACTGGTTGTGTTCGTTTTTGCCGCCGTGTTAATGCTTGCACAGGGTGTCGAAGACACCATGGTGGCAACCGGATCGGACGACAATGTGATTGTTTTGCGAAAGGGATCGAGCAGCGAACTGCTCAGCGCCGTCAGCCGCGATCAGATCGGGATTATCTCGGCATTCCCCGAAGTGGCAGTTGCTGCCGACGGAAAACCGTACGGAACGTCCGATGTCGTTACCATTATCAATCTGCACAAGAAACAATCCGGCGACATGGGAAATATTACCATCCGGGGAATTTCCGCCGGTGCATTTGCGCTCCGGCCGCAGGTGAGTATGAAGGAGGGCCGATGGTTTACGGAAGGCTCATCCGAAATCGTGATCGGCAATAAAATCCACGATCAATTCGAAAACGTGGAGATCGGGCAGCAGATACAAATCGGCACAAAATACTGGACGATTGTCGGCGTTACCGACGCCGGAAAAACCGGATTTGCGTCTGAGATCTGGGCGGATGCGGAAAATATCATGGCGGAATTCAACCGAACGACGACATATTCATCCTTCACGTTCAAACTCAGGGATCTCGCCGATTTCGAAACCATCAAGACGAAACTGGAAACGGAGCAGCGGCTGCAGGACCTTGAAGTGAAACGCGAACAGCAATTTTACCGGGAGCAATCCGAAGGAATGTCGGTATTCATCAAGGCATTGGGATTGATTATTACGATCATTTTCAGCGTCGGCGCGATGATCGGTGCGATGATTACCATGTATGCCGCCGTTGCCAATCGAACGGTTGAAATTGGCACGCTGCGCGCTCTCGGTTTCCGCCGGCGAAGCATACTGACGGCATTTTTAGTGGAGGCGCTGACCCTGTCGCTCATCGGCGGCGGGCTCGGCCTTATTCTCGCATCGTTTATGCAATTCGTCTCCTTTTCGACGACAAATTTTTCGACCTTCTCGGAACTGGCGTTCGGATTTTCACTCAGCACGGACGTTATTGTGCAGACAATCATTTTCTCGCTGGTCATGGGAGTCGTCGGTGGATTTTTCCCCGCCGTGCGTGCGTCGCGGATGAATATCATCAACGCATTACGGGCAGCGTAGCAGTATTTGTCCAGTGCAGAGAAAAGCCATCGTGTGACGACGATGGCTTTTCTGTTTTAAGACGGTAAGATTTTCCCGTTAAACTTCCGCTTCAATGCATATTCTACAATTTTGACCAGTGTCTCCGAAAATGTCAATCCTGCCTTTTCCGCAGAATCCATGAAAGAAACCCCTTCGGTAAGGTCCGGATTCGGATTCACCTCCAGGACATGAACGGTATTGTCTTTGGCAAGCCGCAAATCCAGCCGTGCATAATCGCGGCACTCCATAATATCGTATGCGGCCAGCGAGTGCTGTTCGATCTTTTTCAATTGTCGTTTCGTCAGCGATGCGGGACAGACGGCATGGATTCGATGAAATGATTCGTCCAGCGGATTCCATTTGGCATCGTAGGTAATTACTTTGGGATAGTCGGAGGGAAGTGCGGAAAAGTCGTACTCGATTACGGGAAGCATTTTCGGCGGATCGTTGCCGAGTATCGAAACGTGAAGCTCCCGTCCTTCAATGAATTCCTCGACAAGAATCGGCGGCGTATGAAGCGTAAACACTTTTTTGATCAACTGCTGCAGCGATTCATAATCATACACAACCGATTCTTTATTGATGCCGGCGCTGCCGTCGTCGCGCCCCGGTTTAACAATCAGCGGATACCGCAAACCGTGTCGTTTCATGATCTTCGGTTCGAACAGGATCCTGAACTTCGGCGTCGGAACTCCGTTGGCAAGAAGCAATTGTTTGGTGAATCCTTTTCGCAAACACATACCGAGCGACAGGGGAGAAGCACCGGTGTACGGAATCTTATATAAGTCGAACAACCCTGCTACCGACGCCTCCAAAAACTGGGAATCGTGAAAGAACTCGACAAGATTGAATATCACATCGGGAGGCTGACGGCGGAGGAGCGAAGAGAGCCGGTGGATGTTTTCTTTGGCATTGAAGATCCTGACATCGAATCCCTCCGATTCCAATGCCGTCGCAATGGCTTTATATTCTTCGGAAACGGTGGCGACCGAACTGAGGGTATATTCCGGTTCAAAATCAAGCGTCGACGGATCGACCATTTTAATCGCTTCGTACTCGTCAATACCGACCTGATTAAACAGGACCAGAACGGAGATATTTTTTTTGGGGGCGGCCACGATTGGTTTCCTGTCTAAAAATATACCAACTTTCTCGTGAAACGCAAGCAGGAGTATGGTTTTTCGGATCGTTGCGCGGCACCTCCTGTCACACGGCCGGTCGCGGCCGCTGAAATTGTACGGAACACTGTTTTTGAGTATTGCACTTACCGCAAAGATTAGGTAGTTTCATAAATCAATTTCACGCAACACGCACAACGGAAGCATCGATGAGCATTTCACCACAACCAAATCTCTGGCAGTGCGGGCCGTTCGCATTAAAACATGCGATGGTTACGCTCGGCATTTTTGCCGACGAGGACGACATCACCCGCATCACCAAAACACGGGCAGATGTCGGTACGGATGAAGTGCAATTGACACGGGCGGCACGCCGGTATCAGTGCGACATGCGTATGATACGGCGACACGATCCGGAAATGGCGCGCCGGGAGCTGATGAAATATCTTCGCCGCGGAATTCCGCTGCTCGTGTGCGTGCATGAATGGAATCACTGGATCACGATCGTAAAAGCCGAGCAGGGTCAGTTTATTATTCTCGACAGCAGGGACAAGGCAGTGCTGCAAATCATGACCTGGAATCAATTGAAAAATATCTGGGTCTATCACGAACGGGACGAGAACGACAGGCAGCACTGGGAAACCATCTATGATCTTCATCCCATCGTGCCGCGGTTCCGCGTGACCACCAAAGCGAAATTCTCCATCGCCCGGGCAAAGTTTCTGCGGCGCCCGGAGAACCGGACGCTGGCGCAGTTGTGGGACGAGTACGTGGAGGATCTGCTCAATCTCTGCAGAGCACGGACACTGCTCAGCCGGAATGTTTTTTCGCTCGGCGAATTCCTGCGACGGCATCAGGAGATGATCGTCGATCAGGTTTTGTTCTGGCACGGCAAAGCGAATCGCCGCGAAGCGAACAAGATTCTGAACAATATGCATTTTGTAGCGGATACCTACGGCCTGGTGATCCATGAAGAGGAAGAAAAACGAACCATCGCCGGTATCACATCGCTGCTCACGTTGTGGGCATCGGCGGAATACGGCATCGACAACGTGTATACATAACAACCAATGAAGCAGCGACATTCTGCGCATTTCCGACGTCCATTCGTGAAAAAATCCACGCTCGTTGAATAACACAGCTCCACATCTCATCCGCACTCTCGGGCTCCGCGATCTATCGTTCTTTCTTATCGCCGCACTCGTCAATCTCAACAGCGTTCCCGTTGTTGCCGGTTCCGGGCCGACAGCAATCACGCTGTGGATTACCGGTTTCATCCTCTTTTTCGTGCCGCAAGCGGTCGCAGTTCTTGAATTATCTCACCGATCTCCGCACGAAGGAGGTATTTACAATTGGAATAAAGCGGCGTTCGGCGAATTTCACGGCTTTATTTCCGGCTGGTCGTATTGGATCAATAACATCTTCTATATTCCCACGCTTTTGTTTTACATTATCGGATTTCTCGCGTACATCGGCGGCGATACAACATCGTGGCTGTCCGCCGACCTTCTCTCGATGACATTGATTTCGCTCGTGTTGCTCTGGTTTCTGACCTGGCTGAACATCCGTGGATTCTCGGTAGGAAAATGGGTGCAGAATATCGGTGCGACGGGAACATTCATCACCGCGGCGACCATTCTGGTTATCGCTGTCATTACATTTGTGAATCGCGGAGCATCAAACGCAATATCATTTTCTTCTGTCATTCCCTCTCCCTCCAATCTCAGCGCGCTGGCATTGCTCAGCGTGGTCTGCCTGAATTATGTCGGACTGGAACTCGGAGCGGTCATCGGTGATGAGATCAAAGATCCGCAAAAAAATATTCCCCGCGCAGTGATGATTGCGGGAATATCGACAGTCAGTCTTTTCCTGGTGGTGACAACGTCGCTGCTCGTGGCGATTCCCGCGGAAGAAATCGGTGTCATTGAAGGGATATTGCAGGGAATAGAAAAAGCGGCAGGCGAGATCGGCATCGCATGGATAGTGATACCGATGGGATTATTAATGAGTATGAATGCAGCCGGGAACACATCGGCATGGCTGTCGGGTGCCGCGCGCATCCCGTTTGTCATAGGCATCGACCGGTATCTTCCGCCGTCGCTTGGGTACATTCATCCCAAGCATCACACCCCGTCCGTTGCGTTGATTGTGCAGGGGGTTGCAAGCAGCGTGGTAATCATTTTAGGATCCATCGGTTCCTCGGTGCACGACATGTATTTGATTCTGCTGCAGACCACGGTGGTTCTGCAACTGATTCCGTACTTCTATATGTTCATCGCGCTCACCAGGGTGCGACAAACATACCACGATGTGCCGGGATATTTTTCGGGGCGATGGATCACGACATCGTCCGGCGTCATTGGCGCCATCATGACATTCTTTGGGATTGTATTTGCATTCATCCCCTCCGCCGGAATCGAGAATACGACAGCATATGAAATGAAACTAATTTTTGGATGCATCGGTTTTCTGATACCGGGCTTGGTGTTTTTCTATCTCAGCAGAAAAAACCGGCACGCGCTGTAAACGACAAAAGACTCCGATTCCGTCCGATTGTGTGTTGCTTATCGAACGGATTTTCTTTAGCTACCAACAGAAGATCCGGTCTCTGTTGCCGGATCTGTTCCTCGGTTCAATATATTCGTGAGGAATACTATGTATACGATACATCGCATTCTCTGTCCCACCGATTTTTCCAATCTGTCCATTGAAGCAATCCGATATGCATCGCTCTTCGTTCGAAAAAATAAAGCCATACTGGTGCTCATGTATGTGGATGAATACGAACAAACCGCACCGGGAAGCATTCAGATCACCGACGAAGTAAGGAAATCCCGCCGGACGAAGATCGAAGAATTTGTACGCCGGCAGTTTGTCGCTGTGATACAGAAATTACAGTTGCCTCCGGCGTCGGTTGCAACGGTCCTTCGGTTCGGTACCGCTTATCGCGAAATCGTGCTGGAGGCGGAGCGAAGCGAATATTCTGCGGTGGTGCTCTCGGTGCAGGGGATTGGATATACGACACCGCATCTTATGGGTCGGACGGCGGAACGGATCGTCAGGCTCTGCCGGACTCCCGTATTCACGGTGCGGAGTATTGCGCCTTCAACCAAGCCCGATATTAAAAATATTCTTGTGCCAACCGATTTTTCCGAGTACAGCAATTACTCCATTCCGTATGCCCTGTCTCTCGCCCGGACGTTCAACTCCACCGTGACGCTGTTGTATGTTACCGACTTGTCGGTGCCGGAGAAGGAATTTTCAAAAATCACATTTCCCGATCTGCAGCTCTATCACGATCATGCCGATACGATCAAGATTAAAAAGCTCGTCAGCAGGGATGTGGAAGCCGATAATGCCATCGTCAATGTGGCCGAGTCGAACGAGTTCGATCTTATCGTGATGGGTACACACGGTGCGCGGGGAATGCGGCGAATGCAGATAGGGAATACAACGGAAGAGGTTGTGCGACGGGTGAGCGTTCCGGTGTTGTCAATCACGCATCCCATACATAAAACGATTTTTCCGAGACGCTTTAACGAACATATACCGGACGGGATCAATTTGTGGCAGGAAACGAAAGAGTGAAGCCGGAAAGAAATTCCGGCTTCGGCATGGTGGCATAACGCTATAAATGATAATCTCCGGCTGCTTCCGGTTGGTATATAATCTCGAGAATTTCGATTGACCGTGAACCGGCGGGGACATTCCAATCGACAATATCACCGACACGGTAACCGAGCAGCGCAACGCCGACAGGAGCGAGTATCGATATCTTTCCTTCGTCAAGATTTGCCTCACCGGGGAAAGCAAGCGTCAGGACCGATTCTTCATTTGTCGTACGATCTTTGATTCGTACCCGGGACCTCATTGTCACGATATCCGGCGGTATCTCCCGTGGCGAAACGATGCGGGCACGGTTCAATTCCGTGACAAGGTCGCGCATGGCGCTCTTTTCGCGCACCAGCACCGGATTATCGAGCAATTGAAGCAATCGCATTTGATCCGTTTTGGTAATCACAATTATTCTTTCATTCATACAAAGCGCTCCTTTCTTAATGCAGAGTGTTGAAACCCCCTAAAAAAAACAATGAGCGCATCATACATCGGAGTATGAGACGCTCATTTATAATGGTATAAGATACCGGATTTTTAGATCATTTCAAACAAATCCCCCGCGTCATATCACTGCGGGTTTATCTCTTTTTTCGTATATTGTACAGTAATTATTAGATCGTTCACAACAGTAAGAAGAACCATTGCTTAAAAATTTCGTCTCCAAATTCAAGTCATTCTTCGGCGTCAAACCGAAGGGTGTCGTCCCTCCGCCGGCAACTCCGGCAAAAGAATCACCGAAATCATCGTTCCGCCAGCAAAAACAACGTCCCTTTGATAAACCGAGCGGAACACACCACCCCCGCGACCAGCGAAAAAGGGAAACACGCGAGGAGTACCGTTTACGCCACGAAAAGCTGGATAAAGAAAAGAAGAATACCAGAGTGCTTACCGTTGCCAAGGAAAAACCTGCAACACCGGTTGTTCCCGCAGAACCGTGGCACGAATCCTCATTTAAAGTCACGGTGACGGACGGTAAATCACGGTTTCATGATTTCAATCTGCCGAACGAGATTATGCATGCGGTGGCCGATTTAAATTTTCAGTATTGCACCCAGGTGCAGGCAGAAACGCTTCCTAAGGCACTCGCCGGAGACGATGTTTCCGCGCAGGCACAAACGGGAACGGGAAAGACCGCCGCATTTTTGATCACCATCTTCTCCCACGTGCTTCGCAATCCGTTGAAGGACCAGAAGAAAGGGACACCCCGCGCCCTGATCCTTGCGCCGACACGGGAACTGGTGATGCAGATAGAAAAGGATGCTCACAGTCTCGGAAAATATACCGGATGCAAGATTCTGTCGCTGGTCGGAGGCATCGACTATCACAAACAGATGGAGAATTTGAAACACGAATCGGTCGACGTCATCGTTGCAACGCCGGGACGGCTGATTGATTTCAAGAAACAGAAACTGGTCGATCTCGGTAAAGTGGAGATCCTTATCATCGACGAAGCGGACCGGATGTTGGACATGGGATTTATTCCCGCCGTGCGAAGCATCGTTCTGAGCACGCCGCAAAAATCGCACCGGCAGACGATGTTCTTTACCGCAACCATGAATTCCGAAGTAAAACGTCTGGCAGAATCATGGACACGACAGGCGTTCGAAATAACCGTGCAGCCGGATGAGATTGCCGTATCCTCCGTAGAGCAGATCACCTACATCACCACCAAAGAAGAGAAGTTTACACTTTTCTATAACGTGCTGATGCAAAAACATCTTGAACGCGTACTGGTGTTCGTGAATCGCAGAGATATTGCGCGCGACCTGAAGGACAGACTGGAAACCTACGGTGTGACCTGCGCCCTGCTGTCGGGAGAAGTCGATCAGCGGCAGCGGATCAAACGGTTGGAGAATTTCCGTGAAGGGAAAGTAAGAGTGCTGGTGGCTACCGATGTTGCATCACGCGGCATCCACGTGGAAGCAATCTCGCATGTCGTCAACTATAATTTGCCGCAGGATCCGGAGGAATTCGTGCATCGGATCGGCCGAACGGGAAGAGCGGGAGCAAAAGGCATAGCGATCAGTTTTGCGGACGAGGAGGATTCATACGAAATACCGCGGATGGAAGAGTACATGAAAAAAACGATCGAATGCATCTATCCGGATGAGTCCCTGCTGGCGCCGGTGCCGGAAGTGTTTCCCCGCACCATCGTGAAATCCGAACGTCCGCCGCGCCGCGATTATAATAAAGGGAGAGGAACCCGCAGACCCCCGCGTCGTACATCCTAATACTCTTAGGTTTTAAAACATTCAGACCTCACAAGCGTTTCCACCCCTGTGAGGTCTTTCTATTTATTCGTACCGCCTATAATACCGGTCAATACCTGCCCGTGGAATTTTTCTGCTATTCCGCCCCGGCCGTCGTAACGGCATCTTCAGCGATGTCTTGTTTTTCCACCAGTGCCGCTTCAACATTCGATACGGATGCTGTTTCGGATGTGAAATAAGAATAAATGGATGGAATTACAAAGAGAGTCAGAAACGTGGAAAAGATCAAGCCGCCAATCACCGCAATACCCATCGAAATTCTCCCGGCCGAACCGACGCCGATCGCCAATGCGATTGGAAGCGTTCCAAGAATGGTCGAGAGCGACGTCATTAAGATAGGGCGAAATCGCGCCGTTGACGCATCGACGATCGCATCCATTACCGGCAATCCCGCCGCTTTACGCTGGTTGGCGAATTCTACGATCAGAATACCGTTTTTTGTCACCAAACCGATAAGCATAATCGCCCCGATCTGCGAAAAGATGTTCAGCGTAAGATTGAAGTACCAGAGCGAGAACAACGCACCCGCCAAAGCCAAAGGAACGGTGAACATGATAATGAACGGATCGCGGAATGATTCGAACTGTGCAGAGAGTACCAGATAAATCAATACCAACGCAAGAACAAATGCGAAAAAAAGGCTCGACGAACTTTCGGAGAAGTCCTTGGAAACTCCCGCCAGCGCAGTACTGAACGTTTCGTCCAGCACCGTCGAGGCAACTTCCCGCATGACATTGATTCCGTCGCCGACAGTATATCCGGGCGCCAGCCCCGCAGAAACGGTTGCCGAGACAAACCGGTTATACCGGTATAATGCCGGCGGACTCGTCTCTTCGTGCAGCGTAATGACATTATCGAGTTGGACCAGCACTCCGCCGGCACTCCGAACGAAGAGCGATTTCAGATCGAGCGGTTTGTTCCTGTCCGCACGCTGCATTTGTCCGATGACCTGATATTGCTTTCCGTTCATTACAAAAAAATCGAACCGCTGGCCGCTGTAGGCCAATTGCAGCGTCTGTGCGATGTCGAGCGATGAGACGCCAAGCGCTTGTGCCCGGTCGCGATTGATCTCGACGCGCACTTCCGGACGATTAAACACCAGATTCACATCGACAATCTGAAATTCCTTCCGCTGCTGCGCTGCGGCGATGAATTTCGGAAGTACGTCGCGTAATTTTTGGAAGTTCTGCGCCTGAATCACGAACTGAACCGGCAATCCGCCGCCCCTGCCGCCGATTGATTGTTCCTGCACGACAAAACCGCGTGCGTCGGGAAATTGACGCAGCAATCCCGAGATCTGGTTTGCAACCTGCATCTGTGTTCTGTCGCGCGCTGCCGGTTCCGTGAGAATGATGAACATCATGCTGGAATTGACGGAACCTGATCCGAATCCCGGCGAGGTGAGGGACATGATCCCTTCGATCTCCGGCACGTTTTTTTGAACCGATGCGACGACATTCTCAACATAGCGGTCCATGTATTCAAAGGTGACCCCTTCCGGGCCCGTTGACATAACACGAAGGCTGCTGCGATCTTCCAACGGTGCTAGTTCCGACGGGATCATACTTCCAAAGACAAAGATCATCACCATAGAAAAGGCGACACCCGCAAAGCCAAGCCAGCGCCGCCGCATGAATGCTTTCAGCCAATCGCGGTAGGTCGACGTCAACCATGCGAAGAACGGTTCGGTTGCGCGGTAAAACGCGCTGTGGTGAGCGTGAGGTTTCAACAATCTGGATGAGAGCATCGGAGTCAGCGTAAGCGCCACAAATGAAGAAATGAGTACCGCTCCTGCCAGGACGATACCGAATTCCTTAAACAACCGTCCGGTCAATCCCTGCAGGAAAACGACCGGCATAAAGACCGCCGCCAGCGCGATAGTGGTGGCGATAATTGCGAAATACACTTCCGCCGATCCGCGCACTCCCGCATCGTACGGCTGCATGCCGCTTTCAATCTTTGCGTAGATGTTCTCCAGCATTACGATCGCATCGTCCACGACCAGGCCGATTGCCAGCACAATGCCGAGAAGCGTCAGCACATTGATGGAGAAATCCATAATGTACATGATAAAAAACGAGCCGATAAGCGACACCGGTACGGAGATCATCGGAATAATGGTCGTGCGGATGTCGCGGAGAAACAGGTAGATCACCACAAAAACGAGGATGAATGCCAGCAGCACCGTTTCCGCCACTTCAATAATCGACTGGCGGATGTATTTCGACGAATCGAAACCATAGCCAACCTCAACATCGGGAGGGAGATCCCGTTTGATTTCTTCGACACGTTTCCGGAATTCATTCACAATATCCACATAATTTGCACCGGCGCGCGGCTGGACCACCACGCCGACCGACGGCACGCCATCGCGCCGCATGATCGACCGGAGATTCTCCGGACCAAGTTCCGCATTTCCGATATCGCGAAAACGGATCACGTTGCCGTTGCTCTCCTTCACGATCATATTGTTGAATTGTTCCGGGGTTTGAAGACGGCTGAGCGTTCGCACCGTCAATTCGGTCGATTCGCCTTCGATCCGTCCGGACGGCAGCTCCACGTTCTCGCGATGGACTGCATTCTGGACATCGATCGGCGTCAATTGATACGCAGCAAGTTTTGCAGGATCCATCCACAGGCGCATGGAGTACGTCTTGGCACCCCAGACCCGAGCTTCGCTCACACCAGGAATAGTCTGTAAATATTCTTTAAAACGCACTTCGGCAATTTCCGTTAGTTCAAGCATGCTGCGGTTGCTGCTTTTTACATTCAGCAAAATAATCGGCACGGCATCGGCATCGGCTTTCGAAACGATCGGAGGATCGCAATCGGGCGGAAGGAATCGTTGCGCAGAGGAAACTTTGTCCCGTACATCGTTTGCTGCCGCTTCAAGGTCGACATCAAGTTCGAATTCCACTGTAATCGAACTCCGTCCTTCGCGGCTGATGGAGGAGATGGTGCGGATGCCGGCAATGGCGCTGATGGTCTGTTCCAGACGCTCGGTAATCTGCGCTTCAATCACATCGGCGTTGGCGCCGACATAACTGGTGGAGATGCTGATGGTGGCCGGAGCGACGCTCGGATATTCACGGACACCGAGCGACGTAAAACCGATAATGCCGAACAGGATGATCATCAATGACATGACAATCGCTAGAACGGGGCGGCGAATGGAGGTTGCTGCTAAGCTCATATCACCTCACATCCGTCAATGTGATAAGCGTGGAAGGGCGCAGCTGCATGACACCGGAGGTGATAACGGTGTCGCCGGCGGTCAATCCTGAAGTAATCTGAACGAGATTTTCCGTCCGGAGTCCGGTGGTGACCTTTTTGGTCTGCGCTTTTCCGTCGACGGCCACGAACACTTTCTGACCTTCCATTTCCGGAATCACCGATTCGCTCGGAATCATAATTGCATCGGGAATTTTTTCCAGCAGCAGCCGGACCCGGGCAAACGCTCCCGGCATTAATGTGCCGTGAACATTTGCCGACCGAGCGCGGATCTGCACCGTGCGGGTGACCGGATCGATCTTCGGTTCAATGGCGTAAATTGTTCCGGAAAATGTATCGGTGGATCCGGAGACGGTGAACGAGACGACACTTTCCTTCTTTACGATGGAGGCATATTTTTCGGGAATAGAGAAATCGATCTTGACCGACGAAAGGCTTTGCAGCGTCGTGATGCGAGTCGACGAATTGACAAAACTTCCCTCGCTCACATAGCGAAGGCCGATTTCTCCGTCAAACGGAGCGCGCAGTTCGGTCTTTTTGATTTTTGCCTTTATAAGATTGATTTCCGCTTCGATGGACTTCAGATCGTTCCGCGCTTTGTCGAAATCCTCGGAACTGATGAGATGGCTTTCAAATAATTGTTTCCGCCGTTTGAAGATATCGTCGGCAAGAGATTTTTGGGATTGCTGTTTCTGCAACTGTGCCAGCAGTTCATCGTCGTTGATCTTGACGAGCAAATCTCCCTTCCGGACGCGCGTTCCCTCGGTAAAAAGAATTTTGATAACCTGTCCGGTGATTTCGCTCCTGATTTCCACCTCTTCACTGGCAAGAATTGTTCCGGTCGAATTAATTATATTATCGTACGGAGAGGGTGTAATCACCCGCGCCGCAACGGGAATGCGTTGCTCAACGGCGGATTGTCCGGTCTTCACGTCTGCAGAAAATAATCCTAAACGCGGACTGAGCGCCATTCCGGCAACGACAATAATGGTAAGCGTGATAGTGATAATACGAGTGCGTTTCTTCATAGTCGATATTGGACAATATTAGCGTAACTTTTGTTTAATATACCACTTATCTTGAACACTAAGAAGAGGGAAAATATTCCCTCTGACAGCATATTTGCGAACGGTACCAACTGCTGTCGACAATTGTTAACGCCGGGCCGGGCGGGTTGCTTTCACTTTTTTCTTTCGCTACTTTTACACAGTTCTTAATGTTTCATAATGCGGTGGATCATGAAAAAATCTCTTCTCTTTTTTCTTCTCGTTACATTCACATTTCTGTCGGCCCAGATACCCGCACCCTATGCAAAAGAGAACGCCCGTCCGTCGGAAGAATGGGTGAAAAAAGGGATCATCTATGAAATTTATACCCGCGCTTTCTCTCCGGAAGGAACCTTTACCGGCGTTGAACGGCGGCTGCCCGAACTGAAGCAACTTGGCGTCACAATCCTGTGGATTATGCCGATCCACCCTGTGGGAACGGAAAAACGGAAGGGAACGCTCGGCTCACCGTACAGCGTGCAGGACTACTATGCAGTCAATCCCGAATTTGGAACAACAGATGATTTCAAACGATTGGTCGACGCGGCACATCAACACGGAATGAATATTGTCATCGATCTCGTTGCCAATCATACCTCCTGGGACAGCAAAATGGCCCGCGAACATCCGGAATGGTTTACCAGGGACAGCGCCGGATACATGATTCCCCCCGTGGCGGATTGGAGCGATGTCGTCGATTTAAATTACGACAACAGAGATCTTCGCCGGTATATGATTGACATGCTGAAATACTGGGTGCGTGATATCGGCATCGACGGCTTCCGATGCGACGTCTCAGAAATGGTACCGGTTGATTTTTGGGATGAAGCCCGCGCGGCGCTGGATTCCATTAGACCGGTTTTCATGCTTTCAGAAGGAATGTACGCCGAACATCATTTAAAAGCGTTTGATGTGACGTACGGCTGGAATTCATACCACACCATGGCGGATATTTTTGCCGGGAAGAAACCGGCGTTTGAAATGGATTCCGTTCTCATACGGGAATCATTGTCGTACCCTAAAGGATCGCTCCGGCTCCGCTTCAGTTCCAATCACGACGAGAATGCGTGGGATATGCCCGATGTGATGAAATTTGGAGACGAAGGGGCGCGCATGGCCGCAGTTCTCACTAATACGTTCCCCGGTGTTCCACTGCTCTATAATGGTCAGGAAGTAGGGAACAAAGAGAAATTGGGATTATTCGAAAAACACGAGATCGATTGGACGAAAGGAAAACAGTGGAGGGAATTCTATACCGAAATATTTAAAATCAGGAAGAACAATCCTGCACTTTCGGACGGCGATTATCAATATGTCAAAAACAGCCACCCGGAAAAGATTTATTCATTCATCCGGACGGACGGTCGGAATACACTGCTGATTGTAACAAATTTCTCGGATACACAAAAAACGGCAACACTGACACTGCCGAAGATCTTTCCGTCGCTCGGATATATCGATGCATTTACCGAAGAACCCGTTGCGTATAAATTTGTTCAGACGATAACGCTGCCGAAATTCGGCTACAGAGTGTTCATCGTTGAATAATAATGAAAGCATCACCATGAAACCAGAACGCCTTATCTCGCTCGATGCATTCCGCGGATTTACTATTGCCGGAATGATTCTTGTCAACAATCCCGGTTCCTGGAGCGCCATCTATCCCCAGCTGTCACACGCCTCGTGGCACGGATGGACATTCACCGATTGGATCTTTCCGTTCTTTCTCTGGATCGTCGGCGTGGCGATGACCTTTTCGTTCGACGTGAGGAGAAAAAAGGGGGATTCGAATGCCAAATTGATCCTGAACGTGTTCCGCCGCGCGGCGATCATATTCGGGCTCGGCCTGTTTCTGACCGGATTTCCGTTCGGACTGCTCTGGGGGCACAATTTCAGTCTTGACTCGATCCGGATTCCCGGCGTATTGCAGCGTATCGCCGTATGCTATTTCATTGCCTCATTTATCTATTTATACACTTCGGTACGAGGGCAAATTATTGCCATCGGAGCATTGTTCGTCACCTATTGGCTGATGATGTTCTACATTCCGATACCCGAATACGGCGCGGGATTATTCGATAAAGGAAAGAATTTTGCCTCATACATCGATTCAATACTTCTGAACGGCCATATGTGGGTGGTGAGCAAAACATGGGATCCTGAAGGAATCATCAGCACGATTCCGGCCATTGCGACGACACTGTTCGGTTCGCTCACCGGCGAATATCTGCACCGGTCTCCGCACAGCAAAGACGAGAAAAGTGCGTGGATGTTCGTTTACGGTGCAGGATTTCTGCTGATCGGAGCGTTTTTGGATATGTGGATGCCGATCAATAAAAGTCTCTGGACCGTATCGTATGTCTTATTCATGAACGGCTGGGCGCTCTGTGTCTTCGGAATCTTTTACTTTTTGATCGATGCAAAAGGGATCAAGAAATGGGCGCATCCATTTGTGGTGTACGGCATGAATGCGATCTTCATCTTCGTTCTCTCGGGCATCGTGGGACGGACGATGGGTATGTGGAAGTTCAACGTGCAATTGGCAAATGGTGCGTATGCCGATGTTTCGCTGAAAACGATTATCGTACAAAACCTGTTCGAACCGTACTTCTCGCCGCTGAACGCTTCAATGATGCACGCAATTCTCTGGATGCTCTGCATGTATCTGATTGTGTGGGTGATGTATAAGAAGAAATGGTTTGTGAAAGTGTAAATATTATATTGCCGAGCGGTACAGTGCACTCCATCAATGCTTAGCGT
This sequence comes from uncultured Chitinophagaceae bacterium, assembly GCA_964371615.1. Classification (GTDB taxonomy): domain Bacteria; phylum Bacteroidota; class Ignavibacteria; order UBA10030; family UBA8401; genus SpSt-333. The sequence continues at coordinate 415,959 of CAYJMS010000003.1, forward strand.
GTTTGATTGTGCAGAAACTATTCCATAAAAAATGCCCGTGATTTTTGGCGGGCATTTTTTATGTGTTTAACGATCACGATTTTAAAATTAAAAGGACACTTCTATGGCATGGTTTACACTATTTATTGCGGGGATATTTGAGGTCGTCTGGGCGATCGGATTAAAATACACCGAGGGATTCACCAAACTTGGCTGGAGCATCTTCACCGTTGCGGCAATGCTTGTCAGCTTTTATCTATTGTCGCAGGCGTTGAAAACGATTCCCGTCGGAACGGGATATGCGGTGTGGACCGGCATCGGTGCGGTGGGAACGGCAATCCTCGGTATAGTGCTGTTTAACGAACCGAAAGATGCGGCGCGGCTCGCCTGTATCGGATTGATCGTTGCGGGAATTCTCGGTTTGAAGTATTTCTCTCCCGAAGCCTGATGATGTAATACCGACAAATTCGGAAGCGCGTTTAAGGACCGGCGGTCTTTTCAACAGGATAGGTCTCGTCCCGCACGTTCCAATCTTCAAAACTTCCGTCATAGACCTTCACGCGATATCCCAGATTTTGCGCCGCAAAAAATATCAACGATGCCTGCTGGCCGACATGGCAATAAGTGACAACAGTGGTTCCCCCGGCGATTCCCGCTGCGTCAAAGAGTGACTGCAGTTCTGCCGTTGACTTCATTGCGCCGGTAGAATCAAGCACCGTATTGAATACGAGATGTTTTGCTCCTTTGACATGTCCCTGTCTGGCAATGCCGCCGCCGATTCCGTCATAGAAATTCTTCGTGCGGACATCAACAACGGTGACCGCAGGATTGTCGAGATTTTTCCTTATCCAATCTGCATCGACAATAACGTCGGGATGGATTTTCACGGAGAGTGACGTGCGGTTGATCTGCGGCATCTCTTTCGATACCGGACGGCCTTCCGATTTCCATCGCTCGAATCCTCCGTCGAGAACGGCGGTTTGATCCTCGAAACCGAAGTAACAGAAGGCGAGATACATACGGGTTGTGATCGATACGTTCTGACCGGTAAAGACCAACACGATCTTCGATCTGCCGGTGATGCCGAGATCTTCGAGAATCCTTGTTGCATCCGCCGCGGAGGGCATTTCGCTGTTAAGATCGGGATTTGAAGGGGAGAGCCAGTTGAACCAGAGGAACCGCGAACCGGGAATATGACCCACGTTGAATTCATTTCTGCTGAATCCAACGTGGAGAACGACAACATCACTGTCCGCGCTCTGTTCAAAGAGCCATTGCGTCGATACCAGACGCGGAAGCGCTCGTTCGGACAAAGCCGACGATGAGCAAATCGAGAAAAAGACCAACACCGTCCAAAGATTCTTCATAGCACCATTCCATCCGTGGCTGATAGTGCAAAACATACGGAATTGACCGGTGCAATTCAATATTAGTGGGACGAAACGATTGGAATCAGGGGATGGGCCGTCGATTACAGCGGATGAATCGCCATCGATGGATCTATTCCCCATGTTATCGCACGCATTCTTCGTTCTCTCAGTGATATTTACAAAGATTACTTTTTTCTAAACCACGACCATTTTTTTGATTTCACCGGTGCGGCTGCCGCCGGTTTCGAAGCGCGATCGTCCCGAGAAGGCTGCACTTTATGCTCGCGCTTTTCGGAGTAATCTCGCCGCGATGTATTTCTCTGCGGCCGCTGCGGGTGTTGTGTCCGCTGGTGCTGCTGAGGAAGGGAAGGCGCTTTGGTTACCGTATGATTTTTCAGAGGATAGGTGAAGTTTTCGATCACCGAGATCTGCTTTCCGATCAACTTCTGAATATCCTTGAGATAGGCTTTTTCTTCCGCATCACAAAATGCGATGGCAATTCCGCTCGCTCCCGCTCGCCCGGTGCGTCCGATACGGTGCACGTACGATTCCGGCACATTCGGCAGTTCGAAGTTGATGACATGTGTCAGATCGTCGATGTCAATTCCCCGCGCAGCAATATCCGTTGCCACCAGTACGCGCGTCGCTTTCGATTTAAAATTATTCAGCGCATCCTGGCGAGCGTTCTGCGATTTGTTGCCGTGGATCGCCTGAGCTTTGATCCCTGCGCGGATCAATTCTTTTACAACCTTGTCTGCACCGTGCTTCGTCCGTGTAAAGACCAGCACCCGTTCGATCTTCGGATCTTTCAGCACTTCTTTCAGCAGATGTTTTTTGTTTTCCCGGTCGACGAAATACACCACTTGGTTGACAATGTCAACGGTGGATGAAATCGGCGTGACGGCAACAGTGGAAGGATTGACGAGAATAGAACCGGCAAGATGGACAATCTCCGGCGGCATTGTTGCCGAAAAAAAGAGCGTCTGCTTTTTTGCCGGAAGTTTTGCAATGACTTTTTTGACGTCGTGCACAAAACCCATATCCAGCATTCTGTCCGCTTCATCAAGAACGAAAAACCGGACATTGTTCAGATGGACATGCCGCTGGCTCATTAAATCCAGCAGGCGTCCCGGTGTTGCGATCAGAACATCAATACCGGCGCGTAGCGCCTCGACCTGTCCATGCTGGTTTACGCCGCCGAAGATGACTCTATATTTGAGATCGGTATGCTTACCGTAGGTGGCGAAACTTTCGCCGATTTGTATCGCCAGTTCCCGCGTCGGGGTGAGGATCAAACTTCTGATCACCCGTTTGTGGGCATCCGGTTGTTTTTCTTCGCAGAGCATTTGAATAATCGGAATAGCAAATGCCGCTGTTTTTCCCGTTCCCGTCTGTGCAACGCCAAGAATATCTTTACGCTGCAGCGCCAGCGGAATTGCCTGCGCCTGAATGGGAGTCGGTGTTGTGTATCCTTCTGTTTTGAGAGCCTTAAGGATCGGTTCGGCTACATGTAAATCTTTAAATGACATAATGATAATGATAGTATTCAGACCGGAAATAGAGATAAACGTTCGTAATCACCGGTCTGATGAAAATGAATGCTTGTGTGGAGCGAAAATTTTTTGTTATGGTAATATGCCGAAAGAATTGAGAGGAGAAGAAAAAAAGGGTCAATCGATGTGCATATTGGGTTGTATAACAACTACCCCGCTGAATTCAATATAGCCAAATAAATCATCAATTGCTATATATGGACTGCTCATCAACAGTAAGGATGCAAATATGCCATTCCGTGGAAAATTCGCCGATTACAGCGGGTATGTTCTTTAGTGTGCCAGCAATTTCTCCACCACGGTCAGGGATGACACGCCGTCCGCTTCAGCATTAAAATTCGTGATGATGCGATGGCGAAGTACGGACAGTGCGACGGTGCGTACGTCGTCGATGTCGGGGGTATATTTTCCGTTCAGTATGGCGCGGGTCTTTGCACCAAGAATAAGGAACTGCGACGCACGGGGACCGGCACCCCAGGTGAGCCAATCCTTGACAAACTGCGGCGAATGGGAATCTTTCGGGCGAGTTTTTGCGACGAGTTGAACGGCATATTCCACTACGGAATCCGCCGCCGGCACCCGGCGCACGAGTTCCTGATATTCAACGATGTCTTCCGCATTCAACACATGTTTTAATTTCGGTGAATAGAGCCCCGTCGTGGATTTCACGATCTGCAACTCTTCCTGAAACGACGGATAATCGAGCCACAGATTGAACATGAACCGGTCCAGCTGCGCTTCGGGAAGGGGATAGGTTCCTTCTTGTTCAATTGGGTTCTGTGTTGCCAGCACGAAGAACGGCTCGTCCAATGTATAGGTTTTTCCCGCCGCAGTGACCTTGTGCTCCTGCATCGCTTCCAGCAGCGCTGCCTGCGTTTTCGGCGGCGTACGGTTGATTTCATCAGCAAGGACGATATTGGCAAACACCGGGCCCTGCACAAACTTGAACATCTTTCCGCCGCTCTTCTTATCCTCTTCGATAATTTCCGTACCGGTGATGTCGCTCGGCATCAGATCCGGCGTGAACTGAATGCGGTTGAACCGGAGATCGAGCACGTCTGCCAGCGTTTTAATGAGCAGCGTCTTTGCCAGCCCCGGAACGCCGATGAGCAGACAGTGTCCGCGGGAAAGAAGCGAGATGAACAGTTGTTCAATGACTGCATCCTGCCCGACGATCACTTTGGCAATCTCATTCCGCATCTGACGGTACGATTCGTTGAGTGTCCGGACCGATTCGATATCCGAGCGCTTCGGTTTAATGGATTCAGGTGTTGATTGTTCTTCCGGTTTTACGATCTTTTTTGCCACAGATTTGTCCTCACGAAAATATACCGCATGATTGCATACTAATTACACTAAAGTTGTCAAAAAATGCAAGGGTGGATCACCGCCGGGCAAGCCAATGACGGGGATTCTGTTTCTCTTTTTCCAGCCAGAGCTCGAAATGCATCAGATCGCCGGACACGGAACCGCTGCTGCGGGCGATGACGGTACCTTCTTTCACTTTTTGTCCCTGGATCACCGTGATATCGTCCAGATGAGCATACACGGTGCGGTATCCATGGCCGTGATTAATGATCACAAGATTGCCGTAGGAGGGAAGCCAGTGCACCAGCGCCACTTCGCCGTCGGCAACGGACCGGATCGGAGTATTTTCGTCCGTCGCAATGTCGATACCGGTGTTGGTGGTGATTGTTTTCATGATCGGATGTACCTGATTGCCGAATTCGGCGACCACCTTGCCTCCGCTGACGGGCCAGCTCAGTTTTCCTTTTCTTTCGTTCAGCGGGCGGAGCACCAGTTCTACTTTCGTGTCTTCGGCAAGATACATCCGTTCCCGTTCTTCTTCCTGCAGCCGGGCGCGTTCAATTTCCCGCTCTTTCGCCTTTGCCTTGGCAACATCGTTCTTTCGTTTCAACTCAGCCAGATCCTTTTCCCGTTGCAGCTGTACCAGCCGCTCCCGTTCGCGCTGTGCTGCGCGCTCGCGGGCAATCCGTTCTTTCCGTTCCCGTTCTTCCCGCGCGGCTTTTTCCTTCCGGATGCGTTCCTGTTCGATAAGTTGAGCGATGATTCCTTCCAGTTGTTTTGCTGCCGCCACCTTCCGGTTCAGTTCTCTCCGGATTTGTGATTTATCGGTACGGATCTCCCGCAGCATCTTCGAACGTGATTCCTTGGTTTTGTTCAGCGTATGCTCTTCTTTAATCTTTTCGGAAATCAGTTGCTGCTCGGTGGAGAGCTTTTCTTGCAGCGTGCTGTATTCGAACTCGATCTGGTCCTTCTTTGCGGCAATTTTTGTCAGGTCTTTTTGCCGCTGGTCCGAAAAACGACGGAGGTATTCAATCCGGATATACAATTGATTGATGGAATTGGCGGAAAGGATCGTTTCCAGGTCGTACACTTTGCCGTATTTGTAGACGGAGGTGACATACTGTGCGTAATGGGAGCGGAGAAAATTCAATTGCCGTTCCAGAGACGTAATAGTGCCCAGGGACGTATCGATGGATGCTCTGATTGCTTTTTCCTCTGCGCGGAGCGCCTGCAGCAATTCCCTCACGAGGTTCGCCTTTTTCTCGACCTGGTCGAGCCGGTCGAGAGTTACCTTTTCTTTTTTTTCGCTCTGCGCGAGTTGTTTTTCATACTGAAGGATCTCGGCGCGGAGCCGTTTCAACTGTTGATCGCGACGCTTGAGATCCGATTGATTGCCGGTGGCTGCCAGCGTGATGAACAAAAGAAACAGTATGGAGATACGGAATCGCATCAATCGATCGTTATCCGTGATGCATTGTCGGGATACTCAATGGAGAATTCGGGAAGAGCGCCATTGAGCAAGATTTCGTCATAGATCAACTCCATGCTCATGGAGCGGTCGGGAACCGTGACTTTGACCGATGAGGGCTGCCATTGTCCGGCCGATATGCCGGAATATGTATACCGTTCCTCCCAAAGGATCGTTTCATCGGCGCGATAGGTGATGACCCGGGTAATCAAGTACGAGCGGGCATCGACAAAAAATTTTGTTACGCGCGGATTTCCGTGATAGGTGAAGATATAGGAGTGCGTTCCGACAGTGAACGAATCCGGTTCGCCGAATGAATCATCGATCCGCCGTACTCCGCTCAATGCATCGATCATGACATCGAGATCAATACCGGCAAAGAAGGGGAGCGACTGCATTCCGGAGGCGGAATTTCCCCGGTATACCGTATTATTGAGAGCACTGTAAGCGATGAATGTTGCCCTGGTGAATAGTCCCTGTCCCAGCGTGATACCGAAAGGGCCGGAGACAGTAATCAATACGCTGTCCGGCTTTTTTACCGCAAGATCGAAACCGGCGCTCTGCGACATCTGCGGTGTTTCGACAAAGATCGATCCGGCGGCGGTGAAGGAATTGACCGCCGCCGGCTGTGCGTTGATGCGGCTGATAATTTCTTCCGGCGCCATGGAAGATTCCGGCAACACCGTTTCATCGGTCGAACAGCCGGATATCAACAGCAATGATGTCGTTACGACGGCAACAATAAGCACGAAATTCTTCTTCACATTCACAGCCGCGCCCGTTCGATTTTTGTTTTCAATCCGGTATTGGTCTTGTCCTTCTCCAGTGCCATCGTCCAGAATTGGAGCGCGTTCTCATAATCGTTCAGTTTTGCATACACGTCTCCGAGATGTTCCAGTACAACGGGACTGGCATCACCTGCATCGATCGCCTTTTTGATGTACAGCAATGCCTCCTGATACCGGCCTAATTGATAGAGAATCCAACCGTAAGTATCGAGATACGATGCGTTAAGCGAGTCCTGTTCCAGCGATCGTTTGGACATGGTCATCGCACGGTCAAGATCGATATTCCGTTCCGAAAGGCTGTAGGCGTAATTGTTCAACACCAGCGCATTATCCGCATCGATGAGAAGCGCTTTTTCATACGTCGAATCTGATTCTGTGTGCATTTTCAGCGCATCGTATGTCAATCCGAGCGACGAGAGAACATTGATATCCTGCGGATTCAGTTCATGCGCCCGTTCCAGGGCAATGCGGGAATCGTTTTGCAATCCCGAACGGTTGTAGGCAATACCGAGCAACATATAAATCCGGAAGTCGTTCGGCACATACGATTTCGCCTTGTTCATAATCGCGATCGTTTCGCTAAAATCCTGCCGGTCGAAGTACAGCCATCCCAATTGCCACCACGCGTCGCCGCTCCAGTTTGCGGTAGCGGTCGCTTTATTCAGATAATTTTCTGCGATGGAATCGAGTTTCATCTGACGGTAGAGAACACCTAAATACAAATACGGCCGCCAGTCGGCGGGATGATTCTTTTCGAATTGCTGGAAAACGGAGATGGCATCGGGAAGAAGAAGCGAATCCTTTATCGATTGGGTGTAATACGCCAGGCCGATACGGAAGTGCAGATCCGGTTCGAGCGAATCCGATTTCAGGATCGTTTCCATATCGTTCCGGGCGGCGTCCCACTGATCATGCTGAAGATACACATCTACCCGCGATGCACGGAGGTACAAGTTATCGGGATTCTGCTCGAGCACATCGTTGATCATTGCCAATGCGCGATCGTGCTGTTTTTGACGCATGAACAGATCGACAAGGCTTTGCTTTACCACAATGTTGTTCGGATCGATCTCCAGCATCTCTTCGAAGGCTTTAATTGCATTATCGTACCGTTGCAGCGCAATATTGAGTTGTGCAATCTGCAGATAGATGTCCCACGACGGCCCCTGCTTGCGAATAATCCGTTCGTAATATTCCAGCGATTCCGCGGGGCGGGCCCGTTCCATGATCTGTGCGAGAGAAAAGAGCGAGGGGACGTGGTTCGGATCGATCGTTAAAATTGCCCGATACACATCCGCCGCCTTTTGAAGCTGCATGGAATGGATATAGATCTGTGCGAGCAGTTCACGGTATTCGATCTTCGTCGAGTCGAGACGCACCGCCTCCAGAGCGTTTTCCTGTGCGGGAACGAACCGTTTCAATACCGCATAATTTTTTGCGAGGGCAAACAATATGGCGGGATTTTTATCGTACCGGAGCGCATCCTGAAAGTCCAGTATCGCTTCGGCATATTCGCCTTTGCTCTCCTTCAGCGATCCGTCGATGAACAACTGCATTGCCGCAGAGCGGTCCTGCCGTTGTTGTTCTTCCATCACGTCACGCTGCAATGAATCCGTTGTTGTTTCTTGTGTTGCCGTACAGCCGCCGAGAAGAATGCCCAGCCACACCGCACCTGCCGTTGCACGAAAAATATTCATACCGTTGTTTATGCTCCTTTTATGAAATATATCAAAACTACGTTCGACATACAATCGAACAAACGAAACGCTTCCGGCGTTCATTTCCGGAGTGAAAACAGCAATCCCCGAAATCAGAACGAGCATTCGGGGATCAAAGAAATATGCTTCAGGTGTGTGACGCGACGGTCACACCATTGTTATTTCCTGCTGTTCAATTTGGACAACAGCCGCAGGATCTCGATGTACAACCAGATCAATGTGACCATTAATCCGAATGCAGCGTACCATTCCATATATTTCGGCGCGCCGTGCTCGGCCCCTTTTTCGATGAAGTCGAAATCGAGGACGAGATTCAACGCTGCGATAACCACCACGACCAGACTGAAGCCGATACCGATCAATCCGTTTTCATGAATGTACGGAATCGCAATGCCGAAAAATCCGAGGATGTATGTTGCAAGATAAATCAGCATAACACCGCCGGTGGCAGCAACAACGCCGAGACGGAAATTCTCCGTCGCTTTAATTACACCGGATTTATAGGCGATCAACAGGCAACCCGCCGTGCCGAACGTGAGTGCAACGGCCTGTATAACAATTCCCTCATAGGTTGCTTCGAGCATTGCGGAGATACCGCCAAGCGCAAATCCTTCCAGGACGGCATATAACGGCGCCGTCACGGGTGCCCACGTCTTCTTAAAAATGGTGACAAACGCAACGATCATTCCTCCGATCAATCCGACCATCATCCACAGACTCATTGCGTCGACATTTCCCGCCATAAATTCGCTCCAGGTATATGTTGCCCCGGCAATCAACAGCAGCAACATAATTCCCGTTTTGTTTACCGTTCCGTTCACCGTCATGCCTTGAGCGATATCGACGGACCCGGCCTGTTGGAAAACTTTTTCATTCAACGCGGGATTTGCAGTTCTCATCATAATGATATCTCCATAATTTTGTTTAAAGAAACTACTGAAAAAGTCATTGCGAGGAGTCTATCGTATGACAGACGACGAAGTTCCGCTTTTGAATCCCGCTATGCGCGGAATCCAAAAAGCGGGACAATCCGATTAAATTAATTAAAAATCCAGATTGCTTCGGCAAAAAACGCCTCGCAATGACCCGAATGTTGAATATTTCAGAAGTCTCTTATAATAGGTTTACTTAATATTCAATTTTCAACGTAGCAAAATCATCTTTTTCGTTTCCGAAAAATTCTTTGTTTCCAATCGATAGAAGTATGTTCCGGATGCAGCTTCTTCATCACTTTCTATCCGGCCGTCCCATGAGACCTTGAACGTTCCTTTAGACGCATAGTCACTGAATAATGTTCTCAGCCACTGACCGGTGATGTCATAAATCGATATGGTCGTGAATCCGTCTTCTGGAATGGAAAACTCGATGGTCGTCTGCGGATTGAATGGATTGGGATAATTCTGCTGCAACGCAAAACGGCCGGGGACGACATTCCCTTTTCGATCGACTCCTAATATTGTGCCGGGGGAGTATTTCCAGATTCCCGCACCGGAAACATACATCAACGTGTCATTCACCCTTCTGAACCGGTTCAAACTGTTGCCGATCGTGACCGTATCCCAGGATTCCCCGCCATTGGTGGTCATCTTTGGTTTTAATGATGTTCCGCCGGCAAATCCAACCGAATCGTTGAGAAATCCGATTCCCTGAACAAAGTAGCCGGTGGGACTGAAGAGTTTATCCGTCCAGGTCTTTCCACCATCGATTGTTTTCAGGATATACACAGGGGCGACGTTGCCGTTACGCTGCAGACTCACATATCCGATATTGCGCGAAGGGAAGTCGATTTTCCACGCCCATTCGTTCGTCCTGTTGGTGACGTACACCGTATCCCACGTTTCTCCGCCGTCTCCGGTGGAAAGAATAATCGCGCGCGATGATGTGTGTGTCACATGCGTTAATCCGACAATCAAGCCGCTGTCACGGGTGAAGAACTTCACGTCAATCAATCCGGCGATATATTCCGTCATATCTTTTGCGATCCATGTCGTACCGCGATCGGTCGTCTTATAAAACCAGGCGGGACCGCGGACACGGCCGACGGCATAAATGATCGAATCGCTGAAGACATGCATGCCGCAGAATCCGCGTTTGATGGTGCTACTGGTGAGCTGGTGTTCCGGAGTCCAGTTCGTTCCGCCATTGGTAGTTTTATAGAGTATGACTGTATCTTTTGCATTCGAATTATTCGCATCTCCCCAGCCAAGCGCTCCCGCATAACCGTTCAACGAATCGAAAAATCCGACGGAACGAAAGTGCGTGTATGTCCCGTTGTTCAATTGGCGCGTCCAGGTAATGCCGCCGTCGGTGGTGCGATGGATCTGTCCGATGCCGTTCACCGCATAACCGCGAGAGGGATTTAAAAAGAAATTATCATTGATACGGGATGAATTTGCAGCGTAGTTGAAATTGGTGCTCTTCCAAATGAACAACTGTTGTGCGCTGATCTCGCCGTACAGAAAAAACAGTAATAGCGAAAGAATTGAACGATTCATGCATTCCTTTAAGTAGTGATTTAAAAATCAGGTTTTAGTATGGTACGTAAAATTATATTCTCCTCCAACTACTTGCGTCGGAGTGGAAAAAGGACTATAATCATTGAAGTGTTCCGGCAATCCACGATGTTCATCTCTCACCAATTACAAGGAGTGCACTATGAAAAACATGTTCAAACAAGTTGTTGTCGTTCTCTTGATCGCCTCGATGGCGCTCATGACCGTCGGCTGCTATGGATCGTTCAGCCTGACAAAGAAAGTCTATAACTGGAACGGTTCACTGGGCAACAAGTGGGTGGTGGAGCTGGTATTTCTCGCAATTAATATCGTGCCGGTGTATAGTATTGCGGGATTTATTGATGTGGTTGTTTTGAACTCGCTCGAATTCTGGACTGGCAACAATCCAATGAACGCAAATATTAAGAGCGATGACGGAGTTACGGTTGCATTCAATCAGGAAAAGAAACAGGTCGAAGTATCGTATGCCGGTAAGGTCTTTATTCTGGCACATGAGAACGGCCAGTCGGTCGTGAAAGATGCCGAGGGAAACATCCTTGCGATTGCCCAAAAGGGTGAGGATGGCTCGATGACATTGGTTGATACGAACGGAAAAGTGCTGAGTTCCTACAGCGCTGACGAAGTATCGGCGATGCTTGCGAGCAAGTAACTCAAATGATAAGACTTGTCAAATCTTAAAGATTTGACAAGTCTTCACAAAAAGGAGAACTGAGTTCAGTTCTCCTTTTTTATTTTCAAGGCTGCAAGCAGCAGCGAGATCCAGCCCGCAAGAAAACTCACCCCGCCGAACGGCGTAACGGCACCGAACATTCTGATGCCGGAAAACGTCATTGCATAAAGACTGCCGGAGAACAGGAGTATACCGATCGCAAAAAAGATAGAAGCCCAGCGGAGTTTTTTTGCGTCCGCTTTGCCGAACAACAATGCCGCAGCAATCAATGCAAACGTGTGATACATTTGGTAGCGGACACCGGTTTCAAATGTAACAATAAGTTCCATCGGCACCATGCCGCGCAACCCGTGTGCGCCGAATGCGCCGAGCGCTACACCGGTGAAGCCTGTGATCAAGGCAACGATTAATACTGTTTTCTGATTCTTCATGTATATTCTTTCATTATATCTATATTCAGAGGTTGTAGGACACCGTAAAGGTGTCCTACAACTTATCGCACACTGTACCGCAGACTACAACATTCCCCATCGTTTTCGTAAAAACCATTCTGTTGCGAAGAGCGCAATGATGACAGAGAGATACAACGGCAGATTCCATAATTCAAATTCTTTTGTTTCGATCCGTTCGCGGGATTGTATGCCGGGATGCTTCAGCAGCACGGTAATCAATGAATCAATTTGCGACGGAACAGCAAAGGCGCCGCCGGATTTTTGTGCAATTTGACGGAGCAGGATGTTGTTCATTTTCGTCTCGGCGAATTCGATCGACTGCTCTCCGATAGTGATTCTTCCCGCAGTGGTTCCGACTGTATCTCCGCCGATCAGCGCCGCCGCGCGGTAAGTGTATTCGCCTTCGGGCAACCCCGCCGCCGTTCCTTCGTATCGTCCCGAACCGATCGATTGCATCGGCAGGGCGGAGATTTGTTCATTGGATGCCGAACGGATTGAAATGCCGACCTCGGCGTTATCGATCGGTTGAAAGTTTTCGTTATACACTTCACCGGTAAATCCGACCGGCTCTCCCCGCGAAAAGAATTCCTGCGACGGTTCCACTTTTAATTTGGAATCACGCTCTTTGGTTGCAAGCCACCGCACAAGCGACGAGAACCAGACATCGAAGACTCCCCGCGTCTCATCCCGTGCACCGGCAAGCAGTTTCCACCGGTGAATGCCGTAACCGGTAAAGGCAATCGATTTTGTATTTGCCGCGGTGCGGAGCAGCAACAGGGGATTTTGCAGCGTCACTCCCTGGATTTTCACCGACAGCAATGTTTGCGCTTCCGGTTTTGCGGCAAACGTCTGGAACGACGCGTACACCGGGGGAAGTTTTTCCCATGCGAACAACGGAAATTGCCCGGCATCCATCTGCACCAGTGCATGATACTTATTCTTCGGAACAATAGCGGGGAATACGCTCTGCTCATCTACGGTGGCGGAAACCAATGTGAAAGCGAACAGCGGCTCCATCAGCTGCAATTTTTGCGGATCGATCAAGCGTCCGGCGATGAACATCGTTGCGATCGAACGCTCGCGAATGTTCGTCATGATTGATCGAATGACGGACGAAGAACTTTGCGCCGTCGGGAATCCGATCAGCACCAGACAGTCCGATGCGTTCAATGATTGCTGCAACACCGCGTTTGTTCTTGACCGCAATTCTCCGTTCGGCATCTGGAGAAAGAGCACGGCGTCGATGTTTTTGTCGCTCTGGAGCGTTTGCATCACTGCAGAAAGATCGGCGCTTGGATTTCCTGCAATCACCGTTACTTTCATCTTATTCTTCAGCACTTTAATAAGAGAGGAGCGAAGATTGTTTTTCGGCGTGATCTCGTCATCCAATGCCGATACCCGCACGGAAAGTTTTTTCACGCCGTCCGTCCGGGGGGTGTATGAAAACTGCACCGGCACCTCGGCGATGGATTCCAGTGAAGAGGGAACCTGTACGTTTCGTTCATCAATCTTTTTTCCCTCTTCTTCAAGCGTTACACGGACAGTCCGAGAAGTGAAACCGGACGCTTTTATCGCAGCATCGACGGGGATTGATGTCTCCACATACCCGATGGAATTGACGACGATTTTGGAGACTGCAATATCCCGCTGTTCCGACGAATCCCCGATACCGACGGTATAGATCGGAATGCGCGACCACTCCGCATCGTACAGCGGATTGGATCCGGCGTTGTAGTTTCCGTCGGAGATCATAACGATAGATTGAAGAGAAGCAGGAGAGTTTTTTACAACATTGTGAAGCGCATTGGAGATATTTGTCGTACCGCCGTCCATGCGCAGCGAATCGACAGCAAGAGGAGAGAGGGAGTATGAAAATTTTTGTAATTGCACGTCCGACTGTTCCGCGAGCCTGCGGATGGAACTGCCTTCCAATAGCGAACGGACAATTTCAGCGCGGTCTCCGGTCTTATCCTGCTGCGACATGCTGAGGGAATTGTCCACAAGCACCGCAACCGCGGGAGGATCGTCGTGATGCGATGTGAGCGTGAGGAGCGGTTCAAAGAGTGCTAGCAGCGTCAATGTAAAGGCGAGCGCACGAAGGGCGATCAACAGCCACCGTTTCCTGTTCGAGACCACCGGCACCGTATGGCGGTACACATAGTACGACCATGCCGCCGAAGCAATGACGATTACGGCGATAAGAAATAGCGACAATTGAAACGAAATGCTCATAAAATAAAGTAACAATAAAAATCCCCAAGACCAACGGCCAAAGTAAAAGTGATGCCATGACTTGTCCCAAAGGGACGGCTTCACCGGAGTCATGGCATCACTACTATTATTGGTGACTATAACCTAAAAAAAAGCCATCCGATTGGTCTCAGCAATCGGATGGCTCATACTCAACGCCTCAACTACTTTCTACTTCACCAGCACCATTTTCTTCACTTCCGAGAATGTTGGAGTCTGCAACCGGTAAAAATAGACGTCGCTGGCAAGGCCGACGCCGTTGAATGTCACCTCGTGCTGGTTCCGCGTTTGAAAACCGTTTACGAGAGTAGCGACTTCTTTTCCAAGCACATCATACACCTTCAGTGTGACAAAATCCGACGCAGGAAGGTCGTACGAAATGGTCGTTGAGGGATTGAACGGATTGGGATAGTTCTGCCGCAGCACATATGTTGACGGAGGAGGCAGGACCGGTTTTATTCCCGTTATCGAATTATTTGTGCTGTAGAGTTGCGCAGGAGCGCCATACGGACCGGTACGGTTGGTCGATTGATCTGCAGCGCTAACGTAGAATTTCACTTCCGTGTTTGCTGTTATGCCGGGAATCACCGCCTTGTATCGCCCCGAAAATGACGTTGCATCGATCGTATCGGTGAAAGACATTTGAATTGATGAAAAACTTCCGCCATTGTCCGTAGAATAATATAGTTTGACGGAATCTTTATTTACCTGATTCGGCGAAACAACGAACATGCCGATGGAATAATTGCTGTCCACCGTCAATGTTACATCGGGATCCGTACTTATTACCATACCGTGATAAAGAAGCGCATTGTATGCATTCACTATCCCCCAGCCGATCGTATTGTTGGGAGAGGCGGTATTGCTTGCGGTGTTTCGCAGTGCATCTCGCACTTGCACCGGCGTCAGATCCGGGCGTGCCGAAAGGATCATTGCCGCAACTCCTGCCACCAACGGAGTTGAGAGCGATGTACCCTGCGAAGTATTAGTATAGGCAGTCACTTTGCCGGGAGGAATGGCGCAATACGTACCGACACCGTGAGCAACGACATCCGGTTTTGTCCGTCCGTCGCTTGTCGGGCCAATAGAACTGAACGCAGCGTAATTTCCGAGGCTGTTCACCGCACCGACGGAGATAATCGAATCAGCATCGGCGGGAGTGGTGAGGAATTTCCATGCCGTTCCCGCTTCGTTTCCCATCGAATTGACTACCACGACACCGTTTTGTGCGGCGATCGCCGCGGCCCGGGTCGTTGTTGCCGTCTGTCCGTTCAAATCTGCATACGTATAACTCGATTGCCCCGCATCAAACTCGCTGTATCCAAGCGAACTGCTTACCACATCCACGCCGTTCGATTCCATCCATTCGATCGCAGCGACCCAATTATCTTCTTCCACATTCGTTTCGGTTGGAACGTATTCCGTTTTGCCGAGCATGAAATACGCGTTGAAGGCGGGACTGACCAGTTGTCCCTCTTTATATCCCCCGACGAGAGACATTGTCGATGTGCCGTGGGAATCCTGCGACGGGCTGTCGCCGTCCTGATTAGCCGTGACAGTATCTTTTTGGATGAAGTCGTATTCCGCCACCACCTTCATATTCTGCATTGCCTCGTGCTCTTTCCACCGAAAACCAGTATCAAGCATGCCGATCAGCACGCCCCGACCGGAGATGCCGATATTGTGGACCTGCACTGCATTCATCAGTTCCATTTGTGTCAGCGACGAACCGTACGCAAACTTTGCATTGGCGGATTCAACCGATTCTTTTAAAAAGGAGGATTCAAGTTGCGGAAGTTCTTTTCGCTTGAAGGAGCGTACCGGTTCGATTTCCTTTATAAATGAAAATCCCGCGATCGATTTCACTTGCAATTCGGTCAGATGCGCGGTTGCCGCGTTGAACCAGCGGGAAGTGTTATCGATGGCGATGCCGGCGTTTTTCAATTGCGTTAGGTATGATTCCGAAACCGGAAGATCGCGCATCGAGAGAGCATTAATTCCCATCTTACTCCTGCGCTGCATCGCACGTTCGGTCAATCCCGCATCACGCGCCTGTTGCAGGTACGACGAATGTTTCGACAGCGATGTGTTCTCTTTGCCTATAAAGTAAATCCAATATTTTTGCGTTCGTTCCTGTGCGAATGCAATTGTTGCGAACGCCAATATCAATGCAATTTTTCTCATGTATACATTCAATATACAATAGTTGCGAATTGCAGTCAACGAAGCGAATGATTTCCATTGATTACAATAGTAAAACCTATCCGATTGCTTAAAGCAATCGGATAGGTTCACGAACCACATATTGCTTCTCGTCAATATTATTCTGTAATTTCATGACTCAACAACAGGAAGAACGATATGAAACAGATACTTTTGACGCTCATTTTCATCACTTTCGGTGCCGCTCAGCAGCCCGGCAGAATTATTGAAGTGAAGGGGACCGGCACATATTCCTCAATTCCGGATCGCGGCGTATTGTCCGTGGAGATAACCGCAGTGCAGCGATTATTTGGGGATGCAGTGAAAGAACTGAACAGTAAAACGGAAAAAATAAATGCGCAATTGGCCTCTCTCGGTTTTTCCACCGAAGAGATCAAAACAGGCGACTACACCGTAGCGAAACATACAGTATGGGAGAACAACGCCAATGTGGACAGAGGGTATATTGCCCGCCAGCGTATCACGGTGGAATTTCCTCAATCAAAAGAAAAAATTGGTACCATCATCACCTCGTTTATGAAAAGCGGAACCGATGTTCAATTTTCCTTTCATTTCATTCTTTCCGACGCCAAGGAGCGGGAAGTTCGGGACGAACTACTGAAGCGCGCTGTGACGGATGCTCATTCACGTGCATCGGTGTTGACGGTTGCGGCAGGAGAAAAACTCGGCAAGATCATTCGTATCTCCCACGGCAGCGAAATGCCGGTAATGCCGATGCGAGCGTTAAAATATTCAACAGAACAATCATCCGGATTTGAAGTGAAAGAAATTTCTCTTTCCGATGACGTTACGATCGTGTGGGAGTTGAAAGATTAATTTTATTTAAACCACATCCCTAAAACACATCCCCGGAATCTTAAAGATTCCGGGGATGTGTAAAATACATTACCATGAACATCCTCGTCACCGGCGGAAGCGGCACAGTCGGAAAATATATCGTCGATGAATTAGTTGCCCATGGCCACACGGTCGGGGTGCTGGACATCGTCCCTCCAAAGAGAAGAGATATCCGG
Organism: uncultured Chitinophagaceae bacterium; assembly: GCA_964371615.1. GTDB lineage: Bacteria > Bacteroidota > Ignavibacteria > UBA10030 > UBA8401 > SpSt-333. The sequence continues at coordinate 433,264 of CAYJMS010000003.1, forward strand.
TATCACCACTGCGATATCCTCGAGCTCGACGATCTCACCGGCGAATTAAACGGTTATGATACCGTCATTCACACCGCCGGAATTCCTCACCCGTTGAACGATCCGGCCGAGAAAGTCTTTACCGTAAACGTGATGGGAACATTCAACGTGCTTGAAGCATCCGCGCGAAACGGGATCAAGAAAATCATCTTTACTTCCAGCGAATCGACACTCGGATTCGCTTTTATGACGAATCGGATGGTGCCGGAGTATTTTCCGATCGACGAGGACCATCCGCTCCGTCCGCAGGATCCGTACGGTCTGAGCAAAGTCAATGCAGAACAGATCTGCCGAACATACTCGGCACATTACGGCATCCGCACCGTTTGTCTGCGTGAACCGTGGATCTGGGTGCCGGAAGAAGAGATGATACCGTTCTACCGATCGTTGGTGACGGAATCCGAAAAATGGCACAAGAATCTCTGGGCGTACGTACATGTCTACGACGTTGCGCAGGCACATCGCCTGGCAGCGGAGAACGATCTGGAAAATCTCCACGAAGTTTTCTTCATCACCGCCAAAGAGAATTGGACGGGGAAGGATTCAAAAATATTGGCAAAGGAATTTTATCATGAAGTAGATAAATTTTCTCCCGGATTTTCAGGTGCACAATCATTGATTTCGCATGAGAAAGCGAAGAAAATGCTTGGATACGTTCCGAAATATTCGGTGAAAGATATTTTTTAGGGTGCACCGCAAAGACACTAAGGCGCAAAGAAAACAGAAAACAGAAGACAGAAGACAGAAGACGGAAGACGGAAGTAAATCTGTTAGGATGTAATCTAAATAATCGAATAACAGGCATTGAGACATCGCGCAAAATATTTCTTTGTTATTGTTGCTTTCATTGCGGCGGCACATGCGCAGACTGCGGTGAATCGTATCTCCATCGGATCGGCGTTGCGCGATTCCAGCGGCGCGGCGATACGGTTCGAGAGAAATGTCAACACGTATCTCTGGAATGCAAACGCACACTATTTGTATGACGATGACGATCTGTTTATTGCAGTGTCGGACAGATTCACATCGTCGTTCATCAGAAGCCAGTTCCGCTCGTTCCGGGATGAACAAAATTTTTCATTCAGCACCGCAAAGAAAACTTCATCATTGTTCTCGATCGCCGGCGAAGCGCAGTCATTCGTGCTTTCCGACAACCAGACACTCGGCAACAGCAACGCCGGCATCCATACCGGAGCGGTGGGATTGTCGTACCGGCCGTCGTCTTGGATCTCGTTTACGCCGATGATCGGCATGCGGTACGACAAGCAGCAATTGGAACGGGATGCGGGGCCGAACTATCGGCTGATCGGTGCGGTGGATTCGCTCGATATGAGCGGATATCGCACCCGGGCGCTCGGCCACATTAACCATAGCGAACTCGGCAACCGTACGTTTAAAAACAATGCAGCGGAAATGTCCATCGCCACCGAGTTTACTCCCGGCTCCACGGACAGCCTGCGCGTGCGATGGCTGCAGAATAGAAACGATTTTTACATTCCAGCGGACAATGCCGTTGTACGGAAATTCGGCATCTCCTCGAACATTCGTTCCCGTTCCGAAAATTTGTACGGCGTTCAAAATATTCTCCGGTACGATGTCGGCTCTCGACTGGCAACGGAAATTGCCGTCAACCTGGAATCGCGCAGTATTGCAAACTCGTTCCGCTACAAGGATCTTTCGATCTCCGCCGATTCAATACCGTTCAATACATCGGTGCAGGAGTTACGCCTGGAAGGGGGAGTGAATCTGCGATATTATTCATCGTCGACTATGGCAACGGTGGGAATATTTCTGGCGGAACGGGACGAGAAACATCAGATCCAGCGGATTGACGGCGTGGATAATATTGCGCAGGATAAACGGTCCCGTCTGGAATCCCGACTGGATAATACCGCTCTCCGGAGCACGCTGCAGGCTGGAATATATAGAGATTGGACAACGGCGGACAGAACATCGTTCAACGGATCGATCAGCGTGCTGCAATACGATACGCCGGATTCGGTCAATACGGACGACCGCGACGAACTGCTCATCAGTCTTTCCGGACAGCAGGAACACCGGTTCAGCGAATTCTTTACCGGCGCGGTAACGGCGGAAGTCACTCTTGCCCACATGGTTTATCTGAAACGGGAAAAAAGTGCCAACAACAATTGGAACAGAATTTTCCGCTTGATGCCGGAATTGCGGTATGCTCCGAGCGAAAAATTTCGAATGTATAATGCTTTTGAAGTGCTGGCCAATTATACCGTGTTCGATTTTGAATCGGTCATACCCTCCATTAAAAGTTATTCATACCGCCAAGTTGCATTTCTTGATTCAACGTCGTATGATATGAGCAAGCGGGTCGGCATCGATATATTTGCACATATCCGTGTGTTTGAACGGGGAGAACTGCGGTGGCAGGAGTTCGCCGAGAGACCGTTGCAACGGATTGAAGAGGTGACTTTTTCACCGCAGCTGCGTTATTCTTTTGAAGAGCGTTGGTATTTTGCGATCGGATTCCGTTCCTTTGCGCAAAAGCGGTTCCGGTATACCAACAATGTGCGGCAATACGAAAGCACATTTTTGAGCGCCGGGCCGACCACGGCGATACAGATCCGCCTCTCGGCCCACTCGTTCGTTGAAGTGAGAGGGTGGAAGGAGTTTCAACGGATCAGCGGCGGCAAGATCATCGAATTCTCGAACGTCACGATGAATGTGCGATATTTCTTATAGAATAATTCATGAACGAGACAACACATCAACTGCAAATTCCGAGCAACCGAAAGAATATCCACCGGGTGGAGGATTTCTTCCGGTCGGTGAACGGATCGTACAATCTGCCGGACGAGAAACTGCACGCATTGCTTGTTGCGGTCACCGAGGCGGTAAACAACGGCATTATTCACGGGAATAAGAGCGACGAATCCAAAATGGTCACCGTCACCTGCCTGCGGTCAGGCGATATGCTGACGATCAAGATCAGGGATGAAGGAAAAGGATTTGATCCGACGGCGTTATCGAATCCGTTGGACGAACAGAACCTGCTGAATATGGGAGGCCGGGGAGTTTTTTTGATGAAAGCGTTTATGGAATCGGTGGAATATAACGCCGACGGGAACGAAGTGACGATGGTGATGAGGTTATAATAAAAATTAGAGATTGCAAGATTACAAAATTACAAGATTGAAAGATTTGCAGCGCGTAACATAACAAGAGGGTCATTGCGAGTCCGCCAAAGGCGGACAAAGCAATCTTTCTTTCTTGCCATATTTTATTTTTTCTTTAGCAGAAAGAGAAAATCCAATCCAAAATTGTGCAGACCGGGGATGTGCTGAAGATTTCCCTGCCAGAAACGCAATTGATAATACAAATCGCCGTGTTTCTTCTTATCGGGCACGACCACCTCGCTTTGCGGCGAGATCTTTTCCGGTTCCGTTTTCGGGAAATAATCTGTCTTCCAGTCTTTTTTTCTCGGCAGCACGCCGATGCTGCGCAATCCGCGTTTGACGCTGTATGTTTCCTGCTTGATCACCTCGAAGCCGATCTCGTCGAATAATCTTCTGAGCGTTTTGTCCTGAAAGAAAAAGATATGTCCCTGTTTGCTTCGCGCCGGTCGTTGTTCTTCGGTATAAAAATCGATCAGGTCGCGGCTGTCCACTTTTCCGTTGGGGACGGAGAGATAGAATATGCCGTCCTTCGTTAGGATGCGATGGCATTCTTTCAGCAACGTGACGGGATTCGGAACATGCTCCAGTACGTTGTTGACGTGCACGTAATCAAAATGTTCGTCGGGAAAATGAATGTCCGCGATGTCTCCGGTGTACGCGTTCAGACCGAGTTTCTCTTTTGCAAATCGAATGGCGCTCTCGCCGAAATCGGTGCCGTACACTTCCCATTGAGAATGATTTTTTATGCCGTAGATGAAAAATCCCGTCGCGCAGCCGATATCGATAAACCTCCCCGATTGCCGCCATTTCTTCAATTGCCGAGCAAACGCCATTCCCTTTCCCTGCTCTCGCCACGGATCGAAGTCGTAGTATCCCGCGGAATAAAATGTTGCCAGCTGGGCCACGGTCGGCATCGGATTAAAATAAATCACGCTGCAGCGGGGACATTCGACGAGGTCGTATTCCGTTCCATAATTGAGATTTACTTTAGAAAGAAATTGTTTTTCCGTTGTATCAAAACAGACAGGGCAGGTTTTCATAGTGGTAGAAAGTACAATAATTTACGTTTCGTTGAAACAATGAAATGATGTTGCGCGAAAACAAAAAGCCATCCGATTGCTGCGAGCAATCGGATGGCTGTAAAGACAGATCCCCGTTTTCTTAAAGAAAACGGGGATCTGAAAAACTGACTAGTCACATCTAAAAGATTTGACTAGTCTATCATATTTATTACAATTTCACCTTCTCCATATTCACCTTCACATCTGCCGCGGATTTCTTCAGCAGTGCATCTTCTTCGGCACTCAGTTTGATTTCGACGATCTGTTCCAATCCCTTGCGGCCGAGTTTCACCGGCACACCGACGACCGTATCCTTGATACCGTATTCGCCGTTGAGCATAACGGCGCAGGGGAGGATCCGTTTTTTGTCCTTCACGATCGCTTCCACCATCTGCACTGCGGCGGAGGAGGGGGCATAGAAGGCACTGCCGGTCTTCAGGAAGTTGACGATCTCGATGCCGCCGTTCTGCGCCCGTTTAACGATCGCGTCGATCTTTTCCTGCGACATCAATTCGGTCAGCGGAATGCCTGCCACCGACGTGTACCGCGGCAGCGGAACCATCGAATCGCCGTGGCCGCCGAGGATCAGCGCGGTAATATCTTCGACGGAAACGCCGAGTTCCATTGCAATAAAAGTGCGGTAGCGTGCCGTATCCAGAACGCCCGCCATACCGATCACCCGTTCGCGCGGGAATCCGGAGACCTTCTGCGCGACGTATACCATCACATCCAGCGGATTGGAGACGACAATAAGGATCGCGTTCGGGGATGTCTTGCAGACCTGCTCGGTGACCGATTTGATGATACCGGCGTTGGTATTCAACAGATCGTCGCGACTCATTCCCGGTTTGCGGGGAATACCGGCGGTGATCACAACAATGTCCGATCCGGCGGTTTCGGCGTAGGTGTTCGTGCCGGTGACTTTGGTATCGAATCCTTCGACGGGACCCGATTCGTACATATCAAGACCTTTTCCCTGCGGCACGCCTTCCACGATGTCCACGAGCACGACTTCATTGGCGAGTTCTTTTTCGGCGATGCGCTGTGCGGCGGTGGCGCCGACATTTCCCGCTCCGATGACGGTAATTTTCATGATGACCTCCTCGATTTTAATCTATGACGTAAATAAAAAAAGCGCAGAGGTTAATTCTGCGCTTCGATGGATACTTCGTATTTCATTCACACCTTAGTTTGTAATGATAGAGACAGCCTGACGCGTCTTGCTGACCATGTGGAACTTTACCCGTCCCGGTTTCAGCGCGAAGAGCGTATCGTCTCCGCCGCGGCCGACATTGTCGCCGGGATGGAACTTGGTTCCCCGCTGACGGACGATGATTTCGCCCGCATTGACCAGTTCGCCGCCGAATCGTTTCACTCCGAGCCGCTGTGCGTTGCTGTCGCGGCCGTTTCTGGTACTACCCGCACCTTTTTTATGTGCCATAACCCAAAATCTCCTTCAAAATCTTTAATTGATTGACGTAATTTCGATCTGTGTGTACTGCTGGCGGTGTCCGCGTTTCACGCGATACCCTTTGCGGCGCTTTTTCTTGAACACGATCACCTTGTCATCTTTCACGTGTCCGAGCACTTTCGCCACGACGGTCGATCCTTTTATGACCGGATTGCCGACCTTGATCTCCTTGTCGTTGGAGAGCAACAGCACTTTATCGAATTTCACGACGCTGTCGACGTCACCCTCGAGCTTCGGGACATAGAGTTTTTCCGACGGATTCACTCTGAATTGCTGCCCTGCAATTTCTACTACTGCGTACATTGAGACTCTTCCTTCCTGTAATGCTTGTTCTTCAAATTTGGACTACCAAAATACGAAAAAAGGGGGGTGTTGTCAACGAAAATGTCTATGGTCGTTATACGGAATCCGGCGGACCGGAGTCCGCTTTAGAGAGCGGCCATCACCCGCTGCAAACGCGTGCGGACTTCGTCGGCGATTGGTTTCAGGGAAGGATTGTCGATCACGGCGCCCATAATTTGCGGATCGAACGCCGAGACATGGACGGTATTATCTTTTTCGTAGACGATTACATTGCAGGGGAGCAGCAAGCCGATCTCCGGTTCCGCCTGAATCGCCTTGTGAGCGAACGGGGGATTGCAGGCGCCGAGGATGATATACCGCGGCACATCAACATCGATTTTTTTCTTCAACGTTTCTTTAACGTCGATCGTCGTTAAAACGCCGAAGCCCTCTTTTTTGAGCTCTTCGGTTACTTTTGTGATCGCTTCATCATAGGAGAGCGAAATGGTTTTTGAGATTCCGTATTTCATAATGTCTCTTTACAGACTTCCGAAGTTTTTAAAACTTCGGAAGTCATTGAAAATTGTTGTTATTCAAAATGAATGGTCGGTTCGATCACAACCGTCGATGTCATGGAATTTGCAATCAGGCAGTTGTCGTGCGCCTGATGGAACACTTCGTCGACCTGTTCCTTCGTCCATTCTTTACCGACAACGACTTCCGGCGTGATGACGATCTTCGTAAAGCGGTATTTTCCGTCCGTGTTCTCCAGCAATCCTTGGGCCGAACTTTTATACGATTTCAGCGGCATGCCTTTTCGTCCGCCGAATGAGAGGAATGTGGACATGGTGCAGATCTCTGCCGCGGCAACGAAAAGATCTTCCGGCGACCAGACGCCGGGAATGCCCTTGAATTCCGGCGGGCTGGAAACATACACTTCCGGTTTTCCATCAGAACGCAAAAATCCCTGTCGCTCCGATTTCCATTCAACGGAGGTGTGATAGGTAAATGTTTTAAATTTTTTGATCGGTTGCGGTGTCGCCGTTTCCATTGTTCGATTCCTTTGATGAGTCGTTCTTTGTGTTGTTGATCAGCAGCGCTCCGACAACGGTTCCATAGATGGCCGAAACGTACGGATTGCTGGTGATGGGGCAGGTGCCCGAATAACATCCGATATAATAATAGTACGCATATCCCGCGACCGCTCCAAGCGCGCCGGCGATACCGCGTCTATACCAGATGTTTAGAGATTTGAAAAATTCCACGATGCGATTCCGCCTTTCAGGTTTCCGACGGTGAATCCCGCCTTTTTCAGTTTTAAGCCCGCACTGACGCTCCGGTTGCCCGATGCGCAGTAACAGATGATCTCTTTACCGCGATATTTTTCCAGGTCCTTCGTCCTCGAACCGATTTCGTGCAGAGGAATATGGACTGAATTCGGAATGGAGTTCGCACTCCGTTCGCCGGCAGTACGGACATCGAGCAATACGCTCCCCGATTTTATCCGTTCTTTTGCTTCGGCAGGAGTGTAATGATTCAAACCGCGGGCGAGAATCTGTTTGCGAAGATAGAAGAGAATGATAATGCCGAGAACCGCATAAAAAAAGATCTGTTCTCCCGTCATTTCACCGCTCCGCTGATGGTCGGTAGTTTTTCCATTTTCCAGCGGACGATTCCGCCGGTCATGTTCAAAGCATCAAAGCCGTTTTCCCGCAGCAGTGTCGTCGCATATCCGCTTCGATTTCCCGTTCGGCAATAAACGATAATTTTTTTGCCTTTGTACTGATCCAGCTCGTGCAAACGCTGATCCAGTTCCTGCACCGGAATCAACGGCGTCTCTTTGATGCGCTCGCTGAGATGCTCCGGCATAGTGCGGACATCCAGCAGAACGAACGATGTATCGTTCAATGCTTTGTACGCCTCCTGCGAGGAGATGGTTGCCGATTGCATTTGTTGTGCTATCATATATCCTGCTGCCGCCATAATTACCGCGGCGATAATAATAAATTGTGTTCGTTTTTTCATGTTAATTGACTCCGCATGATCCGCCGCAACACGAACCGGTGCTGCAGGACGACGATGTGTCGGAGTAGGAGGATGAAGAGATACCGGCCATCGACATGGACGTAACGGACATTACGCGCTGATGCTGCAACGATCCGCACGACGGACAGACGATGTCCTCTTCGATCTCTCGGACCTTGTGAAAGATGTCGTACCGATTATTGCATTCTTTGCAATTGTATTCATACGTGGGCATGACAGATTCTCCCGGTTTATGCTAACGTGATAATCTTTTTTTCCAGCAATTTTTCTTCGATCACTTTTTTCAATTCCGCTTTCGGCATTGCACCCATGGACATCATCGGCTGTTTGCTGCCGGTCGGAATGAACAAAAGAGACGGTATGCTCTGGATGCCGAACACCGCTCCGAGTTCCTGCTCTTCATCCGTATTGATCTTATAGAAATTGACCTGTCCCTTCATCTCTTCGGATAATTCTTCGATGACCGGACTGAGGAAACGGCACGGACCGCACCACGGTGCCCAGAAATCAATCACCGCCGGAAGTTCGCCGTCGTATTTCCACTCTTTGTTCTTTTCATAATCGAAAATTTTCGATAAAAAGGTTTCTTTTGTTAATGCTTCAGCCATTGTCGTTCCTGATAAATGATATGTTATTTGTTTAATTTTTCTGTTTCAATTTTTGTTACCGTGCTGATGCCGGCAAGATGCCATATCGGGCAATATTTCATGAATCCCGTCGCAACAAAGATCAGTCCGGCGAACGCCCAGGGCGTTTCGGGTCCCCAGAATGCCAGGGAAGTAATAAAGAGACCGAGAAGAATACGCACATATTGCTCGATGCTGCCGATGTTTTTTTTCATGATAAATTCCCCGAAAATGATGGTGTAAAATAAGTTGATGGTAACAGTGAGTATAGGATGCAGCGATCGGCAAAAAGATTCAGCGGTGCGACTTCTTTTTTGACGTTTCTTTGCCGATATGGACTATGGCAAAAAGCTCCGCCTTGGCTTTTTTGGAAAGTTTCGGTGTGGGGTATTTTTTATACAAAAAGACCGTTTTTTTCATCGAATCGAGCAACGCGGAGCAATGTTCGCATTCAGCGATGTGCGCCTTGATTTTCCGGCATGCTTCGGTCTCAAGCTTCGAATCCAGATTGTCGCACAGGTGGTTATAGACCTCTGCGCATGACAATAAATGAGTATGGATGTGAGGATGTTTCATTGAGACATGAATTCGTGTAATTGTTGTCGTAAAAATATCCGTGAGCGCCGTAAGCGCGATTTTACCGCCGGGACCGATAATCCGGTGATCTTCGACGTTTCTTCCGCCGTCCGCTGCTCAAGATCGCGCAGCACAAACACCACCCGGTAATCATCGGGAAGTTTTTGTATTGCAGCATCCAGCTGTTCTTTCAATTCTCCGTGAAGGAGTTTCTCCACAGGAGTGTCATCCCACGCCACCAATTGTCTCTGCACTGTTTCATCTTCCGTATCCGGAGGTTCATCCAGCGATTCGAGCAAATCTTCAATTTTTCGCCGCCGCCGTTTCATCAGGCAATTGTTGGCGACAATCGAATAAAGCCAGGTGGAGAACTTTGACCGGCCGTCGAACTGATCGATTTTGCGGAAGACATTCACAAACGTATCCTGAAACGATTCTTCCGCCTTCTCCTTGTCACGGCACAGTTTGAACGCAAATCCCCACACCGTCTGTTCATACCGCTGCACCAGCTTCGAAAACGCCCGCTCATCACCCGTTTTTATCTGGGAGATCAATACAGCGTCGGACGGTATGGGATTGGGATCTTTCATTCAGTAGGATGCAGTAAAACAGATTTTGGATTCACGATTCAGTTCAAGAATAGAGAAAATTAGATGTGGATGCAACAAAGAATCCGCCCTGTACGATTGTAACATTTACCCTTGAAATGCGTTCCAATTGAAGTAATTTCAACCTACTCCGGTCGAAGTACCGCTTGCACTTGAGAGAATTTAATTTGACCTTCTTTCTATGAATCGCCGTTCCGTATTAAAAAAACTCATTATTACACCGCTTATGCTTCCGTCGCTGTCGGTTGTTGCCCAAACATCATCAGGACTCCCCGCTCATCACGGCGAGAACGGATTTATCAATACCGATCCAGATTTTGCCGAAGCGGGTTTTAATGAGATGGCTCCCTGGATTGCCGCGAAATTGGGGGATATGTTCACCGGCGCACCGAAAGTCGATATTCCGCGGGAGTTTAATTCCGGAGCGATTTTCAAGGAAAACAAGCCGTACACCATCACCTGGGTTGGCCACGCTACCACTGTAATCCAGATGGAAGGAAAGAACATTTTAACCGATCCGGTGTGGTCGAGCAGAGTCGGTCCGTTCAAGTGGGCCGGATCGCCGCGGGTTACAGAACCGGGATTATCCATCGATAAATTGCCCCCCATCGATATCATTCTCATCTCTCACAATCATTACGATCATCTGGACGATTCGAGCATCGAAGAACTTGCCGACCGTTTTCCCGACGCGAAATATTTCGTGCCGCTGCGGGTAAGGGATTGGTTCGAAGACAAAGGAATACGGAACGTGGAGGAATACGACTGGTGGGAAGGGGGATCGGTCGGGGAGTTAAAGATCATCTGCGCACCGACGCAGCATTTTTCCGGACGATGGATTAACGACCGAAACCAATCGCTGTGGTGCTCCTGGATCGTGACAGGAAAAAAGCGTTTGTATTTCGGCGGAGATTCCGGCTATTGTTCGCATTTCGAAAATATCGGAAGGAAATTCGGACCGTTCGACCTTACGATGGTACCGATCGGCGCCTACGAACCGCGGCGGTTAATGAGACCGGTTCATATGAATCCCGAAGAAGCCGTTCAAACCAATCTCGATCTGCGCGGCAAAAAAATGCTCGGAATCCATTGGGGAACGTTCATGATGACAGACGAACCGATGGATGAACCACCGGTGAAACTGGCCGACGCTGTCAAGGCAAAGAATCTTTCGCCGGACGATTATTGGGCGCTGAAACTGGGGGAGACGAGAGAGTGGTAATATTATTTCGGATGGTGAAACTTTGCCGCCGCAAGACTCAGCGCACCGATCACCAATCCGTACATGCCGCCGATAAAAAGGCTCGACAGCATGATAAAAAAGCGCGGTGACATTCCCGCCGAAAAATTTTTGATCTCTGCTGCTGCAAATTCGTTGTGCTGCATATAGAGATCGAATCCGATCGCTTGCACCGCAGCACTCAGAATCCCCATTCCCAAACCCGCCAGAAAACCGTGAAAAAAGATGTTGTGCGAGGTGGTTCGTGCAATAAAGAACGCCGTGACCAGCGCAATAATCGTCCAGAGGATGAGTTCGATCTGCTGCGTATATCCGAAAAGCGAAACGCCTCCCATACAGGCGCCGACAAGAGAGAAGAGAAGAATTGTAGTCCACTTCATGGAGGTACCGCCTATTGTTGGAGTGGAAAGTACAAACTCACGGGACAAACGTCAACACGTTTTTTTTGCAATTTCTGCAGTGAAGCCGCAGATTTAAATGATCGCTTCGTCCAGTTCGAACTGTTCGTTCAGCTCGCCGAGTTCCTTTTTCAGAAGATCACGGTGCTCTCGTTTCTCCTGAACAATGGAAAGTAGAATCGGCTTCACGAGACTGTCGCCGATCGAATGGATGGTCTGTTCGTACGATTCAATATTTTTCTCTTCACGCCGAATCAGGTCTTCGATCATTTGTGTCACCGAGGTAAATTCTTCAGTAGTTTTCATGCTCGCCTCTTAACGTGTCAACAACGGTAATAATGCTTCAATGTCTTTTTGGTACAACGCCGATTTTTCCCCGACGTGCATCCGAATCGATTCCATCATCGCTTCGATAGGGATTGAATGTTCGCGGGCGATCAACGCAGCGACAGCGCTGGTGGTGGCGCGCAGCGGAGTGCAAAGTGTCCGCATCGGCAGGCGGAAATGCGTTCCTTTTGCGTGAACGGTCGGAAGAGAATCATCGATCAAAACAATCGTTGATTCGGAACAACGGGCAAGGGTTCTGTTCGCCGTTACCTCTTTCAGCCCCTCGGCGGATGCGATCACGACCACATCCGGTACATCGATGCCGGTATAATGAATCTCGTCGCTGCTGATCACCACTTCGGAAAGGGAGAATCCCGATCCCTGCGTAACAGGATTGTCGTTTTTCTGCGTGGCGTGAAGGCCGCAGAGAATCCCGGCGCGCATCAGGAGATAAGAGGATAATTGCACCTTTTCTCCTGCTGTTCCGGCGATCACCCATCGCTGTGTGCCGCGGAGCGACGAGATGAATTTTTGCGACAATGCATCGTCTTTCACCTTTGTTTCGCGGGACAGCACTTTCGATTTGTATTCCTCGCAGAATTCTTTTCTTTTAAACTCTTTTGGAATCGTTTCTCTGCCATATCCCCCCGCCATGCCGGCAATTGTTTTTCCGTCGATCTTATTCTTGCCGACGGCGAATTCGGTGCAGAGTTCGACGATTTCCACCAGCGCAAATCCCGGATGGGCGATTGCATCGGCAATCACCGAGGAGAGATTCTTGTCCGTAGCGGAAATCCTCGTCACGAATTCCGCGCCGCAGCTTTTGATCATCGCGCAGATATCCATCGGCGGGACGATGTTTCCTTCCGGCGTTGTGGGTGTAATAAATTCCAACGGAGAGAATCCGCTGTTCTGTCCGCCGGTCATGCCGTAGAGCATGTTGTTGGCGACCAACACCGTCACGTCGACATTCATCAATGCGGCATTCACCACATGCAGCAGTCCGATGGTGGCGCCGCCGTCGCCGATCACCACGACGGATTTCAATTTCGAATCGTGCAGGATGCCGTCCGCCAGTTCGACGCCGGTCGCGAATGCGGTAGAGCGCCCGTGAGTAGTATGAAACGTGTGCGGCGTCGAGAAAAGCGCATCGAGAATGCCGATGCAGCCGATATCGCTGACGATACAAACCTTTTGGGGATCGAGTTCCAGCGCAGAAAAAGCGCGGTCGAGATTGTGCACGTAATGATGATGTCCGCATCCTTTGCAAAAAGGAAATGCGACCGATTCTTTCAAGAATGTCGTTTGCAGCGCGGTTGTCATGAGTATAATTTCTCCAAAATATCGTTCGGCGTTATCATTGTGCCGAAGCCGTTGATGCCGACGACTTTTTTATCGGTGAACAGATGACGGATGACAGAGCGGTATTGTCCCGTGAGATTCTCTTCGGCGATGAAGACGGTGTGCACTCCCTCGGCTGCTTTCAGAAGCAGTTGTTCCGGTACGGGAAAGAGAGAAATGACGTTGACCAACCGTACATGTTTTCCGCGTTCCCGCGCCTGTTTTACCGCTTCGCGGGCGGTGCGGGCGGTGATGCCGAAACTGATGATGAGCATCTCTGCCTTGGGATCGTCGTCGGTCTTGACGAATGCCATCTCGTGTGCGCGTGCCGTTATTTTCTGCTGCAGGTGGCGGAGCACATCGATTGTTTCGGGAGAATTCTTCTGCAACTTGCCGCTCTTGTCGTGCGCGGATCCGGTGATGGTTGTTTTTTGCGCTCCGCCGACAGGCGTGAAAAGAGGAACGTCTTCCGGCGATGCATAACCGTACGTCTGAAAACCGTTTCCGGCAGCGCCGGTAAATTCTTTCCGGTAATTTGCCGGAGACGAGACGAGTGTCTCAAAATTCACATCTTCGGACATCATACCGATCTCTTTATCCGACAGGACCACAACGGGAGTGCGGAGTTCTTCCGCCCAGTACATCGCCAGCGTGGTCACTTCAAAACATTCCGCCGCGGTGCTCGGCGCAAAAACGGGAATTGTATATGCGCCGGAGGTGCAATATTCCGTGAGTAAAATATCTCCCTGCGCTCCCTGCGTTGCGCCGCCGGTGCTTGGGCCGAGCCTCTGCACAACGGCAATGACCACGGGGAGTTCTGTCATCAGCGCATATTGAACCGTTTCGATCATCAGCGACCAGCCGGGACCGGAGGTGGCGGTCATCGCTTTTGCACCGCGTGCCGATGCGCCGACGCAGTACGCCAACGCGGAAATTTCGTCCGGAGAGCTGATAGCGATTCCCATGCGCTTCGGCAGTTCCTCGATCATCGATTTATATATTCCCGACGCGGGAGTGATGGGATATCCGGCAAAGAACAGACAGCCGGCATGCAGCGCACCCTCAGCGATCATTTGATTGCCGGTGCGGATCTTTATTTTTGCAGTTGACATTCCAATTTTCCGATAGTAATAGACATGCGCCTGCAATAGACAGGCGGTCACATACTCCTTTTATATCAAAAACCGTGCTATGAGTTTACGACTGTTTTGTCTTCAATTTTGCAGAATTACGAAAGAATTTTTACCGATGGTGGGAATATACAGAATGTGTTTGCAAAGGTAGGAAGCGGTATCGGATGAGAAAGTATGAAAATAAAAAACCTCCGGAGTCACGGCGACTCCGGAGGTATGGTGATAACGATTGTTGATTTAGAATGTACCGGATTCAAGAACGCCGCCGTTTTCATCAAACAGCGTATAGGCACCCGTTCCATTGGCAATCCAGGTGATCTCGATGTTCAGGAAGAGATCATTACTGAGATCCTTCTTCTGATACATCTTCATACTGCCGGAGCCGTCGATATTGTTGACGATATCGAGTTGTTCATTCAACACGCCGTTTGTGTATGCCTTCAGCATTCCGGTCTCATTACCCTGAGCATCGGTGTTCCAGGCAAGTTCCGCTTCCAACTGGGTGGAATTCTCGGAATAAATTTTCCAGCTGCCGCTCTTGCTGTCGGAGCTGGAAGTACCTTCCATTGCTTTCCAGTTCGTATACGTGACGCTGCCGTCGGTACCGTTGAAGACCACTGACCAGGTATAACTTCCGTCGGTCAGTTGTGTAACGGTGACCGTTTCCGACATTGTGCCGAAATCGTAGGTGTACGTCCAGGTATTGCCGTTCTGTTCGCCTTCCATTGAAGCGAATGCGGTAAAGAACTGCGTATAGCCGTTGAACATCATCGAAAAGGTCTGTGCTTGTACGGCATATTGATTTGTCGAATTCGTGTTCGGACCCGTCATGGATACCTGCGGCGCCGTCGGTTTTTTCGTCGGAGTATTGTCGATCGGGTTCGATTCCTTATCGCATCCGGCAAGCATTGCCATAACCGCCAAGACAACTAGAATGGTCGTTAATTTTTTCATACAGATCCTTTCGGAATATTTTTTTAGTGATAAGGTGAGAGGAAAGAAATCAGTCAAAAATATGCAGAAGGTTGCGTAAAATCAACACATGAAATCCACCGTGTGCGATTCCTCACAATCGATGTACGGTACATCAGGATTTTGATTCTTTCAACTTCATACGTATATTATCGGTGTAGTCTCGTTCTTTAATTATCAATGCATTACCTCGTTAGGGGTGTTATTCCATTCCAACCGCACTATGGTTGCGAAACCGGAAAACTGAGAACATACCCTTGATGGCGCCGCACGCGTCAGAACCACCTGATCTGGATAATACCAGCGTAGGGAAACGACAAATTCACCACCATAAAATTTGCCGTTACTGATGCCACACTATTCAGTAACGGCTTTTTTTTTCCGTTTATCTCAGTGACGGGCAGAAGGCCGGACAGTGTCCGGCAGGAAGAGATTGTTACCATGAAACTAATTCGCCATTGCATCGTTGTCTCCGCACTGCTTTTTGCGCCGCATCTTTCGGCGCAGGAGAACAAAGGGAGTGACACCGTTTCCTACTATTTCGATCCGGTGCTCGTCACCGGAACAATTGCCAAAGAACGGGAGACACCGATCACATTTACCAACATCGGCAAAGGATTGCTGCAACAGCGGTACTCACTGCAGGATGTGCCGGTGCTGCTGGCAGAGCAGCCTTCCATGATCTCGTATTCCGACGGCGGAAACGGTGTGGGATACAATTTTATTTTTTTGCGCGGATTCGACCAGCGCCGGTTGTCGATTATGGTCAACGGCGTACCGCAGAACGATCCCGAAGATCATAACGTATACTGGATCGACTTTCCCGACGTGCTCGCCAGTGCATCGAACGTGCAGGTGCAGCGGGGGGCGGGAAGTGCATTCTACGGACCGCCGGCCATCGGCGGATCGATCAACATTATTACCAATCCGTTTACGCAAAAACCGTATTCAAAATTCGAAGCAATGTTCGGTTTTCAGGAGTACGGCGACAGCACGCAATCGTTGCCGATGACGATGAGAAAACTAGCCGTGACGTACAATTCCGGTCTTGTGAATAAGCAGTACATGTTCTACGGAAGGCTCGGAAAAATCCAATCGAACGGCTACAGAATCCATTCTGCGATCGATATGGGTTCGTACTTTTTCGGCGTGCTGCGTCTGGACGAGAATATGACGACGCGCATTCACCTTTTCGGCGGACCGATCGAAGATCAACTGGTCTACACCGGCCTGCCGAAGTTTGTGAACGGCAGCGCGAAACTGCGTCGAATGAATCTGTCGTACTGGGAATTTGATTCTACCGGCAATCAATACGGTTATACGGTGCAGCGCCGCCCGCAGGAGAGCGAACGCTTCAACCAGCCGCACTATGAGATACTGAACGACTGGAAAATTTCCCCAACAACCACTCTCCACAATACCATCTTTTTCTATGACAGCCACGGCTGGTTTGATTACGATGCGTCCTGGGTGGGACAGAACTACGACAAATATGGTAATTTTGTATCCGACACCGATACTCTCTCTTTTCGGCTGGGGAATTATACGGTGGGAGGCAATCTTTCGAACGAGATCGTCCGCGGCGGAGTGGATCTGGTACAGTGGGGATGGCTGCCGAGAGCGGAATGGCAGCACGATCGCGGTGAATTGACCATTGGCGGCGAATACCGATACCACAAAGGATCGCACTGGGGTATGATACGGTACGCCGAAGGGCTTCCGGCAAACTATGATCCCGACTACCGATTTTATCAGTATGACGGAATCAAGCATATGGCATCGTTGTATGTAACGGAAAATTACAAAGTGGATCCCGATATTACGGTGATGGCAAACGTACAATATGCGTTCAACGAATATCAAATGCGAAATGAAAAGTTCCTGAATCATTCGTTCAGTGTGCCGTATCATTTCATCAATCCGCGCATCGGCATCAACTACAATATCGACGACCGATGGAACGGTTATTTGTCGTTCGGTTACACATCGCGTGAACCCCGGCTGCGGAACCTGTATGCAGCGGAAGATGCCTATTTCGGTTCGCTCCCTGCATTTGCAGCAGATACAACGGGAGGTTTTGCGACGTACGATTTTTCAAAGCCCCTGGCGAAACCTGAGCAGTTGCTGAATCTTGAAATGGGAGCGGGGTTTACGACGCCGGCAGTACGGTTGAGCGGCAATATGTATTGGATGGAATTCACGAACGAACTGATCAAATCCGGCGATGTTGATATTTTCGGAAATCCTGTGTATGGTAATGCACCGCGCACCCGCCATTTCGGAATTGAATTCGACGGCACGATCGGCGTAACGAAATATTTCACGATTGCCGGCAACGCATCGCTGTCCACCGATTACATCGTCGAATTTTCGACCGTGGACAGCTCGGTCAGCGGAACGGTGTACCGCACATCGCTGAAAAATAATCCGATCGCCGGATTTCCCGGCATGACGGCAAATCTGCGGCTCACCTATCATGCCGACGCTCTGTCGGCCTCGGTCGTGACGAAATATGTCGGATCGTTTTACACCGACAATTTCAAGAACTCCGCGAACAGGAACGACGCGTACACGGCGACGAACATTGAATCGTACTACACGCTGCCGGCAATCGGCGATGCGCAAATTTCGCTGCGCGGCGAGATCAGAAACGTGTTCAATACGCTCTATCTTCAGAGCGGCGAGGGAGAATTCTTCTTTCCCGCAGCAGAAAGAAATTATCTGGTCGGGATCACCGTGCAAATGTAATGTCCGGCCGCGGCATACGCAGGGGGAACATGATGAAGAAAAAAATAGATCACGCACTGATCATTTGCAATGGCGAGGCGCCGTCCCGCAAACTGCTGCTGCCGCTGCTCCGCTCAAAGCCGTTCATCCTTTGTGCGGACGGAGGGGCAAACAAAGCGCGGTCTTACGGCATAACACCCGATTGCATCATCGGTGATCTGGATTCGATTACGCCGCGCACCCGTCATTTTTTTTCGTCGGTTCCCGTCATTCATATCGCCGATCAGAACAGCACCGATTTGGAAAAGGGGCTCGATTATCTTTTGTCGGAACAGTGCCGCAGCGCTCTCATTGTCGGTGCTATGGGTGAACGGCCCGATCATACGATGGCCAATTTCAGCATCTTGATGAAGTACCATCAACGCTTGTCCCTCCGGTTTCTCGACGAACGATGCACGGTGGAGATCATCCGGAAAAAGATCCGTTTCTCCGCGGCGATCGGCCAGCAGATTTCGCTGGTACCGATGAACAAATGCACCGGCATTGTGACATCGGGATTACGATATCCCCTCCGTCGCGAAACGCTGCAGCCGGGTGTGCGGGAGGGATCGAGCAACGAAGCAGTAAAGAACACAGTCACCATTTCGCTCTCGCACGGAGCACTTCTGCTCTTCAGGATCCATCCAACCGGCACCGCACCGTCATGACATTCATCGAACTCGTTGCAGTTGTACTCGGATTGATTTCGGTGTGGCTGGTCACGCGTCAAAACGTGATCTGTTATCCGCTGGGGATTATATCGGTGTTCATCTACATCTTTATTTTTTTTGAAGTAAAGTTGTATGCGGATATGGGATTGCAGGTCTTTTTTGTCATTCTGCAGGCGTACGGATGGTATGAGTGGCTGTATGGCGGCGTGAATAAGACCGAACTCACTGTGCGGCGTGCATCACGTACCACAAGAGCAACTCTTTTACTTTTCACCGCGTCGGGATCCGCTGTGTTGGGATATCTGCTGCATCGGTTCACCGACGCAGCGGTGCCTTTTGTCGACTCGACGTTGACGGTAATGAGTATGGCGGGTCAATGGTTGGTGGCAAGGAAATATATCGAAAACTGGAATGTATGGATGGTCGTCAACATCGGTTCCATTGCCATGTACGGATACAAGGACCTGTATTTTACCATGGTGCTGTATGCCGTCTATTTCGGACTGGCCATTGTGGGATACCGCGCATGGAAAAAAGAACTTATGTCCGGCGCGCAAAACGATGCGCGAAGTCGAGAATCTGCTCAACCTTGAACGGCTTTAAAAGAATTCCATCGGCACCGCCGGCGAGAATATCATCCTGTGATTCCCGGTTCGTGTAACCGGTGGAAATGACAAACGGGAGCGTTGGCGCAATTTCTTTGACGTGCCGGAGCAGCTGCACGCCGTCGCATTGAGGCATTCCCAGATCGGAGACGATGAAAGATATTTCATGTCGATGCCGTTCGAACAACTGTTTCGCCTCTTCGCCGTCGTTGGCTGTGATGATCGTATAACCGTCGGATTCCAGAATATCTTTCAACATCACCCGGAGATTGTCTTCATCGTCAACGACAAGAATGACGCCGCTCTGCGGCACTGTTGCCGGTGACGCCGCCGTTTGTCCGGATGAGGCCGGTGTTTTCTTCTGTTCCACGACCATTGTTGCGGGGAAGTACAGCGCAAATGCTGTTCCCGTTCCCGGAATGCTCTCCACATCAACCACGCCGTTGTGATTTTTTACGATACCGTGTACGATCGACAGCCCCAATCCCGTCCCTTTTCCGCGTTCCTTTGTCGTATAGAACGGTTCGAAAATATGCCGCAGGATTTCGTCGGACATTCCGCTTCCATCGTCGGCGACCCGAAGCGACACAAACAAATCGTCGGAGATCCGTGGAAAATTTTTCTTTAACTCTCTGCCATGAACGGTATCAATCTCGAATGTCAGCACGCCTCCGTCCGGTCCCTTGTGCACTATGGCATCGCGCGCATTCACGGAAAGATTGATGATGACCTGATGCAGCTGATCTTCGTCTCCCAGAATGATGTCATTATCGGTCCGGACCGTCGTTTTCAATGCAATTGATTTTGGAATCGTATGTTCCAGCAGTTTGCAGACATCCTTCACGATCATGGAGAGGGAGAGCGGGCGGAGCAAACCTTTCTCAGCCCGGGCAAACATCAGCAGTTGCTTTGCGATGCCGGATCCCCGTTCTGCGGCATTGGCGATCATTTGTGCAAACTTTGTCACATCCGGCAGGTCTTTTGCTTTATGTTTAATCAGTTCTGCGGAACCGAGAATCATTGCCAGCACATTATTGAAATCGTGCGCAATACCGCCGGCGAGCACACCGATGGAATCCATTTTTTGTGCATGCAGCAGCTGGTCTTCTAGCCGTTTGCGTTCGGTGACGTTGCGGAAGATGCTCAACAGCATCCGTTCATTG
Source organism: uncultured Chitinophagaceae bacterium (assembly GCA_964371615.1). Classification (GTDB taxonomy): domain Bacteria; phylum Bacteroidota; class Ignavibacteria; order UBA10030; family UBA8401; genus SpSt-333. The sequence continues at coordinate 453,738 of CAYJMS010000003.1, forward strand.
CTTCCCAGCGTGATGTACGACGTCGTCATCTCGATGGCAATCGATTCGTTATTCCAGAGAGAAATTTGTGTTTCGACCCACCGAGGGATAGTATTATTTTTGAATCGTTCTTTATAAATCTCCACGTGGGGACGAATATCCTCGTCCTCATTCCTGTAGGCATAATGAAATGACCGATCCAGAAGGTCTTCTTTTTTCTTTTTTACCAGTGTGCAGTATGCCTCGTTCACCATCACAATGTTTCCGTCTTTATCCGTGACCCGCATTCCTTCCGTCGATCCTTCCCAAACGATACGGAACCGTTCTTCTTCCCACCGCTGGCGGATTGCCGTGGAAATATGTTCGGAGACAAAGACCAGGATCTCCTTTTCTTTCTCCGAAAATGTGATTTTCGGATCGTAACTCTGGATTGCCAGCACGCCGAAAGTCTTTCCCCCGTATTTCAATGGAATTCCGAGCCAGTCCACCGCCTGTGCACCGATCAGTTCGACATCTCCACGGCCGGTGAGTGTATCGAACACTTCCAGCGGCGCATGTAAAATCTCACCGGAGGCAAGGATATATTCCGTCGATCCGTGGGAGAAAGGGCGGGGAGGCGGAGGCGGATCGAACTCATCGACAAAGTACGGGAAACTGATCATTGTGGTTGCCGGATCGTACAAGGCGATATAAAAATTCTTGGCGTACATCAACTCGCTGATAATCCCGTGCAGATGAGCGAACATCTGCTGGATGTCGTCGGTGGCAAGATTGACGGCGTTGATACGGTATAACGCGGATTGCAGCCGTTCATTCCACCGCATTTCGGTGATATCGGTGATAATGCCGATGGTGCCGATCACGTTTGCGGCAGCGTCGCGGTACGGCGATCCGTAAATTTCTGCCCAGAACATTGTGCCGTCCTTGCGCAGTAATTGCAACTCATACCGTTCCGCAGATCCCTGTTTCCGTCGTTTGATCCGGACGGTATGTTCTTCCCACTTCTCCTTCGGAATAAAAAATTTGTTTGCCGGATTGCCGGCCAATTCGTCCATTGTCCAGCCGCACAGTTCCGTCATGCGATGATTAATGTAAATGATCCGGTCTTCCAGGTCCGTCAGAATCAATCCTTCGTTGAGACTTTCCACCACCGCGCGAAAACGCGTATCGGATTCCCATTGTGCCCGCTCCGATCGAGTGCGTTCGGCGATTTCATGTTTCAGTTCACGCCAGCGTCGGAGAGAAAAAATTGCGAAGAGTACCGAAAGGACAAGCAGGACCAGAACGATTTCTTCAGTATAATAATGACGGTATTGTGCGATGAACGAAAACAGGAGATCAAAAAATCGGAATGGGATTGCCAGGACAAGCAAAATGATGATGATGACCCCGATGATGATCGAGTCTCTTACGGAAGTGGAAAGCAGTGTTGTCTGTTTAGGCATTGGACTGAAGTATAAAAAGATTTCCCCTCAGAGTCAGCACTCCGGGAAAAAAAACGGCGGAAACAGTGTCCGCCGTGTCGTACCGCATCGCTGTAGTTGCTCCGGTTATTTTGTATCGAGAATCAGCGGCAATCCGTCTTTTCCTCCGACAATGATTACCTTTGTGTTCGGTGAATTTGCCAGTTTCTCGGTCGCCTCGATTCCTTTCCATGTCAATAACTGCGAATTGAGCCCCTGATTGACGATCTTCTGGAAATCGGAAATACCCTGCGCTTCGATCCGTTTTCGGTCTGCTTCCTGCTTCTCTTTGGTGAGCACAAACTGCATGCGCTGACTTTCCTGTTCCGCCTGCAATTTCTGTTCGATGGACGACGATAAACCTGCCGGCAAGCCGACCCGCCGCAGCGGGGCCGATTCGACGGTTACGCCGCGATTGGCAATCATATTTTCCAATTCGCCGAGGATCAATTTGGAAAGATGTTCGCGCTCGGATGTATACAATGCCTTGGCTTCAAATCCGGCGGTAACGCCGCGGGTGACGGAACGAAACTGGGGTTCGATAATTATTGTTTCATAATCTTCGCCGACCGTTTTATAGACGTCGGCCGCTTTTTCGGGATTGAGATGGTACAAAACGCTCACTTCCAGTTGAACGGTCAACCCTTCTTTGCTCGGCACATCCATGACCTCTTTCAGTTCCTGCGTCTTCACCGACATCTTCACCACTCTCGCAAGCGGATTGACCGGATTAATGCCCGCTTTGAGCGTATTTTCCGAAACGGTTCCGAAAAAATCGACCACGCCGACATGACCGGCGGGAATGACCGTAAAACAATTGGAAAGTGCGGCTACGAAAGCGCCGATTGCCACCAACAATGATATATTCGCCGATCCGGCGGTATTTGGATTAATGCGCATGGTTCGCCAGCTGAAAAATGCAGCGACAGCGACAAGTATAAATATGAGAAAGAACATGGGGCCTCCTTAAGGATTAATGAAAAGAAAATCGTAGACATTGGATTCATTGACATCGTTTTTACCGCCGCCGAGCCACTCGCCAACCTGCGAGTCGACAACGCGAAACTCTCCGATCCCCGCACCGCCATGGTCGTCCTGTCCGCCGACAAGGATTGAGATTTTCCACCGCGAATTCGGTGTACCAAGGTACTCAAGCGGTATGGTAAACTCAATGCTATTCGACCGGACATTGCCGATTGGGTCGCGGACATCGCGCTCGCCGGGAATGTATTCGCAGAGGATCGATCCTGATCCGTCCACCACGCGAATACCTCCTCCCACAACGATCATTCTGTCGAAGGCGCGCGACGGATCGAGCCGGTATCCGGAATTGATCCCGATATTTTTTTGAACGCCGTTTCCCGTGTTGATCGCAATGGCCGCAAGCGTCAGTTGAAAACCGTATTCAGGATGCCAGCCGGGATCGTACAAATTGTCGAAGGTCAGCGTACAATACAGATTCTCCGCATCGTACCGGAAAAGAGCGCGGGTGATATCCAGAATCCCTTTCTTAAAATGCTGGCTCGACGGGTATTCAAATGTTTGCGATTGGCCGCGATCATCGCCGGAAGGATCGTCGGCGGAAAAGAGCGTGCGTGTTGCGGCAGAATTTTTCCGCGCCTGCGCATGCGTCAATAAAGGATGAGAGGGGCCGCGCAGGACGGGAAATCGTCTCTGCGTATCGGTCCTGGCGAGAGAAACACCGGCAAAATATTTTTTATCGGAAAAATTCCGCAGAAATACTTTGGGAGATTTTTTTTCGGACACGATCAGTTCAGCACCGCGGTATATTTCGAGCGACGAATGCGTATGGACGATGGTCAACGGGAGCTCCGCCGTAAGATCGATCGGAGCATGGACGGCGTCGCCGTTGTCGTACACGTAAAAGTAGCTGACATTCAACCCGTGTCCGATCTCGTTCGGTTCCAGTGCAACGGTCACGGTATCGCCGACAACGGCATACCGGATCCGAACGGATCCATTGCCGACACGGTGCAGGATATTGAACGACGAAATCTCCGGCGGAAGTTTCGGATTGATCCGCAGATTTTTCGACGGTAGATCGATACTCACGCCGAGATAATCCTGATACATCGACCGGACGAACTCCGCAAGGCTCCACGCCTGGGAATATGTTCCCGAAAGCCGCGGTACCGATTCACCCTCTTTAGTATGGACATTCAACAGTTCCGACAGCGCTCCGACACATCCCCGTTCCAGCATCTGGTGCACGGAATTCTTTGTGACGGGATAGACGAGATGCTGAAGATCGTACCGAGTTGCCGCATAGATCACCGGCCCGTTCAGCCATGTCCAGATGGTGCCGTTATGATAGGCGGCATCCTTCACATAATACGGCGGATGCTCATGGTAGGGATGAAAATTGGAATCGGATTGTGCCAGCGTTGCCGTGCCGTGTTCATAGAGCAGTTCCTTCAGCACTGTGCGCACCATGGTCTGCCGGACATTTTCCGGGATAGCCATATCGAACGCGAAGATCTGATTGGGGCGAATTTCCGAAGAAGGAGAACCGTCGCCGTTCCGATGATCGTAGAGCAGCATGGCGGTTGAATCGACAAAATATCGGCGGAAATTATTCTCGAGTTTGTCGGCAAGGGTTTTCCATCGCGATGCTGCCGCATAGTCGGCCAGGTACTCCGCGCAGAACATGCCGACGCTTAATTGATGATGCCAGAGCGCCTGAATGTCCACCGCACGATTTCCGCGCGGCGACCATGGTCCGTTCGGACCGACGGCATCCATCCAGGATTCAGCATCGCCGTGTGTCAGAAATCCCAGTGTGTCCGTGTGATGCCGGATCGTTCCGTCGATCGACCGTTTAATGACGGGATACATTTCGCGCACGAACTCCGTATCGCCGGAATACTTTACATATTCGTACAGCGAACGGACGAACCACGGTGTTCCGTCCGCGGTATTATAGACGACCGACTGCGGTGTTGCGAGATTCGGTATTCGCCCAAAATTTGCCGATGTGGAATCATGTTCCTGAAATGCCGCAAACGAGCTGAGCACATCCCGCGCATTGGAAAAATTACCGATCACATACGTCGCACCGGGAAGGGAGATGAATGAATCGCGCCCCCAATAATTGTTGAACCACGGCAGTCCCGCAAAGATCCCCCTTGTCCTCTTTCCGCCGGTTGCCTGATTCATGATTAACGCATCGATCTGGATTTTCGCCCATCCCAGCGCGGCAGTCAGCCGTTGGTCATTGAAGATTGCCGACGAACGGTCGAGAATCTTTTGCATGCGTTTTTTTCGCTGCAACAGCATTGCGTCGGCATTGGCGACGGCGTGCGCACCCATTTGTTTCGCCCGTTCGATTGATCGATCTGCCGCAACGGCAAATGTAACATCGTCGGACGTCCGTTGACCGGAGACTGCAAGTGCGGTAACGGCAAAATCCGGTACGGATGCAGTGCGAATCCACACGGATCCATCCTGACGGAAAAATTCCGCCGGCTGAATGATAATATCCGCCGATGGATCTGATATTTGAACAATAAGTATATTCAGGCTATCGGCAAAGGAGACAGTTTCCTGAAGACCGTTCGGGTACCGGCGTTGAATTTTGTACGGCAAAACGTGGGTGGTTGCCGCGGATCGGTCGAGGGGCTCACCGTTGACTATAACCGTATAATCGTGTAGGATTTTTTCTGCATTCACGAACCATCCCTGCCAGCCGCCGGCATTCGGTGCATTCACCTCGCCGTAGTACGTGCCGGCCTCCTTGTTTGTGAAGACGTATTGTCGTCCGCTGCCGTGCACCGTAATTGCGAGATCGTCAATCTGCTGTGCAACGATTGTCGGCACCATAAGAATAAATACGAGAGGAAAGAACCTCATTAATTTTTTTTCTCCTTCATTCGTGTGAACCTCCGTCGCGTGGATTCACTCTGCAGATCTTTTATTGCATCAGTCCCGATCCACCGAGCGGTTGCGTTCGACTGACGGGATAATTGACGCGCTATCGACAGCGCTTCCGTGTGCAGAGCGGGATTCTTTTTTCCGATTGCGCGGAGCGCCCAATTCACTCCCTTTCGGACAAAATTTCTTTTATCGGTCGATTCCCGCACGATAAGAGGAAAAAATGATCGAAAGATATCGTCGTCGAGTTCTTTGCGGTGAATCGCAAGCGCCGGTATCAGCACAAAACCGGCCCGCTTCACAAATTCATCGGCATGGGTGCTCCACCGAAAAATCTTGGGAACGGCATGGACCGTATAACAAAAAAGTTCAACGCAACAAGTGTCGCATACTGCCCATGAATCGAATTCTTTCGCCCATGAATCCATCATACGGCCCGTCATTCGGTCCGGATCGGCTATCAACGCTGCAACTATTTTGGCTTCATAATATCCCGACTTCCACAACAACAGGGCGAGGTCGTGATCCGTTCCAATCTTTTTTTGCAGTAGTCGCAAATCAGGCGCAGTGTTCCCGAAGGCTTTTGGCGATTCGATACCGAAATGTTTCATCTGTTCGATTACCCTGGGTGAACCGTGCTTCTTTAAGTACGAAAGAACGTCGCGTGTCGTCATGGGACATTAAAAGGAATGATGATACACGGCATCGGCAAGCAGCCAGCTTGCATCGCGCATTGCCTGCATTGGCGGAAGTTCGGCCGGAGAGATTTGTGTGAGTGATGCCAGGCCGAGCTGCCGGCGCAACCGGTCGGCATCGCCGCTGACTTTTCCGACAAATGCGTGGACCGGTTTATTGAGGCGCTGCGCCCGCTGTGCGATTCCCGCAATTCCTTTGCCGAACAGCGTTTGCTCATCCAGCATTCCTTCGGTGGTGAGTATACAGTCGCATGATTCGAGTTTGTCGTCAAAACCGATAGCATCAAGAACGGCATCGATACCGCTGGTAACCGTTGTATTGCAGAACGCCATCAACCCGAATCCCAATCCCCCTGCGGCGCCGGCGCCGGAGATGGATCGGAATTCTTTGCCGGCATGTGTTTCAACCACATCCGCGAAATTTTTTATTGCCGCTTCGAGGTAGGGGAGTTGCTCTTCGGTTGCCCCTTTCTGCCGTGCGAATGTATATGTCGCACCGTTATCGCCCAAAAGCGGATTCTGCACGTCGGAGAGAAGGAGTATCGGCGGAACGGCGGCATGGGCATTTTTACCGGCGATCGTGTGCAGCTGAAGCAATGGGATCGATCCTTCTTTTAGCGGTTCATCGTGATCATCCGTCAATTCGAATCCTAATGCGGTTGCCATTCCGGCGCCGCCGTCGTTTGTTGCCGAGCCGCCGAGCCCGATCCGGATCTCGCGGCAATGATACTCCTGCATCGCCACAATCAATTCGCCGATCCCCCGTGTTGTGGACTGTGCAATCGATTCGGGTGACGGGGTGATGTGGTGCAATCCGATTGATTCTGCGGATTCGATGATGCCGACATGCTGCGGCGTAATGCCGAACCGTGCATTCACTTTTATCGTCGGAATCGGGCCGGTAACCGTAGTACTATAGACCGTCCCGCCGAGTGCATTCATGAGACACTCCAGCGTACCGTTGCCGCCGTCGGCAATAGGGCAGGATACTATTTTCGCCGTCGGATATTTACGGCGGAGTGTCCGCTGCAGAACCGAGCTAATCTGCTGTGCGGTCAGTGCGCCCTTCATGGCATTCGGAGCGAGAAGTATGTTCATATCGAAATATGACGACAAGTACGGAAGATAGCAAGACAGGAATTCGTCTGCGGATGCTGAATAGGAGTTCAAATATTTATAAGACCGGAGTAACTGTGCGGATTAATCAATCGCAGGAAAGAACGTGACCCCATCTTCTTTTTTCTTGGAGATAATCGAGCGGACAACAGGGAGGTTTTCCTTATTCACTAATACCAGCAGTGTATCGCTCTCTTCGATCGCCGTTCCGCCGCTGGGCACGATGTAGTTGTCGTCCCGGTTGATCAGTACGACAAGACTGTCCGCCGGCATGCCGAGTTCAACAATCGTTTTGCCGATAATCTCGGAATTGACCGGCACCATCAAATCTATCAACTCTGTATCGGAATTTTGTGCCGGGGCAAACTCGATCGGATACCGGGATGATTTTTTCATCGGCGCATCCACGGTGAGCCACCGGGCAACAAGGGGAATCGTCCATCCCTGCAGCAACGCCGACGACAGTACAATAAAGAACACCACATTGAAGAGTGCTCCCGCACCCGGCGTCTGCGCCAGCAGCGGGAACGTGGCAAGGATAATCGGAACCGCGCCGCGCAAGCCGACCCAGGAAATAAATATCTTTTCTTTCAACGAAAATCCGCTGAAGGCGAGGGACAGAAAAACACCGACCGGGCGCGCACAGAAAATCAGGAATGCCGAGATTACCACGCCGCTGCCGATGACCGGTATCAGCTCGCTGGGAAACACCAGCAAGCCGAGCGTCAGGAACATGGCGATCTGTCCGAGCCACCCGAGGCCGTCGAAGAAGCGGAGCAGGCTTTTCTTTTGAATGATGTCGCTGTTGCCGATGATCAATCCCGCCGCGTACACCGCCAAAAATCCGCTGCCGTTTACCAGTGTGGTGGCTGCGTAAATCAATCCTGCGTACGCAATGGCAAAGACGGGATAAATTCCTTCATACGGAAATCTCAGTTTGTTCAGGATCAGCACCATTCCTCTGGCAAAGCCATAACCAAAGAGCGCCCCGATACCCATCTGATAGAAGAATAAGAGAACAACATCGGACCAGATCGATTCGGGAATGGTCAGTAATTGGAGCGTACCGATGGTGAGAAAGATCGCCATCGGATCGTTGCTCCCCGATTCCAATTCCAACAACGGTTTCAAATTACCCTTCAGAGAAACATTCTTCGCCCGCAGTACGGAAAAGACCGCCGCCGCATCGGTGGACGAGACAATCGCACCCAGGAGCAGGCCGTTGAGAAACGACAGGTTATAGACAAACACCATCAGCGCTGCAATGGATAAGGCGGTGACCAAAACGCCGAGTGTTGCCAGGATGCTCGCCTCTTTGATGACCGGACGGACCTCGTTCCATTTCGTATCCAGGCCGCCGGCGAACAGAATGAAGATAAGAGCAATGATACCGATGGATTGCGAAAGTTTGACATCGTTGAAGTACAATCCTCCCGGTCCGTCCGCCCCGGCAAGCATGCCGATGCCGAGAAAGAGCAGCAGTGTCGGTACACCAAGGTTGTCGGAGAACTTCGCGATTGCAATGCTCAGCAGAATTAACGACGATGCGATTAGTATGAGGTATTCAAACGAAATCATGGTGTACAAAGGTAGAAAAATTCAATACAATTGCAATAATGTCCCGGAGGGAAGAATCGCTTTATTGCAAAGTACATTCACCGCAGGATGGCCGAAGAATATTGCTGGGAGACTATAGTTGTTTTGATTCGATGATCGCTACGCCCGATCTCGATTCAAAAAGTGATGCGATCAATCGTGCGGCCACCGTTCGCGCATGAACGGGCGTGTACGGTGCGGGAATGAATGGCGTGAACAATTGTGCAATTCGTTCGCCCAATCTGAATTCCTTCCGTTCTCCCAGCAGCAGGGAAGGACGGACGATCGTAATCCGGTGAAAGGGGATTTTCATCACTGCTTCTTCCGTCTCGCCTTTTACGCGATTATAAAACACCGATGATCGTGCGTTTGCTCCGAGCGCACTCACCAATAGAAAATGCTTTGTCCCCTGTCCATGGGCAAGCGTTGCCGCGCGGAGCGGAAATTCAAAATCAACTTTTCGAAACGCCTCCTGTGATCCGGCTTTTTTGATTGTCGTTCCCAGTGCGCACAATACCGCGTCCGCTGTAAAAACGGTGTGATATTTTTCTATCTCTTCCAGCGGAGTAATTATTTCGGATATTTTATGATGTCGGACGGGAAGAGGAGATCGCGACAAGACAGTAATTTGAGTAATGCGATCGTCATCCAATGCCTGTCGTAGACATTCCGTACCGATAAGTCCGGTTGCGCCGAGAAGTACGATTGAATTCATAAAAGTGTAATTATTTTAACGCCATATATATAAAATTATTGTTATCTTTTTATGCATTTCATAGACGCCCTGCTTCCTCACCCTCGTTCGGAGGATTTATGTCTTGGAAAACAACACTCTCACTGCTGTCGGTTTTGTTAATCATTTTCTCGTTCGCACAAGATAGTGAACCGATATTGCCGGCGCAAGCCGATGCGATTCGGATTCTGGCAACGGCCAATGGTTTTTCGGCGGAACAGTGGAATCGGTATCTCGCAGACCGATTCGGCAAAGAATTGAGCCAACTGACCCGCGCGGAAGCATCGGACATTATTCGATCGATGCAATCGGACAATCCGCCAAAACCTGCTCTTGAGCAACGTCAACAACCGGAGTCACCGGTCCCCGTAACGCGCACAGCCCGGAATACTGCTTCGCAGACACCGCAGGATCGATCTCCGTTAATCGCTCAATACCTGGAACCGGGAATGTCAAAACGTTTCCACCTCGTCGATGGTAATATCATCCACGGAACAATCCTTAAAATAGAAAATGATTTCTGCCACCTGGAAACCACCGAAGGTGTGCTGAAAGTGCCGACCAAAGACATTCTGGAAGAAACAGCCGAAGTGACCAAGCGGGACGAGAGCCGGTATGTCGGCCCCGTCATTAAAGAGACGCTCGAAACGATTTCGATACATTCGCGATACGGGGATGTGGTGATCGAAAAGAAGGACATTCAGGATATGAATCGGTTTCATGGCGGCAAACTGGTACCATGGGCGGAAGAAAAAAAACGATTCTACCGCGGTGCCGTCTCGTTGACCGATATCTTCGACGATCCGACCGCGTTTCCGCTCGAAGCGCATGCCATGTACATCAGCGGATTATCAATCGGGTACGGATTTACCGACCATTTCATGGTCCACACGTCGTTCGGAAACAATTTCAACGGCGATCTTAACCTGAGGCCGTTGTATCAATTTTATAATGAACGGACGGCAAACAGCAGAACCGGAATTGCCGTTGGAGCAAATCTCTACAGCAGGCACGACATGTCGGCAACGCTTGCCAACCGCGCAATGTATATCCGGAGGAGATCGGATAAACTGCTTCTCTCCGATCCGCAATTGGCAAACATTCCCGCAAGCCAGGCGCTCAATCCCGACTATAACACTGCATTCTTTGCAGTATTTTATGTCGTCTATTCCAAACTATGGGCACAAGAGAGCGGACGGGGAGAGATGGGATATCATTTTGGGTTTAAGACAAACTCGCTTCCGTTAATACGCGACAATATATTGAATTCGTCGTATGAGTGGACGACCGATAATATGAATGCCATACCGTTCAGGGTTTGGGCGGCACTGGAGTACGATCTGACAAAAAATTTAAAATTTGCAGCAGAAGTATGGGCGGATAACAGCTATCGGTACCGTACGCTCACGCAGGTGCGCCACGATTATCTTTCTGACTCAACGCCGTTCGTGCTCGACGCGAAGGATGGAGAATTTCGAACGATTGATTTTGATTTTGGATTTCTTTATGCCGTTAACGACAGTTTCAGAATTGGAGTCCATTTTAAAGAGGCCTATTTCGTATTTTTCTGGCGGATATTGGAATTGTAATCAGTGAATCGAACCGCCACATCATATCGCACTATTGTATCCATAGTGATTTTGCTCAGCGTCTTTTTATGTCTGACCGGATGCATGACGCTCGATTTCTCAGTCAAGAACACAGCCGTCCCGGTGTTGTTGAATACTCCTGCTGAGAAAGAATATGTCGTCGTCGAACATTTTTCCGTGCTGCAGGACCGGTCTTTGCTTTTTCTCAAGCGACTGCATGGCGGCGGGCATCCCGATTTTCAAGGGATGTTGGACAAACAACTGAAGAAAACCCCCGGAGACGCGATTATCAACCTCTCGATCACTGGCGAAACGCGGGAACTGGATGTCATCGCTCCATTGATATTCGGTATCGCCGGTGCATTTGTGTATACACCGCTGGTCATTATTGCATTCGAACCGATCTTTACCGATCTGAAAACATATTCGATTGAAGGGGATGTGATCCGCTACACCGGCCGAACGAATCTACGGCCGATTGACCCCGAAACAGGCCTGCCCGTGCAAACATCCGCGCCAAATACATTCGACCCTGAAACGGGATTGCCAAAAAAATAATCTCTTTTTCCGCCGGATGTTTGTCCATACCTCGTCGATGATGCCACGGACGATGAATTGGGCACAAAATGCTCCGCCATTCAATTTTGCTTTTCTGCCAAATTTTCGGTTAATTATAGCGAAAATTGATCTTCTTTCACCCAATCTCGTAGAACATTCATTTCATACCACAGAAACCGGAGTATTTGTCATGTCAATCATAGAAGATATTTGGGCACGCGAAATAATGGATTCCCGCGGCAATCCCACAGTAGAAGTCGATGTAGAACTTGAAGACGGCACGGTCGGCCGCGCAGCGGTTCCCAGCGGCGCCTCGACCGGCGAACACGAAGCGGTCGAATTGCGCGACGACGACAAGAACCGTTATCTCGGGAAAGGGGTCCTGAAAGCGGTGGAAAACGTCAACAATATCATCGCCGAGGAACTCGTTGGATTCGATGCGCAGGATCAAGTGGGGATCGACAAGATGATGATCGAGCTCGACGGAACACACAACAAAGCAAAACTCGGCGCCAATGCTATGCTCGCTGTCTCTCTCGCCGTTGCCAAAGCCGCGGCGCACTATCTTGACGTGCCGTTGTACCGGTATATCGGCGGAACGAATGCAAAAGTGCTTCCCACGCCGATGATGAACATTATCAACGGCGGTCGGCACGCGGACAATAATGTGGATTTTCAGGAGTTCATGATCATGCCGGTGAACGCTCCGACATTTGCGGAAGCATTGCGCATGGGTGCGGAAGTATTTCACACGCTGAAAGGCGTGCTGAAGAAAAAAGGATACAACACTGCGGTGGGAGACGAGGGGGGATTTGCCCCGAGCCTGAAATCGAACGAAGAGGCACTGCAGGTGATCATGGAAGCGATCGAAAAAGCGGGATACAAACCGGGACACGACATCTTTATTGCACTCGACCCGGCAGCCAGCGAAATGTACGGCGAGGATGGAAAATATCTCTTCTACAAATCAACGCAGGAAAAATTCACGGCGGAACAAATGGTCGCCTACTGGAAAAAATGGGTGGACAACTATCCGATCATCTCCCTCGAAGACGGAATGGCGGAGAACGATTGGAAAGGATGGAAACTGCTCACCGATACCGTCGGTGCGAAAGTGCAGTTGGTCGGGGACGATCTGTTCGTCACTAATACGGAATTTCTTGCAAAGGGAATCGCCGAAGGCGTTGCCAATTCGATTCTTGTAAAGGTAAATCAGATCGGAACGCTCACCGAGACTCTTGATGCGATCGAGATGGCAAAACGGGCTCATTACACGGCCGTGATCAGCCATCGCTCCGGTGAAACGGAAGATGCAACCATTGCCGATATCGCCGTTGCCACCAATGCCGGACAGATTAAAACCGGTTCGACATCGCGCACGGATCGCGTTGCCAAGTATAACCAACTGATCCGCATCGAAGAGGAACTCGATACGAACGGAATCTACGCCGGTCTGTCGGCATTTAACGTGAAGCGATAACGCACAATCGGGGTAATAAATACAAATCATAAAATCATAAAATCACCAAATCAAAAAATGACTATGGCTTCCATAAAATTCGGTACCGACGGCTGGCGCGGAGTGATCGCGGAAGATTTTACATTTGCGAACGTTCAAAAAGTTGCTCTCGCCACCGGCCGTTATTTTGCCTCTCATAAACTTGTCAAGAACGGCGTGGTGATCGGTTACGACGCCCGTTTCCTTTCCAAAGAATTTGCACACACCGCGGCGCAGGTGATCGCATCGATCGGTGTGAAAGTCCTTTTGTCGGAACAGATCTCTCCGACACAGGTCGTCTCGCTCGGCGTGGTAAAGAAGAAAGCGGCCGGCGGTGTTGTCATTACCGCCAGCCATAATCCGGCGAAGTACAACGGGTTCAAGATCAAAGGGGATTTCGGCGGACCCGCACATCCCGAAATGATCGCCGTTGTGGAAAAGGAACTCGAACCGCTGCAGGATGTTGCCGTTCTGCCGGTCGAGATACTGCCGTTCGACGATTTGGTGAAGCGAAAGATGATCCAATTCGTTGATCTGACAAAGATCTATGTCGCGGATCTGAAAACAAAGATCGAGTTCGACTTGATTAAAGCCACGCGGATTAAGATCATGCACGACGCGATGCACGGCGCCGGCATGGGAATTCCCGAACTGTTCCTGCCGAAGATCGGCACGATACGCAGCGATTACAATCCATCCTTCGGAACGACCAATCCCGAACCGCTGCCGCAGAATGTCGAGGAACTGAGCGTTGAAGTCCGTTCCGGGAAATACCATATGGGATTTGCAACGGACGGCGATGCCGACCGCATCGGCGCAGTGGATGAAAAAGGAAATTTCGTCGATTCGCACCGGATCTTTGCCATCTTATTGAAGTACCTGATTGAGCGGAAACATATGCGCGGCGCAGTGGCGAAATCGCTGTCGGTCAGCGACTTGATCGTCAAGATGTGCGACCATTACAACGTACGGCTGCTGGAAACGCCGGTCGGATTCAAACATCTGTGCAAATTGATGACCGAACGGGATATCATTATAGCCGGTGAAGAAAGCGGCGGCATTGCGGTCAAAGGCCACCTTCCCGAGCGGGACGGTATCTTTGTCGGATTCCTGCTCGCCGAAGTGATGGCGGTGCGAAGAAAGAAATTGAGCGAACTGGTGAATGAACTGTTCAACGAATTCGGCGAACATCATTTTGGACGCATCGACAAACATCTGACTGCCGAACAAAAAGAAAAAGTAATGAAATTCTTTACCGGTAAACCGAAAAAGGTCGGGCCGTTCCAGGTCACCAAGACAGACATGACCGACGGCGTGAAGCTGTATACAAAAAACGGCTGGATGTTGATCCGTGCATCGGGTACCGAACCGCTGATCCGTTTTTATGCGGAAGCAGACTCGCCGAGAAAAGTGCAGCAGATGCTCAAAGCGGCAACATCGGTGTAACACTATAAGCGTCCGACGTCTTTTCGGATTTCGGACGAGTACACCAAAGGAACGCCACTATGTTCCCACGAAATTACAACACCTACTATAATATCATGCCGGACGGGACGGTGAAACAAATCAATCCGTTCGCCGGCACCGAAGTGTGGGCTGTGCCGGGACGGGGAAGCAAGCCGGTCACCAACGATGTTCCCGCTGCGTCACATCCGATCCACCGTTCCGAAAAAGAAGACTATTGCAGTTTTTGTGCTGCCCGGTATTTTGAAACCCCTCCCGAAAAAACACGCCTGATAAAGGTCAATGACCGCTACGAAACAATCACCCATCTGTCGCCGGATAAATATTTCGATACAACAGCGGAGTTTCGCCGAACCGGAAATTTGTTCGAGATCTTAACGATCGATTACTGGAAGAAGAACTACGGATATCACCTGAATCCGCAATTGGCCCATTGGCGCGATCAGTATTTCGAAAATCCCATGGGCTCGGAGCATATCAACAACATCATCCAATATAAACTGGAGCAGTCCGGAAAATCGCCCGAACAAATCAAGAAAAAATCGGCATTCGAAAAAGTGAATATGATGGATGCCTTTTTCGGAGGATGTCATGAATTGGTGATTGCACGGTCGCACTACTCCCACGATGCGCAGTACGACACGCAGCTGCGCGCCTCGGGTGATCTGACACCGGAAGAACATTTTCAATACTTCAAGTTTACCATTGCCGCGATGAAGGATATGCTGGAATACAACCGGTACATCCGGTACATCAGTATCTTCCAAAACTGGCTCCGGCCGGCCGGCGCCTCCTTCGACCATCTTCATAAGCAGCTCTGCGGGCTGGATGAGTGGGGTGCGGCAATCAGTCAGCAGTTGAACATGCTCCGGCATGACGCTAATGTGTTCAACGAGCTCGGGGCGAATATGGCCGCACAGTTCAATCTGGTCTTTGCCGAAAACGATCACGCCGTGGCGTATGTCGGAATCGGTCACCGGTATCCCACCATCGAGATCTATTCCAAATCATATCATTCCCGGCCGTACGAGCAGTCGGACGAAGAGATTCGGGGCATCAGCGATATTGTTCATGCCTGTCATGCGGCCATGGGATCGCACCTGTCGTGCAACGAGGAATGGTACTACACGCCGATCGACGCGGTCTATAAGATGCCGTGGCATGTCATGCTCAAGTGGCGGGTCAATGTTCCGGCAGGATTTGAAGGAGGGACGTCGATCTACATCAATCCGGTCACACCGATCGAATTGCGTGACAAAATGGTGCCGCGCCTGTATCAGTTGCGCGATATGGGAAGGATCGAACGGATCGTACTGGCAGAGGAGTGCAAACTGCAGCCCAATCCGCTGAAATACTATCTCAATTTTGATTTTCTCTCTCCGCAATCATAATCGCCGCATTTTTTCGGAAAGAAATTATCCCTGTGTAATTCTGCGAATTATGGTTTTTCCGTCGTTTCTCGTATCATGAATTTTGTAGCAACATAAACAAAGAATGCGACAATCGTGAAATCGATGGCAGCGCCGATCCAATGACCGACCGCCAGTTTCAGCGGACCCAATTCCAGCACCCACGTCTGCCACGAACCATCCGGAATAAAAATGCCGATAATCGGCATAATAAGGTCGTTCACCGTTGCGGTCACAAAAATGTTTACTTTTCCGCCGATTACCACGGCAATTGCCAGACCGACGACGCCGTACTTCTTCAGGAACGCCAAAAATTCTTTCAGCATAAATGGATCTCCAATCCGTTATAATAGTGTATAGGTCAAACCCATTGCCAGGGTTTGTTTCACCTGCGTGCGCGGAGTAATATGTGCGTTATTGATCAACTGGACGTTGAGATTAACGGAAATATACGAATTGACTTTCGCCACCAGCATGTTGTCGCTGCGAACAATCACAACATCAAGATGATTGAACGGGGCGAACATTTCCAGTTTGGAAACAAAAAGAATATTCTCTTCAAATTGCCACGATACGTCGGTAACCGACTCTAATCCGCCCTCAACCTTCGATGTCTCGACGGTTGTTGTTGCGGGATCGTCGGCATATCCTTGTGCATCGGACAACACTTCACGCAATGCGGCGCCAAGCCTCGTTTTCACGTTCTCATACGGCTGGTAACCGAGGCCGACCGCCTGTGTAAGATATGCCGGATCGAATCGCGACGATGTTTTCACTTTGGTATTCGCAACATCATCATACTTGAATCCGTCGTCAAACTGCGATTTGAACGTTGCCGATGCATAGGGATTAATGGAGGTACCGATTTTATACGTCAGTACGCTTTCCAGTTCAATTTTATCTTCTATTTTCCGAAGTCCTTTTGAACCAAGACGCGTCTGTCCGTATGCGATCTTGTACGAATTGCTCCAATTGGTCGTAGTAACATCGCGAACGGATTTCCCGTCGAAAGTGAGTGTATACGCCAATGCGTTCTCACCCCCCTGTGCCCAATTCGTGTGCGAGACCTGCGTTACGGTAAAACCCGAGACCAGCGTATGGGTCCAGTCAGGTTTTGGCGGTTCGGTTTGGGAAACGAGGAAAACGGAAGAACAGAAAAACAGGACAAGGAGTTTTTTCATGACAGACCTCTTATAAATGAAATGTAGGGAGCGAGGATTTCAATGGATTGTCCGTTTGAGCGGACGGAATAATATGAAGAAAAAATATTTAAAAATAAAAACCCCCGATCGAAACCGGGGGTTTTTTTGCGTACTACGCAGTAGTATCGTTGTTACACTTTGGATACTTTCGCTGCCTGCAGGCCCTTTGATCCTTTTTCAACTTCAAATTGGACCTTGTCGCCCTGGTTCAGCGTTTTGTAACCGTCGCCAACGACGCTTTTGTAGTGTACGAATACATCTTCGCCGCTTTCGCGGGAGATGAAGCCGTACCCTTTAGCATTGTTGAACCATTTCACGGTACCTGTTTCCATAGGTTGCTCCTATATGTTGTTACAAAAAAACCTCACTGAACAAATATTTCCAGCGAGGGTACCACCGGCATTGGTGCCACTTGAACCCATCCCGAATTTTACTCCGGCATGGTGTGTTTGCCGATCCTCTGTTGTTCAGGGAGGTTCCTCTGAGCATCAGGGGCGCATTGGAATTGCGCCAAAGAGACGGAAGCATCAATAAGTGCATCAACGGTGTTACTGTTAATTGCGGAACTAAAATATATCCTTTCCAATAAAGACGCAAGTAAATTTTTTTGAGTTGTGACGCTGCGCCCCGCAACGGAAACTGTTTAATATTTCAACGATAAAAACGCCCAAAATCTTCAATTAAATGGTATCTTTTTCGTTTGCTTGATTCTGACTGCAAACACCCCCTCTACAGCAGTGACAGAGACTATCGAATCAGTATCATGGAGAAAAACAGCATGAGCGAGTGTGCATTTTTAACGATGTGCAAAACTAAATAACTCATTCTTTCTTATCGGTATGTAAATTACGGTATATGTAGTGTCGAGTTCGATTTCAATCGTGCAGTATCATTTTACGTATTTCATGTGCACTGTGTGTTTTGTATGTCAACTGGTATTCTGGGATTGGAAATTTACTCTCTTAACGTTGCTTTTTGCCTTTCCATACGCTAACTTCATCTCGAACTATTTAATTATGGAGGTATCGTAATGCTTCTGCATCACAAATTTATCGAGACGGCGAAAGAGTCCGGCGGCAAGATGTACATTATCGACCGGACCACCAATCGGCGTGTCACCTATTCTCGCGCACTCATTGTATCGCTGATACTGTCGGAAAAATTCCAAAAATACGATCCCGGTTTTATTGGTATCATGGTTCCTACATCCGCAGGATGTATTCTTTCTATTCTCGGCGCTCTGATGAGCGGCCGCGTTCCGGTGATGATCAATTATTCCACCGGTGCGGCTCAAAACTGCGAGTATGCGCAGAAAAAATGTGCCTTTAAAACCATTATTACATCCAAAGCACTGCTCGAAAAGATCCAGTGCCCGGTTGTTCCCGGCATGGTGTTTCTCGAAGACATCATGGAAAGCATCGGCATCATCGATAAGCTGAATGCCGCCGTCCGGTCGAAGTTGCCGACAGCGCTGTTGAAAAAAACGGTATCGCAGGGACACGAAGAGGATAATATTGTCATCCTGTTCACCAGCGGCAGCGAGAAAGATCCGAAAGCGGTTCAGCTCAGCCATAAGAATATCAATGCAAACCTGAAGAGCCTTTCCGAAGTGCTGGAATTCAGCGCAGAGGATATCGTGCTCGGAAATCTCCCCCTGTTTCACGTCTTTGGACAAACGGCGCATGCCTGGCTTCCAATCTGGTCCGGCATGACTATCGTGACATATGCCAATCCGCTGGACTTCAAAGGGGTGTGCGATGTGGTCCGCGAGGAAAAAGTGACAATTATGGCGGGAACGCCGAGTTTCTTCTGGGGGTACGGACACAAGGCTGGCCCCGGCGATTTTGCCACATGCCGTATCATGCTCGCCGGTGCGGACAAATGCCCCGATGCACTGCGGAAAATCTTTTTAGAACAGCATAGCAAAGTATTGCTGGAGGCATACGGCTGCACGGAAACAAGTCCGGGACTTTGCGTGAATACGCCGAAACACAACAGGCCGGGAAGCGTCGGAAAACCATTGCCGGGTGTCCGGGTGCGGTTGGAAAATTACGAGACCGGTGAAGAGTGTAAGGGCCGCGAGATCGGAAAGATCCTTGTCAAAGGGGATAATATCATGAAAGGATATTTCGACGATTTTGAAAGCACCTCGATGGCGTTCCGTCACGGTTGGTACGATACCGGGGATATGGGATGGATGGATGAAGACGGTTATCTGTGGCATGTCGGCCGGCTGAAACGTTTCGTTAAAATCGGCGGTGAAATGGTCTCGCTGATTAAAGTGGAAGATGTGCTGGAAAAATTGCTGCCGGACGACGTGAAGTGCTGCGTTGTGGAAGTGCCCGATCAGACCAAAGGAGCAAAGATCGTCGCCGCAGTCACGCAGCAGATCGACGAAAAAGAGACCCTCAAAAAAATGGGAGAACAGCTGCCCAACATCGCACTGCCGAAACAGTTTGTTATCATCCCCGAACTTCCGCAAATGGGGAGCGGGAAGATCGATTTCCGCACGACGACGAATATTGTCATGGAAAAAGTGCAACGGTCATAATCTAATACCGCGATTCTCTCGGAAAAAAACACGAACCGATACCGCCGGACCTCCGGCGGTTTTTTTATTTCTAATGGCAGAAAGAACCGTTATCTTTTACCAGAACAATCAATACAACATTACTCGATAGGTACGTTATGAAGAAGATTATTACGATCCTGTTCCTGGTCTCAACTATTGTCTCTGCCGGCGAAGGGATGTATCCGCTGTCGGAAATCCAAAAACTCGATCTCAAGAAAAAAGGATTTAAGATTACGGCGAAGGATATTTACAATCCGAACGGCATCAGCCTTGTCGATGCCAGTGTCAATGTCGGTGGCTGCAGCGCGTCGTTCATCTCCGCCGAAGGATTGATTATTACCAACCACCATTGTGTTTTCGGCGTCGTGCAACAGGTCAGCTCCGTGCAGAACGATTATGTGACGAACGGATTCCTTGCGAAGACGAGAGAAATGGAAATTCCGGCTCGGGGTTTGACCGCGCGTATCATCGATTCGTATCGCGATGTGTCGAAGGAGATCCTCGCCGGCATTTCCGATACGACCGATCCGGTCGAACGGACGAAGATCATAGAAAAAAATTCGAAAATACTCGTCTCGGAAGCAGAGCAAAGACAAAAAGGAACGACCGCATCGGTGGCGGAAATGTTTGCCGGAAAAACGTACGTATTGTTTGTCCGCAAAACTCTGCGCGACATCCGCCTGGTCTATGTTCCTCCGCGGTCCGTCGGAGAGTTCGGCGGCGAGAACGACAACTGGGTCTGGCCGCGGCACACCGGCGACTTTTCCTTCATCCGCGCATATGTGGGTCCGGACGGAAATCCTGCCGATTACTCCACCGCCAATATTCCTTTTACGCCAAAAAAATATTTTACCGTCAATCCGAACGGCGTGGAAGAGAACGATCTGGTCTTCATTCTCGGTTATCCGGGCCGCACGTTCCGTCATCAGACATCGTACTATCTTGAATACGAACGGGATATCCGTCTGCCGTTTGTGCAGCAGCGGAATGCATGGATGATCGCACAGATGGAGAACGCAGGAAAAGGGAATCCCGAAGTGGCGCTGGCACTCACCGCCAGGATCAAATCGCTCGCCAACGTCGAGAAGAACTACCGGGGAAAACTAAAAGGATTCAAAAACGTTCCGATCGTGCAGAACAAACAAAAAGAAGAGGAGGGGTTGGTTGCGTATATCAATGCCAATCCGGAGAGGAAAAAGAAATACGGCGACGTGCTTCCCGGCATCAATGCCGTGTATTCCGAAATGCGAAATGAATCCGAACGGACATTGATTCTGACGAACATTACCGGCAGTTCAACGCTGCTGTCAATCGGCAATATGGTGCTGCGCGCTGCGGAGAACCGGCAGAAACCGGATGAAAACCGTACACCTGCCTCAATAGACCGAAGTACCGCCGCATTGAAACAGCAAACCCTGAATTCACTCCGCAGTTTTCATATGCCGATAGACCAATTATTTTTGAATGAGATTCTGACAAAAGTGGCATCGCTTCCGGCGAACCAATCCATCAATGCGCTTACATTGATTCCGAAGCAAATGACCGTTGAGGCGTTCGTGGATAGTCTCCTGAAGAACACGCGGCTGGCAGATACGACGTTTGTCTTTTCCGCATTGGAAATGACGCCGGATCAGATTCGTGCCGCGGGTGATCCGTTGATGGGTTTTCTCATCGCGCTGGCTGCGGATATTGATGCGCAAAAACTGACAGAACGGAAACAGACCGGAGAACTGAACCGCCTGATGGGAAAGCTGATCGACATAAAACAGGAATGGAAAAAGACCGATTTCATTCCCGATGCAAATTCAACGCTTCGCATGACGTTCGGTACCATCCGCGGTTACAGTCCTGCCGATGCGGTCTATTATTCTCCGATCTCCGCGCTGAAAGGGGTGATCGAAAAGACGAGCGACGATCCCGACTATAATACGCCCCGCAAGATCCGCGAACTGTATGCGAAGAAGGATTTCGGCATATATAAGAACAAAAAACTTAACGATGTCCCGGTCGGCATTTTGTATGATATGGACACCACCGGCGGCAATTCCGGCAGTCCCGTATTAAATGCAAAAGGGGAATTGATCGGCGTGAATTTCGACCGTGCGTTTGAAGCAACAATCAACGACTATGCATGGGACCAAAGTTACAGCCGCTCCATCGCCGTCGACATCCGCTACGTTCTGTGGAATGTCGAAAAGGTGGCCGAAGCCGATTTCCTCCTGAAAGAGATCGGCATTCGTTGAAATTATCGCGACACTGTTTTTTTCTAAGCCGGGGAATCACCCGGCTTTTTTATTAAGAAAATCTAAAATCGAAGGGGTGTACATTTCGTTGATATTCAACGAGTTGTTGGGTATATTAATTGCAGAAAGGTTGTTGTTACCCCATGGCTGCTGCAGACAAAGAATCACAAAAGAAATTGATCGGCGAATTGCTGAAAAGCGCCGATAAACACATCAAGTCCTCCGAATGGTCTAAAGCCCTTGAAGATGTCAACAAAGCGCTCGCCATCGAACCCAATAATATGTACGCTATGGCGTACAAGGACAGGGTAAACTCTTCGATCGCCGACGAGAGAAAGAAAGCCGAAGACGATAAAGTAAAAAAACTCTCCGAAGATCAGAAGAAACAGGAACCGGCGAAAGAAGAAAAGAAACCCGAACCTTCCAAACCCGAACCCCCCAAAGCGGAACCACCAAAAACCGAACCGGAAAAGAAGGAAGAGAAACCGCCCGCACCCAAATCCGAACCGGTAAAAGAAGAAACCAAACTGGAACCGCCGAAACAGGAGACAAAACCCCAGGCGAAAGACGAGTCGTCGGCACGTATCGATTCGCTTCGGCAGGAATTTGCCGCAACACAGGCAAAGCTCCAGCGCGAAGTGGCGCAGTTGACCATGCAGGTAAAAGAAGCCCAGGCGATGAAGGAAGCGGTGGAAAAAAATCTCAACGCACAGATCGCCAATCTCCAGCATGAATTGACCGCGGCGAAAAATACGGCAGGGAAAGCGAGCGATAAGGAACTGGACGCGGTAAAAAAAGAATTCGAGACATTTAAATCGCGCCATCAAAAAGATATCGAAACAGCCAAGGAAGTGGTGCGGGGCGAAATGCTGGCGCAGGTAGCGATCCTGGAAAAAGAATTGGAAGCGGCAAAGAAAGGGGCCAACAGCACCGAGATTCTGAAAGCAAAAGGGGAAGACCTGCTGAAGAGCATGTTCAAGAATGCCTGGCAGGACGGCGTTATCTCCATCGATGAACGGGCGCTTCTCAATGCACTGAGGACTATTGTGGAGATCAGTGAAGGAAAGTTCAACGAATTGGAAAAAGCGTCAAAAACTGAAGTGTATGTCAACGCTCTACGCAAAATCTGGGCGGACGGCTCCATCAATCCCGAAGAATCGGATTATCTCACATCGCTCCGCGAAAAACTCGGCATCCCCGCCGACGAACATTTCAAACTCGAAGCAAGCATTCGAAAAGAACTGAAACACTAACTCCCGTTAAAAAAATGTCATTGCGAGCGAGTGCTTTTTACGAGCGAAGCAATCTCTCTATTGATTCACGTACAATAAAAAGATTGCTTCAATTTCCCGACTTCATCAGGATCCTTCGCAATGACAACCATTAACGATTTGTCATCACGTTAATGCCGCGTTTCTTCTTTCTTATCTCCGTAACTTCTCCGTAAAAATATCACACAACCGGTTTTCCGAATCGAGATGATAAACGTACGTCGGGAATCCGACTTTGCGAATCACGAAATGCTGTTCCACTCTCCGGTAGAAATCGAAGTCTTCGCCGAAGGGAATTGCTGAAAATGTCCTAACCCGGCTTCGCACTCTCCGTCGAAAGAAAAACGTCCCCCCGACATGGCACCGGCGAAGATGAATCTTCTTTGCAGGGTTCGTTAAATCGACAACATAGTGTTTTCTCTTCGGACCCACCAGCGTCATTCCCCCATGTAAAAAATCAATATCGGTATGTCGCGTTAGATACTGCACACGTTTGCTTAAATGATCCGGATGATATGCGTCGTCCGAATCGAGGAATGTAAGAACATCACCTGTTGCCTTCCGCATCCCCGCATTGCGCGCTCTCGCCAGGCCTTTGTTTTTCTGATAAAAATAGCGGATTCGTTTATCTTCTTGTATCAATTTCCTCACAACCGGCCGTGTTGAATCGGTGCTGCCGTCGTCGATGATGATCAATTCCCAATTGGTATAGGATTGGTGCAGCACGGAAGAAATGGCACGGGGAAGCAGTGCGGCCCGATTGTATGTGCAGAGAATGACGGAGACTTTCATGTCGTTTCCGTTTGCGGTGCGAGAATGCGGAGCCGGTGAGTTGCCGCGTCATAATCGACCCGGTATCGCTTCAGCGGATCGTATGCTTTTCCGTCGATCACCGTTCCATTGCTCACCCGGAAGAGCGATCCGTGATTCGGGCATTTAATGGTCCCCTCTTTCGGCAGATTCAATTCGACATGTTGGTGAGTGCATTGCGCCGCATAGGCGATAAAAACCGTCTCACTTTCGCGGATGACAAAGATCGATTCGCCGTTGTTAACGGCGGCAAATCGCCGCCGGATTGCGCCGCCGACTCGCTGTAATCGTTCTTCTTTTGCCAGATCGATTACCGGCTCTCCTTCGTGGACGGAATCGCAGGAGGAAACAATGGTTCCCAGCGCGCCGGCACAGAATGCGCAGGCGCCGCTCCGCAGAAAAAACCGCCGTGTGTATGTGAAGTGCTCGTTCATCATCTTTGAAAGTTAAGAAATAAATTCATACTATCAATGCAACAACAGTTCGTTCATATTCGCTCCATTAACACAGGCCTACCATTATGATACATATTCTTTTTGCTCTACCGCTGATGCTTCTGCAGTTGACCCCGCCGGCCGAAGCATTAAAATCCATCACCGCGGAAAAACTTCGCGCCCACATTGCCGTGCTGGCGCACGATTCGCTGGAAGGACGCGCTCCCGCTTCCGTTGGCGATAAAAAAGCGACCGATTATATCGTCTCGCAATTCAAAAAATTCGGACTGCAGCCCGCCGGCGAGAATGGGACATATGTTCAGAAAGTCCCGATGGTGGGAGTGACCGTCGATCCGTCGTCGAAGATCGCGATGAAAAAAGGGAAACAATCATTGAGTCTGACATACTCCACCGACTATGTTACTGCCACCGGTACATATCAGCCGGCCATTTCGGTCAAGGATGTGGAACTGGTCTTTGTCGGCTACGGCATTGTTGCGCCGGAGCAGCAGTGGGATGATTACAAGGATGCCGATGTGAGCGGAAAGATATTGGTGATGATGAACAACGATCCTGCCACGGACGATCCGAACTTCTTTGCGGGAAAAGGGAGAACGTATTACGGACGATGGACGTACAAGTACGAGATCGCCGCGCAGAAGGGGGCCTTCGGCGCCATTGTGATCCATACGAATCCGTCGGCAGGATACCGGTATGAAGTGATACAAAATTCCTGGAGCCGGGAGATGTTCGATCTTGAAGATAAATCGCAGACGAAAAATCTTGTGGTCAAAGCATGGACCACCGAAAGCGCAACGCGCGAGTATCTGAAACTCGGCGGCTATTCGCTCGATTCGCTGATGGCGCTGGCGGAACAGCGATCGTTCAAGCCGATTCCTCTCGGCATCACAATGAACGGCGAACTGCGTCTCACCGTCAAACGGCTTGCCACCAACAACATCATCGGAAAAATTCAGGGGAGCGATCCCGTGTTGAAGGATCAATACGTCATCTTTTCGGCGCACTATGACCATTTCGGCATCGGCCGGCCGATCGACGGCGATTCGATCTACAACGGTGCCGCGGATAATGCCTCGGGCACTTCGCTCATGTTGAATCTTGCCGAAACGTTTTCATCGCTGAAGGAAAAACCGAAACGCTCCCTGCTGTTTGCCGCAGTCGCCGCGGAAGAGCAGGGATTGCTCGGATCGAAATATTATGCGGAGAATCCGACCGTCCCCGCGTCGAAGATCGCCGCCAATATCAACACCGATGTCATTAATGTCATCGGCCGCACGACGGATATTTTCTGGCAGGGAAGCGACCGCTCGTCGCTCGGCAACGACCTGGCGATTGTGGCGAAAGAACTCGGTTTAACCGTAATGTCCGACATGGCGCCGGAGCAGGGGGGATTTTTCCGAAGCGATCATTTCAGCTTTGCGAAAGTCGGCATTCCCGCCATGTCCATGGGAGGCGGAAGGAATTACGTCGGCGTGGATACGGCGTTCGTGCGGATGATGCGTGAGCGCGGCGGGAAGAATTATCACCAGCCGAGCGACGAACTGCGCGACGACTGGAACTACGACGGGGCGCTGCAGCAGGCGGAGATCGTCATCAGCGTCGCCTGGCGCGTGGCAAACATCGTCGAAATGCCGTACTGGAACAGCGGCAGCGAGTTTGAAGCGGCAAGAAAAAAATCGATGTCGAAATAAAAAAAAGAAAGCCATCCGATTGCTGAGAGCAATCGGATGGCTTATTGGACTTCAGTGATGCCATGACTTAGAGTCATGGCATCACTTTTTTAGACTATCCTCGTTTTCTTAGAGAAAACGGTGATCTGACTTTAAGTCATGGCATCACTTTAAGATTTGGAAAAAAGCAACGCGGATAATTTTTCCGCCTCACCCTTTTTCTCCTCCGGTATCGGAATGACAATCCGTTGCTTTAGGGAGAACATCAACGGCGAAGAGAAAGTGATGACAATGGCATCGCTGAAATTGCCGGAAGAGGTGATGAGAACCGATTCGATCTTTTTGCCGAGAATGTTCCACCGGCAAAAGTGATTGAAGATGTACAGCCGGTCGCCGGCAAGCAGCAAATCATTCGGCTGAGAAGTGTTTTTCAGAAGAGAATCGTACGAATACATCCGTCCCGTCAGGAACGCTATGCCGCCGAGGATTGTGCCGAGAACAAATCCCGATTCCAATGTCATCGCCGGCGTGCCGGCAGCAATCAGTGGTCCGGCAAGGAGCATCACCACCGTCGCGGCAGAGGTAATATTTTTATTTTTGGTATAACGGTCGCGCGCCCATTGTTTTGCCGTCTCGTGCGAATATTCCCAATGTGCCAGCAATCCGTTATTGTTCTGCAGCGCACCCAGGCGGTGCGCCTGCATTCTTCCGACGATCAGCAGCAGCACGCCGAGACCGAAGAGTGAAAACTGCAGCACGCCGATCCAAAACGCGTCCTGATTTCCGGTACCGAAACCGAATAGAGCGATGCCGTTTAATAAAAATGCGGCGACTATAAATGTCCGGTATTCGCTCCGATAGGGATTGATGATCTCTCGTTGGTTCATGCATTCACCGGAATTTCGTGACGGGGAGCCGATGCGCACGAGTCTGAACACGATCGGCGTGTTTTCTCTTCGCATGCGGCGCACTGAAAATGCTGCTTGTGACAATCGAGGTTTGCGCAGTTCACGTACTGCTTGGTCGGCTCGCCGCAATGGATACACCGTGAAACAATCTGCAACTCTTCCGATCGATTGATCGGCACGGAGATGCGCTGATCGAAGACATAACAGAGGCCGTCCCACAATTTTCCTTTTACCTGTTCATCTTTTCCGTATGTCACGATGCCGCCGTGCAGTTGTCCGACATCCGAAAATCCTTCGCTCAGCATGAATGCGGTCAGTTTCTCGCACCGCACGCCGCCGGTGCAATAGGTGAGAATAGTTTTATTTTTGTATGCCGATAGATTTTCCCGAATCCACTCCGGAAAATCACGGAACGACCGGACGGGCGGTCGGATTGCATTTTTGAAATGTCCAAGATCGTACTCGTAATCGGTCCGTCCGTCGATTATAAGCACATCTTCCCGCTGCATCGTATCGTACCATTCCCGCGGCGAAAGGTATTTGCCGGTGCGCTGCAAAGGATTTCCCTTATCGCCTATCTTGAATGTCACCAGTTCATCCTTTACACGGACGAACATTTTGTCAAATACATGCCCCTCCGTTTCGTCGATCTTAAACCAGAGATCGGAGAAACGTTCATCGCTCTGTATCGTTTCCATGTACCGGTCGGTCTGTTCGATTGTGCCCGAAACCGTTCCGTTGATTCCTTCGGTTGAGATAAGAATTCTCCCTTTCAATCCCGTTTGAAGACAGAAATGCAGATGATGCTGTGCGAACAGTGCGTATCCGTGTATCGGTACGAATTTGTAATAGAGCAGAACGCGATATGGTTTTGAAAAATTCACCTGATAATATACGAAAAACGGCGGAAAGGATGGAGATATTCTGATCTAATTAACTCTGCGATGTATTTTGCTTTACAAAATCCACCACCATCATCGCATCGCCGATCGGATTGGTCGATGGGGAAGAAAATTGCGCGTCAAGCCGGGCGGCAAGCCGTTCCAAGGCGGATCGAACGTCGTCCGGAAAAACAGGATCTATTTTTGCGCTGATGATAAGATGCAGAAAATCTTTCGTTCCGTCTGCATAGATTTGTTGTAACGCAATTCCAGCAATACGGCGCGCAATGGTGCGCGTGCGTCCGGGATTTTCGCCGGGATTGACACGTCGCAGTTCGGTTTCTATTTCTACCAACCATTGCATGAGAAAATATAACGGTTTTTTCTGTTTAAGCGACAGTTGTTTTTTCGTATATTTTCGTCACTATTAACTTGAAAAGAGTTAGAAAGGAACAAGTCATGAAAAGAATTTTCATTGTTATTCTCTGCTTTTCGACGATCGGTTTTGCTCAAAAAAAACCGTTTGCCATTGAAGATCTCTATAAGATCAAAAGCATCAGCACTCCGCAATACTCTCCCGACGGAAAACAGATCGCATTTACCGTGACGGAAAGTTTTTTGAAGGAAGGAAAAACAAATTCCGAAATCTATTTGATGAACAACGACGGATCGAATCAGCGCAAATTGACATCGAATGCCGCATCCGATTATGCTCCGCAATGGATGCCGGACGGGAAGTCGTTGATTTTTCTCTCCACCCGGAAGAACGGCGCTCAGGCGTGGAAACTTCCGTTGGAAGGGGGAGAACCGGAACAGATCACCGATATCTCCACCGGTGTCGGCAACGTGGTGATCGCGCCGGACGGAAAAGGATTCATCTTCTCGTCTGAAGTCTATCCGGAATTCGGCGCCGATGATGCGATGAATAAAAAGATCAGTGAAACGAAAGAAAAAGGACCGCTGCAATCGTACATGGCGGATCGGCTTCTCTTCCGGCATTGGACCACGTGGCAGGAAGGGAAGAGAACGCACACATTCTATTTTGACATGGAGACAAAAAAGCACATCGATCTGACTCCCGGCGATTACGATGCTCCTGGATTTGGTATGGGACACGCGGTGATCTCACCGGAAGGAACAGAAGTCTGCTTCACTTCAAATCACGATCTGCATGAAGCGGAATCGACGAACAAAGATCTTTTTATCGTCCCAATCAACGGAGGAGAAGCGAAGTATATCACGAAGGCAAATCTCGCGTACGACGACGAGCCGGTCTATTCTCCCGACAAACGGTACATCGCATTCAAGATGCAAACAATCCCGACGTTCGAAGCGGACCTTTTTCGCCTTGCGATCTATGACCGGGCAACCGGAAGCATCGAAATGATCACCGAAGGGAGATTCGACAACTGGGTAAACGATTATTGCTGGGCGCCCGATTCGAAATCGATCTACTTTACCGCACAGGTGCAGGGACATGTGCCGATGTACAATATCGAATTGAAATCGAAAAAAATCGTTGAAGTGCTCAATGCCAAAACAATCGATGCGTTCGCTATCGCACCCGACGGAAAGAACATCATCTACACCCGCCGATCGATCGGCGAGCCGTCGGAAATGTGGCGCGCGCAGATCGTGAAAGGCATCGCAAAAAATCCGCAGCGATTGACGACATTCAACAAGCCGGTCGAAGATGCGGTCGATATCCGCCCTGCAGACGAACTGTGGATCCAATCACCGACCGGAAAAAAGATTCATACGTTCCTCGTCAAACCGCATGGTTTCGATCCAAACAAGAAATATCCTCTCATTCTTAATGTGCACGGCGGACCGCAATCGCAGTGGACCGACGGTTTTCGCGGTGACTGGCAGGTCTATCCCGGATCGGGATACATCGTCGCTTTCCCGAATCCGCACGGTTCGACGGGCTACGGACAGGAATTCACCTCTGCCATCAGCAAGGATTGGGGAGGAAAGGTGTACGAAGATGTGATGGCTGTTGCCGATTCGCTGTCGAAGATTCCGTACGTGGACGCGGAGCGGATGGGAGCGATGGGATGGAGTTACGGCGGGTATATGATGATGTGGCTGCAGGGACACACGACAAAATTTAAAGCAATTGCATCGATGATGGGTGTGTACAACCTGAAAGCGATGCACGGCACCACCGAAGAACTCTGGTTCCCGGAATGGGATCTCGGCGGCGCGCCGTGGGAGAGCGACATGTATGAGAAATGGTCGCCGAACAATTTTGTGAAGAATTTCAAAACGCCCTGTCTGGTGATTACCGGCGAGAAGGATTACCGCGTTTCCTACAATCAGAGCCTGGAATTCTTTACGGATCTGCTGAGGATGCGCATTCCCTCGCGGCTGATTGTATTCCCGAACGACGGACACTGGCCGAGCAATGTCAAATCCATGCCGTTATATTATAACGCGCATCTGGATTGGTTCCACACGTATCTCGGCGGCGCTCCGGCTCCGTACGATATGACGAAGATGATCCGGAATCAGGCGTTTGAATAAAAAGAGTGCGGGCAAAGAATGCCATCCGATTGCTTACAGCAATCGGATGGCTTAAACATCCCCGTTTTCTCTAAGAAAACGGGGATGTTCATGTACCTCTCCAGATATTTTTACTCTCTTCTTCAAATTTCTCTCTTGCATACTTTTCAACAAATTCCCGATAAGCATTTTTATCCTTAAAATGGGATAATAAAAAATCTGTTGATATTACTTCGTCTAATTCATCGGATATGTATTTGCAATAACTTGAATATTTCCAATCATCGATTGAGAAGACCAACGAGGCGAAATAAGGATTTATGTGAATATATCTGGAAAGCTGCAAATAGTATTCTATGCTATCCACTTTCTTGATTTTATACCGATCCTGAAACAAATGTCCTACCCTATTGTATCGTTTGTTTATCGCTTTTGTAAATGCAAGAATCCATTTACGCATCATATCCGACAATCTATCATCATCTCCAATTCTTAACAAGAGATGATAGTGATTTGGCATATAACAATACACCTGGACCTCAATTCGATATTCTTGTGAGTATTTATGTAAGAGTCGATGAAAGTATGCGTAATTATCCTCTTCAAGGAAGACTTTCTCTTTATTATTACCACGATTATAAATGTGGTACAACGAACCGGATTCTATTTTTTCTTTTCGATAAGGCATATATAATATATTTAAAACATCCCCGTTATCTTTAAGATAACGGGGATGTTCGCATTTTCTTAAAAAACCCTCTTCCCCACCGCACACTCTTGGCATCGGTCTGCCGTGCAGTACTTTTTATACAGCTGTATCAATCCCTGCTGTTGGTAGGCAAAATCGATGCGGAGTTTTCCCGCCGTCAGGTGCTTCTGCATCGTACGGAGGATTGTGTTTTCTTCAAGCAGAGGCATATCGGCGGCGATTGCAAGGCACCGTTCCGTCACATCATCCTTGCCGAACACTTTGGCATAGAGGCAGACGAACGGAATAATAACGTTCACGATGATGTCGTTCTTCCGGGAATCCCCAAGAACCGCATGCTTGTGATAAGTCGATTCGGTAAACGAATAGTGATAATTCCAGAATTGATGATCGCCAGGATCAAGTAGATGATGGAGTTGTTCGATTTTATAATCTGTCGAGGAATACTTTCCCCCGATCAGCGTAATCAATGATTTGAACAACGATCCGTACAGAATACGGTGCAGAAGAACGCTCGCCGCCGCAATTCGAATTGTCGGAAAGTTCGACGGACGAGTGGGAGAAAAAGTCCAATCGAAAGATCGGATCGTAGAAAAAGAAATCTTGTGGCCGATCTCATTCAAGGCGGTGCGGAGTGAATGAATGTGGATCCTGGATTCCTGATCGTCCACATCCGAAATCGCCGGCAACAATCCCGACGCGTGAAAGAGGAGTGCTTCAACCTGCAGAGTTGAAAAATCCTGTGTTTGTGCGATCAGCGGGAAAAGCGAGACGGAATTCGCTAATTGCATCATCGGAGCGCGATTGTTCGAATATCCCAGCCCGTCCAGCAGTTGTTCATAGAGCAATTGCTCCCAGGGGAGCCGTTGACGGAAGAAGAGCGCATCGATATCCGCATCCGGCAGGGGAATATCGTCCGGATCGAGCATCTCATTGTATGGAGAACGAGGTTCTCCGATCGTTCGCTGTTGCCGGAGAATGATGTCGCAGAGGTGTTCATGGAGACGGGTGATTTTTTCCTGCAGACGTTCTTTATAAAGAGTGCGAATCCAGTCATTCAAAAGAATAGAATCAATCGAACTATTTTTTCCCGCACATCGGATGGTATTGCTCCACGAACCGTATTCTTCCCGCGCCAGCTGGTCCCGAAGTGTTTCGATCGGGGAGAATAGAAACGGTTCCAGGACAATCGTCGGAATAGCGCGTCCGCTGTGCGATGCTGCACTCTCTGCCGATCCGCTCAACACAACATGAAGGATAACAGAATTGTATTGCGTATCGCGGTGATGGTTGTGCAGTTCCCAGTCGTCCGGAGAGCGGTGGAATTCGATATCGCCGGTATGCACTGTCCCGCCGATGGAGATTTTCGCATTGCGGAAATCGGGACCGCTGCCGCGATGCAGTGTACCGGGCGAAATGATGCGGACGGGACGCCCGTCCGTTGCGGTAAGATGCGATGAACGGAATAATTGCTTTGCCCAAATATGACGCAGGAGATCTTCGTGCATAATTCCTCCGGCACGATCTGCTTTGGGCGTTCAGCAGGAAATTGATGTTAGGTGAATTGTTTGCGGGCGCTGTTGATTTCTTCGTTCAGGCGTTCAGCTTCGGCACGGGCAGCGGCGGCGAAATCTTTTCCCGATGACGCATAGAGAATGCTCCTGCTTGCGTTGATCAGCACGCCGTATCCGTCTTTCGTACAGCCGTATCGAATAACGTCATTGATGTTCCCGCCCTGCGCACCGATGCCGGGAACAAGAAAAGGAGCATTTGGCGCAAGTCGGCGCACCGAGGCGATGTCCTTCGATTTTGTCGCACCGACCACAAAACCGAGGTTCTCTTTATCGGTCCATTGCTGCGATACCGCAACCACCTCTTCGAAGAGGCGTCTCTTGCCGACTTTTGCATACTGGAAATCATACGCGCCGCTGTTGGACGTCAGGGCAAGAAGGAATACCCCTTTTTTTTCATCCTGCAGGAACGGCTGCACGGAATCAATGCCCATATACGGCGCAACGGTAATCGAATCGAAGTCAAGGCGGCGAAGAATGGCATCAGCGTAATATGCGGATGAGTTTCCGATATCTCCCCGCTTTGCATCGGCAATGGTCAGGAGGGAGGAGGGGATCAACGACCGTGTCTTTTCGATGATTGTCCATCCCTCCCTGCCGAGCGTTTCGTAAAATGCAAAGTTAATTTTGTAGGCGCTGACGATATCCTTCGTTGCGTCGATGATCCGATTGTTGAATTCCAGCACGCCGTTCTTCTTCGACCGCAGATGAGCGGGAATCTTTACCGGATCGGTATCGAGACCAACGCAGAGCAACGATCCTGTTTTGTGTTGCAGCGATAATATTTTGTTACGAAATGTCATACAATGATGGTGTAAGGTAAAGAAATTCTATTCTTCTATCCATTCAAATAAAAACCGTTCGTCGTAATCGATAGCAAACTGTTTTAGTAATTCAAAATATTCTTCTTTAAATGTCGTTTTCTTGTGATGTTGTTCTTGATTCAAAATATATTGGATGACGGTATCCAATTGACTTCGCGAATACGAAAATGCACCATACCCTTCCTGCCAATTAAATTTTCCGCGAATCCAGTTCTTTTCGTTAATAAATCCAGAAGAAATGGATTTAATATACCTTGCCAGGTCAGAAATTGAGGCAACGGGGTTAAATCCGACCAGAATATGAGCATGATCGGGCATACAAAATATTGCCAACAATTTATGTTTTCGATTTTGAATAATTCCGGTGATATATTTTTGTAATTCGTCTCGATGCGACGGTGAGATGAGATTCAGACGCCCCCGAACAGCAAAGACAAATTGAATGTATAATTGTGTGTAAGTGTTCGCCATAGAATAGGCCGCCCCTACGGGGCTAAAATATTCTTCGTCTGTCGGATTGCTCCGTTAGAAGCAACCAGTTTATAGTTTATCTACAAACAAGTCGCTCGCAAGGGGCTGTATCGTGATTTTTTATGAGTTGCTCCGTTAGGAGCAACCTATTTGTAGCACAAAAAACAGGAACATGATTAAAGCCCCGTAGGGGCGACCTATGTGATTTAAATGAGCGAATATTTCTTTGTTCGATTTCTTTTGTATCGATGTGTCAGTTCTTCAATGGTTCCAGAGATTGCTATTCCAAATATTCTTCCAACCAATCAAAAATTGTATTATGCCACAGCTCGGAATTCTGCGGTTTCAATACCCAATGTCCCTCGTCGGGGAAATACAACAATTTTGACGGTATTCCTTTCCGTTGCAACGTGGTAAAGATCTGCATTCCCTCGCCGACCGGCACGCGAAAATCCAATTCATTATGTATAATCAGCATGGGCGTCTTAAAATTCTTTGCATATTTGTGCGGCGAGAATTTGTCGAAATCTTTCGTCTCCCACGGAATGCCGTGCTCCCATTCGTCGAACCACACTTCCTCCGTTGTCCCGTACATGGAATAAAAATTATACACCCCGTCGTGATTGACGATCGCTTTGAACTTATCGCTGTGTCCGTTGATCCAGTTCATCATGTACCCGCCGTAACTTGCGCCGGCTGCCGCCATCTTCGTCTTGTCGATGTACGGCAGTTTTTCCATATACGCCAGGCCGTTCATGACGTCGGTATAGACTTTTCCTCCCCAATCGCGCGAGATTTCGTCCGTAAATTTCTGCCCGAATCCGGTTGATCCGCGGGGATTGGGAAGTGCGAGCACATATCCCTGCGCCGCCCATAGTTGCTGGTTCCAGCGGTAGGACCATGAATTACCGAACGCGCCTTGCGGTCCGCCGTGCACCCAATACACCAACGGATATTTTTTCTTGGAATCAAAGAACGGCGGCTTTACGATCCACATTTGCACTTTAGTTCCGTTTGCACCGGTGAACCAGACATATTCCGGTTCGCTGAATTCTATGTGCGAAAAGATAATGTCGTTCACGCCGGTCAGTTTCTTCGGACTTGCTCCGTCGCTGTTCGCCGCATAAATCTCGACAGGACGGGACATCGTCTGATGGGAAAAGACAATTGTCGCGCCGTCAGCAGAGATATTCACGTCGCCGTTGTGTCCGTTGTCGAATATTTTTTTGATCGTACCGTCGATCCCGATAGACCAGAGGGGTTGATTCGCTTTTTCTTCTGCCGAAGTATACATCGTCTTGCTGTCCGACGACCATGAGAATGCATCGACATTTGTGTCAAACTTCGGCGTGATGCTTTTCGTCTTTCCCGATGCACGATCGTACAGCATCAGCTGCCATCGGTCTGCTTCGAATCCGGGACGGGATTGTGCGCGATAGGCGATATACTTGCCGTCGGGGGAGAAGCGGGGATAATTATCCGCTGCTGTATTTGCGGTGATCTGTTTCCGTTCGCCGGTGGCCAGATCGACAGTATAAATATCGTGATTGGTGCTCCATGCTTCTTCGCGCACCGGCACGGGTGTGGCGGTGTAGATAAGAAGTTTTCCGTCGGGCGAAAAATCATATTCATCGCCGGCGGAGAATGTCATGGAGGGCGGGACGGCATCCCGGTCGCCCGGTGTGACATTCCGGATATTGCTGCCGTCGCTGTTCATGATAAAAATATGCTGGCGTTTGTCGTCCACCCAGCTGTCCCAGTGGCGATATAATAATTTTGTCATGATGCGTGCTTTGACTTTGCTGTTATCCCGGGCAGATTGTTTCTCCTTGTTCAGTTTTTCCGCTTCATCGAACGGCTTGTCGGAAAACTCAGGGAAGACGGCCGACATGAATGCGATCAATTTGCCGTCCGGCGACCAGACGGCCCCGCTTGCTTCGGTGGAGATATTCGTCAGTTTCTTTGTTTCTCCCGATGAGACGGCAATTGCATAGATCTGCATCAATCCGGTCCGGTTCGATTCGAACAGGATCGTCTTTCCGTCCGGCGACCAACGGGGATGCCGGTCGTGTTTCGGCGAGTTCGTCAATAGTGTCGATGAGCCGCCGGAGACGGGCACCAGCCAGATGTCGCTGTTCGTCGTGTTCGCTTCTTTGTTCACTACCGTCACGGTATAAGCGACGGTTTTTCCGTCGGGAGAGAGTTGCGGATCGCCGACGCGCTGAATTGTGAACAGGTCTTCCAGTTGCATGGGACGCTGGGTTTGTGAGAATGCAGTCATGGTGAACAGCAGAACGGCAATAACAGCAATGAATTGTTTCATGGAATCATACCTCCTTAAGAAATTGTGGCGATGAGGGGGATCGCAGATGATCAATTAAGATTGTATGAAAGTAACGGAAAAAGAGTTGAGAGGCAAAAAAAAAGGACGGATCTGCATCCGACCTTAATTCCGATGTTGCGCCGACTCTCGTGGTTTTCTATTTATTAAAATTCTTCCACATCATCGATTCCACCGGTTTGGTGGTTTTGCGGTTGTACTTTGCATTCTTCTTCTTATTATATAGCACTTCCACATCGCCATCCACAGTAAAATAGATCAATTGACCGATCGGCATTCCCGCATACACTCGCACCGGCTGCCTTACCGATATTTCCAGCGTCCAGGTATTGCAAAATCCGACATCACCCTTGCCAGCCGTGGCGTGGATATCGATGCCAAGCCTGCCGATGGAACTTTTTCCTTCCAGGAACGGCACATGGGCATGCGTTTCGGTGTATTCCTGCGTTACGCCGAGATACAATTTGCTCGGGACAAGGATCAATCCCTCTTTCGGTATCTTGAAATGCCGTACTTTATTATGTTCTTTTGCATCGAGAATTTCATGCTCATACATCGCGAGATCGTTCCCCAGGTGAACGTCGTAACTGTTGGAGCCGAGTTGTTTCCGGTTGTACGGGGTGATGACGATCGTTCCTTTTTTCATCTCTTCGAGAATGCGCTTGTCGGATAGTATCATATGAAATTATTTTTTATTAAATGATGATAAATGCATTGAATGTGCAGACCGGAATAACGGTGCAACAAAAATGAATATACGAAAAACGGAAAGAGAAAAAAGAGGAAACGTCAGGATTTTGGTCGGAGCAAGAAAAAATAGGCCGTTGTCACGAATGTTGCAACCATCTGCGCGGCGTAAATGAACATCGCTGTATCCGATGTGACTTTCATGTTGACGGTGGTCAGGAAGTAGGCAAAGAGGCCGGCAGTAATGATCATAACGGCTCTCATTACAAGGACATTCGATCGACGATCCAGCCGCTCCGGTTCAAAAAAAACAAAGTAGATAAATGCCAGCGACGCGACGATAATCGGCAGCGCAAACTTCTGTGCAAGCATGAACGACGGCAGATATTTCTTTTCGAATTGCTCGAAAGAATTTACCAGCATCACCAGCACGGTCAACGATGTGACGGCGAGATAGAAAAGACTCAATATTTTAGCGCGAAGGCTCATCGTGATGGGGTGACAATCGAAAATGGTTGGTGTCGTAAAAAAAAGAAAAGCGGGACGAGATCGTCCCGCTCGAGTTCTGCATTTCTTTAATGGGAATGTTTTACCCACTGATAGTGATGTTGCTGCAATTCTTCCTGCGTCGGCATCGGATAGAATATCAGTTCATTTCCCGCAGCGAACCAAAAACCGTGGCGGATCAGGGAATACGGCGCGTTTAACAGCGTCGTATTGAGGTTCAACGTCTTCGTCTTCTTATCCGGATGGCTCTTGATCTCAGTCAGGTATTCCAGCAATCGCGTTGCATTTGTTTCCGGAATCGGTGAATACGGAATTGAACTATTTTTATTTTTGGCGAAGAAATCTTCAATATTGAATTCGTACTGCGTGAAACAGACCTTCGGTGCTCCTTTGGATTTTGTCTCGCTGGTAATATATTTCCCAAATGCGCGCTGATCGATTGTCGACGCCACCAGATTGGACAACGGCGTTATCTCCTGATAGATGCGCACCATGCCCGGTTCGTTTATAGCGGTGTATGGCTTGGCTTTAATTTCCAGCGATTTTCCGTTGGCGGTCACGAGATAGAGTTCTTTCATTGCAGAAAGATCGACATGCTCGAGAACGGCGTACGACGAAATGAATTTTGTTTTTTTCGGTTTTCCGTCGGGATGCGCCACGGTGAGCGAAAGATAATGGTCGATGTCGAAATACATATGCCGATAGTTGATGTCGATCTCGACGAAGATCACCTTTCCTTTGAAGTGTTTGGCGCTGCCGGTCGTGTAGTGAAGTGCAAATTCTACCGGTGTCAGCTGCGACGCGACGAGAGCATTCACCGGGAAGACGATCATATACAGATGTTTTTCATATTCTGCCATAACAAATTCCTTTATGGATGTGGTGGGTGGAACAAAAGACAATGAGGTCGGGAATTCAATATTGTCCGATATAACATAGCAAAAATTTGATGGAGAAAACATTAAAAAAAACTAAATGATACGAAGCACACGGTGTATTGACATCACTGAAGAATAAGCCTAATTTGTACTCAACAAAATGCCCTAGAGTAGCATTCGCTCTCTCTAACAATCCTCCTCAGAAGTCCATCTTCTCCCGAGCCTTGTTAGCTCTCCGGTTGTGAACACAGGACGCCACAATCTACGAGCTCTCGGAATCAATGACGCCCCATTTCTCACAGCCGACACGCATCATACTCACGTTATTTTTTGGGGGACGTTATGAAGAAATATCTACTTTTAGTATTGCTTCCCGTATTTCTCACGGCACAATTAAGTATTGTTTCCACATTGCCGGTCAATAATGCGACGAATGTACCGCTCCTGGATACAATAAGCATGACATTCAGCGAAGCATTGGATACGAATGTGATGAATTCGGAAGAGATCTGGTTCTCGAATGTCGATTGGAATGCTACCGTAAGCTACGGATACAGCCAGGATCTGAAAACAACATATGGAGTGTACAACCTCCAGCCGAACACTACATACTTTATTGCCTGCACGTACGCCAAAGCACTTTCCGGCGCAACGATGACGGCACCGTTCGTTTATTATTTTACGACGGGGAGTAGTTTTCCACCTCATTCCGTCAGCGGAACGCTGCTCTCCGGCACCACGGGAGTCTCGGCGGAGCGCGCTATCGTCGGTTTAATGACGCAGTCGATGGATAATACTGATGGACGTCCGAATTTTGCCGGCTGGGCGAATGTCGGCAACAACGGATCATTTTCCATTCCGTATGTCTCCAATGGAACGTACTGGCCCGTCGCCGCAAAGGATGTCGACGGTGACGGTTCGATCGATCCCGGGAATGGGATTGACGCCTTTGCCTTCGGGGATTCGATTGTTGTCAACAACGCCTCGGTGTCGGGTATATCGTTGACCTTTGTTAGTTTTGAATTGAATGTGGTATCCACGCTGCCGGCCAACAATTCGGTCAACGTACCGTTAGAAGCGACGATCAGCATAACATTTGACCAGGCGCTCGATACCGTAGAGATGCAATCGGAAAAAAATATTTTCTTTTCTAACATTGATTTTGACAGTGTCGTCAGCAGAGGATACAGCCCGGATCTCAAAACATCCACAGCGGTGGTACACCTGCAGCCGAATACGTCCTACTTTCTTGGCCTGATCTATGCGAGATCCACGATTGGCGCTAAGCTGACATCACCGTTTGTCTATTACTTTACCACCGGATCCAGTTTCCCCGCCGCCACGGTCAGCGGTTCGGTTATCCCCGGAACATCGGGTGTGTCACCCGAAAACGCTGTAGTTGGTTTAATGAAACGGTCGATTTATGAAACGGAGGGGAAGCCTGAATTTGTCGCCTGGGCCAATGTGAACAGCAACGGTACGTTTACCATTCCCTACGTTCCCAATGGCACCTACTGGCCATTGGCAGCAAAGGATGTGGACAAAAACGGCGAGATCAATCCAGAGCAAGG
This sequence comes from uncultured Chitinophagaceae bacterium, assembly GCA_964371615.1. Taxonomy (GTDB): domain Bacteria; phylum Bacteroidota; class Ignavibacteria; order UBA10030; family UBA8401; genus SpSt-333. The sequence continues at coordinate 493,805 of CAYJMS010000003.1, forward strand.
TAGTGATGCTCTTGCATTCACTGATTCTATTGTTGTCAACAACGCATCAGTATCGAATGTCATTCTGGAATTCATCGACAATACGCCGAAGACTTATCACCAGGCAGTTGTGATTGCCGATAGCATAGCGGCGTTGCATCTCCCCGTCGATCGGGTGCTTCGGTACGTCAATACATGGGGAGTAGATACGCTCGGACGGGGAATCGGCACGTGGCATTTTTGGTATACGGGAAACAACGACACCGTCGTTTATGACGTGCCCGGATCGAAATTCGAAGGGGGCGTCGATTCCACTACCGATCCGTGGCAGGTGGAATGGGTGAGCAGTCATAAACCCCTGAACAATCATGCACTTGCCGCTCCAAGTCCCTCCGTCATCATAAATACGGAAAATGCCGGCGGCAGGGATTTTCGGATGATGCCGGTGCCGATCGAAGCGAACGGTGGTATTGAAATGGTGCTCGGCGATCACTCGGCCGGCGAGTTTCACCACAATGTTCCCGATACGAATCTGATCTACTGGTCGGTCCGGTATATCTGGGAGATCAATTATGAACCGTGGATTTTGAACGGAAGAAAATTTCTTTGCGATTTTACAACCGGAGCGGTATTGTTGAGTCAATCCATGTCTGTTTCGCACAGAGTGAACGCGCCGCTGGCGTTCGAATTGCTGCAGAACTATCCCAATCCGTTCAATCCGTCGACAACCATTACGTTTACTGTGCCGGTGCGTGGACATGCAGTGGTGAAGGTGTTCAATATGCTGGGACAGGAAGTGGCGACCGTATTTAATGGAGAAGCAATGGCCGGGACGTATACGACCGTACAGTTCAATGCGGCGGGATTTGCAAGCGGATTATACATTGCACGGCTGGAATACGGCGGACGGATGCAGATGAAAAAAATGATGCTTCTCAAATAGTAATTATCAAAGGATTATACCGCGAATAATTTTTCACTCGTATCATCTTCATGGTCAACGAAGGAAGCGAGGCGGACAATGAAAACAGCATACGACGACCGGAGCATGGTCTCCATCGACATATCGGACATTGATGCGCTGCTGAACTTTTTCCGCAGCAAAGACGGAGCAGCGCGGCAATGGGCACGGGAGCAATTGGTCAGAATAGGGAAACCGGCAGTACCGCGGCTGCTCCCGCTTCTGTCGCATCCCGACGATTTGATACGGTGGGAAGCATGCAAGACACTCGAAAAAATCAGGGATCCGCATGCAGCGGCAGCGCTTGCCAATGCACTATTGGACGACAATATGGATGTCCGCTGGGTCGCCGCCGATGCATTAATAGAATTGGAGCATCGCGCAATTATTCCTGTTTTGGAAATCATTGAACGGCATTATGATTCGGTCCTACTGAGAGAAGCGGCGCACCATGTCCTGATAAACCTGAAGCGGGCCGGATTTCTGGATGAGGAACTGGAACTGGTAGTTGATGCGTTGACCGTGAACGAATTGCCGAGCAAAGCGGCATTTGCCGCTATCCGCATATTGGATGATCTGAGAACAAAAGTCCGATGAAAGCGTCTTAACGGTATACAACCATTACACAGCCGTAATCCTAAGGGCGTTCTGTTGAACGCCCTTTTCATTTTTGATAAACGGCAATTTTTTCCCATGTTATAGATGGTGACCCGAATAACGAAAATATCGGACGCGATGAAAAGAATAATACTCAGCATAATTGTTGTTCAAATTCTTTCGGGACAATATCAATTTCAATCGCAATATCTTCAATCACCCGAAATGACATTCGGCTATGTCGACAGTTGTGCTAAATTCTGGATGCAAGCGTACGACGCAACGGACGGAGGATTCTATATCAATATCAACCGTCAGGGGGCGCTTTCCGGATCCTCGATCAAGAATACGTTGAACCAGTCGCGCGATGCGTACGGTTTCATCCGGGCATTTCAAATGACGGGCGATACCGCATACCTTCGGTATGCACGATATGCGCTGACGTTCATGTATGCGCATGCGTGGGACACTTCCAACGGCGGGTGGTTCAATTCCATTTCAAAAAATGGAACGCCCTCATCGCCCGGTGAAAATAAATCCGCTTACCATCAACATTATGCATTGCTCGGAATCGCTGCGGCTTACGAGGCAATGCGAGATACGACAGACCGGTACTGGTTGATGAAGGGATATGATTATAATGAATCTACACTCTGGGATTCCGCACAGTCGAAATTTGGATACTACGATTATGTCGCCGCCAACGGATCAAATCCGACGGATAAAAGCTTTAACGCCACCGTTGACGCCGTGACGACTCACGTCCTGCATCTCTATTTGCTAACGGGTAATCATCAATATAAAATCCGACTGCTCCGCCTGGCGGAGAATATGATCGATCGGCTGGCAGCCAGCATGTCGTCGCAGGAAATTGGATTTGCCGAGAAATATACATCCGATTGGCAAATCAAAGAAAGTGAAACGATGACGATCATGGGACACGTGCTGAAGACAGGATGGTGTCTTGCGCGGATCTATCAATTGGAAAAAGATCCTCTCTTTCTTGCTGCGGCCGAACAGCTCGTGCAGAGTGTTCTCGATAAGGGATATGACCATCAGAACGGCGGTCCTTATAAAGATTACAACCGCATCACCGGACAAATGTTGATGTGGGGAATCGCCGATACCGCAAAAGCATGGTGGCAGATGGAGCAGGCGGTGACCGCGGGATTAATGCTCTATCATGTGACGGGTAAGGCATACTATTTGGCGATGGCCGATGAAACGCTCGATTTCTTTATGAAATATTTTGTAGACCATGTGTACGGTGAAGTGTTCGAGAATAGCAATAAATTCGGCGGTTTTATTTCGCAGTGGGGGACGACGAAAGGAGGGACCGGAAAAGCGGGATATCACTCCATTGAATTAGGATACTTTGTTTATCTCTACGGAAAACTTCTGGTGAAGAAAGAACCCGCAACCCTATATTATAGTTTTGAATCAGCATCGGAATCCCGGAATTTTCGCATGCGGCCGATCGGACTTCCCGACGGTCAATTGAAGATTGTTTCGGTGTCGCGAAACGGCGAACCGTATACTTTGTTCGACTCGGCCGGCCTGGTACTGACCGTGCCGGAAACGATTGGCGGCATCTTTGCCGTTACCTATGCGTCGGTACAATCCGCAACCGCCGTTGCGTTCCGGGGCGAAGTCCCGCATGAATTTGCGTTGCGTCAGAATTATCCGAATCCGTTTAATCCAAGTACGACAATTACATTCACCATACCGCAACGACAGCATATATCATTGACAATATACGATGTGCTCGGAAAGGAAGTAGCGATGCTGGTGAATGAACATAAAGAGGCCGGAGAACACGCTGTTCGATTTACCGCAAACAATCTGTCGAGCGGCATCTATTTCTACAGGATGGAGTCGGAAGGATTCGTTCAAACGAAAAAATTGATATTGATGAAGTAGCACCCGCATTGTGTATGAAATCCTACCGAAGTCCGGCCGACTTCGGTAGGATGATTGTTTAAATCCTCCACCGCAATCCAATATACGCCGATCGGCCATAGACCGGCCCCCAGATCAACGCACTGTCAAAAAACGAGCCGTTCGGATTTGCAGCATCGATAATGGGATTGGACTGCCGAAAATTCAACAGATTCTCGAGGCCCAGATAAATATCAAGTCCCGCAAAAAACGAACGGGTGATCTGTACGTTCACCAGTGCAAAATCCGGCGACGAGGTTCTGCTCTGCAAGCCGGCAGGATTGAGCTGCGTATCCGGAAGCCGTTTCTTCCCGAACCATTGCACCGTCAGGTCGTACGACATCTGTGCTTCATTTTCATCCTCGCGTTCCGTCGTATAGGCGAAGTTTATGAATGCCCGGTGCTTGGCGACAAACGGCCGATCGCGGAGCGTTCCGTTGATCGTCTGCCGCACGTCGTACAGCCGGTACGCGATGCGTGTTCCCAACCGCTCGATCGGCTGAAAGTTCAGTTCGACCTGCACGCTGTTGGAGAATGACTGTCCGTCCAGATTGCGGAAGATAACCGACTGCGGATCGGTATCCAGATCGACAACGTTTTGATTCTCGAATCGGGTGCTGTAGAGATCGACCGTGATCGTTGCTTCGCGGTAATCCCACAAAAAATAGTGAGTGACATTGAATCCGTAATTCCACGCCGATTCAGGCTCGAGCATGAACTCCGGTATGCCGTTTTGCCGTGCCACGATCACGTTCCGCGCGCTGGCAAAGTACGCCATGTTTTCGGAGAAGACATTGGCGCTGCGTACACCGCGGCCAGCCACGAGCCGGAGCACCCAGTCTTCCTGCGGCGTATACCGCAGATGCAGCCGCGGTGTTACAAACGTTCCGTAATTGTTATGGTCATCGGCACGGATTCCTGCGATCATCGAAAACGCATCGTCGGGTGAGTACGTATATTCAAAGAACGTTCCCGGAACCATTTCGGTCCGTTCATACCGCACATGCTTGAACGTTTCGTCGTAATCGTCATACAGAAAACTGATTCCCGTCCGGAATTTGTGCATCGTATTATCGAAGATCGACTGATAAATGAGATTCACATATCCCGTCTGCTGTCCGGCAGTGTAATCGTGTGTACTGAAGAATGAATTCTGCTTATTCCGTGTCAGCGACCATTGCAGACCGACGCTTTGGTACTGTTTCTGCGGAAAGACATAACCGGTCTTTCCCCACAGCCGCATCTGTTGTCCGTTCATTGCAAAGGCATATTCCGACGGATTCAACACCAACGTCTGTTTATCCATATTATATCCGCGCCGTGTTCCTCCCTGCTTTTCATCCTCGACAAATTGCATTCCCACCTGGCCTTCCCAGCCGACGTGATCGGAAAAATAAAATCGTTGTATCGCGTTGATCGTCCGGTAGAGAGGCATATCCAGAAAATTATCGCCGTTATTGTCGATGCGTTGTCGCTGCGTGCTTGCATGCAGCAGCGTCATGGACGACCAATCGTGAGATAACGGTGTTCGAAGATTTAGATTTCCCTCCATACGAAGATCGTTGTTGCCGAAAAAATTGAAAAACATCTGTTTTTCGTCGAGATTCTGCGGCTTGCGGAGTTCAACATTGATCTGACCGGTAATGGATTCGTATCCGTTCGCCACCGAGCCGACTCCTTTTGACACCTGGATATTTTCGATCCATGTGCCGGGAATGTACGTCAATCCGGCAACGGATGTCAAACCGCGTATCGCCGGAAGATTCTCTACCGTGATCTGTGTATACGTACCGGCAAGCCCGAGCATTTCAATCTGTTTCGTTCCGGTGATGGCATCGGTAAACGACACATCGATCGAGGGATTTGTCTCGAAACTCTCGGACAAATTGCAGCAGGCCGCTTTGAAGAGTTCTTTTTCCGTCATCACCAGCGTCTTTTGCGGCGAAAGGTAATTAACGAATGTGCTTTGCCGTTCTCCCACAATCTCCACTTCGGCGACCGTTGCCGCATCGGATTTGAGGATCACATTCACCTTTTTTTGATCCTTAATAGTGACCGTATCCGAAACATATCCGATATAACTGACGACAAGACGGTTACTTTGTTCATTGAACGGAAGACGGAAGACTCCGTTGGTGTCCGTCACAGTACCGCTGACGGTACCAAGCCAGTATGTACTGGCGCCGATAATCGGCTGGAACATTCCGTCGTCGGTTCGTTCAAGCACGACACCGGTTAATTGCTGCGCGTTCAGGAACGACAGAACGCCCAGTGTTAAAAATAATATTTTTTTCATAGTGTTCTCCTAGAAGTTCTCACGTCATTACACTACAGGCGAAACGGAAATACAGACGAAGGAACGACTGCATGTTTCGCTTGGTGTGGTATGTACCGAGAGAGACGTCTTAGTGTGTGTTATCTCCGTCGCGATACAGACAGCATCCCGGCAGTCCGGCATAGGTGCTGTCCGCGGCTTTGAACTTCTCGGTGTCGTGTCCGACAAAGGCAATACGCTGTTGCAGCGAGTCGAGCGAAATCTTGTCGGCAAGGTAGGCGACTTTCAATTGCTTCGTTTTTTTGTCCCACTTTGCATATTTCACTTCGTCGATTTTCATCGACTTTTCAATACGCGTCTTGCACATGGTGCAGTTGCCGAAGACCTTGAATTGCGATTCTTTAACTGCGTCTCCGGAAAATGCTGTTGCGGAAAGGAGTGCGAGTGTGATGGCGAGAATAAATATGTTCGGTTTCATGGTTGTTCCTTATTGAATAGAAATAATTTAAAATTGTTTTTGGTACAAGAAATATCAATCCCGCGATTGCGGGAACGCACGACGGAACAATTTTAAATAAGGAACACTGAATGAAGAATATTCAGATCGAGGTCGGGGGGAGAGGTGTCGGAAACGAGAGGTGCATCAACGGCGGTGATGGATGGCAGCAGATCGGTTCCGTATTCGCTCAAGGAGCGAACGGCCGTCATCTGCAGCGGATCAAGAGAGACAGGAAGCACGGACTGTTGTGCTTCGTCCAGTTGCACAGTGGTAACTTCGGTCGTACAGCACCGGTCGCCGGGCATTTCGTTTGAGCAACCGCAGGGATCCTCAAAGGAGTTCGTAGCAATCAACGCTTCCGATTCTCCGCCGCAGGTATGGATCATAACATTCACCCCTGCGGTGAAGACACCGTACAAAACCATCAGCACTATGATAAAGAGTTTTTTCATTGGTTCGGCGACTGCCGGTAGTATAAACAACAGCCGGCGTACCGTACGTTCCCGTTAATGATGCGGAACCTGCACGGTATCGTCGGAATGGGGAAAATTGTACATCATTGATGCCAGGTAAACATACACTGCTTTCCAGGCATCTTCCATTTCTGTGGTGAATTCCTTGCCCAGCACCGTTCGAAGGGCAAACAACAACGATTCCTGAAACGACATGAATTGATGTCCTTCAATGCCGTATGAATGATGGATTCTGCCAAGATTGAACAGCATCGGCTGTAATTCCGCATGATTGTCGATCCGTTCCACGGCGATCTGCAACATTCGCATTAATTTTTCTTTTTGATCGCTCATCTCACCGCGAAAAAGAGCAGCGACTTTCGGTTCGAGTTCGAACAGCTTCTTATAGAGCAGATCGGCCACTTCGGCACCGCGGGGTTTGATCAGGGTAAAACTTTCTCGAACAAGTTCTTGTTGTTGGGGTGTCATAGTATACTCCATGCATTCAATGCTATAGATAACTATCATAATAGCGTGCCGAATTCTTTTTGTGGAAAACAAGCCATTCTGTGAACGGTTCTTTCCATCGCTGCAAAAAACAGAAGCATTTATTGCAAAAATAAGAATAATTGACAATTGAATTATTGCATTTTCGTTTCAGTCTCTCTACTTTGAGACAATCGAAAAATTCAATGGAGAACGGATGAAATATTTAACAATCTTGCTAATCATCGCAATCACTCAGTCCGGTGCTCAAAATAAGGACAAACCAAAACAACCGCCAATGGAAGAACGACGATACACGATCGAAAAGATCCAGATGGGCGATGTCGGACCGGTCCGCATTGTTCAATTATATGCCGATGGATTCGAAAAACTGTCCCTCAAAGAAAAAATCTTTACCTATTACCTCGCACAATCGGCGATTGCCGCGAGGGATATCGCAATCGATCAACGACACCGGTATGCACTCGAAGTGCGCGATTTGCTCGAATCAATCGTTACCCATGCCGATGGTATCGACAATGCAACCATGAAAAGCATCACGCTCTATACGAAACTCTTCTGGGTGAACAATTCGATGTACGATAATATCACCGCCAGAAAATTCGTTCTGGAATGTTCGTTCGAAAATTTTACCGCTGCCGCCGTGACAGCCGCAAAAAACGGCGCAACATTCGTTTTAAGAAAGAACGAATCGCTCAACGGCAAATTATCCCGACTTCGGCCGGTGATGTTCGATCCGGCGTTTGAACCCGTACAAACCAACAAGACACCGGGCGAAGATATGATTGCGCAAAGCGCCAACAATCTGTATGAAGGGACGACGTTTGCCGAAGTGGACGCCTGGGCGAAATCAGGGAAAGAGCGAAATCCGCTGAATTCCAAAGTGGTGAAGGAAAATGGCGAACTGGTGGAAAAAGTATATCGTACCGGCACCAGGCATCTCGGTGGTGATATACCCGCCGGGATGTATGCCGAAGATCTGCAATCCGCCATTGCGTATCTGGAAAAGGCCAAAGCCTATGCAAGCACTCCGGCACAGGCAAAAAATTTAGATCGGTTGATTGCTTATTACCGGACGGGTGATCTGAACGATTGGCGCGCGTACAATATCGGCTGGGTCAAAGAAACGGAATCACAGGTCGATATGATCCACGGATTCGTCGAAGTCTATCTCGATGCCCGGGGAGCTAAAGGCCAATTCGAATCGGTCATTAATTTTGCCAATCCGGAGTTGACGCAATTGTTCCAGCAGGTGGGAACCAATGCTCAATACTTTGAAGATCGCATGCCGTGGGAAGACAAGTATAAGAAGAAAGATGTCAAACCGCTGAAATATACGGTGATCAATGTTGTGGTTGAGACCGGTGACGCAGGTCCGGTGAGCGCCATCGGCATCAATCTGCCGAACGAACAGGATGTGCGTGAGCAATACGGCAGTAAATCCGTGACGCTCTTTAATATTGTCGATGCCTATGAGAAAACCGGCGGCAAAGACATACTGAAGGAATTCGCGTTCAATGATGAAGAAATTGCATTCCAGGACAAATACGGATCGCTTGCCGACAACATGCACACCGCGCTGCACGAAGTGCTCGGGCATGCTTCCGGAAAAGTATCACCGCAATTAAAAACCGATCCGCAGGCGGCGCTCCCCGGCTATTATTCTACTCTCGAAGAAGCCCGCGCCGACTTGGTTGCTCTCTATCATATCTGGGATCCGCGGCTGGTCGAAATCGGCATCGTTCCCAATACACCGGATGTCGTAAAGGCGATGTACGATAAGGAAATCCGCAATGCATGCCTCGTGCAATTGCAGCGGGTTCCCAAAGGCCACGACCAATTGGAAGAGGATCATATGAAGAACCGGCAATTGATCGCCCACTGGCTGTGGAAAAATGCCGGCTGCGTGGAACGGATTGAAAAGGAGGGAAAGACGTACTTCCGCGTAACAAGTTATGAAAAAATGCGAGAAGGAGTTGCACAACTCCTTACAGAAGTGCAGCGGATAAAGTCCGAAGGGGATATTGCAGCAGCAAAAGCGCTGATCGATACGTATGGGTACAAGATCGACACGACCTTACGGGATCAGGTGCTGGCACGAATGGAAAAACTGGATCGGGCGGTTTACACCGGATTTGTGATGCCGAAACTTGAACCGATTACCGACAGCAAGGGCGCGATTACGGACATTGCCGTCACGTATCCGTTGGATCTCACAAAACAGATGCTGGAGTATTCCGCCTTTACACGACAGGAAAAACAGAGGGCATCGAAAACACTATCACGATAATGGAACGCGCAACGCGGCCACGAGCAAAGAATATCGCCGTCTATATTCTTTGCTCGTTGATGCTGGTGATCGCCGGCTCCGCTCTTATCCGGGAGAAGTCTTTTCACGATGAGTACCGGTATCTCACAATTGGCGGGGATGCCGCATTGTATATAGCCATGGCGGAAGGGACCGGCGAAGAAATCCCGGCGCCGTTTCGCTATCGGCTTCTCTTTCCCTTTCTTGCGTCGTTATCAGATCTTCCTGCAATCACCGCGTTTCGATGGATCACCCTGGTCTCGCTCTTCTTCTTTTATTTTTTCGGCTTTCTCCTCTGTGAACAGTGGCGTTGTCATCTCTCGGCAACCATGATGAGTATGGCATTCATCTTTTTCTCGCCGTGGCATCTGTATATATACCAAAATCCGTTTATTACGGACGGATTGGTACAGTTGACGATTATGGTGTTGCTGTTTTCAGTTGTGCAGAAAAATATTTGGCTCTTCGGCATCGCTGCATTTGCGGGAATATTTTTGCATGAACGGATCATATTCTTTCTTCCGTTATGGATGGTCGTTCACGACGGACGGCGCGGCAGTATTATTGCAGCGGCTGTTGGGTTGGCTTACGTCGGACTGCGATTGGCTGTCGGCGGCGCCGAAGGATTCTCCCTTGAATATCCGATCGGTAATTTTTCCATTCTTGTAAATCCGCTGGAGACAATAAAAGATGCCATCGTGGGATCAATGCCGCTGTATCTGATTGCCTTCACCGGATACCTGTTTCTGAGCGCCGAAGAGAAAAAAATGACCCGTCCCATCCTGTTTCTTTTTCTTGCGGCATCGGTGATTCCGGCATTCGTTGCCACCGATACCGGCCGCATGCTGCTTGGACTGGCTCCGCTGGCCGTTATATTGAGTGGATTGTTTTTTGCAACCGCACGCTCGTCTGTTTTAGGGATCGCGTTCATTGTGTGCGCTGTATTTATCGGAATTGCCTATTTGCCCGTGTCTTTCATTTCGATACCCGATTGGCTTCTGTATCGAAAAGAGGTCATCGCCGCAACAATGACGCTGTTCATTATATGGTATAGTGTATTCATGCTTCGCAACCGAAAGCCGGTATTTGTCCGATGAACCCGTTCCGAATTTTAAATTTGCCTCTGATTATACGTTTCGTATATTAAAGACAATGAAGTCCGCTTATCACAATACGCTCTGTCGCCGAATGATTCACCCTCAAACGTGAAAGACGACGCGCATTATTGTTTCGAAAAAGTCTTTCATGCATGAAAGACTTTTTTTTTATTCCCAACGGAGGAAACCATGAAAAATCATTTTGAAACCATCGCTGTCCGCACCCAATCAAAAAAGTCGGAACACCGCGAACATGCGGTTCCGCTGTATCTCACGTCGAGTTTTGTCTTTGATTCTGCAGAACAGGGGCGGGCGTTGTTTGCCGACGAGATCGAAGGGAATATTTATTCCCGTTTTTCGAATCCCAACACATCGGAGTTCATCGATAAAATGGCGGCGCTGGAGCACGCCGAGGACGGATTCGCTTTTGCGACAGGCATGGCATCGATCTTTGTGGGATTCGGCGCTCTTTTACAGTCCGGCGATCATATTCTTGCCTGCCGCTCGTTGTTCGGTTCGTCGCACCAACTGCTGACGAAGGTCCTTCCCAAATGGGGAATCACACATACGTACGTCGACGCATCGTCTCCGGAACAATGGGAAGCGGCCATTCAAAAAAACACAAAGATGATTTTCATCGAAACGCCGTCCAATCCCGGCCTCGAACTGATCGATCTAGAATGGCTCGGAACGCTGAAGAAGAAGCACCGCCTTCTGCTGCTGGTAGATAATTGTTTTGCCACACCGTACCTGCAAACGCCGGTCGATTTCGGTGCTGATCTCGTGATGCATTCTGCGACGAAGTTTATCGACGGACAGGGGCGGGTATTGGGAGGCGTGATTGTCGGAAAAAAAGAATTAATCAGGAAAATTCGTTTCTTCTCCCGTCATACCGGTCCCGCCATGTCGCCGTTCAATGCGTGGATATTATCCAAGAGCCTTGAAACGCTTGCGGTGCGGATGGATCGTCACTGTTCCAACGCGCTTGCCGTTGCGCAGAACCTGGAAAAAAATACGGAGATCGAATCGGTGAAGTACCCCTTTCTGCCGTCCCATCCGCAGTATGCATTAGCAAAAAAACAGATGAAACAAGGAGGGGGCGTGGTGACTTTTGTCGTGACGGGAGGATATGAACGGGCGAAACGGTTTATCGATTCTGTCCGCATGCTGTCGAGCACCGCAAATCTCGGCGATACGCGCACCACCGTTACTCATCCTGCGTCGACCACCCATTCGAAATTGACGGATGACGAACGCACACGGGTCGGTATTGTGCCGGGATTGATACGCATATCGGCGGGATTGGAACACATCGACGATATTGTGGCTGATATTGAGCAGGCACTTTCACGGTCGAAGTAATTATTCAATACAGTGAGGAGGAATTCATGAATTGGTTCACCGAATCGTGGAGCTGGTACATTGCTGGTCCGCTCATCGGACTTTTTGTACCGGTGTTGCTGATCGTTACCAATAAGATGCTCGGGATCTCATCGACGTTTGAGCATCTGTGCATGATGCTGCTGCCGAAGGGAAAACATTCCCTGTTCAACTTCAATTGGAAGGAGAGCGGCTGGAAGGTGTACTTTGTCATCGGGATTATGATCGGCGCCTATTGCGCGGAGAAATTTTTCTCGGTGACCGAGGTGCGGTTTCTGCCGGAGCACTATTATTCATGGACCGGATATCTGACGTTGTTTGCCGGAGGCATCCTTGTCGGATTCGGCACGCGGTATGCGAACGGCTGCACATCGGGACATTCCATTTTCGGATTGTCCCTGCTTCAATCATCCAGTCTGAAAGCGACAATATCGTTTTTTATCGGCGGATTGATCTATACGGCAATCACCCATTATCTCTAAACGAAAACGAACAATGAAAAATTTAACGTTTATTCTCTTCGGTGTGCTGTTCGGATTTGTCCTGACAAAATCTGAAGTGATCAGCTGGTTCAGGATTCAAGAGATGTTCCGATTTCAGGAATGGCACATGTATCTGGTTATCGGTTCGGCAGTCGTTGTCGGCGCACTCGGTTTGCAGATTGTGCGGGCGGCAAAACTGCGATCCATCGACGGTCAGGAACTCTTCCTTAAAGGAAAAACATTCCACAAAGGATTTATCATCGGCGGAATCATCTTCGGTATCGGCTGGGCAATTACCGGCGCCTGCCCGGGTCCCATCTTTGCGCAAATCGGCGCAGGTGAATATCCTGCTGTGGCGACGTTGGTGGGAGCAATAGGAGGAGCATTTCTCTATCACATCAACAAATCAAAACTGCCTCATTAAAGTGATTTGCGGAATTTTGTTGTGAACGTGTCGACGATGAAGTCGAATCCGACAGCGACAAATGGGAGCATCCCGATCCTCATGATTGTTTGGTACCGTGGCAAACAAAAGAATAGAGTCACGATAAGAGTAAAGTAAAGGAAGAAAAGGTAAAGCCAAAGATATTTTAAGGAAAATGTCCGGTACACTCCGACGGCAAAAAATGCAGTGAAAAGTATTGAATACAATGAGTAAAGCAAAGAAACACGAGCATCATGTCGGTTGAATAGCCAGAGGTCAAATAGTTTCTCCGGTACTTCCAGTGCCGCCCGTAAGGGTGATTCATTAATGTAGGCGATAGTCTTATTAAAAAACAGAGCGTTGAAGTGTACCTCAAATCGATGATCACGCGGAAGAAGTTTTGTCAATTGATTTGTTGTTTCGTCTCCCCATGCCCCTATAACATCAGGATTGTTCCCCCGGAAAAAATTAAGGCCGCCACTCGTTGACAAAGGGATGAAAGAATCGAATACTAGCCAGTTCCTGAGCACCCAGGGCGTCAAAAGCATAAGTATGACGCCCATGACGATACACGCTTCTCTCCAACGTTTTTTGACAGATCGGGTGAAAATAATAAAAGCCGCGAAAAGTATGAATTCCGGACGAAAGTATATCATGACTGCCGACATTAGTCCTAATGCAACGGACGACCGGTGCGAGGTTTCACCGCGAAATAAGCGGATGAATATCAACACCAAACCAAATTGGAAAAAAATGACCGGAGTAAATGAAACTACGGAATAAACGAAATCTGGGAGTACCGCAGCAATAAGGGTGGCAAGTCCGGCAATCCGTTCCGAGAAGTATTTTTTTGTGAAATGGTACAATGCTGTCAGTAATACCATCGAAACGGCAATATGGATAATGATGATGAGGGTGCTCCGGAGAGCGATATCGTCGATCAGAAGAAACGGAACAAGAAATGCAACATATCCTGGCAGCATATACGCGGTCGGAAACGGTGAGGAATCGGGTGAATAACGCAATACAAGGTTTTCATTCTGGAAGAAAAATAGTGAATACCCTTTTCCTTCTAAGAGGTTTCTGCCGATTTCGCCGTACTCCCAATACTCTTGATGCGATAGATCTGCAAACACAACAACAAATATTATCCGCACTGACACTGCCAGCAAAAGAATTAATGTCAGTGTTTTTGGAAAAAGAGGGGAGCCATCGGCATTGTAATGGATCATGATAAATGGTATAAAACTTTAGCCGAAAGAGCAAGAACACGGCAGGAGTGTTACCTTGTTTCCTCGGGTATTTCTAATTATCTTCACAGCATGTATAGAGCCGCAACACCGCAGTTTTTATAGTGGCGAAGAAAGAAACCGATCACCTATGGCCGATGAACTGGCTTTGAAATCCGACAATCAAACTCAATCGATAGACAATATCCCCAAACGGCTTCCGGTACTGCCGCTGCGGGATGTCGTCATTTTTCCCAATATGATCTTCCCGGTGCTGGTCGGAAGGGAATCGTCCCTCCGTTCCGCCAATTTTGCACTGGAAAACAGCAAATATATATTCCTGGTGGCGCAACGCGATCCGACAGTGGAAGATCCCGGTAAGGACGACATCTTTGTCGAAGGGACAATAGCAAAGATCGTGCAGATCCTGAAACTGCCAAACAACCTGATGAAGATTCTTGTCGACGGAGTCGTGCAGGGTACAGCGGTGACGTTTGAAGAGACCGATAAATTTCTTCTTGCCGAGGTAACCACCACGGTAGAAGAGGTGGAGAAGACGACGGAGATGGAGGCGATTGTCCGCCACGCATCGTCATTATTTTCGGAATATGTGCGCGCCAACCGGAATATTCCGCCGGAAGCCCTGGCAGCATTTGAAAACATCAAAGATGTGCGTCGACGGTTGTATTACATTGCCGCCAACATCCTGCAAACCGTCGAAGTGAAACAAAAGATCCTCCGCCTTACCAATCCCAAGGAACAGTTGCTGGAGATCATCCGTATCCTGAACAGCGAAATCAACGTACTGAAAATCGAACGGGAAATCGATACGAAGGTACATGAAAATATCCAGCGGTCGCAGAGAAAATATTTTATTCAAGAGCAGATCAAGATCTTGCAGGATGAACTGGGCGAGGAAGAGGCGACGCCGGAACTGGCAAAGTTGAAAGAGGACATCGAAAAATCCGGCATGTCGAGCATTGCCTTGGAAAAAGCGAAGGAAGAATTCGTGAAGTTAAAGAAGACTTCCTCCATGTCTCCCGAGTTCGGCGTCATCCGTAATTATCTCGATTGGATGGTGAGCCTGCCGTGGAAAAAGAGAACAAAGGATGACCTCGATATCGATCACGTGAAGACGATTCTCGATGAAGACCATTACGGTCTTGAGAAACCGAAAGAGAGGATTCTGGAACATATCGCCGTACTGAATCTTGTGAAGGAAATGAAAGGCCAGATCCTGTGTCTGGTCGGGCCCCCGGGCGTCGGAAAAACGTCGCTGGCGAAATCGATTGCCCGCGCGCTCAATAGGAAATTTGTTCGCATGTCACTTGGCGGCGTCCGCGACGAGGCGGAGATCCGCGGCCATCGCCGGACATACATCGGCTCCATGCCGGGCAAGATCATCCAATCGATGAAACGGGCCGGCGTGGTGAACCCGGTGATTCTGATGGACGAGATCGACAAAATGAGCATGGATTTCCGCGGCGATCCGGCCAGTGCGCTGCTGGAGGTACTGGATCCGCAGCAGAACTCGACATTCAACGATCATTATCTCGAAGTGGACTACGATCTTTCGAAAACGATGTTCATCACCACGGCCAATGTGCGGTACGCCATTCCGCTTCCGCTGCTGGACCGGATGGAAGTAATCGAACTGTCGAGCTATCTTGATTTTGAAAAAAAGGAAATTGCCAAGCGGCATATCATACCGCGATTGATCAAAGACCATGGATTAAATTCCAAAGAGATTTCCATTCCCGACGCGTCGGTGCAAAAGATCATCAACGAATATACGCGTGAATCCGGCGTACGGAATCTTGAACGTGAACTGGCCTCCATTTGCCGGAAAGCCGCAAAAGAGATTGTTCTGGAGAGAAACAAAAATGGAAAGAAGAAGCATTCCCTTCTTACTGTCGATGCAAAGAAAGTGGAATCGTTTCTCGGTGTGCCGAGATTCCGGAGCAAAGCGGCGGACAAGATGCCGCAGGTCGGCTCAGTCACCGGGCTTGCCTGGACAAGCGTCGGCGGGGACATACTGCATGTGGATGTAACGCTGATGAAAGGGAACGGAAAACTGACCCTGACCGGTCAGCTTGGCGATGTGATGAAGGAATCGGCACAGGCATCGTTGAGTTACATCCGCTCCAATGCGAAGAAATTGAAACTCGATCCGGAATTTTTCTCGAAAAAAGAGATCCATATTCACCTGCCGGAAGGGGCGATACCGAAGGACGGACCCTCCGCAGGCATTACCATGACCATGGCGATGATCTCCGCCATCAGCGGGAAACCGGCCCGCGCCGACGTTGCGATGACCGGCGAGATTACACTGCGGGGCGAAGTATTGCCGATCGGGGGATTGAACGAAAAACTGCTGGCCGCCAAACGATCGGGGATTATGACGGTGTTAATTCCAAAAGAGAACAAAAAGGATCTGGTGGAAATCCAGGAAAGTGTTAAAGAAGGTTTGAAGATTATTCCGATCGGAAGGGTCGAAGAAGCACTTCCGTTCGTGTTTGGAAAAAAATAACAGAGCATTATACGTACATCACATACTAGTATATCATGTCTTATCAAGTAACTGCACGAAAATGGCGCCCGATGGTCTTCGACGATGTCATCGGACAAACACACGTTTCGAACACGCTGCGAAATGCGCTGGCGCAGAACCGGCTTGCCCATGCATTTATTTTCAGCGGAACACGGGGATGCGGTAAAACAACCACCGCACGGATCCTCGCCCGCGCCGTTAACTGCCTGAATCCGAAAAATTTCGAACCGTGCAATGAATGCGAGATATGCAAAGAGATCATCGACGGCCGATCGCTTGATGTGATAGAGATCGACGGCGCGTCCAATCGGGGCGTTGAAGAAATCCGTAACCTGCGGGAGTCGGTCCGCTATACACCCACGCGGGGAAAGAAAAAAGTCTATATCATCGATGAAGTGCACATGCTCACCAAAGAAGCATTCAATGCGCTGCTGAAAACACTGGAAGAGCCCCCGCCGCACGTTCTGTTCATATTTGCCACGACGGAGTTGCACAAGGTTCCCGCAACGATCCTGTCGCGGTGTCAGCGATACGATTTTCGTCGGATCAGCATTGATGAGATTATTGGCAGATTGAAATTTATCGCCGGAAAGGAAACGATCACCATCGACGATGACGCCCTGCTGATCATCGCTAAAAAGGGCGATGGCTCGATGCGCGATGCGCAGAGCATCTTTGATCAGGTTGTGTCGTTCTGCGGCACAACGATTACGGCACAGCAAGTCTCCGACGCATTGAACATTGTCGATCTGGACCTCTTCTTCAGAGTTTCCGATGTGCTCCGGGCAAAAGATCCGAACGCGGGATTATTGCTGGTCGAAGAGGTGATCAACAGCGGATTCGACGTTAAGGAATTTATCTCCGGCATTGCGGAACATTTCCGCAACATGCTGATCGTGAAGACCACCGGATCGACACAGCTCATCGAAGAATCAGAACAACACCGTGCTCGCTACGCGGCGGACAGCGGCGCATTCTCGCTTCACGACCTGCTCCGGATCGTGAAAGTCGTCACCGATACCGAGAATTCGATCCGCTACAGCGTCCAGCCCCGCTTCAAACTGGAAATGATGGTGATCCAGCTGACAAAGATGGAACCGTCGGTAAAGATCGACGACCTGCTCGGCGAGATTGATGAGATGAAAAAAAAACTTCATTCTAAACAATCCGGCGTAATATCCGATGTCCGCGAGCCGGTACCGGATCCGCCGCCCGCCTCATCTTTCAAACTTCCGCATTCCGTCGAAGAGGCAAAACCGCGATACACATTTACATCAAAACCGACAGTATCCCCGAATGAAAAAACCGTCTCTGATGCTGCAGAAAAACCGATTCCGCCAGTCGTCGTTCCTGCGTCCGATGTTCCGTTGTCAGCAGTGCTTCAGCATTGGGATTCAATAGTTGAAGAGATGCGAAAGAAGAAGATCTCCGTCGGCACAATTCTGGGCGAGACAACCCCTGCCGAAATCGTGAACGGCACTCTCCGTATCGGATGCGGCGATGAATTTCATCGGTCAACCGTCCTGCGCAACAAAGATTTAATTGTGGAATTGATTGCCAGAATTATCCCCGCAAAACTTCGCATCGATCCTTTTATCCAATCCGGCGGCTTTATGGAATCACCGGTTGCGCAGGAACAAAACGTTGGGAAACAGCAATCACAACAGTCTGACACGACCACGGAAAATCACCCCATTGTAAAAGCCCTCTATCAGGATTTTGGCGTTGAACGCATTAGCTAATGTAAGTCCGATTTCGTAAAAAATCGTGCATAACGTGCATACCACGCATTATTCATGCAATAATGCGCAATAAACGCCAATTTTGTTATTGCGGGAACCCGGTTTCGTTGATATATATGAATAGCAATATATCAACTATTTAATAACGGAGTTTCCATGAATTTCACCCCCCGATCTGTAAACGACCAGCTGTATCATACAGAAATGGTTCCCCACATGACATTGCTCTACAATTATGCATTGCGTCTCACCGGAAACGAAGACGATGCAAAAGATCTGTTGCAGGATACTTACCTGAAAGCGTATCGTTTTATTGATAAATATGAAAAAGGGACCAACGCCAAAGCGTGGCTTTTCAGGATATTGAAGAATTCGTTTATCAATAACTACCGGAAAAATGTCAGAACGCCGGATCAGGTGGAATATAATGAAGTGGAAGAATATGTCGATCTCATCAAAGATCACACCGCTCAATCGACCGATCTTCGAAAGGATTTTTACGACAACCTTCTGGAGGACGAGGTAGTGACAGCGATGGACTCGTTGACCGAAGAGTTTCGGACAATCATTATTCTCTCCGATCTTGAAGAAATGACGTATGAGGAGATTGCCGAAATCCTTGAAATTCCCCTCGGCACCGTCCGTTCCCGTTTACATCGCGCCCGAAAAGCGATGCAGGAAAAACTCTATACCTATGCAATGAAACATGGGTATATCACCAAAAAGAAGCCCGCAATAACAACGCCGGCAAAAGTAAAAGGAAATCTCACATTGGCTGTGGCGTAGGATCGGAAGCGGGGGAACTCCAAAGGCATTCGTGGGGACGAATGCCTTTTTTATTTTAAAGGGATTTCGTAAGTTATCATGACATGAAAAAAATGATCATTATTGCAATGTTCTTCTCCGTGCTCATTGCGCAGGAAAAGATCGTAATTCCGATGGATCTGAAACAAGCGAACCATCTGAAAGCATACGGCATCGCATTTTGGACGCTGGAGAAGGGAATCGAAGTGGATTGGCTGCTGAATTACCGGGGCGGTTCGTTCATGATCGATAATAGTGCCATGGTGGTAAACGAATGCCGTATTCGCGGAGTCAGTTTTGAATCTATCAGCGGCAGTGCGGCTGACCAAATACTGGGAGAGATCGGCGGTGAGAACAACAATATGGATGTTGTCCGTCTCGAAAAATCCCCAAAGGTCGCCGTCTATGTCCCTCCGGGATTCAAACCATGGGACGATGCCGTCACACTTGCGCTGGAGTATGCCGAAATTCCGTACACGAAATTATGGGATCCCGAGGTTCTGGCAGGAAAATTGTCCGAATATGATTGGCTGCATCTGCACCACGAGGATTTTACCGGTCAGTACGGAAAATTCTACGCAACACACCGAAATTCCGCATGGTATATCGATCAGCAGTTGAATTATGAAAAAACCGCCCGCGAATTGGGATACAAGAAAGTCTCCGAACAAAAAAAGGCGGTTGCCCGCACCATCCGTGACTATGTCGCCGGCGGGGGATTCATGTTTGCCATGTGCGCGGCAACGGACAGTTATGATATCGCCCTGGCGGCGGAGAATGTCGATATCGCCGAAACAATGTTCGACGGCGATCCTGCCGATCGCGACGCGCAGAAAAAATTGGATTTCAGCAAGACCTTCGCATTTCAAAATTTTATGCTTGAAATGAATCCGTTCCGGTATGAATTCTCGGATATCGATAATCCCCCGAGCGATCCGGTTCCATTGCGCGATCCGAATACCGATTATTTTACGCTGTTCGAATTTTCGGCGAAGTACGATCCCGTTCCGACAATGCTCACGCAGAACCATGTCAGCATTCTCAAAGGATTCATGGGACAGACCACCGCATTCAAGAAATCGTTGGTCAAACCGTCCACCATCATTTTGGGCGAACGGGAGGGAACCGACGAAGTGCGGTATATTCACGGTAACTTCGGCAGAGGAACGTTTACATTCTACAGCGGCCACGATCCTGAAGATTATCAGCATGCCGTCGGCGATCCGCCGACCGATCTGAATCTGCATAAAAATTCGCCCGGGTACAGAATCATCCTGAACAACATCCTTTTTCCCGCAGCAAAGAAGAAGCAGCAAAAAACCTGATTCGTGCATGAAGAATTTTCTCTGTTCATTTCTCCCACTCTTTTTTTGTCATCTGCTGATGAGCCAGGATCAGATTCCAGCAACACAACAATGTATTCTCACCGTGAAGACTTTCCCTGCCGGCGTGGAGGTGTTCCGCGACGGTGTTCCGGTGTCCGTAACCCCCTGCGAATTTTTCATAGATCAACGCGATACGATTGAGATAGACCTTCGAATGGAAGGATATCATGACTTCCACACATTTGTCGCTCCGGTGGGGCGAGACACAGTGGTTGTGTCTCACAGAATGATACCCTCCTTTGGTTATATCAGCGTTGCTTCCGATCCTCCCGGTGCAAATATCACGATTGATACCGCGGCCTTTTATGGCGAAGTCTCGCGCTTCAAAGTGCAACCCGGTTCTATAAGAATATCAATTCAACATCCGCAGCGGTTGAATGTGTTACGGTCGGTGATTACCGTGCAGCAGGGAGAACATGTGCGGTTGGCCGGATTCATTGATGCATTCTCACCCTCTGCTGTCTTCCGGTCATTGCTTGTTCCGGGGCTTGGGCAATTCGTTGATCGAAATTATCTCAAAGGTATATTTATTTTCTCCGCGGCGACTGCTTTTGCCGTTGCCGGTATTTCTGCCGAATCACAATACCTCTACAATTTGAATCGATACAGAATTGAGTATCGAATGGCGGCGATATCGACAACCCCGGAAGATTTTTCGGCAACGATTCAGCGATCCCGTGATCATTACAATTCAGCATCGAAATATCAAAAAATTCGGAATGCTGCATTTATAACACTCGGGATCATATTTGCCGCCAACATTATGGATGCTGCAATCAATCACCATACGACTACAACAATCTCCGTTGACCAGCGTGAATTGGTCGGTCTAAGCGGAACAACAAGTGAAGATTTGTGGCTTGTAACCGTAAATATTCCTATGTCGAAATACGATGAATAAACAGATAAAAACAATTATCGCACTCTTTGTGTTGACCATGTCCGGTATCTCCTGTGATCTTGAGCCGTTCCACGATCAGGAGTTTCATTTTCCGGACGGACAGGTGATTGTGGTATTGATGTTGACACATGCTTCTGAGGATAGTGTCAATCTTAAATGGAGTATTAACAGCGGAGCAGTATCGACATATATCCTGAAATTGAAGATTGGTAATGACACTGCATTCCGTACGCTTCACGAAGCATCACCCGGCATTGTTCAGTATGTATATACGGATGCTGTAATCGCGAATGTGACTCATTTTTTCCGACTTGATGCCGTTGTATTAAATGATACGATGCGTTCAAATCAGGTGTATGCCCATATTCCATTCTATCCCCCCGCCCAAATGAAAGTGACGAATCTATCGTCATCGACAATGCGGTTGGATTGGTATTATTACAATACCATAGGTAAGGGCATGCGGGTGGAAAAACGGATTGTTCCGAATGGTGAATATCAAATTGTCGCTGACCAGAATACGGACATTCAATTTTTTACAGACACATTGATGAATACATCTTTTCAATACCGTTACAAAGTGTATTCCTATTCTCAGTTCAACGTATCGTATGCCGACAGTATTGACCTCCGGTATGAAAACGGACAATGGCAAGGATATAAATAATTTTACACCAAACTCCTGTCCTGCATTCTCTCCGGTAAACTATATCAATATTCTATCCAGAGAACATATTGAGAGAATGATTCTGGCAGACAAGCCGACGATGTTGTTTACGGAGTACGACCGGACATTCGTAGAACGGATCGCTACGCAAACAGTGATCCTACCGAATCTGCGGTGATAAAGAAGCATTTTCAATAAAATTGTTCGTATCTTTGGTCCATGATTAATGGAAATGCAAAACTAACAATTGTCAGTGCGGTGTACAACCGGTCGCGACTGTTGCACTATCAATTCGCCGCGCTTCAGCGACAGACGTTCAAAGAATTCGATGTCATTATCGCCGACGACGGATCGGGCAAAGAGATGGCAGATGTCGTGAACGAGGCGAAACGAACGATGCCGTTTCGCATCAAACACCTCTGGCATGCCGACAAGGGATGGCGGAAAAATACGATGTTGAACGACGCCATCCGCGAATCAACGACGGAGTATCTCGTCTTTATCGACGGCGATTGTCTGCCGGCAAAAGATTTTCTGTACGATCACTATTCTCACCGCGAACATGGCAAGGTGCTGCTCGGCCGGAGGGTTGAGCACGGAGAACGGTGGGCGAAATCCCTTACCGTTGAGAGTGTACGATCGGGGGATTTTGAGCGGTATACGCTTGCGGATGCTTTCGATGCGCTCAGAGGAAAATCGGTGCGATTGGAACATGGCATACGTATTTCTAATCCATTTATCCGAAAATTTGTCGAAAAATCCGATGCAATGTTAGGATGCAATTTCTCCACATTTAAAGAGCATCTCATTGCTGTCAACGGTTTTGATGAAGACTACAACGGCCCCGGTTTGGGCGAGGATTCCGATATTTTTTATCGTATTGGGAATCTTGGGGTGAGCGGCAAATCACTCAGAAACCTCGCCATTCAATATCACGTCTGGCATCCGTTGACTGGCGTATCCGACGCAAATCGCATCCGTTTTGCGCATACAATTCAACAAAAATCCATTCGCTGCCGGAACGGCCTCCAAAAATTATCGCGAATTTAACACATCTGTCGATTGAAAATGGCGGTCGAACCTTCTATATTGGGACTACTTATTCAGAAAGGTATTGGTGTATGAAATCTCACTTTGCTCTTCTTGTTACTGCAATTATGGCGCCGTTGTCTCTTTTCGCTCAGGACATTGCCACCATCTCACCGGCAGCCCCAAAACTGAACGATGTCGTTACCATCACGTACAATCCGCTTGCACCAGGAGCTCTTCATACGGATGGTACGAGCCCCACTGCGGTCGTGCTGCAAATGCACGTCGATGAACTTCCGTCTGTAGTGGAACAAACGATGCAACGCACCGGCGATGTGTGGTCGACCTCGTTTATTGTGAACGATCCCAAAGCGGTCGGACTGCTTGTTCGGTTCGATTCCGACGAATCAATCGACGATAACAAATCCAATGCATGGATGTGGATGATCCATAACAAAAAGGGCAAACCGGTAGAAGGATCGCAGTATATCGCGGCGGTATTGCATCTGCAAAGAAATTATTATGGATTCAAGAGGACAATCGATTCGGCAAAAGCGATCGCAGCGGTCAAACAGGAATTAAAATTGTATTCCGATAATTGGCGGGCACAACAATTACTCTGGTCTGTTGAGACCCGAAAAGCGGACGATGCAAAAACCAAGGCGCGCATTAAGAAAGAATTGGCAAAAGTCTACACAAAGCATAAGAATAATGAAGAAGCTGTGGATGCATTGCTACGCTGGTTCGTTTTTACCGATCAAGGAAAGAAAGCGGATGAGATCGAATCACAATGGCTGAAAAAAAATCCCAACGGCAGCATAGCACAGTCAAAATGGCAGCAGGAATTTTTTAAGGAGCAGGATCCGGCGAAGCGGGCGGTCTTGGCCGACGAATTTCTCTCGCGCTTTACCGTGAAACGCGAATATGCCAACATGCTGATTTCCGCATACACACGCACAAAACAATACGATAAAGGAATTGCATTCTTTGATAAATTTCCCGCCGTGCATCCGAATTATTATAACAACATCGCTTATGGAATGATCGCCGCAGGAACAGAGTTGGAAAAAGCGGTCGAGATTGCTCAGAAGGGATTCGAGCGCGCATCGTTGGAAGCAGAGGGTTCGCGATTCGACTATATCACCCAGACAAAGACACAAGCGAAAAAGAATATTGAATACTACCGCGGTATGATTGCCGATACCTACGGAGAAGGATTGATGAAATTAGGACGGTATGCCGAAGCGGAACAAGCGCTGGAAGAATCGCATGCATTGATGGAAGGGGACGATCCGGACAACAATGCACGTCTGGTCGAGTGTTATGCAAAAAACGGAAAGAACGACAAGGCTGTTGCTGTGGCGTACGCCTCGGTGGTCAAAGGAAAATCGAACGACAAATTAATTGAGTTTTACAAAACTGCTTACACGTCGGTGAACAACACCGTAGCGGGATTCGATTCTGTATTGAATGTTGCCAAAGACGAAATGAAAGCGGCGATGATTGAAAAGTTAAATAAGGAAAAGCTCGATCGTCCGGCTATCGACTTCGCATTGGAATCTCTCGACGGTTCGACGGTGAAACTATCCGACCTGAAGGGTAAAGTTGTTGTTCTCGATTTCTGGGCGACATGGTGCGGTCCCTGTCTGGCATCGTTCCCGTCGCTGCAAAAGGTGTACGATAAATATAAGGAAAATCCGAACGTCGTCATTCTTGCTTTGAATACATGGGAACGGGTCAAACCGGAGGAACGGGTGCAGCATGTAAAAGATTTTATCGCAAAGAATAAATATACATTTCCCGTGCTGTTCGATACCGACGTTGTTTCGCAGTACGGCGTTGAAGGAATTCCGACAAAGTTCATCATCGGGAAGAACGGCAATATCCGCTTCAAGGATGTCGGTTTCGGAGGCGCACAGGAAATGGAAGATAAAATGGAGATGCAGTTTTCGATGCTATTGAACGAAGACGTTGCTCCCCAAAAGTAACGGCATAATTTCAATCAGAACAGCCGGGCGTATCGCCCGGCTTTTTTATGCGAATATGCAAAGAAAAACCGGGCTTTACCGAGGCGATCCCTCCGTTCGCCGATTAATCGCCAACAATAATCTCATTTTCAGGTATGTTAGTGACACAATACTGAAAGGGAGGCGAGTCTTAATGGCACACACACATAACAACACCCGCGGAGCAGCGGTCATCGGCATTGTGCTGATTTCTGCCGGTCTGCTGCTGATGCTGCAAAAATTTCAAATGATCGATGTCGGATCGGTGTGGTCGCAATGGCCCCTCATTTTTGTTATCATAGGGGGGGTAAAACTGTCGCAGATGGAAAACAGGAAAGATCTCGGCGAAGGAATCTGGTGGATCTTTATCGGCGCATGGTTATACGTTTCCGTACGGCATCTGTTTGGATTGTCGTTCAGCGAAACCTGGCCGGCGCTTATTATCGCCTGGGGAATCAGCATGATCTGGAATTCGTTCAATCAACACACACACCGGCTGGTGAAGGAGTAATATCATGGAAAACAAAACCGTATCGTTCATCTCGCCGCAATTCGTCCTCGGCTTGTTGATCATCGCCCTGGGCGTGGTATTCATGCTCGACAATCTCGAAATCATTTATGCCGGCGATTTTCTCCGCTATTGGCCGGCGTTGCTGATCGTGTGGGGACTCTCAAAGGTGATTCAATCTCCCGGAAGCCCGGGAAAAGCGTTCGGATGGATCCTCATGGGAGTCGGTACGGCAATGCTGTTGCACCGGCTCGATGTGATCTATTTCAATATCTGGGATTGGTGGCCGGTGATTCTCATCGTTATCGGATTGAACTTTCTCCGCGGATCCTGGACGCGACGGAGGCAGGGTGATGACGTACCGCAGGAACAGTTCGACGAAACGGATGCCTACATCAAAAACTTTGTCATGATGAGCGGGGTAAAACGGACAATCACATCGAAAGAATTTCGCGGCGGAGAGATCACTGCCTTCATGGGGGGCTGCGAATTGGATCTTCGTGAATGCGATATCAAAGGCGAAGAAGCGGTGCTCGACATTGTGGCCGTCTGGGGAGGTATTGAAATCCGTATCCCGATGGGATGGGCGGTTTCCGTGAAGGCCGTGCCGATCATGGGAGGCGTTGACGATAAAACGTACCCGGAAAAAGAAGGCAGAAAAAAACGACTCATCCTGACCGGCAATATCATCATGGGCGGCGTCGAAATAAAAAACTGATCCGGGATTGCGGAGAATAGGGTGTGGTGAAGGAGTGTGGTTCCCGTAAATTCATTGAGAACGATGAATGCATCCGATACTGACCGATAAAAAAAGAATTGTGATCTACCTCTTTATCTGGGGAATTGTCGGATTGCTTTCCGGTTTCATTCTGACATCCGTCTCGGGCACCGGAATTCTCTTCACCGCACTCTTCGCTCTGCCGTTGATGTTGATTTATGCGGAGATGAATCTTTCCGCATGGTATATCTGCCGCGCATTTCCCCTCGAAAAAACTTCCATCGGTCGTGTTTTGCTTGTCGTTGCAGTTTCTACCGTTACAATCAGCTCGCTCTGGAGCCTTGCGGCATGGCTCTGGCTTATCGCCATCGAAAGCTATTTTTCCATCAAAATATTCCCGTTCGAATCCTATCAGGTACTATTGGGAATATTTGCCGTCGGAAATCAGATCTTCATCATTTCAATGGCGCTGTCGTATCTCTTGGTGGCATTTGAACAGTCGCGGAATGCCGAACGGCGTGCGTATGAATTGCGGCTGCTTGCTCAAACCGCGGAATTGAAGGCGCTGAGAATGCAAATCGATCCGCACTTCCTCTTCAACAGTCTCAACTCAATCAGCGCGTTGACCGTGCACGATGCCGAATCCGCCCGATCGATGACCATGACGTTGGCAGACTTCTTCCGAAAAAGCCTTCTCTACGGCGCACGGGAAGGAATCACGTTGAAGGAGGAACTTTCTCTTCTGAATCATTATCTCGATATTGAAAAGATCCGATTTGGCAAGCGATTACATGTCGAACAGAATATCGACACCGCAGCAATGAACTGCTTGCTGCCGCCGCTGTTGCTTCAACCGTTGCTGGAAAATGCAATTAAACACGGGATTGCCGATGCTCTGGACGGCGGAACAATTCACATCTCGGCGCAACGGAAAAGTAATCGGCTCTTTCTTGCAATGGAGAACCCCATCGATCCTGAAACGCCGAAAAAATACGGCACCGGACTCGGGATGGATATTGTCCGAAAACGGCTGCAAACCGCATTCGGAGACGAAGGGGATATCAAGACATTCGTTAATGAAAAGAACTTTCAAGTAGTCCTATTCTTACCGGTCAAAGAACAACAATGAAATCCATACCGATACGAGCGATTATCGTCGACGATGAAGAACTTGCCCGCGGATTGGTGCGGGAATACCTCGCACCCCATCCGGATGTCGAAATTATTGCGGAATGCGCCAACGGCTTTGAGGCAGTCAAAGCGGCAACGGAACTCAAGCCCGATCTGATCTTTCTCGATATTCAGATGCCGAAACTCTCCGGCTTCGAGGTCATCGAACTGATCGACGATCCCCCGGCCGTCATCTTTGTCACGGCGTTTGATCAGTACGCCCTGAAAGCGTTCGAAGTGCATGCGGTGGATTATCTGCTCAAACCGTACAGCAAGCAGCGGTTTGATGAAGCGCTCGCTCACGCGAGGGAAAAAATTCTCCGATCATCCGGAGAGACGGCAAAAATTATGGTCCGGTCAGCCCGGCCGAAAGAACAAATGCTCGAACGGGTGCTGATCAAGGAAGGGAGCAAAGTACTCGTCATTCCCGTGGAGAAGATCGACTACATTGAAGCGCAGGACGATTATGTCGCATTCCGTGTCGACGGCCGAACGCATCTGAAGATGCAGCGGCTTGCCGATCTTGAAGAAATGCTCGATCCCCGGCGATTTGTCCGTATTCACCGGTCGTATATCCTGAACATCGAACGGTTGGCAAAACTCGAGCTCTATGCAAAGGATTCGCGACGGGCAATTCTCAAAGATGGGTCGCAGATTGCCGTCAGCCGGACGGGATACGATAAATTAAAAGCATTGCTGTAACCTCTCTTTTTTTTCTCCGGCCAGTTCCGTATACTCATACGCATGAACTTCCGGCTTCCATTTCCGACTCTCTTTTCATCCGTCCCTGATTTTGTGATGGGACTGGCCTTCCTTGCCACTTGGATCGATCCGTATTCCCTCGGCGACGGCATGATTTCGTTCGCATTGATGGTGATGCTGCTGGAATTCATCATTATCCATTCGTCGGCTTTTATCGGCAGCATAATGTTCGGCGATGCGGATAAAAAGAAAAAAGTAATTGCAATGATCGGATTTTCGGCGTTCTATTTGATTTTTGTGCTCGCATTTTCCGTCGGTTTCAATGATTGGTGGCCGGTCATTGCATTTACAGGATTAATGCTGAACAGGCTTCTCTCCGTGATTGTGGGTGATATACCCGAAGGAGAAGAACGTGACCGGGTGAGAGGAATGTGGGCGATCAATGTTTTGTGCTATCTTGTGGGAGTTTTTGCGACAACACTTCTTCCTGTTCCGGAATTCGGCATCACACCCGACAGTATTGCGGCGGCAGGCTTAACGGGAGAAGGAATATGGATTGACGAACCGTACCGCGTACTGGCGTTCGGTTTTTTCTATTTTACCGCCGTCGGAATTTTTGAATTTTCAAACATTTGGATTCACTATAATTCACCCCAGCCACAAAAACCGTCAACACAATGAAAATTCATTATTATACCTGCGATGTTTTTACCGATAAACAATTCGGCGGGAACCAATTGGCAGTTATACCCGATGCGACCGGAATTCCGGAACATCTGCTGCAATCGATCGCGCAGGAGTTTAATTTTTCGGAGACAACGTTCGTATTCCCGCCGGCGGATCCACGAAACACAAAACGTGTTCGCATTTTTACTCCGCAGGACGAATTGCCGTTTGCCGGACATCCTACCGTCGGCACTGCGGTTGTTCTGGCGGTGATCGGCGAAATTCCTATGCCGACGAGTTCTGTAAAAATAGTATTGGAAGAGGGAGTCGGTCCCGTTCCGGTGACGATTACTGCAGTGAACGGCAAACCGTCGTTTGCGCAATTGACCGCTGCAAAACCTCCGGAATTTAACAACATCGTCCCGACGGCGGAGTTGCTCGCCGCGATGTTGACCTTGTCACGGGACGATCTGGATGACGGGACTTTTGCCATTCAATTCGTATCGGTCGGATATCCGTTTCTCTATGTTGCCGTAAAAAATCGGACTGCGTTGAAGCGAATCCGCGTCAATGCAGAGGTGATGGAGAAATTGAATCTGAAGGAAGTCTATATTTTCACGCACGATGCCGAACATCCGGACTCACACTTCCGATCGCGGATGTTTGCTCCGCTGCTGGGGATTCCCGAAGATCCTGCCACCGGCAGCGCTGCGGCATCATTTGCCGGTTATCTTGCCCGGAGGGATCCGCTGAACACCGGAACCTTGAAATGGACCATTGAACAGGGAATTGAAATGGGCAGGCCGAGCAGATTATATGTTGAAGCGGATAAGACGGAGGGAGAAATCACGTCAATCCGTGTCGGCGGGAATGTTGTGATGATGACGGAAGGCAATCTGATTATTGATTGACAGTGTGATACAATGAGTATGTATTTATCAGAAGAGACAACGATGATAAACGAAAGGATTTTCCGATGAAAAAATCGACCAAGTTCTTTATACTGACCACCATTGTAAATATCGTATTGTCTGTAATAATTATTTTTACTTCATTTCTGAAAGAAGTTCCCATTATCGATATTGCGACATTCTATGCAACCGCCTTCGGAGCGGGCGCATCGGTGGCAGCAATAGCGGCAAGTATGATGTTTAAACAGAAAATGATCAACGAATGACCGCTGCACCATACTGCACTCTTCGGTCTCATCTTCTGCGCTGATAGTGAATGCGCCAGACCGTGGTCCAGGTTTGTCCTCCGTCTCTTGAATGCGTCCAGTCCCACACCAGTGAATCGTGCGTGATTGAATGAAAGATCATCTTTTGCAGGATTGTTGTACCGTCCCGCACGAGTTTCCGTTCAAAGTACCGGCGAACGCCGTCGCTGCCGCCGGTGAACGGCATATATCCACCCGAATTATCCACCCACGTTTGTTTCCATGTTGCGGTGTGCACCTCTAACAGTGAAACGCTCTGCCCCTTGAAGCCCGCATTGGCTCCGGTCGTGATCGCGAAGTCTTCCCGGATCACCCTGTTATCCAGGATCCTGGTGATGCTGTTGGTACCGTATTCCTTGACCGAATCTTTTCCATACCACCACAGATCCCATTCGCCGACCCAGAAGTCGAACAGCGTTGAATCCGTTGCGGACTGCTGTGTGTACGCGCTCTGAGAGAACAGTACTCCGCAAATCAAAATACCATACAATACATTCATACAATGCTCCTGCAAATAAGTGAAGGCGGGAATCCGGCTGACGGAGAACCGATCACCGTGTTGGCAGAAAATGATGCGCAAAGAGATCGACCAGGCGTTGTCTGGTGGGGAATGACGTCGCTGCAATCGCCGCAAAGAGCGCGGCAGTGACGCCGTTGAGCAGGAATTCGGGATGTGTAGGAGCGTGACCCCAGACGATCGACAAAAGACAAATGACAAGACCGTAGATTGCGGTCCCTTCATACATCGCCATACGAATGATCTGTGCTGTGATGATCCTACCGGTGATTACCGATGCCAGATCCTCGCTGGAAAGATTGTCCCTTTCGTTCTGCAGCGTTAATTGTTTTCGGAAAATCAGCGGTGCAACGGTATAGATTGTCATTGCCATAATCCCGTGCACGCCGCTTAACAGCAGCAGGATTCCCGTTCCTTCGGATGGTTCCTGGTGTGTTTCGGTCAAAACAAAGGCGATGGCGATAGAAAAAAGAAGGACCCCTGAGACCAGTGCGCCGTAGACGATCTGTAGTGTGCGAACCCTATGATCAGGAAGAGATCGCTCGAATTCAGAACGGGAGATCGTGGTGGAATATTTCATCAATGCTTTCCTTTGGATAGAAGTGAGATGGCAGCATCGTGAATAGGAAACATCTCATCCGCATTGTTCGTCGACACCCCAAGATCCCGGATCAATCCGTCCTTCAGACCGTAGATCCAGCCATGGACATGCAACGATTGTCCGCGGGCCCAGGCATCCTGCACGATGGTCGTTTCGCAGACATTGATCACCTGTTCGATGACATTCAATTCGCATAACCGGTCGACTTGATCATGGAAATCCTTCTCGCCGGCGACGATCTGCTGATGGATGTGATGAATATCCTGAATGTGCCGCAGCCAATTGTCGATCAGTCCAAATCTCCGTTTTTGGAGAGCAGCATGCACTCCGCCGCATCCGTAATGACCGCACACAATGATATGCTTGACCTTCAGGACATCCACCGCGTACTGGATTACCGACAGACAGTTGAGATCGGTATGGACCACGACATTGGCGACATTCCGATGCACGAACAGCTCACCCGGCAGCAGGTCCACGATCTCGTTTGCCGGCACGCGGCTGTCCGAGCAGCCGATCCATAGGTATTCGGGACTCTGTTGCTGAGAGAGACGGTGAAAGAACGCCGGATCGTTTTTATTGACCTTGGCCGACCATTGTTTGTTTTTTTCCAGCAGATGTTGTAGAGTTTTCATGGATTATTATTGTCGTTTGGCAATCGCTTTATTATACAATTCAACATATCGCCGGGCGGAATGCTGCCACGAGAAATCCCGTGTCATCCCGTTACGTTGTATCGCTTTCCATTCCGCAGGTTTGTGAAACGTTTCAATTGCTCTCTGTACGGTATGAACCAATGCATTCCCGGAAATATTTTTGAATGCAAAGCCGTTGCCGGTTTCCTGGCCGTACGACTGCTGCTCGTGCCAATCCTGAACGGTATCGGCCAAACCGCCGGTCTGACGGACGACCGGAATCGTGCCGTACCGAAGCGAATACATCTGATTTAATCCGCACGGCTCATAATGCGATGGCATTACGAAGATATCCGCTCCCGCTTCAATCAAATGCGCCAGTTCATTGTTAAATCCGATATAACACCAGCATTTCGACGGAAAGGCCGTACTCATCGCTGTAAAGAGTTGTTCGTACTTTTCATCGCCGCTGCCGAGAATAATCCACTGCGCGTCGAGCGACAGTAGATCGTCAATCGCTTCGGCGACAATGTCGAATCCCTTTTGTGCTACCAGCCGGGAGATACTGCCCATCAACGGTACCTGCTCATCAAACGGAATCGTCGTCTTTCCGAGCAGGAACTTCTTGTTCAGTAACTTTCCGCTCATATCGTCCGCCGAATAGCGGAACGGCAGAATCGCGTCCGTTGACGGATCCCATTCCTCCGTGTCGATGCCGTTCAGAACGCCGAACAAATCGGCATCCCGCAGTCTCAGAATATCCTGCATTCCTGCACCCTGTGCTTCGGTGAGGATCTCCCGGGAATACGATTCGCTGACGGTGCTGATGATGTCGGAAAAAATAATTCCCGCTTTCATCATGCAGACTGTATTATTGAATTCAAGAGGGCCGTACGGATAGTACAGATCCGGTCGCAGTTCTCCTTTTTTCAGCGTCTCTTGAGAAAATCGTCCCTGATATCCGATGTTATGGATAGTGAAGAGAAAAGCGGTGCGTTCGAACAATTTATCCCACCCGTAATTATCTCTCACTAGCAACGGCATCAATCCGGTCTGCCAATCATTGCAATGAACGACATCCGGCGCCCACCGGAGACGCTGCAATGTTTCGATCACTCCCTTGTTGAACAAAATCCACCGTTCGTCCTCATCGGTATCGTCGGTGTAGATCCGGCCGCGATGGAAATAGTCCGGACAATCAATGAAATAAACGGGAACGGATGTTTTAGGAATCGTTGTGGTATGTACCGTCACCGTCCGGAGCGCTTCCGCAATGCGTATCTCTATTTCACCGATATTGGGACAATGGTGTATCTCAAAATTTTGAACATCGATTGTATCAAATTTCGGTATAAAGACATTGACTTCGATGCCAAGTGCCGCAAGATATTTCGGCAATGCACCGATAACATCGGCAAGGCCGCCCGTTTTGGCGAATGGGGCACATTCCGAAGCAATAATGGCAATTTTCATATCGATCGTTTCACGATTGGTACAATATGAAAAAGGAGAGTCGAAAAAGCCAGTACCGGATACGTATTAATTTCGTCCTTCAGAATAGGCGCATTCCTTATTCCGGATTGTGCCATTGTTTCGTCATATCCATCCAACAGACAAGTCCGCGCCATCGGCCGTAACGGGCATACTGTTTTTCGATCACGGCATCGGAGACGGTGCGTCCGTTCTTATGGATCGTCGAGAATTGTGATCGTATCCAGGAATCGATTGAAAGAAAATCATAATGACCGAGCAGTTTCAGCAAATTACCGGCGGCATAATGCCCGACACCTTTTATCGTTCTGAGAAAGGTATACATCTCTTCGGTGGTCATGTCCGCTGTGCGGAGATGTTCGACCGATAGTTCTCCCGTTGCGATTCTTTCCGAAAACTCCAGCAGGTATGGAGCGCGATATCCCGAGGAGGTCTCTCTTCTCAGCCATCGTTCCGATTGTGCGGCGATTGCGTCGGGAGTCGGAAATGAAAACATGCCGTTTCGAACGGGCGTACCTAGTTTTGTTGTCAGATGTGTAATGATGATTTTGGTCAACGACCAACTGCAGTTGGTGGTGCAGATCATTTTTATGATATCTTCGAACATCGTTGCCGAGCGAAGCATCCGGCCGCCGCCGGTCCGCGGAATCCATCGCAGCCCGATTTCCTGTCGGCATAATGAGTAGAAGGCATCGAGAGACTCATCCAGTCGGAATATGGAACGAACGCGTCCCTTGATCAACGTCCGTTCGACAGTACTCAACGGACGAGAAGTGTCGACCGCGATAATCAAACGGCCGTGGTGATGAGTAATGAATACCGGAACATGTTTTTTCGGAGAGAGCGAGATGATTGAACGGAGTGCCGCACCGTCGCTGCCGACGGAAAACGGCTGCAAGTCGGACCATCCATGGCTGTAGACGACGGCACGGAATGAAAATCCTCCGGGGGTCGGTATGGTGTACAGCGCTCTGGTCATTGGCAATCGCTTAATGGATCCCGTACCAAACATCGTCGCCGGAGATGAACGGTACGCGAAGATATTTTTCCGCTTCGACGATCACCGCTGCATAGAGAGAAGGATTTTTTCTTCCTTCTTCCGCCGCCCGCTCATACATTACAAGAGCTTCCGGCCGGTTTCCTTCCATTTCAATGATATTGGCATATCGCACGAGACTGAGTAACGGATACAGGGACGATTCATCTACGGAGTTGGACTGCATGGCTTTGATAAAGTATTCTTTTGCCTGATCCAAATCACCGCCGACAACAGCAATTGCACCGAGAGAATAATATGCAATCGGCGCAGAACCGGTCGCGTTGACCGGATCCAATTCCAGTGTCAACACCGCTTCCCTCGTCGCCATCGCAATATTTCTGTCCAGCACACGATATAATTGCGATGATCGTGCGTGGGCAAGGATGCGGAAATCCAGAACCCACCGCAGGACGGAAAAATGAGGATCAATTTCCACGTTTTTTGGCGGTGAAGAAAATGTAAATGTAAAGGTATGCGATGCCTGATCGACAATAACCCGTTTCGGTACAGTCTTATTGCCGATGGAGAACGAGAGTGTGATCGGTATGGAAAACAGATCACCGCGCTGTTCGACGGAGACGGTAGTGAGAGCAACTCCGCGCATCGTATTTTCTGTTTTCCACCGCATCGCCAGCTCCGGTACGCTGGATCGATCCAGCCATTGGCGGAAGAATTGCTCCAGAGACGAACCATATTCCTGCTCGCACAGCATTTGAAATTCGTGAATCCCCGCTGACGCAGCAGCAGTGCTGTGATAAAATTCGGCAATCACCGAATTAAATGACTGAGTGCCGAGCAATTGTTCGAGCATCAGAAACACATAGCGTCCTTTGGAGGAAAGCATTTGCGATCCATACGGATGCACGGCTTGTCCGGCAGATAACGGCATTGACGGATAGAAACTCAGTGCCGTAAACATAAGGTCGAGCCGTTCACGCCGATCGATAGCGGGATCATCGTAACGCTCCATGATAAATCTGCTCGCCAAAAATCCGGCCCACCCATGGTCAAATAATGGGATCGAATCCTTGATGGGGGGACAAAACCGGCGCGCTAATTCAATCAACCACCGGTTTCTGCCGGTCCGGAAAAAGACCGTCGAGTCATACACAGTAGAGGCGGGAGAATTACGGCTGATTGCGCAGTTGCCCGTTCGGAGCATCACATCCTGTGTCTGATTCTCTCCAAGCACAACAAAACGCTGTGAGAACTCCCCGGAATATTTTCCGGTCACTCTCTGAAAATACACGGCAGCGTCGGTCAGGTATGTCAGAAGTGAATCGGCAAAACGCGGGTGAAACCGCGATGCCGTGATGAAGAGGGATATGGACAACAAGGAGTCCGGACTCACTCTCGTCAGTTCGGTAAAGGAAACAGAACCGGCAAGCGTAAAGAAATCCTGCAGATCGACCGGATCCATTCGGGACGCTTCCCAGAGCGTTCCTAATTCACCCGCCGGAGAAGCAGTCAATGGAATTCCGCCGATCACCATAAAATTTGACGGAACGGTACAGCGCATCGATACACGTGATGCGGTAGCATGATCGAATTGCGGCAGCCATGTATCATCAGAGGAGTACGGTAGCACAAACTCCCGTGTATTGAGAAATATCGGCGATAAGGAGGACGTATCGAAGGATGTTTCGAATTCGATCTTCACCAGAAACGTATCGTTGCGAAAACGATAGGAGGGAAGCTCTACGGCATGTGCAAAAAATGTTTTAATGAGCGGAATCGGCTCATGGGAATACCGATCGTCGTCGATATCCCGCACTGCTATAATCTCTATTGCGGAGGGAACGGTAAATCGGAACACGAGCAGTGAATCCGTCGTCACCTGCAGCCAAACCGACGCGGTGCCGCTGATCTTGTCGGCGCTTTCATTTATCGCCGCATCGACGGAATATTCCAGAATGCGCACGTCGGATTGTTGCTCTCCGTATACCGGAATACACAATAGCAACACAAGTATAGAATGCAGCAAAAACCGATTCATAATTCGAACGGACAATCGATGTCCATCTCAAAAATGGTGGATGTATTGACGTAAATAATCGCAGGACTGTTGGACGGCAGTTGAATAAACCAATCCCCCTTGGTATTTCTCACAACGGTACCGAACAATTTCCGCAAACGCAACTGCGAAAATTTTTCCCAGAAAACCCATCCGAAATACGCCGTTGATCCCTCGAGATAAAACGCCGGCAGTCGTTCGCCCGGCTGTACTGTGATTTCGCCGACGGTGGAGGGATTGAATCCATGCCTCAGTAATGATTTGATAAAGTAATCGGTGAGATCAATGCCGTCGTGAATCAACTCATGCCGCGCACGCTTCACAGTACGCCCCAGGATGATATCGTCCAATGCCTCGCGGACCGATGATGTAAGAGAGCGGTTCATTGCCGAAGGAACGACCGAAGTGTATTGAAAAACAATTCAGGTTCATCGAGCCACGGAAAATGTCCGGACCCGTCCATCATAATGAGGCGGGCATTCGGTATCTTTTCCGCCATGACCCGGCTCCACTCCGGTGAAACATGGACATCGTGTTTTCCGCCGACAATGAGTGAGGGGAGAGAGATTTCATGCAATCGTTGCTGAATATCGTAGCGTTGAAGTTCCGTCGTAACAAAGTACTGATTTCTCTTTGCATTGAAGTCGGTGGCAGCAAAGATCCCGTCGATGACCGCACGCGCCGATTCCGACTGGACGTCATATTGGTAAATTGCACGGTTGAATGCTTTCACGCGTTCGGCATGCGGCAACGAACGGATCTCTTTCGACAGCTGATCGTACTGCGGATACAGCGGATGAGAGGGATCGCGGAATGTCCCTTTATGAAATTTGCCGGTAGGGGCAGAGCAGACAACAATCAGTTTATTGACGCTCTGTTGATGTGCGAGTGTATATTCCAGCGCAGTCCATCCGCCGGCAGATTGTCCCATAATGTTCCATCGGTCGATGCCGAGGTTTTTTCGCAATGCTTCTATATCGCGGACAAGCGTCGGAATACCGTATTCACTTTTCTCTAATACATCGCCGGAAAGGCCGGTGCCGCGGGGATCGAACCGGATCAGCGAGAAATCTTTCGCCAGTTCATCCATCGAAGTCCAGCGATGGCCGTCGACACCCCAGGAGACGGGACAAATGAGCAGTGGTTCTCCGCTACCGGATACGGTATAATGGATACGGGTTGAATTAACTGTACAATACTGCGATCCGTTTGTCATGGTGAAATATAATGAAGAATACTGAATTTTTACTACGGAATTATAAGTACATTTCATTATACAGAATGAAAGGAACCACATGAAAACAACAGTATTCCTCATTGTCGCAATGACTTTCATAAGCTGTTCTGCCTCTTCCCCGGACAATTACCCTCCGTTGGAGACCGTTGCATCGGTAGATGTGAACCGATATGTCGGCAAATGGTTTGAGATTGCTTCATTTCCTTTTTCGTACCAGGAAGGATGCACCTGTACAACGGCAGAATATGAAGTGCTGGAAGATGGTGTGCTGAAGGTAATTAACAGCTGCAAGAAAGAGGGAACGATCGATCAGGCAATCGGAAAGGCCTTTGTCGTTGACGGTACAAACAATGCAAAACTCAGAGTGCAATTTTTCTGGCCGTTTCGGGGAGATTACTGGGTAATCGATTTAGCAGATGATTATACGTATGCCGTCGTCGGCGTGCCGAGCAGAAAATACTGCTGGATATTGTCGCGCACCGCAACTATGAGTGACGACGTCTATGCCGGAATTCTTGAGCGGGTGAAAGAAAAAGGATTTGACGTAACCAGGTTCAATAAAACTTCGCAGGAATGCAGGTAGTGCACGAGCGATCCGATCGCTTAAAGCGATCGGATCGCTGCATTACTAAAACTTCGCGGTGATTCCTATGATCGGCGTAATACCGAAATCGTACCGTGCTGTGCGCGTAACGGTTCCCGCCGCATCCGCTTTAAACGAATAGGAAACGATATTATCCCGGTTGTAGATGTTCCACAGATCAAGGTAGGCCGTCAACGCCCAGCCGCCGAGGATAAACTGTTTGTCGATGCGGAGATCGATCTTGTGATAATCGGGATATCGCGCCGAATTGATCGCTCCGTCAACGAGGTAATATACACCGCCGCGCAGAATCGTTCCCGTGACGGGAGTGTATGGATTCCCGGAGGCAAACATGAATTTTGCTCCCGCCTGCCAGCCGTCCCCCAACATTATTCCGGCAATAAGATTAATAATATGAGGCCTGTCGAATTCAAAATCATAATATGCGTCTGACGAAGCATCCTTGCGCCGTGATGTTGAATAGGAATACGAAGCGCTGCCGACTATACCGTCCGTGAATTTCTTCTGCAGCGAGAGTTCCACTCCGTGAGCATAACCGCTACCGGAATTCACCAGCAGCCGGGAACTGTCGGAATCGACGATTACTCCGGAAAGGTCCTTTCTGTACACTTCCAGCAGCGCTTTCGTATCATCACCGATCCGTTGTTCGATCCCGGCAACGTAATGAACCGCCTTTACACTGTTAAGGGAAAGATTTCCGGGATCCGGAGAGATCTGATAACTCAGCGGCGATTGATAATATTCTCCCCATGCAGCATTCAGCGATGTCGCATCCATTACCCTGAACGATGCTGCGAGACGAGGACTGATTGTGGTCTCGTCTGTCATTGCAAACCGATCGACACGCAAGCCGGCCGAGATCGTCAATGGTGCCACAACCGTATAATTTGCCTGTGTATAAAGCGATGTTTTTGTGGTGGTATTTGGCGTGAACGTAATGATCGCCGCCGGTGTGATCGTTCCGATGCGCGACGTATCTGCCGGCAGCCACGATTCGTTTTTGGAATCAATTCCCTTTACCATTCCGCCGAATTTCAAATCGAATGTAGACATCAACTGCCACGTCACTTCAGATTTCAACGTCAGCTCGTTTTCCAGAATATCTTCACCGCGCAATGAGCGGTCCGTGAATGTTCCCTGGCGTGTTGTCCACCCGTTACCGGTAAACGACAGAGTTGTCAGTACAAACGCGTTGCGCGAGACGAGTGACCGCCAGTTTACTCCCAATGCGGTACCGTAATCATCGCGCGTCATATATTCATATTTGCTCATTCCCGCCGATTCTTTTGTCGTTCCTTCGCGTTCGATCTGATCGATATAATAAAAACCGACGATACTCAACCGATTATTTTCGTCGAGATCAACGGTAAACTTCCCGACGGCATCGTAATATTGCGGCGCTGCCGGGCGGTTCATGATGGAGGTGAGAATATCGAAAAATCCGCGCCGGAGGGAAAAAACCAATGCACCGTTTTCCATGACAGGACCGTCCGCCATCACGCCAAATCCGGCGATATTGGCATTCACATCCCAATTGAATATTTCCTTGTTTCCGTCTTTCATCGACATTTCAAAGACAGAAGAAATTTTATCGCCGTATCTGGCGGGGAATCCTCCCGTGAGAAAATCGACTTTTTCGAGCAGTGCGGGATTGATGATGCTGATGATTCCCATCGACTCGCCCGACCGTGCAAAGTGAATCGGATTATAGATTTCGATATTGTCGAGCAGCGTCAGATTTTCGTCCGGGCTGCCGCCGCGAACAATCAACTGAGCGCTTTTGCCCCCGGCCGTGGCGACACCGGGCATGGATTGCATCACGCGGAAAATATCTTCGGCGGATCCGGGTGAACGGCGAATCTCTTCGGGAGAAAGCGTACGCATGCTGACGACATTTTCAGTCGGCTTCGCAAAATAATCCGTTTGCACCTCGACCACATCCATTTCAACGGAAGAAGATCGGAGTGAAAAGTGCACCGCGGAATTGCGCTGCGGATGGATAACGACATCGGTGTTTGAACGCACTTCATATCCAATCATTGAAGCACGCACTTCGTATGTGCCGGGATCAATATTGTGGATGACATAATATCCCTTTTCATCGGCTGCGGCGCCGGTTGCTGTTCCGACGACGACGACATTCGCTCCCGGAAGAGGCTGTTGAGTAACGGCATCGCGCACTTCTCCGGAGATCGTTCCGGTGTGCTGCGAAAACAACGTTGATGCGGCGACAAGGAGAGTAATTATCGTTGTGAAAATGCGGAGTGAAATGTTCATGGAATGAATATCCTTTATAATGAAAACGGTCGAATTGTATGACTATAAGTATGATGAGATGAGATGCGATTCGGTTCAGGATTAGCAAGTTGATTTTGCAAGAATTTCAAACAGCAAAGATGTCTCGTTTTTTGCGTGATACACTGATATTTCGACTGTTTTTCCCCTTTGAGTTCAACGTTTGACAGCGAGACAATTTTGGATTTTCAAAATGCAGTCCAAACGGTTGTTTGTCAGTTCTTCCCATCAACGATTGCGCAATACGACAGTGATAAAAATCAATGCAATTTAACATCACAATTGCCACATCATTCACACCGAAACCGGAAATGGAATTTCATTAAATTCAGTGCAGAATGGTTCGTAATTTTCATATATTGCTTTCCAATTGAAAGATTCCCTTTTTCATCTCAAATACTGACACATGTCTCTTCTTATACCTGTCGAAGTAATAGAAAACAGAATTCTTTATATACGTGATTGTAAAGTAATGCT
This sequence comes from uncultured Chitinophagaceae bacterium, assembly GCA_964371615.1. Taxonomy (GTDB): domain Bacteria; phylum Bacteroidota; class Ignavibacteria; order UBA10030; family UBA8401; genus SpSt-333. The sequence continues at coordinate 534,908 of CAYJMS010000003.1, forward strand.
CAGTTCAACGTTAGCAGACCTGTATGGCGTTGAACACAGGGCATTAATCCAAGCAGTACAACGAAATCGCGATCGCTTCCCGGATGACTTCATGTTTCAACTGACAAAAGAGGAATTTCGACTTTTGAAATCACATTTTGTGATTTCAAGTTGGGGAGGGATACGCAAAATGCCCTATGCCTTTACGGAACAAGGGATTGCCATGCTTTCCAGCGTACTCAAAAGCAAACGTGCAATTCAAGTGAATATTCAAATTATCCGTACGTTCACGAATCTCAGAGCTTTATTCTCAACGCATAAAGAGGTTCTCAAAAAATTGGAAGATCTGGAACGGAAGTATGAATCGCATGATAAACACATAATAACAATCTTTGCAGCGATCCGTCAATTAGTATCTCCCCCAAAATCCAAAAAGTATAAGGTCGGATTTTAATAGTGTCATGAAAACCGTTGTGACCTCATCATATCGCCGTTCTGCAGAGTTTATCCTTGATAAGAATATTGTCGCATTCCCGACCGAGACGGTCTTTGGCCTCGGCGCCAATGCGTTCGAATCCGATGCGGTAAAGAAGATCTTTATCGCCAAAGGACGTCCTGCCGATAATCCTCTCATCGTACACATTGGTGACATGGGCCAATTGCCCTCTGTAGTCTCGTCCATACCGTCCTACGCGGAAAAACTAATGGCGGAATTCTCTCCCGGTCCGCTGACGCTGGTGTTGCCGAAAAATAAAAAGATCTCCTCCGCGGCGACGGCAGGATTGAAAACCGTCGGTGTCCGGATTCCGAATCATGTTCTGGCGCAAAAATTTTTGTTGGAATGCGGCGTTCCGATCGCCGCTCCATCGGCAAACTTGTCCGGAAAACCGAGTCCAACAACATGGCAAGCGGTGAAACAGGATCTGAACGGAAGAATCTCCTGCATCTTAAAAGGAAATCCGACACGGTACGGCGTCGAATCCACCGTTGTCGACTGCACGGGAAGTTCTCCGTTAATTCTGCGCTCCGGCGGCGTAACGCTCGAACAATTACGCACAATCACTCCTTCCGTCCGCCTCGCAAAATATCATCATGGCAGCGTGAAGAGTCCCGGAGTAAAATACAGGCACTATTCACCCCTGGCGTACATTTTCATCGTCAGCAGTGTCGACGAAACGATTCCGATAAAAAATGCTGCCTACATTGGCTTGCGTTCGGTCGGACGAAGCCGATTCGGTTTAAAAAAGATCTGCCGCACGACGGAGGAATACGCCCGATCGTTGTTTCACTTCTTCCGGCAGTGCGATGCTGCGCGCATCGATACCATTTACTGCGAGAGCGTCAGTGAAGACGGGATTGGACTGGCATTAATGGATAGGATTCGAAAAGCATCCATACAGTGATATGGCGAACCACATTTTGAAGAAAGGAATGGCATGAAAAAACTGATTCTGGTATTGATGGCAGTCTCTCTGTGCGTTTCCGCTCAGGAAAAGCAAAAAGAGGAACCGAAAAAATTCGAGATGAAACAATACTTTCTTGTGCTGCTGAAGAAGGGGCCGGTCAGAAATCATGATTCAACGACTGCCGCTGCTCTTCAAAATGGTCATATGGAGAATATTACCCGTCTCTATAATGAGGGGAAGCTCGATCTTGCCGGTCCAATGGGTCACGACGGAGACCTGCGCGGCATATTCGTTTTCAATTGTGCCACGTACGAGGAAGTATTGATGCATTGCACCACCGATCCGGCCATTAAAGCAGGGAGACTCGTTGTTGAAATCTATCCCTGGTGGGCAGGAAAAGGATCCGTATTGCGGTGAGGATGCTATGCACCGCGTAGTGCGAAAGAACAATGAAAATTCAAGAACAAAAAATTTTATCGGAATATACAACACTTCGCCTTGGAGGTGTGGCAAAATATTTTTGCTCATGCTCTTCCGTCGGGGAACTATGTGAAGCACTTGCGTTTGCGAAGACTCACCGACACCGATTCCACATTCTCGGCGGGGGAAGCAATACGATTTTTGACGACAGCGGTTTCGAGGGTCTGGTGATAAAAATCGATATCAAGGGAATCTCGGTCGTCGATGACGATACGCATGTAAATGTAACGGTAAATGCCGGAGAAGATTGGGATGCATTCGTGCGAACGATGGTGACGGAAGGATATGCCGGTGTGGAATGCCTGGCGGGAATTCCCGGGCTTGTCGGCGCCACGCCGATACAGAATGTCGGCGCTTACGGACAGGAAGTGAAGGATACGATCGTGCGCGTTCGTGTACTTGAGCGATCAACGCTGAACGAAATCGAATTTACGAATGCCGAGTGCGCATTTGAATACAGACAAAGCCGTTTCAAAAAACAGGATTCGGACAAATATATTATCACCGCTGTAACATTCCGCCTGCAAAAAAACGGCCGTCCAACGATCAATTATCCCGAAGTGAAGAAAGCAATAGAAGCGGCTATTCCGCTGTCGACGTTAGCCGACGGCACGGAATCGCTCGAAGCGGTGCGTAACGTTGTACTGTCGCTCCGCCGGAAAAAATCGATGGTGATCGATCCAACCGATCCGAACTCCCGGTCCGCCGGATCGTTCTTCATGAATCCGATTGTTTCCGGAGAACAATTTGAGAGCATCAACGATCGATGGAATCTGGAAGGCGACGGATCGTCGATGCCGGCGTATGAAGCCGAAGGAAAAATGAAAATTTCCGCTGCATGGCTCATCGAAAAATCCGGTTTTTTCAAAGGATTTACAAAGAATGGTGCAGGCATTTCCGGAAATCATACGTTGGCGCTGGTGAATCGCGGCGGAACTGCCGGGGCACTGCTTGCGTTGGCAAAAGAGATTCAGAAAAGCGTGGAAAGAAAATTCTCTATTCGTCTTGAAGTAGAACCGGTCATCGTGAAACCGTAAAGGGAGAGGTCTATGCGTGCAATCATTTTTTACATTATCACAATATCTGTTGGACTGCAGGCACAGCAAAAAGATCCTTGCTGCGGAGCAACGGCAACGGAAGAATTTGCCGCCTTTGGGAAAGATATGGCATTTGTCGCCCTGCACGAAGCACCCATTCCGTTTGAATTCCGTTCGTCCGGCGGAGAAATGAAGAGTATCAGCACTTCAGACAAGAGTGATGCATTGATCTATGAAGTGAAATCCGGCGAACCGACGGATAATTACATTCTTGTCTTCCATGAATGGTGGGGACTGAATGATTACATCAAACAGGAAGCGGAACGACTCCGGAGGGATGTCGGCAATGTCAATGTCATCGCCGTCGATTTATATGACGGCAGAATCGCCGAAACGCCGGACTCTGCGCGTGTCTACGTCGGCGCGGTAAAAGAAGAGCGGGCAAGAACGATTATTAAAGGAGTCATTGCATATGCGGGAAAGAAAACGAAGATTGCAACGCTCGGGTGGTGCTTCGGCGGCGGTTGGTCGATGCAGGCGGCATTGATGCTCGGCAAACAGGCGGCCGGATGTGTCGTGTATTATGGAATGCCGGAAAAAGACGTGAAGAAACTTAAAACACTGCAATGCGACGTGCTGGGAATTTTTGCACAGCAGGATGGACATATCACCCCGCAGGTGGTCGATGAATTTCAGAAGAGCATGAAGGGAGCCGGAAAAAAAGTTGAAGTGAAAATGTTCGACGCCGTGCACGCATTTGCCAATCCCAGCAATCCCAATCATGATAAATCCATGGCGGCCGAAGCTCATGTCGCCGTCGTTGCTTATTTCAAGAATAAATTCGGACTTTGATATGCGTATTATTATCGCCGTTGTACTGCTCATTTCCTGCACGGTTGCCCAAACATCGTATGATTCATTGTTTCGCAAAAGTACCGTCTATAAAAATCTGACGGCACACTTCGAACTTTCCCGCATGCAACACGCGGATATTGTCTTTCTGGGTAATTCGATTACCTACGGCGGAAACTGGAGCGAGCTCCTCGGCAGGGAAAAGGTCGTCAACCGCGGAATCGGCGGGGATAATCTTCCCGGCATGCTCAACCGGCTGCATCAGGTCTTGCGCCTGAAACCGAAAATCTGTTTCGTGATGGCGGGCATCAACGATCTCTATACGGATGCACCGGTGGAAGAGGTCTTTCGCCGGTATGTACGATTGATCGATACTCTTCGTGCGCACTCGATCACTCCCGTTATGCAATCGACACTGCACGTCAATCCCAAATGGAAGCGGACGGAAGAAAAAAATCTGCAAGTCCGGCTTCTCAACCAAATGCTTGTACAATATGCCGCCGATCATTCTCTCACATTCGTCGATCTCAACACAATGCTGTCTGTGGATGGTGTGTTGAAGGATGAATATACCACCGATGGAGTGCATCTTACACCGGCGGCGTATGCACTGTGGAGAGATACAATAGAACCGGTATTGAAGGCCCACGGTTTGTAACGGCGGAAAGAGTACTTTCTCCCGCCAGATTTGCGGTTCGAATTTCGTATATTTCCGGACACGTATCACTACAACAATCACTATTGGAGCACCATAATGCCGAAAGTACTTTCCGTACTCTTATTCTGTCTCATTGCCATCACAGCGGCGGAGGCGCAAACAGCAGTAAAACAGAAAACCGCAAAACCCGCGGCAAAAAACACAATGAAAACTCAAAAAGAAAAAATGAGTTATATTATCGGATTTGATGTCGGGAAAAATATGCTTGCCGATTTCAAACAGCGGGGGATCGAAGTGGACAATGCTCTTCTGTTAAACGGACTGAAAGATGCGATCAACGAAAAAGAATCGGCAATCTCGGAGGAAGAAACACAAAAGGCGACGCTGGAATTTCAGCAGATGCTGACAGAGAAACAGAATGCCGCATCAACCGCTGCACGGAAAGCCGGCGATATCTTTCTGGCCGAAAACGCAAAGAAAGAGGGAATTACGGTCACGGCAAGCGGATTGCAGTATAAAATCATTACGGAAGGTACGGGGAAATCTCCATTGCCAACCAATACGGTAGTGGTACACTATCGCGGAAAATTGATCGACGGAACGGTATTCGACGAATCGTATAAACGCGGGGAACCGGCAACATTTCCGCTGAACCAGGTCATTAAAGGATGGACCGAAGGGCTGCAATTATTAAAAGAGGGTGGAAAAGCGGAACTGTATATCCCAGCGGAACTCGGTTACGGCGATCGGGGCGCCGGACAGCTCATTCCTCCCGGTGCGGCATTGATTTTTGAAGTGGAATTGATCAAAGTGCAATAAAGAAATTGTATTACTCAAAGAATAAAACAAAGGAATACTGTATGCGAAAGTTTGTCGTACTATTTCTGGCGATGCTGGTGATGACGGTTTACGCCCAGGAAAAAAAGATACCGACACCGAAGCAGACGACCGTCCCGCAGCAAAAAGTGCAGAACAAAAGCGTGATCCTGAAATCGGTCAGGGATAAGATGACCTATTTGGTCGGCTATGATGTCGGCTTAAAGATGATCACCGACATTCAGTTGAAGCAGCTTGATCTGGACAGTAAAATCTTTATGAAAGCTGTGAACGACGCATTCGACGGAAAAAAACCGGTATTGACCGACGAGGAAGCGCGAATAGTGTATGAGATGTTTGAGAAATTAATGCAGGCGAAACCGGAAGAGCGGCTGAAGATGCAGAAAGAAATGTTCAAAGACTAATCATCAGTCTGTTTCGCGATTAAAGGCGGACAACGGTCCGCCTTTTCTCTTTTTAAATTCAACGCGGCAACGATCGAAACCTCCTTCATCGGAATGATTAAAAGGAATATTTTCCGCGGACAAGGAAGGTCTCTCCATATCCGCCGAATTCTGTCATCGGACGGCCGGAGAAAATGATCCCGAATATCGAAATGTCAAAATTTTCAACAACGGACCACGTTGCAGACGGAACAGAAGCGGAAGAGCGGTCGTTCGGATTGCAAATAATAAAACCGGAGATTCGTACCAAAGGGTGAATATCGAAAGAGACTTCCTGAAACAATGACCAGCGTGCCGGGGTGAATAATCCGAGCGCGCGGGAAAGCGGGACGGAAAGCGCGGTATTCCCGGTTATACCACGATTGTTAAAAAGTGCCTCGGTGTGGAGATACGTGTTGTTCGTGAATGTATAGTCAAAAGAAATTATTGCAGTGGTGGTCCAGGCATCGTGCAGTGAGGGGAAGAGAGTTCCTGTTTCACCGGTGATTTTCCGTGATATCATCTCCCCGCGGAATCCCGCACCGGCAATATCTCCCGCCCATGCGAATCCCAAAAAAGGATCCTCTCCGGTCATTCCACCAATAAGGTGGATGTCGTACTCCCAACTGTTCACCAATACTTTCCCTGCAATCACCCGGCGCGATCCTGTCCTTCCCGGCTTTACCGCAATCTCAACCTTCGATACTTCGCTCATAAAATATTGCGCCCGGAGCGCATCCACCCCCGGACGTTCTTCATAGTCGAAATCCAGAATGGAGAGCGGATTAAAAAGATCGGTCGGATTCCAAACGAGTGCCGTACCCCATGCGATTCGCTGACGGCCGGCCGAGACGGTGACGTCGCCGAACGTACCGTCAACCCACAATCGGTCTATCTCGGAGTGTGCTGCCGTTGACGTCGTGCTCCACCAGATGACGTCGGCATTGCCGAGATCATGATCCGACCGAATGGAGGAAATAAAATTCGGTACCCGCTCAACGCTTCCGCCGGCAAAGATTCTGTTCCGCAATTCCGCCGCTACTGTGATCTTATCGGATAGAAAATACCGGCCGTTCAACCGCGAGTGCATGATATGATCGTTCACCCGTCCAATCGCCGGAATATCGGAATTACTAAAGAGGTATTTGACATACCCCCCGATCTGATAATCGCCATCCTGGGCAAACAGAGCAATCGTTAACGGAAAGAAAACGATGAAATACGTTAGTTTCATGGCATGTGCGCCGTAAAGAATAAAAAATCATCAAGGCATTGTACGGTCAAAATCCTTCACCGCTGTCATTGGTTATCTCTCCATCCTCAAGTGTTATCACCCTTCTGGCCCGCTTAATGACTTTCGAATCGTGCGTGGAGAAGATGAACGTCATTCCGTATTCTTTGTTCAGATCCTGCATCAGATCGAGGAGCGATTCCGCCGTATGCGAATCGAGATTTGCGGTTGGTTCGTCGGCGAGAATGAAATCGGGGCGTGACGCCAGCGCCCGTGCAACGGCAACACGCTGCTGCTGTCCGCCGGAAAGCTCCGACGGTTTGCTTTCCATCCGGTCGGTAAGGCCTACGCGCGACAGGAGTTCGGCCGCCCGCTGCCGCCGTTCTTTTTTCTCCACATTTTGAAGGAAAAGTACAAATTCGACATTCTCGAGCGCCGTCAACACGGGGATGAGATTGTACGCCTGAAAGACGAATCCGATATGGTGAAGGCGGAAATCGATCAACGCTCCTTCGCTCATGGCGGTAATATCGTTGCCATTCAGCAGCACGGATCCGCTGCTGACGAAATCCAGTCCGCCGATAATGTTCAGCAGCGTCGTTTTTCCTGAACCCGACGGACCGACGATAGCGGTAAACTCCCCCTTATGTACCGTGAAGGAAATCTCCTTTAACGCTTCAACGGCGACGGAGCTGGTGTTGTATATCTTTTTGACGGAACGGATTTCTATGATGGACATATCGCTTCACTGTAATTGTGGAACATTCGTAGCACACGCGTTTTAAGTGATGGATCGTATTGCCTGCACCGGTTTCAGGCGTACTGCTCTGATTGCCGGATACAACGCGGCAATGATCGACGTCGCCGTCATCATCACCGCCAGGACGATGTACATGGACGGCTTGACGATCGGATACAACATTGTAGGAATACCATACGCCGAAAGTCCGGTGGAGACAGCGGAAAGATCGATTCCCTGCACATTAAAGTATCCGGTGACGATCCATCCGATCAGCACGCCGACAAACCCTCCCGAGAATGAAAGGAGCAATGATTCCAGGACAATCATGGAAAATAAGCGCCGGCGGTACATTCCGATTGCCAGCAGAACGCCGAAATCACGTGTCCGGTCGAGCACCGACATCAACAATGTATTCGTCAAACCGAACAATAGTGCGAAAAGGATGATCCCGAGAAAAACGGCATTGACGATATCCGACGAATCGGCGGTCAGTTTCAGTTCCGGTGCGATTTCTTTCCAGGTCTCCACGATCACCGAAGAATCGACCGTCGTCTTCAAGACTGCCTGAACGCTGTCGACATGGGATGATGAGCGGGTACGGATGACGATCTGGTGAATCGGTGCGACTGTACCAATCAATTCCGAAAGTTCGTCACGGCGTACGAATACATTCATACCGTCGAACTGGGTCGATTCGGTCCGGAAAATTCCCGCAACACGAAATCCTCCATAAATGATATTTCCGTCGGATCCGGCAAAGCTGAGGACGATGCGGGAGCGGAGTTTCAGCTTGAGTTTGTCGGCAAGTTTTTTCCCGATAAGAATTCCATTCGATTTGCCGAAATAGGTTCCTTCAACAATGCTGGCCGCGACCGACGATATTTCCTTTTCGTCCATCGGATCGATGCCGAAGATCATAATACCCGAAGCGGTCGTTGCGGACGATGCCATTCCCTCGATCATCGTCTGCGCTGCGGCGGATCGAACCCCGGCTTGGGATTGGATCGTGCGGAGGAGGGTATCGGGTGCAGGAAGCGACTGAGTAATCAGCCGGTCACGGATGTATGCACGCGTATGGATTTGGAGGTCTCCCACTTCGCGGTTGATGCCGGAAGAGATCATGGAGTCGTACATACCCGTCATCATTCCGACGGTGAATAATCCTGCCGACAACCCGATAGCGGTAGCGCCAAAGATAATCAAACTTCTTTTTTTGTTTCGCCAGATGTTCTTCCAGGCGAGGATGATCATCATCATGCGTTGCCTCCCCGGCCCTGCAAGGCCGAGACCGGCCGCAATTTTCTGATGAATAAAAGAGGGTAGAGCGAAGCAACAATGGCGAGAAGCAGCACGGCGATCGCCTGGGAGCCGAATACCATTGCATCGACGCTGACCGCGATGATCGGCTCAAGGCCGTACGTTATATACACTTCGGCCATTTCTCCGGACACACGGATCGGATTGTGATAAAAATACATGAGGAGCGGAAATGCCGCCGCCAGTCCCGCCGCCGCGCCGAGCATCGATACCATCAGCGCTTCGATGGTGGTGACAATGAGAAGCCGTCCTCGTTTCATGCCGAGTGCAACAAGCAGTCCGAATTCCCTCGTTCGTTCGATCGTCATCATCATCACCGTTCCGAAAACTCCGAAGCCGATGACAAGGTATAAAATAGCCATGATAATCGCTTCACTGGCCACATCCGCTTCGATCACCTGTACGATCTCCGGCGACATCTCTTCCCACGTCATGACGACGAGGGAGGAATCGATCGATGCGGCAAGAGCCGTTTGGATGTCATCGATCTCCTTTTCATCGTCGATCATCAGCGCGATTCCCGTCACTCTCTCCGGCGCATTGAACAATTTTTGTGCTGCGGAAAGCGATAGATAAATAGCCGCGTTATTCAGCTTGGGAAACGGAAAGCGGACAATGCCTGCAACCGGCAGTTGTTCCGCCGCTGTAACTCCCTGGTATCCCTGGCCGACGATGACGATACTGTCTCCAATGCCGGCCTGCAGGCGTTCGGCAAGTCCCTCGGCAATCAGGATGCCGGTCGACGTGTCGTTAAGGTATGTTCCCTTTACAATTTTATTCCGCAGACCCGACATTGCATTCTCTTCTTCGGGATCGATTCCTGTCACCGGGGTGATGCGTGTTTCGATTCCTCGCGAAACCAGTGCGACCGATTCCAGCCTCGGATTGGCCGTTGTGATTCTACGGTCGCTCCGCACCGCCGCTATCAAATCGTCGGTAATTGCAAGGCTTTCATCGAACGACCGTTCTTCCCAGAATCCTTTTCCCTGGACCTGCAGATACCCGGTATACATCGACACGCTCATCTGGATCATGTATTCATGTTGTCCGGATTGCACCGAACGGAAGATGAGCGCCAGCAGCATGGCGAAGAAGACAGAGGACGTTGCCAGCAAAGTCCTTCGTTTGTTCCGCCACAGATTTCGCCAGGCAAAAAGAAAGTAGTATTTCATAAAACTATTTTAATTGTTTCATTGACTCATTGATTCAATGAGCCGATGGATCAATGATTCGATCGCTTTATTTCACCCTGCTCATATTCTGAATCGAAAAAAATTCCGGGGTGATGGTGATGTCGAAATCCAATTCCTTCGTTTCAAAACTGGTCGAATTTCCCGGCTTGTTGTGGGGAATCATTTCGGAATAGGAGGGGAGCAGATGGCCGTCGAAATATTTCGGCTTGCTTCCGGTCATAGTCCTTACCAAGATTCCCTCTTCGTCGAAAAACTCCGACTTAAGCTGCATATATCCTTTTTTGGAAATCCAGACGACGATCTTACCCCAGACAACTCCGGCGTCCGGATTCGGGATGAGTTCAATCTTGTAGCACGCATAACCGCCGTATTCCTCTTCGCCGAGAAGCGTATGGGTGTAATCGTTCACAATTGACGACTGCCGCACAAGGTCGTCGTTCGTAAAATCGGAACCCATCCACGATGCCAGCATCATGGAAGGCGGGATTTTGATCGTTTTCTGCACGGACGGGAGCCAGTTCCACACCTCATTTTTTCGTTTCAATGTCACCGCTCCTTTGTCCCTCGCCGGCTCGGTAATATAGACGATGGAATAATCCGGTTCGATGGACCATGCCTTCATGGAGACCGTCCGGCTCCAGGTCGGTTTTGTGATCGTCATGGTGATGACCGAGTAGGTCTTCTTCCCGTACATCAGGTCGATCGATTTTTGTACGATCTCTTTGGGATCCTGCGCCGGTGAGGATCGGAACGCTGCGACCAGAAGGATGAGGATGACTGATTTTTTCATAGGGAAATCCTGTAAGAACATCGAATAATATATAGTGTATGAACAAAATTGAAGAACATCAAGAAGAAGACAATCTGCGCAAAAAATTCCTTATATTATCCCGCATAATTGAAAGGATCGTATGTCAACCAAAGCAATTCTTATTACCGGAGCCAACGGCGAGATCGGACACGGACTGGTATCGAGTTTGATGGAGCATAACCCCTCCACCCGGATCGTTGCGGTGGATGTCCATCCGTTGAGCAAGACATTGACGGAACAATGCCACGAGGTGATCGTCGGCGATATCATGGATTCATCGCTGCTCGACCGCCTTGCAGCATTCTATGATTTCAGCACCATCTATCATCTTGCTGCCATTCTCTCCACAAAAGCGGAACGCGAACCGGTGCTCGGACACCGGGTGAATGTGGACGGTACGCTGGGTTTGCTTGAACTGGCTGCGCGTCAGGCGCGTGCGACGGGAGAGAATGTGAAATTCCTTTTTCCGAGTTCCATTGCCGCGTACGGTCTGCCGGATGTTCCGACAAAGATGAAAGCGGGAAAAGTGAAAGAGAACGAATGGCTCGACGCCCGCACGATGTACGGCATCAACAAAAAGTATTGCGAAGATCTCGGCAGATATTATAATTGGTACTACCGCCAGATCGATCCGCAGCCGACCACGGCGCATGTCGATTTCCGCGGGATCCGTTTTCCGGGATTGATCAGCGCGGTCACCCTGCCGACGGGGGGAACGAGCGATTACGGTCCGGAAATGATGCACTATGCGGCTCAGGGAAAAGAATACAATTGCTTTGTTCCGCCGGTAGCGACGCTGCCCTTTATGGTAATGCCCGACGCCATCAATGCCTTGTTGAAACTCGAATCGACGCCGGCACAGAACCTGACGCAGGTTGTGTATAACATCGGATCGTTTAGCGTATCGGCACAGGATTTTTACGACATCATCAAGAAAGCTTTTCCGCATGCAGTGGTGAATTTCAAGCCCGATGCGCTCCGGCAAAAGATTGTGGACAGTTGGCCTGCAGATGTGGACGATTCGCTGGCGCGGAAAGAGTGGAACTGGAAGCCGGAATATGATTTTAAAAGATCATTCGAAGAATATCTCATCCCCGCCGTAAAACAATGGTATGCAGCATGACCGTTGTACCGTCCTGAAATGCAAACGGCCCGCCGCATGGCAGGCCGTTGTTGTTGTAACGTATGGCAGAGTTACAATTTTGAACGCAGTGTAATCATGCCGACATTCGTCGTTTGTCCGGAAACGACGGAAAGGTTCGTCAGCGTCGTATCGTAATACATGATGCTGGCGGAAAGAATCGTCACATCGTACGTTCCCGGTTTGGCATACATGATCTTGAACGAATTGTTCGATCCCGTGACAGTTGACAGCGTGTCTCCGTTTCCGACTGCTATCACCGACGCCTTGGTGTTGACGCTTCCTTCGATGTAGCCGATGCCGGTTGTCGAAAGTACTTTAATGACAGGCTTGAGAATCATGCCGGCGCTGGTGGTTACCAGTGATCGCGTGGCGTCGAAATCGAGGACGATTTTCAATGTTGCGTTCGCCTCGATGGTTGCATTGAGGTTCAGTTTGATCTCCGAACTGGGGACTTTCAATGCTACCGCCATGCCGTTGGAGTAGACATAACAGGAGTCGCCGAGGACCAACCGCATCTGTGTATACGTACCGGTCGCGATTGTGGCGTTGCCGATCACCGCTTCCGTACCGTTTACCAACGAGAGAAGATTATACGTCTTTGCCCTATTCTCCAGCGTGATCCACCCTTCGGTGTCCGCGGCGCTCGAGGAATGGATCTCCACCCGCAGGACCGTTATCATGATGGAATCATACGCTGCCGCAGGGGCGTCCACCATGGTTACCTGCATCTGACCGCTTTCGCCTGTCGTTGCAGGATTGTCGTCGTTCATACATCCCGTCAGTATCACTCCGGCGAGTAAAGCAATTACGAAAATGTTTCTCATGATTGGACCTTTTGATTGTGATGGAATATGCCGGATAGCCCGGCGTTCACATACAAGTAAACACATTAGGCTCCGAAAGTCAGTGACTCCGTGCATCAAGTCCGTGCATACCACCGTGCAAAATTTGCGCACCATATCAATAGAGCAAAATAACGCACCGTTTCGCAATGTCGGGATGCGATCCGTGTAACATTTTTTCTTTTGCATTTCGAGCAATATTCCCGTTTCTTTTTTCTATGCGATCGACTGCGTCAATAATGTTTCTATTCTTATCGCTCTTGTATGCGCAAGATAGCACCGTTGTGATATTTTTATCCGATACGCAAACTCCGATCTGGGCAGAAAAATTATTCCTGGAATCGGATAACAATGAAATGGCAACCCGGCAGATTTTTTCTGCGATCCTTGCAGAAGGGAACATTGATGCCGTCATCCATGCCGGTGACATTACCGGCCATGGGTGGCTGCGGAGTTCGTGGAAACCGATCCTGCCGTTCATCGATTCTCTCCGCTCGCGTTCGGTTCCGTTCATCGCCGCCAAAGGGAACCACGACTATTACTTCATCCCGCCGTGGGGGATGGAACTCTTCAAAAAATTCATTCCTAACGGGGCAACCGATTATTCCCGCCATCTCTTCGGCGAACTCTGCATCATCATACTGAATTCAAATATCGACCGGCTCTCATTTGACGAACTGCGGGAGCAGCGGCAGTGGTATGCAAAAACGGTGACGGCATTGGAGAATGATCCCGATATCCGTACGATTATTACCGTTGCGCACCATTCACCGTATACGAACAGTACGATGGTCTCCGGTTCCGCGGCGTTGCAAACCGATTACCTTCCGGTATTTTTTTCTTCGTCAAAATCCCGTCTCTGGGTCGGCGGACACGCCCATCGATTCGAACATTTTCGTGTCAGGGAAAGGGATTTTCTGGTGATCGGCGGGGGCGGGGGATTGTTCCACGACAAGAAGAAGGAGGATGCAATGAATGACTTGCATCCGGACGACGGTCGTTTCTTTCACTATGTACATTGCGACGTTTCCGGAACATCGCTCACTCTTGAGATCATGAGAATCGATCCGGATTCATCGGCAGGACGGCCTGTCTACCGGGTTCATCTCCCGTTTGGTTCTGAGTGAAAAACACCACGCAATTCACCCCGATTTTTCGTATCTTTATACCATTATGGTTTTGTTATGAAATAGGGAGTATGTATGGCAGAAAATGTCTCAATTGAATTACGCTGCAGTAAAACCAGCGACGGAAAATATACCGCCTGGACGTTCGTCAACGGGAAGGAATTGAAAGAAAAGGAATATTTCGTGATGCGCGGCGATGAATATTCAATGGTGCTGTTGTATCAGCGGGTGAAGAAGCAGTATCCCGGCAACGAAATTGCTGTCAAAGGCCTTGATAAGCACGCCATGGACAAGATCCAGCGCGCGACCGCATAAAAAAATCACCGCGATCGAAATGACCGCGGTGACATTCCTTCCTATGCCCCCTCTTTCTTTGCCACGATGTTTTTAATCTCGTTGTGCACCGGTTCCACCGTCTGCAGATATCGGTAAATTGCTTTCAACTCCAGATCGCTCATGTTCTTGTATGCTCCCCACGGCATATGACTGCCGGGAACCAGCGTTCCCTGCCGGAAACGGTGAAGAAAGAGTTCCTCGTTCCAGCTCGCCATCCTGCCGGTCTGCGGATCGGGGGTGATGTTCGGCGTGGTTATGACCAGCGTCGGATCCTCTTCCGAATCCATCGCCAATCCCCCGGCAAACGGTTGTCCGATTGGATCTCCCGTCATTAAATCGCGATTGGTGTGGCAGCCGACGCAATTGGCGACATTGTTGGCAAGATACTTTCCGTACACCGAAGTCGAATCCGGTTTTATCTCCATCGCAGGCTCGCCGACAGGTCCGACCGGTTGTATCAGAAATGCCGTGACCGCTTTTCCCGCAAAGTTCAAATCACGGTTGACGACATGGTTTTTCACCGGCGGAACGGAACGAAGGTAGGAGATGATGGCCGTCAGATCTTCGTCGCTGAGATTGTTGAATGGCATGAAACCGTATAACGCTCTGCCGTCGTGACCGACGCCGTACCGAAGAGCGCGCGCAATTTCCCGATCGGTCATATTTCCAATCCCCGTTTCTTTGTCGGGAGTAATGTTCGGCGTGCGGATGACGCCGAGCGGCATGACAAATTCAAATCCCCCTTTAAGGTCGACAACCTCGCCTTTTAATGTCTTCGTCAGATCATCTTTCGATCCGTGACAATAATTGCAGTGTGCCGCCCCGTAGACGAAATGTTTTCCCCGTGCAATCACCATGCTGTCCGTGCTGGCGGTAATAGCCGGATACGGCGCTTCGTAGGTTTTGCCATACAAGAGATACACGGTGCTGACGAATACAGCGATTAATATAACAACAGTAATTCCTCCCCATCGTGCAATGAGTTTAAAACGATTCATAAAAAGTAACCCTTAATGTGAAAAGAAATGGTGAAAAACCCTTCGATATACCGGTCGAAGAGGGAGTGTACGCATGGTACAACGGGGAAATTTTACGTAGCTCACCGGTGAAAAGTTGCCTTTTTTTTGGGTGTGGAATATGAATCCGGTGGAGAATTTTTACAGGATTATCTGCGGCAGCGGGAAGCGATATCCGCGATGCGGCATCGCTTCCGTTCGTTTATTCGTTGCAGGGGGGATTGTAATTGCCGACCAGATCGGATTCGATCTTGATTCGCGTTTTCCGGTCTTCTTCGAGATGGATGCAAATGCAATTCGCGTCGTAACGGGTAAAGAACTGATCTTTATTTCCGTCGAACTGTTTCGCCATATTTTCCGTCTGACCGACAAAAATATGTTTGTGGGATACTTTGTTCGACTCGTCGGTATGCCGCCGTGTGACGAAGTACACCCCCGCAACTTCCTTGAACAGCGTCGTCATTGGATGAATGACAAAACTGTATTTTCTTCCCGACTCACCGGTGAATGTAATTGTAGACATGACATGACCTTCCGCTTAATATTACAGTATCGTCATTTTTCACTCGGAATACAAGGTAATACTAATGCGGGCACCGGCGAATCATTTTTTGCGTGTCACCGTTTTTGTTGCTTTCATCAATCCGGTCGCGCCGGGAGGTTGGTAGTCGATCTTCTCGATCATCTCCGGCGATTCTTCGCTTTTGTTCGTGACGGGAAATGCCGTCATCTTTAAAGTAGGATATGGAACAAGAAGTGTCTTGAGAAATTCAATGTCGTTCATTCCTCTGTCGAGCCAGACGTCGTAATGCTTCGGATCGAGTATTACCGGCATGCGGTTATGAATATCGGCTAACAGTTCGTTCGGAGACGTGGTGATGATGGTGTAGGTCGGGAATTCCTCGCCGTCCGGTTTTTTCCAGACGGAAAATAATCCTGCCATCATAAATGTTTTTCGGTCTTTCATTGTGATGAACATCTTCTGTTTCTGTTCGACCTGTTTCGTCTTTCCCTTTACCTCCACATCAACCGTATATTTCTTCCATTCAAAGAATCCGTCCGCGGGAATCAGGCATCGGGCGCTTTTAAAATACGGTGCATACATTCTGCTGGTATGCAGCGTTTCCGATTTTGCGTTGAATGTGGAAAACTCCGTCTTTCCGTCATTCGACCAGTGGGGAACCAGTCCCCATCGCATTAACTGCACTATCGTTTCATTTCCCCGCTGCGCCACCACCGGCATGAGGTTTGTCGGACGGGCATCGTATTTCGGAAGGACATCGAACACCTTTCCTTCATTGCGCCATGTCTGCAATTGCGCCGAAACGGCGAACATGACCCTGCCATCGATCAATATGTATCTGCCGCACATAATTGTTCCTTATAGAATTGAAGAAATATACCAAGTTTTTTGCAACTCTGTCGAATTTTCATGCCTGTTAAAACCTGACGAGATTGAAGCATCGCCAAAGTGTTTATTTCATGGAATTTTCTTACCATTTACAGCGTTATAGGTCTGCTTACAACGGATATCATTCAAAGGAAAAATTATGGAAACAGCGTTACATGGGTCATTGCAGGACCGGAGGATAAAGAGCACCATTACGTGCGATATGGAAGGCATTATTGAAACGTATAACGACGGTGCACGTGCCTTATTCGGGTATCAGCCGGAAGAGGTGGTCGGGATAAAGAGAGTATCGTATTTTTCTCCCGGGTGGATCGTACTGCAGAATGTCGAGACCTGGCTGAAAACCGCACGGGAAAACGGTGAGTTCAAGTCAAAAACGATCTTCGTGCGGAAGGACGGTTCCACGTTCAACGCCGAAGTGCGCATCACCCCCACATTCAAAGGAAAGCAGCAGATCGGCTATTGCGGCGTGACGACGGAGATCGACGAACCGGTTCATCCGGTAAAACACTGGTGGATCTCGCTGGTCATCGGCCTGGTCGTTACCCGCGCTCCGTTCCTGAGCGCTTCGGTCATTCCCGCATTCATCGCCGGGGCGTTTGCGCTGTCATTCACCGATCAACCGGTTTTTTCCTCGTTGAATTTCATCATCGCCACGATCGGCGTGGCATTACTGCATCTGGCATCGAATGTTTATAACGATTACTTCGACTGGGACAGCGGAACCGATCAGGCAAATAAGAATTATTTCCTGAAATACAGCGGCGGCAGCCGTTCGATTGAACTCGGATTGATCTCGCACAAAGGAACGTTTATCCTTGCGACGACTCTTCTCGCTGTCTCCACCGCAATGGGACTCTATCTCTGGCAGGCGGTCGGTGCGGGGATTCTGGTTTTCGGCATTGCAGGTGCCGCGGCGGGATATTTTTATACTGCACCGCCGCTGCGGTTGGTGGCGCGGCACGGATTGGGCGAGATCGTCATCGGCGTCACCTTCGGTCCGCTGATCACCGGCGGTATCTTTTACACCGTCACCGGACTCTATTCGTGGGAAAGTTTGCTGATCGGTCTCCCCGTCGGTTTGCTGACATCCAACATTCTGCTCATCAACCAGGTGCCGGATATGGAAGGAGACGCGGCAACGGGAAAGAATCATCTTGTCGTGACATACGGTAAGGAACGCTCGGTCAATTTTTACACCGGAATTCTCGGCGGCGCGCTGCTGTCTTCAATTCTGATTGCATTTCTGTTGCAGAAACCGTACGTGCTCATTTCATCTGC
Source organism: uncultured Chitinophagaceae bacterium (assembly GCA_964371615.1). Lineage (GTDB taxonomy): Bacteria > Bacteroidota > Ignavibacteria > UBA10030 > UBA8401 > SpSt-333. The sequence goes on from CAYJMS010000003.1 coordinate 553,030, forward strand.
CGTGCTGGTGTTCTACGGACTATATATCATCCGCTACTTCAAAGCGAATCTCCATAAACGCGAATTGGTTCAAGCAAATGTGCATACGATTTATCTGTCGATGATAGCGGGGATTCTCTTTGCCGTCGGTATTGGGATGTAAAACGATATGTTTTAAAACAAAGACCTCACAGGTATTGTATACCCGTGAGGTCTTTTTTTTGAGGAGGATGGAATGTGCGTTAGTTGATGTTTGTCGTATATAATCGCTGTTGCAGCCTATTCGATGCCGCCCTGAAGAAATTCTCCTGATCTGCATTGACAACGTTTTGATCGATCGAGTACCAGACGGGATCGGAACAGATGTTTGACGCGATGTAGGCTTGGTACCGGACCACGCCGGATTTGTGTGTGGTGGCGATACTATTTAACACATCCTGCAATATCGATACATCGGTGTTGGGGTATTTCATCTTCATTTGTGCAGTCAATCGGATCGATGCTTCAACAACTCCCGGATTGGTCGAATTCAATCCTTTCATCAAATTCTTCGTAGCGTAGGCGACTTTTTCATCTGATGTGGCGAATTTCTTTTCCTTTTCGCCGGCGGCGCCGAACTGTGCCGCTGCCATCATTACTATTGCGACTATTGCTATTGTGCGTGCTTTCATGACATCCTCCGTTGATATTTGATCTGGTAAACTATTTTCTTTGTTTTTGTTTATGTGTGACAGATCCAATTTACGGCAGACGTCTGTGAAAGGTGTTCGCGTTGCGTCAGGAGATGTAAAAAGATGTCATAGAACCAGAAGAAATGAGTGTAATTCACCGCAAAGGCCCGCCAAACAACGCGGCGGGTGGACGCAAAGACGCAAAGGAAAGGATGGTTTAACGTAGCACTGTGCGGAATTCAGGGGTATAAAAAAAGCCGAAGGAGAGGTATTCTTCGGCTTTCGGACGCAACAGTACTAAAATTGTTTTATCGCTCCCGCTGGATTCCCCGAATTGTGCGGAAACTTACCAATTGTCGTTGTTCCTCATCCCACAACCGCAGCACGAGAAATCGCAAACTGGAGAAAAGCGTTACCGGTTTCACGGATTGAAACAACGGCACTTCGTTCTGCACGGTGTTGAGTCTGTAGTTCGGAATGCGCGGATTGAGGTGATGGATGTGATGAAATCCGATATTGCCGCTGAAGAATTGCAGTACCTTCGGAAGTTTGTAAAAGGAACTACCTTTCAACGCCGAGTCGAGAAAGTCCCACTCCGTGTGATGTTCCCAATACGTCTCATCAAACTGGTGCTGCACGTAGAAGAGCCATATGCCGAATGTGCCGGCCATCCACAGCGTCGGCAGCATAATGCTGACAAACGGAACGAATCCGATCAGAAAACTTATCCCGGCCGTTATCGCCGCAATGGCGGCGGTGGTATAATGAACGCTCCGTTTTTCCCGCGGACCGGAGTGTTCCGAAGGGAAACGGTGTGCAACGATAAACATTGCCAACGGGCCGATGACGAGCATGCCGATCGGATTCCGGTAGATGCGGTACCACAAGCGTCCGTACCACGGCAATGCGAGGTATTCCTTCACCGTCAGCATCCACACGTCGCCGGTGCCGCGATGGTCGAGATCGCTGCCGGTAGCGTGGTGGATGTTGTGGTTGTGGCGCCATTCATAGTACGGGGTGAGCGTGATCAATCCGGCAAGGATGCCGACGATATCGTTGGCGCGCTGTGATTTGAAGAACGAGCCGTGCGTACAGTCGTGGAAGATGATGAATGTGCGCACCTGAAATCCGGCCGCCGGCACCGCCAGCGCCAGCGTAAGCCAGTAGGAATACTCCAGGCTCCAGTACATTGCACCGATCAGCAGAAAAAACGGTCCGAACGAATTGACCATCTGCCAAATGCTGCGACGGAGATCGGAGCGCTGGTATTGGGCGATAACGCTTCGCCATGATTCGCTGGATGATTGTGGAACGGAGTGTTGTGCCATACGGTGCTCCCATGATTGTGTTGAAAAATACGAAGCACCGGAAGAAGGATTGCCCGAGCGGATGGATCGCCTCTGTTCTTTGTAATGTAATTGATTGGATGGTAAGACACAAGTTCGCATGCCCATGTGCGGCAGATTCACAGTTTACGTGTATCTCCGGCGTTGAAAAGATATTTCTTCTTACAGGGATTTCCTCTACATTTTGTTGACTGTAGCGCAGGTCTCTTGACTGGTCGTTTTAAGGATCTATATTAAAAACTAAAGATTGTCACCCCGAGCCCCAAAGGGGCAGGCGAAGACGAGAGGTGACAATTCGATAATGAACATGCCTCGACTCCCTGCCCGTCCGGCAGGCGGGCGCTCGGCATGACAATGAATATATATTATTGAGATTGTTTCTAATTTTTTTTCAATTATGACCCGAGAACGTTTCGAAGAAATCGCCCAAGCCGCATTCGACAGCCTTCCGCCCGACTTTACGGAACGGGTGGAGAATGTGCATATTGTCGTGGAGGATTATCCCACTGACGACGTACTCGATCAGGTGAAAGGGGGCCGGCATTCACTTCTCGGATTATATCAGGGCATTCCCTTGCCGCACCGCGGCACATGGTACGGCATGACCGCGACGGTGCCGGATAAGATCTCCCTCTATCAAAAGAACATCGAGGCGGTCTGCGGTAACGACGAGGAAGAATTGGAACTGCGGATTAAAGAGGTCCTTTTTCACGAACTCGGGCATTATTTCGGGATGAATGAGGCGCAGGTGCGGAAAGCGATGAGGAAGTTTTTATGAATGAGGAGAATACACCGCAAAGAAACAAGAAGACGGAATACAGAAGACAGAAGACGGAAATCTGATTGTTGGCGAGAGGAATGGGAGACATCCATTGACAAGGCTTTTGTGCGTGAGCCCGAAATCGTCGGCGGTGAGCGAATGGGTGGATTCAATCAGAAGGGTATTTCAATTTCGATGCCGGTCGCAGTTCGCTTGTATGTACTCAATTGCTGACGCATCGAAATTGACGGTTCGTGCGCCGGCGATTGAATTGCGCGTTACGATTTCGAAAGACTTTCTTTGTTCCTTTCTTTGGTCACAAAGTAAGGAAACCATACTCAGAATAATGCATGCCTACTTTCTTTCCGTGAAAGTCTAGCGATTAAATTTCTGTAAGAGAAACATCATGACGGGATCTTGATTCTCAAAGTATGCAGTTGATGAGAGGGTCACGGGAAAATCCGGTTCTATCCATTGCCGGGTGTCGCCCGGAATATTCTCATGGTACCGGTAAGAGATATTTCCCATCGTCCCGCTCCACGGCAATTTAAACATATTCCCTTCTTCGCCGACAAAATTCGGAGAGGACCCGCTGGGTTCTCCGGCAAACAACGCTTTCGTTTCCGCATCGAGCAATGCAATAAACACCTGTGCGGCAGAGAATGTATTGCGTCCCGTAATGACAACAATCGATGCAGCGCTGTCTGACCGTTCATATTTTTTTATCACGTCTATCAAAGGGCGAAGAAAATCTTTATTCCCTCCGTTATTATGTCTCACATCAATTATAAGCAAGCGCGGTTTCATTGCGGACAATACGCCGTCCAACCGTTTACTGAACTGAGACAACGATTCGTTCTCCGCATCCTGAACCTGGTTGAACTGGAAATACAGCAGTTTCTTCTCCGGTAACTTTTCCATCCAGAAATTCTTTGCCACATTGGAGAGATAGAGAGGAGGGGGAGGACTATCCGGCAACTGCGACGGGATCAATTTTGGAATGCCTCTCAATACCGTAACGGGAACAAACGACACCGTTTGGCGGACAAACCGCTTATTTCTGTCAACGAGCTCCATCCGTATCTCATTGGAGGAGGGCTTTAATCCGTACATTTCATGGAGGCCCCTGAACCGCAGCATTGTGGGGGCGAACCATTTTGTTGTGTGGATATTATCCTGGTGAATGTAGTTTTTCATATCAATGACGATCGAATCGGCAGAGATACCGTTGATTGTCCGCACGTGATATCCGATGAGGCCGGTGTACGGTTCGTCAGCATCGATAATGAAAACGCCGTCATTGAACACGTAAAAATGTACCGGCAGATAATAGCTCGGGCCTCTGTTGGGGACAAAAGGGAGCACGTAGGAATGACCGTCGTGCATGTGGTACATTAATTTTTCCAGCTCGAACGCCATCCGTTCATCGCTGAATCGATCGACGGATTCCTTCAATGCAGCCGTTTTCGTGATCAACGCGGCAGGGAAGGGTTTTGATTTGTACACATAATGCTGCCGTTTCATGTACGATACGAGCGTATCGATATCCGAACGCCAGCCGTTCGTCCGTTCGCCATCGGGTGACGGTTGAGCGAAGGCAAACGATGTGATACCTACAAACAATACTGCACTTACAAGTATTTTCATGCCGCATATCTCCGGTAATGTATTAAGGACGGTGTATAAAGTAACGTAGTTCGATCAGGTTGGTTGCGGGCAATGGGAAGGGAGATAGTTCTCGCGTATTTTTATGATAATTGTTTAATGTCGAGGAAATGCTTATCGAAAAACAAAATACAATGTTCAATTAGCAGAAAAGCATTCACCGCCGACTTGACCACCCGCTTTTAGGCGGGGGCGCAATAACGAAACAAAAAGTTGTGCCAAACCCGGACTATTCTATAGGAAATTTGTCTGTGCGTGGAAAGAATGAAAGACAGACAATGATAGGCAAACTCCAGGATGAACAAAGCACAAAAAAACGACGGAGAGTTTATGTAAAACATATTATTAAGGTGCATTTGCAATTTCTTTTAATGCAGCAACTATTGTCCACATATGCTGCCCAACATTTTGTCGAAGACGTTTTTCTGTAATATTTCTATTTTTATGATGAACAACTCCAATTCTATCTTTATTCACTTTACTTAGAGACTGTTCAATAATAGAATCGGAGTGATTTTTTGTTTGAATTAATGAAAAAGTGCCAGCAAGTTGTCCGAGTGTCTGTTTATTTATTTCAGGCTTTGTAAACGTTCTCGGTCCGCGTGTTGTTACAAAATTTAACCTTGTGCTTTTAATCCCAGAAAGAAGGTATTTTTTTGACTCAACCTCCAGAATCTGACAAGCACTTTCAAATCCCTCTCTCCACTCAGATCTAATAAATTGATCATAAGAGTGGCCAAGCCATCGCCTAATAATTGTAGGTAATTTGTTTAATTCTGGCAATTCAACATTTAACGATAAATCTCGAGGAATAATTAACTGTGTAATATCTTGTTGATTAGATGAATACAAGCCAATGCCAAGTTCTCGTAATTTATGTTCGTCTTCTAAAATTGTGCTTCTTTTTTGTTCAGGTATTACTACCGCTATTCGTATATCCTTATTGCTTGATTTTCCATAAGACACCCAACTTTTTAAACGTTCAAAATTTAATTTTTCATCTATTTCAACAATCATTGTGGTTTTATCTCTGGTAGCAACAAAGGCGGGCGTATACGGGAATCCGATTTCATTCTTCTCAATTTTTACCTTATAACCCTTGCTTTCATAATCTGACAAGGAATTTAACGCAATTGGCATAAGCGTTTCAGAAACGGTATTGAAGTTATTTTTTCCCATAACTTAATTTCGTTTCAAAAAATCTCTTATGCTATTTTCTAATTGCTCGAGGAGTAATTGGAAAGATGAACTGGCATTATATTTTTTATTTTTAATATATTCGAGCTTTTCAATTAATCGTAAGGTAATTTGTTCAACATTATGAGTAAAATCGACTTCTTCAACAGTATCATTGAACATATCATCGATTGAGTAATCATCATTATTGATAAGTCTATTAATCGCTGATTTTGCACTGATAGTACTGATCTCGTTTCGATCTACCGCATTAGCTAATTTTACCAATTTTCTGGGATCAACAGTACTGTTTATTATTTTTCGTTTAAATTTTTTGATAATGGTATTTCTTAAGGCTACCTCTTCTTTTTCATCGATTATTGACTTTTTTCTTAGTGCCTCTGCACCCTTTGTAGCCTCTAATACTTGATCAACAGTTATTGTCTGTTGGGATTGCGGTTTTTCCAATTCGACAATTAGCTCGTTAATTAGTTTTTGAGGTAGGGCTAATAATTTTTTTAATCTTCTCACTTCCCCTCTAGATATTGAGGCAATTCCAGAGAGTTCAATTTCAGTAGGCTTTCTTTTATTCCTTTTTGTAAACTCTGACTCTAAAACTTGCAATTTGAATGCGGTAGGTAACGGTAACCAATCCTTTCGAGCATTGTGTATTGCAAACATCATCATCAGATTTTGCATTTTGTCAGGTTTAGGTTGTATAATTACTGGGACACTAACTAATCCTAACTTCAGTGAACACCTCCATCGTCTTTCGCCGTCAAGCAAGAAATAATTTTTACCGTCTTGATAGACAGTAAGCGGCACAAGAATTCCCTGTTTGGCAATACTATCTTGTAAAGCATCAAGTTCATCCTGTCGGAAAATTAACCTTGGATTTTCAGGGTTTGTTTTAAGTATTTTTGGATTTATTAGGCGAACATTTTCTGCCATAAACAATTCCTTTCACGAAATTCAAATTTCTTATTGTTATTGTCTACAGGTTTGAAAATAAGATGACCTCTGAAACAATCCGTCTTTTTGAAGGATTGGATGCGATGGTAGAATGTCTTTGAATGGTTTTCTTATGAAAACTCGGATACAATTTTAATATATCACTATGATTAGCGTTACTAATAAGTACTTTTACACCCCGTTGTGCTAATTTTGTGGCTAATCTACTTAACCTTTCTTGATCATCCCATGAAAATATGTCTTCATTATATTCAATAAATCCATTGTTATTGTGACCAGTAACATAAGGAGGATCTAAATAAACAAAGTCGCCTTTTTTTGTACTTGAAATAATTGATTCAAAATCTGATACTTTAATTTTTATCTGACTCCCGCTTAAAATTTTTGAGCAAAGAATTAAATTATCATGGTTGAAAAGGTTTTGTTTCGGATGAAGTCCGTAAGGAACATTGAAATCGCCACTCAGATTAACTCGATACAATCCATTCCAACACGTTTTGTTTAAGTAAATAAATTCTGCTCCTCTTTTTATTGAACCATAACTCCTGTTTTTCCTTATACTGTAATATTCTCTTTTATTTACCTTGAATGATTTCAGATAATATATAAGTGCATTAACATTGTTTTTAACGGCCAAAAACGTTTTTATAAGTTCTTCTGATTTGTCACTTAAAACGGCTTTGCGTGGCTGCGCATAAAAAAATAATGATCCCGATCCCAAGAAGGGTTCATAATATGTTCCATATTGAATTGGAATTAGATCTACTAAATATTTAAGCAATAACCGTTTTGATCCCGCCCACTTCAAAAATGGTTTGGCTATGGCGCTGTTTTTTAGATTATGGTTTTCCATTAGTATGACATAAAATAAATCACATCTGTTCCAAAAGCAATGAATGGTTTTTACTATACATTATTTTTATCTACAGATCGATTATTTCCCGAAAACTATCGGGATTCTATTTTTTCACTGTTCCCCAAAATTGCCAATTTTACTTCTGTCACCAACGCTTTTGAGGGCGCATTCCCTTCTTCAACTAACGCCCATAAAAGAGTACCGTAAATGCATAATCGCGCTGTATCACGTGGATTCAGTTGCATAGGAGCGCTTTCGCCAATTCTCTTCTTTGATATTCCGGCGGCACTAGCGTGGAGAAACGATAGATCGCTTCGAATTTTCTTCTTTTTTCACTCGGTCGAACAATTCTAAAATCAGAGCACATAGGGAGGACCACGAATGACCAACCACGGCCTCTTTTTATGCCACGTAAACTTTTCGTATATTATACCGCAATTCAACATTTATAAGAATATATGAGGGATGAAATTTATCCCCTTGTTTAGTGAACAAACCAGTCTTTTTAGTGACTATTATTTCGTCCTTCATAAATCATAATTCATCCTTCTATTCATCTTTTTTCTAATTTTAATCGGTTTTTTTTGTGCTAGCAGTCAATAATCTCTCCATCAACTTCGGCGAACGGTATCTGTTCGACGACCTTTCGTTCACCATCAATCCGCACGACCGTATTGGGCTTGTGGGGAGCAACGGCGCAGGCAAATCGACATTGCTGAAGATCATTGCCGGAATCAATCAACCGATGGAAGGGAATGTCAACAAGGCGCGCTTTATCACCGTCGGCTATCTTCCGCAGGATGCGGTGGTGGAATCGAGTCTGTCGCTGTATAAAGAGGTGGAATCCGCTTTCGAGGATATACTGCAGATCGAAGAGGAATTGCAGGAAGCGTATCAGCGGCTGGGGGAAGTGGACCATACGACCGATGAATACATGGAACTGCTGGAGATCATCGGCGAATTGCAGCACAAGCAGGAAGATGCCGATGCGTTCCGTTTGAAATCGAAGATCGAAACGGTGCTGATGGGGCTCGGATTTTCCGTTCCCGATCTCGACCGGAGCGTTACGGAATTCAGCGGAGGGTGGCAGATGCGCATTGCGCTGGCAAAACTGCTGCTGCTCGAACCTTCCGTGCTGCTGCTGGACGAACCGACAAACCATCTGGATATCGATTCGCTGCAGTGGCTGGAAGAGTATCTGAAAAACTACAACGGCGCCATCATGCTGGTCTCGCACGACCGGGCGTTTCTCGATTCGCTCACCAAAAAAACATTCGCGCTCAGTCTCGGCAAGATGGAGATCTACTCCGGCAACTATTCGTACTACGAAAAGGAACGGGTGATCCGCAAAGAGCTGGTGATGAACGCCATGAAGAACCAGCAGCAGCAATTGAAGCAGACACAGGAGTTTATCGACCGCTTCCGGTACAAGGCATCCAAAGCACGGCAGGTGCAGAGCCGCGTGAAGCAAATGGAGAAGGTTGAAATGATTGAAGTGGAGGATGAGGAAGAAGAGATTCATTTCCACTTCCCCACGGCGCAGCAGAGCGGACGGGTGGTGATGGAACTGATCGATCTGCGGAAATCGTACGACAACAATCTGGTGTACGATCATCTCAACTATACCATCGAACGGGGAGATCGCATCGCCATTGTGGGGGTCAACGGCGCGGGAAAATCGACAATCTCCAAGATTGCCGCGGGCGTTGAGCCGTTCCAGTCCGGCGAACGGAAAGAGGGATACAATGTGATCGTTTCGTACTTCGCGCAGCATCAGGCCGAAGAACTCGACATGAATAAAGAAGTGCTGCAAACCGTCGATGAAGTGGCGGTCGGCGAGATACGAACCCGGTTGCGGTCTATTCTGGGATCATTCCTGTTTCGCGGGGACGATGTCTTCAAGAAAGTGAAAGTCCTCTCGGGCGGGGAGAAAAGCCGCCTTGCGCTGGCGAAGATGCTTCTTGCACCGGCAAACTTTTTGATCATGGACGAACCGACGAACCATCTCGACATGCGCTCCAAAAAGGTGCTGCAGGAGGCGCTGCATGAATTCGACGGAACGTACCTAATCGTCTCCCACGACAGGGCATTTCTGGATTCCATTGTGAACAAAGTGCTGGAAATCTCTCCCGGCGGAAGGATCAGGACGTACATCGGCAACGTGAGCGAGTATATCGATGCTAAGAAAAAAGAACGATCGGGATCTCAGACAACAGACAACAGACATCAGACGAAGCCGACTGTTCATAAAGAGCCGGGACAATCCAAAGAGCTGAAACAATCGACCGGAGCAAAGCAGGGAACGCCTGCCGCAGCGAAAGCGAAGCCGAAGAAAAATCTGTTTCATTTGAAGAAAGAATTGGAGCGGGTGGAAAAGGAGATTGCAAAGAAGGAATCCGAGAAAGCCGCGATCGAAAAGAAGATGGCGAGCGATGAGTTCATGAAGTATCCGATAAAAGCGAAAACGATCAGCGCGGAATATGACGCCGTGACGAAAAATCTGAACGAATTGATGGATGAGTGGGGGAGAGTGTCGGAAGAGATAGAAAATTGATTCATTGATACAATGAGTAAATGAGTCTATGAGTCGATGAGATTACGAGTCACGTAGGGCGGACATAGAAAATTGTGGAATTTATAAATTTTGAAATTGTGGAATTGAAAAGCAAAAAAATCACGCAAAGGGCGCGAAAATATAATCTCGTAGGGCAGGCATTCCTGCCTGCCAAATATTTCCACCCCAACAGCGAAATAAAATTATTTATTTAAAAGCATCACGCAAAGGCCGCAAAGGAGATGTAAAGAACGCAAAGTGTTTTTATGACCAGCAAACACTTAAGAAGAGTAGAAGTGATCTCAAAAATGAATTTTGTCACCCCGAGCGAAGACGAGGGGTGACATTTCATATAAAATCATGCCTCGACTCCGCTCGGCATGACATTGATTTGGTATTTTTAAGATAGCCTCTAATAATTGAGCCAATGTGTCAATGAACCAATGATCCGATGGTTTTAAGAAAATTTTTTTCTTGTTAAAACTAAAAAACATATCCGCCGTCGGCTGGATGGTCTTCAGTGCATTCTGTTTTGCGTTGATGGGAGCGTTCACCAGTGCACTGGCCGGTTCATTCGATTGGACGGTAATCGCCTTTGCGCGGGCGTTCATCAATTTCATCTTTGTTGCTGCGCTGGCTCTTTCCACGCACAAGCCGCTGATTCTCTTTTCTGCGCCGAAAAATCTCTGGATGCGCAGCGTTACCGGTACTATCTCCATTTTCGGCACATTCTACACGCTTGCCCGTCTGCCGATCGCCGAAGCGACATCCATTATAAACACCATGCCGTTGTGGATGGCGCTGCTCGTGGCGTTTGTGGCGAAACAGCGTGTGCAGAAAACCGTCTGGTTCTCCATCGCCTGCGGAATTGTCGGCGTCATGTTCATACAACAGCCGCACTTTGATGAAGGAAATTTCGCCGTCATCGTCGGCCTCACCGGCGCATTTTTCGCCTCGGTTGCGGTCTATAATCTTCATCTTACCAAGAATGTCCATCCCACGACCATTGTCGCTCATTTTACTTTGGTCGCCAGCATGATAACGTTTATCGTCATGGTCCCGTCTATCCCGTCGCTGTTTGAAGCGACGCGGTATTCTCCGGCCATTATTATGGCATTGATCGGCGTCGGCGCCAGCGGCACCGTAGCGCAGTTAGCGATGACCCGCGCATACATGCAGGGAAATCCCGCAATCAACTCATCCGTCGGCCTGGTGCAGGTTGCATTTGCCACGATCTTTGATGTCATTATATGGAGCCGCGTGTTCAACATCGTCACCGTTATCGGAATACTGCTCATTACCGTTCCGACGACGTTGTTTGTGGCGAGAGTTCAAATTCGAAACAGGGTGCAGGGAGTCTGAGGACATTTTGTGATTTTATGATTTTCTGATTGATGGACGAACAATAAATATAAAACTATAGTCATTGCGAGGAGTCTGTCGTACGACAGACGACGAAGCAATCTCAGTATGTTGTAGACCAAAGACCTTACGTCATGAAACAGCCCGTTGAAGGGATGATCAATATTCAAAAATATTTCAGAGTTCTTTGATTATTTATGACCAATTCATTCTATAATTCATTCGATACCGAATGTCTCGACGAGCAGCGGAAGGACGATTACCGGACACCGTTCGAGCAGGACCGGGACAGGATCATCCACACCTCGGCGTTCCGGCGGCTACAGGCAAAGACGCAGGTCTTTTTGTCCGGCGAGTATGATTTTTACCGCACGCGGCTGACACACTCACTGGAAGTGGCGCAGATCGGGCGTTCGATCTGCAGCAACATTCAGCGGAACAGCCCGTTCTTTTCTGCCGATTATCACATCGATCCGCACCTGGTCGAAGCGATCTGCCTCTCTCACGACCTCGGCCATCCGCCGTTCGGACATGCGGGAGAACGGACGCTGAATCAGCTGATGCGTAACTTTGGGGGATTTGAAGGGAATGCGCAGACGCTGCGAATGCTGACCGAAACGGTCTATTCCGAACGGGGAGAGCGCAAAGGGATGAGTCCCACGCGGGCGTTTCTCGACGGAGTCCTGAAATACAAAACGCTCTTTTCGGAACTGGACGATCCGGTCAATCACTACATCTACGACGAACAGAGAAAATATCTCGATTTTGTCTTCGACCGATTTAATATTATGGCGGAATTTCCGGCGGGAAAAGAACGCAATAATTTCCGCAGCATCGAATGCCAGATCATGGACTGGTCGGACGATGTGGCGTACTCCCTCAACGACGTGGTGGACGGGATTCATTCCGGATTTATCACCAAAGAGAAGATCGAACGGTGGGCGGGGACGCAGCAGATCTCACCGGAACTTCAATCCACGCTCGACGCGCTGTTCGATGCGATGAAAGAAGGATATGCCGAGCGGTTCATGTCGGCAAAGATCGGAAAATATATCCGCGCTTGCAGCATCGACGAAACGGCCAACGGCATGAGCGCAAAAACAAACCGGTACAAATATCGGCTGCAGATCGATCCCGCGGCGCAGAACGAATCGAAAATGTTCAAACGGCTGTCGCTCGATCTGGTCTTTCTCTCCCCACAGCTGAATCAGGTGGAGAAAAAGGGGGACTTCATGCTCCGCCGAATCTTTGAATCGTTCAAAGAAAATTATATCAACAAGGAAAAGTTCGAGATGCATCTGCTGCCGGCATCCTTCGAGCAGGGCATTCTCGCATCACCGGATGCAGCGTACCGTGTGCGGCTGATCTGCGACTACATTGCGGGAATGACAGACGGATTTGCGAACCGGACGTATAAACGATTGTTCGATCCTGATTTTGGGTCACTGGCGGATCTCATATAAAAGGCAAACCACCAAGGCACCAAATCACCAAATTAAAAAGTGTATAACCGCAACGTGCAAAGGAAAAGATGTAAAAACATTGCCACGAAAACACGAAATCACGAAAATGGGGCACAGCAAAGACACAAAGACGCAAAGTGGAAAAGGAAAAAGATGTCTGACGACGTTTTTCATCGTCTGACATCTCATAGATTAACCGCAAAGGCACAAAGGCGCGAAGCGAAAAAGAAGACGGAATACAGAATACAGAAGACAGAAGTCTGTTGTCTGGTGTCTGATATCTGATATCTCATATACACTATGAATACAATCAATAAAGAGTGGTACGCGATACACAATGCCGATACGATCGATACGCCGGCATTGATCTTGTATAAGGACCGTATCGCACAGAATATTCTGAACGCAACACAGCAGGTCAAAAATGTCGATCTGCTCCGTCCGCATGTGAAGACAAACAAAAGCGCAGATGTCTGTACGATGATGATGGACGCCGGCGTCACGAAATACAAATGCGCCACCATTGCCGAAGCGGAAATGCTCGGGGAGATCGGCGCACCGGATGTGCTTGTTGCCTATCAGCCGGTGGGGCCGAAAATTTCCCGGTTGATCGGATTGGTCAGTCGTTACCCGCGCACACGATTTTCCTGTCTGGTCGATAATCAGAAATCTGCCGGGGAAATCGCCGCTGCGTGCCGCACCGCGGGAGTGTCGATCGGTCTGTATATTGACATTAATGTCGGACAGAACAGGACGGGGATTCTTCCGGAAAAAGCGCTTGCACTGTACGAATCGGTGCATGCAATTTCAGGAATTACTGTTACGGGACTGCATGCATACGACGGTCACATTACCGACAATGATATTGAGAAACGAAAAGCGGAATGCGAAAAGACATTTTCCGGAGTCTTTGAATTGCAAAAAAAGATTGCAGAGAAGTTCAAACGCATGTTGACTATCATCGCCGGAGGATCCCCCACGTTTCAGATCCACGCCCGGCGCGGAGATGTTGAGTGCTCTCCCGGCACGTTCGTTTTTTGGGATTGGAGTTACAAGAACGCGTATCCCGAGCAGCCGTTCGACTATGCGGCTCTGCTTGCAACGAGAATAGTCTCAATCGTCAGCAACACGAGGCTGTGTATTGACCTCGGCCATAAGTCCGTCGGATCGGAAAATCCCCTGCCGCGCATTCATTTTCTGAACGCTCCGGAGTCGACGCCGGTCTCGCACAGCGAAGAACATATGGTATTAACGGTTCCCGACACATCGAAATATGCACTCGGCGATCTGTTGTACGGCGTTCCGGATCATATTTGTCCCTCCGTTTCTATGTACGAACGGGCGGCTGTGGTTCACGATCATTTCATCGCCGGTGAGTGGAAGATCACCGCGCGGGATAAGAAAATTTCAATTTAAATCACCATACAGTACCAACAGCAGAGAACGGAAAGAACGCAGAGCAATTATGGAAGAAAATAAAGCACAGGCAAAACCGCAGTACGGGGACATTCTCGAACTGAAGATTGAATCAACCGGATTTGAAGGGAAGAGCATTGCACGGGTGGAAGGACTCGTCGTATTCGTGGAAGGAGCGGTGGAAGGGGATGTGGTGAAAGCGAAAGTCATGAAGACGAAAAAGAAGTTTGTCGAATCGAAAGTAGTGGAAGTAATCACCCCATCGGAAATGCGAACCACAGCGCGATGCACTTATTTCGGGACATGTGGCGGATGCAAGTGGCAGCATGTGGAGTATGCGTCGCAGCTTGCCTTTAAGCAGCAGCAGGTAGTCGATGCGATCGAACGGATCGGCGGAATGAAGGATGTGCCGGTGCTGCCGATTATCGGCAACGACGATCTGTATTACTACCGCAACAAACTTGAGTTTTCGTTCAGCGAAAAGGCATGGCGCACGAACAACGATCCGGAAAGCACCGAGCAGGTACCGGCGTTGGCGCTCGGATTCCACGTGCCCCAGCGGTGGGATAAGGTACTCGACGTGCACGAATGCTTCCTGCAGTCCAAACTGAGCAATGGCATACTGAACGCCGTGCGTGAGTTTGCCCTGACGAATCACATTCCCGCATTCTCTCCGGAAACCGAAAGCGGATACTTCCGCAATCTGGTGGTGCGCGAAGGGAAAAATACCGGCGATGTGATGGTGAATGTGGTGACGTTCGAAGATTCCCCCGAGACCATGACGAAATTGACCGCGGAACTGATTAAAAAATTCCCCGAGATTACCACGGTGATCAACAACGTCACGAAGAGAAAATCGCAGGTGGCGGTGGGAGAATACGAGATGGTGTATCACGGCGAAGGGATTATCCACGATAAGATCGGGAAACTGCTCTTTCAGGTTTCTGCCAACTCGTTCTTCCAGACCAACACCAAGCAGGCGGAGCGGCTGTATTCCATCGCCAGGGAATTTGCCGACATCAAGAAGACCGATACGGTGTATGATTTGTATTGCGGCACCGGATCGATCGCCCTGTTTGTTGCCGATGCGGCAAAGAAAGTGATCGGCATCGAACTGGTGGAGAGTTCCATTCTGAATGCGCGGATGAATGCCGAACTGAACACGATCGAGAACTGCGAGTTCATTGCCGGCGACCTAAAAGACCTACTGACGAAGGAGAACCAGTGGCGCGACGAGCACCCGAAACCGGATGTGATCATCGTCGATCCCCCCCGCAGCGGCATGCATCCCAAAGCGGTGGAAGAACTGGGTGCGATGGGCGTTCCGACAATCGTCTATGTCAGCTGCAATCCCGCCACGCTTGCGCGCGATGTGCAATTGCTTTCGACGTACGGCTACACGGTGGAGAAGGTGCAGCCGGTGGATATGTTTCCGCACACGTACCACATCGAATGTGTGGCGAAGGTGGTGAAAAAGTAATACGCCGTTTCCTAAAAGGAAAAAATCCCCGGGATCTTACAGATCCCGGGGATTTGTATTGTAAGCGAAATAAAAAGTTATTTTCCTATTTGAAATTTTATTCGGGAGTTTGTATAATCCACCATTCGATATATGGCCGAGGTGAACGATGATCGATATAAAAAAATATCTGGAGTTCCATCTTTCGGATATCACGACGGTGGGTGACCTTGCCCGGCACCTGAAGGTCTCACCTGAAACATTGCGGAAGAACTTCCGCCGGACAGAAAGGATATCGCTGGGACAGTATATCCTGAAATTAAAGGTGGAGGTAATGAAGGAATACCTGGTGATCGACGACGATCCCTGCAACTGGATCTGCGGAAGCCTCAATTTACGGGAAGATACGGGGGCGAAATTGTTTAAGCGCTATACCGGCGAAACAATGAAGCAGTATCGCGACCGGCACCGCGAAAACGGGATCGGACCGATGATTCAGAGTGATGAATTAAACACCGAAGCTATCAGCATTTCCAAACCCCCCGCAAAAAAGAAGTAACCGCAATACCAGAATCGCCAACCAGAATTGCCAACCAGAATTGCCAACCAGAATTGCCAACCTCTAAAGCCAATGTATTTTTGTTGACTAATTTGATCCCGTTTATTATTGTTGTCAGAAATAAATGCACCCCAAAAAGCAGTCGTCACAAATCCTCTCACCGTTCTTCGATATCTTGGTGGCGTAAATAAATCAAATAATATTCCGGGGTGATATGTATAACAAACACAGGAGCATGCGCTTATAGACGGCCGTCAGCAGCGGCCTACTCACACTCATGATCCCATAAAATAGCAAGTCCTTATTGACGGAAAACAGATCATCAACAAACGGCGGCAGGATTGTGACGGAAGCACGTTTTCCATAAATAATAAAATTCCTTGCTCACATGTCGGTCTGCCGACGGTGAAAGATGTATGTTCTGATTGGGCGCAGGATATATCATCGATTATCGAAGGCTCGATTCGACATAAGTGGGCGGGGAATTTTTTTTATTTCATTCTAAATTTGATCAATATATTAATAACAATACCCAAATATGAATGTAAATAAAAAAGCTTACACATTAATCGAGATACTATTATTTATGGCGATTCCTTTTTGTATCTATTTCTTTGTAAAAAATATACGTAATGTTGAATCCCTTCAAATCGGCGAAATAATTCCATCTGTCATAGTAAATACTAGTGATGGTGAGGAGATAGCGATAAGTAATTTAATAAATAAACCGAGTATCATTCTTTTTTTTTCAACTACCTGTCCCGCATGTAAAAACGTAATAAATATTATGAATTCGTCATTTCCCTATTATAATAACTCAATTGACTTAATAGCCATTTCATTAAGTGGCAAACAAGAGACGTTGGATTATATTTCATCAATGAACATACTATTTTCAGTTTACCTCGATTCAAATAAAAATGCACGATTCCAATTTCGTATTCACACCGTTCCCACATTGTTTATTGTAAATGACAAAAAGCAATTAATAAAATACCAACCAGGCATTATTAGTGAGGAACATTTAATGGCAATGTTAATGCATTTAAAGGCATCTCATTCTGATTCTACTGCCACACTGTTATGGACCGAAGAAGAATAATAATAACAAGTATTACTTTATTTAGCGGCTCAATTATCCTTCACTTGTTATTACAACTGACAATCGCGAAAAATGAAATAACCGGTCTAAAAAAGAACGCACAATTCCTCGGAACGGATGGTGTTGTTATGCAAACGAAGCCAAACAATTGTGGATGTGCGGCCTTAAAAATGATTTTTGATTATTATAAGATACCATCAACACTTGACGAAATTGAAGAAAAAGTTCTTATTAGCAAGAAAGGTTCGTCATTTTATACACTTAAAGAGTTGGCTGAAATAAAAGGATTAAACACTGAGGGATGGAAATTATCATTTGATGATTTTGTTAATAATATACCATTTCCCTCCTTGCTATATGTAAATAACGAACATTTCATAATTGTTGATAGTGTTAAAAATGACGACGTGTTTATTCGTGATCCTGCTATTGGAAGGTTAAAATTGAAAATAAACATATTAATAAAATATTGGGAGGGTGAAACATTAGTGTTTCAAGATTATCCTAAATAGACATATATATTTATGTGATAAACCCCATTTGTTGGTCATATGATTGTAGATGAAGAGAAAGTACTCGGATGGCCCCCGAGCACAAACTCGGATTATACAACTATATGACGGGCCGCAGCAAACGGGTAATATAATACATTATAATCACTTTGCTAAAAAGGAGAATGCCATGAGAAAAATATTGTCGATAACATTGGTGGTGTGTCTCATTCTTACAATTGGGACATCTTCAGTAGCGTCAGTGCCCACACACACAAATAAAATTCACCCTGAACAGATGAAGTGTATCGTGGGAGGCGCTGTGGCGTTAGATTGTAACTTAATTGCGAGTATCGCAGCGGGAGGTTGCGCAGGATATGGAGGTGGTTGGCTAACTTGTGCTATTGTAGGTGCGGCAGCGTATCTAGGCTGTGTTGCGGCAAACGCATTAACACCAGCCGATTAATGGGCCAATCAAATATATGTTTTTTATTTAAATATGGATCACTAAATAAGTGGGATTGGGGTGCAATAAATACCCCAATCCTTAAAATAATAGAATGGAAAATAGTATGTTAAGTAAGTACATAATTTACCTTGGACTTATATTTATAAACATTTCATTTGCACAAATAGTACACCCACCAAAATTATCTTTTGAGCAATTTGAGTGGGGATTTAGTATTAACCAAGTCCAAAATATCATTGGTAACAAACACCTTAAAGACATTAGCACAGATGACAATCCGTATTTTAAAAAAGACAGTAAATCTATGTATTTAATGTATTTTGATACAGTTTACTCTGAAATTATTGGAGTCGGATTGGGATTTTTAAAGACTAATGGGCTACTTAATTCGATTAGTGTAATATATCTAGGAGTCAATCCTGAAACCAAGCAACAATTTTCAAATATAGAAGACCGTCTTGATAAACTATCAAAAAATATTACAAACCACTATGGTGAACCGCAAACAGAAAAAAATGTTCCCCTTGTGGGGAAAATCAGTCAGTGGTCTAATTCTACTACAAGTATACAATTATTAATAATGACTGGATTCGCAAAAATGTTGAGTATTAATTATAATCAGATTTCCGATAAATCGTCACCGTAGAACAATATTACGCATAATATGAACCAATTCAGGAACATGTATGCAATTATTTATCGCCCTTCAGTAGGATATTTATGGCTTATCGAGAAACCATCTTGGTTTATTACTGCGGGAACAATTACTTTAGCACAATTGTGTTTTGCACTAATCCCAATATATTTTAATCGAATGTATATACCTTTAGAAGTTAGAAATTATGGTATACCTCTTTTAATAATATCGCGTAACATTATCGATTGGTGTTATTCAGCCGTATTCATTCTACTCTGTAGCATACTTGTTTCAAAGAATGGTATTACCCCCTCATATAATTTGATTTTTATAATGGTTGTTTATTCAAACGTCATTATTGCACTTGCAGAATCAACATCCTTACTACTTGGACTCTTGCTATGGTTGCAAGGAAAAATTGAAAATATAAGACCTATACAAATCGTGAATCTTGATACCATATTGGCTACACATTCGTTACCCGGCTATATTCAGTACATTGCGCATGAGATAACAATATTTAAAATCTGGTATCTAGGTGTATTAACAATTGGAATATCGTCGGTTATACAATGTTCCCGAATAACTGCTCTTATCATTGGAATCATCTTGTGGTTTCAACATGTTGGAATTAAATCCACCTTCGAGGATCTATTAAGGAGCTATATTAAAGGCATTATATTATGACTTCATAGTGTTAATGTAAATAAAACATTGTATCCCTTCGCATACATTAGTTTCTACAATTACGTATCAGTAATCTCTTTAGGGTTATGTATAGATGTATACCGTAAAACTAATAAATCCGTACGAGTGAAGAGTCTATGGTGGTAATAAATGTGAAGATATATATACAAAAAGCGATTGGCATATTATTTATCTCTACAAGTATTTTAAAAATGTTATCATTTACACAATTTATGTTTGCAGTTCATAATTTTAATTATATTCCGAAGGGGCTAATACTTCCATTATCAATACTCATAATAGCGGTGGAAATTATTGCTGGTATTGGATTACTTATTAATGGTTATGTAAAAACATCATATTGGTTATTGATATGTTTACTTACTGTCTTTACTTTCGCAATAATATTCAACCTTCTTAACAACAATCTTGCAATTTGTGGTTGTTTTGGAGATTTATTTAAAGACACAATCAATTGGTGGAGCGTAGCAAGAAATGCTAGTTTAATAATAGTGATGATATTGATTGTTCATTCAGAAGGAAATAATTAATGCTTACAGTGATGAAAAATATATTATCTCCATTAATTATTATTACAATTTCTAATTGTACAATCATTCTCAAAAGGTTTCTAATCACCAGTGGAATTATATTTAACGTCAGATTCACTGCAAGTATTTACGATAAACGGTACGAATATTTAAAAAACAATTTCGTTCAAACTAATTTGAATATAGTATTTTGAATAATTCAAATCCCCGGGATCTTTTATATCCCGGGGATTTTAAATATCCGGAGTGATTTACATTAATCCTGTTGTTTGCTTTTTGCCGCTTTTTGCATCAGTTCGCCCCACCATGCGCCTGCAACCGCAAGGATGCCGATCATAGCGAGGGAGACCAGCAGAATAAAATATGATTGTGTTGTCGAATGAATCGCGCCATTAAAGCGTAATTGGACCGCAAAAAACCATATCACCATTAGTATGACGGCGGCAACAGTCGGTTCTTTTATAGTTACCCCCGAAGACATATATCCTGCCACCGCAGAAATGATAAACATCCCGGCCAAAGACCAAATACCCATAAAAAGCGTGGAGATACCGGTAATCGGCATGCCGTTGAGTATCCCACCCGGCATTAATGAGAGTGGGAGGAAGTACAAAAAAAGATACATTGTAAGAGAAATCAATACCCATGTCCATTGAAATCGCTTCCCGATCGATGCATCCATGGTTTTAACTCCTAATGGTTATAGAGACAGAGAATATTACGATCATTTCATCTTCACACCGTTCTTGTATTTTTCACTGCGCACCAGCGTGCCGAGTGAATCCCACTCCTTCACCGAACCGTGAAACTTGTCGCTCTTCCAATGCGATTCCCATTTTTTTGTGCCGTTGGAATGAAATAGCGTCTGTTTAACGACTTCGTCATTTTCGAACAGAATTTCCGAAACGAGATTGCCGTTCTCATCCCAGCCGTTGGTAATATTTCGGTATTGTCTGCTTCGTATCTCACCGTTCTCATGATAATTCTCAAACATCCATTTGGACGGATCGGCGTACACGATTGTACGGGAATACAACTGTCCAGCGGGATAATAATGCAATGTGCTGTCCACGATGTCGCCATTTTTGACTGGATAGTATTCAAACGCCATCGTGCCGTTTGAATACATTGCCTTCTGATGTAATACTTTTCCATTCTCGAACGTTGTATTGACCGTAACAGGCAAATTAAGATATTGTTCTTCGGTGACGACAATTTCCGTTGCATTTTCATACGACTTCAATATACTGTCAATCGCGTTTCGATTATCAGGCGACAAACGGCTATAAGCAATACTCTTCGTTGTATCGTCCAAGCGAAGGGATATCATTGCCTGTCGCAGATATTTCTCCTGATTGGTTGTCCGGGTGCGTGGTTTGCACGATGTCAGCATCAGACTAACAGATATCACCGCTGAAAAGAAAAGAATCGTTTGTTTCACATCCCCTCCATAATATTTCAATGTACGATGTATTAAATATTAGCATTAATTTTGGATCGCGTTTAATACAAAACAATTACCTGATCAGTAGTATTTATCGTTTTTGCACGAATGATTGCGATGGATCATGTATCGCCGAAGATTCTATAAAGATACATAGCAAGAGAGATCAATACCCACTTCCATTGAAAACGCTTCCCGGTTGATGCATACATGGTATTACCTCCTTATGGTTTTAAAGATAGAGAGTAAAAATTTATTTCTCCATCACACCGTTCTTGTACATTTCATTTCGCACCAACGTACCGAGTGAATCCCATTCACGCATCGGGCCATGAAACCGGTCATTCTTCCATTGCACTTCTTTCTTTTTCGTTCCATTGGGATAATAATAGACATGTTGTACGACCTCATTGTTCCCCACAAAAAATTCTGAAGCGAGTTTGCCTTTCTCGTCCCACGCTTTTGTGGTTCCGGGATATTCTTTGCTTTTCATCACACCGTTTTCGTGAAATTTCTCATAGACCCAGTTCAATTTGTCGGTCGGCTTGATGCTGCGTGAATAGATTTGTCCGGCAGGGTAATAGCGAATAGTGCTGTCCTCAATTATACCATCGTGTACAGGAAAAAATCCTAAGGCGATCGTACCGTTCTCATATCGATGAATCTGTTGTCTCAGTCTTCCGCTTTCAAACGTCGTTTCCACCGTGACATCCACATTAAAAGTGATATTTTTATCCCGGGTGACAACGGTTTCCGTTGCGTTTTCATACGATTTCAGAATGCTGTCGATTGAATGCCGCTGGATCTCCGGCAATGCACCAAACATTGTCTGTCGCACCGAATCATCGTAGCGCAATGAAGACATCGCAATATTTACATTCTCCTCCTGTTCACTTACCCTGGTGTGGGGCTTACACGATGCCAGAACCAGGCTGACGCTGATCATTATTGTAAAATAATCAATCGATGTATTCACACCGCCTCCCCATATCATGGTTGTCCAGTTCCTTAAATTCTTCATTGCATTTTTTCTGTGTCCATTACCGAATTAGCAGCATCTTTTTTGTTTGCACAAATGATTGCGACGGATCGTGTACTGCCGTCGATTCTATCCTGTACAAATACAATCCGCTGGCCGCCTGTGCCGACCAAACGACCGAAACGTATCCCGGCTGGAAAATTCCGTCGGCGAGTCGGTAAACTTCGCGTCCGAGAATATCAAAGATGCGCACAGAGACTTTGCTGGCAACCGGAACTCCGAATCGGATAGTGGTGCTCGGATTAAACGGATTCGGATAGTTCTGATCGAGAGCAAATCTTTCAGGAATAAGATCTCGATCCGTCTTGATCCCCGTCGTTGATCCGTTTCCGGTGAGAACAATTTTCTTCGGAGAAAGAGGAGAGTTGTAATAAATGAACAGCGTATCTGTAAATAACCGAGCAGAATCGGGTGAGAATGTAACGGCCACAATAAGAGTATCACCGTACGGAATAAGAGGGACATCCGGCACCCTTGCTGCAGTAAAATAACCGGTCTGAGTCCGGAGCGAGTCGACACTCAACAATACTTCAGACAGATTGGTAATAAGGAATTGTGACGCCGAGATCTCGCCGGGGGAAACAGTTCCGCCGTCGACCGATTCCGCGCTGACGCCGATGAGAGCGGGAAGATTTGGCATGGTTGGAGAAAAAATAATTACTGTAACAGAATCATGCACACCGGCGATTGTATCGGAGACATGCACAAAGAACGATCCGGTATCAATGCCTGCCACATAGAGGCCGGAATCGGAAATCGTACCTCCTCCGCTGCTCCAGACCGGAGAAAAGAGCATTTCATTGCCGTTCTGGTCGAAACCGTACGCGGTAAACAATATCGTATCACCCGGCAGAACGCGCAGTGTGTCTTTCAGGATGTCGAGTTTCACGAGCGATGGAGCGTATACGACAAAATAGAACGTATCTTGTGCCGTGATCCCCGGAGAGGTGATGGATTGGGCGTGAACAACAATCATCGATGTATCGCCTGGTACGGCTTCCGGGGGGATGGAATAATTTGCAGAGATAATTGCCGGCACGGAATCGATCTGCATCACGACTAGATTCGTCACCGGTTGGAGCCATCCCTTGTTGTCCGATGCCGAGACCGTCATGGAATCGTTCTTTTCGTTCCATCGTGCGGCAACAATTGGCAGCAGATCCGATCCGCCCGGAAGAACGAATATCGAATCGTCGGTTGCTCCGGCAAAAAGAGGGATCGTCGCAGATTGCCACATCGACGCTTGAACGGATCCATTGACCGCAGATCCCGGCCCGGCGGCATTTCCCCACCAATTGTTATCTGCAAAGACCGCGCCCGGTCCGTCGTTATTGATGCCAAAGCCGACGTTGCCGGCGATGTTCGATCGGTGTACTGTCACCGGATACTCCGAATCAACAAGTAATCCGTCGCCGCCATTGTTGAGAATTGCGCTTCCTTTCACAACACTTCGCAGTCCCGGAGCGGTATATCCTGTCATGGATAGTTGAGCGGTTGATACGGCCGAGAGTGAATTCGGTACTACTTTGCCTGCGATTCCTCCGGCGCCATTGGAAACAATCTGCGTGCCGCTGACTTTCACCAGCGGAGACGAAATGCCGTATCCGATGTTATTATAAACCCGTCCTCCCGCGATGTTTACAAAAGATTGCGATTCGATTCCGTTCCTTTGATTACCGCCGATCACTCCCTGGCCGCGAATTACGACACCGCTGAAACCGAGAAGACCCGATTGTGTATTTCCCCGAGCAGTCACATTAGGCATCTGCACATATTGTCCAATGGCACCGTAGCCGGATTGTCCGTCTGCCGTCAGTGCGGCGTTCTTTCCGTTTCCATCCAGTACAATTGTCCCGCCGACAAGGATACCGCGATTGTTTGTTGCCAGACCGTTTCCTCCGTTGTTGCTGATGATATTACCCGTTCCGTCGATCCGCAATTCGTCCATCGCAAAAATGCCGTCTACCGTATTGTTGGTGGAGACCGCGTGTCCTTTAATCCAGACATTGTCCCAACCGGCCATACCGGAAGGTTCGTTGTTTTCGAGAACTACGTTTTCGGCAATGATATCCTTCCATGCCTGCACAGCGCCAAGACGTGCATCGTCTTCGAACGGCCCGTCATCGACACCGAACGTCCCGCCGTATTTATTATTCCGGACGGTCAATGTTCCTTTTGTTTCTATCCATCCGTTTGCCGCCCACATTGCCTGATCACCGTTTTCTTCAATCAGATGCTGACTGCCGTCGAGTAGGATGTGAAATGTTGCCCATACGCCCCGCGCCGGATGTTTTTTAACCGTCAGGTCTCCTTCAACATATAACGATCGGCGCGTGCGGATGCCGTTGAATCCGTTTCCGGATACCTCGATGGATTGAGCAAAAATGTTTCCTTCGATCTTCAGACCGGAGATCATGTCATTAAACCGTTCGAGCCTCGGGCGGGAGGCGCCGTTGTTGTTGAATTGCGATTTTCCCTTCAGCGTTACCGATCCGATAGCCGTGTATATTCCGTCATACGAATTATTGTTCGCTTTAATGACCGGAAATTCACCGGCGCCAGTAGCTTCGATGTACATACCACCTTCGCTCAAATGAATACCGCGTGCGCTGATTGTCGAATTACCGTTGTTGGAAAAATCAAATTGTTCTCCCTTCAACCATACATTCCCTTCCGCGAACAATCCTCCGGCGCTGTTTTGGTTTGCGGTGATCGAAGCATTCAGGTTTATGCCGGTTTCCTGTAGAGCAATGCTTCCATTGTGCCGGATTCCCACGCCGCAGTTGCTTGTTGCGGTTACGGATCCCTTTCCGCGAATCCATCCTTCCACCCAAAGGCCGGCGGTGGTATGGGTATTGCACAGGGACGATGTCCCCGATCCCGGACCATTCCCGTTAAACACCGACGATCCTTCAAGCGTTACATCCGCAGTGGACCGAATGCCGGACTTTTTGTTCCCGTTGGCGGTGATATCGATAAGCGTCATCAATTCGCCGTTTGCTTCAATACCGTTTCCGTTGAATTGAGAAATATAGAGTGCGTGGAATGTCGAACGATCTGCAGGGATAGTGAATCCGTTTACATCGCTGCCGGCGGCGGTGCCGAGCAATTGAATAGCATGCTGACTTTCCGGATTGTATCCCGGCTGTGTGGATCCGTCGATTGAGATATCACCGGTAATGTTCGGCAGCGAAGATGCGGGAATGATAAAGAACGGCGGAGAACCGGGAATATCGAACGCAACATCATCCTCACCGGCAATGCGGTTCGATGCCTGGATCGCCGACCGCAGCGTAACTTCCGGAATTCCGTTTACCTGCGGTCCCGATGTGCTTGCCAGTCCGTCGAAGGGATCCGCATCCGGCCGGTCTGCGACGGAATTGACAACAAACGGCGCTTTGGAAAATTCTGAAGTACCAAATTCGGGATCCGTTGCCGTTCCGACGACGCGCGCAAAGGCGCCGTCTATCAGTACCTCGAACGGAGCGCGGCCGGCAGTATCGGTGATGATATCGACAGTTTTTTGAAATGTCTGGCCTTCGCCAAATCCGGTGGTATCTGCTTCGTCATTCGTATAAAATTCCAGCCGGAATGTCGTATTGGCTCGCGACTGAAGATGTCCCTTCACAACAGTTGAACCGCCGCTGCGTCCGATCCATGTAATGCGGGGATAATTTTGCAATAGGTTTGGGCCAGGATCGGCATCCGAAGAATCGTTCGGCGACGGCCCGTCATTTCCGAGATCGATCGCGAGTCCTTTGTTATTGTGAATCGAATTACGCTGAATGGCGAGCCCCCAACCAGCTTTCACAGTAATGCCGGATTGATTACTGAAGGCGATGATGTTGGCATCCGCTTCATTCGGTCCGCCGAACAGGTTAACAGCGGCGCTGTCGATCATGATTGCCGTGCTGTCGTTCGGCAATGGTGTGATGCCGTCCGATTGCGTGCCGATTTTGTTTGCCTGAAAAGTATTTCGGGACGGAGCGCTTGGCGAGCGGCGTGTCCAGATGCCGTGATTCATATTGCCGGAGATGAGATTATTCCGCACGAAATTGCTGTCCACGTAACCGTTCATAAAGAGTCCGGTGTAATTGGAAATGCGTTGCGTGCCGGTGATATCCGCGCCGAGAATATTGTTCACGATCCGGTTTCCCTGAACATAATTCGGAAAATTTGGTCCGGGAAATGACAATGTAATGCCGCCGAACATTTCAATCCCCCCGCCGCCGTTGCCGGAAATGATGTTTCGATCAACAGGATTTTCACCGCCGATGATATTCATATCGCAATAGATATTCATGCCGGGACCGGTATTTCCCCAGTCGAGTGTGCCGGTCGGATCGGTGCCGATCTTGTTCCGCGTAACGACCGCACCGCCTTTTCCCGTGAGTGTGATGCCGGCACCTTTATTTGTGCTAATGATGTTGCTGTCGATCGTCGCATCCGCACCGATCACATACAGTCCGCCGGAACGATTTCCAAAGAGACTATCCAATGTTTTGTTTGGACCGATGATGTTGCCGCGTATGTGTGTCAGAGAGGCCTGTCCCAGAACGGTGATGCCGTATCCATTGCCGCTGATCGCATTGAAGATGATCGAATCCTTTTCGGCAAACGTTGTGATGCCGTCATACGTATTCGGTAATTTCCCTCTGCCGGTGGAATCCAGTCCAATCAGATTCTCACGCACCAGAGTTTCAATCGAAAACTCACCGATCTCCAATCCGGCATCGCTATTGCCGGATATGACATTGTTTCTCACCTGCGTACGTTCACCCGATACATACATTCCTGCATACGTATTGGGCGATGACGTCATTCCATCTTTTGTGCCGCAGAAATTGTTCGTGATAATATTGTCGTTGCCGTAGAGAACGGCAATGCCGTCCTGATTATTGCCGTAGGCGAGATTGCGGTCTGCCGGATCATCGCCGCCGACGAGATTTCCGTTTGAATTGATATTCAACCCTGTGTTGTTCAATGTAAATTCGTTTTTTTGTATCACCGAATTATTCGCACCGAATCCTAATCCAAGTCCTACGGAACTCCAGGAGCGAAAAATCATATTCTTCGCAGTAAGGGTTTTAAAGGTCAATAATCCGTACCCGCCCGTTGATAACGATCCGTCGAGAATCACTTTCTCGCCCGCGATTGATCCATCAATGGAGACAACAACATTGATCGATGGCAACGACGTCAACGGTTGAATGAGCGTCACGCCGGGAGAGAAGGATATTGCATGTGTGCCTCCCAACAGGTTGGCATTCTCAATTGCCGACCGGAGTGTGGGAGGAGAGTAGAGACCATCATTGATATCCGCATCCGCCGCATCGCTTGCATCCGAAACAACAAAAGTGGTCATTGAATGGAGCATCGGACCGGATTCATCCGGAACCGAAGCGCTTGCGACATGATCCCGTACATCAGACGGCATTTGATTGATGGAGCGGAAAAGTCCGTTGGGATCGCGATGGATGCTGATACCGTTTTCCGTTTTCGTATACGTGAGAACAATGGCCGGAGACTGGTCTTCACGAGACGGGGCATTGTTGTGTATGAATTGTTGTCCAAACAGTACAACGGGACCGGTAGCTAAAACGAATGCGACACTTATAGACAACATCCTTCTATAACACATACGGACCTCACGAACGAGTATAGATGATTTTCTGCATCGACAGAACGCTTGCAAACAAACGAAATGACAACGCCGATTACAGTACAGCGGGAGGACAGCAAAAATTCATAGGCTGGTGATTCCGGCTAATAATACCAATTTGTCTGATTTGAGTCAATCGAACGGGTGGGAAATGTGATAACGGTTACGCTGAAAAAGCGAAATCCCCGAAGTCAGTAAGACTTCGGGGATTTTTGATACTTCGAGGTTTATTTGAATTTTGGGGATTGTCGATATTTACGCAACATCTTCCTTTTTCAGTTCCTCGGGGGCTTCTCCGCCTCCGCTGTCATCCGGCTGTGTGCCGGAAGTGAACATCAACTCATCTTTCTTTTTATTGAGCTTCACCTTGATGAGGCTTCCTTCACCGAATGATCCTTTGAGAATCTCTTCGGCCACGGGGTCCTCGACATATTTCTGTAACGCGCGGCGCAGCGGCCGGGCGCCGTAGAGCTGGTCGAATCCTTTTTCCGCGAGAAATTCTTTCGCCTGCTTGCTGAGTTCGATGGAAATGTTCATCGTGCTCATACGCTTAAAGAGATCTTTCACCTGTATGTCGATGATCTTGGTGATGTCGTCCTTTGTCAATTGATGGAAGACGATGGTGTCGTCGATACGATTGAGGAACTCGGGATTAAAGACCCGTTTCACCGCTTCGTCGATCATGTCCTTCATATGTTTGTACTTGTCGCCGACGGTCTCTTCGCCGAATCCGAATCCTTTTGACGCTTTGATGTCGCGTGCGCCGATATTGGAGGTCATGATCAGGATCGTGTTTTTGAAATCGACCTTCCGTCCGAGTGAGTCGGTCAGCTGTCCGTCGTCCAATACCTGCAGCAAAATATTAAAGACATCGGGGTGCGCTTTTTCGATTTCGTCGAGCAGCACAACGGAGTACGGTTTGCGGCGTACTTTTTCCGTCAATTGCCCACCTTCTTCATAGCCGACGTACCCCGGAGGAGCGCCGACAAGACGGGAGACGGAAAACTTCTCCATGTATTCGCTCATATCGACGCGGATCAATGACTCATCCGAGTCGAACAGATATCGCGCCAGCGCCTTGGCGAGTTCGGTTTTACCGACGCCGGTAGGGCCGAGAAAGATGAACGAACCGATAGGACGCCGCGGATCTTTCAGTCCTGCGCGGGTGCGGCGGATCGCCTTGGAAAGCTTTTCAATCGCTTCATCCTGCCCGATGATCTGCGTCTTGAGCATCGTATCCATCTTGAGCAGTTTCTGCGTTTCGGATTCGGCGATTTTGTTGACCGGAATACCGGTCATCATAGCCACCACGTCGGAGATGTGATCTTCGGTCACTTCGAAGACGATAGATTGCGACTTCAACTCCCATTCGCGCTTTGCGATCTCGAGATCGCTCAGCAGTTTCTTTTCGAGGTCGCGCAGCCGCGCCGCTTCCTCGAAATTCTGGCTCTTCACAACGCTGTTCTTGGACTGTTTGATCTTCTCGATCTCTTCTTCGAGTTTCAGTATCTCCTGCGGCACGACGATATTCGACAGATGGACGCGGGCGCCCGCTTCGTCCAACACGTCGATCGCTTTATCCGGCAGATTACGGTCGGTGATGTACCGGTCGCTCAATTTTACAGCGGCATCGACCGCTTTTTCGGTAAACCGGACACCGTGATGCTGTTCGTACTTGTCCTTAATATTGAGAAGGATCTGGATCGTATCATCAACACTGGCAGGATCGACCATGATTTTCTGGAAGCGGCGGTCGAGTGCGCCGTCTTTCTCAATATATTGCCGGTATTCGTCGAGCGTCGTTGCGCCGATGCATTGCAGTTCGCCTCTCGACAATGCCGGCTTGAACATGTTCGAAGCGTCGAGCGATCCGGAAGCGCCGCCGGCACCGACAATGGTGTGCAGTTCGTCGATGAAGAGGATCACATCCCTCGCTTTTTCCAGTTCGTTCATCACCGCTTTCATCCGTTCTTCAAATTGCCCGCGGTACTTGGTCCCCGCTACCAGAGCGGCGAGGTCGAGTGTCACGAGACGCTTGTCATGCAGAACGCGCGAAACTTTTTTGTTGACGATGCGCAGAGCAAGGCCTTCGGCAATGGCGGTCTTACCGACACCCGGTTCGCCGATCAGGACGGGATTATTCTTTTTCCGCCGCGACAGAACCTGTGCGACACGTTCGATTTCTTTTTCTCTTCCGACGACCGGATCCAGTTTGTTCTCGGCGGCAAGTTTGGTCAGATCCCTGCCGAAGTTATCCAGCACGGGTGTTTTCGACTTATCCTGTTTCTTTTCCTGCTGCTGCGCCTGCGGAGTGGCGGGCGGAGAGGAGGGTTTTCCGCTGATGATATTATCCAATTCCGCACGAACGCGGTCATAATGTACTTCGAATTGGTGAAGGATCTGCGCTGCGATATTGTCGTCATCCCTCAATAAAGAGAGGAGAAGATGTTCGGTACCGATGACATCGGATTTATACAGTTTCGCTTCGAGGTACGTGATCTTGAGAACTTTTTCCGCCTGTTTTGTCAGCGGAATATTGCCGATTGTCAGGGTTCCGCCGGAGGTCCGGACGGTGTCTTCTATCGTCTTTTTGAGTTTATAGAGATCGCAGCCGAGATTGCGGAGTATCTTTACGGCGATTCCTTCGCCTTCGCGAATGATGCCGAGAAGGAGGTGTTCCGTGCCGATATAATCATGACCGAGACGGAGCGCTTCTTCGCGGCTGAGCCGAATGACATCCTGGACGCGATTGGAGAAATTACCTTCCATTGAGGATTCCTTAATGTGTTGAAATGACTTCTACTATAACAGACGATTACCGGTGCAAGTTTCTTTTAAAAGAATATACCGAAATGGTCAGGGGGTGTCAAGACAACAAATATAGTCAAAAGATGTGGTTTTTACGCAAAAACAATGTCTATTTATTGACTTTTTTCCCAAAGTTGGGTATATTAAAACTCGCAAAAATTCCGCGGTAGCGGAAGGCAGAGTCCGCCAGACAACGACGGATCTCATCCGTCACCAACCAGCGGTGCCGGATTCGACATGCGGCTGTTATCCCGAACTTTGTTCGGGATGTAAGTTCGAGAAATTTTAAGTTTAGATATATTCCGCGGTAGCTCAATGGCAGATTAACCGCAGGGTTGTAAAATCGAGGTAAAATTTTTTATTCCGCGGTAGCTCAATGGCAGAGCATGTCTGTCGTACGACAGATTAACCGCAGGGTTGTAAAATCGAGGTAAAATTTTTTATTCCGCGGTAGCTCAATGGCAGAGCATGCGGCTGTTAACCGCAGGGTTGTAAGTTCGAGTCTTACCCGCGGAGCAAAAATCCCGCCCACAGTAGATGTGGAACGGGATTTTCCGTTTATGGGATATACTGTTTATGTCTTGTATTCGTCGGAGCATGATCGATTGTATATCGGTCAAACGAAGGATTGGGATCGTCGGGAGGGAGAACACCAGCGTGGCGAGGTCTCCTCCACACGGCCATATTTACCGATGCGATTGGTGTATCGGGAAGAGGTGGCAACCCGTTCGGAGTCGATGAAAAGAGAAAAAGAGTTGAAGACTTCCTCCGGTCGTCGATGGATTCGAGATTATTGTCTTTAGGCAGAGCATGTCTGCCGTACGGCAGATTAACCGCAGGGTTGTAAGTTCTGAGCCGTAGGCTCATGCGCCTTCGGCGCAGAGTCTTACCCGCGGAGCAAAGATCCCGCCCACAGTAGATGTGGTGCGGGATTTTCCGTTTATGGCCTATTTCCTTTACATCCTACATTCTGCTTCGGGGGATCGTTATTACATCGGTAGTTCGGAATATCCCACGAAAAGACTAAAGTATCATAATTCGATTGAAAAAGGATTCACTTCTCGGTATCGTCCGTGGAAGATTGTTTTCATGAAATCATATGGTGACAAGAAATTAGCTCAAGCGGCAGAACGAAAATTGATATCATGGAAAAGCAGAGAAATGATTGATCGAATAATAAACGGATCAACCGAAATATAATGCGGCTGTTGTCCCGAACCCCGTTCGGGATGTAAGTTCTGAGCCGGAGGCTTACGCCAATAATACGGCGTACAGGCATGCGCCTTCGGTGCAGAGTCTTATCAAAGATCCGCCTTCTTTTTGGCGGACCCGCGGAGCTCTTCCACAAATCCCTTATAAAGTGACGGGATTTGTCATTTTAAAACAATGAAGGGCATGTGCTCGGGGCCCAGGGCGGCGAGTCTTGACGGAATTCTTTTTGTGATCTGGCGAGGGTCCTATAGTGCCAAATGACGCCCGGCACTGTCGGATTTGGCGGCCAAAGAACGATTGCAGAGAGCGGGTATGTTGAACTACTCTATTGAATTTTATTGTTCACGATCTCGAGAATTTCTTTTTCGAGTGCAATTGTTTTACTCTCCAACTCTGCACCCTTATGAAGTTTTTCTTTTGCAAAATCAGATTCCTTCATACCGGCAGCATTGATCTTCACATTCAAAAAAGCCCCCATCACGGCGGACCGTGCACACAGAGCACCAACACCGGCATCACTGACCGAATTCGGATTTCCTTTTTCAGCCATTGCTTTTATCAGATCCATTGATGCGTACGATGTTTCCATGACTTGAAAGGGAATTTCAATCGCATAGCGTGTTGCCGCAGCAATTGCCTCTGACCGTAATTTTTTTTCCGTCTCTGTCGATTTCGGAAGTTTGAACGAATCCATGATTGCATTGAATGCATTGGTGTCTTCATCAACAAGGAACAACAGCTTGTCCTTGATCGCCTGACCCTTTTCAGCCCAGGTGGAAAATTCCTCCCACCGTTCATCCCAGCCGGCTTTGTGGGACGATAAGTTTGCCACCATCGTTCCCAGCGACGCTCCCAGTGCGCCGATGTATGCAGAAATTGATCCGCCTCCCGGAGCGGGTGATTCTGATGCTGTTTCGTTTGCGAATCCCTTGCAGGTGTAGTCGATCAATTTCATTTTTGAATTTTCTTCCAACAAATATTCTATGATCTTTTCTTTTGGATTGAATGGTTTAAGATCATCGAGGCCAAGTGATTTTATTGCTATTTTTATTATTTCTTCCTCCGCGATACCGACCGATCGCTGCTGTTTTTTTAGAAAATATTTTCCCGCATCGAGCATGGCCTTCAGAGGTATCAATCCAACCAGTTCGGAACCGGTCACCCGGATCCCGCGTTCCAATGCCTTTTTGGACGCCTCTTCGAACGCGACGTGTACAGGAGTGATATTGATGTTGGTAAGATTGATGGAGATCTGGGCAATGCCATACTCTTCAATATACCAACCGATCGCCTTCACCGCTTTCAATGTGCCGGGGATGTAGAGATCCTCACCTTTTTCATCCTTCAGAATTTTTCCGGTGATCTGGTTGCCCTCCCGTTTGGGACGTCCCTTTTCCCTGATATCAAAAGCGATCGCATTGGCTCTTCGCACAGAGGTCGTATTCAGATTCACATTATAGGCAATGAGAAAATCCCGTGCTCCAACGGCGGTTGCTCCCGCTGTCGCATTGAATGCTGCCGGACCAAAATCGGGTTTCCATTCCGGGTTCGTTAATCTCTTCGGGAGGCCTTCATATTCTCCCGTGCGGCAGTTCGCAAGATTCCTTCGCTCCTCAGCAAAAGCAGCATACTCGTAGCAATACACGGGAATGGAAAGTTCCTTCCCGATCCTTTCGGCCAGGCGGCGTGCATAGACAACGGTCTCTTCCATGGTGATCCCGGAGATCGGGATCAGCGGGCAGACATCGGTCGCACCCATGCGGGGATGTTCACCGGTATGGTTCCTCATGTCGATGATCTCAGAAGCTTTTTTGACCGCCAGGAATGCCGCTTCAATGACCGCCTCTGGTTCACCGACGAACGTCACCACCGTTCTGTTGGTGGCCTTTCCGGGGTCCACATCAAGCAATCGCACTCCATCCACCTGTTCAATCTGAGAAGTGATCTGCTTTATGACGGCCATATTCCGTCCTTCACTGAAATTCGGAACACATTCGATTATTTTTTTCATACTGATCAACATTGGGTTATTGAATTTTCCCATTCATTACCGTCACAACAGCGGAATTATCATCCAAAGAATAAGGAAATAATTGATAAGAAGGAATAGATCTACGGTACATTTTCAGCCGTCGAAAGTGCGGATCCAGTTCAATTGCGGTTTGGAGCGATACTTCCGCAACCCTTCCCTCCAACGAGGTGCCAGAAGCAATAAATTTAAATTATGCATTGGCACATCATACAGGGGCAGGTCAGTCAATGGATTCGGGATTATTGTCTTTAGGCAGAGTCCGCCAGACTGCGGCGGATCCGCGGAGCAGAACTGAAAGCCCGAGCATTAACGTATCGGTTTCAGAGATTTTTTGTTGTTATGGCCATTCTTTCATCACCACACTTACCTCCGATCGGCACGCACAACAAGATCATACAGGATTAATATATCAATCTATCCCTTGATTAGCGGAGAGATATACGATAACTTTCTGAACCCTCACGCCTTCATCGTTGTTATACGTCAATCAATAAGTACGTCGGACTTGTTTCTCAAATAATTGTGCGGTAATGAAAATATTATTAACAGGCGCAACAGGATACATCGGTAAGAGACTGCTTCCCATTCTTATTGAACAAGGGCATTCCGTCGTGTGCTGCGTGCGGGATACACAGCGCTTTCCATCGGACGGAATATATCAACACCCGAATATCTCGTTATTTAAAGTCGACTTTCTTCAAGACACCGGTGTTTCCGAATCGATACATGATATTGATGCGGCATACTATCTTATTCATTCGATGAGCTCCGACAACAGCAACTTTGAAAAACTTGAAGAGATCTCCGCGCACAATTTTATCGGCCTCGTGAAGCACACCTCGGTGCGACAGATCATTTATCTCGGCGGAATCACGAATGAAGCGAATCTTTCCAAACATCTTGCGTCGAGAAAAAAAGTTGAAGAGATCCTCCGCAACAGCGGAATTACGCTGACTACAATCAGAGCCGGTATTATTGTCGGGTCCGGCAGCGCTTCGTTTGAAATCATACGTGATCTGGTGGAAAAACTTCCTGTTATGATCACTCCAAAATGGCTGAACACGAAGAGTCAGCCGATTGCAATCAAGAATGTACTGGAGTATTTAACCGGAGTATTGCTCAAAAAAGAAACTTTTAACAGGTCATTCGATATTGGCGGACCGGATGTATTAACATACAAACAAATGCTTCTGCAATTTTCCAAAGTACGCAGACTGAAACGATTCATCTTCACCGTGCCGGTGATGTCGCCGCGAATCTCATCCTATTGGCTGTATTTTGTCACATCGACATCATATCCGCTCGCGATTAATCTTGTGAACAGCATGAAAGTGGAGGTGATTGCAAAGAATAATGATCTCGAAAAAATGCTTGGCATCACACCGATCAAATACGAAGAGGCCGTAACACTTGCATTTCAACAGACTGAACAGAACAATGTTGTTTCCAGCTGGAAAGATTCACTCATTTCAAGTTACACCGATCCATCACTCTTTGAACATATTCAAGTTCCGACGGACGGCTGCTTTGTTGACAAGAGGGAAGTTGAAATTACAACGACGATTGATGCGGTGCTTGAAAATATTTGGTCTATCGGCGGCGAACGAGGCTGGTATTACGGAGATTGGCTCTGGGGTATTCGCGGATTTTTAGACAAGCTGTTTGGCGGAGTAGGTCTGCGCCGGGGGAGGACCAATGCACAATGTATCCACCCGGGAGACACGCTTGATTTCTGGCGTGTATTAGTTGCCGACAAAGAGAATAAACGGCTGTTGCTCTATGCAGAAATGAAATTACCCGGTGAAGCATGGCTCGAACTCAGGATCATTAAAAAAAATCAAACCGACTTCCTGCAGCAAACGGCAACATTCCGTTCCAAGGGTTTATTGGGAAGAATTTATTGGTATTCTGTTTTGCCGTTCCATTATTTTGTCTTTAACGGTATGGCGAATAATATTGTTCGATTTCACCACAATGTCCGCGGATGAAGAACATTTTCAACGCCGTTGCATTAATCGTTATCGGCAGTGGGACGATGGAGGTTTTTAATGAAAAAAGTATCCTGGAATATATAACTACATCACATCACATTAATCTAAAATTCATATGAAAAAACACATTCGCATATATTTTATCACACTTTTTTCTTTTCTTGCGCTTGACAGCGTTTGGCTTGGGTATATTTCACCGGCATTCTATCAACAGTACATCGGTCATCTTCTTGCTCAGGACCCCAATTTTGTGGCTGCGGGTCTGTTCTATCTTATCTTCATCGGGGGTCTTGTGTATTTCGCAGTCGCTCCCGGAGTGGTATTGGGTTCCATTCGTCTTGGGGCAATCCGCGGTGCGGTGTATGGATTGACCACTTATGCAACGTTTGATCTGACAAGTCATGCGGTGTTTCGTGATTGGCCCGCAATCGTCACTGTTATAGACCTCATCTGGGGAACAGCGCTTTCATCCGCTTCCGCAATTGTTGCTATCTTTCTGCACAGGAAGTTCAATAAATGATCACGTGTGCGTAAACGCCAACCGTGTGATTTTTTTCAGAGTGATGGCGAACTGTGGAAGAGTATGAGTATTGAAGACTTGACAAATCTTAAAGATTCGTCACGTCTGTCCGCTGTAGGCGGGGAGACCATTGTGTGCAGGTGACGGTCACCTTCCGTTCGCGATTTGGAAAATCGCGTTACTGTGTGATGCCATGGCTCACAGTCATGGCATCACTTCTTGCTGTAAGCGGGAATGAGCGACCGCCACAGGAAGATACGCTGCAAATTCGGTCAAAGTAGAATCCCATCGTTCGAGCAGATGTTTTGCCGTTTCGCTTCCTACCGCGTCGACATATGCCGTTAACAAATTCCGGAACTCTTCCGACTCATCGGTATTCATATCCACCCGGGAGAGGTACGTGCTATTGACGTAACGATCATACTGCCGTTGCAGAAACAATATTCCTCCAGTCATTCCCGCGCCAACATTATGGGAGACCTTGCCAAGGATTAAGACCGTACCGCGCGTCATATACTCGCAGGCATGCAGTCCGACACCCTCGACGACAGCCGTGGCACCGCTATTGCGCACAGCAAATCGGTCACCGGCCTGTCCGTACACGAACAACCTGCCGCCGGTCGCACCGTAGAGAGTGCAGTTGCCGATAATGGCGTTCTCTTCCGGTTTGAACGAAGCACGACGATTGGGAACGATGACCGCGCTTCCGCCGGACATTGATTTACAGACGGAATCGTTCGCCTCGCCATAAAGTTTAAGATGGACGCCGTCAACAAGGAACACGCCGAATCCCTGTCCCGCGCTTCCTTCGAATTCAAGATGAAGATTTCCGGTGAACGATTTGAGATCGACAGACGTTGTGCCTCGCAAACGTTCTTCGTACGCCTTTCGTGCAATTTCACCGGAGAGTGAAGCCGGTATACCCCGATCCACAGTCGAGATCTCATATTTGAAAGACGCATCGGCATTCACAGCGACCGATTTCCGCGTTTCCTCTACGATCTGTTTGTTCAGCGCACCGGTTCCTTCCGCATAGCGCTTAATGGAAAGACCAGAATGCGGCGCAGGGGACTCCAGAAATTTCGAGATATCAAGTTTCCGCTGGCGGATGAAATCCGCATGACGTTCAGCAACGGCAAGCAAGTCTGTGCGGCCGATGATCTCATCCAGAGAATGAAATCCCATGACGGAAAGATACGACCGGACATCATCAGCAAGCAGATGCATTATACGTACGATGTGATCTTTATTTCCGCGGTATTTTGCCTTGAACTTCGGATCGTGCGTTGCAATGCCGGTCGGGCAGGTGTTCTTTTCGCAAATACGGGCCATGATGCATCCTTCTGCAACAAGGAGCAATTTTCCGAAATCGAATCCTTCCGCTCCAAGCAGTGCGGCGATGATAACATCTTTTCCGGTCAACAGACCGCCGTCGGTGCGTAATTGCACGGTACCGCGCATACGGTTATCCACAAGCGCCCGATGCGCTTCAATCACACCGAACTCAAACGGCAATCCGGCGTGCTTCATAGAACCGAGTGTCGCCGCTCCGGTGCCGCCGTCACCTCCGGCAATATAGATAATATCGGCGCCGGCTTTTGCAACACCGACTGCGATCGTACCGACAGTGGAGCCGGAGACAAGCTTCACGCTGATCTCGGCGGCGGGATGGACTTGTTTCAATTCGTAGATGAGTTCTTTCAAATCCTCAATGCTGTAAATGTCGTGCAGCGGCGGAGGGGAGATGAGATCGACATTGGGAAGCGAGTACCGTGCCCGGGCGATGTCGGCGTTCACCTTCACGCTCATCAATTGTCCGCCTTCGCCCGGTTTTGCTCCCTGCGCCACTTTAATCTGAATTTCTCTTCCGGAGATCAAATACTCCGCTGTCACACCGAACCGTCCGGATGCCACCTGTTTTGTCGTTGCGGTAATTCCTTCGGTAAAGTAAAAAGGATTTTCTCCGCCTTCTCCGCTGTTGCTTCGTCCGCCGATCTCGCGCATAGCGAGAATAATATCGCGTTGTGCTTCGGCATTGATTGCACCGAACGACATCGCTCCGGCGCCGAACCGACGCAGTATCTTTTCTCGCGACTGCACATCCGATAACGCTATCGGAACCGCCGAGTGCTTCACATCAAATAGATGACGGATATTTACCGGTGCGGACTGTTCGCCCATTTCAACATATTTGCGGTACGTCTCGTCGGTCTCCAGTGTCCACTCGTTACGAACAAGTGAATGGACTATCCTGGAGCGTGCCGCTGTCAACGAATGATGTTCACCTTCGGCTCCCCTCGGATGCTCCCGGAATTGATACGTATTCAATAATCGATCCCTGAATTCCGGTTTTTCGGCAAGACCTGTCTTCCAGAGAATGTCCTCTGCAAGTTCCTCGTATCCGATTCCACCCATAGCACTGGCATTGTGTGGAAAGAAATTATCCATCAGCTCGGTTCCCAGTCCGATGGCGGTGAAGAGTTTTGCACTGATATAACTCTGCACGACCGAGATACCGCTCTTCGACATGATCTTCAACAGTCCGGACTCGAGTGCGCTGATGAGATTCTGTTCCCGCGTTTCCGCAGTGAGAGCAGAGAAGGAGGGATCGTTGTCAGTGCGGGCGATTTGCAGCGCCATATACGGGCAGACTGCCGAAGCGCCAAAACTCAGGAGCGCGGCAACGTGATGCGGCGTTCGCACCTCTCCCGAATGGACGACGAGCGATGCATTAAGTTTGACTCCGGAATCGTTGAGCCGGCGTACGACCGCGCGGAGAGCAATCAGGCCCGGAATAGGCGGATTTTCATTATCCGAATCCGCGTCGGAAAGAATGATCACGCTGCAGCCGGATTCGGCCGCATGAAGAACATCTTCAGCGAGTTTATCTACCGCAGGACGGAATCCTTTTACTCCGCCGCTGCGGGGAAACGTCATCGAGAACCGTTTCGGCAGAATATGCGATTCGGAAGGACGTTTCGTTTGCAGATCCTCTATGAATTTCATCTGTCCCAGGCTCAGCAATGGAGAGGGAAGTTCGATCGCCGGATCCAAAGGAATGAGATCCTTCGGGAAAAAGATGTTCGGTTTCCGGCCGAGAAATACACGGAGGTCTGTGACATTCTTTTCACGGATGTAGTCGAGAGGCGGATTGGTTACCTGCGCAAAGTTCTGATAGAAGTAGTCGAAGAACGGACGCGGTTCGCTGGAGAAGACATTCGGACGCGCCGTGTCCCCCATCGATCCGATCGGTTCACGCGCATGTGCGATCATAGGATAGAGCACCCGCTCGAGTTCTTCCTGAGTGAGGGAGAACAGATTCCGGCGATTGATGGTAACACCCGCCTGTTCGAGTGAACTATGTTCATTCGATAACGGCAATGATCCGATGGGAATAGTGCGCGCATCGAACTGCGCATCGCGGTTTTCGCGTGAAAGACTGGCATCACGGAAATGGATACGGCCGTTTTCCAGATCGACCTTGACCGCCGTTCCGGCAAGCAGCGTCCCTTTCCGCAAAATTGCTCCCTCGTCGATACGGAACGAGCCCGCTTCGGACGAGAGATAAAAAGTTTCGTTGGTTACTGCCCACCGGGACGGTCGAAAACCGTTTCTGTCCAATCGCGCACCGACCGTGTTACCGTCGGAATAAAGAATGATAGCCGGTCCGTCCCACGGTTCCATAGCCCGGCTCCAGAATTTGTAATACGCGTTCTGTTCTTCCGCCGGCGGCATCATGATGGCGAGGATATCCTCGATATGCGGAATGCTGCTGCGGTACATGAGCGCTTCAACCATTTCGTTGAGGCTGCCCGAATCGCTGATTCCCTTGTGTGTCAGCAGTTGGTCGTTTCGCAATCCAATAGATTTCTCGCGCGAAAAAGACCAGGAACGGTTTCCGGCGATTGTATTGATCTCACCGTTGTGTCCGATAAGCCGGAACGGCTGCGCCTTGTCCCACGACGTGGTGGTATTGGTGGAGAACCGACGATGAAACATTGCGAAGCGCGTACGGTAATCGGGATTTTGCAGATCCAGATACAATTGGTTCAGCACTTCGGCGCGTGTGAGCGCTTTGTACACGATCGTCGTTGCAGAGAGCGACGTGAAGAAGAATTCCTTATTAATCCCCTTGTCCGAAAGTTTTGCGCGCACCGCCTGCTTTGCAGTATAGAGCAGCCGGTCGAATGAAGAATTCGTGCGGCAATGGGCCGGCCGGCGTATGAACGCGTGGATCATTGCCGGCATCGATCGTGTCGCTTCCTCGCCGAGTACCGATGGATTCACAGGAACATCACGGAATGCATCGATGAACAGTCCATAAAACTCCAGTGTGGATTCGAATACTTTGAGAGATTCCTTCCGGCGATCGTCGTCCCTGGGCATAAAGAGCGACGCAACGGCGATCTCACCCCGTTTGTATCCGAACAGATCAAACGGAATATCCGTCATCACCCCGGCGCCGTCGCCGGTCATCTGGTCCGCTCCGCAGGCACCACGGTGTTCGACACACCGAAGCGCGTGGAGCGCCTCTTGTAAAATAGTGTTAGAATATGATCCGGTTCTGCTCGCAACGAAACCAACGCCGCAACTGGAATGTTCGACGCGCGGGCCGAACAGTCCGGAATGGGTATGTAAACTCAACGAAAGAGCTCCTCAAGGGAAATGGGGGGAATGCGTCCAATGCACACTAAAATATACGAAATCGCGGGGGAGATGCAAGATGCGGGAATAAAAATATTACTACGGAGGGCACGGAGGTCACAGAGAACATTGTGAAAAGGCGACGTTTCCCGTAGATGGAAAAAAAGAAGACAGAAGACTGAAGACTGAATACGGAAGCCTGTTTATTGTTTTATTGAAATCACCGCTAAGGCCCACCAGACAAAAAACAGTCTACCGCTTAACAGCAGTTATGATGTGCGAAACAGAATTTCGAACATATCTCGTTCCCAAACTGAGTTTGGGAACGAGATAAAAAGAAAGCAGGGGATCTTTTTTAAAACAGTGATGCCATGACTGAGAGTCATGGCATCACTGTTACAAGAATGCGTACTCTCATCAGGCATTATCGAACCGGTCGAGGTTCATTACCTTGGTCCATGCAGCGACAAAGTCCCGCACGAATTTTTCCTTTGCATCGTCCTGCGCGTAGACTTCAGCAAGAGCACGTAGTTGTGAGTTAAAACCGAAGACCAGATCCACCCGCGTGCCGGTCCATTTGACTGCACCGGTTTTCCGATCGCGTCCTTCGAACAAATCCGCAGCATCTGTTGTCGGTTTCCAGACGGTATTCATGTCGAGCAGATTGACAAAAAAGTCGTTGGACAATGTTCCGATCCGTTTCGTGAAAACGCCGTGTTTTGATTGTCCGACGTTCGCACCCATTGCGCGTAACCCGCCGACGAGTACGGTCATCTCCGGCGCGCCTAAATTCAGCAATTGAGATTTATCCACAAGGAGCGCTT
The DNA here is from genome assembly GCA_964371615.1 of uncultured Chitinophagaceae bacterium. Lineage (GTDB taxonomy): Bacteria > Bacteroidota > Ignavibacteria > UBA10030 > UBA8401 > SpSt-333. The sequence goes on from CAYJMS010000003.1 coordinate 595,381, forward strand.
CCGCAGGAACGGTGTATGTAGCTTTTTGATAGTTTCGGAAACCGTCCGCCTGCGGTTCCAGTACGGCAAACGATTCCACATCGGTCATCTCTTGTGTTGCATCGGTGCGGCCGGGAGTGAATGGGACATCGACAGCGATGCCGGCTGCTTTTGCGGCGGATTCCACCGCAGCGCATCCTGCCAGAACGATCAGATCGGCAAGTGAAATTTTCTTTCCATTCTTTTGAGCGGCGTTGAATTCTTTCTGAATTTTTTCCAGCACGCCGAGAACTTTCGCCAGTTGCGCCGGCTGATTGGCTTCCCAATCTTTTTGCGGAGCAAGACGAATCCGAGCGCCGTTTGCCCCGCCGCGTTTATCCGATCCGCGGAATGTGGAAGCGGAAGCCCATGCGGCGGAGACTAATTCCGAAACCGAAAATCCCGTTGCCATCACTTTCTTTTTAAGATCGGCGATCTCTTTTGCATCGACCAACGGATGATCGACGGCGGGAACGGGATCCTGCCAGATCAGATCTTCTGCCGGAACTTCCGGTCCGAGGTACCGGGCTTTCGGTCCCATATCGCGATGGGTGAGTTTAAACCATGCGCGGGCAAACGCATCGGCGAATGCTTTCGGGTCTTTATGGAAACGGCGCGAGATCGGTTCGTAGATCGGATCGAAACGCAATGAAAGATCGGCGGTTGTCATCATCGGCCGATTTTTTTTCGAAGGATCGTGTGCGTCGGGGATCATGTGCTCCGGTTTAACATCCTTCGCCAACCACTGATGTGCGCCGGCCGGACTTTTCACCAGTTCCCATTCATATCCGAACAGCATGTCGAAGTATCCCATATCCCATTTGGTCGGATTCGGTTTCCATGCGCCTTCAATTCCGCTGGTGGTGGTATGCACGCCTTTTCCGGTGCCGAATTTGTTGATCCATCCAAGTCCCTGTTCTTCCAGCGGTGCAGCTTCCGGTTCGGGGCCGACAAGCGCCGGATCGCCGGCGCCGTGCGCTTTTCCGAATGTGTGTCCGCCGGCGACGAGAGCGACGGTCTCTTCGTCATTCATCGCCATGCGGGCGAATGTTTCGCGCACATCGCGTCCTGACGCAACAGGATCGGGATTGCCGTTCGGTCCTTCGGGATTCACATAAATCAATCCCATCTGCACCGCCGCAAGTGGATTTTCCAATTGTCGTTCTCCACTGTACCGTTTATCGCCCAGCCATGTCTGCTCACTTCCCCAATAGATATCTTCTTCCGGCTGCCAGATGTCCACCCGTCCGCCGCCGAAGCCGAACGTCTTGAATCCCATCGACTCCAGCGCGCAATTGCCGGCAAGAATAAAAAGATCTGCCCAGGAAATCTTGTTTCCATATTTTTGTTTTATAGACCAGAGTAATCGGCGCGCTTTGTCCAGATTACCGTTATCAGGCCAGCTATTAACCGGAGCAAATCGCTGATTGCCGGTACCGCCGCCGCCGCGGCCGTCTGCTGTGCGATAGGTGCCTGCGCTATGCCATGCCATGCGAATGAACAATCCGCCATAATGGCCCCAGTCCGCCGGCCACCAATCCTGCGAACTGGTCATGAGTGAATAGAGATCCTTTTTCACCGACGCAAGGTCAAGTTTTTTAAATTCGTCGGCATAATTAAATTCCGGATTCATCGGATTAGAAGCCGGTGCATGCTGGTGAAGGATGCCGAGGTTCAATTGATTGGGCCACCAGTCGCGGTTTGACGCCCCTTTTCCGGCCGCAGTCATTGCATTGTGTCCATGGACAGGACACGTGCTTTCGTTCTTCATTGTTTAACTCCTTTGTAACAAAATTTTTACAGTTTGTCGATACCGACACTATAACACATGGCGTATCGTTCGTTGTTCCATGCAATGTACATCACGCGGTCATTGCATTCAAGACATTAATCGGTTTTGCATCATCTCTCTGCAAGGATGTACAATTTTGCCGCTTGATTCATGCCGGTATACTCCGTACTTTTGGACGTCCAAATATTCGGCTGTCCTCGACAGAGGACTCCTATCCGCTGGGTGTGTGCACGAACATGAATAGAAGCCCCTGTTGGCAACGAGCCGGCGGGGGCTTTTCTGTTTTTCTCCCTATCCAATTTTCCTATCATGCGGAGCTGATATCATGAATACATTCAATTGCTCTCTGTCGTTATTTTTCCACTGCACTGTGTTGATCCTTTTCTCAGTGTGTCTATACGGACAATCGAACGATGCAGACATTGCCGATCGCTGTGACCGTTACGCGCGGGAGATTGCCGCTTCACAGCAATATGTTGCGTTTGGCGTCTGTTTGATGAATGAGACCGGGATTCTCTGGGAAGGTTATTACGGTTATGCCGATTTAGAAAAGAAAATTCCGCTGGTCAAAGAAAGTATTTTTCCGTTGATGTCTCTTTCAAAAACAGTCACCACCGTTGCATTGATGCAACTTGTGGAAAAGGGATTGGTCGCTCTGGACGACGATATCAATCGGTACAGCCCGGTGCCGGTACGACATCCGCATTTTCCCGATGTACCGATCACATTCCGGATGCTGCTGAATCATACTGCAGGGTTTGAGGATGTCACGTCGACGGGATTAAAAGTACCGAAGGATGTGGAACGGCCGCGCAGTTCAGCCGGCGATTCGCCGATGCCGCTCGACGAATACATCACGCAAATACTGACGCCGGGTGGAAAGTATTATTCGGAGGATTATTTCGGCCAGAATGCACCGGGAACGACGTATTCATATTCCAACATCGCATTTTCGCTGATCGGGTATCTCGTACAGCACATTGCGAAAGAAGATTTTTCTCGGTACTGCAACGATCATATTTTTATTCCGATGGGTTTGAACGACACCCGCTGGCGGTACCGTGAACTCGATACGTCACGAGTGTTTCCCGGATATTCAATACTGCAGAACGATACGGCCATGACGTACAGAAAAGTTGCTCCGTTCGGCGAACCGGGATATCCTGCCGGCATGCTCCGGACCACTCCCGGAGATTTTTCGATATTTCTCTGGTCGATTTTTTTCGACGGCGCACCTCGCGCACAGAGGCCGCTGCAGCAGGCGACAATCGATACGATGCTGAAGCGCCAGGGAATGACGCAGATTCCTTCCCGTTCTTTCAAAATAATCGACAAGGGGCTCGGATGGCTCATCATCGACATTGACGGAACGGAATGGTATACCATGAACGGTTTTTCCGGAAGCTATTTTGCCGCCGCTTTCTTCCATCCAAAAGAGCGCATCGGCTTGCTCTATTTTTGCACCGGCATCAGCATGAAGAATATGATGGCGACCACGGCGATGACGAAAACATTTGTCGATTTTTTGAATCAAATGCGGTGATCGAAATATTTCGTCGACATCACGGTGAGCGTGCTTTCGCTCTTGATATTGAAGCGATCCTCACGTACAATTAGCGTAATCGCTCATCGATAGATCAGTACTATTTTCCACACGCAGTACCCCCGGAGATCTCCGCAATGCCGCATCACATCGGATTCGACAACGCCCGCTATCTTGCGGAGCAGACACAGCCGATCCTTGACCGTGTAAAAAAATTTGACAATAAACTGTATCTCGAATTCGGCGGGAAGTTGTTGTTCGATTATCATGCCGCGCGCGTGCTTCCCGGATACGATCCGAACGTCAAGATGCTGTTGCTGCAGCAGATCCGGGATACATCGGAGGTGATTCTGTGCATCTATGCCGGCGATATTGAACAGAAAAAAATCAGGGGGGATTTCGGCATCACCTATGACGCCGATGCGTTGAAGCTGATCGACGATCTGCGGGAATGGAACATCGATGTCTCATCCGTGGTCATAACACGATTCGATAATCAACCGTCGGTCGCGTCGTTCAAGAAAAAAGTGGAGCGCTCAGGCATTCGCGTATACACTCATCGCGCCACAGAGGGGTATCCGACCAATGTGGATATGATCGTCAGCGATAAAGGATACGGAGCGAACGATTATATTGTTACCACCAAACCGATTGTGGTCGTCACCGGACCGGGTCCGGGAAGCGGAAAACTCGCCACTTGTCTTTCACAACTCTATCACGAACACCATCGGGGAATCCATGCCGGGTATGCGAAGTTCGAAACGTTTCCGATCTGGGATCTTCCGTTAAAGCATCCGGTCAATATTGCCTATGAAGCGGCGACAGTCGATATCGGCGATTTTAATATGATCGATTCCTTTCATCTCGATGCCTACAATACTCGCGCGGTCAATTATAACCGCGATATGGAGGCATTTCCGCTCCTGCGGCGTATCATCGAAAAAATTACCGGCGAGAAATCGTTCTATCAATCCCCGACGGACATGGGAGTAAACCGGGCCAGCACGGGAATTATCGACGACGGGGCAATTCGCGAAGCAGCACATCAGGAAATTATCCGGCGGTATTTCCGTCATGCATGCGAATATGCAGGAGGATTTACGGAAAAAGCGACGGTGGAAAAAGTATCGCTGCTGCTGGACGAACTGCATTTGAACGTCGAGCAACGGCATGTTGTTCCGCATGCCCGCTCCGCTGCCAAAAAGTGCGAACAAAAAGGGATGGGGAATGAAGGGATTTTTTGCGGGGCAGCGATCGAACTGCGCGATGGATCAATTATTACCGGTAAAAACTCTTCACTCATGCACGCGTCGTCGTCGCTTGTGCTGAACGCCGTCAAGCATCTCGCCGGCATCCCTGACGACAAACATCTTCTTCCGCCGAGCATCATCGACTCGATCAGTCACCTGAAAAAAGAAGTGCTCCATGGAAAAATGATGAGTCTCGACCTGGAGGAGACGCTCATCGCCCTGAGTATCGGCGCTACCAACGATCCGTCGTTGAAGCCGGTGATAGAAAAGCTGAAGGACCTGCGGGGATGTGAAGCGCACCTGACCCATATTCCCACACCGGGCGATGAAGCGGGACTGCGAAAACTCGGCGTCAACCTCACGGCCGATCCGGATTTTGCGACGAAACGTTTGTTTATGTACTGAGTGGCCGACACCGAATCACCTCCGCGTCGCACAATCAAGACAAAACTATCCGCTGAACACCATTTTATCCTCACGGTATCTTGTTTGTCTGTACTCCGTTCGGTACATTTTGGCAAGAAGAATTTCCGAATGTGTTTTTTCAAAATATCATTCGGATCCGTGCCCGTCTGAAAAAATATTTCCAGTGATCGTCACTCCACATCATCCACACCAACCTTATTGAGAAAGGAGAGGGGAAATGAGAACGTTGTTTGCCTACTGTGCAGTTTTTGTTTCATTGCTTTCAATTACAAACGCCCAGGATCCATGGAATCTGGTCTGGCGTATGACCGACGTTCCGTATCTCACGCGCGATGCCATTACAGAAATGGGAATGGTCAAGGCGGGCTTCGATACGGACAACGACGGATGGGGAGAATTCATCTGTACGTGGACCGATCTTGATACCAATGCAATTTTGATGTATGAAGCAACTGCCAATAATACGTATGAGTTGGTATGGTCGTGGGTCTATCCTATTCCGGCTGCAACGTATGCAAGTTTCGTCGTCGGCGATCTGAATAACAACGGAATACCGGAAATCATCACCACGCTTCCGTCATCCGTTGGAACAGATGTGAATCCGCCCCGACTGTGGGTGTTTGAATGGAACGGCGTCACCGGAGAGAATAAATACGGGAATTTCAACGCAGGGGCAGGAACATACGATCCTTCCGCTTCGTGGAATTTTGATTTGCCGGATAGTTATGATTTCCGTCCGTACAGTTTGACGGTTGAGGATATCGACAAGGACACCGTCAACGAACTCATTGTCGGCGTGCGTCAATCCACCCCCACGTCCACCCGCGAGATTTATGTGGTCTCCGTGGTAGGAGATTTTTCCGGCTTTGTCATCTTCAGTGTGGAATGGAGCTTCAAACAGACGTTCGGCGGTTCCCTCTATAACGTCACCACAGGCGATCTGGACAACGACGGCAACAGGGAGATCTATGCATTTGTGTGGGATCTGTTCACCATGCGGATATTTGAGTGCACCGGAGATAAACAATACACCGAAGTGTTCTCCGTGGATCAACTTTTCAGTGCGGAGGGAATCGACTACGGCGCACTGGATGCGGTCCGAATTGCGGATGCCAACAAAGACGGTATTAATGAAATGTATATAGCAACGACAGAACCCGACAATAAGATCTTCATGGTCACCGGTATGTCGGACATCAGTCAAATGGATTCGACCGATATCACACTTCTCTATACCATACCGGTGACGTCCGGAGGGAAATTCCGATCGATGTATGTTGCGGATCCAGACCGTGACGGTAATGTCGATCTGATGATCGGCGGGGAATCGAACGGTCAGATTTTTTCTCTTGAATATAAAGGAACGGGCAATCCGGCGGATTCATCGAGCTGGGAACACCGCGTACTCTACGATGCATTTGTCGAAAGCGGACTCTCCACGATTTCGCCGCGATTCTTTTACGGATCGCCGGCGGACGACATGGACAAGGACGGCAACGATGAATATGTCTTTGTCAACTACAGTCCCGACTACGGCACCTGGCCGGATGATGTGCCGGTGCGAATTATTGAAATCGATCGCGCGACGGGAGTCAGGAACAATGATATTACCGTTCCGCAGGGCATCATGCTGGTTCAGAATTACCCGAACCCATTCAATCCGACGACGACCATTGCATGCACCGTTCCCGTCAGCGGAAAAGCAACGCTCACGGTATATAATGAATTAGGCCAAGTAGTCGCCACACTGTTCGACGGCGTTATGGAAGCAGGGAAGATTCATCGTACTCCATTCGATGCATCGCGACTTGCCGGCGGCGTCTATTTCGCGCGTCTGACCTCCGGAGGCCAATCGCACATGCGAAAGCTGGTGTTGGTGAAATAATACTGCTGTTGATAATCTGTCCCAATGCATGAATAAAAAACCCGATCACTTTGATCGGGTTTTTTATTCCGCACTATTCTCAGTAATCATTTCGCCGTGAGGTGTGGAAGCAGCCTGTCGATCTTACTGTTGAGGGTCGTTCGCGGAATCTGCAGTAACCGAGCAGCGTCGGTGATGTTGTTATTGCACTGTTTCAACGCCCATTCAATCATCATCGTCTCTTTGCTCTGAATATAATCCTCCAATGATCCGTACATCGACAGATCGTCGCCGCCGAACGCTTTTCCCCGCGCCGAGAGACTCAGGTCGAGCACCGAGAGGTCGATTTGTCCGCTGAAGGAGAGAGCAATCATCCGTTCGACGATGTTCTCGAGTTCGCGCACATTGCCCGGCCAGTGGTAGGACTGCAATTTGTCGAAGATCTCGCTTGTCAGAAGCATGATCTTGTCTTCCGCCCGATGCTTTCTGAAAAAATGCTCCACCAGCAGAGGAATGTCTTCCTTCCGCTCCCTGAGGGGCGGAATTTTGAGCGGGACAATATTCAACCGGTAATAAAGATCTTCGCGGAATGTTTTATTCTCCACTTTCTTTTTCAGATCGATCTTGGTCGCACAGATAATGCGCACATCGATGCTGGTGCTCCGGCTTCCGCCGACATGCGTCAGTTCCCGTTCCTGGATTACACGCAGCAGTTTCACCTGCACGTTCAACGGAAAATCGTCGATATCGTCGATGAAAAGCGTCCCTTTGTCGGCCCGTTCGAAGTATCCGATGTGCTGTTTAATCGCGCCGGTAAACGCCCCCTTCTCATGTCCGAAGAGTTCGCTTTCCAATATGCTTTCGGGAATGCTGGAGACGCTGACGGTCACAAAGTTCCCGCTGCTTCTGGGGCTTACTTTGTGCAATGCCCTCGCCACGAGTTCTTTGCCGGTACCGCTTTCGCCTTCGATCAGGACCGTGGAATCGTTCTGCGAGATCTGATTGATGGTCTGCACCAGTCTCATCATCGGTGCCGACACCCCGATAATGGATTTGTTTTCCAGTGCATCGAGTTTGTTCTTCAGCTGCACATTTTCCGTCAGTACGCTGTTCAGCTGGTTGATGTTCCGGAGTATGGAGATGAGTTTTTCGGGTGAGAACGGCTTGGTTAGATAGTCATACGCACCGAGTTTCAGGGATTCAATAGCCGTATCGACGCTGGCATACGCGGTAATAAGAATAACTTTGCATGACGGATTGACCGACATGATGGTGGAGAGCACCTCGATGCCGTTCAGTTTGGGAAGACGGAGGTCCGTAATTACTACATCGGGACTCTTCGACCGGAACACCTCTAATCCTTCTTCGCCATCTTCCGCTGAATAAACTTCGTACCCTTCCGTTTCCAGAATATCCGCCAGCGATTTTCGGGTGATCTTTTCGTCTTCAATAATCAACAATTTAGTTTTCATGGCCGACCGGTAATATGATTCTAAACACCGTTTCGATATTTTTCGTACTTCGGACATCAATCCGGCCACCGTGCGATTCGACAATACCCATGCAGACCGACAAACCCAATCCGGTGCCGATGCCGACATCCTTTGTGGTGTAAAACGGATCAAAAATCTTTTTAAGATCTTCGGGCGCAATGCCGGAGCCGGTATCGCGGATCTCCATAAACACATGACCGTCGTCCTGATCGCCGGTGGTGATGGTAATCGACCCGTTCCGGTCGATGGCATCGGAACTGTTCAGGATCAGATTCATCACCACTTCCTGGAACAGGTGAAAGTCGATGCGCACTTCGCGCATGGTGTCCGCCAGATGCACCTGAACGTCGATCTGCTTCTCCTTTAAACGAAGCTCAAACAAATTGATCACCTTATGGATCGCATCGTTGATATTGATGAGGTGTTCCGATGTGGACTGCTGCCGAGCAAATCCGAGCATTTTCTTTACAACCGTTTCGATATCGTCGATTCCTTCGTTAATCAATTGCAGATATTCCTTTGTGCGCTTTGTGTCGTTCGGATTTTGGTTGATCGCATAGATGCACGATTTGATTCCGTTCAGGGGATTGTTGACCTGATGGGCGATACCCGATGCCAGGCGTCCGATGGATGCGAGTTTTTCGGCCTGGTACACCTGCTTTTGCGCCTGCTGCAATTCCTGTTTTGAAGCATCCAGGCGCTGTTTTAACAACGTAAAGTGCTGATAGAAAAATCCGATTTCATCCTGCTGCTGGGGCAGTCCGACCATTCGGTCGGTCGTAAAATCGATTGAATCGATTGCCCGGACCAGCGTTTCGATCGATGAGGTCATCCGGTAGATGAGAATATACAATATGATCAGCACAACCGATGTGATAATGACGGTTGCCGACAACAAAAGAAAAAAGACGGTACGAATTTCGTCGCGGATGATCTGCGCGTCGAATCCGATCTCTGCCACGCCCCAGTGCGTGCCGGAAAACACCAGCGGCTGCCGAACCTCCATGGTCCAGCCAAATTGCGGGTCATCAAAAATCCGGACCTGGCGAGACCAGTCATCCGTGGATGAAGCGGTGATGGGCTGCGACGGATCATACTGCGAATCGCCGGAAATCTGGATAATCGACGTTCCCTGCTTGTCGAAGATCGCGACATAATTCACGTCGCCGAGCCGCATGACAAAATTTTCGACGTATGTCTCAAGAATATTTTCATTCTTGTACATCGATGTTTCTTCGTAAATCATTGCATCGATAACGGTGACGGCAAAGGTGCGCGAGATAGAGACCGCATTCTCGGATTTATTCTGGATGATCATCTCCCTCCATTTAAAGAGGAGCACGAACGAGATGATCAACATCAGCAGTATGATGACAGTACCGGTAACGAAGAGAATTCTTGTTCGTAAGCTTGAGCGGATGTTGAGCATAATTGTCCTATTCTCTGCCGCTGCGAATAGCGCGTACCGCGTCGTAATCCTTATCATCCGCTTCGACGAAACCGTAGATAAATTCATTATCCCAGCCGCGGGTAATCGTCTCCCGATCAATGTCCCCATGGCCGATTTCCAACAGCACCGATTTTATTGCCGCGACGATTTTCGGATCGTGGTCCCGGGCAACCACAATAGGGGAGGAAGGGAATGGATCGGAGTACAACAGAATCCGGATATTCCTGTTCCGGATTTTTTTGATCAGATATTCGCGGGTAACGCCGGCATCGAATCGGTCGTTTAAAACATTTTGAATGACGCTCTGGTGATGCGGAAAATTGACGATCTCGGCCAGATCATCAGTGCGCATGTTATTCTTGGTGAATTCGTTTTCCAACAACCAATTGGCGGAGTACGATTCTTTCGAGGGAAGGGCAAGCCGTTTCTTTTTCAAATCGTTGATGCTGTAGATATTCTTGGCGGCGTTCGTAAACAACACCGAACGGGAAAACGGCTCGAACGAATTGTTCAACGGTTTCAGAATCGGAATGACGCCGTGTTCTTTCCTCGCTTTAATATAGACATATGATCCGAGGAACGCAGCGGCAACCTCCTTGGTCAACAGCAGCTGTACTGCCTGATTATAATCGTTGCACAACCGCAATTCGAACCGGTACGGCGTTTTTGACGACAGGTAATCCAGCATCGGTTGATATCCGCCGTAAATGATATTGGGTGGATACCGGGAGATGACGCTGATGTACACGATCTGCTTATGAACGTTTGCCGTATCGATCACCGCCTCATTTCCTTTCATTACCACGATCCCCTCTATATCCATCGTGTATTCGTAGAAAAAGTATGTAAAGACGGTCGTTACGATTGCCAGAAGAATTATTCCGGTAATGACTGATTGTTTTGTCATGTCGATTGATTAAATGGTTCGTTGTCACCGGAAATGATATAAAAACCGTTCCAAACCGATTCGGTCAATATTAAATCAAATCACGTTCATTTTCCAAAGATTGACAACGATGACGACGAAAAATCGTCATAGCGACCATTCTTCGTCACTTAAAGATACCACTTTATTCCAATAGTATCCTCACAATTAAAAAATCGCTGTTTTTGGTGGCATACAATTTGTCATCAATAGACAAGGAAACCACCATTATTGACAAAAGGAGCCCCTATGCAAGAAATCGTCCCCCGTTGGGAATGGCGAACATTTACCAACGATCTCAAACAAGCTGAGGTGAATATCCGCCGGCATCCGGAAGGAAAAGTGCGCGAGAGTTCGGAAGTGTACATCCTCTCAGAAGTCAGCATGGATAATACCAAAGTGCGCGACGGCTTAATGGATATCAAAACATTACAGCAGGTGAACGAAGAACGGCTCGAACTCTGGCTGCCGATCATGAAGGGACAATTTCCGCTTCCGGTCGCCGAAATAGAAAAAGTATTCAAGTGTTTCCGGGTGAGCGTGCCGAAATTCCAACGCGATCAGTACACGTTTGAACAGTACCTGGACGAAGTAATAACGCCGTCAAAATTATTGAAGGCGGTCAATGTCCATAAAAAGCGAACCGGATTTACGATCAACAATTGCATCGTCGAGATCGCCGACGTCACCGTCGGAGAGAAGAAAGTCAAAACGGCAGCGGTGGAGATGGAAGATCCCGCCATGGTGATCGCAACGGTGCGGGAATTAGGACTCGACAGTTTTCCAAACATCAACTACCTCCGCGGATTAAAGAACCTCGCCGGAATGAAATAAGGAGAAACGCAATGGGAAAAGAGATCGAACGAAAATTTCTGGTGAAGGGTGACTTCAAACCGTTTATCAGCAAGCAGACGCGGATTGTTCAGGGATATCTTTCATCGGTGCCCGAACGGACTGTGCGTGTCCGCATCAAAGGAGATAAAGGATTTCTCACGATTAAAGGGATCGGCAACGATTCCGGCGCCAGCCGGTTTGAGTGGGAGAAAGAAATTCCGATCCACGAGACCGAAAACCTGTTGAAAATCTGCGAACCGGGAGTGGTCGACAAGACCCGGTTTTTGGTGAAGGCCGGCACCCATACTTTTGAAGTGGATGAATTCTACGGAGAAAACAATGGACTGGTGATTGCCGAAGTAGAACTGGCCACCGAAACGGAAGCGTTTGAGAAACCGTCGTGGCTGGGCCAGGAGGTAACCGGCGACACGAAATATTACAATTCGATGCTGATGAAACATCCCTTTACGAAATGGTGATCGCTCCGGCGGTACCGGAACGATTCGCCCACATTCATTGAGATCGCTATGAACACTTTCGACCCATTGGATATGCATCACTACCGCATCGAGCGGCTCCCCAAACGCGAAAAAGGACCGCTCGAAAAGTGGCTTGCCGTTTCCGGTCCCTTTCTCGCCATAGCGGCGTTTCTCCTCTTTGCGTTTGTTATCAAACTTCCGTTTCTGTACGACATTCAGGCAACGGATATTGTGACGGCAGCGGCAAAGCAAGCGTATCAAAAAATCGGTCCGGAACAGTTTATACGTAACAATGAGTTCATGCTCGCCATCTTTGTTTCGTCGATTATCCTGTGGATGACCCAGGCAATCCCGAATTACCTGACTTCGCTGATGCTCATCATAAGTCTGGTGCTGACCGGCGTGCTGTCCGAAAAGACCGCTTATGCACAGCTCGGGCATCCGATCATGTGGCTGAACATCATGTCGTTTGTTCTTGCCAGTATGTTGGTGATGACCGGACTGGCAAAACGTTTTGCGCTTTGGTTGATCTTGCGGTTCGGAAAAAATGCCAGCACCATCTTTCTAAGTTTTATCGTTATCAACATGATCCTTTCGGCATTTATCTCTGCCACAACGGCAAAAGCGGCGATTCTCCTTCCGATCTTTATGGTGATCGCCGCGATCTACGGTGCACAGGGTGGGAAGAATCGGAACAATTTCGGCAGAAGCATTGTGCTGCAAAACCTCCTGTGCATCAATCTCGGTGCGGGCGCTTTTGTGACCGGATCAGGAGCAAATTTGCTCGCCGTGGCAATTATCGGCGGTGCGATCGGCGGGAACATTTACTTCGCGGAATGGATGACGGCGATGTTCCCCTTTATGCTCACGATGATGTTGATCGGGTATATCGTCGCCATGAAAATATTTTTTCCTCTCTCGCCGGAAGAGCGCCTTCCTCACATTGAAGGAGGCATGGAACGTCTCCGGCAGGAGTATGCGAAACTCGGCCCGATGTCGAGACTCGAAATTAAATCGGCCGTCATTTTCATCGTTATTCTCGGCATGTGGGCAACGGACAGCATTCACGGTATCAGTCCGACGGCAGTGGCGTTTGTCGGAGCGATTGTTGCGCTCCTGCCTCGCTACGGCATTGTGCAATGGAACGACGTGGACATTCCCTGGCATCTGATGCTGTTTTCCGCCGGCGCCTACACGCTCGGAGCGGGACTGGATGCCACCGATCTTCCGTCGATCAGCGTTAATGCCTTCTTCGACCATCTCGGTATCGGCGCAACGACGCCGTTCTGGGTGCTGTATTTGTCGCTCACCGCTCTGATGATATTCAGTGCGCTTCTGTTTCAGTCCAAGACAATGCGGGCGATGATTTTCATCCCGATTGCGATCGGTGTGGCAAACCGGTTTGGCTTTGAAGTCATCAGCCTTGCGCTGCCGGTGGCGTTCATGATCGAACATGTCTATGTTCTGCCGTTCAACAGCAAGCCGGCGGCATTGTTGTACGAGACCGACCAATACAGTCTTGCGGACTCGTTTACGTACGGCCTGACGATGATGGTGATTGCATGGTTCTTTATCATCGTTGCCGGCGAAACCTGGTTCCGGTATCTCGGCATCACGCCGAACGGAGTGTTCGGATTGTTTTAGCGAAACGGCTATCGTGCATGTGCAGCGGCGTTTAACAGTACAAGAAAAGAGGATATGATGTCACTATTTTTCAAAAAAACAAAAGAGCTGGAGATCGAGATCGATGAATACCTCGATCTGGTGATCAAAGGGGGACTGATTTTCAAACTGGGAATCAAATGTTATTTGGATAATCAAAACGAATCATTCGAAGGGCATCTCAAGGACCTGCGAAAGATCGAAGAACGTGCCGACGAACTGCGCCGGAACATCGAGATCAAACTGTATTCCCGTACGCTTATTCCCGAAGCGAGGGGAGATGTGCTCGGCCTGCTCGAAAGTTGCGATAAGGTGTTGAACATCACCACCGAGAACCTTCTTGAGTTCTCCGTCGAGATTCCGACAATCACGCCGTCGCTGAAGCAGGGATTTCTGGACCTTGCCGAAAGCTCCGCCGCTTGTTTGGAGTATACCGTGAGCGGCATCCGTGCATACTTTAAAAACATCGACATGGTGCGTGACCATGTGGCGAAGGTACAATTTTTCCGGAAAGAAGCGAACAAGAATGCCGAACGGATCAAACGCACAATCTTCCGTTCAAAAGCGGAATTAAGCCAGAAGATCCACATCCGCTACTTTACGTACCATATTGAACGGATCGCGGAACAATCGGAAGATGTCTGTGACCGGCTATCCATTGCCATTGTGAAACGATTCGAATGACGTTCGATATTACCATATGGTTTTTTATCAGCAGCGGATTATTTCTCGGCTGGTCGCTTGGTGCAAATCATGCGGTCAATGTTTTTGGGACGGCTGTTGTCTCCAAAATGGTAAAATTCCGAACGGCGGCGATCATCTCCGGAATTTTTGTGATTCTCGGATCCGTGATCAGCGGAGCGGGAACGACGCGGACGATCGGCGAGCTGGGACCCATCAATGCTATCGCCGGAAGTTTTTCCGTCGCACTCGCCGTTGGAATTTCTGTCACCGCAATGACACGTGCAAAACTTCCGGTGTCGACGTCGCAGGCCGTTATCGGAGCAATCATCGGTTGGAACGTTTTTACCGGATCTCCCACCGATCTTACATCATTAAGTAAAATACTATTGAGTTGGATTGCTTCTCCGTTAGCTGCCGGAATTTTCGGATATCTCATTTTCCTCGTTTTGAAAAGGACCGTCTTACGGTGGAAAATCCACCTTCTTGCACTGGACTATTATACGCGCATCGGTCTGATCATCGTGGGCGCACTGGCGTCGTATTCACTCGGAGCAAACAACATTGCCAATGTTATGGGGATGTTCGTTTTTGTGCCGTTATTCGAGGATATCAGTGTAACCGGACTCTTTTCAATCTCGGGAGTGCAGCAACTATTCTTTCTCGGCGGCGTGGCGATCGCCATTGGGATATTCACATACGGCCGCAGGGTGATGGAAACGGTCGGCACCGATTTGTATAAAATATCGCCGCTGACCGGATTCGTTGTCGTACTGGCGGAATTTCTTGTGCTGACATTGTTCACTTCCGTGACCATCGAATCATTCTTGTTGAACATCGGTCTTCCCTCCGTTCCGTTGGTTCCGTTGTCGACCACGCAGGCGTTTATCGGCGCGATCCTTGGAGTCGGACTTGCCAAGGATCCCCGTTCGATCAATTTTAGAGTCCTGGGAAAAATTGCAATGGGGTGGGTTGTTGCACCGCTGAGCGCTGGATTGATTACCTTTGTTTCTCTTTTCTTTATCCAAAACGTCTTTGAACAAGACGTGATACATCCCGTACCGTATGAGATATCTCGCTCGGTGATCGAACAACTGAATAGAGAATCCGTGCCGGTAGAACCAATCAAGGATCTTACCGGAAAGCGATTCTATAGCAAAGCGTTGCGCAGTGAACTGTTGAAGAGGCATCGATACAGCGCAGCTCAGATTTTTACGATTTTTCAATATGCGATGATCGACAGTCTTCGCATCGATTCGACGAAAATAGGATCGCTGGATACGCTTCGTTTCAGTGCCGAACAAATCGCACCGATAAAAAAATATCATGGTGCTCTATTCCG
The DNA here is from genome assembly GCA_964371615.1 of uncultured Chitinophagaceae bacterium. Classification (GTDB taxonomy): domain Bacteria; phylum Bacteroidota; class Ignavibacteria; order UBA10030; family UBA8401; genus SpSt-333. The sequence continues at coordinate 611,140 of CAYJMS010000003.1, forward strand.
GCATAAGATCGATTTTGACCACGTTCTCTTTTCCGACAGCAGCGTATGGGGAGAGACCGGAAATAAAATTTATGACAAAGAAATTGCAGAAAAGAAAACGCTGATAGCAGACCTGATGCGCGTACGGCAGAAAAAATGACAAGCAATAAAAACAGCAGCACCTTTCAATCCAACAAAGGAGTACCCATGAACAACAATACAATGAAACATACCATGACGGCCTTCATTGCTATGATGGTCATCCTCTTCCAGTGGAGCAGTGCGCAAGATTCGCGCATTCCCGGAGGAGAACTATACGATTCAATCAAGGCATCGGTCCGAAACGGCAAGATGGTCTTTGCTTCCGCCGACGGCAATTTCCGCTGGTGGATCGATTCACGCATTCAAGTGGATGCGGCAATGTATTTCGAGAATAAGAATGCGATGAGCAACGGCGCACACTTCCGCCGCTTGACTTTCGCTTTAAAATCGATGCTTCACCGGGATTGGGAAGCGGAACTGGATATGGATTTTGCCGAACAGGTCGACACTAAACCGCAGACGGAATTGCGCGATATGTGGATCAAATACACCGTCCCGAACCAAACCCTGTCGTTTATGGTCGGGCATTTCAAGGAACCGTTTGGCATGGAACGCCTGAACAGTTCACGGTTACTGATGTTTTTGGAGCGTTCATCACTTTCCAATGCGCTTCCCCTAGGACGTCGAATCGGTATTTCAACGCGATATTGGAACGATTTGGGGCAGGTGACGGCAGCGTTGATGGGACATGAACCTTCTACCCGCATCGATAAAGGACAGAGAGACGAAGGATACTCTACCAACCTCCGCGTGACCGCCGCTCCGATCAACACCGACGGCCATAATCTGCATGTCGGCCTTGCCGGTTCCTACAAGATTCCCGATGCTACGTCGGAATTGAAACCGAATACGATCGAAATCAGCGCACGGACGGAATCGTACGTCTTCAATCCCAAGTATCTTCACACCGGAGACATTTCGGATGTCGATCATTACTATCGGTACGGTGCGGAACTAATGTATATCAACGGTCCGCTGTATGCTCAGACAGAAGTGATGGGAACAACAATCAATCGTTGGTATGGCAAACCGTCCGTCAATCTTGGCGGCGGGTATGTTATGGCAGCGTACGTGCTGACCGGCGAAACACGATACTATTATGTGGATGAAGGAGAAATCGGTCCGATTGAAGCGCCGAAAAATCCCTGGGGCGCAGTGGAAGTGGCAGCACGGTATACCATCACGGATCTCAATGACGGCGCTGCAGGCGTTCGCGGCGGCAAAGCGAATCAACTGATGCTCGGTGTCAATTATTACCCGAACACGAGCATAAAGATTCAACTCAACTATTCCATAGTCGACCTGGATCAATATGCAACCCGCAAAGGAAACCTCTTTGGCGATGACGACCACTCGTTTATTCAAATGCGATTCCAAGCATCCATGTAAGTTGAAAGGAATATAAATATGAAAACAGCATTAAAATTATTCATCCCGTTTCTTATTGTTGCAGCGGCATTCGTTTCCTGTTCCCGAGACGAACCGGCAATCGTCGGACCGACGCCGGTCGTTGTTGTTCCAGTGACGCTCAACGAAGTCTATTCACGCGGCGATGCAACAAATCCCGACTGGATTGAAATCTACAACCCCAATACCACCACGGTGACTATCGGCGGATATATGATATACGACAACGGAGGACAGGCGGGAACGAAACCGAAAAAAGAGGTTCCGACAGGAACAACGATTGCCGGTAATGGATACTACGTCATTATCGTTGATGATACGCTCGATTCCGGTTTCGGCATTTCCAGCAGCGGTGAGACCGTGTGGTGTGAAAATGCGTCGGGAACAATTGTCGACAGCGTCGTTATTCCCGCGCTGGGAGTGGATACCAGTTATGCGCGTATACCCGATGGATCTGCAAATTGGACGGCAATCACTCCTGCAACAAAGGGAGCCGCCAATGCCGCGGGCGGCACGGTGCTGCCGATCGTGATGAATGAAATTTTTTCGCGCGGTATCGCGAGTGATCCCGATTGGATCGAGTTGTATAATCCGAACAGCACACCGGTCACGATTGGCGGATATAAGCTTTATGACGGCGGCGGAAACCAGGGAACCAAACCGAAACTGGAAATTACCGCAGGAACCACGATTCCGGCAAACGGTTATGTCGTCATCGTTACCGATATCACAACCGAAGCATGGGGTTTTGGTCTCGGCAGCGGCGGAGATGAAACCTGGCTTGAAAATGCCGGTGGTGTTGTTATCGATCACCAGGTGATTCCCGCAATGCCGGTGGCAACCACGTCGTATTCGCGTGTTCCGAACGGTTCAACAACCTGGGTGATTTCGAATACGATCACCAAAGGAACGTCAAATTTGCCGTAGAAATACCTTCACCGGGGATATCCGTCAATGCGACGGGTGTTCCCGGTGAGTTGATCAATTGTTGATACGATTCCGGTCCACACAATGAAAAATGTCATCAGTATTTGTTTCGCGATATATGTTATTGCCGCAGGATGCAACAGAGAGGAACCCTCCATTAATACCACGGCTCCTCCTGATATACCGACGCTGCAACCGATCGCTCAGTATAGTATTGCACCGCACGTCGCGGAGCCGTCGGGGATCGTATATCATCACAAGAATAATTCATTTCTGGTTGTGTCCGATTCTCATCCGGAAATTTTCGAAATCGATTTTCAGGGACATCTGCTTCGTTCGATTACGACCGGCAGTACGGACCTGGAGGGAATTTCACTCTCGTCCGGCAACGATACAATTTATATTGTCGAGGAAAGAGTTAAAACGGTGGTTGCCTACCGCGCCGACGGGACAAAAATTTCGTCGTTCATTGCCGATATCGCATCACTATCGAACAATGGACTGGAAGGAATCACGGTCGGTACAAACGGCAATCTGTATGTGTTAAACGAAAAATTGCCCGGCCTGCTGCTGGAATTTACGCCGGGAGGAACCGAAGTTAAAAGGGCGCCGCTCACATTTGCAACGGATTATTCCGGCATCTTTTATGACAAGAGCGAGAATTGCCTTTGGATTATTAGCGATGAATCCCGGTCGGTGACCAAAACCGATCTGAACGGAGATCTGATCTCTCAGTGGTCCGTGCCGTTCCAGAAAGGGGAAGGAATCAGTATCGTTCGCGATACGATGTATATCGTCAACGATGCCGATGCAACAATGTATGTTTTTCTTAAACCGTAATACCACTACACTCCACATAATATTAGAAGGGGCTTGACGATGAAAAAAAACAGCGTACTCATTGGCGTACTGCTTCTGTCGTTGTTCGCGGTTGGAATTGCAACGGCGCAGACAGTGGTTATCAACGAAGCATATTCGCGCGGCGTTGCCGGCGATCTTGACTGGATTGAAGTGTACAACACTTCGTCCGCACCGGTCGATATCAGCGGATACAAGATCTATGACAGCGGCGGACAATCCGGATCAAAACCGAAAAAACAGTTCCCCGCCAGTACCATGCTTCCGGCAAAGGGATTTCTGGCGATCGTTGTCGATACGGCATCGTTTGACGGCGATCTGAGCGGATTCGGAATCAGCAGCGGCGGCGAAACCGTGTGGCTGGAAAATTCCGGCGGCACATTGATCGACAGCAGCGTGATACCCGCTCTGGGTATCGATACATCCTTTTCACGCATTCCGGACGGTTCAAAAATGTGGGCAAAAGTAACACCACTGACAAAAAATTCCTCAAACGTTCTTATTAAAATGAACGAAGCGTACTCCCGCGGCGCCGCAGGAGATCTTGATTGGGTCGAAATCCATAATGCATCGGCAGCAGCAGTCGACATCAGCGGTTATAAAATTTATGACAGCGGCGGACAATCCGGTTCAAAGCCGAAAAAAGCGTTCCCGAACAACACCATTGTTCCCGCCAACGGATTTACCGTTATCGTTGTTGATACGGCGACATTCGACGGCGATCTGAGCGGATTCGGCATCGGCAGCAGCGGCGAAACATTGTGGCTGGAAGATGCGGCGGGATTGTTGATCGATACAGTTGCCGTGCCTGCGCTTGGTATCGACACTTCCTATCAGCGCATTCCGGACGGTTCGAATCTGATGGTAAAGAAAACCCCGCTGACCAAAGGGGCAACGAACGGAACGAGTACATTTGTTCAATCCGACCGGTTTGTGGCTCGCGGATTTGAATTATTGCAGAACTATCCGAATCCATTCAATCCGTCTACGACAATCCGCTTCCGCCTTGCATCGAGCGGCAGCGTGACGATCACCGTTTTTGATCTGCTGGGGAAAGAGATCGCAACGCTGGTCGACGGCGTACAGACGGCAGGCGAACATGCCGTGCAATTTAATGCGGCACAGCATGCCAGCGGCATGTACTTCTATCTATTAAAATCCGGCTCCTATTCCGAAATGAAAAAAATGGTGCTGATAAAATGAGCAGACAGGGTGGAAGAAACGTCGTCCTGCCGACGATCGGATTAACGCTTCTCATTGCAGGTATTGTGTGCGGCGTCATTCAACTCTTTACGTTTCTGCTGAAATAAGGATTGGTGAAAACCCGTACGACATCCCGGCCAGCAATGGCCGGGATTTTTTTATGATAGGGGTCTTCACTCTATAGGTTCCATACCGATTTTCACTGCATCGCATGTTTCCTCGGGAATTTATTTCTATATTATCCGGGCAGGCAATTTTGTCGATGCGAAGAAAATGTCTTTGATTAAATGATACAATCATTCCACCGGCGTTCCAATGTAATTGAACAGGGGCGCCGGTTTCACTGCGCAAGGAGTAAGTTGAAATTCCGCAGCCCGGTGAAGATTCTCCGTTCATACATACCTGCCTGAATATACAGTGATGCCAGTCTCTGTTTTACGACATCGCCGCCGCAGCACATCGTTTTAATATTAGTCAATCTCTCGATGTACCGGAGGTATCAATGAAAGCGTTATCGTTATTCTTTATCATTGTCACAATCGTATCGGGTCAACCGCGATTCTCAACATTCCTGGAATTTTATCACAATCAATTTCCCGTCGAGCGACGAATAGAAAATTCCGGCATCTATGGAATTGCATCGTTCGACATCGCGGACAATATTCTTTACGTGAACACATATGATTCACCGAAGATTTATGCGTACCGCAATGGTGTTTTCTCCTCCATCCGCGCCACAGCATCACCGGGATCGGATTTTGTCATTGTTCCGGCTGCGCAGGGAGAGAATGTGGAGTCAGCAAACGCCAAACGCAGATCGGTGCGTGACAATGTCACGCTTCGTCGGTCGCCATTTCCCGGCGACGGTGTGCTGACGGAGTCCGATGGAGTGTTGTCATCCTCCGATGGTCAACGGGTGACCGTGACGGTGCCGAACCGATCCATGCTGCGCGTTGCCGTTGCGCTTCGTGACCGGACCGATGAATTTCAAATACCATTCCCCGGCACCTTGGGATATGCGGAATGTCTCGGTATGGACAAGAGCGGCAACATCTTTCTGCTAGCCGAAACGTACGCGCAGGAAGTACCGCTGTCGGTCGATCGTTTCATCTATGTCGTCGATCCCAACGGATCAGTTCTATCGATCCTGAAAATTCCTGTCGGGAATCAACTTTCGCTTGTCAAAGAATTCATTGTCGACGGCAACGGCGATCTTTTTCATCTTTTTTCGAATGGAGAATCAATTGCACTCTACCGGTGGAGCGGATTGAATGTGCCGAATGCCGATACGCTGTATTACCCGCAGGAGTTGTATCGGTTGCGGCACCGAAATGAGTTGCTGCCAACCGATGAAGCGGTGACAGAGGAAGTGACGATACCGAATGCAGTCTCCAGCAGATCCTACGCTCTGCGCCTGGGGGAACAATATGTTCTCTATACCTATCGAACGAGTGCTGCAAATCTATCTCCAAGCGATGTTACCGCTCCCGACGGCGATATCATCAGAACGCCGTCATGGCTGGTTGTTGGTGTCAACGCACATGTGCCGTACAAATGGGGAGGATTCAGCACGCTGGTGCAGTTCGCCGACGGGCTGAAGAACGGAAAATATGCCGGCGATATCAATACAGCATCGTCGTCAAGTTACGCTGTCGGCGTCGATTGTTCCGGTTTTGTCAGCCGCTGTTGGCAGTTATCATCGCATTACTCCACCAGCATGATGCCGAACATCACCGAGCTGTATCCGAGCTGGGACAGTCTTAAACCAGCCGATGCAGTACACAAGGTCGGCCATGTTCGATTGTTTGTGGAACGGACTCCAAACGGTGGAATAAAAACGGTCGAATCCACAAGCACCCACTGGGATGTCAGTTATTATACGTATGCCATCTCCGCGCTCACGGCCTATACACCGCGGTATTACGTGAATATGCAAACGGATTATGCGACAGAGCGGCCGGTATTGAACAGCGTGATTGCGCTGAATGATACATCGGTCGTGCTCCAGTGGAGCGCCGACACAACCGGTGTGCTCGGATATCGTGTGTACGCATCAGGTAACGGAAGCATTTGGCATCTGCTCGCCGATGAGAGCAGTGTGAAATCCGAATCTACCGTTGTTGCGATGCACGATACGATGGTGTTGTTCCGTGTTTCTCGCGTATTGAATAACGGTCTGTTATCAGAGAGCAATTGGTCGAACGTGCTCGGCGCATCGTTGGGTACCGGCACATCGCGTGCATTGATCGTGGATGGATTTGAGAATGAAGCATCCAGCTGGAAAGGACCCGGGCACCCATTTGTGACCCGATATGCCAATGCGATCATGAAAACATATCCGTCGTTTGAATCGGTCAGAAACAGCGAAGTAGCGGGGGGCAATGTCTCGCTGAAGGACCGGCCGATGGTTTTCTGGTTTACCGGCGATGAGAGTGTTGCGGGTGAATCGATTTCCGCTGCAGAACAGGATGCAATCGCAGGATATTTGTCCGCAGGGGGATCGCTGTTCATCAACGGAAGCGAGATTGGGTATGATCTGTGGGAAAAAGGGTCAACGGACGACAGGAATTTCTATACCGATTATTTAAAAGCATCGTACGTTTCCGACGATGCCAGCGTTCTCACTGCAGAAGGAGTAATTGGATCGATTTTTGGAGGACAATCGTTGCAGTTCGGGCAGAACTATCTCGAAGAATATCCTGATGTCATCGATACTGCAGGCGGAAGTTTTTCATGTCTGCACTACGGTAACGGACACAGTGCGGGGATTCAATACCTGGGGAGATTCGACGGTTCTTCTATTCCCGGGAAGATTGTGTATATCGGATTTCCTGCCGAAACAATTGCGGACGAAAGCTCTTTCAATGCGCTTATCGGTTCGGTGGTGTGGTTTTTTCTTCCCGGTTGTCCGGTTGCGTCTGACGGAGCAATTCCGAATGGATTTTCAATGAATCAAAATTTTCCGAATCCGTTCAATCCGGCAACAACCATTCGTTATTCTCTTCCTGTTTCTTCGCATGTGACGTTGACTGTTCACGATATTCTCGGAAGGCAGGTTGCGGTGATAGTCAACGAAGAGCAATCGGCAGGATGGAAACAAGCGGAATGGAATGCGTCCGGTTTTGCGAGCGGGATGTATGTGGTGAGAATGAGTACGGAAAATTTTGCAGAAACGAAAAAGATTTTATTGATGAAATAAATAAAGCAGAATACAGAATACAGATTTTGCAAGAGATCCCTCCCGGAGAACCCTTTCTTTCTTTCGTTGCATCACACAGTAAAGGGGAAATTTCAATGAAATTCAGAACTATCATACGCATTGCACTGATCGCGCTGGGGGCGATTGAATTGGTCCTGTATGCAACTGAAGGATTCGCCGATCACTCAAGACTGATTGGTGCGGGAATTCCTTTATTCATCGGTGCCACAAATTTTTGCACGCAATGCCCGCTGCTGTCGGTTGTTACTCGTTACTTCCGCAAAAAGGACCGGAAGGAAATTCCGGTTACCCGCATTTAAAAAAGTAATTCCCAACCGATCGTGCATGGCGTTTCACGCCGGTGTCGTTACACCGATGTGCCTCCGGTGATTCCGTTCGATTATTTTCTTTACCAGCGAGACGATTGTCGTTGCGATGATTGCGCCGGAGAGTGCAAGAAACACATCCTTTTGCGCATCCCACATATCCCCCTGCGTTCCAAGATACGCCGCTCCCTGAGCCGTGAAAAAGATGTCGGCCACCGCCCATTCGATCAATTCGTAAAATGCACTGATTGACAGAGTCAATTCGATCGGCAGCAGCCAGGCTACCCATGAGGGATATTTGAGCCATTGCATAAAAATTTCGCGCAGCGGTGTGGCAAGAAGAAATCCGAAACCGAAATGGACGATGCGGTCATAATGATTGCGGGAGAGGCCGAAAAAATCTTTCAGCCAGTAACCGAACGGATTTTCCGCATAGGTGTATTGAGATCCGTACACATGCAGGCACAGATACAGGCCGATCAGCACGTAACTAAGATCGCTGAATTGATAATGCTTGTAGGATAGAAAAAGAAACGAAACAAACAGCACAGTCAGAATGTTTTCGAGTATCCAGTTCGCAAGATCGGTGGTTCCCGCCAGTGTGTTGATCCAAACAATCATGAAGAGTATGAACGTACCAAGCAGCCAACGATTGCGTAAAACGGGGATCCGTTCGGCTGAAACCGGCAGGGTGAATCTCATGGGCGCTCCTAATTATTGTGATGATCGATTGCGTAATGTAAATTTTGTTGAAGGGAGTGGCAAGGTGATTTTTACTAATAGTGAAATGATTTTTAGAGTAAAACAATGGTATTTTCGAATATTTTTGAAGATTCTTTTCTTTGCATTTCATCGGTTCTTGGTCTATCTTTGACTATTATATATCACAATTGGTGATTCGATCGGGGGGTTACGATCACCTATTATAGTAACTATAATAGGGTACCGGATGACGAAACTTGCTACTCCTTTCATTATATCATTCCTGTTCTTGTTCTCTACCGCAGCGGCGGAATCGTCCGTCGTTATCAACGGACTGCCGTCGTCTCTTGCCGTAGGTGATACGGTTACTATTTATGCAACCGGGGGGATAGGACCGTACATATGGTCCACCGACCGGCCATCGGATGTCTCACTCACGCAATTAAATGATTCCACCGCGCGATTAGTTGTTCTTTCGGCGTATCCCAGCGTTACCATTTACGCTTCCGTTCCGCTACCCGATATCGGTCAGCAAACAATCTCCACGAACGATTTCAAGATTCGCATTCCGGATATCACATTTACCGACGGCGATACCGCAGTGATTCCAGTCTACTATACAGAACGATCTTCGGCATTGGAATTCTGGGCGGCGGATGTTTTTCTGCCGTACGATACGACGCTCTTTGCGTTCATCGGCCATGAATCTGCCGGAACGTTGACCTCGGGAATGTCCATCTTTTCGAATCAGGTTGCCGATACATTAAAATTCGGTATTGCGGCATCCTCGTCGATCGCAACGGCGCAGGACGCCGTCTTCATCTATTTGAAATTTGTTTCGAAGGATACGGTGATTACCCAATCCTCAGCGCCGCTTCATTTCGCAAAATTTTTGGTCAACGAAGAATTTACCGGTGCATTCATCGACGGCATATTGACCGTCGATCCGATCCCTAATTATCCCCCGGTCTTCATTGCTGCCGCGGAGGACGACACCATCGACGAGAATAGTGTCTACGATTTCACCTTTGCCGCTACGGATTCAAATGGACACAGTGTTACCTATTCTTTATCGTCGAATCCGGCCGGTCCGAAAGCCTCGATCAACGGAACATCAGGACAATTTACATTCACGACGGATTATGAATCTGCCGGTACATATCTGTTCGAAGTAACCGCCGATGACGAAAACGGCGGACTCACGCCGCATCAGTTCGCCATCGTCGTGAATAATGTCAACCGGCCGCCGTCGTTCACGTCGACACCTCCGGATACCGTTTTCGTCAACGAAAACGTCTATTACTCTTTCGGTTTCACCGCAGAAGACCCCGACATTGACGATCTGACATTTTCATTTTCCGACACGACGACGGGGATGACGATCAATTCTCTGACAGGATTTTTCGAATGGACTCCCGACTATTCACAATCGGGAATTTATAAACCGACTATCACTGTTGCGGATACTGGCGGCGGTATGGATGTCGACACGCTCACCATTGTTGTGCAGAATGTCAATCGCAATCCGGAATTTCCGGCACTGCCGGATACCTTCTATGTACAAGAAGGTGAATTGTTTTCCGTCGGCTTGAACGCAACAGATCCCGACGGCGATTCGATCCGTTATGAATCGAGCGGTGCCCCAGCCGGTATGTCGGTTGATTCCCTCACTGGCATTGTGAGCTGGACTCCGTCGTACGACGGCGATGGTTATACTACGTTTGTGACGTTTATAGTATGGGATTCACTTGACGCAAACTCAACCATCTCCCCCTATTTTACGGTGGTCGACTCCAATCGTGCTCCGGTCTTTACTTCTGTGCCGAACGATACGATCATTCTTGAAGGAACAGAATATCTCTTCACATTGACTGCCGCCGATGACGACGCAGATTCTCTCCGTTATTTTATACAGTCCGGCCAGCCGCCGCTGTTGCTGCTGGATTCGCTTACCGGAGAAATCAACTGGATACCGGGAAGCAATCAGCATGGCGAATATTCCATAACATTTGTAGTGACCGATCATAAACCGTACGGTACGGCAGTCGATTCGTTTACCATTACCGTGCAGAATGTAAATCTCGTTCCGGAATTTTCGACGCCGTTGCCCGACACGATCTACAGCATGGAGAATGTTCCGTTGATGTTTGATCTCGATGCAACGGACGGCGACAGCGAGACGTTAATTTTTTCGGCGGTCAATACTCCCTCCGGCATGAGTATCGACTCGGTAACGGGTGTTGTGGAATGGACTCCTGATTATACGCAGGCGGGAGAATACCAACCGATATTTGTGGTAACCGATTCGCTCGGCGGTTTCGCCTCCGACACCGTCGTGATGATGATTTTAAATTTCAATCGTCTTCCCGAATTTACGTCGGTGATGAACGATACGACAATTAACGAAGGCGAGTCTCTTGCGTTTTTCTATACGGCAGTTGATCCGGATGGCGATTCATTGTCGTTCTATCTTTTAACCGCTGCGGCGGGTATGTCGATCTCCACCGCAGGAGAATTTCACTGGACGCCGGGATATACACAGTCCGGCATAGAAACCGTAACGGTGATGGTAAGCGACAGTGCGAGTATTATGATCGACACCGCCGTGATAGCGGTAGCGGATGTCGGCATACCACCGGTGTTTACGGCAACGATGAGCGATACGTCGATCGCCAGATTCGACACGCTGCGGTTCACCTACGGCGCTTTTTCCGTGGACAGCCAGCAACTCTATTTTTCGCTTCTCGAAGCCCCTGCCAATGCGGTCATTTCCGACAGCGGCGACCTAGAGTGGGTACCCCCGCCGGGATCTTCAGGCGAATATCTCTTTGTTGTTCAGGTCACAGACAGTGTCATTGCAATTACCGATACTGTCATGGTCCGTATATTCCGCTATGGAGATGTGAGCGGAAACGGCGTCATTTCGTCGTTCGATGCCGGACTTCTTCTGCGCCATGATGTCGGCGCCATTGTGCTCTCGCCGGTGCAGCTGCGGATTGGAGACGTAACCGGCGATTCTGCGATCACTCCGCTGGACGCATCGACAATCTTGCAGTTTGTGGTCGGACTAATCGATACATTTCCCGGGGGATTGGGGAAAAGGATGAAGGTGGAAGCGCAACTATCGGCATTCTCCTTCACGATTGTACCGTCGACCGCCAAGGGTGAATATGAACTGGTGGTCTCTATCAACAAGCCTTCCAATACGTACGGCATCGGCATGAGTATCGAGTTCGACACTGCCCGCGTTACCGCCAAGAGCATGAAACAGACGGTGCTGACCGACAGCATGATGATGTTTACCCATTTCCCGAAAGGGAGGGCGAATGTTTCTCTGGCAGGACCGCGGCCGCTGAATAAAGCAGGGGAGATTATCCGCTTCGCATTTGTATTGAAGGATGAATCTACCCCGCACGATGCGGTTGTCTTTACAATGAAACGGTTTGTACTGAACGAAACTGATTACGCGCGGGATATCGGCGGCATTACATTGAGCGTTGACCAGGCCGACGGTGCGCCGTCCGAATTCCGTCTTGGACAGAATTATCCGAACCCGTTTAATCCATACACGACCATCGCATATCAATTATCCGCCGATGCGGCGGTAAACGTGACGGTCTTCAATTTGCTCGGGCAAGAGGTGAAAACGCTGGTGAATAAGGATCAATCGTCGGGATATTACACGGTGCAATGGAACGGTACGGATCAGAACAACAAGACCGTCTCCAGCGGCGTGTATCTCTACAAAATCATCGCCCAATCGCAGGGGAAAAATGTCTTTATCAGCACGAAAAAGATGCTGCTGTTGAAATAGAAACAACCGACAATGAGCATTCGCGTTTTTATATTTTTATTTTTCGCTGCGCTGTTGGTCCTCCGTATCGATCCGTTGACGGCACAGACCCGTACGGATACGAAGAGACCGCTTGCAAAAGCCGCCTCCAGCGTGACGCTGTCGATACCGGACACGAGCGTGTTGCAGCTGACAACGTTCGACCTGCCGATCTATATAAGCGACGTTACTTCTCTTGGTATCTTTTCCGCACAATGGACATTCAATTATAATCCGAATACGCTGGAATTTGTATCAGTATTCACTGATTCCTCACTTGTAGCGGACTGGGGCCCGCCGACCGTAAATCAAATCCCCGGATCCGTTTCCGTTGCCATGGCGGGAAGTGATACGCTTTCCGGCAGCGGAATATTCCTGCATATCCGTCTAAAGGTAAAACGACACGCGGTTGAACCGTCGATACTCGAACTGACCGACGTAATGTTCAACGAGAATATTTTTCCCACGGTGAACAGCGGCTCTTTTACACCGCTTCCCGGCCCGACGATTTCAATCATTACACCGGATTCTTTACTGGTCCGGGGAGATTCGGTGCAGTATTTTGCCACCGGCGGAATGCCGCCGTACCGCTGGTTCACATCCGATACAACGGTTGCCGTCGTCGATTCTATCACCGGCATTCTTAAAGCGAAAAAAGGGGGACAGGTCGTTTTGTCCGCGTACGACACGGATGGATTTGACGGCGCACGCGGAATTTTCGTGTTCGATTTCCAGGCATCAATGCCTCACCTGCAGTTGATGGTCGAAGACTCGGTGAATGTTCCGATCGCAATCGGCAATGTCACCGGACTCGGAATTCTCTCCACTGAGATCGAGATTCAATATGATACGACACGGGTGCGGTTTGTGGCAATCGACACCGCGGGAACGCTCAGTTCCGGAATGGGATTTGCCGTCAAGGATTCCGCATCGATCGTGCGCATGGCATTCGCCGGCACCATACCGTTGAGCGGCAGCGGCACTTTTGTCACAATGCGTTTCCGCCATCAGGCGCCGGCAGGGCCCGGACAGTTTTCGCCTCTTACATTTATCAAGTATGAGAACAATGAACCGGCTCCCGGACAACCGAAAGCGCTCACGAAGAACGGTTCCATTACCATTCAATCCCTGCCGAATTCTCCTCCCGTGTTCACCAGAACAATGGGGGATACTACCGTCAACGAGTATCAAGCGCTCTCATTCAATTTTGACGCGACCGATCCGGAAAACGATCCGCTGAAATTTTCGCTGCAAAATCATCCGCCGAATATGTCGATCGATTCCGTTACCGGCAATCTGTATTGGGTGCCGAACTACAGCCAGGCAGGTGTCTATGTCATTACCGTGATTGTCTCGGACGGCAAAGGGGGATCTGCATCTAAAGTATCAAGCATCAACGTACTCAACGTCAATCAGAAACCGGTCATTACCAATCCGTTGCAAATCACCTCGATCGGCGTCGGAAATCTTTTCACCTACCAATTTACCGCGACCGATCCGGAAAATGATCCTCTCAACTGGAGCGCATCCGGTTTGCCGCCGGGAGCAACATTTACGCCGGGCGGATTCCTGCAATGGCGTCCGGTGTTCACTCAGATAAATCAGAACTACAATGTCACTTTTTATGTCGGTGACGGTATTAATACGGTTTCTCATGCGACAACGCTGACGGCGTTCTCCGACAATCACCCGCCGGTCTTTTCGAAATTGTTTACGGATACAACAATTGCCGAGGGGCAGCAGTTGAGTTTCATGTTCACGACAACGGATGTGGACGGCGATATTATTGCGTATTCTTTGCAAAATCCTTCGACCGGAATGACAATCAGTTCGTCGACGGGATTGTTCAACTGGACACCGGCCTTCACGCAATCCGGTGTTCATACCGTTTCGGTCATTGCCAACGATCAGCGAGGAATGACGACGGCGGCAAATCTTACGATCACCGTGGTGAATGTCAATCGACCTCCGGTGTTCACATCGGTGCCGCCGGATACGGCATACATCGAGACGGATGAACAGTATATTTTTCAATATACCGCCGTCGATGTGGATACAGATGTGCCGGTCTTCTCGTTCGCCGATGCGCCGATCGGAGCAGTAATAACGCAGAACGGCCTTTTCACCTGGACACCGACGGAGACACAGACCGGAACACATCGTGTGATTGTGCGCGTGACCGACGGGAAAGTTTTCGTCAGCGATACGTCATACGTTCGCGTCAGCATCGGCAATACGCCGCCGCGATTTACCGCAGTGCTTGCCGATACGACGATCAACGAAGATCAGGAATTGCTTTTTTCCTATGCGGCAACGGACGACGAGAACGATCCGCTTCAATTCTTTTTGCCGCTGCCATCCGTTCCGGGTATGACCATAACTCCGGATGGACTGTTGCAGTGGAGGCCGGAATTTACACAGGCGGGAATTTATTCCTTTCCAGTCACAGTCACCGACGGATTATTTTTTGTCACCGACTCCGCTGTTGTCACCGTGGTGAACGTCAATCGCCCGCCGCAGTTTGTGGAATCGCTGCCGGATTTTTCCACCTGGGCGGACTCTGCGATATCATTTCACTATTCCGCGATAGATCCCGACCAGGATTCTCTTCTCTATTCCATTGCCCGCGCACCGTCCGGGGCGATCATCTCTGCCGATGGATCATTGGCATGGACTCCGTCATCGGTCGATTTGGGTATCGATACGATTGTCATTGCAGTGCATGACGGAACGGTCTCCGTCTTTGATACGGCGTTGATCACCGTCGTCGGCCTGGCGATAGCCGAAGTATCCGAACAGAACTTTGATTTCGGTTCGATAACATTCGGCGGAACCAAGCAACTTTTTGCCCGGGTGAAAAACAACGGCATTGTTCCGCTGACGCTGATGATGCCCCCGGAACACAATGCCGAGGGTGATCCTAATTTTGTTCTTGATACGGCAGGGCAAATGATAATTCCTCCGGGAGAAGAGAGGGCAATCGGTATCACCTACAAGCCGACAACAGTCGGCGGACATTTTACGCACTATGTTTTTTTAACAAACGATCTTATAAATCAATTTTTTGTCCTGACGGCGAACGGTTCTGCGATTGCAAAACTCGCAGTAACACGGCAGATATTGATCGATACGCTGCACCGATCGACGGTTCCCTTTGCGGATTCGACCAGCGGAGCGGATGAACTTTTCACATTCCTCAAACAGAGCGGCATACAGATCTCGTTCACCGGCGCCGAATTCATTCCGTCGGGACACGACATAGTGCTGACATTATCCCCGCAGTCGGTGTATCAACGTGCGGAGATCGATTCCATCCGCCGTTTTGTGGAACAGGGGGGAGTCCTGATCGGGATCGGCGACGCAACGAAGAATGGGAACAATAATGGATTGAATTCCATATTGACCGACACATCCTGGGCGACAGGACTGACATTGAACAACGATCTTGTTATTGACTCTTTACACAATTACTTCGACCCGACCTTTCCGTTCCTGACCGATTTTGCCGATACGAATCATCCGTACCTTTCGGGAGTGGATACGCTGGTTTTCTTTGCCAGCGCCAGTGTGCAAATCTCGGGGAGTGCCATTCCACTGGTGACCACATCGGCAGACGGAAGAATTGCAGGAGAGGCCGTTGCGTCGCAGCCGGCGGTGGTGGGAGTGAACAAAGTGGGGAAAGGGAAAATTATTGTTATCGGCGATCTTGATGCGTGGAAAACCGGCTCCGACGGAGATACGGCCTATCCAAATATTTCAGTGAAGGATAATCTGGCGTTTCTGATCAACATATTGAGTGTTTCGGAAGATTACGAAGTAAAACTCCCCGGCAAAACCCCGAGCGAACAGTACCGGCTGGTGAGCGTTCCGTTCGATCTGGAAAATTCAGAGATTGCCGAAGTGCTGAAAGATCTCGGCGGGATCAATCCTTTGATCTGGCGTCTCTTCGGACGGTACGATCCGGTGAGCGGCGCCTATGCGGAATTCCCGAGCGAGCGGTTCAAGACATTCAAGCGGGGAGAGGCGTACTGGCTGATCACTCGAGGCGAGTTCAATATTACATTCGGAAACACGACGATTGTGCCGGTGCAGAGTTTTTATCCGATTACCATCGGTCCCGGTTATTCGATGATCGGTAATCCTTTCCCCTACAAAGTGAGCTGGCAGCATTCCATCCATGATTCGGTCGAGCAGAGAATCTGGAGATATGACGGAACATCGTTTAAAGCGGAATCGCTCGCATTGGAGCCGTTCAGCGGATATTTTGTAAAGAATCTTACAAAAGATACGCTCACCATCTATATTAATCCCGAAGACATCAGCGCTTCGTCCCTTGCCAAGAGTGTCACCGCGACGTACGGCGAGAATGAATGGCGCATCGGCATCAACGCAAAAGCGGGAAAATCGGCGGACGAAGATAATTTTGCCGGTGTCTCTCCTGCCGCAAAGGAAGAGTATGACCGATTCGATCTTGAAGAGCCGCCGACCACCCCGACCGATTATGTAATGGTGAGATTTACTAATAACGGATGGAAAAATCGGCCCGGATCGTATGCAATGGATATTCGTCCTACGAATGACGATGGTTTGTTCTGGGATTTCGACGTGACGACGGCAAAAGCAAAGACGCGTGTGATGCTCACATTCTCGCATCTCGGTAATCTTCCGGCAGGATTCAACTATTATGTCATCGACAAACGAACCGAACGAGCAATACCGATTACGGCGTCGTCCGTTTATGAATTTACAATGAACAAAAATGAGTCGCGGCGTAATTTCCGTCTGATCACCGGAAACGGATCGTTCATCGAACAGAATACTGATGGAATCCCGCTGATACCGCCCGATTATGCGCTGATGCAGAACTACCCGAATCCGTTCAATCCCGTCACGCAGATACGGTATTCCATCGGCAACAGCGGACATGTTTCATTGAACATCTATAATGTTCTCGGCCAGCGTGTGCGGACGCTGCACAATGCGCACCAATCCATCGGCACATATTCCGTCGAATGGGACGGAAAGAACGATCGGGGCATCACTGCTTCGACCGGCGTCTATTTCTATACTATCACCGTAACAGCAAACAACGAAAACATATTCACTTCCTCGAAGAAGATGATATTGATGAAGTGAGTATCATTATCGTCATTGTGATCCAGGAGCATCCATGCGGCGATTCAAGTGCCTACTCTACATATCGTTAAGTATTACATTGTCGGTTTCATTTACCTATGCGACGACATACTATGCACAGGGAAACCTTCCCGCAAACGTCCTGTCCAGTTGGAACTCTGCGATGAATGGTTCAGGGAGTCAACCATCAAATTTTACTACTACCAGTGATGTTTTTCAAATTATTTATCCAGACTCAATGTATACTACCGGAACTTGGAATGTTACCGGCACCGTGTATATCAATGCCGGATTCCTCACTTTTCAGCACAATTCATCCGTCGGTGTTCTGAATATTAGCGGTGATGTCTATATAAACAGCGGAGTTACGGTCACCGTAAACAATGGCAACGGCAGTGGTGATGATCTCATTATCGGATATCTCAATAATTCTGGTTTCATAAAAAATTCCGGAACACTTACACTTGGATCCGGAGCAACGGGAAGTTTGACATTAGTAGGGACATATATTCATGCTTCGAACGGCGGCTACATACCGTCGCTCAATTGGAATACGTTTTCCAATTTGAAGATTACTGGTGTTACAACGACTCTTCCCGACAGTCTAACGCAAAGTTTCGGCAACATCATATATGATTCACCTTCGCAAACCGTCGATGTCGTTCTTAGTAATGTTCCATCATCAATTACCAATTTCACAATCAATTCCACCGGCTCGGCAAGCCTGACGCTGGGAGCGAACATCAATCCCTCCACAAACGTCACGATCAACGGCGGCATTTTCGATCTATCGATGTATACAATATCCGGATCATCCGATTTTACTCTTGCATCCGGCGCAACACTGCGAATAGGTGGGATGGATAATTTTCCGGGAACGTTCGCCGTATATAATCTTGCATCAAACAGCATTATCGAATATTACTACGGAGGGACTAAAACAATTTCACCTCTTGAATACGGGGTATTGCGTGTGTTCGGCATCTCACAATCGGACTATGGTGATGTTACCGTGAAAGATTCGATGATCATCACCGGCGGCGATTATAATACTTACGGATATGACCTGACGATTTTGGACTCTGCTGTATTGAAGATCAATCCCGGCGGATCGATCAGCGGCAACGGACCGACGTACGGCATTGGATCAACATTAATATATGCAACGAGCGGAACATATTATCGCAGCGTGGAATGGAGTTCGACCAGCGGAGCCGGGTATCCGTACCATGTCCATGTTTCCAATTTCACCACACTCGATCTTGGCGCCAACAGCGGCTCGGTAACGCCAAAACAGTTAG
This sequence comes from uncultured Chitinophagaceae bacterium, assembly GCA_964371615.1. Lineage (GTDB taxonomy): Bacteria > Bacteroidota > Ignavibacteria > UBA10030 > UBA8401 > SpSt-333. Next base: position 630,112 of record CAYJMS010000003.1, read on the forward strand.
CGGGCGATTTGATTGTTGACGATGGTTCCGTGCTCGACATGGCAACAAATGAAATGGTGGCACCGCTCGTCGTTCCCGGCGATTTTACCCTCGAAGGATATTTGTATCAATCATCCGCAATGGGCGGCGATATCACCGTCGGCGGTGATTGGTATACCGGCAGCAACGGATATATGTTTACCGGCGGCAGAACCGTAGTGTTTAACGGCAGCACCGATCAGACTATTGATAATTTTATCGGTGCAGAATTTGACTTCCTTGTCGTAAACAAACCGTCGGGAAAACTGATTATTGCTCCCGGAACCGATGTTGCCATCATCGGATTTACAGATACCGTGTTACAGATACTTGATGCCGAGGGAATATATTTAAATGGTAATATCTTTTCATTTTTTAATCCCGGAGGGAAAATACTCGTTGCCGGGGGCGAACGAAAAATATTCGGGACCGGTGAAATTCAATTTACCGATCCGAAATCCGTCATTTCATCCGGCGGAGGAACGCTTCTCTTCGACGACAGCATTGTCGTCAATGTCGATGACAGCATTGATTTCGGTACCAACCTCACAACAATCAACGGCACGCTGAAATTACGCACAGTTTCCACAGTTGTCGTGCAACCGCCAGTATACGGACCATCGTCGCTCCTTTATTATTCAACCAGCAGTACATATCATCGCGGTGCGGAATGGTCCGCAACGACGGGAACGGGATATCCTCATCATGTGCAGATCGGCAGCTATACGGTTCTCAATCTCGGCAACGGGGGGACCGCTATTGCCCGGCAAATTTCCGGCGATTTAAAGATCGATACCAACGGCGAATTGAGAATGAATTACGATACATACGAGATGACCGCACCATTGACGGTGCTCGGTTCAATCATGAACTACGGTGGTTTATCCCTTTCCACGCTTCCGGGCGGAAATCTTTTTCTTGCTGGAGATTATCTCCACGACGGAACTTTGACCTCCAACAATTTGTCAATCAATCTTATCGGAACAACCAAGCAAACAATATCGACCGTCAATTGGGGATATATTTCCTTCGACAGTTTGGTGATCGCCTCGTCGGATACGGTGGAAATGCCGTACGATCCGTTGACCGGTATCAATATTTTGAATGCGCTGGTGATCGATTCCGGCGTACTTAATATCAATGGAACAGTGGTGGAAATGTATGACGGGACTGCGCTGACCAACGCCGGCGGAACACTGGTGCCGGCGAATCACGTTTTCAATTTTCAGGGAGCAGGAGCGATTTCGGGAAACCTTGCATTCGATATCCTGAAAGTGCATGGAGCGGTGGATGTCGGCCCATCCGTTTCGATAATTACTGAACTGGAGATCGATACCGGTGGATATATATACAATAATGCGCCATTCTACGGCGTCGGGTCCACGCTTCGATACAGCATCGGCGGAGTGTTCGGCAGAAGTGTAGAGTGGAGTTCAACCAGTGGTGCAGGATATCCGCACCATGTGGAGATCACCGGGAATACGGATTTGGCGCTGGGAGATAACAGCGGCACAACAACCGCACGAGCAATCGGCGGAAATTTGAAAGTCTACGGCGGCTCCAACCTGAACATGAATGCGTTTGAAGTTGAAATGGCGGCACCGCTGACAGTCTATGGGAATGTGGAGAATTACGGATATATCACTCTCTCAACGTTATCCGGAAATACATTAAACATTCAGGGAGATGTCACACTCAGCGATGCCGCGATATATCCGAACGGCAATATGATCTCCTTCTTTGGAACGGGAAACAGCTCAATCGACGGATTGTATTCGTTTGACAAATTAAAAATAGAAAAATCATCCGGCGACGTTGTTCTGGCAGGAGGAGATATCCTTGTCAATGATTCGTTATATCTAAACGGCGGGCAGATCATTACCGGCGTGTATGCTGTGGAAATTGCGGATGGCGGCGTCATCGCCCGCAATGACGGACATGTCAACGGCACAATGCGTCATAATTTTCCTGTCGGCACAGAATTATCTCGTATATTCGAGATCGGAGATGCGACAACCTACGCTCCGGTTGATGTCACGTTTGCCAATGTCTCTACAGCCGGATCGATGACCGCATCCACGTCGGTAACCGGACCATTAGTCAGCGGATCGCTGCTGGACAGCGCTAAAGGATTGAACCGATTCTGGAATCTTGATAACGACGCATTTAGTTTCGATACATTCGATGCAACGTTCCGATTTACTCCGGGAGATATCGACGGCGGAGCCGATCCCCAACAATACACACTCTGGCAGTATTATGATGCCACGTGGTTCGATGCTCCGGAAGGAACAGTAACAGATAGCACAATTCAGGGAACTGCTCTGGATGGTTTTGGAAAATTTACCGCGGGACAATTGGTTTCGTATGAAATCACCGCTTCGGCGAACACGGGCGGAACAATCACGCCGGCTGGTTCCACAGTCGTGACGCACGGCGACAGCGTGGCGTACGGAATCGTTTCCGATCCAGGATATTATATAGAGGATGTGATTGTGGACGGTGGTTCAGTCGGAATCACGAGGAAATATTTCTTTGACAATGTTACCGAACCGCATACCATCGATGTGACATTCGCCCCGATACCCGATCCGATCATCAGCGAGTATACCGCCGATCCGAACACGCTTGTATTGCTGCGCTTCAACGAATCGAGCGGGGATATTGCCTATGATTACAGCGGAAACGATAATTTCGGCACGGCATACGGACCGGGAATTGTATCGGGCAGAATCGGCAACGCCCGTGGTTTCGACGGTACGCACAAGCATATTCTGATTGAAAGCGATTCGTCGCTCTCCCTTACGAATCAATTCACTTTCGAAGCGTGGGTCCAGATTCCCACCACAATCGATACTGCCGACAGAGTGATCATCGGAAAAGGAAAGTCCAACCTTGCGACCGCGTACCAGTTGAGTCTGACCATGGCGGGAAAACTCCACATTTATCTGGACAACGATACATCGGTTGTTGGCCTGGAATCGAACGATGTGCTGCAATCCGGACGATGGAACCACGTTGCCGTCACGTACGACGGCAGTGACCTTCGATTGTACATTAACGGAGCGGAAAACGGTTCGACAACCACTGCCAATCATATTCTCAACAGCACCGAACCGCTGTTTATCGGAAAAGCACTGGCAAACTCGGCGGATGATTATTTTAACGGTGAGATCGACGAGGTGAGGATTTCATCTATTCCCAGAACACCGACAGAATTCAATCTGCAGCTCCGGCCGGCAGACCTTGCCGCCATGGTAACCGGAACAACCATTGACCTTGACTGGCAAAACGGCGGCGGCGCATCGCCGCTTAAGGAATATGGTATTTTCCGCGGCGCCGATTCCACATCGATGACACAAATCAATACTACGACAAATCTTTCGTATGCGGACAGCGGATTGCCGATCAGCACGACGTTCTATTACCGCGTCGCCGCGGTCGACTCCACGGGCGTCGAAAGCATATTGAGTTTTGCGGTCTCTGCATTGACCGCCGATATCGTTCCCCCGACGGATCCATCCGCGCTGGCGGTGATCGATTCCATGCAATCCAATTTCACGCTGCAGTGGAATTCATCCGTTGCGGACGATTTCAGCGCGTATCTGATCTATGGCGGGACGAATGTTGAAACGCTTGCGCTTTTGGATTCGACAACTGCCATTACCGATACAACAAAGTTCATCGACGGGCTCACGATCGGCACGAAATACTTCTTTGCCGTCACCGCAATCGATACCAACGGTGTCGAGAGCGGCGCCAGCAATTACGCCTCCGCAGTACCATACATGTATTATCCCGTCACACCTTTTGTATTCGGCAACGGGACTATCGATCCGGACAGCATGGTCTATGTCGATCACGGTGATTCGATCACATTCACGATCAGATCGAATGAGTTCTATCATATCGACAGTGTCGTGATCGATGGGGAATACTATCTTGTTGAGGAAATCACCTCAACGAAAATAATTAAGGATGAAACAAAGGCATCGCTGACGAGGGGACAGAAAGAACAACCGGGCGATCCGCAATCAATGACGAGTTTTGTCGAATTCGTGGGAGGTTCGATAGACGATACAACCTTTACCTACACTTTTTACTCGGTTTCATCCCCTCAAACGATTGCCGGATTTTTCTCAGCAAATCCCAACATTGCCCCGTATTTCACTTCGGCATTGCCGGATACGGCTATGGCACGATTCGATACGCTGACATACGCCTACTTTGCAGTCGATCCTGAAGGGAGTGAACTCACGTACACTCTTATCGACGGGCCTTCCGGAACATATCTTGATCCGCTGAACGGATTGCTGACGTATATTCCCGCGCCGGACGCGAACGGAACGTACATCATCGTCGCCCAGATCGCGGACGACAGCACTGTCACGAACGATACGGCATTCGTCCGTGTGAACATCTATGGGGACGTGAGCGGCAACGGCACCATCAGCGCGTTCGATGCGTCGCATGTACTTCGGCATGTAGTGGAGATCGATACGCTCACGGCATTGCAGCAACGGATTGGTGATGTCACAGGGGATATGACAATCTCGGCATTCGATGCATCGAATATTCTGCAATATACCGTCGGTCTCATCAGTTCGTTCCCGGGCGGATTAGGAAAAATTGCGCAACCCGAGGCGATACTCTCTGCCTTTTCATTCCGGATCGACAAAACAGAGCAGCCGGATCATTATAATTTATTCGTTTCGGTGAACAAACCATCCAATGTCTACGGCGCTGCGATGACGCTGTCGTTTGATACCACCGTTGTGTCGCCGATAGGGATGGCAAAAACCGCGCTGACCGACAGCATGATGATGGCGTATCATTTCCCGGATCGGAAAGCCCATATGGCGCTCGCCGGTATAATGCCGATGAATGATGCAGGGGACATTATCACATTCACATTTGTCTTAAAGGATAAAAATTATCCAAAGAACGCAGTATTATTTACGATGGATCGGTTCATCTTGAACGAAACCGACCATACAAACGATGTCGGCGGCATTACGCTGAATGTGCGCGGACCGGCGGAACTGCCGACGGTCTATGTGTTGTCGCAGAACTTCCCGAATCCGTTCAATCCGTCGACTACCATCAATTACCAACTCCCCGAAGCGAGCAGTGTGACCATCACGATCTACAACACGCTCGGTCAGGAAGTGAAGCGGCTCATCAACGAAAGCCAGATCGCAGGATATTACTCCGTACAATGGAACGGTGCGAATTACGACAACCGGGCGGTATCAAGCGGTATGTATATCTACAGAATCGAAGCGGCGGGAGGCAAAGGCTCGAAATTTACACAAGTGAAAAAGATGATACTGCTGAAATAGCCGGAATCTCATTGAGAGATGAGCGGAATGAACGGTTCCAAATCCGCCATAACGTCCGGATGTGCATCGGATCGGCGATGTGCCCGTAGGTCATTCATATACACAGGAACCGCACGTTTCCCGCCAAGGAGATGATTATATGAAATCATCAAATATATTTTTTTCCATCATGCTGATCATCATCTGTGCGACCGCTCAGTCCGCCGATGCAGGTACTCGATACAAGGATATCGTCTTTCCTTCCGCTGTAAGCACCAAAGACATTCAGTACGGCAGCAATCTCGCTCTCGACGGATCGACGAAAGCATTGCTGTTGGATCTATACAAGCCGGCGGATGACACGGTGAGCAAACGGCCATTAGTAATTGGTATTCATGGCGGCAGCCTTATTGCCGGCAACAGAAGCGAGATGGCTGCGTTCTGTACTGACCTGGCACAACGGGGGTATGTGGCAGCGACAATCGACTACAGGCTCGGCATTGAAACGCCCAAAGGAATAACGACAATACTAGAAGCACTGCTGCGCGGAGTGCAGGATGCCAAAGCTGCCGTTCGCTTTTTCCGTTCGAACGCGGCTGAATATGGCATCGATACGTCGCATATTTATCTTCTCGGTTCGTCGGCAGGATCAATGATAGCGGTGCACTATGCATATTGGAATCAGGATGAAATCCCACCGGAAGTCGATCAGGCGGCGTGGGGAACTAGCGAGGGGACAAGTGGGAATCCCGGATATTCTTCCGCGATAAACGGCATTGTGAATTATTGCGGCGCAATTATCGATCCCCGATGGATCGAAGCAGGCGATGTGCCCGTCGCAAATTTTCACGGCCTTTTGGATACCGTCGTACCTCCGGACAGCGGAGTCTCCAGTGATTTTGAAATTCCGTTGTTCGGAGGTGTCGCGATCTCCAGAACGGCAACGCAGCTCGGTATCTATAACCACGGAGCATTCTTTCCTTTAACCGGACACGGCGGGAATACTGACAGCCTTCGTCCGTTCAGTGCAAATTTCTTTTATTCGTTGATTACGCTCTCCACAGATCCACCCGACTCTTTTTCTTCCCTGGCGCTGTCGGCAACTTCGTTAAACATATTTCGTTTCGACCATCATACGTTTCTCTCCACTGCCATGGATGTTTCCGGCAACAGGGTTGTTCTGCCGTCATCGTGGGTCCAGTATTCCTGCGATGGAACGATCGGTTCGATTCAACCGACCGGCATTTTTACTCCGGCGGACACGCCAGACAGCGGATACGTATATGTGCAGTTTAACGATATTACAGATTCGTGTTTTGTGAGAACGTACGGCATTCAGTCGATCGTCGTGCGTCCTCAATTTGCCGTAACAGATACAATACGCACGCTTCAGTTAGCCGTAGAAACGTACGATCCCTATGATGTCAGTCACGCTTTACCGATGATGATGTTCACATTGACGTCAACGGATACTTCCGTGGGGACGGTGAATTCCATGGGTGTATTTACCGGAAAAATGAGCGGGACGACAAACATCATCGTTACGTTCGAGACGCACAGCGATACAAGCGTTATCACCGTCGAAAGCGCCGTCGGTACCGTGAGTCTCGATCTATTCGATAGTATTACCGGATGGTCATTTTCGGATGAAAACATCGATTCGCTCACCGTCTCTCTCGAACAGGTCCAGAAGACCGCCGGCACTGCTTCTTTTAAGATCGAATATACCGCCACCTATGATGCGCTCCAGTCTGCGTATATGGTCTATCTCAACAAGGATATTTCCGTGTATGGGATTCCCGATGCTATCGCGCTCGACGTCAAATCGGACGGACGGAGACATCGGTTGTATTACCGGTTTTCGGATGTCGACTCGGAAAGCTACCGCGCTTCGGGAAAAAAATATCTCAACGACAGTGTGAATTTTAGCTTTGTCGATGCGTCGATGTCCGCTTTGTCTCCCCTGGAAGGGGCGTCGGGAACAACATTTCCTTTGACACTCAATCGACTAGAGATCCAAATTGCACTCGACAGAGTCCAGGGTGCGAAGACTTCGGGAACCATCTATCTGGATAACCTGCGATTGATGTATCCCAGCGGTGTCACCGGCATAGAAACGGAACGGCTTGTACCAACCGTCTACCGCCTGGAACAGAATTATCCGAATCCATTCAATCCATCGACAACCATCAACTACCAGATTCCGGAAGCGAGTAGCGTAACGATCACGATTTATAACACACTTGGACAGGAAGTGAAGCGGCTTATCCACAAAAACCAGTTTGCGGGATTCTACTCCGTGCAATGGAACGGCACAAATCACGACAACCGTGCGGTATCGAGCGGAATGTATATCTACAGAATCGAAGCGGCGGGAGGCAAAGGCTCGAAATTTACACAAGTGAAAAAGATGATGTTGGTGAAGTAGAAAAGGAGTAGTTGAGTATGTGAGTCGTTGAGTAAATGAGTATATGAGTCGGTGAGTAGTTTAGTTTTTGAAAAAAGTTTTCTTTGTATTCCAAACAGTTTACGCATGCTTGAAAGATCAATTTGCAGATGGGTACAGTATTGATCCTATGCCATAATCAGAAATAATGTATTCGGGGAGGAGTGATTCAGATGTCGGAGAATAGAAAATACTTCATCATACTTTTCTCAATCGGTTTCATGGTCTTTTTGTCTGGCTGTGCCCGTCACAGCATGACCGAAATCATCGATCCGCCGGGATTCTGGTACGGCCTTTTACATGGATTCATTATCCTTTTTAGTTTTATTGGCTCATTTTTCCAGGACATTCGTATCTATGCATTTCCGAATTCGGGTCTTTGGTACGATCTCGGATTTTTGATAGGCGCTTCTGCATTTCTTTCCGGCTCTTGTGCCGGTGGTCACAAAATGAAATGACTTTCGGTGCATCTTTGCGCTCGAACTCTACAGGCTGGTTAGTACAGGTAATCGAACATCCCAGTTTTCTCAAAGAAAACGGGGATGTTCTTATTTGAGATACCTACTTAATTCCTTTGTTCTTCTTGATATGCCGGTAGAGCAGATATGCCGTCCCGCCGAGTTGCAACGATCCGAGAATTGAATACATCACTTTGTTTTCTTCCTGTTTCATCAATTGCAGTTTTAGCGGCGCAGTAAGATCAATTTTTCCCGGCGTTGTCATTTCGAAGAACTCCGGAGAATACATTCCCCAACGATTCAGATTTCCCGGCATGCGCGAGGACATTACCTCCAAACGGAACGACGCGAATCGCGGCGCCTGTTCGCGAAGGAATTCCGGTATTGTCGGATGAAGCAGGTACACAGGGGATTCCTTTGTCGCGACGGCGACACTATCTTGCGCAGAAGAAATAGAAATAATTGTGAACAGAAGGAGAAATATTGATGATCGTGAAACCATAATCTTGACTAAGATAAGAAATTACATTGATAATTATCAAACATCACTGCGACACAGAGGCGCACAGCGGAGGAAAGGAAACAAATAAAAAAGGAAGATGCTTGATCTTCCTTTTTTATTTATGGTGATCTGGTGACTTTGTGGCAGATATTATAAATTTAGAAGCGATTTCAAAAATGGATAATGAATGAAACTGTCACCTTGAGTGGAGACGCCCAAGGGGATGCCTTCGGCAGAGGGGTAACTCAACGCTCACATGGCTCGACTCCGCTCGCCATGGCATCGCACTTTTTGTCACCCCGAGCGAAGACGAGAGGTGACAATTCTGTGAAAATCATGCCTCCCTACGGGATCGTAGATCGACTTCCTGCCCGCCACGTTTTTTGGAGAGCGCTCGGCATGTCATTGAATAGATATTATTGAGACCGTTTCTAGTATTCCTTTGCTTTGAATTTCTCACCGATCCATGCTTTTGTTTTTTCGGTATACTCGTCAATAAGCGAATACGCGGTCGGGACAATGACGAGCGTCAAAAATGTGGAGATCGACAGTCCAAAAATGATCGCAACGGCAAGAGGGCGCCAGAATCCGGCGCTTTCGGAACCGGTTACGAAATGGAATTCGGTCCAATTGAAGTCATACCCCGTTCCCATAGGAATCAACGCCAGCACCGCTGCAGCGGCAGTTAAAATGACGGGACGAAGACGGACGCGTCCTGCTTCCACCAACGCTTCATCGAGTGACAATCCCCCTTCATTATGTTTATGTTTTACGAAGTCGAGTAAAATAATTCCGTTCCGCACCACGATTCCCGCGAGCGCCACAATGCCGACGCCGGTCATCATCACGCTGAGTGCGGTGCGGGTTACCAGCAATCCGAACAGCACGCCGATGAGTGAGAGGATCACCGAGATCATGATCACAAACGGAACTTTCATCGAATTGAATTCCATGACCATGATTAAAAAGACCATCATCAGCGTAACGACAAACGCACGGCTGAGAAAATCCGATGCTTCCTGTTGATCTTCCTGTGAACCGGTGAGAGAAACGGAATATCCGTTCGGCAGCGCTATGCCGGCGATACGATTCTTAACATCCTGTAAGACTTCGGATTGTACACGGTTGGAGATGTTGCCGCTGACGGTAATGACCCGTTTCATATCTTTGCGACGGATGTCCGTGACCGACGTGGTGCGGCGGATGTCCGCGACGGAGGTAATCGGAATCGAGAGAAGTTGACCGCGGCGGTTCATGAAATTGATACGGAGATTTTCCAGATCGGCCGGCGATGTGCGTTGGTCTTCCTGCAAGCGGACACGAATTTTATATTCATCCTCACCGACGCGGTATTTCGATGCTTCCACACCCGCAATGGCAGCACGAACGGTCGATGCGATTTGTCCGGTGCTCGTATAGAAAAGTCCCGCCTTTTCGCGGTCGACGACAATCTCCACTTCCGGACGGCCGGTGTTGTAGTTATCCTTCAAATCGACCAGCCCCGGCACATCCTTAATCTTTTCCTGTATTTCGTTGCTCAGTGCGGCAAGCTGATCGTAATCCTCGCCGGCGACTTCGATGCTCACGGGATCTCCCACCGGAGGTCCCATTTGCTGCTTGGAAAGCCGGATATCGGCACCCGCTATGCCGAGAGTTGTTTTGCGGATCTCTTCCATTGTGATGAACGAACTCTGTTCGCGTTTGTTGTGCTCGTGAAAATTGATGGCAATCTTTCCCTTGTTAGCAGTTCCCTGTCCGCCGAAATCGAACATATCGTCCGACGTGCCGACGCTTGCGCCTATGAACTCCACATCCTTTCTACCGGGGATTGCTTCAAGGCGTTCTTCAAGAATTTTTGAGATGGCGTTGGTAACTTCCAGCGATGCGCCCGCTGGACATTCAATAGAGACGCTTACCTGCGACGGTTCGGTTTCGGGGAAGAACTCGACTCCTTTATTGAACATGCCGAAGAGGATGATGATCGTCAACAGCAGCGCGAATGCGCCTCCCATTGTTTTCCATTTGTTATTGAGTGTCCAGCGGAGCGTCTCCACATATTTTCCCTGCGCCCACGGAAAGAACTGCTCGTCCACTTTATGATAGAGTATCGTGAGGGGATTGTACTTCTTGTACCAATGCGGATGTTCCAGATTGAACTTCGCTTTTTTAATCTCCTTCCGGTAATTGATGAATTCCGCCGCCTGCACAGGGCTGATAACATAGGCAACAAAGAGCGACGCCGTCAGCGTCGTGATCAGTGTGATCGGCAGAAACTTCATGAATTCTCCGACAATGCCGGGCCAGAATAGCAGGGGAATGAATGCCGATAAAATCGTTACCGTGGAGGTCAGCACCGGTACAAAGACTTCGCCGGCCGCTTTTTTGGCGGCGGAGTTCGGTTCCTCGCCGTATTCCTGCTGGTGTCGGTAGGTGTTTTCGATGACGACAATTGCGTCGTCCACCAAAATTCCGAGAGCGAGCACAAGAGCAAAGAGAACCACCATGTTCAGTGTGATTCCCATGGCGCCGAGAACTATATATCCCGTAAACATCGAGAGGGGGATGGCGGTGGAAATGAGAAGCGAATTCTTGAATCCGAAAAACATGAACAGTGAAAGTACGACAAGGAACATGCCGGTGAAAATACTGTTCTCAAGTTCATGCACCATCCGTTTTATAAAACGGGACTGGTCGTTGGAGACTTCCAACGTAATGCCGGCGGGAAGAGTTTTTTGTTCTGCCGCGATAATCTCTTTGACCTTATCCGCAATGCCGACAAGGTTCTCTCCCGAGCGCTTACGCACCGCCAGCGAAACAACCTCGCTGCCGTTCAGCCGCGCAAAAGTCGCCCGGTCCTCAAAGGAATAATTGACGGTGGCGACATCCCGCAGGTAAATCGGTCTGCCGTTTTGGATCTTCAGCACGATATCTTCCAGCGGCTTTACCGTTTTGAATTCGCCGGGAACGCGGACAGTCAGATTCTTGTCTGCAGTTTCGATCGTTCCGCCGGGAATGGAAAGATTTTCCACCCGGATAGCCCCCGAAATGTCGTCAAAACTCACCTGATAGGCGTTCATACGGTACACGTCGACGTTCACCTGCACTTCCGGCGTCAATCCGCCGGCAATATCCGCGCGGAGCACGCCGGGAATCGATTCGATTTTGTCCTGCAGATCCTCCGCTATATCTTTCAGCCTTGCCAGACCCACATCGCCGACCGCGTTGACGTACATAATCGGAAATTCGCTGAAGTTTATTTCCGTGACGATCGGCTCGAGAATATCCGCCGGCAACTGGCTGCGCGTGGAATTTACTTTGTCGCGCACCCGCCGCAGCGCCTCATCCACATCGATGCCGGTATTGAATTCGATGCTGATGGTGGACAGTCCCTCTTTGGAAACAGAGTTGATCTGTTTCACGTCTTTGAGTCCTTTCAGCGCCCGTTCCAGCGGCTGCGAGATCAACCCTTCAATATCTACCGGCGATACGCCGATATACGGCGTTGAAACGATGACGTACGGAATGGTGATATCCGGCGTCGCCTCGCGCGGCATATCCATATACGATGTATAACCGAAAATAAGGATCAGCGCCATCAGCAAATAGACCGCCGTTTTGTTATCGACTGCTAAACTCCAGATATTCATTGTGCAATTCTCCTGATGCGTTGACCGTCGCCGCACTGTCTGTTGCCGCAGGGACGGTAAAAATAAATCAATTTCACAATCATGCCGGCATTTTCCGGCTTACGCAGGATGACGCCGTTCACCAGTCAAAGATCATTCCGTAATAATGACGGGGGAACCGTTGATCAGATTCTGATTGCCGGAAACGATGAGCCGTTCGCCGATCTTCACCCCGGAGATTATTTCCATCATGTTTCCCTGCCGTCCGCCGAGGACGACGCGGCGTTCTTCCGCTTTTCCCTCGCGTTCAACGTACAGTACGTACCGGTCGCGGTCCACCAGGCGGATAAGATTTTCGCTGACCAGTATCGCATTGGTTTTCTTCTCGCGAATCAGTTCTACCTTGGCGACCATTTCCGGTTTTATCCTGCCGTTCGGATTCGGGAGGACAATCTCGATCAGCAGGGTTCTGTTTGCTGCGGAGACTGTCGTGCTGACGAATGTGACCTTTCCTTCCAGCGTCAGATCGGGTACCGCATCGAATGTCACGGAAGCGGCAGTGCCGGTCTTGATCGTGCCGGAGTAAAGTTCGGGTACTTCCGCCTGAATTTTTATCGAACTCGTATTCACCACGCGGGCGATCGGCATGCCGGGGGGAGCCATCTCGCCGACATTCGGCATGGTATTGTCCACCACTCCGTCGATGGGGCTGCGGAGTTGCGTCCGTTCCCAGCGCGCCTTCATCAGATCGGCATTTGCTTTGGCCGCGTCGCGGCTGTAGAGCATATTCGTATATTGCAATTCGCTGATTCCCTGCTGGTCATAAACGGACTTCTGTTTGTCGACATTGAGCTGCGCCATCTTGTATTGCGCCTGCGCCGCGTCGAATCCCGCCTTGATCACTTCATCTCTCAGCATGACGATGAGATCGCCTTTTTTGACTCTATCACCTTTTTTCTTTATCCATTCTTTGACGATGCCTCCTTCCTCAGGACTCATCATCACATCTTCAAATGCTTTGACCGATCCGGACACCCGGATGCCGTCGATCATGGAAGCGGGAGCAATTTTCTGTACGGTGATATTCACCGGCTGCACTAATTCGCCGGTAGTTGCCTCTTCCTTTTTTCCGCAGGATGACAGTGCCGCCAGCGCAAGGATGACGAGCAGAAGCAGTGTAGTATGTCGGAGTGTTTTCATTGATGGATTCCTTTGGTTTCTCATTTCACGTATGGTCATTGTCATTGTAAGCGGAACGGTTGTTCCGGTATCTATTTACTCTTCAGATCGTTGAACATATTCCGGCAACCGGCCGAGCATTGCGTCCAGATCCGTTGCCGCCAGCAGGTAATCGTAGATTGATTGCATCCGGTTCACTTTCGCCTGGGAGAGGGCGAGCTGTGCGTCGTTGACCTCCAACTGCGTCGCAGCGTTGGAGAGGAAGCGTGCGGTGACGATGGAATAGCCCCGTTCGGCAGTTTCGACCGTCCGCTGCTGTGCATCGATTCGTTTGCGCGCCTGACGCAAGTTTCCGATGACAGACCGAACGCCCATATGCAGCGTCCGTTCAAGACTGCTCTTTTGTTCTTCCGCTTTTTGTTTCTCTAATTGTGCAGATTCGATACGCGAGGCCGTCTGCAATCCCTGGAAAAGATTGAGCGAAAAGGTTACGCCAACCTGCGATTGCTTGTAAAAATCATTCGTGGAAATATTATAGTCATCCTTGATCGCCGTGTAGGAATATTGGCCGTAGGCGGCGATGGTCGGCAGATAGCTGGAACGCTCGGCATTGACGGAAGCATTATTCAGTTCGATCTGCCTCTGCATAATCATCAGTCCTGGATTCGATGACAGAACGGTTTGGTCGGCGGTCAGCAGTACCGATTCGTCCACTTCGCGCAGTGTGAGACTATCCGACGGTGTGAACCGGACCGAATCGGCGATGCCGATGGTATTGCGCAGATTGTCGACCGCGAGTGCAAAGTTGGTTTCGCTCTGTATGACGATCGGCCGGAGATTTTCGACACCCACCGAAGCACGTAATTCGTCGTATTCGGAGACGATTCCCTGAGCACGGAGCAACTGCACATTCTTGAGATTATCCTCGGCGTTTTTAAGATTGGACTGCATCAGAGTCAGCGCCTCGCGTGCTAGCAGCGCGCCGTAGTACGCTTTCCGCACTTTTGTCACCGTCTCCACTTTCTTCTGCAGAAAAATATCCCGCGCCATCTTAGAATACACGTTTGCCGCACCGACGCCGACGAAGACCGCGCCGTTGAAGAGGATCTGCTGAACATTCAGTGCCGCATTGGCACTGTTGCTCGGAACCATAGAGAAGGGGAGTTCAATCAGCGCACCCGTCGGCTTCGGCGTCTTGGCGGTCGAATCCATCAGTTTCACCAGCGGATAATATATCGCATCCGGAAAATAACTCTTCGGCTTGTCGACCATATGGTTGAACGTACCGCTGAGGCTGACGGTCGGCATCGTGTATCCCCACGCTTCCATCACCTTGGCGTCGGAGCGTTTCACTTCCAGACGGGCGGATTGAAGCTCGGGATTGTGCTGCATTGCCAATACCACGACATCGTCGATCGACATAAAATGCTGCGTCGTATTCATGCTCTGCGCCGGCGACAATACCGATATGCCGGTCAAAAGTGCGATCAACACCCGCATTCGGCGCCATCGGTGCAACCGACCGGGCGTTGTTCTATAATAAAGTTCATCCTGGTTCATGTATTCCTCGTGATTGATTCACTACAGCGTGTAATTCGTCTCTGCCCTGCCTAGTCAGTACCGCTTCAAGCAAAAGCATGTTTGACACTTTCAGCGTGTTATTCAGATCGATGTGCATTTTCTCAATGAACATTTCGTGCTGGTTATCGATCTTCGTCAGCAACGTGGTGGCGGTGGCCCACATGATGAGCGCCATCTCGACAGGATCAAGATCGCTCCGGATCTTTCCGTCGGCAACGCCGCCGGTGAGAATCTGCACCGCAATACCCCATAACGACTGGTTGATTGCATCGCACGATCGCATCATTTCTTCTGAGACCTGCTTGTGGAACTGCGGTGTGTTGAAGAAGTGCATCATGCGAAAATAATTCGGATACCGGCGGTAGAATTCCGTATACGTTTCAAACAATGCAACCATCATCGGTACGACGGACGCTTGTTGTTTGATCACATCGATAAACATCGCATGAAGAATCGACAATCCCCGCATCAGCACCGCAAGGTACAGATCCTCTTTGCTGTGATAATAGAGATACAACGTCCCCTTGGCAAGTTCGGCCGTTTCGGCGATCTCGTCCATCGTGGAAAGGTGGAGTCCTTTTTCAAAGAAGATTTTCTGTGCGGCGTCGAGGATCGATTCTTTGCGGTTCTCTTTTTCCCGTTCTTTGCGTTCGGCGATTCCCATTTTAGCGGTGCTTAAACAATGACTCACGGTCAGTCGGTGCACTCGAGTATTGCACATATTCAAATAGTAAGCAAGCAGGAAATCGGCGAATTTTTGCCGTTTTCGGACAAAACACTCCGTGGAAAATTTTAAAAATTGAATGGAAAATTCTCCCGGAACCCGATCGTCTATCGTCATTTTGAGTATAAACTATCATCGGAAATAATTTTTCTATTTCGCTGCGACAATGTTCCACAACTCATCCGCTCCGTTCTGCACAACGTCGAATACCGGAGCAGTAAGGAATTTCTTCATTTCGGTGTGGAGTGTTAACCGGTCGACGTAGTTTGTGGAGTATGTCATGCCGTTGTATTCGGGATAGAACGGATTGATGGTGACAGCGGAGAGCGCAATGGAACGACCGAACAGAATATTTATTTTCATCGCCAGTAACCGATCGACCTGATCAATCGTTCTCTCCGGAGTATCAACCAGCAGAAGCATCACGGGATCATCGAAGAGGATCGATTCGACGGATTGCTTCTTTTCCTGTGAAATAGTTTTGCAGAGAGAAGAGAGTGCGCTGCGCGAGATCAGTCCCGGTATTGACAGCAATCCGTGGTGCAATCCGTTGTGTATTGCAGCATCGACATCCTCCGGCGAATGAATCATCGCCGTAGAGCCGGCGTCTCGTTGTGGAAGAGAGTGCTCCGGAAACCGGAATATCCGTTCGATCGCCGCCGTTTCATTGACGAGCAGCGGAATATCGGTGGTACGAGCCGCACCGGTAGTGAATATGATACGATCCACGATCGACATCGGGGCAATCCGGTTCAATGCGCCGTCGACGAAGATTGTGTCGCATCCCGCCTCGCTCATTCTCCGCGTGACATTGAGCAGATCGCTTCTCTTTTTCGGTCCGGCAACAACAACAGTACTTTGCTTGTTGCATCGCGCAATGACAATTTCACCGAGTGCGGAGGTATAGGGTGTCTGTTCGATAATTGTCCATCCGGAAGCAGGAACACAATGCCGCGATGTGGAAACGATCATCCCTTCATGAGCAATCACACGCGGTTTCGGAAGGCCGGTGATGTTGTCGATATCCTCGCCGTCATAGCCAATACCGGTTATTCCGACCGTTGCACCGCAGCCGGAAGATTCCTTCAACAACGCGTTGAGCGTCGTTGTCTTGCCGGTGTTCTTTGCGGTGCCTGCTATGCCGATGATAGAAGCCATATTATATAACTGAATCATAAATATTCACCACGGAGAACACGGAGTGCACAGAGAAAAATGTAACAAAAGTCATCATCTAGTAATTTCCACAATATTCTCCGCGAACTCCGTGTCCTCCGTGGTGCCGCTATTTTTCGAATACGGTGTTTTTGCCGAATTTTCCCGGATACGCGCCGTCTTCTTTGCTGCCGAGCAGCCCCGCATTGATTGCGGCGGGAAGATGCGGCTGTGATGCGACGGCTTCAAGCGTCGAGAGAATATCACGGACCATCGCATCGGTGAATGTATCCGCGGCACCGGTCGCGGCGAATGTTGCATTCCCCATAAAGCGGAACGCATCGGTAACCGCACGAATGGAGTCAATACGCGAAGCGATGGAGATCGGTCCCCGTGAAAATGCTTCGTCTGTCGAGGCGATCGTAATCACATCCACGCCGACGGATGCAGCCAGTGCGGCATGGTACGAGGTCGAATTGGCGGATTGCACGCGTTCTTCGGTCTGCGTCATGAATGCAATCGGTTCGCCGGGCCAAATCGGTGCGTCGACGATGGAGCGGAGGGCGCGAATCTTTGCGGCGTTGTAATCGATATAGTTTTGGCTCATCTGTCCGTTCAGAACGATATGCGGGCCGAAACAAAAGAGCGGTTTCAGAATTGCCCGCGCACCGAGTTTTTTTCCGATCATCACATTAATCAATTGCCCTGCAAGGGATTTTGCCGCCGGCACACCGCTCAGTTCGTCGTTTCCCGGAATGTCGAATCCCATGGAATGTTCTCCGGCAATTTTCATCGCGGTTATTCCATCCACGGTCAGCCGTTCGGGATCCGTTCCGGCTCCGAGAGAACCGTATACAAGATTGATCTTCGTCAGATCTGCTCCCGCTTTGGCGGCGAGGTACACCGTTTCCGGCGTGTTCAGTCCGCGATGTCCCCTTACCGTCAGCAGCGTTGCCGGATGCAGAAGCTCACGCATCAAGCGGATATTTTCTTCCGAAGTGATCGTGCCGTCGTTTTCGTGTGTCAATAATCCGTGCAGCAATCCCTCGTACCGGGCTTCCCAGGAGGGATTGATAATCAGGAATCCATCCATGCCGTATCGCTCGCAGATTTTTGCATGAAAAAGATCCATTGTCGGACAACCGCTGCCGAGGAATTTGAAAATCAGCGGCTGACGGTCATGATGACGGATCTTCTTGGAATGATGCGGATGACGGGACGACAGCATGTCACGCAGATGCGAGAGTTCCTGTTCCGTAATTCTTCTGACTCCCTTTGGGAAGGATCCGTTCTTGTTTCCCTCCACAATAGTCGGTTCGCACAATCCGTGGTATTGCTCCATCAAAATGCGGCGTTGCGATTCGTTCGTTGTCTCCGACAGTTTCCGTTGAATCAGATATCGCTGTATTCCGGGGGATGATTTCCCTTCGGCCCAATTAATAGTCTTTTCCGCAATGGTATCGAGCAATTCACCGATCCGTTTATGGCGGAAGGTATAGAAGTAATGGCCGGTGATATCCGGTTTGACGCGTTCCCTTTCGGAGGAAGCGATTGACACGGGCCGGTCTTCGATATAGGCAAGAATTTCTTCCACGGAAGAATGTTCGCCGAATCCCCGGTCGAAACCGAGTTCCGCTGCCAGTTCCGGCGTAATCGGTTTTCCGCCGAGCACAATCTTTGTTTTTTCACGCACACCGGCGGCATCCAGAAGATCGTTGAAGCGCGCCAGCAATTCACCGACTCCATATCCGAGTGTCCGGCTGACAAGAATAAAGTCGTATGCTCCTTGCGACGCTTTTTTAACGATCTCTTCCATTTCCAGATCGGGAGGAAGAAGTTCGGTCGAATGACCGTGCTCATCGAGCATATTTTTGATGATCTTGATGCCGACATCGTGCACCGGATCGAGCGGAACGCAGAGAATTTTTTTCATTGCGGCTCGCTTTCCAGCCAGTGGTATTGCTGTGCGGGACGGTGGACATATTTTCTGATCCGCACACGGATACCGTAGCCGTCGAATTCTTCGAACATCACGTCGACATCGCCGAGATTCATTTCTGCGCCGAGGCGGAGGGCGAGTTGGTGTCCCTGCTTTTCGTCACTGCAGGCAAGATATGTTTCGATGTCGATGGCGTCGACAACGCTGTTCATCGCTGTTTTTTCCATACTGCTCTCACCATTCAATACTGCTAAGGATACGGTTTACACAATACCGCGTCCCGCCGACGATCGACGGGACGCGGTTATCGGGTATTGCTTATTTCTGTTCGTGTATTCCGGCGTGCGTGCAGACGATTTCGATCAGCATCACCAGTGCGCGGACGACCATCTGTGCCCGTTCATGGATCAATTGACCTTTGGAATCGCATGTGCCGAGACCGGGGGAGATGAAAATGTTCGCATCATAAGCGATGGTCGGAATAATGCCCATGGCCGTCATGCCGTCCTGGAACAGGTGCGAACCGGCATACATGTCTTCAATGGAGAAGATCGGGATACCGAGTTTGCCGTTCTTCCAGCTGTCCTCATAATTGATTTCTACGGCGCCGCAATTACGGCTCTTGTAGATCTTGAAGAACGGGCGGATACGCTCGTCGATCTTTGCAAATTCCTTCACACAGATTTCATACAGGTCATCCACCGGTTTGGTAAGCACTTCGGGATGATCGCGCAGTACTTTCAATGCGGCAACCTGACCGGAAAGGCCTTCTTTGCCCGGATCGTGCGTGACAAGCGCCGCTTTTCCGTAGGACGATGTGGTGCCGTACCGCTGTCCGTGCATTCCCAGCGCGCGACGGATGTTTACCATGACATCTTCTTTTCCGATGATGAGGCCGCTGGTCGGCGAACCGGTCGCTTTGTCCATACTATAGATCATCACATCCGCACCGATCTTTTTAATGCTGTTGCCCACAATCGGCAGTCCCCATGCATTGTCGATGATGTACGGTACATTGTATTCATGCGCCAGCGCCGCAAGTCCTTTTTGCAGCAGCGGTGTTCCGTCGGCATCTTTTTCGCCGTAGCCGTATCCCGGCGTATCATAGCCGATGGAGGCGAATCCGGCGAGCATCGAATCATGACGCTGTGCATTTTTTTCCAGTTCTTTGATCGATTCTTTTGCCTTGATGTTTTTCATCAGGGGAACGGGATAATATTTGATTCCATGAACAGGATATTCGGCTCCGATCATCGGCACGTGAACGGTGTCGAAATTGTTCTGACGCTTTCCGTAGAAACCGAGTTCGCCGGAAGTGCTGCCGCGGTCAGCAAGAATATCTTTGTATTTCGGCGGAAACGGCCTGCCGTACGATGCCTGATGGTGCGTATGCCGTTCCAACGGTGCAATGTATCGCGCACGATAATTGTCACCGCGTCCAAGAAGCGGCGGAACCATGAGACTTTCAAACGTTGTCCACAATCCTGCTTCGCAGGTATTCACGGGGCAGGCGTCGTAGTCGTCGCCGTAGGTATCTTTGATGATCTCGCGAATCTGATCGACATACACAGCCAGCGGAACGACTTTGCGTCCCTCGGCGGCCATTGCATGTTCGATATCGTCGCGCAAGGGTGCGGGACAGCCGGAGATGGCTCCGGTCAGGCCGAATGCTCCCTTGAGTTCGGCGGGAATGTTGAGCGATTCTGCCGCCTTCTTCGCTTCGGCGTAAATCTGCGGGATCCGCGATTGCAGTTGTTTGTACATCTGGAATTTGAATTTTGGCGCTGCCATGGTCGTAGTCTTTCTATTAATGATACATGAGTTGATTATTTTTGAAATCCTTTGATGACGATCTGATCGTCGATCCGCAAGCCCAGTTCCTTTCCGGAAATCCGTTTCTTGACCGCCACGATCACATTCTGATGATTCGGCAAATGGGTATCATCGTACCCGGCAATCGTTCCGATTGTCGTACCGTTCCACACGACATCGTCCCCGGCGAGAATCACACCGCTCTTTTCAATCTCGACAAATGCGATATAGGCAATCGGCTGCACGGTGGAGCCGGGACGCGCATTGGCATCGTCGGTGGCGATCAATTCGATGATCGTCTTTTCGGCGTAGGCACGGGACATCGGCTGGATCAATTGCAATCCTCTGTTCTCCAGATGTCCGTCCAGAACGACAACGACACGCGCCGGTACATCGCGTTTGGCGTGAAAGAAATCCGTTTTGATCATTTTTTGCGCGTAGGGATCCATATTGCCTCACACTAATTTTTTAATGAATGAATCGACACTGCCGTGCAGAAAATCGCACACGGGAAGTTCGATCATCGTATAACATCCCGGCTTTTGTTTCATGGTGGCCCTGGCGGCAGAGACCATCACCTGGGCGGTCAATGCGGGATTGTTGATCCGCATCTGGAATTTGTACGACTGATTGTGCGTCAGCCCGGAAACGCCGATCCGTTCGATGGAGACACCGTGGCCGACATCCATCAATTCGGCAACATCGTCCACTTTTTTCACATATGTGCGGTCATTGACGAAGTACGGATCTTCCTTGATCTTCGCTTCGATGGCCGAGAACGATGCATCGGATTTCACCTTTACGTACACCATTCTTCGGTGAATGCCCATACCGGCCGGCACGGTAACGGCGAGCGCATCTTCGACTCCTTCGATCGATTTCACCGCACAGGTGTGTCCCATGGACATTCCGGGACCGTAGTTAGTGTGGGTGATTCCCTTGGGCGACATTGCTTCGAGCCACGCACGGATAACGGAATCGATTCCCGGATCCCAGCCGGCCGAAGTGATCGACACCTTGTTATGTTCTTTTGCGATCACATCGAGTTTCTGGCGCATGACAAGAATTTCGGTGT
Source organism: uncultured Chitinophagaceae bacterium (assembly GCA_964371615.1). GTDB lineage: Bacteria > Bacteroidota > Ignavibacteria > UBA10030 > UBA8401 > SpSt-333. Next base: position 651,948 of record CAYJMS010000003.1, read on the forward strand.
GTATGTCAAAACTATCCACGCAATTGATACCCGCTTCCAGTACCGATTTTGCCAGACGGTGAACGCCGCGCGACGGGCAGGAGAGGATGGCGACATCCACGGGACCGAGGTCTTTGATATTGTCGACAATCTTCGTGTTTCCGAGTATCGCCGGCTGCTGCGGCTGCAGGTGGCACATTTTTTTGACGACCGGCGGAACCTCGACGATGCCGGCGAGTTCCAAATCAGGTGATTCGAGAATGGAACCGAGTGCGGACTCACCGACGTGTCCGTAACCGACGATTGCAACGTTAATTTTTTTCATAGTGTACTCCAACGATTACTGGTCTGTGGGTTGTTGTGAAAGCATCAATGTGCGCAGTGACGCGAGGGCGGCATCGTTATGTCGTTTCAAGAGTCGCTCCACATCGTCTGCATTTCGCCGGACGAGCGCATCGATGATCGCCCGGTGTTCGTCGGCGGATTCGCGGTGCCGCGCATCGGCGGAAATAAAAACAAAATTGTACCGGAGTGTTTGACGGCGCAGCGCGGTGACCTGGCTGATCACCTTCGTATTGCCGCACGCGTTGATGATGATGTCGTGGAACTGTCCGTTCAGGTCAAGAATCTTCCGCACATCGGCCGGAACTTCGTCCGCGGCTCGATAGAGCGATTCGTTGATGGCGGTCAGTTGCGCAATCACCTCCGGAGTAATCCGGTCCGCCGCAAGCCGCGCGGCAAGCGCTTCGAGAACGCTCTTCAGCTCGTATGTTTCCTCGGCATCCTTCAGCGATATTTCACGGACGATAACCCCTTTCCGCGGTTCCAACTCGACGAATCCTTCCGACGACAATTGAAAAAACGCTTCCCGCACCGGCGTACGGCTAACTCCCAGCTGCCGGGCAATCTCTTCTTCCGTCAGCCGTTCACAGGGACGTATCCTTCCGTCGATGATCGACGTGCGGATACTCGCCGCAATTTGTTCGCGAAGCGTTTTTATCTCTCCGATGTTGATTTTCAATTCTTCCACACTGTGCTCATTGATTGTATATTGTATACAGTATGGAACTTACCCCATTTGCGGAGGAGAGCAAGCGAAAAAGCGGGTGAAATAACAGAAGGAGGAAACAAATCATACCGATTCATCTGAAATTCAACCGGCAATACCCGGTTGAGGCAAACAGGAAGTTTCGACTATATTATGTCCCCAGCCGACAATACAGTCTTGTGAAAATATTTTTTATTTCCGCACCTGCTATTGAATTAATATTTTCAGAACAACAATCCGGTAACGGACGCACATCTTTGATGAGAAAGAAGCCACGCGTGGCTGCTGCCGGTTGCAGTAAAAATTATTTCGCAAATAAGAATTGAACACTGCACTTAATCGGCAGACCGCAGTCGATGGTCGAATGGTGCACAAATATTTGTGCACTGCGGTAAGGGACAAAAATCATTACTACAGACTTTCAAGCGAAGAAATGTCTGCGATGTACTCCCCGGCGGCGGTTGCACGAAGGTGAACGATGTTCAATGCGAATGGCGGAACATTCACTATTCCGTGAGAATATTTTTTACTGCGATTGATTTTTTTTCACGCTCATCAAATGTGTGTAATTGACGGCATGGAATACCAAATAAAACCGAACGGTTGCTTTTTGAGACGTCCTTCTCTACATTTCACTGTCCGTGATTGGCCGCAATTAACGATTACCACGGTATTCAAGATATCCGGTGATCAATCCGTCACTCATTCCCGTTTAACCGATGAAGAAATGCATCGTACTTATTGTGACTGATAACGCTGAGGTATCGCGTTCTCTTCGTGCCATCCTCGCGCCGCCGCAATACATACTCCTGCCTGTCGCCGGTTCTGCTGCCGCCGCTGTTGCTGCGGTGAAACGCCGAAGGCCGGATGTTGTGTTGATCAGCATTGCACGCGTTGGAAAGGAAACGGGGCACGACATTGCACAAACGATCTCTGCGGCAGCAGATGTGCCGATCGTCTATCTTGTCTCAAAAAAAGAACGGCAAAAATTCCTTCGTCTGCAAAGAACGGATCCTGCAGGATTCATCCTTGTTCCTCCTGTCGATGTAGAAGTGCACACCGTCATAGCGATGGTCATCTACAAATACAAAATACAAAGAGATCTTGCGCAACAACGGCGATGGCTTGCGATAACTTTGCGGAGCGTCGGTGACGGCGTGATCGCCCTCGACACGATGGGACGCATTACATTTATGAATGCCACTGCCGAGTCGATGACCGGGCGAAGTGAAAAAGAATCGACCGGAAAAAAACTCTCCTCGGTATTTCGCATCACGAGTCTCGTGCCCGGCGCCGCTCCGCCGGATCCGGTATCGGCGGCCATTGAAACGGAAGCGCCGTTTTGTTTTCCGAACCATCTGTTGCTCCGCTCGAAAAAAGGGGCGGAATATTTTATCGACTGTTCCGCTGCACCGATCATCGACAACGAACGAACAATCGACGGCGTCGTAGTGACATTCCGCGACGTGACCGGCAGAATCCGGATTCAGGACGAAGCGCATAAGAACGAAGATCGGTTCCGGACATTGATCGAAAATAGCGCCGAAGCGGTCTCTATTGTCGACAGCAACGGCGTCATACGGTTCACGACGTCGGTAACGACGAGAATACTGGGATATGTTTCGGACGAACTGCTGGGAACAAGTGCCTTCGAGCGGATCCATCCCGACGATGTCGAAGAGGTTCAAAGTCTGTTCTTCCGGTTGCGCGACAGCGACGGCATGGCTATTTCCTCGGTATTCCGGTACCGTCACAAAAACGGCGCTTGGATGTGGATCGAAGCGACCGGAACCAATGTATTGCACGATCCTTCCATTAACGGCATCATCATCAATTATCGCGATATCGGCTATCGCAAAGAGGCCGAGGAGCATTTGAATCTCATCAACAAACGGCTCGACCTGATTTCCCGCGTTACCGGCGAAGTGATCGGTACCATGCCGATTCAAAAGCAGGTAACATCGATGTCCGAACAGGTGAGGACGGCATTCAATGTCGACGCCGTCATCGTCCGGACACTGAACGGCGAACAGCTTGAACTGCTTGCGTGTGCCGGTATTGAAAGTGATGCGCTCGCCGAATCAATATCGAGCGAAGTCGGCATAGCCGAACGAATCCTGTCGACACGCCGCGCGACCGCATTTAAGGATCTCTCCCGGGAATTTCCTCAGGATTTCGGGGTCGATAGTTCCCCCATTCAGACACGGCTTAATTTCATCTCCTATGCCGGTGCACCGATGCTGATCGGTCATACGATTATCGGCATTATCGGCATCTTCTCAGCGGAGAAGGAACGGGAGTTCACCAAAACCGACCTCGAACATTTACAGATTGTCGCCAACCATTTTTCCGTTGCCGTCGCCAACAACCGGTTGTTCCGCGAAATCCGCGAACAGAACCTCGAGATGACGACACACATCGAGGAACAAACCCGCGTCGAGCGTCTGCTGCGTATCAGCGAAGAACGGTACCGTGCTTTCGTTGAACAGAGCTCCGAAGGTATCTATCGCACTGCGTTCGACCAACCGATACCGGTCTCGCTGGCGGTGGACGAACAAATACGTCTTATGTTTGAACGGGGCTATATTGCCGAATGCAATGCGGTGATGGCAATCATGTACGGATTTTCCGGCATCGACAAGGCGATTGGTACGAAGATCAAGGAAATGCTGATTCCGTCCGATCCCCATAACATCGATTACATGGAACGCTTCATCGCCAACGGGTATAAATTCTTCGATCAGGAATCCCACGAACTGGACAGCGCGGGAAATTCGAAATATTTCCTGAACAACGGAATCGGTATCGTCGAGAACGGCATGTGGTGGGGAGTGTGGGGAACGCAGCGCGATGTTACCGAGCGTAAGGTGATGGAAGAGCGGCTCAAGATTTCGGAGCATACGTACCGCGAACTGATCAACAATGTCAACGAAGCGATCTATATTCAGGATGAGAACGGATATTTCCTGGATGTGAACGCCACCGCCGAACGGTTCTACGGATATACGCGCGAGGAGTTTATCGGCAATAGCGCCGAATTTCTTTCCGCGCCGGGAATGAACGATTTGGCTGCGGTGGCGGCCAAGTTCGAAAAGGCGTTCCGCGGAGAGCCGCAATTTTTCGAGTTCTACGGAAAACGAAAGGACGGGTCGGTCTTTCCAAAGGATGTCAGTCTTACGTCGGGGGATTATTTTGGACGGAAGGTGGTGATCGCCGTCGGCAGGGATATCTCCGAGCGGAAACTGGGTGAACATGCGCTGCGCGAGAGCGAAGAGCGATACCGCACACTGGTGGAATATTCGCCGAACGCCGTCGCCGTGCATGTGAACGGAATCGTACAATTCGTCAATCAATCCACGATGACTCTGGTCGGAGCCGAATCGCCGCAGCAAATTGTTGGTACCAATGTCATCGAATTTGTCCATCCGGATTCCCGCGCAAAGGCCCAGGAACGGATCAACACAGTGTACGGCAACGAAGCGGTGCCGCCGCAGGAACAGCGATGGGTACGGCTGGACGGCACTCCCATCGATGTTGAAGTCGTCTCGATTCCGTTTCAGTTCAACGGCAAAGTCGCGGCACAGATCATCGCACGGGATATTACCGAACGGAAACGGGCGGAAGAGGCGCTGCGGGAGTCCGAACTGCGTTTTCGTTCGCTCTTTGAGAATGCCAAGGATGCAGTGTTTATTGCGGATACAAAAACCGGCGTCATCATCGATGCAAATGCCGAAGCGGAAAAACTGATGAAACGCTCACGCCGAGAATTGATCGGCATGCACCAGTCGCAAATGCATCCTCCGGAACGGGTGGACGAAGCGCTGAGTCTCTTTCGCGAACAGATGCTTTTGCTGGGCGAACATGCGGTGGAGTTTGAAGTGGTGGACTCGACAGGAAAACATATTCCCGTCGAAATTAAGTCCAGCGTCATTAAACTGGACGAACACCGGATGGTGATGCAGGGGATCTTTCGCGATATCACCGACCGCAAAATTGCCGAGGAAGCGCTGCGCCGCAGCGAGGAAAAATACCGTGCGTTGTTCGAGGGATCGAAGGACGGAATCTATATCAGTACGTATTACGGCAAGTTCATCGACGTGAATCCGGCCATGGTGGAATTGCTCGGGTACGATACCAAGGAGGAAGTGTTCGCGCTGGATATTCAAAACAGCGTCTATTACCGTCCGTCGGAGAGGGAAAAATTTCACGATGCCATCGCCGATCAATCCTACATTAAGGACCTGGAACTGATGCTGCGCCGGAAAGACGGCTCTATCGTCAATGTGCTGCTCACCGCCACAGTCGAACGGAGTCCCGACGGAACGCCGCTCTATTACAGCGGTACTATCCGGGATATTACCGAGCGAAAGCGACTTGAACAGCAATTGATTCAGGCACAGAAAATGGAAAGCATCGGCACGCTCGCCGGCGGAATCGCGCACGACTTCAACAATCTTCTGGCGATGATTTTGGGGACCGCCGAATTGATCAAGCATAAAACTGCCGACAATCCGACCATCAACTCCTACATTAAACGGATTATCGAAGCATCGGAACGGGGTGCCTCCATCTCCAAACAATTGCTGCTGTTCTCACGGCCGGAGCAGGCGGAATTGCAGCCGGTGTCGTTCTCCGCTGTGGTGGACCAGTTGCGGGAATTCCTTTCGCATTTCCTGCCGAAGAATATCGTCATCGATTATCGGCCGCTCCGTTCTACGGCGGTCATCATGGGGGATAGCGGCCATCTCCACCAGGCGCTGGTCAATCTGGCGATAAATGCGCGCGATGCCATGCCGGAAGGGGGCACGCTGTCGTTGAATGTGGAGGTCGTGAGCGGCGATGTCGTTCGCTCCATTTTCCCCGTTGCCGCCGGCAGCAAGTATGCCGCAGTGGCGATACGGGATACCGGCATCGGCATTGACCAGCAGGTGCAGCGAAGAATTTTTGAACCGTTCTTTTCAACAAAAGAGCGGGGAAAAGGAACCGGACTGGGACTCTCCATTGTACACGGTATCATTGCGCTGCACCGCGGACATATTCATGTTGAAAGCGAACCGGGAAAAGGAACCGAATTTAAAATTTTCTTCCCGCTGCTCGATGTGGCCGTACCGCAGGCACAGTCGCATCTCGATGAGTCGGACAATGATCAACCGGTCACCATTCTGATTGTGGACGATGAAGAAATTCTGCGGGAAATCCTTTTCGAAAGCCTGAAAGACAAAGGCTTCAACGTACTCGCCGCCTCCGACGGAATCGAAGCGTTGCAATTGTTCACACAAAACAAAGATCGAATCGACCTTGTCATTACCGATCTCGGTATGCCGATGATGAACGGCGAACAACTCTACCTTAAGATGAAAGAACTCAATCCCGGTATACGGGTCATAGTCTCCTCCGGATATCTGGAAACCTCCAACAAATCGGCGCTGTTGCGGATGGGAATCAAGGACGTGCTGACAAAACCGTTTAAGTTCGACGTTATCTTTGACACCATTCATCGCGTATTGCACAGTGGATGATGTATGAAAATTCTTATCGCCGGCGGTACCGGATTTATCGGTTCGCATCTGTTGGCTCACCTCTCGCGTGACCGTCATGATATAGTGCTTCTGACCCGATCGGCATCCCGGACCACTACTGTACACTCTGCCTCTGTCAGGTATGTTCACTGGAATCCATACGCGAGCGGAGAATGGATAACGGAGGCCGATGGCGCGGATGTTGTCATCAATCTCATCGGCAAAAACGTTTTCGAAAACCGGTGGAATGAAAAAGTGAAAAAGGAGATCCTCGACAGCCGGGTAATCCCGACACGGCTGATTGTCCGGGCGATTGAATCTGCCGAACGGAAACCGTCGCTGTTGATCTCCGCATCCGCCGTGGGATTCTACGGAGACCGGCAGGATGAAACGATCACCGAAACGAGTACACCGGGGACCGATTTTCTCGCCGACGTAGTGAAGCAATGGGAAGGGGCGGCGTACGAAGCGGAACGCTTCGGCGTTAGGGTCGCAACGCCGCGCATCGGCCTGGTGCTTGAAAAATCGGGGGGCATGATCGGCAAAATGCTGCTGCCGTACCGTCTTTTTGCCGGCGGGCCGATCGGATCCGGAAAACAGTTCCTGCCGTGGGTGCATATGGAGGATGTTGTGCGGGGAATTTTGTATCCCGTAAAGAACACAACCTTCCACGGTGTCTATAATCTCGTCTCCCCTTCACCCATCACGATGAATGAATTTGCAAATAATTTCGGCTCCGTCCTACACCGTCCCTCGTGGATTCCCGTCCCGTCATTTGCACTGACGCTATTGTACGGCGAAGGGGGAGCGGTGATTCTTTCCGGTCAGAAGGCGATGCCGAAAAAATTGTTGGAGTCAGGATATGTTTTTTCGTATACCGACCTCTCTGCGGCGTTGCGCAACATCGTGAAATAAATCCATGTCATTGCTTTGTCGATTTTCCCTTTCTGAACCGCGACATCGGTAAATATTATTTCTTGATTTTATCAAAGGCAATGTCGTTATTACAACTGCATTATTACACATATCCATACGGTGAAAAAATCTTCGGATATCTTATACCAACGCCCTGCAGACAATTGTCGAGTTGATGACCTTGGAGAATAATTTTTCGTTTCATTTGTTCTTGTCCTGAGTATAAGAAATGCGAACGGGAAAAAAATAAAGGTCAATCTTTCTGACGCCCTCGGAAAAAATCAAAAACACAGATCAATTTGGCAAAATTAACTCGAATATTGTTGATTGAAGACAATCCCATTTTGCGTGACGGGATTAAGGTGGTATTGAATGATCAGCCGGATATTAAGGTTGTTGCAGTCATCGGAAGCGGTAACGACGTCCTGGCAAAAGCAAGACTTTCAAAGCCGCACATCATTCTCCTGGATGTTGGTTTGAAGGATGTCAACGAAATCTCCGTTGTCGGCGAGGTGCGGAAGAATCTTCCGGATGCAAAAGTGATAGGAATGGGATTTATTCCGTCGCAATCGGACATTGTTGAATTTATCGAAGCGGGTGCGTCCGGTTTCATTCTGAAAGATGCAACGGTACCCGAATTCATCGGTACCATTCGCTCCGTTGCCGAAGGACATAAAATACTTCCTCCGGCCCTGACGAGTTCTCTCTTTACCCACGTCATTGACATCGCTCTCAAAAAAAGAAAGAGCGTCGCCGCCAACGCGGTGCGTATGACCGCACGCGAAAGAGAAATTATTGCACTCATAGGGGAGGGATTAAGCAATAAACAGATCGGCGCTCATCTCAATATTGCCACCTTTACCGTAAAGAGTCATGTGCATAATATTCTTGAAAAACTTGCGCTGCACAGCCGCCTGCAGATAGCAGTTCATACCCACGACGATACCCCCTGACCGTTGATCCTTTCCGCCGCACGGCATCGTTCGCCCAACAGTATTCTGTCATTGAAATATCTTTAGAGCCTATCTCAAAAATGATAGTCATTGCGAGGGAGTCTGTCGAACGACAGACGACCGAAGCCTGCCTGCCGGCAGGCAGGCAATCTATCGATATTTTTTATGGAAAAACGAGATTGTTCCGCCTTTTGAATCCCTCTCTGAGCGGAATCCTAAGAGCGGGACTTCGCTAAAAAAACAGCTCGCAAAGACATGGAATTGAGATATTGGGATGGATTCTGGCAATCTCACTCCGTCACTGTGCATGCCACCAGATTTTAATTCAACACACATCTCCGTATATCTCTAGCCTTCATTAATCTTCCGCTTTGTCTATTATAAGAGACATTTTTCACGCAAACAGGGATTAACTACAAATCCATCCCTTTGGTCTATTACTTCTTACGCTTGTCATGGGTATACTTTATCACAGTTCAGGGTAGGTTCCCTGCCTTCGTGAACTCATATCAGCTCGAACGGGTAAATATTTGAATTGAAAGGAGCGAACGTAATGAATTGGGATCGAATTGAGGGTCAGTGGAAGCAACGCAGAGGGAAAGCGGTGCACCATTGGGGAAAGTTGATGAACGACGAACTCGCCGCCATCGCCGGAAAGCATGAACAACTGGTGGGTATGCTTCAGGAAAAATACGGTGTCGCAAAGGAAGATGCAAAAAATCAGGTCGATGAGTTCAAAAAAATTGTCGGATTGCTAAAAATCACCAATGGCAAATTGAAGCGTTTGCAGAAAACACCGCGCATCATGGCGGCTTCGAAAAAAAAGAAATCCTCCAAAAAAGCCTCCCGTCATAGCACAGCGATAACAAAATCAAAACGACGTTAATCGGACGACCGATTAATCAGTACTATTCATCACCAAGAAATCGAAAAGAACGGATAAAAGTATTATGAAAAGTATTAAAAAATATGCCATTTCGACAATAAAACAATTGAAACGAACGCTCACCGATTCACTACGTACTGTATTGGCGATTTCGCTCCCGTTTTTCCTCTTATCGGCCGGTTGCTCGAATGATGATGCAACGACTAATCCGTCCGGACAGACAGTTCCCGAACAAACCACACAACACGAAACAGTGAATCTCCGTTCGACAGCCGGATTCGTCATTCTTGCCGGATCGCTTATCTCCAATGTTCCGACATCTGCCGTCACCGGAAATATCGGATTGAGTCCCGCAGCCCGATCGTTTATCACGGGATTTGGTTTAACAGAAGTGACCGGATCCATTTTTGCATCGGACGATGTTTCTCCGGCCGATGTGCCCGCAATGTTAACTGCGGCAAAAGGGGATTTGACAACAGCGTATAATGACGCTGCAGGCCGCACGGCAACCGATATCGTACTGCTTGCCGGAAACCTCGGCGGATACACGCTGACACCCGGCCTTTATAAATCAACCGGCTCGCTGGAATTATCGTCCGGCACGCTGACGTTTGACGCCAAAGGAAATGCAAATGCTGTTTTTATAATTCAAATAGCCTCGACACTCAATGTCACATCCGGCCGCGCCATGGTGTTGAGCGGAAACGCAAAAGCATCCAACATATTCTGGCAGGTCGGTACATCCGCAACACTGGGAACAACCGCAGTGTTCAAGGGTACGATTATGGCGGATCAATCGATCTCACTGAATACGGGTGCGTCAGTGGAAGGACGATTGATGGCACGGATCGGTGAAGTAACGATTGCCGGAAGCACAGTGGTACTTCCAACACCTTAAGAGTCTTTGGTCGGCACGGCGGAAGAATGTATTTCATCAATTAAAAATTTTATTTACACACTGTTATGAAGAGGTTCGATATGAAAAAGTGCACAACATATTTGTCGGGTCTTATGGACCTTTGGGCATTCATCGCTACGATTTTGATCGTGGTTGCAATACTTCCAGTTTCAAGTTTTTCTCAAATATCCCCGGCAACCGTGAATCTTGGAACAGCGGGAGATTTTGTGATTTTGGCTAAAACAGGAGTATCAACAACCGGCGTGACTGCGGTAACCGGAGATATTGGACTGAGTCCTGCCGCCGCAACATTCATCACCGGATTTGGACTCATCATGGATGCATCGGGAACATTTTCAAATTCCTCATTAGTAACCGGAAAGATCTATGCTGCCGATTATACGGTTCCGACTCCGTCGAAAATGACAACGGCAATAGGCGACATGGAAACTGCGTATACCGATGCCGCCGGACGGACGACTCCGGATTTCACGGAACTCTATACCGGCGATCTTACCGGAAAGACGCTTACCCGCGGTCTTTACAAGTGGGGAACCGCCGTCTCCATCGGAGCCGGTGGTGTTACGATCTCCGGTACAGCAACCGATGTATGGATCTTTCAGGTAGCACAGAATCTGGAGGTTGCAAACGGTGCTATAGTCACTCTCAGCGGCGGTGCCCTCGCTTCCAATATTTTCTGGCAGGTTGCCGGTCAGGTTGTACTTGGTACCACAGCCCAAATGAAAGGAATTCTCCTCAGTCAAACTGCGATCGCAATGAATACCGGCGCCTCGCTCGATGGCAGAGCGCTGGCACAGACCGCAGTGACGCTGGATGCCAATGCGGTCACCAAACCGACCGGAACAACCGGTGTCTACTCCGGCGAGAGTGTTCCGCAGGACTATGCGCTCCTGCAGAATTATCCGAATCCATTCAATCCGACAACGCAGATACAGTACGTTGTGGGAAACGCCGGATTTGTATCGCTGAAAGTCTACAACATTCTCGGCGACGAGGTTGCATCATTGGTAAACGGCAATCAAGAAGCGGGGAGCCATGTTGTTCCATTCAATGCGAATAACGGATCTTGCGCACTCTCCAGCGGAGTCTATTTCTACCGGCTCGAATCCGGTTCATTTGTCTCAACCAGAAAATTAATATTCATGAAATAATGTCGCACCGTCCCCGCTCGCAAGAGCGGGGACGTACACATTGTCATCATCCAATAATTCATCTAATAAGGGAAGTCCAATGGAAATATCTTTAACAAACAAGATTCCTCGCTTTTCGCGAAGTGTGTCCGGAATGCTGATGGTCTTCGTGATCTTCTCCGGCATCATAACGGCACAACCGCAACTGCCGATCGATCTGGGATCGACTAACAACTTTGTAATTCTTGCTGGTGCGTCAGTTTCCAATGTTCCGATCTCTTTGGTCACCGGCAATATCGGCTTGAGTCCTGCCGCCGGCAGCGGTATTACGGGATTTGGTGCAATGGAAATCAACGGGATTGTCTATACGGTTGATGTGAGCGGTCCAGCCGGCTCCACGATGGCGCCGACAATGTTGACGGCAGCAAAGGGAGATCTGACGATCGCTTACAACGATGCGGCAGGACGCACACCGATACCGTCCGGTTCATTTTTAGATCCGGGAACAGGAAACATCGGCGGATTGACACTGATACCGGGCTTGTACAAATTTACCAGCACCGCATCCATCACCGGATCGAATGTTACGCTCTCGGGTACTGCAACCGACGTCTGGATATTCCAGATAGCCACAGCGCTTAATGTCGGAAGCGGAATCCAGGTGATTCTCACCGGCGGAGCCAAGGCATCCAATATATATTGGCAGGTCGGCACTTCGGCGACTCTTGGATCGACTTCTGTTTTTAAGGGAACGATCCTGGCAGACCAATCGATCTCTCTGAATACCGGCGCGGTCGTTGAAGGACGATTGCTCGCCAGTTCCGCTTCGGTAACATTGGCTTCCAACACCGTCACGCTGCCTGCCGGTACTACCGGTATTGAGCAAATTGTTGCGGCGCCGTATGATTTTGAACTTCTTCAAAATTACCCGAACCCATTCAATCCGGCGACTTCGATTGCATTCACCGTCCCTTCGAACGGAAGGGCGACATTAAAGATATTCAATATGCTCGGACAGGAAGTTGCAACATTGTACGATGGTCCGGCAGAAGCGGGGATCTATAATCATGTCAAATTCAATGCATCGGAATATGCATCGGGATTGTTTGTTTCCCGATTGGAATTTAACGGTTCTGTGCAGATAAAGAAAATGATGCTGTTGAAATAATTTGATCACATCTATACTCCAATAACGATGATTTGCCGTTTTGCGCCAAATCATCGTTGTGCAGGGAACCGGTACCATTCGGCGGGACAATCGCACGAGTGCTTGGGATAAAAACGGTATGCCGTCAGACAACAAAACATGATCAACAGAGCGAAACTGGTAAAAATCCGTATCCTGCTTATTGAGGACAATGTCATCCTGCGCGACGGGATTATGGCAATGCTCAACGAGCAGCCGGACCTGCATGTGGCTGGGACCATCGGCCGCGGCATCAATATATTGAATAAAGTGCAACATTTAAAACCGCACGTTATACTGCTGGATGTTGGTTTGCGTAATATTAACGAGATTTCGCTTGTCGAATCGATTCGGAATGAATTCCCGGAAGCAAAAGTGATCGGCATGTGTTTTGTTCCGTCTCAATCTGATATCGTTGAGTTCGTTGAAGCGGGAGCATCGGGATTTATCCTGAAAGATGCCACGGTCAAGGAATTTATCGGAACCGTTCGTTCCGTTGCGCACGGCGTGAAAATCCTCCCTCCGACTTTGACCGGTTCGCTGTTTTCCCACGTTATTGACATTGCATTGAAAAAGAAAGAAAAGGTTATTGCAAAGGCAGTTCGTATGACGAATCGGGAAAGGGAGATTATGGTGCTGATCGCGGACGGTTTGAGCAATAAACAAATTGCTGAAAAGCTCCATATTGCCACATTTACTGTTAAAAGCCATGTGCATAACACCCTTGAAAAACTGGCATTAAACAGCCGGCTTCAAATTGCATTATACTCCCACAACGGGAACGAAAGTCAATAATTGTGTACCATCTCTGCATTGAGGTATAGTGAATGATAATTCGAATGCCCGTTTTGGTTGCACGTTCTCGAAATGAATATGCAGCAACAAGGGTCATATTCTACAGTTTCTTACGCCCCTTTTTCCTGTTAAGAGGAATATCTCCTTAATAAAAGAGGATTAACTCCTTTTCCATCCTTTCGGTCTATTACTTCTCAGTGATCGCATCGATATACTTCACCATAGTTCGCGGGAAGGATTCGTCTTTTTCAGAATGAACTATTCTCTCCTGGAGAGCGACTATTCACAAAAAATATAGAAACACGTCCCAGCTCCATCAACTGGACAGCAACCATGAATATCAAAACGACATTAATCACAAAGGATCGTAATACATCCATCAACTACTTACCGAGGTACGTATGAATACTCCCACAACAAATCCAACCACCGCATTGCACCGATGGGTGCTTTCATCGCATACGATCCGCAGAATGATTGGTACGACGCTATCCGCAGGTCTGACCGCTGCCGTACTTCTTGCCGTTCTTATGAGTGGATGCAAGGAAGAGGTTCCTGGTATCGTCAATGTCTGTATCGCTCCGACGGTGATACGCACCTCGCCCGACAACGGAGGAACGAATGAACCGTTGAGCAAGAAAAGCGAAGCGACCGGCCCCAAAAAAGTCGGCGCCGTTAAAGTGATCACGGCAACATTCAGCATGCCGATGAATCCGAAGACGATCACCACATCGACCTTTACCGTGCAGCAAGGAAACATTTACGTACAGGGAACAGTATCGTATTCGGACACTACCGCCGTCTTTATCGTACCGGCCAGTCTTGCGCCAAATCTTCTCTATACATGCACGATTACGACCGGTGTGCAAAGCGCGGCCGGAACAGCACTGGCGGGGAATTATGTCTGGACATTTTCGACGATCGCTGCCGGAACGCCGACACTTGTTGCACCGATCGATCTAGCGGCGAACCAACCCACGAGCGTATCATTCAGCTGGAATCCCGTACCGAATGCCGATACCTATCGACTGCAGGTGTCACTGGATCCCGGATTTGTAACGACCGTTTACAACGATTCGACACTAACAAACACGTCGCAGCTTGTCACCGGGTTAACCATCGGAACAACGTATTACTGGCGTGTAAATTCGAAGATCGCCGGAGGTTCGAGTGCGTACTCTGATGTCTGGAGTTTTTCGACGATCACCGTACCGTTACCGCCGGTCTTAATCCTGCCGGCCGCATCGGCGACCAATATTTCCACCGCTCCGAACCTGAGTTGGAGCACGTCCACGGGAGCGAGTACCTATCGACTGCAGGTATCGACCAGCAGTGCATTCGTGACAACCGTCTATAATAACGGCGCACTCACCAACACATCACAATCGATCACCGGATTGATCGGCGGAACTGTCTACTACTGGCGTGTCAACGCAACAAATGCCGCAGGGACAAGCGCTTTTTCAACACGCAGCTTTACGTCCATCGCCGCAGGAACACCAACACTTGTAGCACCGCTTGACGGCGCACAGAATCAATCGGTAAATCCGACACTGGTGTGGAATGTCGTACCGGGTGCCGGTTCGTATCGCCTGCAGGTTTCGACAAGTTCAACGTTTGCCACCACTCTGTATAATGACTCGACATTGACGAGCACATCGCAATTGATTTCCGGTCTTTCCGTGGGCACTACCTATTTTTGGCGCGTGAACTCGAAAATTTCAGGACAAAAAAGCGATTATTCCGATGTCTGGAGTTTCACGACCGTTACACCACCCGCCGTTCCGACATTAGTGACGCCGTTAAATGCAGCAACAAATCAATCGGTGAATCCAACCCTGATCTGGAATGATGTCTCCGGAGCAGAAACGTATCGTCTCCAGGTTTCAACAAGCAATACGTTTGCCGCAACGGTGTACAACGATTCGACACGAACGAGCACCTCGCAAGTCGTGACGGGATTGTCGATCGGGACAACATATTACTGGCGCGTGAACGCAAAGAACGTCGCCGGAACAAGCGGTTTTTCGGCTATTCGGAGTTTTACGACAATCGTTGTGCCGGCCGCTCCTGCATTGTTCTCGCCTGCCGATCTTGCGGTCAATCAACCGGTCAATCCGATATTAATCTGGATCGCAGTACCGGGTGCAGAGACGTATCGAGTGCAGGTATCGACCAGCAACACCTTTGCAACGACAGTCTATAACGATTCCACACGTACGAGTACTTCACAACAGGTATCAGGCCTGGCAATCGGGACGACTTATTACTGGCGTGTGAATGCAAAGAATGCTGCCGGTACGAGTGTGTATTCCGTCGTACGGAGTTTTACAACGATCGTTGTTCCCGCAGCACCGGTTTTGGTTGCTCCGCTCAATCTCGCGGATAATCAGCCGGTAAACGCAACGATGATATGGAATTCGGTGCCGGGTGCAACGACGTATCGGCTGCAGGTTTCGACGAGCAACACGTTTGCCACGACTGTCTATAACGACTCGACACGCACCAGTACGTCGCAGCAGATGTCCGGATTGACATTGGGCGTCACCTATTACTGGCGTGTGAATGCAAAGAATCTCGCCGGTACGAGCGTATACTCAACGGTGTGGAGTTTCAATACCACTGCCGCTCCCGCAACGCCGGTATTGATTGCTCCGGCCAATTTGGCGACTAATGTGGCAACCAATCCGACAGTAAGTTGGAATGCCTCGATCGGCGCGACTTCATACCGAGTACAGGTATCCACAAGCAATGCATTCGCCACGACGGTGTTCAATGACTCAACAGTGACCGGTACGACGCAGCCAATCACCGGATTGAACAACGGAACAACATACTTCTGGCGCGTGAATGCAAAAAATACTTCCGGTACGAGTGCCTATGCAACACGCAGCTTTACCACCATCGTTCCTGCACCGCTCCCGCCGATTCTGTCTGAGCCGCTGAATGCAGCGACCGATCAAAAGTTAAGCGTCACTTTAAAGTGGCTTGCTTCGGTCGGAGCAACAACGTACCGAGTTCAGCTCGACACAAATCAGTTGTTTGCTGATCCGATCGTCGATGATTCAACGATCACCGGATTGTTACATCCGGTCGCCGGTTTGAAAACATTTACCACCTATTACTGGCGCGTAAATGCCAAGAACAGCGGCGGTACCAGCGCATCCTCAACGGTATGGAACTTCACAACCGGTAACGGGCTTGCCCCGGGAGCAGTCTGGCTTAATTCGGCAGCAACGTACGGGATCATGGCAACGTCGGCTATCACCAACACCGGTTTCTCCGTGATCAACGGCGACGTGTCGCTGGATCCGGGCACTTCGATGACCGGTTTCCCGCCGGGAATCGTGAATGGGACGATACATATCAACGATACCGAATCGGAGAAAGCGCGACTCGACTTATTGGTTGCCTATAATTACGCAAAAGGAAAGCCGCCGGGAACGACCATTAGTGCCGGTGCTGACCTTGGCGCACTCTATCCATTAGGAATTCCGCCCGGCACGTATACCTCCGGCAGCACGATGCTTGTGTCAACCGAATTGGTACTTGACGGCGGCGGTAACGCAGATGCCGTCTGGGTGTTCCAGATCGGGTCATCGTTGACCACCGGTGCGAATGTATCAATTACGAACGGTGCACAGGCGAAGAATGTATTTTGGGTACCGACTGAAGACGCAACAATCGGCGTCGGAACGATTTTTCACGGAACGATCGTCTCCGGCAGAGACGTCACCGCCGTCACAGGCGCCACAATCAACGGCAGAATATTGGCAGGAGCGATTACTGCAGGCACCATTGCGCTGCAGAGTGCAACCGTTAATGTTCCGCTGCCATAACGTTTGAGCACAGACTTCGCCAGACACGGGTCCGGCGGAGAGGTGTTCACCGAGCGTTTGCAGATTCGAAATGTTATAACCGATGGCGGCCGACAATGAGGCCACCCATCGTGTGACCGGACCTTGAGAACATTATGAACAACAACACTACTCTTAATATGGAGGTACGTATGTATCGAATTCACGCGACAATCCGGAACCAGAGACCCACGGGACTCAGGTTTAAAAGAATCATCACCGTGTTTCTGGCGCTCGTCTGTGCCGCTGCCGCAATGTTTGCGCAGGAGGTCCGGCGGGAACAACCGACATGGTGGTTTGGAGCAGCCGGAGGCGCAAATTTGAATTTCTACGGCGGTACAACCCAGCAGTTGAATACATCGTTGCAGGCTCCCACGGCATTTCACAAAGGTTTTGGTGCGGGACTGTATCTTGCACCGCTCATCGAATATCATTTCGATACGGAATGGGGAACGATGCTGCAGCTTGCGTATGATGACCGACGTGGCGCATTCTCCGATGTGATTGCACCGTGCGGGGAGAACTCAACTCTTTCGGCAACACCGAGTTATTTCTCCATTGAACCGAGCATTCGGTATGCGCCGTTTTCCGACGGCTTGTACATTTACGGCGGCCCGCGGTTCGGTTACAACTGGTCACCGTTCAGCGGCGACGAACGATCGTTCCTCTTTACAATCGAAAATAAAATTACCGTTCAGGACAAGTTCAGCAGTATGAATGAATGGGTTCTCTCGGGACAGATCGGCGTCGGATATGACATCGCGCTTGCCGATGAAAATGACGAAGTTCAGTCCGTTCTATCGCCTTTCATATCGTTCCAGCCGTACTTCGGACAGGATCCGCGTTCTTCGGAATCGTGGGCTGTCTCCACCGTGCGCGTCGGCGCGTCGATCAAGTTCGGCAGCGGTGATGTTATTCCCGAGCCGGAAAGAAAACCGGAACCGACGGCGGTCGTCGAACGCGATGTGCAATTTTCAGTCCGCGCATCGAAAGCGGTGGTGGAAAAACGAAGAGTACGCGAAACATTTCCGCTCCGCAACTATGTCTTTTTCGACGACGGATCTGCGGAAATATCGAATCGGTATGTGCTGCTGACAAAAACGGAAGCGGCAAGTTTCAGGGAAGAAGAATTACAGGAAGTACAGCCGAAGAATATGACCGGACGTTCGCTTCGACAGATGACCGTCTATTATAATATTCTGAACATTGTCGGCGATCGGATGAAACGGAATCCCGGTACGACGATCACACTCAGCGGCGCATCCGAAAAAGGAGCCGCACACGGCAAGGAGAGAGCGGAGACAATCAAAATGTATCTTGTCACCGTGTTTGCAATCGACAGTGCACGCATCACTACCATGGGATCCGATAAACCGAAAATTGCGTCAGAAATACAGGGCGGGACAAAAGAACTCGAATTACTCCGTGCCGGCGATAATCGTGTCGATATAGAAAGTAATTCTACCGAAATGATGATCCAGGTCGGAGGCCCGGCGATGTATATGATGAAACCCGTACAAATTGTCGCGGTGGTCGAAGATCCGCTCGACAGTTATGTGCTGTTCAATGCAGTCGGCGCAAAGGAATCCTTTGCATCGTGGTCGGTAGAAGTAAAGGACAGCAAGGGAAAAATACAGCGTTATGGACCTTCCACGAGGGACCAGATCCGCATATCCGGAAATAAAATCCTCGGCGACAAGACGGCGGGCGAGTATACGGTGGTCATGTTAGGACAAACTAAAAGCGGGAGATCGGTACGGAAGGAAACGACCGTCCGGCTGGTCCGCAGAGACGAACCGAAACGAGAGGCGGTGCGGTTCAGTATCCTGTTTGATTTCGACCAATCGAAATCGGTCGCCAGTTACGAAACGTTCCTGACGGACGTCGTGACACCGCTCGTACCAGACAGCAGCATCATTATCATCCACGGATACACTGATACCATTGGCGAAGAAGAATATAATGAAAATCTCTCCCGCGAAAGAGTGCAGGATACGCGCAGTATTCTGGAACGTGCCATCGAAAAGAGCGGCAAGAAGGGGATAATATTTGAAACCTTCGGATTCGGAGAGGACATGCAGTACGCTCCGTTCGATAATTATTATCCGGAACAGAGATTTTATAACCGGGCAGTCATTATCGACATCGTTCCCGAGTAATGTCGTTACGAATGAGTTGTTTTACCGCCAAGATTTCAAACACAATTGTGAATCATCGGGTTATTTCTTAATAGCCCGATTCACAAACACGAGGATGTTCCCATGAAAACTTTTACACTGTGTACACAAATCCCTTGCCTGTGGGCACGCTCAATCGGAGCGATACTGATTGTCGCTTTGATGCTGCCCGTTGCAGCTATTTCTCAATCTTCCACATATGCCAATCCGCTAGCAGTGCCGCTCGGAACAGCGGGCACGTATGGCGCTTTAGCATTCTCGGGGATATCGGGATCTGCGAATGTCAATGGCGATGTCGGGACGACGAGTGCGTCGATCGGCATTTCCATAATCCCTTCTGGAACAAACTGGGGAGTGGGTGGGCAGAACAATGCGGATGCACAAACGGACTTGACCGCCGCATTAACCAATGCCAACGACCACGTTGCACGGCCGACAGATTTTACGATACCGGCGAATCTCGATGGATTAACCTTGTATAAGGGAATATATGACGGAGGCGCTCTCGATCTCTCCAATACCGGTACGCTGACGCTCAGCGGCAGTGCAACAGACGTCTTCATTATTCGGGCATCCTCAACCCTTATCATAAACACCGGCAGCTCCGTTAATCTCACAGGCGGCGCGGTGTGGTCGAACGTCTTCTGGTATGTCGGAACTTCTGCGACAATTTATAGCGGCTCGACATTCAATGGGATCATCCTTGCCAGTTCGTCGATCACGGTGAATGCCAGCGCTGCATTGGTAACAGCAAAACTGCTGGCAAGTACCGGCGCGGTGACGATAAATTCCGATATCCTTCCGGTGGAGATTGTCTCGTTCAATGCAACGGCACATCGTACTGATGCTGATCTCAATTGGTCAACGGCAACCGAAGTGAATAATTTCGGATTTGAAGTACAAAGAACAACAATGAATGATGAATTAGGAATGATGAATTGGAGTACAGCCGGATTTGTTGAAGGCGCTGGAACATCCAGTTCGCCGAAAGAGTATTCATTCACCGATAAGAATCTAACGTCGGGAAAGTATTCGTACAGACTCAAACAGATCGACCGTGACGGAAAATTCGAATATTCGCAAACCGTTGAAGTCATCATCGGACAGGCACCGACGGAATTTGCGTTGATGCAGAATTATCCGAATCCGTTCAATCCAACGACGAAAATTCAATACACTCTTGCGAACGCGACCCATGTGTCAGTGAAGGTCTACAATGTTCTTGGCGATGAAGTGGCAACACTCGTAAACGGAAATCAAGATGCGGGGATCCATTTCGTATCGTTCCATGCCGGGGAGGGGACACAGAACCTTTCAAGCGGTGTATACATCTGTCGAATGGAAGCAGGATCGTTCGTATCGTCGAAGAAGTTGATTCTCATGAAATAATCGTCTTGAAATCCGGTATTAATAAAACGCAGTATCATAATTAATTAACAGCATCTCATCATCACAACTTATAGGAAGGTATTATGAAAACTTTTACTACAAATATTTGTAGCCGATGGACACACTATTTCGGCACAATGTTGACACTTGCTTTAATAGTGTCTTTCACTGCTGTTTCTCAGCCGGCAGCGCCGGTGTTAGCAACACCCGCTGACGAGGCGACGAATCAGCCTCAGGATCCGACATTAATCTGGAATACTTCGTCGGGGGTGGGGAGCATCTCCTATCAATTGCAGGTCTCGACAAGTTCCGGTTTTGTCGGTACGGTGTATGAAAACTTGGCAGTCGCAAACACTTCGCAACTGATTACCGGATTATCTGCTAATACGACATATTTCTGGCGTGTGAGTGCTACCGATGATGGCGGGCAGGGTGTGTATTCTGTGACAAGAAGTTTTACAACATGGGCGACAATTCCATCTCCGGGTCCGTTGCCGGTCACCCTTGGAAAGACTTCAATGTTTGCAATTCTTTCCTACGCGGGTGTCACGAGCGTTTTTCCATCTGTCATTACCGGTGATATTGGAGCGAGTCCTATTGCTGGAGCAGCAATTACTGTTGATCCGACAGAAGTGACCGGAACGATATATACGACCGATGCATCCGGTCCCGCAGGTTCGGTACCAGCAGCGACGCTGTTGACCACTGCCATGGGCGATTTGACCATTGCCTATGACGATGCTGCCGGGCGGACAGTAAATCCCATCGGTTTGGCAGGAAACATCGGCGGACAAACACTCTATCCCGGACTCTATAAATCTACCGGGACACTCGAAATAACATCGGGTGATCTTACGCTCGATGGCAACGGGGATGCTACTTCTGTCTGGATATTCCAGATTGCATCCAGTTTTAACATGACCGACGGCCGTCAAGTATTCCTCACCAATGGCGCAAAGGCCTCCAATGTTTTCTGGCAGATGGGGAGCGCTGCGACGTTTGGAACAACATGCGTCATGAAGGGAACCATCATGGCCCAGACAACGATCACGATGGCGACCGGCGCAACGCTGGAAGGAAGAGCGTTGGCGCGGACCGAAGATGTTACATTACAGCAAAATACTGTCACCAATCCGCTGACAGTGAACCTTAAATCCGCAGCAGGCTTCGGGGTTTTGGCGGCTGCCGGTGTTACCGGTACTGCCACCGTTAAAGGAAATGTTGGGACGACAACTGCCACGATAGGTATCGACATAACAGCGCCCGGTTATTCTATATATCCGGTGGGTGATCCTGAAGTGGTGACAGCCCACACCGACCTGCTCGCCGCATATAACGACGCAGCCGGACGTACTTTTGATGTTGAACTGTCTGCAACGACATTCGAATTAGGCGGCACAGTCCGAACACCCGGTGTCTATAAAATTGGAACCGACGCTACAATAAATGGCGATCTTACCCTCGACGGTGCAGGCATCTATGTTTTCCAGATCGGCGGCACGCTTACCACGGGAACGAGCAGCGCAATTATTCTTACGAACAGTGTGCAGTGGCCCGACATTTTTTGGCAGGTCGGCAGTTCTGCGACGCTGGGAGCGACCTCTACTTTTGAGGGAACGCTATTGGCGAATACATCCATCACGGCGAATAACCTTGTAACACTAACCGGCAGATTGTTAGCAGGAGCAGTGACATCGAGCGGCGCGGTTTCATTAAGCAACGCTACAGTGTTACCGGTGGAACTGACATCATTCACAGCATCGGTCAGCCGGATGAATACGGA
>CAYJMS010000004.1:0-45313 GCA_964371615.1 uncultured Chitinophagaceae bacterium
CGTTTAGGGCGTGGACTACCAGGGTATCTAATCCTGTTTGCTCCCCACGCTTTCGAGCATGAGCGTCAGTAATGGACCAGGTGGCCGCCTTCGCGACTGGTATTCTTCATGATATCTACGCATTTCACCGCTACACCATGAATTCTGCCACCCTCTTCCACACTCAAGACAAGCAGTATCGACGGCAGTTTTACGGTTGAGCCGTAAGATTTCACCATCGACTTGAAAGTCCGCCTGCGCTCCCTTTACACCCAGTGATTCCGGACAACGCTCGGGTCCTACGTATTACCGCGGCTGCTGGCACGTAGTTAGCCGACCCTTACTTTAGAGGTACCGTCAATCCGCCAGAGGCGGAAATTCTTCCCTCTCTACAGAAGTTTACGACCCAGAGGGCCTTCATCCTTCACGCGGCGTCGCTGCGTCAGAGTTTCCTCCATTGCGCAATATTCCTCACTGCTGCCTCCCGTAGGAGTCTGGACCGTGTCTCAGTTCCAGTGTGGCTGATCATCCTCTCAGATCAGCTACCCATCGTAGACTTGGTGAGCCGTTACCTCGCCAACTATCTAATGGGATACAGGCCAATCTCTTGACGCCGAAGCTTTAACAACATCTCCATGCGGAGCCGCTGCATCATTCGGTATTAGCCCCGCTTTCGCGGGGTTATTCCAAGTCAAGAGGTATGTTACCTATATTTTACTCACCCGTGCGCCGGTTTACTATGGATATTGCTACCCAATTCTCCCAGACTTGCATGTGTTAGGCACGCCGCCAGCGTTCGTCCTGAGCCAGGATCAAACTCTCCATTGTAATAATTTTCATTACTTCAACCGGAGAATTGATTTGGTTATATGAAACGTTTGGTTTGATTGATTTTGGAGCCGTGCACACAAATTTTCAAAGAACTATTCCGTTTAGTTGCGTTTCAAACGGGCTTTAAATATAACAAGAAAAAGTCCGCCTGTCAACAACTATTTTCCGAAATTTCTCAAAGAACAACAACTATCGAGTTTTTAATATAAGAATTTATGTTTCAGTTGTCAAGATTTAACGATAGTACATGATTAATTATTTTTAAGGGATCCCTCTTTCCGATGGAAATCCGACAATCTTATCAGCTTTAATGTCTGGGAGCATTCGGCAGGTTATTTGCACTCCGAACGATGTCTTTCTATATTCATGAACATCCCAACATGACTACATGGAAATTATTATATAACCTGATTGTCGTTCCGTTCCTGTACGGTCTCTTTCATCTCGGCAAATTGTTCAATGCAAAAATCCGCCGGGGTATTGCGGGGCGTCAGGATCTCTTCGAACACCTTGCAAACCATACCGCTTCGTTCAGACACAAGAACCGGATATGGTTTCATGCCTCCTCGCTCGGGGAATTTGAACAAGCAAAACCGATCATCGTCGCATTAAAAAATAAATATCCCGATGTTCATGTCGTCGCTACATTTTTTTCTCCGTCGGGATACGAAAATTCCAAAAACTATAAATTGGCCGATGCCATCTCCTACATTCCCTTCGACACATACACGAATGCACAGTCGTTTCTCCGGATCGTCCGGCCCACCGCTGCCATAATCCTGCGGTACGACGTCTGGCCAAACATGATCTGGTCACTGCACGAACACAACATACCGGCGTTTATCGTGAATGCAACGATGAAAAAAGATTCCCCCCGCCTGCTGCCGCTGGCAAAACAATTTCACCGTTCGCTGTACGATTGCTTTTCGCATATTCTCACCGTCTCTGCAAACGACCTTGAAGCATTCCGGCTTTTCTCAGCTCTCCGCCCGACCTTTGACGCAATCGGCGACACGCGATTCGATCAGGTCATGTCGAGATCCATCATTGCGGCAACAAAAAACATCCTGCCGCATTCCGTCGTGGACGGGAAAAAAATTCTGATCATCGGTCAGAGCTGGGGCGAAGACGAATCGGTAGTCGTGCCGGTGATATTGAAGATGCAGGAGCAGGAGCCGTCGCTGCTCACATTTATTGTACCGCATGAACCGACAATAGAACATCTTGACGCCGTGGAGCAGATGCTGGACGACGAATCATCATGCATCCGGTTTTCCGCAATGAACAATTATAACGGCGAGAGAATCATCATTGTCGACAGCATCGGCATTCTTGTCGCATTATATCACTACGCTCATGTTGTGTACATCGGCGGAAGTTTCAAGCAAGGAATTCACAACGTCCTCGAACCGGCAGTCTTCGGCGTGCCTGTAGTGTTCGGCCCGAAGCATACCAATTCCCAGGAAGCGGTGGAGCTGGTCCGTCTCGGCGGAGGATTTGTCGTCCGAAACGAAAAGGAGTTGTACCGATTACTGCGCGCTCTTCTGCAGAACGATGACGAACGGAAACGCGCCGGCGCCGTTTCTGCATCGTTCGTCCGGAACCACTGCGGAGCAACCGAGCGTTTTCTGCGATATCTGGAACCGTATTGCACGCCATGACCACTCCCTACGCGAATGTTGCACTGCCAGTGCCGCTTTCCCAACTCTTCACCTATTCCATTCCGGAGCATCTTTACCATTCCGCCCAACGCGGTTCCGTGGTGATTGTACCGTTCGGCACGAAAGTACTGACGGGAGTCATCATCGAACGTACCGGCACTCCTCCCGAACGTTCGCTCCGAAATATTATTGACGTGCTTCCGCGAACACTGGAAGTAACCGAGGAGAATGTCAAAACAGCGCTCTGGATTGCGGAGTATTATCACGCACCGATCGGCGAAACGATGAAACTCTTTCTGCACGTCGGATTAAGCCAGATCAGTAACCGGATCGTTTCGTTGAGAAATCCATCGGGAATGCCGAAGGACTCCACGCCGTCGCAATCGAAAGAGTGGGTAAAGATCCACCGGTTCCTCTCACAGGGATCCGCAACAATCAAGGGACTGCAAAAAGCGACTTCGATTAAGAGCATCCATTCCGTCGTCAATGCGTATGTCGAAAAGGGATTGCTGGTACTGGAAGAACGCCTGGCAACGAAACCTTCGGCAAAAAAAGAATGGTGTGTACGGTTCACCGCTCCTGCAGAAACGCCTCCTCTCAAGACCGACAGCCACCGTACTCTCTTCGAATTCCTTCAATCCCACGGTCACGAGGAACTGCCGGTGAAGGAGGTTATGCAAAAAACATCGGTGTCGTTATCCATCATTAAAACATTTCATAAGAAACAGATCCTCGAATTGTTTCAGCGGAATGTTTCCCGCCGGCAATTGATCGGGACGGACGACCAGTCGGAGCGGTCCCTCACCATACAATTGAATGACGATCAACATACGGCGGTCGACAGCATCACCCATGCAATGGCGAACCGGTCGGCAGCAACGTTTCTTCTCTACGGCATCACCGGCAGCGGTAAAACACAGGTCTATATAGAGATTATCCGTGAATGTCTCTCCCGAAATAAAACCGCGATCGTGCTGGTACCGGAGATTTCGCTGACACCGCAAACTGTCCGGCGCTTCCATGCGCATTTCGGCGATGCGGTGGTGTGGATTCACAGTAAAATGTCCGCCGGCGAGCGGTATGATGCCTGGCGTCTGTCCAAAGAGGGAACGTATAAGATCGTCATCGGTCCCCGGTCGGCACTTTTCGCGCCGTTGAACAATCTCGGATTGATTATCGTCGACGAAGAACATGAATCGTCGTATAAGCAATACGACGCCACGCCGCGGTATCATGCACGGGATGTCGCCATCGTCCGGGGGGCACAGAATAATGCCGTTGTCGTCCTCGGTTCGGCAACGCCGTCCATCGAATCGTACACCAACGCCGTCGAGGGAAAATTTACGATGCTGCAACTGCCGCACCGCGCCGACAACGCCCATCTTCCTCCGGTGGAAATTGTGAACATGGTCGACGAACGTCAGCGGCGGTATCAGGCGATGAAGGTGAAAGCAAAGGAGATTGGAAAGAAAGCGTTCGAGGATGCGGCGAAGAGCATCTCGACGGTACTGGAAGAGAAAATCCGCGACCGGATTGAAAAGAAAGAGGGAGTGATCCTGCTTCAGAACCGGCGCGGATTTGCTCCGTTCATCGAGTGCAACAGCTGCGGGCATGTGGAACAATGCGCACGATGCAACGTCACCATGACGTATCATGCCGTGCAGAAGCATTTGCGGTGCCATTACTGCGGCGCCATTGCGGCTCCTCCGACTACGTGCTCGCAGTGCGGTGGATTTGAATTTACCATGCGCGGATTCGGAACACAAAGAGTCGAGGAGGAACTCCGGTCATTGTTCCCCACCGCACGCATCCTGCGGATGGATCTCGACACGACCGCCGGAAAGCATTCCCACGAAAAGATCCTTCGTGCATTCGGCAACGGCGAAGCGGATATACTCCTGGGCACGCAGATGGTCGCCAAGGGATTGGATTTCCCTCGCGTGACGCTGGTCGGCGTCATCTCCGCCGACACACAGATGATGTTGCCGGATTTTCGTTCTGCCGAACGGACATTCCAATTGCTGACACAGGTTGCGGGACGGGCAGGACGAAGCACGCTGCGCGGCGAAGTGATCATTCAAACATCGCAACCGGATCATTATGCATTGAAACATGTCCGGGACCATGATTTTGTTGGATTTTATACCGAAGAGATCGGATTCCGGCGATCGGTCGGGTATCCCCCGTACGCGCGTATCGTTGTATTGGAGTTCAAAGGGAAATCGGAAAAAAAGGTTGAAGAGATTGCCATGCTTTTCGGAAAGAAATTGTCCTCAATCATCGAGCGGCAGTGGCTGCTCGGGCCTGCGCCGGCAGTACTATCGAAAATCAAGGACGACTATCGCTGGCACATTATCGTGAAGGCAGATAAAGAAAAGGATAAAAACGGAACACGGGCAAGAACAGCCGTTGCCCGTGTTTACGCAGAACTTCAGAAAGAGTCTCATGCTCGAATGGTGTCCGTCACTATTGACGTCGATCCGGCAGGAATTCTTTAATTATCCGCCGAATCCGATACCGACAAATGCTTTGATCAGCGTCCAAACCAGCCAAACACCGCCGACAACACCAAGGGATTTTCCGATCGTTACACTCCACACTTTTGACAGACCGATCGCGGTCACGTAGAGTATCCAGAATTCGAACAGATTGATTGCCATTAACAATTTATGCGTGGTATCATTCGGATCCACTTTGTCGAGCACCAAACTCGCCGCCGGCTGGGCATACAGCGATCCCATCGATACAACAAGGATCATCGTGACCAGTGTCGTAACAGGAGCGATATAGGTGGCAAGACCGTTGACTTCAAGAACTTTTCCATATGCAACAGTCGATTTGAAAACCACCTTTCCGATCAGCCAATAGACTAACGAATAAACGAACAGTGCGAAAACGACAACGACGACAACACCAATCGTACCGAAGACCAGAAACATCGGCGATCCGGGTTTTGAAAATGACATTGCCTGATCTGCCTGTTCCTGTGTCATTTTCCCTTCGGCGATCTGCTTTTCAAATTGCTGCATTTGCGCAGCTGACATTTCATCCTGTATCGCCGGTTGTGCAAAGACCACCAGTGTGAATCCAACAGCAAAGACGATTGCCAGAATCATCGGAATCATCCAATTGGAAGTCTTCGGTTCCGTTGATACAATTGATTGGAATACCTCGGCAGGAGATGTCAAAATACCAACAAATTTGTCGGAGAGAGACATTTCGGTGGATTCCTGTGGGGGTCGGATTTCTTCGGGCATAGGTTTTCCTTTCAATGTTCGTGATAAAGTTGAGCATAGTGTACTAAATCATCTCTGAACTGTCAATTAAAGATTTCCGGAATTTCGGATGAGCGCGTATTGAATAATGGTCGAAAAAATAGTACATAGTCTTAATGAAATTGATCGTAAATCACTCTTAAATCAAGGAATTGCACGAATATGTTCATCTCATTTGAAGGCATCGATTGCTGTGGTAAGACAACGCAAGTAACATTGCTGTTGGAAAAACTCCAATCCGTAAACCGGCAATACCTCTTGCTTCGTGAACCCGGGGGAACATCCATCTCCGAGAAAATCCGATCGATTTTGCTGGATAAGAAGAATATGAACATGACACAGATGACGGAGTTGCTGCTGTTTTCCGCCAGTCGCGTACAATTGGTGAATGAAATAATTAAGCCTGCGCTGGCGGACCGGAAGATCGTTATTTGCGACCGGTATGTGGATTCGACGACTGCATATCAGGGATACGGCCGTGGATTGCTTCTGGGAGCGGTAAAAACGATCAATCGTGTGGCAACAATGGACGTGATGCCCAAAAAAACATTCTTCATCGACATTACCGTGCAGGAAATGGTTGAACGGCGTAAAGCCAGTCAGCACGAAACCGACAGGATGGAATTAAGCAACGAAGAGTTCTTTTCGAAGGTACGGAAAGGATATCACGAATTGGCGAAGGAAGAACCGGATCGATTTGTTGTCATCAACGGCAAGCAGACAATGATGGAGATCCATGAAGAGGTCTGGAATATCGTCAGCCAATTGATTTAACCGACAGCGGTGTTAACATATCCGCGGCAGTTGTTCGCCGGATATCATATCCACCACCCGGTCTCCGCCGATGGTGGTCCTGAGCATCACCATTCCAGAATGATCACCGGTCACTGTGCCGATGATCGCTGCATTCGCCCCGTATTGATGATGCCGCATGACGGCAAGAATTTTTTCGGCATCCTGCGGAGCAACGATCGCAATCAACTTCCCCTCGTTCGCAACATACAACGGATCAAAACCGAGTATCTCACAGGCGGAACGGACACTCTCCGTTACCGGAATGGATTGTTCGAAGATCCGGATTCCTTTTTGCGCGGAGCCGGCAATTTCGTTCAACGTGCTCGCCACACCGCCCCGCGTCGGATCGCGAAGAAAATTTATATTGGATGATGCCGCGTACATCTCCTCCACCAATCCGTTCAACGCACACGAGTCGGATTGAATTTCGGATTCGAATTCCAATCCTTCGCGAACGGACATGATCGCCATACCGTGATCACCTATCGTCCCGCTGAGAATGATCGCGTCGCCCGGTTGAATCCGCGACGGAAGTATGTCCCTACCGTGCGGAACGACTCCGACTCCGGCAGTGGTGATGAACACTTTATCCGCTTTCCCTCGCGGCACCACTTTAGTATCACCGGTAACAATTTTTACGCCGGCCCGTTCTGCCGCTGCCGCCATGGAAACGACGACCGATTCTAATTCGCATAACGGCAATCCTTCCTCCAAAATAAACGATGCCGAAAGATATGTCGGTTGCGCTCCGCACATTGCCAGATCGTTCACCGTGCCGTTGACCGCAAGTTCTCCGATCGTTCCGCCGGGGAAAAAAATCGGGCTGACGACATAGGAATCGGTTGATAGCGCTATGCGTCCTTTTTCGACATTCAGCACTGCGCCATCGTGCATCAGATTCAATTCGGGATTGGAGAAATACCGCTTGAACATCTGTTCGATCAGACGGTGTGTTAACGATCCGCCGCCGCCGTGCGCCAAGACGATCGTATCGTAATCGTTCTTCGGTATGGGACAATTGAGTCCGTTAGTGATGTCGTTGTTCATAATTATTATTCGTGCAGACTTGTCAAATCTTATGGATTTGGCAAGTCTACTTTTTTTTGAAATTATAATACGCGGCGCATGCGCCTTCGGAAGAAACCATGGGAGCGCCGAGGGGATGCTCGGGAGTACAGTGGCCGCCAAAAGCCGAGCATTCATGCGGTTTTTTCCGTCCACGCAAAATTTCACCCGCAATACACAACGGCGATTCATGTACGATCACCGGGCCGAGATCGAACTTGACTTCCGCGTCATACATTTTGAATTGCTCCTTCAACCGGTACCCGCTGTCGGGAATTGTACCGATACCCCTCCATGATCGATGGGTGATCTCGAAGACGCTGAAGATCATCTCTTGTGCGGTAGTATTCCCTTCCTGTTTTACCACCCGGGCATACTGATTTTCGATCTCGTGCCGGCCTTCCTCCAATTGTGTCACCAACATCAGGATTCCTTGCAGAATGTCGATCGATTCAAAGCCGGTAACGACCATCGGAACACGGTATTTTTCTGCGAGGGGAATGTACTCGTTGAATCCCATAATTGTACAGACATGTCCCGCAGCAAGAAATCCCTGCACGCTATTGTCCGTCGACGACAATAATGCTTCCATTGCGGGAGGAACAAGGACGTGAGAACAGAGGATCGAAAAGTTTGTTACGGAATTTTTATGCGCATGCCACACTGCCATCGCATTTGCCGGGGCGGTCGTTTCAAATCCCACCGCAAAAAAGACCACTTCTTTGCCGGGATTCTGTTGTGCAATCTTCACGGCATCAAGCGGCGAATAGACGATCCGCACATCTCCTCCGCCCGCCTTCACATGCAGCAGGTCGGTGGTATTACCGGGAACACGCAGCATATCGCCAAACGAGGTAAAGATAACATCGGGCCGGGATGCGATGATCATCGCCTTTTCGATCAGTTCCAATGGCGTCACGCAGACCGGACATCCCGGTCCGTGCACGATGGAGAGTGTGTCAGGCAGCAGTTGTTCCAAACCCGATTTGACGATTGAATGGGTTTGTCCGCCGCAAATCTCCATAATGGTCCATGGCCGCGTGGTTACGGCCTGGATCTTGCCGGAGAGTTTTTTCGCCAACACGGGATCACGGAATTCTTCAAGATATTTCACTCTTCACCTTCGAGTTCTCTTCGAACTTCGTCCGATGCCAGCATGCGGAGCGTTTCCATTGCATCCTCCTCGTCCACAATGCTGAGGGCAAATCCGACGTGGACGAGGACGTAATCGTTTATCTTCGCCTCGGGCAGCATTTCAAAACAGACCGTCTTTTTTATGCCTCCGAAGTTCACCTTTCCCATTTTGGGATATTCGGTTTCTTCGAACGACTCAATTTTACCGGGGATTGCTAAGCACATAAGAGATTTTGTTTATATGTTTATCGATACACATATACGATGTCATTGAATTATTCACCGAGCAACTGACCTTCCCGTCAACATGTGGTAATACATCTGACCTGCGGAGATACCTCCGTCATTGGTGGGAATTCGCTGATGCCAATACGGTGTACAGCCTGCCCCTGTCAAACGAATGACTGTATTTTCCAGAAGAATGGTGTTCTGAAAACAACCGCCGGAAAGGACAATTTTCTTCATTCCACTCTTCCCTGCCATCGAAACGATCATCGCCGTTAAAGTGTTATGGAATCGCCGACAGATTGTACTGACCGACACCCCAAGATTCTTCTCTGCTACGATGGCTCGAAGCATATCCTCCCAATTGATACTGAGGAGGCCAGGATGTGCCTCTATTATAGTATAAGGATACGATTCAGAATCATTACTGTCAAATGCTCTCCATTCGACTTCCATGGCGGTTTGTCCTTCGAAATTCGACCGACTGCGAATACCGAGTATGGCTCCGACGGCATCAAAGATTCTTCCGACGCTGGATGTCATCGGTGTGTTGATTTTATTTTCTATCATTTTGATGATCAGCCGTCCGTCGGAAACGGGCAGCATGCCAAAGTATTTTTCCCGTTCCAATTCATCTTTACTGATTATTACGGACAACATTCCGATTGCACTGCGGACTGTCTCTCTCGCAGCGGCATCCCCGCCCGGAAGCGGGAAGGGAACGAATGATCCGACACGGGAGAATATATTTTCATTATAGGTGATGAATTCTCCCCCCCAGATCGATCCATCCAATCCAAATCCGGTGCCGTCCCACGAAACGCCAAGCAGCGGCTCATCGAGATCATGTTCCGCCATGCATGCTGCAATATGAGCGGTATGATGCTGGACGGGATGATGTGTTCCCTGTAATTGAATGGCATAATGTGTCGACGCATAATCCGGGTGCGCATCGTGAACCACCGCCGAAGGACGCATGTGATAGAGATCTGAAATATCATCAATCGACGAGCGAAAGCAATCGAGCGCCGGTACAGTCTCCAGATCGCCGATATGCTGGCTGATAAAGATCATCTTCTCTTTTTGTACAGCAACGGTATTCTTCAGGTGTCCTCCGACAGCAAGCACCGGTTCTTCCGCCGCATGTCGCGACATGATCGGCAACGGCGCAAAACCCCGGGCACGGCGGATGACCATCTCTCTTCCGGCAACGATTCTGACGATTGAATCATCAACATACCGGCGGATCGGGCGGTTATGGACAAGGAACAGATCGGCGACCGAGCCGAGTTTTTCCAGAGCACACTGTTCGTCAATGCACATCGGCTCGTCTGAAAGATTGCCGCTGGTTGCCACAATCGGCACATCGAGTTCGTTCATTAAAAGATGATGCAGAGGGGTGTAGGGAAGCATCATCCCCACATACGGATTTCCGGGCGCCACCGATTCCGTGACGATGTGTGCAATAGTATTTTTCAGCATTAAAACAATCGGCGACGCCGGAGAACGCAACGCGCGTTCTTCGGCTTCAGACACTGCGCAAAGCGATCGGACCATGTCGATATTTTTTGCCATGACCGCGAATGGTTTTTCCTCGCGGGATTTTCTCTTTCGCAGTTCTATCACCGCCCGGGAATTGGTTGCATCGGCAAGAAGTTGATAACCGCCGAGGCCTTTCATTGCAACGATTTTTCCCGATCCTATCGCGCGCGCGCATTCGAGTAATGCTTCGTCCTGAGTACAGATTACCGTACCGTTCCGATCCCACAGCGCTAATTGCGGACCGCACGTGGTACAGGCAATCGGCTGCGCGTGAAATCTGCGGTCGCCCGGATCGGAATATTCCCTCATGCAATCGGGACACATGATGAAGTCGTTCATGGTCGTATTCGGGCGATCGTACGGCAATGCACGGATAATGGAATATCTCGGACCGCAATGCGTACAATTGATAAACGGATAGCGATACCGGCGGTCTGACGGATCGTACATCTCCATCAGGCAAGCATCGCATACCGCAAGATCGGGAAGAATAATGGTGGTCGGTTCCTTGCTGTCATCGCTCTTTTGAATGGTAAAATCGGTATATCCTGCGGTATCGAGAAAAGTCGATTCTGTACTGTAGACAACAGCATGGGAGGGTTTTTCGGTGTGAAGGCGGCGGATGAACGTATCGATCGTCTGCCGATCTGATTCGGCTTCGATGGAAAGGCCCACGGAAGAATTGTTGACCCATCCGGTGATGTGTAAATCCCGTGCAAGCTGGTAAACGAACGGACGAAATCCGACCCCCTGCACTGCTCCCTGCAATAAAATCCTTGCCCTGCATTTTCCGTTCACTGTCGTCCCGTCTTATATGCCGAAAAATCGTATCGCAATACCGGTAATAACAATAACGCCTCCGGCGATCGCATCGGCAACGTGTTCAAAAATATGTGTCCGGATGAATGAGAATCCCCACAGCGCCGCATGCACCTGTATCTGCATCATGACGATCGTTGCAGCACTGAACAGCGTCACGAGCAGCACAACGTTAAACCAGCCATAGGCTGAAGAAGCGAAGAGTAACGGAATGAGCGGTTCACAGGGGCCGAAAATAATGAGTATAAACAATGTCCAATAGGAAACACTTTTTGCCGAAATATCCCGATGAGTGTGTTTTTTCCCCAGTTGTTTGAGGCCATAGATCATATACGCAAGACCGAAACCGATCAACAACAGCGAAGCGACATTGCCGCGCACAGTCTCCCATCCCGTTACATGTTCGGTCGCAATGCCGATTGCGATACCAATCAAACCGATGACGACACTGGAACTGACATGTCCGAGTCCTGCAAGAAAAACCGAATACGTCGTCTTCCATTTGCTCCATTGCTGTGCTTTTGCCAATGCAACGAAGGGAATCCAGTGATCGGGAGCAAGGGCGTGGAGTAAACCGATCGTGAGAGCTGAGAATAATAAAAGTTCCATACTAGAAATTCAGGTTAAAGGTATTTTATGATTTTGTGATTTTAAGATTTTAAGATTGTATAATTTACAACAGTACCTGACAATTTTGTAATCTTGTAATATTGCAATATTATTTTATTTGTTCTCCCAACCACCCACACCATTCCGGGATTCCCTCGTTTGTTGTACAGGACATTTTGAATATTTTCAATTTCGGATTGACCGTCATGGCATTGCGCACCATTGTGTCGACGTTGCAATTTACGTACGGAACCAAATCGATCTTATTGATGAGCAAGACGGAGGCATTGCGAAACATTGCGGGATATTTCAGCGGTTTGTCGTCCCCTTCTGTTGTCGAGAGAACGACGATCTTATGCGCTTCGCCGAGGTCGTAATTCGACGGACAGACCAAATTACCGACATTTTCAATGATCAGAAGTCGAATGTTTTTACCTTCGAAGGCCGGGAGCGAATCATGAACGAACTTTGCTTCGAGGTGACACATGCCGTTCGTCACCACCTGCACGACGGGGACATTATATTTCGCGATCCGTTGCGCATCAAGATCGGTCTGTACATCCCCTTCAATGACGGCAACAGAAACACTGCCGTTCAAATGCTCCAATGTCCGTTCGAGGATGCTCGTTTTACCGGATCCCGGAGAACTGACAATATTCAGCGCGAATATCTTTCGGGAGGCAAATTCGCCCCGGACCGTGCGGGCGATTTCGTCATTTTTTTCCAGCACTTTTCGTTCGATCGTCACGATGCTCATGGTATACTCTTTATTAATTTCGAAATTTAGAATCGCTATTCATCATTCAATTCAATCTGCTTCAGAATCATATCCGTACCCGACAGGATCTGTACATCAGTGGAATCACAGACACCGCACATCATATAGCCCGAATCATTCCCGGATTCTTTGCCGCATGCGTTGCAATGGACTTTAAATGGAATGATGACAGACTCCAACGCCGCGTTCCGTAAGGGTGTATCCTGAATAATCGCTCCAAATGCGAACTGAAGCGAATCGGCAACGACACCTGACACTGCTCCCACTTCCATCCTCACAACGGTGACCCTGGTTAAATTTTCCTCCCGGACGTGATCGCGAACCGTATCGATTATATTTTGTGCCAACGATAATTCGTGCATCAATTCTCTCTTATGCCAATTTTTATGATTCGGATTCCCGATTCTGAAATTCTATTACAGTCGATTGTAAAAATTTTATGGCATTATGGAGATTTTCAACGGCTTTCTGTGAAAGTCCTTCTCCAAACTCCCATTCATACCCCTTTATCTGCAAAAGATATACCAAAGGAGTATAATTAAAAAGTTCGCCGCAGAGCGCAAGGAGAGCGGACGGAGACACAGAGTGCGTTGAAAATGATTGGGACGTTTGCGGTGCCACCGGTTCGAACGAGTACGATTCGATATCCCCTTTTGATGCATCGATGAATATCACAACATCATACTCTGCCATGATCGATGCATCTTCGATATTGAGCTGATAGCTGCTGTCGGTGGTGATATGCGTGAGATCCTTCTCCTGAATCCACCGCTCGATAATCGAGATACATTCATTTCCCACACCGTCATCCCGCCTGCCGGGATTTCCGTACGCATGCAGCAGAATTTTTTTCACATCATCCCTTTTTCTTCTGGTCAACCACTTTTCCGCTCGCATCGTACAGCGTTAACTCCAGCGGCATCTGTCCCATGGCGTGTGTGGCACAGCTCAGGCAGGGATCATACGCACGAATCGCCACTTCAACGGCGTTCATCATCGGTTCGGTGATCTCTTTCTTTCCTGTCATCCATGTTTTGGCAACGGCATTGACGGCCCGGTTCATCGGTTCGTTGTTATTCGTCGTAGATACGATCAGATTTGCCATGGTAATCTGATCGTTCTCATCAATCTTATAATGATGGAAGAGCGTACCGCGCGGAGCTTCGATGACTCCGACCCCTTCGTACCGCTTCTCTCCTTTACGCACCAATTCATCGCTCTGCAGATCCGTATCGTTCAGCAAATCCCGGATCATCTCCGCAGCATGCAGCAATTCGATCAAGCGGGCATAGTGTGTATGCATGCACATATTGTTCGGTTTCCCGTCGGTCAGCGCTTTGTACGCTTCAAATTCCTTTTGCGCCAGAGGCGTCGGAATGAAGCTGCAGGTATTCAATCGTGCAAGCGGGCCCACGCGGTACCAACCGGTCCCCTCCCCCAGATCTGCGATGTACGGAAACTTCATGTAACTCCAGGACCGAACTTCTTCGTGAATATAATTATAGTAATCCTGATAATCGATATCGTGCAGAATCACCTTCCCGTCGCTGTCCACGGCGCGGATCACGCCATGATAGAGATCCATGGCGCCGTCCTTGCGGACAAGACTGAGATGATTCGAGGGAAATACCGAAAAATTATCGATAAATGCCTTGTTCTTCTTATAATAGACTTTAAAGAAATCGATCGCCGATTCCGCCCAGAGAATCATATCGCCGGGATTCATCGGTTTTTCCCCTTTTAAGAACTTATCGCGTTCCGCTTCCGAAAGGTTTTTATTCACTCCGCCGGGGATTGCACCGGTGCCGTGAATCTTTTTGCCCGCCGTCGCCTGTATCAGTTCCTGGCCGAACTTCCGCATCATCACCCCTTGAACGGCGAGATTTTTGTTCACCCGTGCGACGCCAATAATGTTGCGAATCGCCGGATCGGCATCAACGCCGAAGAGAAGGTCGGGAGAAGCAAGATGGAAGAAATGTAACGCATGGGATTGAAAGATCTGGGCATAATGCATCAATCGGCGAATCTTTTCGGCTGCAGGCGTCAATCCGTTCCCAGTACCGGCGCCGACAATCACATCGAGCGCTTTCGCCGCCGCAAGATGATGACTGACGGGACAAATTCCGCACAATCGCTGCACCAGTACCGGCGCCTCCCAATACGGCCGTCCCTGAACGAACCGTTCAAAACCCCGAAACTCGACGATGTGCAATCTGCTCCGG
Organism: uncultured Chitinophagaceae bacterium; assembly: GCA_964371615.1. GTDB lineage: Bacteria > Bacteroidota > Ignavibacteria > UBA10030 > UBA8401 > SpSt-333. Next base: position 14,936 of record CAYJMS010000004.1, read on the forward strand.
ACAACATTTCCTTCGTCATCCAGATGGATGGTCACTTTGCCGTGGCCTTCGACCCGTGTCAGCGGATCAATCGTAATTTTTTGAGACATACTGTGCATCCTTTATCATCAATGGTCTTCAATATTCCTTCGGTGCAAGAATGATGTGAGACCGGTACGGCATTAATCATATTTCACTACTTCATACGGAATTTTCATCTCACCGCCGGTAATGAGTGCGGCAAGAGTATCATAGATCAGATCCGCCCGCGGGGGACATCCGGGGATGAAATAATCGATCTTGACGATATCATGACAGGGGTAGACACGATCGAGCAGCATCGGGAGTTCCGGATCGTTCGGAAGAATCATTTCAGGATTGTGTCCCTTGACCGACGGACTGTTCAGATATGCTTCCTCGATGCATTCACGGATCGGAATCCCATTCCGCATCGCAGGAACACCTCCCATTATTGCGCATTCCCCCAGGGAAACCAATGTGCGGCAATTCTTTCGAAACTCCTTCAGCGTGTGGATGTTTTCGCTGTTGCAGCAGCTCCCTTCGATAATGCCGATATCGCAATACTCGGTGAATTTCTTGATATCGTTAATGGGCGATTTGTTGAAATCGACAAGCTCCATCAAACTGAGAATGCGCTCGTCGATATCCAGAATGGACATATGGCAACCAAAACATCCTGCAAGGGATGTGGTGGCGACAATCGTTTTTTTCTTATCCATGATATTTCCCCAATGCAAAAATAGAATGCTTGTCCGCGGTCAACGGAAACGGACTTCAGCGGTGGATCTGTTCGACGTCCGATCCGATCTGCACCTTTTCATACTTCCGCTCATTGATCGGCACCTGATATCCGCGCTCCTTCTTCAACAACGCTCCGGTGGGACAAATAGAGACGGCGCGGTCGGCTACTTCGGAGGTCAACAGGTCGTCCATCGTATGGTCGATGCTGATCTCCAGTTTATGTCCCCGCTTCCGAAATGCAAAAAAACTCCTCCCCTGATTGTCTTTGATCGCCCGAATGCAGCGTTTGCAGAGAATGCACCGGTTGTGATTCTTTACAAGGTGAGGATTTTTCGCATCGATGGTCCGTTGCGGAAATTGAAACGGGAAACGAGGCACCATAATCTGATAACGGTAGGCCAACGCCTGCAAATCGCAGCCGCCGCTTTTTTCACAGACCGGACAGAGATGGTTTCCCTCGACAAACATGATCTCAATAATCGCTTTTCTGAGGTCCTGCAGTTCCGGAGTATTGGTTTTTACTTCCATCCCTTCCGATACCGGTGTCGTACAGGCGGTCATGAACCTGCCGTTTACGCTCACCGTGCACATGCGGCAGGCGCCGCGCGGCTTAAATCCGGGAATATTGCAGAGCGTCGGGATGTAGATGCCGCTCTCTCGCGCTACGTCGATAATATACGTGCCGATCCCCGCAAGGTATTCCTTTCCGTCCATGGTGAATTTTACTGCGTTGGTAGTCATAGAGAATCTTCTCCCGAAAATAGTAGTTCACTTACCAGTTGTGTCATTGCGGATACATGTAGATGCTCGGCACTCGACCGACGGCATCACACGATTCCTTGACAGAGACAAGCATGTCGAAATTGCTGTCATAGTCCTTTCCGTGCTGGATAATTTTGTCGTACAGCGGACGGAAATTCTTAATGCTTGAGACCACCGGATTTGCCGCCGTAATGCCAAGACCGCACCTGCTGGCTTTCAGCACTTTGGACCATTCGAGCATCTCTTCGATATCCTTCTGAACGCCGCGGGCATTCAAAATTTTTTCCAGTTTCTGTTTTAAAAAGACCGGAATATTCCTGCAGGTAGAGCAGGAACCGCACGATTCATCTATGAAGAAATTCAGAAAATTCAGCACGACGTCCTTGAGAAGATCCCGCTGTTTATTGAAGATGATAAGCGATCCCCCCGTCGATAGGTCCGTGTAGCTTAATGTTCTGGTAAATTCATTCGGACCGATAAGCGTACCGGACGGCCCGCCGACCTGTACCGCCTGAACATCGGTCGCACCGACCATTTCCAGCACATCGTTGACCGAAAAGCCCCATTCGATCTCATATACGCCGGGATATTTACAGTCGCCGGAAATACTCAATACTTTTGTACCGCTCGATTCCTTTGTACCCATGGAGCGGTACCACGGCGCACCGTTATTGATGATCTTTACAATGGAGCACAGGGTTTCGACATTATTGACGATCGTCGGTTTCTCGAGGTAGCCGCTTTCCACCGGGAACGGGGGACGATCGCGTGGTTCGCCTCGTTTTCCTTCGGCGGACTCGATCAATGCGGATTCCTCACCGCATACATATGCGCCGGCGCCGAATTGAATCCGGATATCGAAATTGAACCCTTCTTTTCCCTGAATGTTCGTTCCGAGATAATTCTTCTTCCTCCCTCCGTCGATAATTTTTTCGAGATGCTGCTGAAGATATTTGTACTCATAGCGGACGTACAGGATTCCGTGATCGGCACCGACCGCATAACCGGCGATCGCCATCCCTTCCAACAGCATCTTAGGATATTCCGTGAGTATGACTCTGTCCTTAAACGTCCCGGGTTCCCCTTCGTCGGCATTACAAAAGATGTATTTTTCGGTTCCGGGTGCATTGCGGCAGATTTCCCATTTCATTCCGGTCGGGAATCCCGCCCCACCGCGACCGCGAATGTTCGACAATTTTACTTCGGCAATAACCTCTTCGGGTGTCATCTTTACGATCTTTTTCAGCGCTTCTCCGGGTTTGTATCCGTCTGCCAGGATCGGACCTTTCTTCCGGATATTGTTCTGTACCATCGTGTGAATTTCCGGGAACGCGTTGGCGCCGTCCCCCAGTCCTTCGACCATGATATCGTCCAGTCTCTTTCCCGCTTTCAGATCGCGGATAATCTCCTTCACCCGGAACGGCGTCAGGCGGCAGAAGACTTTGCCGTTGATCAACGCCGCCGGTTCCTGATCGCTCATGCCGATGCACGATGTGGAATAGAGTCCGATGAGTCCATCCGCAGACACCTCGCCGAATTTGCAGCCTGCTTCCCGTTCAAACGTGCGTGCGACTTCTTCCCGGCCCATCATGCACGCCAGAACGCTGTTGTTCAGATAAATGGTGTATTTGCCGGTCGGGGTAGAAGAGAAGAAATGATAGAACGAGAGTGTTTGCTCAATATCGACAATGGAAATGTTCAATTCACGAGATATTTCTCTGACAATTATTGCGGGTATATAACCGAATTCGGTTTGCGAGTCGATCAGGATGTCCATCAAGCGGGTGGGATCATGGTCGTAATTGCCGATGATCCGCTTCACTTGCTGTACCATGGTATCGCGGTATGCAATCTCACCAATTTCTAGTTCGTCCACGCTGTCCGGAAATATCGGATTCATGATATCATCCTTTCATGCTAGCATTTACAGCTGTGTAATGATCCTTTATCGTATTAAACATATCGACGGTTATCCGTTATCGTTGCAATCTGTCATACACAGACCCATCCGGACCGATTAATTCCACCAGAAGAGGCATTTCACCCGCCGCATGGGTCGAGCAACTCAGGCACGGATCGAAGCACCGGATTCCTGCTTCGATGCGATTCAGAATCGGTTCGGTGATCTTCTTTCCGTCGATATAGTGAGTTGCTATTTGCTTTATGGTACGGTTCATTGCCATATTATTCTGTGCGGTGGCAATCAGCATGTTGATCTTCAGTAAAACGCCGTTTTCATCCACCCAATAGTGGTGGAATAACGTCCCCCGCGGCGCTTCGGCAGCACCGACTCCTTCGAGTCTGTTAATTTCCGCTTTGGAGCGGACGTGTGTGCCGAGAATAACCGGATCGTGCAACAATTCCTCCACTTTTTCCACAGCAAACAGCGCCTCAATCAATCGTGCATAGTGAAAATAAAATGAGTTATTCACTGCTTCCGTCCGCGGTGTCAGTTTTTTAAACAGCTTCAATTCTTTTTCCGCCAGCGGCGTTCCGATGGAATCACAGATATTCAGCCGGGCGAGAGGCCCGACACGATAGATCCCTTTGGGGTATCCCATCGGTTTATAGTACGGGAATTTAAGATAGGACCACGATTCGCTCGCTTCACCAAAGTGCTTGGCGTAATCGCGCGGATCGATATTGTCGTCGATTATATTTCCCGAACTGTCCATTATGCGGATATTGCCGCCGTAATATTCCAATTCGCCGTGTTCCCCCACCAGACCGACAAAGAGCGAATGAAAATTTCCGAAACTCGGGATCTCTTTTTTAAATTTGTCGTGAATCTTTTTAATGGTTTCGATCGCCATTAGGGCGGTATCTCTGACTTCGGGATACCATGTCAACAGTGTATCGCGTTCTTCCTTGGTAAACGGTTCGCGCACACCGCCCGCTACCGCCCACGGAGTGTGGATCCTTCGGCCGCCGAGCAGCTCAATAATCTGCTGTCCGAATTTCCGGAGACGGATGCCGCGCCGCGCAAATTCTTTATCGTGCTGCAGCAACCCGAAGATATTCCGGACGGCCGGATCCGCATCGAATCCGAGCAGAAAATCGGGGGACGAAAGATGGAAAAAACTCAATGCATGCGATTGTATCCACTGGCCGAGCGTGAGCATCCGGCGAAGTTTCTCCGCCGTTTCCGGTATGCCGATTGCCAGAATATCATCCCCCGCTTTGGCGGACGTCACAAGATGGCTGGCGGGGCAAATACCGCAGATACGCGAGGTTAATCCCGGCATTTCCCACACGAGACGCCCTTCGCAAAATTTTTCGAAGCCGCGGAATTCATTGACGTGAAAACGAGCATCATCCACTTCGCCTTTGGAGTTCAGGTGGATGGTGATCTTCGCATGGCCCTCAATGCGACTGACGGGAGAGATGGTTATAATATTTGACATAACTAAAGTGGACGAACAATTTTATGGTTTTGTGATTTTATGATTTTTCGATTGATTCATTGGTTCATCGGATCATTGGTTCATTTACTCATCGGTTCATTGAATCAATGAGTCAATGGATCAATGAACAAATTATTTCTATCCGTATCGTAAAAATTGTGTTTTAAACACCGGTATCCGTCCTTCCAGCAGTTCGTTGATGGCGAACCAGATCTCGTCCGGCGTGGGCGGACAGCCGTGGAGGAACGCATCCACGCGGATGACATGATGCAACGGTAATGCCTGTTCGCAGAGCTGGGCGATAGTCGTATAATCGTTCGGCACGGAATTGCTGATGTCCGCCAATTCTTTGTACGCACGATCGATCAGTTCTTCAATCGAAAATCGATTCCGCATCGCGGTGACATTTCCCGTCGTGGCACAATCCCCGAATGAAAGCACGTACTTTGAATGCTTTCGCACGATATGGGCCATTTCCTCATTCTCAACGTTTGTCACTGCCCCTTCGACCAGCGTTACATCGACGTCATCGGGAAACGTCTTGATATCCGCGATCGGGGAATATACCAGCTGGATTTTATCCGCCAGATCGATCAGTCGTTCGTCGATGTCGAGAAACGACATGTGGCAGCCGGAACAACCGCCGAGCCATACGGTGGCGACCCTGGGTTTTGATTGTGGAGACATAATTATTTTATGATTTTGTGATTTTGTAATTTCATGATTGTCTGATGTCTGATATCTGTTATCTGTTATCTGTTATCTGTTATCTGTTATCTGTTATCTGTTGTCTGACTATTTACTCTTCTTCTATTCTGACCGAGTACGTTGCCGAATTCTGTTTCTTTACGATAACATGGTCCCCGGCGGCCAATCCCTTCCAGCGGATAAAATAATGTTCGTGCGGTTTATCCGGTCCCTGGCATTGGCAGTGATAGGATTCCACCTTGGCTTTTTTATTTTTCCCGCCGGCGCGGATAATAAACGGTGCACCGATTTCCGGAAAGAACGGAAGCTGATTCTTGAGAATAAACAGATATCCCCGTTGAGATTCATCGCGGGAGACTGTACGTTCATAAAGCATTGCCATTGTCGTTCCTCACTATTTCCCGTCAGGAAATGATATCCATTCTTTCTTTTGACGGGCGGTGATGATGTACTTTAGAAAATCTTTCTGTTTCTCCATAGCGGAAACGGTCGCCCCTTTTTCGAACAGTGCACCGGTCGGACAGACCATGACGCATTTACCGCATGACGTGCACGTGTCCGCTTTGCCCCATGCATCGTCCAGTCCGGTAACGATTTCGCAATCGATCCCGCGGCCGGCAACATCCCACACATGCGCTCCTTCGACTTCGTCGCACACCCGCACGCATCGCGTGCACAACACGCAGCGGTTTCGGTCCATCACATATTCTTTGTGAGTAGCATCGAGCGTCTTTTTGGGAAACAGATACGGATACCGAACACGGATTAAACCGACCTGGTATGCAAGATCCTGCAATTCGCAATGATTATTGGCAACACAGACGGCACAGACGTGATTTCCTTCCGACGCGAGAAGGGCAATGATCATTCTGCGGTATTTATCCAGTTTCGTATTGGAGGTATGGACCACCATCCCCTCCTCCACTCGTGTGGTACACGCCGGCTGCAGTTTTGGGCTCCCTTCGATCTGGACGACACACAATCGACATGCACCCACCGTCGAGAGGCCTTCTAAATGACACAGAGTCGGGATCGGAATTTTGTGCTGACGCGCAACATCGAGAATGGATTCCCCTTCCTGTGCGCTGTATTGTTCGCCGTTAATTGTTAGTGTTTTGACTGCCATAATAATTCTCTGAATGTTGAATTTTCTCGTTCTCAACGGGACGTTGGGAACGAGAATAATTGCCTGAAAAGGGCTGAATCATTATTTTTCAAAATCGACGACCGTACCCGGTTCGCCGAGGTACATTTCAACCGGCTGCAGCAGTTCTTCGTACTCGTGTCGGAAGAAACGCAATGTGGACAAAACAGGATTCGGCGCCGATTGCCCGAGTCCGCAGAGACTGGTTTCTTTCACCATCATGCAGAGCTCTTCCAGCAGCACCATATCATCCTGCGTCGCTTTCCTTTTGGAAATCTTATCCAGCAGTCCGAAGATATGCCGGGTGCCGACACGGCACGGTATGCATTTGCCGCACGATTCGTCCATACAAAACTGCATGAAAAATTTTGCCACTTCGACCATCTTTGACGTCGAGTCCATGACGATCAAACCGCCGCTTCCCATGATCGATCCGACTGTGGCAAGGGATTCGTAGTCCACCGTCAGATCGAGATGCTCTTTTGGAATACAGCCGCCCGACGGGCCTCCGGTTTGTGCAGCTTTAAACTCGGTCCCTTCATCCGTTCCTCCGCCGATGTCGAAGATAATTGTTCGCAGTGGAATGCCCATCGGCACTTCGATCAAACCGGTGTTGCGGATATTTCCCGCAAGTGCAAAGACCTTTGTCCCTTTACTCTTCTCCGTTCCGATCTGCGAAAACCAATCGGCGCCATTGCGAATGATGGGAGCGATATTCGCAAACGTCTCCACATTGTTGATGACCGTCGGCATGCCCCAGAGTCCCTTTTCGGAAGGATACGGCGGACGGGGAATCGGATTGCCCCGTTTTCCCTGAATGGACTGCAGAAGAGCGGTTTCCTCACCGCAGACAAAAGCCCCCGCACCGATACGTATATCGATCCGGAAATTAAATTGCGATTCCATGATGCGGTTGCCGAGCAGTCCGTTCTTTTCCGCCTGCTTGATGGCGAGTTTCAACCGTTCGATTGCCAGCGGGTATTCCGCACGGCAATAGACATACCCTTGCGACGCGCCGACCGCATACCCGGCAATCGCCATTCCCTCTAATACCCTGTGCGGATCACCTTCAAGAACGCTGCGATCCATAAAGGCTCCCGGATCCCCTTCGTCGGCGTTGCAGACAACATACTTTTGTTCACCCGTTGCTTTTCGGACAATTCCCCATTTCAATCCGGTCGAATACCCTGCCCCTCCGCGTCCGCGGAGGCCGCTTCTTCGGATCTCTTCCACCACTCCGTCCGGCTGCATTTCATTCACCGCTTTCGCGAGCGCTTCGTATCCCTGTGCGGCGATATATTCATCGATGCTTTCTGAATTGATCTTACCGCAATTCTCCAGCACAATTTTTGTTTGCGACGCAAAGAACGGTGCCGTGGTGTCGCAGAGATTCTTTTCCACTTTTTTATTGTTGACGATATGCGATGCAATAATTTGTTCTGCCGCGCTTTCGTCGACATTTTGATACAATGTATCGTCGTTCTGCACTTTCACCAGCGGTCCTTCGCCACAGAGTCCCATGCACCCGGTACCGATCACTTCGCATTCATTGTCGAGGCCATGCTCTTTGATTTTTGCTTTGAGCGCATCGCTCGTTTTGTCTCCGCCGCACGAAGCGCACCCCGCCGCAGAGCAATACAGAATCCTGTGTTTTTTCCCGGATTGCCGCTGCTGTTCCTGTTCGGCCAATTCTTGAAGATCTTCGAACGTCATAGTACCACCTCCTGAGCTTCGGTGCGCCACTGGTCAACGCGTTTCATGGATTCCTCCGGATTCAGTTTGCCGACCACCGCACCGTCGAGCACCGCTACCGGCGCCAGTCCGCACGAGCCGACGCACCGTGCAGTGATAAAGGAAACCTTATTGTCTTTTGTTGTCTGACCGAACTTGCATTGATGCCGTTCTTCCATAGCGGTTTGAATCAGTTCGGCCCCTTTCACGTAACAGGCCGTTCCCATGCAAAGCACGAACGTATGTTCCCCTTTCGGTTTCAGATTGAAGAAATGATAAAATGTCGCGACGCCGTACACCCTGCTGATCGGGAGTTTCAGTGCGTGGGATACATAAATTAAAAGATCGTTTTCAAGATATCCGAAGATTCCCTGCGCAACGTGGAGAACTTCAATAAGAGAATCGCCGCGTCCCTGATGTTTTGTGATGGCACGATCCAGAAGTTTAAATCGATTATCGCCGCTCGGATGTTTTTGTTGTTCTGCTGGAGACATAATGATATCGAATAGAAGAGTGAAGAGAAATTCAATAGTTTCGCGGCATTGGCTGTCCCAGTGCCGATGAATTAGTATGCAATTTTTATGCTAAAGAATATGGCGAAAGCGTGTAGAAAAAACGGACTCCGGACGAGCGGATTGGCGAGAATGCAAATTGGTGAAAAGATATGCGCAAAAGGAGGAAAAACCGACGGTGCAATTTTCAACGCTGGAAAATTCATCAGTGCGAATACTCCGATGCGCCCACACAAAAAGTGAATGGTTATAAAGCGATATCGACTTCAGTCATCCTGCCGTTCCGGATCATCGGACGGCTGTTGATTGTTGCAAGAAATTCCTTCACTGTTTCCATGCGGGATTGCAGTTGAGTGACTTGCTCTTTCATGAGGCGATGCTTTTCTTCGTGCTCTTTGGCTACGTGAAGTTCGTGCGTCTCGCGGGACAATTGGATGACAAGATCCTGCATTTTCAACAGGTCTTGGATCATCTGTTCGATGGTCTGGTGCATTCTCTCTTTGGGGTTCATCATATGTGCTCCATGTAAATAAAATCCCCGGGATTTGACAAATCCCGGGGATTTTTATTGCTGCTATTTCTTTTTCTTTTTTGCTGCTGTCAGATCACGCAACGCTGCTCGCGCCGCCGCCAGTCGTGCAATGGGCACGCGGTACGGCGAACAGCTGACGTAGTTAAGACCGATACGGTGGCAGAATTCGACGCTGGAGGGTTCTCCGCCGTGTTCACCGCAGATTCCGATCTTAAGATGCGGTTTCGATGAACGCCCTTTTTCAACGGCGATTTTCATCAGAGCGCCGACACCCGCCTGATCGATTGCTTCGAACGGATCCTTCGCGTAGATATCCTTTTCGACGTACGGCACCAGGAAGCGCGCCGAATCGTCCCTGCTGATACCGATGGTGGTCTGTGTCAGGTCGTTCGTGCCGAAGCTGAAGAATTCCGCCACGGTCGCGATCTCGTCCGCCGTGATGGCACCGCGGGGGACTTCGATCATCGTACCGACAAGATATTTAAAGCGGATTTTCTTTTCGCTCATCACATCTTCGGCCATCTTGTGAACGAGTTTCGCCTGATGTTCCAGCTCGAGTACATTGCCCACCAGAGGAATCATGACTTCAGGAAGTACCGGCGTTCCGGATTTGATCACGTTTGCCGCCGCCTCAAAGATGGCACGGCTTTGCATCTCTGTGATCTCTGGATAAATAATACCGAGTCGGCAACCGCGGAAGCCGAGCATCGGATTGAACTCATGCAATTCCTGTACGCGGCGGTGAATCTTTTCGTACCGGATTCCCATTTCACGCGCCAGGAATTTTTGTGTTGCCTTATCGTGCGGCAGAAATTCATGCAGCGGCGGATCGATGGTACGAATGGTAACCGGACGGCCACCCATCGCTTTGAAGATCCCTTCAAAATCTTCCCGCTGCAGCGGAAGCAATTTTGCCAGCGCTTTGCGGCGCTGTTCGACAGTGTCGGAAAGAATCATCTCGCGCATCGGCGTGATTTTCCCTTCGCCGAAGAACATATGCTCCGTACGGCACAGACCGATACCTTCTGCGCCGAACGCCACGGCATTCTCCGCCTGATCGGGTTGATCGGCGTTCGTGCGGACATTCAAGCGGCGGTATTTATCTGCCCAGGACATGATCTTAGAAAAGAGCTGATACGTCGGCGCTTTTTTGGCGTCGAGTGTTTTATTGATGAGCACTTCCATCACTTCGGACGGCCGGGTCGGGATCTTTCCTTCCATTACCTCGCCGGTCGAACCGTCGATGGAAATCCAATCACCCTGACGGATCGTTTTTCCGTTCACTTTCATGGAATGTGCCATATAATCGATCTGCAGTACCGCACAGCCCACAATACACACTTTGCCCATTTGACGGGCAACCAGTGCGGCATGCGAAGTCATCCCGCCAAAGGCGGTAAGAATACCTTCGGCAGCGTTCATTCCCTTGATATCTTCGGGGGACGTTTCCGTGCGGCAGAGAATGACATGTTCTCCTTTGTCTTTCCATTCCTCGGCATCCGTTGCGGTAAAGACGATGCGTCCCGTCGCAGCGCCGGGGCCGGCCGCAAGGCCGGTGGCAAGCAGCCGACCGCTTTGGATGGCGGTTGTTTTTTCTTTCAAGTCAAACACCGGACGGAGCAATTGATTCAACGCATCCGGTTCTATGCGCATCAGCGCTTCTTTATCGTCGATCAGCCGTTCTTTGACCATATCGATCGCAATACGGATTGCGGCAATGGCGGTCCGTTTACCGGCGCGGCATTGCAGCATATACAATTTGCCTTCCTGGATCGTGAACTCGATATCCATCATATCCCGGAAATGTTTCTCAAGAGTCCGGCGGATATTGTCGAGTTGCTTGTAGATCTGAGGGCGCGCTTTCTTCAATTCCAGAATCGGCAGCGGCGTGCGGATACCGGCAACGACATCTTCGCCCTGCGCGTTCATAAGATATTCGCCGTAGAATTCATCCTCACCGGTCGCGGCGTTACGCGTAAATGCGACACCCGTTCCGGAATTTTCTCCCATATTGCCGTACACCATCGCCTGGATATTCACTGCCGTTCCCCACGAACCGGGAATGTTGTTCATCTTCCGGTACGCGATGGCGCGGTCGTTGTTCCACGATCCGAACACGGCGCCGACGGCACCCCAGATTTGTTCTTCGGGGTCTTCCGGAAATTCCTTTCCGGTATTATTTTTAATCGCTTTCTTGAACAGCTTGACGAGATCCTTCAAATCTTCCGCGGTGAGATCGGTATCGAGATGAACATGTTTTGCTTTTTTCTTGTGCTCGATGATCGCTTCAAACGGATCGGTGTCATGCTTTCCTTTCGGACGGACACCCATCACCACGTCGCCGTACATCTGTACAAACCGGCGGTACGAATCGTACACAAAGCGGGGATTGTTGGTCTTCTGAATAAGTCCTTCCGCAACAACTTCGTTCATGCCGAGGTTCAGAATCGTATCCATCATACCGGGCATGGACGAACGGGCGCCGGAACGAACGGAGACCAACAGAGGATTTTTCGGATCGCCGAACTTTGCCCCCATCGCCTTGTTCAGTTTCTGGATTGCCAGGAAGACTTCCTTTGCCAGGGTGGTCGGATAATGTCTGTTGTGTGCATAGTAATACGTACACACTTCGGTGGTGATGGTGAATCCCGGCGGAACCGGCAGACCGATGTTGGTCATCTCCGCAAGGTTGGCGCCTTTACCGCCGAGCAACGACTTCATGTCGGCTTTTCCTTCGGCACGGCCGCCGCCAAAACTATAGACGTACTTTGGCATAGTGAATATCTTCCTTTCTAGTACACGAATGTTATTTGAAATTGAAATAAGACTTTTTCATCACAATTAAAGAAGCGATAAATCTCTGCAACAATATTGCAATTTAAGTGCCATGAGTCATAGCCCTAAAAGTCTGATTTTACCCTTTTTCGCCCTCTCACTCCGACCGATATTGGCATTGATAGGAATATACATTGGGATATTTGCAAAATATGGAAGGTAAATTTGCCCAAAAAAGTTGAAATCACCGAAATTCGACAATTGAGAATGGCATATTACTTGCTAATTATAATTATAGATATGTCAATACACAACCCCGACACCCCTGTTTATTCCATCGGCACTGTAGCGCGAATGTTGAATGTTTCCGTACAGACTCTCCGGATGTACGAAACCGAAGGACTCCTTTTTCCCCATAAATCAATCGGAAGACAGCGGCTCTATTCCGACAATGACGTCGAACGGATTCGTTGCATTCGTAAAGCAATCAATGAGGAAAAGATCAGCATCGGCGGCATGAAACGAATCCATGCCATGATCCCATGCTGGGATATCATCAAATGCTCGGACCGGGACCGTGCCGTGTGTCCCGCCTACAAAAATCATTCCGGCGGATGCTGGACATATAAACATGAATTGACCGTCTGTGCATCAAAAGAGTGCCGGCTGTGTGAAGTCTATAAACTCTCCAGCAATTGCGGGGATATCAAGGAACAAATTGTCCGGATCTCCGGAGCAGACACAAATACTGCACGCTGATTATTACCACCATTAAATAGACGACCATGAAACGCTTCATCATCCCACTGATTGCCCTCGCCATTACGGCGATCTTCTTTGTCTCTTCTATTACTACCAAGGAGGAAGAAACGGCTCCTCTCGACGATCTCAAAGCGCAGTATGCAAAAAAAGAAAAGCCGTCCGTCGATCATTCAAAATTTTCTCAACTCCGGAAGAAGTTCATGAGACCCCAGGAGGTCACGGCAGCGTGTATCGACTGTCATAACGAACGGCATACCGAAGTGATGAACTCTTCCCACTGGAACTGGGAACGGGAAGAGTATATTGAAGGTCGCGGCATTCGGTATATCGGTAAGAAAAACATCCTGAATAATTTTTGCATCGGCATCAATACCAACGAACAGAGCTGCAATAAATGCCATATCGGATACGGCTGGGGGGATAAGAATTTTAATTTTAACGATCCGAATAACGTGGACTGCCTTGCCTGCCACGACAACAGCGATACGTATGTGAAAAAATCTTCCGGTGCGGGAATGCCCGATCCGACGGTGGATCTGAATTTCGTGGCGCAGCGCGTCGGATTGCCGACAAAAGCGAACTGCGGAACCTGTCACTTCTTCGGCGGCGGCGGCAATAACGTGAAGCACGGCGATCTGGAAATGGCGTTGTTCGAAACGGATCGCACGGTGGACGTGCATATGGGAACCGACGGCGTCAACCTGGAATGCATCGATTGTCATACGGCGGAGAAACATCAGATGCTCGGCAAAGTGTATTCCCTCTCTTCGATGAACAGAAACCGATCGACATGCGAACAGTGTCATACCGAAACGCCGCATGCGAACGACGTCATCAACGAGCATACGATAAAGGTCGCCTGTCAAACATGTCACATACCCGAATATGCCAAAGTAAATTCCACAAAAATGGCGTGGGATTGGTCCACCGCAGGAGAGTTCCGTACCGGAGAACCGTTCGAAACGCGCGATTCACTGGGGAATATCACCTACGCTTCGATTAAAGGAACATTTACCTGGGGACGAAACGTGCAGCCGGAATATGTCTGGTTCAACGGAACGGCATCGCACTATCTTACCGGCGATAAAATCAGTTCCGAAACCCCGATTCAGATGAACACACTGCACGGCAGCTACGACGATCCGGACGCCAAGATCATTCCGGTTAAAGTCCATCGCGCCATTCAACCGTACGATCCTGTCTATAAATATGTTGTGCAACCGAAGACTTTTTCTACCAAAAAAGGAGACGGCGGATTTTGGAACGATTTCGATTGGAATTCTTCCATTCAGCACGGCATGGATTATGTCGGCCTGCCGTACAGCGGGAAGTATACGTTCGCCCGAACGGAAATGTACTGGCCGGTCAATCACATGGTCTCAACAAAAGATAAATCCTTGCAATGCACCGATTGCCACTCCCGCGAGAACAGCCGGATCGCCGGTTTGAAGGATTTCTACATGCCGGGACGGGATTATAATGCTGCGATCGAAGTATTCGGAACAAGTGCGATCGTACTGTCGCTGCTGGGCGTTGGCATTCACGCGACGCTGAGAATCGTAACGAAAAAGAAAAAATAACGGAACAAAGACATATTGTGTCTTCCCATAAAAGAACATTATGAAAAAACAATTAGTCTATTCACGCTTCAACCGCCTCTGGCACTGGACACAGACAGGATTGATACTCTTCCTTGCGTTAACGGGATTCGAAATCCATGGATCACTTCGTTTCTTTGGATTTGAGCAAGCAGTGTCGTTTCACAATACGGCGGCATATGCGTTTCTTGTCCTGATCGTCTTCGCCATCTTCTGGCACTTTACCACCGGCGAATGGAGACAATATCTGCCGACACGACAGCATCTTCGCGCTCAGATCGAATATTACATAACGGGAATATTCCGGAATGCTCCGCACCCAACACGAAAAACAGCATTGACCAAACTGAATCCTCTGCAGCGGTTGGTCTATCTTGCACTGAAAATAATGGTCATCCCAATCATGGTGCTTTCGGGACTTCTTTATATGTATTATCGCTATCCTCAATCGGGAACCATCCACCAGTTGAACATCGAGGGACTGGAGTCGATAGCGCTGCTTCACACGGTCGGAGCATTCTTCCTGATTTCGTTCGTCATCGTCCATGTGTACCTGATCACTACCGGCCACACGCCGACATCCAATCTGAAGGCGATGATTACCGGGTACGAGGATGTGGAGGATGAGAAGAGTGTGGTTGAGTAGTTGAGAGGAGAATTGTTGAAGAAAAAAACATCACAATTAAATCGTTGCAAAATTACATGATTGCAAGATTTCAAGATTTTGGTGCAATGATGAATGATGCGCGTAAGTAATTGAGTAGTTGAGTAGTTGAGTCGATGAGCAATTGAATCAATGAGTAAATGAAACAATTTTTGTATGAGATTACTATGAAGACACCTTACATGAATCCTTATCTTGCCGGATTTTTACTCGGCATGACGTTATTGGCAACCATTGTGATTACCGGCCGGGGACTTGGCGCCAGCGGAGCATTGAAAAGTGCCGTTGTAGCGACGGTCAACACGATATCTCCGCAGCACGCTGACGAATCGAAATTTTACGCGGAGAATCTCCGGTCGCTGCAGGAGAATCCCTTAAAAACCTGGCTGGTCTTCGAAGTGCTTGGAGTGATCATCGGAGGATTTCTTTCCGGCGTGGTTTCGGACCGATTGAATTTCACAACAGAAAGAGGGCCGCGCATCACCAATAGCATGCGGCTCGGATTTGCTTTGATCGGCGGCCTGTTGTTCGGCCTCGGGGCTCAATTTGCCCGCGGCTGCACCAGCGGCGCTGCTTTGAGCGGAATGGCGGTTCTATCTACGGGTGGAATCATCACCATGATGGCGATCTTCGGTACAGGATATGCGGTTGCTTATTTCTTTAGAAAACTTTGGATTTAGGGAGTAGTTGAGTAGTTGAGTCGATGAGTATTTGAGTGATGTATCGTTGAAGAAAAATATTATCTCAATTAAATCGTTGCAAAATTACAAGATTGCAGGATTACAATATTTTTGGTTTATAATTATTCAATTCGAAAAGCGTAAACCGCAAAGTGCGCAAAGATGGCGCAAAGGTCGCGAAGATTTATTCATGGTAGGGCAGGCATTCCTGCCTGCCAAACAGATCCACCCCAACAACAATGAAAATAATGCTGAAAGATTTTGTGTGAAAAGCCAAAACAGCAATGGACGCGAAGATTTATTCAAGGTAGGGCGGACATTCTTGTCCGCCAAAATTTATTATCACATAGTGATTATTTGAGTATTTGAGTATTTGAGACAATGTGTAAATGAGTCAATGAATCAATGAACCAATGTATTTTTTGAGGATTTTATGTTCCCTCTCGTTCCCAATCTTATCAGCGAAGAATTGAATCTGATCGTCGCATTATTAATCGGCATCGCTTTCGGATTCATTCTTGAACAAGCCGGTTTCTCGTCATCAAAAAAACTCGCCGGGGTCTTTTACGGTTATGACTTTACCGTGCTCCGGGTCTTTTTTACAGCGGGAGTAACGGCGATGAGCGGTGTCATCATACTCGGTTATCTCGGCTGGCTGGATATCGATTTCATCTATATCAATCCCACATTCCTGCAGGCAGCGATTCTCGGAGGGGTGATTATGGGATTCGGATTCATCATCGGCGGATTCTGTCCCGGTACCAGCGTGTGCGGTATGGCAATCGGAAAAATCGATGCGATGTTTTTTGTTGCCGGCGGATTGATCGGCGTCTTTATCTATGGTGAATTATATCCCTGGTTCGAAGGGATCTCCAATGCAAGCGCTCTGGGAAACATCCGTATCTTCAATTCGATCGGGATCTCACAGGGATTGTTTGCACTGGTAATGATTGCCGTAGCGGTCGGAGCGTTTGTCATGACAACGATAATCGAGAAAAAAGTGGATCCCGAAGGGCCGGCCCGATCGTTTCATACCAAACATCATCGTCTTGCCGGATTCGGATTACTAGCGCTTGGTGTCGTGCTTGTGTTCCTTCCCGATTACAAAGACCGCTTATATTCCGAAGTGTCGCAGGATGAATATCTTCGCACCCATCCGGTAAAAGAAATGACGCCGGACGAATTGGCATTTCGGGTTATCGACCGTGATCCGCGATTAATCATTATCGATGTACGGCCTGATTCGGAATTTGTCTCCATGGCATTGCCACGGGCAATAAATATCGAAACCCGGCAGATTTTCCAGAAAGAATACAGCGATGTATTGGGCCAGCGCCACAAAAAAAAGGTGTTTATCGGCGGTAACGAGATTGAAGCAAGAAAAGCCGCGTTGATTGCACGTCAATTGGGATATGAGAACATTGCAGTACTCTGCGGCGGTATGGACAATTTTGTGAAGACGGTTATTCTTAAGAGTCCCGAAGCAAAAAAATATACATGTGATTTTCAGGTACACTTTACCGGCAATTCCATGGAGCAAACCGTACAAGAGGATCCGCTTCAGGATAAGGATACCGAACGCTTCCGTTCGAAAGCAAGTAATACGTTGACCTCAATGATAAAAGAGGCGAAAAACAATGCTGTGAAACCGGTAAAATTAGTAAAAAAAGTGGCGGGAGGTTGCTGATCCATACGGTAACTGAAATGATTTTTAAAATACAAACGCCGGATGAAAAACCATCCGGCGTTTTTGTTTCTATCATCTTCTTATTTTAAGAGCATCGAATCCGGCAACTGAACAGCGACGACTCTTCCGGTTGAACAGATTGTCTCCCCTGCCGATATTGTAACATCCACCACCACCTTTCGATCTCCGATTTCCGATATTGTGCCCCGAATTTCAAGAGGAACTCCCAGCGGCGTCGGCTTTTTAAAGTCGACCTGCAGCGATGCGGTGACAAAGCGGAATGCCGGTTCTGTCCCCATCTCCCTCCCCGCCTTCCGGTACGCTGCCGCAGCGGCGGTGCCGGTACCGTGACAATCGATGAGCGATGCGGTCAATCCGCCGTAAACATAACCGGGAACCGCCGTATGATAGGGCTTCGGCGTATACCGGGCGACAGTCTCTTCCCCATCCCAATAACTTTTTATCTGCAAGCCATGCTCGTTCCGGTGGCCGCAGCCGTAGCAATAACTCAGTTCGTCAGGATATGTATCTTGTATTGCCTTCTGTTCCATCGTCATTTTTCCAGTACAATCGGTAAAATATTCCAGACTGGTCCGCCATTAGAAAAATATTCTCATCCAAAGATCCACCCGCTCTTGTACCTGTTTCCCACCGAACTCCGAAGAGGAATCCCCTCCAAAAAACGTCGTCCAGAATATAAAGTCCGTATTCAGCATTGGTTTATAACTTATCTGGAATGAGACCAGATAGCTATTGTCGTCGATATTGTATATCGTATATAATGACGGAGTAAAATAGAGCCAATCAAACGGTTCGGGGTGCATCACTTTTGCGTAAAGATACTCCTGCATTAATGTGTTCCCCTTGAAATACAATTGGTTCATAGCAAAAGTTTGTTGTGCAACGAGTGGATTTGTACTGTTGGCGCCGGCCGTCAAAAAGGCATAATATGCTTTGTACTCTTGTTCGGTCAGGCCCGGCCCGTTGTGATAATATTCCGCAATCACCGTCGTATTTGACGCATCGAGATAGCGCAATCCAAAAAGATATGCCGTTTCGTTGATGCGCACACTCTTTGGTGCGCCGTT
This sequence comes from uncultured Chitinophagaceae bacterium, assembly GCA_964371615.1. Lineage (GTDB taxonomy): Bacteria > Bacteroidota > Ignavibacteria > UBA10030 > UBA8401 > SpSt-333. The sequence goes on from CAYJMS010000004.1 coordinate 33,724, forward strand.
CACAATCGTGGTTCGTTCGCCCTGGTGATAATAACTGACTTCTCCGTGAAGTTCGATATTTTCCTGGATGTTCCGTGCGAAATCGAATCCGATTTTTTTAGGTTTTACATCGCTTTGATACACCATCAGATCGAGATCGGTGTCCCAGAGCAATGCATATGCTTTTACGGCGATGTCCGTCCCCTCCAGTTCTCCAAACGGAGTTCCGGAAATATTCGTCGGAGGAATCACGATGGCGGTAAACGACATGGACTGCAGAACATCGGATGAAAAACTCTTTATGTATTCGATATTGGCTGAGAGCAGGCCTGCCTGAGCCAGTTCCGGGTTTTCCGGATCCTTTACGGGATTGACAAAACCGACAGGATTAAAGGCGTATCCCTTTCCCCAGCTGAACACTTTTTTCCCGGCCTGTATCGTGGTATTAAATGATGGATTGACTGTGCCGTATGCTTCGAAGATATCGACGGTTGTATTGGCGTCGGAAAAGTACGTTGCATGGGTCTTGAGGGAAAATCCGATCTCATTCGATCGGAATTCTGCGTTGAGATAGGGTTCCAATCTGTATTGAATCAATAGATCGGATGAAGGACGCTGTCGCATGAATTGCAGAAGATACATCGGCGAAGACTTGTCGATATGAAAGACGGAATATTTTGCATCGAAATTGCCGCTCCACTCCAGCGCCGGAGCCGGTGCTGCCATTTCCACCGGATCATCGCCGACCTGCGCGACAACCTGCGTGGTGACAATTACCAACAGTAGGAGCAGTAGTCTGCCTGGTATCATTTTTTGAGATTTCCCAATCGGGCCATGTAATTTAAAGTAAACACCTCGTCCGGAAATGTCCTCTTTTTTATCGACTGATACACCATCAGCGATCGAAATCCTTTATACAGCGGGCTGTACGTTTCAATGACCGACGGCCTGACCACTCCTCCGCCGAAATTTTTATCATCCTTAAATTCCAGCGTTTTAATCAACATGCCGCTGGCGGAGTATGCTTCCACTTTGCGAAGGATTTTATTTTTCGTTGCGACCCACATCTTTAATTTATCATAGGCAACAGATTTGTTTTTCGCTTTTAATTCGAGAACGGTTTCCGTCTCGGTCTTTTCGCCGAATACGGCGTCGTATTCCGCGGAATATTCCAGTTGCATAATATCCGCATTGTTAAAAACTCCCCCGACAACCGATTGCAGGCTGGTAATGCGAATCGGACGGTTGGCGCTCGGGATGTAGAGCCAGAGATTTTCGCCCAACCGCAACGTCGAGCGTCCTTTTTCGCTTGCCGGCGTCAGATACAGCATTGCGATTTTGTCTTTTCCCTTCTTAACAGTATAGAAGGTATATTCTTTCTTCGATCCATCCGGTTCCTCATTGACAATTGTACGGACCGCTTCATAGGATTCCGGCATAAGATTGTCGTCAACCTCTTTTAAAAGAGCATTCGCATTTTGTGCATTACCGTCAATCGCAATAAAGACCACCAAAAACAGCAATAAGAATTTTCGTTTCATACTTCACATCCCATATTTGAAAAAATTGATACGGTTATTGATGGCCCAAGGCATCGACCGGTTCCATTTGTGACGCCTTGTAGGCCGGCTGGAATCCCGCAAACAGCGATACCATCATGACGATGATCGTCACCCAAAATATCTCGCTGACGGGAATGCCCGGCTGAAGCGTAACATCCATTTGACCGAAGACAAACGTAATCTCCGTAAGGTTCATCCCCCATAAGGTTGCCAGGCCGACGATGATACCCGCTGCAGCGCTAATTAAACCCATCGCAAAGCCTTCGATAAGGAATAAAGCCAAAATCTTCCGCGGAGGAGTCCCGATTGCCGCAATAGTGCCGATTTCGCTGATTCTTTCATAGACGGACATTGTCATAATATTGAGAATGCTTACCAGGACGATCGAGATCAGAATGAACTTCACCACAATAATCAACAGATCAACGATGCGTGCGATACTGGCAAAGGGGGAAAGTTGTTCCCAGGTGTGTACTTCGACAAAGCGAATGTCTCCATCGGCGGATTTTTTTACCCTGTTGAAAACGGCATTGAGATCCTCAAACTGATGCAGGTGAACGGCAATTTCTACGATCTCCGGCCGGTCCATGCGCAACAACAAGAGTGCGTCCTCCATATGAATATATCCGTCTTTCCCGGAGGGACCGAAGACATTTTCCGTTACCGCTGCAATGCGCAGTGTGAGGGCGTTGACCGATCCTTCGCTGTTCGTCCCCACCACCACCACTTCATCACCGGTGTTCAGGGAAAGTCCCTTCATCAGGTCCTCCGGTATCAGTATTTCTCCCTGATGTAGAAATTTGTCCGGATCTGGAACGCCGCCTTTGATACGTTTCACGAATCCCGTCACCGTGCGATTTTCCTTCTCCGGATATACGGCGCTGAGACGGATGTTGGATGTCTGTGCATAATTACTGATCATGGCGCCGAATTTTATACGCGGGCTGTACGCGGCAATTTCCGGAATGCTATGTAAAAGCTTCTCGACACGATCCAATTCATCTCCGGAGAGCGTCAGGTTCAACGGAAGATTATCGATCGATTCAACATATCCTTTTTTATGTATCTGCAGGTCCCCCATGGCCGTATTGGTCAGCACACCGACCATTTGCGATTTAAACGAGATCGCGACACCGCCGAAAACTATAACGAGAATTACGCCGAATGCGATCAGCGAAGAGGTCAGGATTGTCCTGCGTTTATTTCTGAACAAATTCCGGAGGGCGATAACAATCAGATTTTTCATTGTCGCGCTCCTTTCTGATCCGTCGAGGAGACAAGGCTGCCGTCTTCCAGCGTGTGAATGATATCTGCCTCCCCGACGATTTTCGAATCGTGCGTCGAAAATACGAAGGTCGTGCCAAACTCGTTGGTCATCTCACGCATAATCGATATCACTTTGTATGCAGAGGCATGATCCAGGTTTGCGGTGGGCTCATCGGCAAGGACGATTTGTGGATTGGTCACCAGCGCCCGGGCAACGGCGACACGCTGCTTTTGACCTCCTGAAATCTGATTCGGGTATTTGTTCTTTTGATCGGACATGCCGACTTTCTCTAATAATCGCAGTACACGGTTGCTTCGTTCCTGCTTGGAAAGCCTATCGAGCATCAACAACGGATATTCGACATTTTCAAAAACAGTGAGGACGGGAATAAGATTGAAATTCTGGAACACAAATCCGATGGTCTTCCCGCGAAAATGAGCTCCTTCTGTTCTGTTAAAATGACCGACATCCACATTATTGATATAGACTTTCCCTTCCGTCGGCTTATCAAGACAGCCGATGATGTTCAGCAGCGTCGATTTTCCGCTGCCCGACGGACCGATGAACGAAACGAACGATTTTTCGGGTATTTCCAGGCGAATTCCATTCAGCGCATGAACATCCACTTCACCCGTCCGATATACTTTTGTGACATTTTCCAACCGTATGACACTCATTCTTTGCCTTCCGAAAAAGTAGTTGAAACCGCGATGATCTTCATATCATTGTAGCAAATATACATTACGAAAGTGCTATATGCATTATAATAGTGTAGCGCTTCGTTTGAGGACTTTGATCGAAGAAACGGTCTTTTTCGGCAATCTGAATACCGGACATCAAATCAGCACCACTCTTTCCTGCTGCCATCAAACAACCGGTCCATACAACAACCGTGATTCCTTATCCAGAGTTGGAATACTCCCTCTTTGCTGCAAGTACAAGATGACTTGTAGAAGGATTGTTTTGTATTACCCGAACCAATTTCAATCCGGCATCCCCTATCAGTTGATGCAGACCGCCATTGGCAACAAAATGCTTATAATTCTTATAGTGCTCCCGTCCGGCGGCAAATTCCACGATCTCATTCAATCCATTCCAGAATCCCGCCGGTTGCGGGACCAGATAGTCGCCGATAATGACGGTATCGGCAATACGTGCGGCATCCCGGAGCAGTTGAATCCGCTGATCCTCATCGATCTCGTGCAAAACATACGTCAGTACGGCATGATCAAAATGCGGATTGCTCTCAACAATAATCGCATCGATGCTTGCATGATGGTACGAGATCTTTTTATTCGGATTCCTCGACAATGTCTCATTGGCCCGATCGATATTTCGTTTTGAAATATCGATTCCGACAACGTTCGAACACTTATCCGCGACCAAAAAGGAGAGCCTCCCGGTCCCGCACCCAATATCGATAACCGTCGAATTCGGTGGGATTAATTCCCTGATCTGTTTGAACATGCGATCCTGATTCGGAGCGATCACCGTATCGTAAAACCAACCGTCGTACCAATGATCTTTATTCGATATTGCCATTTTAGAATCCCGCCGCGAAGAGTATCAGACCGATCGTAATGCCGATGGTAAAATTGAATGCTTTCAGTTTGATTGAATCTTCGAGCGAATAGGAGAGCATCGGCAGCATCCCGTGGCCGTCCTGCACGATGGAACTGGTCAAGAGCACGGAGAATGGAACCAATCCCTGCGCAAAGAGTGTCACAAAGATCAGATGAGGGCCTGATTCGGGGATCAAGCCGACCAGCGCACCAACAAAAAGAAAAAGGATCATGTACTCCGATGTGAATTGTTCCAGATGCAGATAATTGAGACCGATCTCCACCACCGCAAGAGCGCCGAAAGTCCAGAGGGCGGTTTTAAGAAGATGTTTTTTAATAATGTGGCCGTAGATATGTTCTTTGAGATAGTGCGTAAAGCTCCTTTCCTGTTGGTGGACGACCATTTCTTTACAGTTTTCGCAGGTGGTGATGTTAAATTTGTGTACGACGCGATCGATGAGCCAACCGCTGAATATCCCGATGATGAAGAGTATGCCGAAGAGGATCACGGCATCTTTCGGGAACATTGCCAGCATGACGAATGCTTCATCGCCGGAGACGGCGATCATGGAGCCAGCAAGTGCGCCGAAACTGATCATTCCATGAATATAGAGCGAAACATTCGTGAAACCGCCGATGCAGCCGGGAACCGTTCCGATGAGCGAAGAAAGGACATATTGCCGCGATTTCTTTGCATTCTTAAAAAAAATTTCCAACTTCTGTTTCGTCACTACGTTGATGACGTCGACGAAAATCATCATCACCGCTACAAGGAGCGTTATTTGAATCGTTTCAAGAACGATTTTAAAAAGGGTTTCTTGCATAATACAATCCCGATGAAGTTATCTCTCTTGGTAAGATGCACGAAACAACGTTTCGGTGCGCAGGAATGAATTGAATAATAAAATATTATGACATACCCCGCCTGTCTGGTTAAACAAAGGCGAAAGGGGAAAGAACAAACCCCGGCTACGGCAGCAAAACAGCCGCGGCGATCACCGTGGTCCATATCCCGTCCTTATCCCCTTCCGCCGTTTGTGTAACACTGAACGTTTTGACGATCTTATCGGACATCTTGAACACCTCTTCCCGCTCATTCCAGCCGGATTCGGGATCAAATTCTATTCCCAATGTCGTTGCCAGCATCTGCGCTGCAAGATCTTCAGCATAATCACCGGCAATTTTTTCCTTGACGCCGTACGGATGATACTCCGACAGATAGCCGTAGTGCGACGGATCGGACGGAAGTGCGACACCGATCGATGCTGCCACCAGCCGGTTCGGTTCGTTGGTGGCATTTCGTGCCATCACCACGTATGTGATCTGTCCGATTTCGATCACTTTCAGGCCCTCTTCACGGGAAATTCTTTTGCATTGCGGCGGATATATGCTGCTGACGGATACCAGATTGCATTTCTCAATCCCGGCATTCCGAAGCGACAATTCAAAGGAACTCAGATAGTCCTTATGCCTGCCGACTCCTTTGGTAAAGAATATCTTTTTCGGTATAAACATTGCGATTCCTTGTTCGTGATTGTAAATGTAAAGTCATCAACTGACCGTCACATCGAACCGATATGTTTGTGTTCCGTATGCCTGTGATCGATACTGTGCTTTGCTGTCGGTTCGGTCAGTACCGGTAACGTATCGGTGATAAATCTGTCAATCGCTTCTTGGACCGACAGCATGCGCGCAAGGTATACTTTGCTCCTCGGCGTATTGACTATCTTAAACGCAAACGGCCCGATATTGCCAACGATGAATGCTTCGACCCCCTTCCGCACGAATTCATGCAGATTATTGTGATCGTGACGTTCGTCGATGTTTTTTACCGCCGTGACGGTTTTCGACGTAGTATCGAATAATATAAAATATGACGCGTGCCCAAAACGTTTTGCAACGGCGCTGTCAACCGTCCTACCGTCCGAACCAATAAGAAGAAGCATTGTACACTATCCTGTTGTATCTATTACTCCGCTGCAGTTTACATAACACAACGGAACGGATACGATATTTTTGAATATTGATCAGAGAACGATGACCGAATTTTTTGCGTCTGCATACGGCGTCATTTCTTGCCTGTCCGCATCCGGCTCGTTCAGCCATACTTCTCCGTCGCACAGATATCTGAATTGATATTCTTTGCCGATATCAAGGATGACATCAACGGAGCATATGCCCTGAGCATTGCGCTGCGAGAACTTCTGCCGATGATGGTCCCAACCGTTAAAATCACCGACGACGCTGATCTCGTCAAAGTTATCGCAGATTTCTTTCGGCAGCGTAAAAGTGACTTGACACACTTTGCTGTCATGCGAATATTTTTTGATAATAGCCATACTGTACCTCCGGATTCATTGGTGCGGTTTTATGACTTTTACGAAATATGAATAGCCGCCGTAGTGAATTTCCTTTAAAACCTGATCGGCAAGCAATCGATCGATAATATTCCACCCTGCATTCGCTTTCAACAAGAACAACCGAACAGCCTCCATTCGCATCGGATGAACCGCGATGATGTTCAGTAATTCCCGCTCCGCATCGGACGAAAACGTGAAGGCGTTCCCTTCATTATACACCAGCAATTCGACGGTTCCGACTGCAGCGCTAAAACGATGATACGCGGTGGTGAGCGATTCTTCCGTCGGCGGTTCCACAGCGTGTTCCGCGGGCGGCCGCGTGGGGACCAGAATGTACGCCATCGATGGACGAATGGATTTCACGAACTCTGCGGTCATGGCGATGGAGTCGACAGAATCATTGATCGCACGCACCATCATCGTTTCCGTCACCAATGTGCCGCGATATTCAGAGGCGAATTTCTGTATACCGTCGAGAATTGTGCTCAGGCGGAGTTTTCCGTTCGGCCTGTCAATGCGGTGCCAGAGGGACTCATCCACCGTGTCAATTTTTACCGAAACCCAATCCGCTTTCATGAGATCCGACCGGACGTCCGCATCCCAGAGAAGCGACGAATTCGTGATGACCGCGACCGGTATATCGAGATGTTTCAACAGATCAATTTCTTTGCCCAGATTGATGTCGAGCGTCGGTTCTCCGTCAGGTACAAAAGTCAGATAGTCGATCTTCTCTCCCGCTTTTCGAAGCGAGTGCACCGTCGAAACGACATCGGCGCCAATATCCGAGGGGGGATAAAATTCTTTTCGTGTGATGGACATGGAATCCGTCGCACCGATCTGGCAATAGACACAGGAATAGCTGCAGATCTTTTCCGGAATGTTATTAATCCCCAGACTTCTGCCCAGCCTGCGTGAGGGTATCGGCCCAAAAACATACGACATACTTTGCCTCATAAAATGGTTTTTGACGTCATCCAATGGGATCCCACATCACCAAAAGAATGGCGCCGGTTTTTGATGTAAACGGACCGTGATTTTGACGCGCCGGTACCATCCTATAGGTACCCGAAGGAAACACGATCCCTTCGCTTTCATATTCGCCGTCGAGTACGATATGTTGTTCATGATACACGTGCGCATGCGATTCCATATGGAATCCTTTCGGTATTTTCAACAACATCGTTCGGATGCCGTGTTCATCCCGCAGGATCTTTCGTCGCGCCCCGGCAGGATATCCTGCCGCGCTTTCCCAGCCGCGATCTTCGTACATGTTAATCGCCTGTGCCATAGTCACCTTCCTTTCCGGAATGGTACTGTCGATCGGTGTTCACTTTGTCTCCTTTGTTTGCAACGGATCACGTTTCTAAGAATGGATCCTGTTCCGAACGAGGGAATATGTAATCAACACACGACAGCGCCACGTTTACGAAGCATTTCGCACACCGCCGGACCGAACAGATTTTTCTGTTGCGGTGACAATGCCGGAGAATTGTTTGGCCGCGGAACATCGAACCGGCAGTCTGCCTTTGAATCCGGCTTTCATGATCGCATCGTCATAGACGATGCTTCCGATGCAATGCACACCCTTCTCCTTCAATACTTTCTTCATTGAGGATATCATTTTTTTCGACGTCGCTTTGTTGACGATCGCAAAGACATTTCGAATCCCCATCGCTGCCGATATTTTAGAAACCAATTCGGCAATCAGAAACGATTCGTACGTCGGATCGACAACGATGTAAAGAATATCGATATGTTGTTCAACGCCCCTTCCGAAATGTTCCACGCCGGCTTCCATGTCGATAAGCATAACATGGTCCCCTTCGACGAAAAAATCGCGTGCAACTTTCGACATCGGACCGTCGCACCCTTCGAGCGCATTCCGAATTTTCCCCACCTGAAACAACGTCAGATCCTTATTGCGGACGGAGTATCGCGGCGGAATTTCCGACAATGCAATTGCGCCATGAGGCACAGGAACATGATCGTTGATCCTTGTCAGCGGCGAGGGATCGTCGGATGGACAGGTGACCGATTTTCTGCCTCCGAAGAAATCAATCAGCGGCTTCGGTGCGTGTTTTCCGGCGACGTTGAGACGAAAGAGTCCTCCGGGATTGGAGGCATCGGCGTCTACCAAAATTGTCTTGTACCCTTTATCTAGTAATGCACGAGCCAACAGGGAGATCACTGTACTTTTTCCGCTTCCTCCTTTCCCGCAAACCAAAATTCTCTTGTGCTCTAGCGGCATTACTGACGGCATGTCCGAACTCCTTTCCATCTTTTGTTGTTTCGTCCTTCGATCGCCATACATCGTGCGATCTTCCGGCCACATCACATCTCCTCTTCATCATCATCGTCGACGTCGTGCACGAATTTCATCGCAGGGCCGTGATCGATGATCAGCACTCCGTTCAAATGATCGATTTCATGCTGAACGACTCTCCCGGTTAAACCGTTCAATTCCCTCTCCTCCTCGTTTCCGGAAATGTCGATATAACGGACAAAAACTGAGGATTGCCGACTGACATTGACCCGAATATCCGGAAGGCTTAAGCATCCTTCGTCAAGGACATCCTCACCGAATCCTGCGATAATGCGAGGATTTGTTAACGCAATCAATCCTTTACCGATATCGGCGATGATAACCCGGCGCAACGATCCAACCTGCGGCGCTGCAAGCCCGATACCGTTATGTGCGTACATGACTGCGGCCATTCCATCGATCAGCGAGCGAACACCGGCATTCATTTCACGGACCGCACCGGATACCTTCCGCAATACCGGATCCGGATAGATCTTCAACGAATACGGTTTCTTCATGGGCATCCGTACCTTTCGTTGCATGTGAATTTTCGCTTTAGAGGGAAAGATCAACCGATCAATATCTGCCTATTATGCATGTGCTTTACACACCAACCCGGCATCATTTTTCAATTCACCGTTCAGGAATTTTTCGACGGCATTGTCGATCAGCGGTTCGTCAGTAAAAAGAGTCGTAATATTATTCTCTTTCAGATCCTCAACAACCCTCCAACCGCCTCCGCTGGAGATCAGAAATGTACAATCTCTGAGTCCTTCAATTAAGCGGGTATGATGATGTCCTGCCCCTTCGCCATGGTTATGATCATGCTGATGCGCATCCTTGGTCCCATGGCTGGTAAACGTATTGTCCCTGAGTTCTTTTCCCAGAATCGTTCCGTTTTCCAATTCGAATACCATAAACGATCTGCATCGTCCGATATGTCCCGTGACACGCTGTTGGTCGTTTGTTGCCACTGCTATTTTCATTGACTGCTCCTATGTTTTGCCTGTTGATCGATATGCGGCAATTTTTCGTCATTGATCCGAATCGCTTTTCCGTGAAGAATACCGTCGACGATTTTCTTCCGTGCCAGTTCCACGATCCTGCCGAATGTTGCCCGTGACACGTGCATTTCCTTCGCCCCCCGCTCGTGCGAATATGCCAGCCAATCGGCAAGACGAAGCGATTCCAGCTCGTCATGATCAAGAACGATCTCTTCAAGCTCATAAACGGGAATACCTCTCGGTTTGAAGTAATAAACTGAAGGATTGCAGCACACACGCCTGTTTTTTCTTGGTCTCGGCATAATCGCTATTTCTATAAAAATGAGTATACAAGTGTTATGAGCATATGCTCAAAACTACATTTTTAAAGGTTGAATAGCAATAAGAAATTTTGATACACTCTTCTGGATATAAAAGTGCCCGAAAATTTAAAATTTGCAACGATTCTTATTCGTTCGTATATTGTTCAGTCATCGGGCGTTTAGCTCAGTTGGTTCAGAGCGTTCGCCTCACACGCGAAAGGTCGTAGGTTCAAGTCCTACAACGCCCACTGAGGTTTTATATTATTTTCCAGTTTCTTGTACATTCTTGTACATTTGCTTTATATCGAATGCCTCCCTTAATTCGGAGGCATTTTTTTTGACTCGATTACTCACATAAATCAAGGAAAACAGTTATGAAAATGATGATAGCAGCATTTCTTTCGCTGGCACTTCTGTCGTGCAGCGGTGACAGGAAAAAAGCAGAACTACAGACCGCACAGGACAGCGTCAGTTACAGCATCGGCATCGATATCGGTTTGACGCTTCACAATCAGGACATCACGGTTGAACCGGATCCGTTCCTCCAGGGCTTGATGGACGCAGCCGATACGTCGGGCAGCCGGCTGATGACGGACGAACAGATTCAAAAGACAATGATGGCATTCCAGCAGCGTGTGATCGAAAAGCGTCAGAAAAAAATGACCGAACAGTCCGCCTCGGCAAAGATCGAAGGGGATGCATTCCTAGCCGAAAATAAAGCAAAACCGGGTGTCGTAACGACCGCCAGCGGACTGCAGTATAAAGTGGTGACGATGGGTAAAGGGAAAAAACCGAAGGCAACGGACAACGTGACCGTCCACTACAGCGGGCGGCTGATCAATGGTATGGTGTTCGATAATTCCTACGACCGCGGTGAGCCGGTGACCTTCCCGGTAAACGGCGTGATCGCCGGTTGGATAGAAGTGCTGCAATTGATGCCGGTCGGATCGAAATGGGAAGTGGTCGTACCGTCGAATCTCGGCTATGGCGACAATCCCGCCGGCCCGATTCCTCCCGGATCGACATTGATCTTTGATTTGGAATTATTGGCGATTAAAAAATAATTCATATACGCTTGAGGTGACCGTCACCTGTAAATGTATACCGCCGCGACTGTTGTCGCGGCGTTTTTATTTTTTTTAGAAGATGTCAGACGACCCGCCATTAAGATCGGCGGGCAGGTGAGCAGCATCGTCTGACATCGTTGGCAGTGAGAGAACGTCTGACATAGCTTTTCAATGTCTGACGTTTC
>CAYJMS010000004.1:45413-445637 GCA_964371615.1 uncultured Chitinophagaceae bacterium
TGTCAGACGTGGAGAAGCAACGTCAGACATCGTTGGCGGTAAGAGAATGTCTGACCTACCTTGTTGTTGATTTTTGGAAATGTCTGACGTTTCATTTACAAACTTCTATATTCTGTATTCCGTATTCTGTCTTCTGCTTTCCTTGCGTCTCTGCGCCTTTGCGGTGAATCCCAGACATAAATTTCATACTTCTGCATTCTGTATTCCGTCTTCTGTCTTTTTTTTTATCTTTCGTTTACATCATCCATCCAACACCGTCCGAATCCTTTCCATGACCGTATCTATACCGTACGGTTTGAAGATTGGCTCACCGATTCCTAAATTCTGCAATACCATTTTTTTTGCCGGTTCGAGGTAGCCGGTCGTCATAATCACTTTCGTCTTCGGTTCGATCATTTTTATCTTTTTCACCGCTTCCACTCCATCCAATAACGGAAGTCCTATATCGGTAAGCACCAACGCGATGTCCGAGCGGCGCTGTTGAAAGAGTTCGATTCCCTGAATGCCGTTTCGTGCGATCAATACGGTATATCCAGCCTGCTCCAAATACGACGAGACCAGATCGACTAAAGATTCCTCGTCCTCAATAAACAAAATCGTTTCCGTACCGTGCACGGATACTGTGTTTTTCGAATCCGACGGATCGACGGCAACGGTCGACTTCAGATGTTCGGGAAAATAAAGTGTAAATGTGGTGCCCTCATTCGGGGCACTGCGGACATCGATGAAACCATGATGCGATTCAGCGACACCATAGACCACTGCCAATCCCAACCCGGTTCCGTGTCCGACACCCTTCGTGGTGAAGAACGGATCAAAGATCCGTTTTCTCGTCTCGCGGTTCATCCCCATGCCGTTGTCGCTGACGCTGATCGCAACATATCGGTGCTCCAGTGCGGCGGGAAATTTGCCGCGGATCCATTCGGATGCAATGACGCGCGTCGTGTACGATATCATTCCCTGAATATTGTCCAGTTGCATCCGTTCGACAATCGTATCCCTGGCGTTGACGCTCAGATTCAACAATGCCTGATGCAATTGCGTCGGATCGATAAAGATCACCGGTGTTTCGTGAGATAGATCAGTCTTGAGAGCGATGGTTTTGGGGATCGTTTCGGACAGCATCATTTCCAGCTGATGGACCTCTTCATTCACCGATATGTCGATGGGTGATATTTTGCTGTGCCGGGCAAATGTCAGGATTTGACGAACCAGAAACCGTCCACGGTCGACAGATTTTTGTATAATTTCCAAACTCGATGAGTGTTTATCGTGCGGTATATTGTTTCGCCGCAGCAATTCGGTATGTCCGAGAATGATTCCGAGGATGTTGTTGAAATCGTGCGCAATGCCCCCTGCCAATGTTCCGATACTTTCCATCTTCTGCACCTGTCTCAGCTGTTCTTCCAATTGCTTTCGTTCGGTGATATTCCTGGCTATACCGATGATCGACGTAACCGTTCCTTCGTTCCGAACGAATGTCGTCAGTACTTCGACGACGACATACGAATCCGACGATGTGAGCACACGATATTCCCGGACAGGAAGATCTTCTCCTTCGATTCCCCGCCGGAATAGCTCCTGCGATATTTGCCGCTCCTCCGGATGGATAATCTCTAAAAATACCTTCCCGACCCATTCTTCCCTTTTCCAACCGGTGATCCTCTCAAATCCTTTGTTCAGGCTCAAAAAACGTCCGTCGGTCGATAAGGAGAATATCGCATCCTGTGCTGAGTCCACTAAATTGCGGTATTTTTCTTCGCTCGCTTTTAAATTCTGTTCCATCTGTTTACGAAGTGTGACATCTCTTCCGGTCGATACAAAATGCGATATCTTTCCGGATTCATCGTGCACCGGAGAGATGGTCTGATCGATATAGTAGAGCGAGCCGTCTTTTTTCCGATTGATGAACTCCGCACTGAATGTATTTCCGGAGAGAAGAGTTTTCCACAGGGTGTCATAGAATCCCGGAGGATGCATCCCCGATTTCAGCATTGCATGCGTCCTCCCGGCAAGTTCGTCGAACGAATAGTCGGTGATTTTGCTGAATGCCGGATTCACATATTCGATAATGCCGTTGGTGTCACTAATGACAATGCTGTCGGCGGACTGTTCGGCTGCCCGCATCATTTTTCGGAGCAGCCCGTCGGATTGGCGCTGTCGGCGCATGATGATCGTTCGCGACAAGACGTTTTCCACCGTGACCGTCAATTTCATCATCTTATCTTTCATCACATAATCGAATGCGCCGGCTTTGATCAATTCTACGGCTGTATCTTCGCCGATCGTTCCGGAAATGACGATGAGCGGGATCTCCATCTTCGATTGTTTCAGGATCTCCAGTGCGGTAAAGGCATTAAAATTCGGAAGGTTGAAATCACACAATATAACGTCAACCGAATCGGTCAGATGCTTTTTATATTCCTCTTCCGTGCTCACCACCGTCACAATTGGCGAATATTTGCCGGTTCCGAGTTCGCGGACGATCAACTTTACGTCGCCGGGATTATCTTCAACGATGAGAGCGGATAATGATATTCCTTTTTCGTGCACCGCCATATTTCACTCTTTTGTGGGAAAATGATTTAAGTTCAACCAGTACGCAACGACCAGACGGATCGCTTCGGCAAAATCGGCAAACACGACCGGTTTGACGATATAACTGTTCACGCCAAGAGCATAGCAGGTGTTGACATCCGTAACTTCTTTGGATGTGGTGAGTGCGATAACGGGGATTTTTTTCATCGTATCGTCCGACTTGATCTGTTTGAGCACTTCCAGTCCGTTCAGTTTCGGCAACTTCAGATCGAGCAGGATGATTTTCGGAATATCCTGCGGACGCCGTTCGGCATACCGGCCGCGGGAAAAGATATAGTCCAGCGCTTCCACACCGTCGCGGACAATCAGCGTTCTGCTGTCGATGTTGTTCTTTCGGAATGCATAGACCGCCAGTTCGATGTCGTTCGGATTATCTTCCACCAGCATGATATCAATTGTCGATTCCGTCATTATTCACTCTCGCCGACAGTGAAATAGAATGTGCTTCCGGCACTCGGTGCGGATGTTGCCCACACTTTACCGTTATGACGACTGATGATGCGATGCACAAGCGCCAGGCCGACGCCCGTCCCTTCGAATTCCTCCGCCAGATGCAGACGCTGGAATACGCCGAAAAGCTTGGAGGCGTGGTTCATATCGAATCCGACTCCGTTGTCCTTCACGTAATAGATCACCGAACCGTTTTCTTTATGATGACCGATGTCAACGTGCGGCGTCACATCCTGTTGAACAAATTTCACCGCATTGGAAATAAGATTCATCCACACCTGTTTCAGAAGCGATTCATCCGCATCGGCATCAGGCAGATCCTGAACAGCAATTGAAAAATGGTGTCCCTTGTGTGTTTGTCTGATCTGTTCGACAACGGTGGAGACGATGTCGGACATTGCGACCTTCTTGCGTTGCAGCGGCAAACGGTTCAACCGGGAAAATTCCAACAGATCGTCGACAAGATTTCCCATTTGTTCCGTATTTTGTGCGATTTTAGACAAGTAGTGACGAACATCGTCCGGCAGTTTCTTACTGTACTCGTCCATCAGCATGGAACAATATCCGTTGATGGCCCGCAGCGGCGCCCGCAGGTCATGGGAAACCGAATAGGAGAATGCCTCAAGTTCTTTATTGGCTGTCTCCAAATCCCGTGTCCGTTGACGCAGAATTTCTTCGGAAATTTTTCGTTGAGTAATATCCCGTATAGCGCTCGACACCAGTATCCCGTCCTCCGTTTCCAACGGACTCAAGCTGATTTCGACTGGAAATTCTTTACCGTCTTTCCGCACGCCGAATAATTCCAATCCCGCCCCCATCGGCCGAACGTTGGGATCATGAAAATAGTGATCCCGGTGATGCGGATGACGCTTATGAAAACGTGACGGGACGAGGATCTCGAGACTTTTACCGAGCAATTCGTTTCTGTGGTACCCAAACAACGATTCCGTTTGCGTATTCACCAGCACAATCTTCCCATCACGATTCACGATAACGATGGCATCGGGCGCCGACTCGAGCAAACCTCGGAATTTCTCCTCCGCTTTCTTCCGTTCGGAAATGTCACGGATCGCACTCATGACGAGCATTCCATCTTCCATTCGCAGCGGACTCAGACTGATCTCCACAGGAAATTCAATCCCGTCTTTTCGCAGGCCGAACAGTTCCAACCCGGCACCCATCGTCCGGGTGCGGGGAGACAGAAAGAAATCCGATCGATGGCCGATATGCGGCGATCGAAACCGTTCCGGCAACAGGACTTCGATCATCTTGCCGCGTAATTCATCTCCCTCGTACCCGAACATCTTCTTTGCGTTGTTGTTTACCAGAATAATGCCGCCGGCGGGATTGACAATGACGATTCCGTCCGGCGTCGATTCCAATAAAGCGCTGAACTTTGATTCTACCTGTTGTGCATCCCTCTGCAGCCGTATCTGAGTGACATCTTTTTCACTGGAGAGGATGTACTGCAACCGGCCTTCGGGATCATAGACAGGTTTGGAAGTGACAGTCACGTAGATCAGTGAACCGTTGCGACGTTTCCGGAGTATTTCAAAAGTCAACCGGTTACCCAGTCGAACGGATTCAAAATATTCACGTTCTTCCGCGGCGTTATCATCCAACAGAATCAGTTCCTGGAGCGAATGCCCCACCGCATCTGTCCCGGTGTGGCCGTACATCTCCACCGCACCTTTACTCCAGAACAGCACTTCGCCTGCCGATGACAGTGCGATGATGGCATCCGGTGATTCATCCAATGATACTGACCGTACTTTCGCTTGCATACAATTATGTTGTTGTGTTTGGAAGCCGGACTCGACGGATAATATACAATTAACCGTTTCCGGCTTTTCGATGTTCCAGCAGCAGCCATTGCAATCCGATTGATGCGGCAATACTGCTGAACATGCCAAAACTTATTGGTTTTGTCAGATACTGCTGCACTCCCATGCTTTCGCACCGGGAAATATCCTCAGCAGATTGCGACGAGGTCATGACGATAACGGGGATATGCTTTGTCGAATCGTTCGTTCTGATTCTGGACAGTACTTCCAGGCCGTCGACTTTCGGCAATTTCAGATCGAGAAGGATCAACGACGGCGGGGGGAGGGATTTGCGCGATTCATACGAGCCGGTGGCGAAGATACAATCGAGCGCTTCTATGCCGTCGCGCGCAACATGAATGACATTGCGAACATTGGCCATTTTAAACGCGTGGAGCGATAATTCGACGAAATTCGGATCATCTTCAATAAGCAGAATCTCTATGGGATGCGGCGCACGCAAGTTTTGGTGGCGTGCTGTGTTGACCAATTGCAGCGGCTGGGATCTTTTTTCTTCACACCGTTCAAAGATTACGGAAAGCGGAGTCTGCAACGCGGCCGCGATTTTTTCGATGCTCTCAATGGAAATATTTCGGTGACCTCGTTCGACATCGGTGATATAGGTCCGGTGCAAGCCCGATTTATTCGCAACTTCCTCCTGTGTAAAATTCAATTCAAGACGAATGTCACGAATCGTATACCCCACATATCGTCGCAGTATCATCATTTACTCCACTATTATGGTATATATGATGAATATTGATAAGGCCAATATCAACAGACTATGAGTGACATGCCGTGATCTCGGTACACGTTGTGATAAAGGTCATACACTATGCCGCTTTTTTAAAACAATTTTTGAGGTCTTGTGGTGCCAGTGGATTAAAGAATAAACACGTGTGGGAAAGTTGTTTCAGCGTAGATCTTTTTCTCAATCACCCTAACGCTGTTTATACTGAGAGCAGGAATTGAGTGAATTATCCTCCGCAGGATCGGGGGCTTTGGCTTGATTCCACTCTTTCCGTTAAAATCGGACTGGATTTTGGGATTGCCGTGTGTTGGAAACACTGTTTCACAAATTAATATTGCCGCGAAGCAGAGCTTCACGCGCCTCCGTTCCCAATGAGATGTTGGGAACGAGATGAGACTTTAATCAGGGAGTTGGCAACGAAATGAATTGAAAATACTCTTTTTAACACTCACGGTTTATAGACTTCGTAACACTGTAACGTCGGATATCCGCATACAAATACTTTACCATTACCCACGGCGATGGTTACCAATTCTCTTCCTTTGGGTTTAAGAGAATAGACGACTTCTCCATTGGTAGCATCAATAATATATAGTTTCCAACCTTGCGTGATATAAATGTACCCATCGTAGAAACATTGCTTTTCCTGCAGTGGATCACCCGGCAACACTGTTCGCCACACCAACTGTCCGGTGTATTTATTAAACGCAAACACATAATTACCCAACCCGCTATTTACAAAGATTTTATCATCCACGACAATACAATCCTTATAGCTCCATGCAGTATTTTGTGTAAAATGCGCCCACTGCAATTCGCCTGTTGTCGCATTCCGTGCCTCAAAACTTCCGGATGACCACGTAAAGTATGTGCCGCCGTAAATAATACCATCATCATTTATCATCTTTTCGAAATGACCGTCTCCGAGTAATTTTGCCGTCCACAGTGTGTCACCGTTTTCTATATTTAAGGAGTAAATAGTTCCAATCGTTCCAATATCCTTTCCGGAACTATCATATTTTGCTTTCGCACCGCTGCTTAGTACACTAAATCCGGAAACCGCCGGACTTCCGAGATGTGCATTCAGATAATTTGACCACAAAATGTTTCCATCAGATTTATTCAGAGAATATGTGGTGCGATAACCATTTATAAGAAGAGCATCCTTCCCGATGTGCGTGGAATGTGTCCAGAACCCACCCCTTTCCTCGGGTAAAGGTCTTATCCACTCCAGGCTTCCGTTTGAAATATTTATCGCCCGAACGTCTTCTACCTGAGTAGTATAAATTCGTATTCCGTCCGTAGAGTAGCTTTCTGTTTGACTACAAGTAACATCGGATTCTTTATACTTCCATCGAATTATTCCGGTATTTTGTTCAACAGCATACATTTCATTGCCTGCGGACATTATTACCAACGAATCGCCAAGCAATAAAGGGGATGCATTTACACCTGAACCGGCAGGTTCGTACGGAATCTCCCACACCAATTTCATATGTGTCTCGGATACCGGCGGAGGAGAATCTTCGGGCGGGGTTGAGAATATATCACATCCCGTCAAGAATATCCAAACAAATAACATATTAATTTGTTTTCTTGTCATCACGATCAAACAAATATTTTACCGGCTTTCGTGCCGAGTTTCATCCACAAACTCATTTATTGAATACCGTCTGTTGTAATATTATTTATTTGATTCTCCTGGCTTATAGACCTCATAACACTGTAGCGTAGGATGACCGCAAACGAATACTTTGTCATTCGCAACGGCAATCGTAACCAAGTCTTTTCTTTCGGGTTTAAAAGAATATACTATATCTCCATTATCGGGATTAATAACAAATAGTTTCCAGCCATGCGTATGGTAAATATAGCCGTTGTAGTAATGCAGTTTGCGTGCTTCCGCATCATGAAGCACCATTCTTTCCCATAATAAGCGACCTGTGTGCTTATCAAATGCAACAACATGGTATTCTGATGCTAGCGCAATCACTTTGTCATCTACCACAATGGTACTAACACAGTAATTTCCTATATCAGATTTCCATAATTGTTGGCGAGTTTGAATGTTAATCGCTTCAAAACCTCCTCTGCTATACGGAAAATACCCGCCGACATAGAGAATGCCATTTTCAATTGTCGGATAATTTGCACCGCCATCGCTAGCGGTAATGTACGACCATAAGGTATCGCCGGTATTACCGTCTAAAGCATAAAGTTTTCCAATAGTGCCGGCAATTATCCCAAGGGAATCATCGAATCCATATCCGCCTCCGACAATTACGATGTCGCCATTCAATACAACATTTCCCAACGTCCCCCGGTGATACACTCTTGTTTGCCATTTGATCGATCCATTTTCTGAATCTATACAATAAACGACTTCATGGCTTGCAACAAATATTTTACCATTATAATACGACATTGTGCCGTTCCAAAATCCTCCCCTGCCCTCAGGAAAATTTGTACGCCATGCTTCAGAGCCGTCCTTAATATTTATTGCCCGAATATCCTCTACGTGAGTAGCAAATATTCTTTTCCCATCCGTTAAGAATTCATCTGTCTGAATATCCGTTTCATTCTGTACAAAATATTTCCAACGAATATTCCCGGAGGATTGTTCGACTGCAAATATTTCTCTTCCTGCAGACATAATAACAAGAGAATCACCAAGTATTAACGGTGTGGCGGTTATTCCAATTCCAACAAATTCGTAAGGTATTTCCCACAACAATTTTAATCCTTGTTCTTCGGATGATTTGTCGTCTCTATTGCTTAGTATATTACACCCGATAAACGATAATCCAAATAACATTAATACTTTCATGCTGCCCCGAATATTAGATATACTGTCGTATAATTCAGATAACACGATCAAGTGCAGAATACCTCTTATTATACATATACCCCAAAATCGTGCCCAGAGGACATGGCAATGTGAAAAATAATACTGTGTTCCCAACGGGACGCTGGGAACGAGATGAACGATACGTTGGGAACGAGATGAAACGAGAAATAAAGTTACAAAAAAAGCCCTCGCATGAGGGCTTTGGTATTCGTTGGATACTCGCTTACAATTTAAACAGCGAGAACATTTTCTTCATCGAACTCTTTTCCAGTTCGCTGATCGACTCCATCTCACCCGTATCGAGCCAGATCCCCTCGCAGTGAAAGCATTTGTCGACTTTGATCCCCTTATAATCGATCTCCCGTAACTCCATGCCGCATTTCGGGCAATGCATATGGTGGAGCTCCTTCAATCTCTTCTTTTCCACTTCCGCAAACTGCTTTGTGCGCTCTTCTTCGCGCTTTTTACGCTGTTCCAATTCCAGACGGAGGAAATATTCTTCTTCTTTATCGCTCGGTGTTACGGGCATACGTTCTTCCTTTCAAATACTTTTCTATTGGTTTTCCAGGAATAAATCTTTTTTATCATGCGCGAATGATGAGCATTATTCCTCAATCGTGTCAATGCTTCAATTATTATACAATAAATAAAGAAATGTAATATAATTATATTTTTTCAATTCCCGAATCCAGTATGATTCGGTATTGGCTTCAACCTGAATAATCCCGTATTTATCAATAATGTTGTAATCAATAATGTGAAATTGACCTTTGGTTTTTATCCAATCTTGTATTGATTGCCCGTCAATACCAATAAATACCATATCTATCCAACAATAATTTGAATCCGTATCAATAATTGTTACACTATTAGAATCGATATATATTTTAGATTTTAATTCCTTACGCAATATCGGGATGCTGTCTTTGGGCAAAGTCGATTGCAGTAAAAACCGATATAATTTGGAGCACGAAAGATTAAACGATGAAATAAAAGAATATACTCCTTCAACAGTGGCCGAATCAACAAATCCTGCTGCCACTAAACCTGGTTCGTGTTTTAAGGTGCTTGCAAGCTCGATTGTAATAACGTACTCACTCCCATTGTCGACTTGTATTTCTGTTTTAAAAGTATCCACCCTATGCGCATATGCAACTATTGAATAACTCCCTTTCTGCAATTTTGTAAATATAAAATCACCATAGAGAGAAACAATTGAATCGCAATGCGTCTGTGATTTAATAATAATGGTCGAATTCGAAATAGGTTTATCGGGATAAGAATCCTTTAAAACTACCTGTCCTTTAATGGTTCCATATTCATCCGGCTCCGTAGTGCTATCCCGACAACAAATCATTGTGAAAAACATTACCGCCGTTAATATGTATGGTGTTAGTTTATTCACTCCGCAATTGTTTTGATTTGTAGTACGTAGAAACTGACTGCAATAGTGACAATAATGTTGCCCACATCAATAATCTTTCATTTTCAAACGCAGCCATAATCCCTGTCCTGCTTACAAATTCATCCAAAACAACGAATACACCTATAAGGAAAAATGTGTTCAACAGGAAATATCGTACCGGGTAAATTAAAATACAGTTCGGTAAAAACATGATACTATTCGGTTGGATCAGTGATTTGAAGAATGAATTCATTTTATTATACTCCTCTGCTGATTCATTACAACCTGGTTTGTTGTCGTTACTTGTTGTTTAAGAAAATTATAAACTGCCATATCAATAAGAGCAAAAATGGGACAATAATCACCGCCAATTTCCATCGGTATCCTTTTACCGTTGTAACGTCAACTACTGGAAACGGTTTTGTGTCGGAATCAAAACTTATTGGTAACTCTGACAACAATGTATTTGCTTCGCTCTCATACTTATCCGGAACCAACACAAACCATCGTCTGCCAAAACCAGGAGCAGGTGAGGCTTCAAATGCGGTTATTACACCACCTAAGCTTTCCGATTGGACATAAAATGGCATATTTGCTGCCTTAAAAGCGTCTCTTACAATATCTAATTCAAACACGTGTGCTGTTGTATAAACTTTTATGTTTTCCATTATTTCAGAGTGAATCCACCTAGCGGACCGGAACGCTTCCAAAGGTATACGATTCGCAGAGTGGAGGGGTGTTTGGGATTGTCGTGTGTTGGAAACACTGTTTCACAAATTATTACTTCCGTGAAGCAGATCTTCACGTGCCTCAGTTTCCAATGGGACATTGGGAACGAGATGAATCCCTCTGTGCGAGAGCGGGTTTTGATTTACTTAAGAAGTATCATCTTCTTCAATTGCGTAAATCGTTGATTCGGGTCATTCGTGTTGATCGCATCAATCCGGTAGAAATACAATCCAGACGATACACTCGCTTTCCAGATTGTTTCATGCCAACCGGATGTTTGTTCGGCATCCACGAGGTTTGCGATCTGTTGGCCGAGAGTATTGTAGATTCTCAATACTACTTTGCTTGTAAATGGCAATGCATATTGTATTGTCGTGGTTGGATTGAACGGATTGGGATAGTTTTGGCTCAGTGAGTAAAACGTCGGTAATACATTATCCGACGTTTCTATTCCTAAAGTTTTTCCTTTAATAAGTGTTACAGAAAACGTATCGATATTTTTTACAATAGGTTCACTCGATGATCCCCTTGTTTGTACCGACCATTTTAAGATTGATGTATCTTTAGTACCCATCAAAGCAAGAAGTTGTGCGCCTGTACGGACAAGAAAAGTATCTACACCGCCGTTAAGAGTTGTTACAGCAGAACCGCCAACGGGAAGCCATTGATACACCGTTTTATCATTGTTTAAATCTATTGCTTTATCCCATATGAATTTAAATTGTTGAAGTGTAGAATCAAGTTCCCATATTGTGCCGTGTGTTGGCGATGTCAAGGCAAAGTGCGGATTCGGCGGAACGGGAACTCCACTCTCAAAATCTATGGGATTGTTCGGCGACAGTTGGTATCCATCATGATGGATTGATGCAGAAGAACTAATTTGTAAAACAACTCCTGTTATATTTGCAGGATATGAAGGTTCAGTCGTACCAGCAAGATTTGTATTTTTATCAATGTGAACAATCATTGTATCCCAGCCATTCCAAAAAACCATATTTGCATTTGAACCGATACCTGGCCAATCTACTGAATTCGGATTTTTTCCAACTCCCGTAACCTTTACTAATTGGCTTTCATATTTTTCAGCATTATCCAAATATTGTTGTACCGTTAATATTGTTACTGTTAATGCCTGGTTTGCGTCAATAATTATTAAATCGTCACTATTCAATGATGCAGGAATAATTTGCGTTGTTCCGCGCTCGTACGCAATAGTTCCGGTGACAGCAACAGCATCCCCCAATTTCAGCATCGGGCCGGTTTCATTATTCTTAAAGAGTTGAATTCCGCCGGTGCCATCCTGAAGGGTGTATTGAGTTCCATCAATACCTTGAAAATTTGCACTATTAACAACTCCGACAATCGTTGCAGTTTTTCCTATACTATCTGGTACAAAATTATTGTCAGCATCAACAATGGCGTGCGAAATTTTAGTTGAAGGAATTGCAGGGGGAACAATTGCGTTGACCGAGCGGTGCACATCACCTGAACAAATAAGAAGGTGTCCATCGGGTGTCATTGCTATGGGTGCAGAATACGAATTCGCATTATCTACTGCCATTGATTGAATTATTTTTCCATTTGTCGCCATGACAACAACAGAGTCGTTCCTATTGGAGCAAACAATAAAACTTCGACCGTATAGGTCCTGAGGTATTCCCAATAATTTATAATACCCTGGTCCGTATTGTATCCATTTACCGTTTTCAAGTACGAATGAAACACCATCTTCATATAATTCAGGATAGAACGCTGTCCAGGTTTCGCCTCGGTCCGTTGTTCGATAAAGATAGGCATGCCCATTATTTGCCATAGAGAATGTAAATACATCACCATAATTACCATCTTCCAAAACATAATTATAACTGCCTGTTTTAAATTTTGCCTTCCATGTTTCTCCTTGATCGGTGGAGCGCAGAATATTCGCAAACGCACCGGCATACAGATATCCATCGGTTGTTTTACAAAGTGTGTTAACGCTTTGGTAAGCATAGTCTCCCGGTAGTTTAAATTGGCTCCATGAATTGCCATGATCGGTTGAACGGAATATGCCAAGACCATCTGTGCCGGCTAAAAGAATCTCATCAGTGACGGAAAGAAGAGAGGTGATTGCATAATACATATTAAGCACAGAAGTATCGCTTGCGGTAATACAATGTTGCCACGAAATGCCATTATCATCAGAACGGTAGACACCTTTTCGTCCATATGCTTTTCCTCCACCGATAAAAAGGCGGCCGCTTGAATCGGCAGCAGCACAACTAACTTCGAAAGAGTCCAGTCCGCAATATTGCCATGATATACCATCATCGTAAGAACGATATAGTCCGGCATCTGACCCGGCAAGAATTGAACCGTCAGGCGCAACAGTTAGGCTCGTACAACTTCGGTAAGTTGAGTTGCTTAAATTCATCAAGTCAAAGGTTTGCGCGGATAGAGATGTGGCTAAGAAGAACAGTGCAAGAGGAGAAAAAATATATTTGTTCATATTTCGCCTACTTAAAGAAGAAATACAAAATGCATGTTTATAGAATAGGTAGGAAAATAAATAAAGTCAATACATTAATATTCATAGAGTACATCAATCGAACCGGGAGAAATCTCTGTTTTTATACTCAATATTTTGAAGAACAATTTCGGCAACTACTACCCCTACTTCCTGATCGACGAATAAAGTCAAGAACAGAGCTTCTTCGCGCCGGAGGAGATCCATCAACTGATACAGCAGCATAATCTGAAGGCCGGGGATGAGTTCGTTCTCTCCCGTGTGGAAGGCGATAAGAAGGGCAAATCGCAGTTGCAGATATCGATTCTCGGCAAATCATCCGAACCGAGTCCTGATTCCGGTCATCTGGACGGCCTAAAGAACGTGATGCAGCAGTCGATCAAAGATGCTGTGGAACTGATCCGGTCGTTTCCTGATGTGCCTTTTCAATCGGAAGATATCCGGTCCATCAGTTTGACTCTGTTCATACAGAGGGCAAGGAATGCGTGATATGAAAAAGCCCCCGGGATATTGGGGGCTTGTGTTTTTTTCATTGTAGAATAAGTCGACTTGTAATATTAAATAATATTCAGGGCTTGAATTCAGAATTTAAATAATATTCTTCTTCATCTTTAATGATAACACTAGAACGATCTATCATTCCTCGTGCTTCGGTCATGGTAGCGCGTGTAGCATTCTTGGAGATGATTAAAATAAAATAATTTCCTTTTTTTACTTTCCGCGAGAAATTACCACTCCCGTCTGCAACAACTTTAATACAATATTTTGATGACTTTATAGAATCACATAAATTATAAGTTATTCTATCAATATTATTAAACCTTTCAATGTCTTCTCTGTTCACTGAATTACCGTAACTTTGTATTTCGATCCCTAAATAGTAAAAACTGTACTCCCTAAATCTTTTAAGTAAAGTGTCGATACTGTTAAATTCTTTGTTTTCAAGAGATAATTGCAATATATATATTTCTGCACCAACATCAGGTTTATAACCTTGATAATCATTATAAAAATATGTTATAACTCCTCTGATTGTAAAATATCTTGTAATTTGTTGCTCTTGACTAAAAGCAATTATTGATATACTTGCAATTATTGTGAAAATATACTTTTTCATAGTCACGTCTTCCTTGTCATATCCTAAATAACTTATTTCATTTCGTCCAAAGTATCTTTATGGGCGGAACCATCTATTATTCAATTGTTTATTACGCCGGGTAGGCTTTTGTATTCTCAACACTCACATTTCATGCGCGTCGGCGGTTGCTACGTCAATCTAAGTGAATGATTAGCCCCAGATTTGCCATGCTAATAAAATTAATGATAGTGTAATAATAAGTAATCCAAAGTAAAATGGTACACTTTTCTCTGTTGATGTAAATGACTGATACTTTTGTGGTCTCAAACCTTTACCTAGTGCAACCCATTCTGCTAAATATATTTGTGCTCCAAGATCTTTTTCAAGTCGCAGAATAACATCAAATTTCGCTTTGTTGAGCTTGCCATAATTATCAATTAGATTTTTCCATGAATTGCATAGTAATAGACCAACAATGGAAAATCCATATAATACACCCATTGAAGTTCCGTTGAGAGTTCCAATCTTTACTAAAAGACCTGCAATCGCAATTAAACTCCCTATTACAGTAATAAAAAATGCGCTTGTTTTTTGTCGTCTCTGAATTAGATTTTCCGAAGAATCAATCATTAACTTATACAATTCGAGTGCATTATTTTTCTCTGATGAAAAACATTTTTCAAATTCATCTCTTAATTCATATAGGTCAATTAACTTTGCAATAGAACCACTATTATCACCATTATCAAACTCGATTATTACTTTCCCCTTATCTTTTGCTTTTTCAATTTCCCATTTTGCATTTTCGGATTCTTGACATGATTTTGGATTGAATACAATAACACATTCTGATTTTATTATCGAATTCTCAGATTCTTTTCTCCAGAACTCACCACCAGAGCTATCTAAGAATACAGGTTGAAATATAAGAGCATATTCGTCAGAAATCTTCTTCAATATAGATTTTGCTTTTTTCCTTTCATTAAATCTATGGATTACAAATATTTTCATTTTATATAGTTCCTTTTATCGACTACCGCCGACTAGGTTTTTGAGATTCTCCCACGTCCACTTATAAACTTTATCTGATTCACCAGCAGAGGTTGGTTTTGTACAATATTTATCAGAATATGCGGCTAGTAAAAAATATGAAATATTCTTTTCCTTGGCGATTGTCAATTCAGTTGCAACTCCTGATGCTGTATGTGTTTGAGTGCCACATAAAATAATGACGATGTCAATGTTATCCATTCTTCCTTTTATTTTTTCCTTCCAGTCGCCAGGCAAATGGCTTTTAACTGAATTATCTTTAAAATCAAAAGGACTATCCGGTAATTTAGCTTGACCAGCCAACATTATTTTGGCTCCTTCATCGTTGTCAATGTCAAAACTTATAAATACTCTCTTTTTATTAATCATAACAACTCTCCTCTTTTGACGCTAATAAACTGGAAATCCGCCGGAAGCGAACAGGTAAGCCGCATGCGGTAGTCTGATTCAGTTATAGTCCACCACCGTGCGTGCTGAACTGTTGAGTTATTTTATGCGAAATGATTTACACGCAATCTTCATTTCACTAGAATTAATTTTTTGGTTAGCACAAATTCGCTTGTCTGGATACGATAAAAGTATATACCACTCGATACGTTGTTTGCGTTAAATTCAACTTGGTATTTCCCGGCAGATTTTGTTTCGTCAACAAGTGTTCTTACCTGTCTGCCCAACGCATCGTAAATAATAAGTTTTACATTTGCAGTTTTATGCACCGTGTAATTAATTGTCGTGACTGGATTAAACGGATTGGGATAATTTTGAGATAATGTAAATTCTGTAGGGATACTTGATATTGTATTGCCAACACTTGTAATCACTTCTGCAAGTGGACGCTTCCACACACCATACTCAGCAGTTCCGATAAAAATATTTTCATTATCAACTGCAAAAGTATTAAGAACTGAAGAATTCATTAGAGATCTGGTGTGTTTTGGTATACCATCGCTTATATTTACCCAATTTGTTCCACGATTGGTCGAAAGAAATACACCATTAATATTTCTAACAAAAATATTATTATTAAAAACAGCAAGAGAAAGGACGGGTATGCTCGATATGCCATTCACGTAAACCAAGGTATCATTTATCAATTTGTAAACACCATAAAATGTCCCGATAAGAAGATTTGAATCTAATATCGCAAACGAAGTAACACTATTAAAAGAACTTAAACCACTCTTAATTGTATCCCAGCTTGCACCATTGTTTGTTGAATACAACACCCCTACCCCTGGTTCGAAACAACCAGCTAAAAGATTGTTTCCCTTTATAGCAAAACTTGAAATTACCAAATTTTTAATACTACTATCTGACAGATTCCAAATATCGCCGTTATTAGTCGTTTGGTACACACCACCAAAGGTTCCGGCATAGATTATTGTATCCGAAATAGCGAGAGCGTTTACATAATATCCATTTCCATTTATTAAACCGTTATTTATTGCTACCCATTCATTGCCATTATCTGTTGAACGATAAACACCGCCGCTATTAGTTCCGGCAAATAAAGTTCCTTCCGATGCCACAAGAGCATTAACAGGTACGACACCGCTCAACCGATTCATATTATTGGCAACCTTTGGAAAGTCATCGTTGTTTGTTTTAATCCAATTTGTTCCATTATTTGTGGAAAGAAATACGCCTTGATGCTCGGTACCAACAAAAAGATTTGTGCCTGATATTGTGAAAGTGCTAGCAGTAGTATTTGCTAATCCATAATTTACCGCAGACCAATTTTCTCCGTTATTATTTGAACGGTAAACACCATAATGCTCTGTCCCTATAAAAAGACTATTATCCAAGACAGTAAAAGTTTTTAGTATTTTAAGATATAAATCATTGCTCACTACAGCCCATGTCTCACCATTATCTGTCGAACGCAATATTTCACCGTGATCTTTTCCCGCAAAGAGATTGTTGCCTGATGCCACCAAAGCAGTGATTGGTAAACTGTCGTTGATATTAGTCCAATTATTGCCTTTATCAGTTGAACGAAATAAATTGTAGTTTAATTTAGCAAAAAGAATTGTATCTAAAGATCCTAGAACTTCAACGTTACCATATGGCGGAGTAGTACCATTACCGAGTATAATATCCCAGCTGTCTCCGCTATTTGTAGAACGAAGCAAGCCATAACCGTTTGTTGCCGCAAATATGTATTTATCTACAATTATAAGAGAATAAATATATGTATTGGAACGAATAGTAACCCAATGGTTACCATTGTCAGTTGAACGATAAATACCAGAATATGTAGCCACAAAAATATTTGAATCTAAAACCGCAAGGGATATAATTTTAACAGAAGAATCAGTAATATAAATTGCATTCCAACTTGTGCCATTGTCTGTGGAACAAAACACAGCACCACCCTGAGTTCCAACAAATATTTTTTCTCCTGAAACGACAAAGGATGTGATAGTCATACTCGTCAGACCCTTGCTAACAAAAGACCAGCTCTCTCCATTATTTGTTGAACGATATACTCCGCCAGTTTCCGTTCCAGCAAAAAGAGTTGAACCGGAAATAGCAAAAGCAGTTATGGTGCCACCGCCGGGTCCGCTTGATTGTATCCATTGTGCTTGCAGATAAGTGGTGATTAGAAATATAATTAATGTAAATTGTTTCATAACTCTTCCATATCCTTGAGGTGGACAGGTACGCCACGTTTGGTAGAATGTCTCAGTTCCGGACCGTCGTCGCGCGTGCTTAACTGTTTATTTATTTTATATAACTACGTTGAACTTGAATCTATTCGTTACACTTGTATTGCGCGTTCGATTCGTCGCCCGTCCCTTCACGTCGGCTCTTGCCCGCTCTACGAGTCGTAGACCTTCGGCGGGTGCAGTGACGTGTTAGGTTGCAATTAGTTTATAGCCATGTTCAATATTAGTATAATAATAGATATACTGAAGCCAACTATAAACGAGATAGTTGCTTTTTTTGAATGACCTGCCCCCGTATGATGTGCCAATGCTTAGTTTAGGTTTTCCGCTTCAGGCATTGGCAAGCCGAAGCTGATAAAATGTTTCCGGTGCCGGTGGTTTGTAACCTAATGAACTGTGTATTCTCTCCGTGTTATAAAACTTCCTCCATCTCTCAGTAACAACCCTTGCTTCGGTTAATGTATCAAAGATCTCTCCATTGAGCAACTCATCTCTTAGTTTTCCATTGAACGATTCGATGTAACCGTTCTCCCACGGACTACCAGGTTCGATAAATAATGTTTTCACCTGAAGATCTTGAAGCCACTGCCTGAGAATATCAGCGACAAATTCCGGGCCGTTATCTGACCTGATGTGTTCCGGTACGCCTCGAGATATGAATAAGTCTTTCAGTGTTTCAATCACATCACTGGCCGTTAACTTGCGTTCGATTCGGATCGATAAACACTCTCGGGTATATTCGTCGATGATGTTCAGCATCCGCATCTTTCTGCCTTCACTGGTCCTGTCTGCAACAAAGTCGTAACTCCACACGTGATTCTTTTGTGTTGGTCGAAGTCTGATGCACGAACCATCATTGAGCCACAAGCGTCGCCGTTTAGGCTGTTTCTGTGGCACTTTTAAGCCTTCCAGACGCCAGATTCGTTCGACACGCTTATGATTTACATGCCAACCTTCGTTTCGCAGCAGCATCGTGATTCTACGATATCCATATCGGCCATAATCCGTTGCCAGTGAGACAATTCGCTTTGTAATTTGCGTATCAAGATCTGAAACGATTGGATCGAGCCTCTGTGTTGACCTGGGCTGCTCCAGCACCTTGCACACCCGACGTTCTGAATACCCTGTCTCTTCCTGGACTTCTCTGACCGCCCGGCGTTTTTTTGCCGGGCTTAGAAGTTTCCCCGGGCAGCTTCCTTCAGAATTGATATATCGATTGTTTGATCGGCAACGACTTTTCGCAATCGCTGATTTTCCTGTTCAAGTTCTTTCAGCCGCTTGGCTTGATCAACCCGAAGGCCCCCGTATTCTTTCCGCCATTTATAATATGTCATATCGCTAATCCCTATCTGCCGGACTGCTTCTGCAACTGATTTTCCTTGGCTTTGAAGCACTTCTGCTTCGTGGAGTTTTGCGATAATCTGCTCTGCGGTGTATTTCTGTCTACCCATTTTAACCCTTTCTTGATGAATCCCAATATATTAAATTGGATCATCTTTTGGGGGGCAGGTCATATTGGGAGATTCTGAATCTTCCTGAATACGATGACACCATGTGCATTCGTAAATTTTCATATTATTTTTTCTTTGTACCTAACTTTGAATTAATTGCTGCTCATTCGATTCATTCTTTGACCATATACTGTGTATTCTAACGGATATATTATGAAAAGGCAATCCAATCGATTTTTCCTCCCTTGCGTAGTATTGTTGCGACATTCGCCTCTGGCGGGACTAGTTCCTTTTTAATATGGTTAGATAGCCTTATTTACAATTATTTTTTATCCAATCTTCCATACCTAAACTTATTACATTACCGTGATAACAATTTCTATTCGAATTCCACGATAAGAAACTTTTATTTTGATCATTTAAGTTTTGATGAAATACTGATGACACCATAATATTATAATCATAATAAGCCCGCGCCCCATTTTTACATAATTTAGCAGCTTCATTTACAACATCACCTAACCAAACAACTTCATTTATTGCACTTCCTTTATATCCGGCTTTTATCATCAAAGCGCGGCCATAAGAAAGACCAATTCCTGCCGTGATAGGATTAATATTATATCGCTTGAAACGACAATTAAGGATATTGATAAGACTGTTTAATTGATAAGCGATTGAAAATACTGTGTCAATATCAGATTTTTTTTGCGTGTCATAAATACCAATGATTCCATCCCCCTCGATCATTACTTCTGAACATAGAGATATTGAATTTACAATACCTACACATTCTGAAATGTACGACTTATATATCTTCGATAGTGTCGGT
Organism: uncultured Chitinophagaceae bacterium; assembly: GCA_964371615.1. GTDB lineage: Bacteria > Bacteroidota > Ignavibacteria > UBA10030 > UBA8401 > SpSt-333. The sequence goes on from CAYJMS010000004.1 coordinate 65,604, forward strand.
CTGTTGTAGGCAGCACTTATAGATGATGACCCGCGTAAATCGATAAACAATGCACTGCAATAAACGTAAAAACCATTACTAAACGATAAACGATCGCGAGAGGGAATATAATCTAACTCTTCATACTCAGCATCAGCGCCTGCCAAAAGTTCATCAATTCTTGAAACACCATCAATGTAACTATACGATCCTGGATTACTTTTCATAGTATTTATCAGTAATTATTTGTTTGAATATAAAAGTGATACAGTAACCAACCAAGGAATTGTTGATATAAAAAGTGCTATCATTGCAATTTTAATATAATTGTACTTTGCATTGGCAATTTCTGCATTTCTATAGCACTGACGGATAATCTCCTCAACATATTCTGCTTCTGAAAGATTTTGCATCTTTTTCTGGAAGTCGGTTTCGCTATACGAAACTATTCCACCAAAATAAATAATTGAACCTTTCGTCCCCTTTGTTCTCGGAAATGTTGCAAGACCGAGACAAACAACGCTTACGAGTAAACCCAATGATGAAATACTTGTAATAATCGCGTTAACTACAGTCCAAGAATGAGAACTCGGAATTAGAGAAACAACAACTGCAAGCATTGCGGTATCAAGGGCGAATATAAATTGAACTTTTTGATCTGCGTTATTTATCCAACTTAAAAGTCTTTCCAAATTCTTATCGTGAAATTCATATTTATCTTGTAGTGCCATTGATAACCTCAAATTTATTTAAAAGCTGCCTAATGGATATATTATGAAAAGGAAACCTTAAATATTTAGCGTGGCGCCCATTTCCTAAACTTACTTGCCCGTCTCGCTTTATGGCGGGTTCCTATTTAATATGGTTAACTGGATTTCTCATTTCAATACTATCATCATACGAGTTTTCACCTTTTCAGCTGTTTTCAGACGATACAGATAGATCCCCGAAGGGAGATTAGTAGCGTTGAAGTGTGCTTCGTGACTACCACAATTCATTTCTCCATTTATTAACACCGCAATTTCCCGGCCTAGCAGGTCGTAAACATTCAGGTTTACATGTTGCCTGTTTGACACGGAATATTGAATTATGGTTTTCGGATTGAAGGGATTCGGGTAGTTTTGGGAAAGCGTGAACGATTCAGGAATCTGATTCTTTTCAACTTCCTCGACATTCGTCACCTTGTCTACCTGGTATTTCTGAAGATAACCGAAGTAGTTTCCCGATCCGGCTGCGTTGCTCAATACAATTAGGTTGTTATTGTGATCGAAACGAACACTTCTCACCAGATTGCCGATGGTCCCCCATACATACCACACCTTTTTCCATACGGAAGTGCCGGTGGAGGCGGAGAACCCTTCGAGAAAAGATGACCGATTCCAATCGTGGATATTACCACGTTGAATCGAACCACCCACCGTTACCAGATTCTTTTCCGATGATGCCGCGACCGATTCATTATAGTTTTCATAGTTCGTCTCATAAGTTTCCCGAGAGACATACTCATTTCTCCACTGCTCAAGACCGCTAGATGAAAATCGTATCACGAACTGGTAGTTGTATCCGATCGAATCGTTCTTCGAGAACGAACCGGCGAAGTACACATTGCCACTGTCGTCAATCGTTGAAGTGCTTAGTATTCCATTCGGGACACTGCGCTCCCAAAGAAGCGATCCGGTTGCGAAATCGAACGCCCGCAAGGAACTCGAGATGCCAGTCACTCCGGAGACGTACAGTGTTTTTCCGAAAAGACGCGGGACGCATCTCACCAAGCGGGAGCCCAATGAGAATTGCCGCTTGACTGTTCCGTCGGGAGCGATGAGGTAGCAAATCGGCGCGTTTCCACCCGAAGCAGCCACAACCGAATCACCATAGGAGGCGAGGTAGGTATCCGAGTTCATCTGCATTCTCCACACCTCGAAGCCCTGTGTGTTGCGATAGGTGAGATAGAAGCGAGATTTGAGTTCGACCTGGAGCGCGAGATACATACCATTCCCCGATGCTGGGAGTGCAAGCTGGTTGCCCCATGCCGCTCCGCCGATTGTGGTATCCAGAATGACCTGGCCTACTGCGCCTGCAGAGGTAATAGGAATGATCGCCGCGCGTTTTTCGTCGTTTGAGAGGTGTTTGTACCCATCAACAAGAAAATCATTCGATGGGGTTACCAGAATACTTCTCGGTTGGTCGAAATTGCCACCGAAATTGAACTTCGTCTCCCAAACGAGGGAGTATGAGGGGGATTGCGCCAGTGCCGAATAAATCGGCACGAACGCAAGGATTACTGCGAGTAGTCGATTTATAAAATATTTTCCATATGATTCATTCATAGATTAACCAACAAATCCAGTTCCGGTGCGCCCGCGATTGCAACGTTAGATTGAGCGACGTGTTAGTCCGTTGGAAGCCTTAATTGATAAAACTAAAAGATTGTAACTGTCGTTTTGTTAAATTGTCTGCGGATAAAACAGATTGACTTATTATACCGATAGAACGACTAAAACAGATAGAGTCAACATAATATTGATTCCACCGACGCACAACAACAAATGTGTCACTGGGACTATTCTTAAATTGTCCTAGAAATACGGACACAATCTGAAACGAATCACGCCTTCCATCAATGTCTGCGTACCACAAATGCCCCGTGAGAATTGGTGAAGCGAGGACAGGAACTTTAGAACTAATAGTATTGCCTTGAACATTTACTAAATAAATTGTACCCCCTCGATGTCCGACATAGCCCACAATCGGTAAATTGGACGGTGGCGCAACGACCAATACATCCTCAGTAAATCCATACATTAGAAGTTTATCAGATAGTCGTAATGTATCTTTAACACGTCTGTCAAGGACTGCTCGTTCTGATGGTGTAATAAATTCATATATCCATTGATTACCAATTGCGAGTGGCGCGTATGATGAGATATCGTATGTCCCATAATCTTGCTCCTTAGAAGGAAAATCAACATTTGTTGAATGTTCCCTACAGCCAATTGCGATTGTTAAAATAAATATTGAAAGATATTTTATAATATGATTCTTCTTAGACTTTGTGAGTTCGGATAATGGGATTAAGAAGTGTGATAGGCTGCCTGATATCGCCTATATATTATGCCAAGAATGTAGAGTATTTCGCTATAATCATCAACCTCAATTGCCCCAAATACCAGAATCGCCAATACTTTTTTTGTACCGGGAAATGCCGGTTTTATTCCAGATTAATCAGAGGGATTTGTCGACTTAAGGGCGTGGGTATTTATCGGCTTTCGGACAGTAATTTCTCGGGTTTTATTTTAAGGCCTTTGGCGATCTTTGCGATACTCAGTAGTTGAATCTCGTAGGGCGGATGTTCCTGTCCGTCAATATTTATTATCCCTCTGAATTTACGCTTCCAATACTTTTTGCACAGCTTTCATGAGATCATTGCCGGAAAACGGTTTACGAAGAAAATGATCGAAGATTTTCATGTCGTTTCCTTCTGATGATACAATCATAAGTCCGCTCATGCCGATAATCTTTACACTAGGATCGATTTTACGGATAGCACTGGCGGCCGTCTTGCCGTCCATTACCGGCATCATTTGATCAATCAATACAATGCTGAATTTACTTTTGTGCGTAAAAAGCTTTTCAATCCCTTCCGCTCCATTGTTCGCAGTAACGACATTGTAATGATAGAAACTGAGTGTTTCCTGACAGACGAATTGAATCGGCAACTCATCGTCAATTACGAGTATATTCTCATAGTTCCCATACGCAATATCAGTATCAAATCCCGCTGTTTCGGCAATGATTGATTCATATGTCGCAGGGAGGTATATCTGAAACGTCGTTCCATCGCCTACGCTTGATTCTAATAAAATAAATCCTTTATGCTGCTTCACAATACTGTACACTGTTGATAATCCCAGGCCTGTTCCTTTCCCGATCTCCTTGGTCGTAAAAAATGGATCAAATATTTTTTGCTGGATATCCGTCGGAATGCCGCAACCGGTATCTTTTACCTGAATTTGTAAATACCGGCCCTCCCGGCCATCGACATTTTCGGCTATTAAATTTTTATCCACTACCGTATTTTTTAAATCGACGGTCAGTCGTCCACCATCCGGCATTGCATCACGAGCGTTTACGCAAAGGTTCATTAATACCTGATGGATTTGCGTGGGATCTGCCTCGATTGTCCAAAGATCTTTGGGCACGAGAATTTTAATTTCAATATTTTTTGGAAATGTTTGTTTGACTACGTCTTCGACCTCTTTAATGATGTGACGGATCTGCAAAGGAACCGGTTTGTTTTCGGCGCCGCGGGCAAATCCTAATACCTGCGCAACAATATTTTTCCCCCGTATTGAAGAGGATTCGATAGTGTCAAAGAGATTTTTAATTGAATTATCCTGATTCTTCATTTTCAAGACCTGTACGGACAATAGGATCGGCCCCAGGATATTATTGAGGTCATGGGCAATACCACCGGCAAGCGTTCCTATACTATCCATTCGCTGCGTTCGTAATATGTGAGATTCCATTTTCTTCTTTTCGGATATATCTTGTTTAATGGCAATAAAGTGTGTTATGATGCCATCTTTGTTGCTCACCGGGGTAATAGTTTGTTCTTCGTTGTATAGCGTACCGTCTTTACGTTTATTAATGAGTTCTCCCTGCCACACTTTGCCGGAAAGGATTGTTTCCCACATATTTTTATAAAACGACGCATCGTGACGGCCGGACTTCGCGATGTCTCGAGGATTCCGTCCGATGGTATCTTTCGGCGTATAACCCGTCAGCGTAACAAACGATTGATTGACCCATTGAATTATTCCATCTCGATCGGTTATAACAATTGCGTTTGCTGCAGCATTGAGTGCGGCGCTTTCCAGCTGCAGCAAAGCATTCATTTTTTTCCGATCTTTTCTCTCAATTGCATTCTTAAGTTCGCGTTGCAACGCTGGCGCTAACCGAGAAAGATTTCCTTTCATCAGGTAGTCATCGGCTCCGGCCTTCATCATTTCCACGGCAGCATCTTCGCCCATTGTTCCCGAAACTACAATAAACGGAATATCTAAATCCATTTCATGCAACAATTGCAATGCTGCGGGCCCGCTGAATTGCGGCAGAGCATAATCAGATATGACTGCATCCCAATGCTCTTTTTCTAACGCGGATCGCATACCATCGGGACTGTCCACCTGCTCGCTGATAATTGTATAACCCGCTTTTTCCAACGAGCGGATTAATAACATTCGATCGCTATCCGAATCTTCGACAATTAATAATTTGAATGAATTTTCCATAGTCATTATTTTAAAGGTGGCGGCGGTTCGTTCATCGCGAGCCAGTATATTCCCAACTGCTCAACGGATTGTAGAAATTGCGTGAAATCTACCGGTTTTAGTATATAGCTGTTTGCTTTTAGATCGTAACTTTTTGCTACATCCTGTTCTTCCTTCGACGAAGTTAATACTACAACCGGCAGACGACTTGTCCGCTTATCCGTCCGTATTTGACGCAAAACCTCTAATCCATCCACTTTCGGCAGTTTCAAATCAAGCAATACCAATGCAGGTAAATCATTAACATTTCGTCCTGAATATTTACCATTACAAAATAAGTATTCGAGTGCCTCTTGACCGTCTTCCGCAACGATTAATTCATTGACAATATGACTTTGCGTCATCGCTCTTTTTGTCAAACCAATGTCGCTTGGATTGTCTTCGACAAGTAAAATAGTTTTCGGTTTCATACGCTCTCCTTCAATGTAAAATAAAAAGTTGCGCCTTCGTTGATTTTAGAATCAGCCCATACCCGACCGCCATGCCGATGAATAATGCGCTGGACGATAGCGAGTCCGACCCCTGTACCGGGAAATTCAGATACTTTATGCAATCGTTGGAATACTTTAAACAGCTTGTCGGCAAACGTCATATCAAAACCGGCGCCATTGTCACGGACATAATAGAGGCTCTCTCCGTTGAGCTCTGTTCGCCCAAATTCAATTATTGTCTGTTCCATTTGACTCGTGAATTTGAATGCATTTTCAAAGAGATTCGTCAACACCACTTCCATCAGTGTGATATCACACTGTGCAAACAATCCCTGTTCAATACGAAATTGTACAGACCGTTTTTTATCTGTCTTTTGAATTCGGGAAGCGATCGATGCCGCCAAATCGCTTAATTCGACACGTTCAATACGCATTGCCGTTCTTGACAAACGGGAGAGATTCAGCATATCATCGATTAATCTTCCCATCCGCTGAGTCTCCGATCGAACGGTGTTGAGATAGGTCTGACCTTTCTCATCGATCACAGTTCCATACTCTTCCTGCAGCGCGAGACTCCAACCATCAATCCCCCGAAGTGGAGCGCGGAGATCGTGGGAAACGGAATAGGAAAAAGCTTCCATTTCTTTATATGAATCTTCCAATTGAATAGTACGTGTTTTCACTCGTTTCTCAAGATCTTCATTAAGTTTTCGTAGTTCTTCCTCAGCATGTTTGCGGTCGGTAATGTCCTTGATCATGGTTACTGCGTAGTCACGTTTTCCCATGGTGTTGCTGATTTTAGTTAATGCCAGCAACCCCCAGATTATTTCACCATTTTTACGAACATACCGTTTCTCGATAATGTGTTTCTGAATCTTTTCTTCAAGCAGATTTCTCACAACCTCCGAATCATTGGCGCGATCATCCGGGTAGGTTACATCCTCAATGGTCAGTTGCATCAACTCGTCTTCCGTATAGCCCAGCATTTCGCACAGCGAGTGGTTTACGCTTTTAAATTGTTTGTCAATTAACCCTGTTATAGCAACTCCTAACGGTGCATCTTCGAAAGCTTTACGGAAGCGTTCTTCGCTTTCAGCCAGGCGATTTTCAGCCACTTTATGATCTGTGACATTAACAATTATCCCGACAAAATAGAGAATCTGACCATTTATGTCATTTATTGGCGAGACGGTAAGTTGTGCCCAGAACGTCTGTCCATCTTTTCTTACATATCGTTTCTCGGTTCTATAAACATCCGTCTCCCCCGACATCATTTTTTTTACATGGTGAAGATCTTTAGCTCTATCGTCGGGATGTGTAATATCGGCAAACGAGAGTTGTTGAAGTTCTTCCTCCAGGTACCCGGTCAATTGGCAGAAGGTTTTGTTTGCTTTCAGAAATTTAAAATCCCTATTTGCCATGACCATGCCGTTTGCACCGTCTTCGTATAGCTTTCTGAAAAGATTTTCGCTTTCCCTTAACTTTTCATCTGTTCGTTTACGTCGTGTTATGTCAATAACAAATCCTACGACATTCAATGGCAAACCATTCCGGTCTCTACGTACAACTGAACCGATATCGTAAAACCATTTATATTCACCTGTATTAGTTAAAATTCGATATTCTGTTTCATATTTTTCTGTTTTTCCTTCAATATGATTTTTCATTGATTTCATAGCCTGGTCATAATCTTCAGGATGAAGAAGCGCGGTGAAATCGGTGTAATGTTTAAAATTATCAGCCGGAAACCCGATCATTTCAGATTTTCGTTTATCAAAATTTACTCGACCTGTGGTAATTTCCATTTCCCACCACGCCATATCGGCTGTCTGCATGGCAAGTTCAAGTTTTGAAATATTCTCCTTCAGCGATTCTTCGGCTAGTTTTTTGTAGGTTATGTCCGTATTAAAACCGTACCAGGTTGTGCTACCGTCCGGCAACCGTTCCGGCGTAGATTTTGAATAAATCCACTGCATTTCCCTACCAGGAATTTGCACCCTGAATTCGCAGGCAAAAGGTGTTAAATGTTGTGCTGAATACTCTATATCCTGAAGTACCTGTTTTGCATCATCGGGGTGAATTACACGTCCTATCGGTGTAAAATCATCGAGAACTTCTTCGGCAGTGCAACCAAATATATTCCATATTCCTTTGGAGGCAATGGGCACACAATAGCTTCCATTTGTCGTGCGGGTAAATTGGAAAATCAGATCGGGAACATTGTCGGAAAGTTTTCTGAATTCCTGGTCTTTTTCCCGAATCTTCTCATCAATTCTTTTTTGTTCTGTTATATCATAATTGATTCCCACCATCCGGATCGGTTCACCTTTTTCATTCCGGAATACTTCCCCTTTTGCTTTGCAGTAACGTACGGACCCATCGGGCCAAATGATACGAAATTCAGTATCATATTCCTTTTCTCCCTTCAAAGCCATTTCGGTCTGGTGTGCGCCAAACACCTTGTCATCGGGGTGCAGTCCATTGAGCCACGCTTCATATGCACCTGCAAATTCTTCTTTTTTTATTCCATACAACATGTACATTTGATCGTCCCAATTCAGTTGATTTTTCTCAATGTCCCAGTCCCATATACCCACTTTCGATGCCTTTGTTGCTGTTGAAATGCGTTCATTGAGTATGCGAAATTCTTCTTCAGCCTGCTTGCGCTCGGTAATATCAAAGGCAGTACCAGCGATGCGGGAGGGAACGCCATCCAAGGTCTCGATCACATCTCCCTCCGTCTGAATCACCCGGTAGATCCCGTCGGGTCGCATGACTCGGAATTCTATTGGAGGCGGGTGCAACCCCGCTATGACCTTCGTCGGCCATTCCTGCATTTTGGGTCGGTCATCCGGGTGGATGATCTCGAAGAAGAAATCGAAGCTCGGCGCACCCATAGCGGGATTCAGACCGTAAATCCTATAGGTCTCGTCGGACCAATAGGTAGTAGTGTCACCAATCTTCCAGCTCCAGGTTCCGACATGGGCGACCCGTTGCGACGAGGAGAGCAGATACTCGCGTTCCCGCAATTTCTCCTCGGCTTGTTTGAGCACGGTTATATCCCGAGTAATACCAACTATGTGGGGAACACCCATTAATTCAATAATTGATGCCGATATCAGACCATATATCTCGCCATTTTTTGTCAGTAACTGAGCTTCAAAATCACGAACCTCACCTTTTGCCCTGAATTCATTTACAAATTTCGTACGATCCTCAGGGTGTTTCCAACTATTAATGTCGGCAGACGTTTTTCCTATAACTTCTTCTTTTGTGTAGCCTGAAATCTGTGTGAATCCTTTGTTGACAGAAACAATGATGCCGTCCGATAGTCTATTAATAGCAATTGAATCGGGGCTTGTTTCGAACGCTAATCGGAATCTTTCTTCACTTGCCCGCAATTCTTCTTGCGCCTTTTTGCGGTCTGTGATATCCTGTGAAGTATTGAGCACATATTGTACATCCCCAATGGACACAATATCGATATTAACAGAAAATATCCTTTCCCCCACGGATTTGGTCTGCAAGGTTAGTTCAAGATTTCTTATTGATTCATTTTCTTTAATAGCGCGCGATATGCGTTCGTGTCCCCCGACATCCGGATGTATTCCCAAGTCTTGCGGTGTATTTCCCAATGCTTCCTCTTTGGCGAATCCAAATGTTTGTACAAACGCTTCATTGACCGCAACAAGTATACCATCCGGAAGTGAAGAAAGTGAAGCAGTAAATGCAGATTTATCGAAGAGCATGGAAAATTTTGATTCGCTTTCACGCAGTGCTTTTTCTGACCGTTTCCGTTCAGTAAGATCACGGATGATCATGCTTGTTCTTTCACTACCGTCGTGGACTTTAAATATATTTGTCGATATTTCTCCGGCAAATATTGTCCCATCGCTCCGTTTGAAATTTAATTCTCCTTCATACGATCCTTTCGCTTTTCTCTCTTCAAGTACTTTATCTAATCGGGGATCATGCACATCAACAATGCCTGCTCTGCCGGCTGAACATATTTCACTTTCAGACATTCCAAACATGGCGCACGCAGCCGGATTGGCAGCATAAATGCCTCCTGATGGATCCGTCAATAACAACGCTTCACCACTATTTTCAAATAATAATTTATACAGATCTCCAGAATCTTTGAGTTGCAATTCAACGTCATGTCGATATACCCGTTCTGTTTCTTCCGCACGATATTGTAACGCCAGTATTGCATATAGGATGACACCGGTAGTGACGACAAACAATAATCCCTTGTACGTTTGGAAAATATTCAGAAGTGAAGAATCGATAATGAAAACCATTGTCAGATAATCTGAGGCCACGATCCAGGCACCGGCAACGATAATGTAGAGGAATGCAATTTTAAGCGGGGTGTTGTGAAATATTTTCATACTGTTATTCTTTATTACAATAAGAATAATTCACTTTTATAAATTACGATTGTACGATACATCACCGCCATCGGTAATTACGATGAGCAAAGGACCGTGATATTCACACCAATATTATAAGCATTTACGGATTCAGGCGACAGCAATTCGAGCATTTGAAATAAGACAAAAAGATGTGATTTTGAACCCAAATATTGAATATTTCGCCGATTACGCTAGGTTCCAACAGAATACCAAATTCGTTAATTTATGATTGAAGATATTGTTGAGTAGTTGAGAGAAGAATTGTTGAAGGGAAATAATATCTCCATTACATCGTTGCAAAATTACAAGATTGCTCCAATCTTTGCCACATCACAACCGTCCCCTGGTTGTTTTTCAATGGTTCGCGAATGGTGGGACCAATCCCTTTTTTCTCCAGTGGAAGGATTTCCCAGCGGTTGGTTCTTTCGATGTGATCCAAATCCCATGAGTAAGCAACTATATCGGAACGATCGTGATTCCACCGACTGGCGACCGATAGACACTGACACTGACTCATTGAGGCGGTCTTCAAGCCGAGGCCAAACTTACCCAAGTCATCTTCATCGTAATTGCGTTCTGCACCATAGCGCATGGCTTCGGATTTGTCGATTTAAGGGAGAGGGTATTTATCGGTTTTCAGACAGTAATTTCTCGGGTTTTATTTTAAGGCCTTTTGCGATCTTTGCGATACTCAGGGCAGAGACGTTCTTCTCCCCCCGTTCAACCGCTCCGAGGGAAAAAAGCATGGGGCAGGGATCCGAGAATGCCATAGCAAGCCGGTGATTATACCTGTACCGTAATCGTGCATCTTTTTTTCCTACTGCCCAAACGCTGACCATCAGGTGGGATCCAAATAGCCTTGTTCACACAGAGAATAAGGAACGTATATATGCCCCAGTTTAATCGCTGGGGTAATTATTTATGTATGTGGGGCGATTTATTGTGTCAGATTGGATTTCGCTGTTAGGTGTGGGATCCTGCAATAATGATGTATTGAAGTTAATTCTCCCAATATCCTGATGTATTGCCCCCGATACAATTCCTGCCGTTTAAACGGTCCACACTCGTTTAATTATTCGTTTAAAAGAACGGTAGTATCGGAGGCGGGTGTTTCAACGGTGGCTGTGCACTGCCCACTCCAACATACCTTACAGTCACCAAAACCAATCGATTTTCCCTTTAAATCCGCACGAATGACTGCGATGGCTGTAATGACTGTATGTTTCGGGATTCTCTCTATACCTATATATCTATATACTACTGTTACTATAAAATCTATAATAAAATAAAAAAACATAGTCATCATAGTCATTACAGTCATTTGATCAAAAAGCCCTTTAAATCGATAAGTTTTTGCTGACTGTTCTTCTGGTTGCAATGGGCAGGACAGTCATTCATCACAGCTCCTGCTCGGTATCCGAAGGATGCTTTCCCGTGCTGGTGCGTGTGTTGGCGACGATGCATTATATATAGATTGCAACCATTCAGATAGTTTCGTAAATTTATGAAAGCCTGATCGTAATTCACTAGTGACTAACTAGTGACTATTTAGTGACCATGAAGCACAATTTTCGATAGTTCATCAATCTGTACCTAACATCAACTATCGAAAACAGAGAAATTTCAATGGATTATAACCGGCGCGTTCGTCTAACGGTTAGGACGGAGCCCTCTCAAGGCTTAAATACGGGTTCGATTCCCGTACGCGCTACAATAAATTTAGAAATTGAGAAATTGCGGAATTGGTGCAGTTAGTAGATAAGATCTCACGCAAAGACGCAAAGGGATGGTAAAAATTGTGGAACTGCGGAATTGTGGAATTGGTGCCGTTAGTTACAAAGAGCTCACACAAAGCCACAAAGAGATAAATAAAGCGAACCTTCGGTTCGCGAAATGATCTTAAAATACTTACGTCGTTCCCAAACCCCGTTTGGGAACGCTTATTGATCCTAAAAAAGGGAACCAACGGTTCCCTTTTTTTATTGTGACTTTGTGTCTTCTTGTCCGCCACGTTTTTTGGCGGATGTGTGAGCTCAACTTACTGCTTTTGTGCAAGGAGCAATTCGATTTTTGCCGTTATCTCTTTCGAATCGGGTTTGACGCGCGATGCGTACCGGGCGGAAATGTTCCCTTCCTTATCGATCACAATCTTGGTAAAGTTCCAGCCGATATCCTCCCCCGTCTCCTTCGTTAAATATTGGTATAAGGGATGCATATCGTCCCCTTTCACGCTGATCTTGGAAAAGAGTTCGAATGTGACGCCGTAGTTTCTCTCGCAAAAAGCGGCAATATCCTCTTCTTTTCCCGGCTCCTGTTTTCCGAAATTATTCGCCGGAAATCCGAGAATGACAAATCCGCTGTCTTTGTACTTTTTGTAGATCTCTTCCAGTTGCTTGTATTGCGGAGTATAACCGCAGAACGAAGCGACGTTGACGACCATTACTACTTTCCCCTTATAATCGGCAAGGGATTTCTCTTTCCCGTCAATGGTCTTCATGGTAAAACTATAGAACGGCGACATTCCGGTCTCCTTTTTGGTTTGTGCGGTAAGCATTGTTCCAATGACGAACAATGCGATAATGATCTGCTTCATAGTTGCTCCACGGTTTTTAGTCTGGTTTGGTATATACTTCCGACCTTACCTATAACAGTAAGATGGTAAGAATTGTTTCATTTGGCAAGGCGAGAAAAGAAAATCCCCGGAACCAGTGCGGTCCAGGGGATTTTTATTTTGAAAGACTTCCGAAATCTATAAGATTTCGGAAGTCGGTTAATATAATTAATAGCGGTAATACTCCGGCTTGTACGGACCTTCGACCGATACGCCGATGTACTGCGCCTGATCTTCGGACAGCACGTCGAGTTCCACGCCGATCTTTTTGAGATGCAGCCGCGCCACCTTCTCGTCGAGATGTTTCGGCAGCATATAGACCTTTTTCTCGTAACGTTCCGGATGACCCCATAATTCCAGCTGTGCAAGCACCTGATTGCTGAACGAGTTGGACATGACGAACGACGGATGTCCCATTGCGCAGCCGAGATTGACGAGGCGTCCTTCGGCCAGCACGATAATATCCTTGCCGTCGATGGTGTACTTGTCCACCTGCGGCTTGATCGTATCCTTGGTCTTGCCGTAGTTCTTGTTCAGCCAGTCCATGTCGATTTCGATGTCGAAATGGCCGATGTTGCAGACGATGGCGTTGTGCTTCATCGCCTTAAAGTGCCGGGCGGTGATGATGTTCTTGTTTCCGGTGGTGGTCACGACAATGTCGGCCTCTTTCACCGCATCGTCCATCTTCTTTACTTCGTATCCTTCCATCGCCGCCTGCAATGCACAGATCGGATCGATTTCGGTCACGATAACGCGGACTTTCGCGTCGCGGAGCGATTCTGCGGATCCCTTACCGACATCGCCGAATCCTGCCACAACAGCCACTTTACCGGCAAGCATCAGATCGGTTGCGCGGCGGATTGCATCGACGAGCGATTCGCGGCAGCCGTACTTGTTATCGAATTTGGATTTTGTAACGGAATCGTTCACGTTGATTGCGGGAATCGGCAGCGTGCCGTTCTTCATCCGTTCATACAAGCGGTGAACGCCGGTGGTGGTCTCTTCGGACAAGCCTTTGATACCGGCCGCCAGTTCGGGATACTTATCGAACACCATGTTCGTCAGGTCGCCGCCGTCGTCCAGAATCATATTCAGCGGTTTGCCGTCTTTGAATGCAAACAACGTCTGTTCGATGCACCAGTCGAACTCTTCGGCATTCATCCCTTTCCATGCATAGACAGGAATTCCTGCTGCCGCAATCGCCGCCGCCGCATGGTCCTGCGTGGAGAAGATGTTGCAGGACGACCAGGAAACTTCCGCTCCCAGATCAAGCAATGTTTCGATCAACACTGCGGTCTGGATGGTCATATGCAGGCATCCGGCAACGCGCGCGCCTTTGAGCGGCTGTTTGCCTTTGAATTCTTCGCGGATGGACATCAATCCCGGCATTTCTGTTTCTGCCAGTGTAATCTCTTTGCGTCCCCACTCCGCCAGGGACAAATCCTTTACCTTATAGGGCAAAGATGTTTTGGTAATCTTTCCGTTCACTGCTTTCTCCGCCTCCATTACTGCGCTCATTTGTACTCCTTAATTGTGATTAACCTTACGGGGTTATGTGTTGTGAGAAATTTTTGTTGTTATCGTGCCGCTCTTCGTAACGCCGGTACCAGGTCCAAATGTTCCCATGTAAATCCGTCTTCGTGACGGCCGAAATGGCCGTACGCAGCCGTGCGTTTGTACACCGGGCGAAGCAGGTTCAGCCGTTTAATAATGCCGCGCGGCGTCATGTCGATATTCTCTGTAAGAATCTTGGATATTTCCGCATCGGGCATGATACCGGTGTTGAACGTATTGACATAAATTGAAACCGGTTCGGCAACGCCGATGGCGTATGCGACCTGGATCTGGCACTCTTCGGCCAATCCGGCGGCAACCACGTTCTTGGCAAGATGGCGTGTTGCATAGGCGGCGCTGCGGTCCACCTTTGTCGGATCCTTACCGGAAAACGCTCCGCCGCCGTGCGGTGCCCGTCCGCCGTAGGTATCGACGATGATCTTTCGCCCGGTGAGCCCGCTGTCTCCGTGCGGTCCGCCGATTTCGAACATGCCGGTCGGATTGACATAATATTTCGTTTTTTTATCCAGCAGCCGTGCGGGGATGACTTTTTTCACGACGTTCTCGATGACGTCTTCCTTGATCCGCTTTTGCGATACGTTCGGATCGTGCTGTGTCGAAACGACGACGGTGTCCACACGGATCGGCACGCGTCCTTCGTATTCGATGGTGACCTGTGATTTTGCGTCCGGACGGAGGTACGGCATTAATTTCAAATTTTTCTTCCGGATCTCCGCCAACTTTCTGACCAACAGATGGGCAAACATAATCGGCGCCGGCATAAATTGCGGCGTTTCGTTGTTCGCATAACCGAACATCATTCCTTGATCGCCCGCACCGCCGGTGTTGACACCTTTGGCGATGTCGGGGGATTGCGAATGGATCGCATTGAAGATACCGCAGGAGTCGGCATCGAACTTGTATTCCGCTTTGGTGTACCCGATCTCCCGAATCGTGTTCCGCACAATCTCATGGATATCGATATATCCGGTTGTCGTTACTTCTCCCGCCACAACCACCTGGCCGGTGGTGACCAGCGTCTCCACTGCAACGCGTGAATATTTGTCCTTCTCGAGCAGCGCATCGAGCACCGCATCCGAAATTTGATCGGCGACTTTGTCGGGATGCCCTTCAGAGACCGATTCTGATGTAAAAAGATATCGCATGAAAATAATTCTCCTGATTGATAAATAGTGACTATAAATTTTCTTCTGCAATTATTGCAGAGACTGCCGATGCCGGCTCAATTGTATTCCAGTTCGGACGAGTCGCCGATATTGATCCGTTTGAATCCCCCTTTGATCACCGCATTGCTGCCGATGATGGAATCTTCCAGCAAAGCGTTTTCGACCGTTGCATTTTCGCTGACGATGGAATTGCGAACAATCGATTCCTGCACCACCGCGCCGTCAGCGATGGTGGCGAACGGGCCGATGATGGAACTCTTTACCGTCGCTTTCGGCGAGATGAAGACCGGCGGGCGCACAACAACGCCGTCGTGGATACCGTTTGTCTGTGTTGAATGCAGAAGATGACGGTTGGTGTCGAGCAGCGTTTCCGGTTTTCCGCAATCGAACCATCCGTCGACGGTGAATGTCGTCAGTTTCTCCCCACGTTCGAGCATGATCTGCAGTCCGTCCGTGAGCTGATATTCATTCTTCGTCCGCACATCCCGTTTAATCATCTCCTTCAGGCAATCCAGCAGCACATCCGGATGTTTAATATAGTATAATCCGACGATCGCCAGATTGCTCGTCGGCTGTTCCGGTTTTTCAATCAATCTGGTGATGAAACCGTCCTGTACTTCCGCAACGCCGAACCGTCTCGGATCGGGAACCTCTTTGACGCCGATGGAAGTATACTGGCTCTGCACCATCCCCTTCAGGTCGACATCGAAGACCGTATCGCCCAGAATGATCAGGACCGGATCCTTTGAAATGGTATGCCGGGAGAGATAAATGGCATGGCCGAGACCCAGCCGTTCTTCCTGTTCTACAAAATCGACCGTTATTTTGTAATGCGACGTAATGTATTCTTTGATCAGTTCGCCGAGATAGCCGACAACGATGGTCGCCGAATCAAATCCCGCGGCAATGATCTTATCCATTATATGCCCGATTATCGGTTTTCCTGCCACATTCAGCAGCACCTTTGGGACGGTAAAAGTATGCGGCCGCAGACGGCTTCCGACGCCTGCAACTGGTATGATAGCTCTCATGGTATTTTTTTCCAAAAATGGACTAAAAGATACCAAAAATTGAAACGACATGCAATAAACCGGTGAATGCGAAAAATCTGCCAGTTCTCGGATACAGTCCGACCGATAAAAAAAATAAAAATATATTTAAATCCCGTGTCCTCTGAACTTGGTTTTCGGGTATATGTATAATATAACGGGGTACTCCGGACATTGAGATCGGTTGATATGATAACAGCATACATTGGCAACTGGAACGAGGGGAAATCCAGCAACATGGAAATTCGCGAACCAAAACTGATAGCACTCGGTAGAAGACTGAACACGACCGTGACGGGAGCGGAATTTGATTCCGCAACGATCGATTTGGTGTGGGATAAGGCGTTCAGTGAGTGGGGATTCTATTTTTTCCGGAAAGATGTCTATAGTTTTTCCATGGCGAAGCAGGACTTCGGAAAGAAAACAAAATTCGGCTGGGAGATCGATCATATCATTCCGGTTTCACTGGGCGGTACCGACGATTTGAGCAATTTGCAGCCCCTGCATTGGAAAAACAACCGGAAAAAAGGCGAGCATATCACCATGATGAACGGTAACGGATACAAGAAACGATAAGGAATCAAGCCGTCGTTACAAAGAAATTGTAATATTGCGGATTTGAATGGTTGCGATGCAATGAGCGTGTTCGTATATTTTTAGATATACGGTTCGCCGTACGTTGATAACAGCTCTCATTACATCATCGATGAACATGTCATTCGATCCATTGGTTTTTGATATCACTCTTCTCCGTCAGCGCCCTGATGATTTCATCATTCATTGTCAGCCGTTGATTAGGATATGTGTCGGTCATTACATCAAAACCAAGATGTTTGCATTGCAGGACGAAGAGGATATCATTCAATCGGTCAACGAGCGTTTGATCCAGCGGATGCCGGTGATCGCCGAAAAATATAACGGGAGTTCTCAACTCAATACTTTTATGTCCGTCGTCATCCATAATATCTGCCTGAATTTATTCCGCGACCGGGAAAAGGCGCCGCATACCGTACAGATCGACGAAGAAACGATCCGGTCGACGGACGATCCGTCCGCCGGGCTGCATATACGGGATGAAGTGGAACGCCTGCGGATCATCTTCATCCTTCTCTATCGAAAGCGGAACCGGTTCCTGCTCTGTGCGAAATTTTATTACCGGATGCCCGTGTCTGAAAACGATATCCGGCGAACGATTCCGTCGATCCAATACCGCGATATTCAACAGCTGATTGGATTGAGCGAACCGGAGACCTCTCCGGAAACACTGGAGGAAATCTTTACCGTGCTGGCGAAATTATTGTCGAAATACGAAGGAACGCCGGTCGATCATAATTCGCTGCGGCGATGGACGGTGCGCACGATCAACGAGGTGATCGGGCATTTAAACGGCGCGCCTCCGGAATATGCCTATACCGTCGATTCGCTGAAATTGCTCATCGATCACTATTGTCAATCAGAATTTTATTCATAACACTTTCACCCACCATACAAAGAATGCCATGAAGACATACGAATTTTTCACCGACCGCCATCATCTCACCGAAGAAGGTGTGGCATTGTACGTCGACGCACTGCGGCTTGAACGAACCGTCGAATTGCCCGCGGAGATCCGCATCCATGTCGAAGGCTGCGAAGAGTGCCAACGGCAGATTGTCGAATCGCACGAAATGATGAAAGAGATACGCGTCGACACGTCCGGACCGCATCCCTATTTCGACCGGCAGGTACGCGAACCCGGCGTGCGTTACACTCCGTACCGCATCGCCGCAGCGGTCGCCGGCGTGGCATTGCTGGCCGCCGGATATTACGCCATTGTGAGCCGCGATTCATCGCCGCCGGCGTACACAGAGCAGGAGCAAATACCATCCGTGCAACAAACGGAGCAGAATCATGCGCAATCAATCCCGGAAGAATCGAAACCTGAAGGCATTGTTGCGGAGCCGGTGTTGGCGGACAATTTCACTGAATCACCGAACCTGGAAGATCTTGTGCAGACCGATTTCCGTTCAACATCCGTTGAAGTGTTATCCCCGTTGAACGGCGATGTGGTGAAGACGCCGATACGGTTTCAATGGAAGACGTCCGAAGAGGAAATGACATTGAAGATTTTGACGAATAAGGAGCGGACGGTATTGTCGAACACCGTTACCGGAGATGCGTTTATCGTTGACAGGAAACTTGCTCCCGGCCTGTATTATTGGAAGTTGGAAACGAAAAAAGAATTGATCTATACCGGTAAGTTTTTGGTCCGTTGAGAATTTTCCATCCAAGAAGAAAAGCGTTCCGTTCGCTCAAAGCGAACGGAACGCTTTTAGGTTCTAGTAATGGCTACAAACAAGTCGTCCCTAACGGGACTCTTCCCAAGTATTTCTCTTACGCTTCACTTGAAGGTGTCTTAAAAATGCCGAGTACTCAATCACTCCCCCATCAACACAAATCCGCTCCATTTGGCAGGAAACGCGGATTCTTTGGAAGCGATCATAGTCAATTTTGCCTGGCGTAATGCCGCAGCGTAGGTTTTACCGGAATGCAATTCGGAATAGAACCGATCCATTAGCAGATATGTTTGCTTGTCCGACACTTTCCAGAGCGAGTAGATAATGTTCCGCGCTCCGGCGTAGAACAATCCCCGTGTCAGCGCCATCATCCCTTCACCCTGCACCAACGTACCGATTCCGCTTTCGCAGCTGCTCAGCACGATCAGATCGGCGTTCAGGTCGAGATTGAACGTTTCGCTCACGTACAAAATCCCGTCATCCTCCATGTTTTCCGACGACGGCTGCGAGAATAAAATAGCGGAGAGTTTCGGATTCTGTTCATTGATGAATCCGTGCGTCGCGACATGCAGGATATCGTATCCCTTGCTGTACCGCTTAAAATTCGTCTCGGTCGCATCGGTGTGCAAAAATGTCCTATACGGCATCGTCCGCGTACCGAACGAACGGGCGATCGCATCGATCTCCTGTTCAGAATACGGGAGCTCATTGAATTTTTTTCCGTCCACCGTAATCGACCGGTGATCCGTAATGCCGCTCCCCTCAACGAACGAGCGATTGGCGAGGAAATCCCCGTTCTTCGTCGAATCGCGAAACACCGGCGCAAAACCGGCAAAACTATGTCCGGCACCCGTTTCCTGTTCCGATGCTCCCCTCATCTTCATAAAAAAAACCGCGGAGTAGGAATAGGAGATCGTATATTTGGTGATGAGATATTGTATCGATGTCAGATCGCGACCGGACTCGGAACCGGCCGGCAGCGCGTCGAACGGCACATAGTGAAGATTTCCGTCGGGGATAAAGACAATGTTCTTTGCGGCGGTAAGCGAATGTTCAACGGGACGAATGATCGCCGCATATAATGCGGTGCCCGCAGAACGATACTCCGCTTCATCATACCGCCGCAGGGCGCCGGTATATTGTTCTATCAGCGTATTGATACGTTCCGTATTCGGCAGTACGTGCACCGTCAGGCGATCCCGTGAGAGCGCAAAGGCATACACTTCCCGCGGTCCGGCAACATATTGAATGATAACGGTTCCACGGGCGATTGCGGATTGGATCTCCCGCACCGTTGTCACCGGCCGGTCATACTTTAATGCAAAATATGCGGGATAGTTATCTTCCAATACATCCAGCAACCGGGCGTGCTGTGAGCGAAGATCGAATTTTTGAACGGTGAGATTCGCGATGTTTTGCGGAGCGGCGTCGACTTCGACCGATTTTTGGATCTGAACATCGAGGGAGGCGATCTGCTGTAACAAGCCGTTCTCTTTTTCCAGCAGGGAATCGGGAATACCGGCAAAATGCTTTGCTTCACCGTCGAAGACCTTATCCAACAGCACGTTTGCCTTGCTCCGGTCGGCGATCAGGAACGCACGTTCTTTGTATCCCGGATCTCCCGTCTTTCGGAAAAGCGTAACGGCGAGCCGGCATGCGTTTCCGTAGAGCGATGCACTTTCTCCGGCGAGCACCAATTTAGAACCGTCCGTAGAATATTGTCTGCGGAGATCGTCCACCAGATCAAGCGCTGTCTGATAATGCGCAAGGGAGTTTTGAAGATCGGACAGCCGCTGTGTTGCTGTAAAGCGCTCTTCAAACAATGAGGCTTTCAACTTCAGCAGTTCGAGCAATTCTTTTTTGTGCGTGGTGTTTTCGAAAGCCGGGACGATTTCCGTGCGGTCCGGTAATGATCCGCCTGTCAGTAGGATGATCGCATCCTGATATGACCGTGCCGACGCATCATACTGTCTATTGGCGCGATGGAGATTGCCGTATCGCTTCAGGAGCAACGCCTGCTGGACGATATTTTTTTGATTCGAACTCTTCTGTAATTCCGACGCCCTGGCGAGAGATCCCGCTGCGCTGTCGAGCCGTCCCATCTTCATGTACACATGAGCGATCGAAGAATACAATACGGCGGCATCGTTGCGTGATTTTGTCGTACCGATGTGCCGACGGGCGGCGAGCGCTTTTTGATAGTACGTCACGGCATCCCGGTACCGGCCGGCATCGCTGTAAATATCAGCGACATGCTCGTACATGAAACCGATTTGAGGATGCGACGGGCCGTACGATCGCTCCAACAAATCGATCCCTTTCAGAGAATACTCCAATGCCTTGTCACGGTCGCCGGTGCGATCGTACATCTTGGCAAATAATTGATGCAGAATTCCTATGACCGCGCGTTTCCCGGGATGCTTTTCCCGGAAGAGATCGAGCGAGCGCTGAAGGTGAATTTGCGCATTATCGAAATCGCCAATTGCGGTATAGACCTCGCCCAATGTGCAGTATGCGCTGGCAACATTTGCATCATCCGGAAGTCCGATGCGGTGATAGACGTCGATCGTCTTTTTGCCGTACGCAACGGCCCGGGCATAGTCACCCTTGTTACGATAGGTGGACAACAAGTTTAAATAGCAGAGGCCTGATTCCGGCGAATTTTCCTTCCGGAGTTCACGCAAGATGCTCAATACATCATGAAATGTCCCGATGGCTTCGTCGAATTCGTTTTTTGCATCGAGCACCAATCCGATCATCGTCTTGGTGACAGCGACCTGATTGCTCTGAGGTCCGGTGAATTTTTCTTGCAGCGACTCCGCCCTTTTCAGCAAGACGTACGATGTTTCATAGCGTCCGACGTAGTACTCAGCAGAACCGAGCGCGTATAATGCCGATGCGTACGTGGCATTTTCGGTACCGATGGCGTTTGCATATACACCAAGTCCTTTGGAAATTCTTTCAATCGCGTCGGTATGTTCTTCTTTGTTGGAATGAATGTAACCCTGCAATACATAGATGCGGCCGAGGAGTGACGATTCAATCTCCGGATGTTTGCGTATCATCCCTTCGGCGCCGGAGAGCATCGCATAGGCCGTTGAATAATCACTTTTAAACAGTAAGTTGTAGGAAATTTTTAACCGGGTTTGTACGAGTTCCTGCCAGCGGGAATGCTTCTCCCAGATCGCCGATGCTTTGGTGTACATCATCGAAGCGCTGTCAAATTGCGATCGATCAAATAGCTCCTGACCTATTTGCTCAAAATTTCTTGCCTGAAGTGAATCATGAGGAAAATCAGCCAAAAGGATCTGAATCCCAAGGAGGGAGAAAAGGGAAATTATCGTGTATTTAGGGGCTTTGGAGAACACGGAAAAAAAATATTTTTTTACTCTCTCATGTCCTCTGGACCCCTTTTTCGGGTATATAGTAGTATAAGGGATACCTTGGACGGACGTATTAATTAAAATCTAACCTTAAAAAGGGGAAAAATGACAACGCTCATCGAAACGCTCGCAGTTGCATGCTTACTCGGAATAGCAACACTGACTTATGATGGAACGACTTTAAGCACCGTTGACAGCGAACTCTGTGCTGAACCGGGGGGCAATGCAAATCTCCCTCCGCCACCGCAAAATTAACAGGATCACAATAATCTGTACTGTCGCACGATGGAATTACGATTGTCCGCCGCACCAATGGCGATGTGTTAAGGTAATACAATTCCAATAAAAGGGAAACAGAATTTTTAGCCGAAAAACCGGCGAAAATAAGTGCTTTCCAGCGATATACGAAATGTGAAGACCCTCCCCGAAAAGCCGGTCATTGCCCGGCAGGGATGCTCTGCATTCCTATGCAGAGCATCCCAAACTATTTTTTAAACAGATGAAGTGAACCGTTCGCTCCGAGCGAACGGTTCGCTGAACACGCAAAAGATCTAACGGAACGCTGATTATTTACCGATATTCCACTCTCGTAACTTTTCGATCATCGCATAATTCGTCAGATCGAATTGTATGGGAGTGATGGAGACCTTGTTATTGAGGATCGCTCTCTGGTCGATATCTTCTTCATTATCCAGTTCGACCAATTCTCCTTTTAACCAAAAATATTGACGATTGCCGGGATCGCGGCGGGATTCGAATTCGTCATTCCAAATAGATTTGCCCTGCCTGGTAATGACGACACCCTGTATCTGATCTTCCGGTACGGGAGGAACGTTGACATTCAATAATGTACCATTCGGCAGACCGTGCTCCATTATATTGAGAGCAAGTTTTTTAGAGAAGCGCGCAGCGTAGGAGTAATCCAGGTTGCTGTCGAACGATGTGAGAGAGACGGCAAATGACGGGATGCCGAGTATGGTCCCTTCCGTTGCCGCAGAGACGGTCCCTGAGTAAATGATGCTGATGGCGGTGTTGGAGCCGTGATTGATGCCGGAGATGACAAGGTCGGGCTTATTGGGCATAAGATGACGCGTGGCAAGTTTTACGCAATCCGCCGGAGTGCCATCCACCGCGTAACCGAAGAAGGCGCCCTCCTTCTGCACTTCGCGCACGCGGAGAGGACGATGGACAGTGATGGCATGGCCGACAGCGCTCTGCTGATTTTCCGGTGCAACGACGGTGACCTCCGCGATGGTTTTCAGTTCTTTGATCAAAGCAAGTATGCCGTCGGAGAAAATGCCGTCGTCATTTGAAACGAGAATAGAGAGTTTTTTTTCCATAGGTGTATTAAAAATACGAAATACGCATGAAAGATGGAAACGGGGAGATTTTTCTTAGGACGATTGCATGAATGTTTATTCGGTTTACAATACATTGCCGCGTCGGGAGATATCGATTTTGAGGATTTTAGATTTGATGAGTATTAAGCACAGTCAAATGGAAAATAAACGAATAACTATTTCGTATAACCGCCCGAATTAGGAGGATAACCGAATATTTCACAATAATTGCGTAATTACAGAAGTTATTTGCAATGCCGCCTAATCAGAGTTAGCTGGTCATCACTTAAGGAGAATTAATTATGTCTGAAGAAAAGAACAATGAAAAAATAAATAAAAATGAAAAGGAAACAAATATTTCAAAAACTGGAAATAAAGAAAGTAAAGAGAAAAATGAACCAACAATAGTCTTACCGAAAGAGTCATACACTTATCACTTGGACGAACCTATTTATATAGCCAATTCTGGGTTATCGGGAATGACAATCCCTATATCAAATCCATTGCGTGATCAAATATATGGAGTTGGTTCATTCGGTACAACTATTAGATTACCCGGAACAGCTACTCTTGATGAGCTGCCGAATTCTTACCACATATCTTTAGGCAATGAATTAAGTCGATCGACCAATGAGCTTGAATCACAAATATTAAAATTAAGAAGTGATCGGCAATCATTAATCGATAGGTTAAACGCTGAGGAAAAAACAAGTAAGAATTATAAACAGGTTGTAAAAGAATTAAAAAATAATTCGGCTGAATTAGAACGTCGTCTCAGTCTTGGATCTTTGTTATCACAAGTAAATAGTGAAGCAAGCAAAAAACTATTTGACTCAGACGAATTTTTGCAATTATTTGAAATACCGAGAAATTGTAAAACATACGTGCTTTCTATTGATATAAGACGTTCAACAGAATTAATGCTAAAAGCAAAAAAACCAGAATTATTTGAAAAATTTATAGTTTCTCTTTGCAATAAATTGTCTAAGGTAATTTTAGATAATTATGGTGTTTTCGATAAATTTACCGGAGATGGAGTTTTAGCATTCTTCCCTGACTTTTTTAGCGGCATCGACGCTGGTCTTTTAGCGATAAAAACTGCATTGGAATGTCATGCTGTATTTGATGCTCATTATAAGCAAAATAGAAATTGTTTTGTTTCTGTTCTTCAAGATATTGGACTCGGAATTGGAATTGATTTCGGTCAAACATATTTAGTAAAAATGAATGGAAGTTTTACCGTTATTGGTGCACCTGTTGTTTATGCTTGTAGAATGTCCGGAGCTAAGGCTGGAGATACATTATTAAATCAAAATGCATTTGAGGACATTTTTGAAAGGTATAGACAATTTTTCAGTTTTTTTGAGACATCAGTTTTAATAAAAAACGAAGGGGAAACATTAGCTTATAAAGTCAATTCAAATGGCTCAAATTTAAATCAATTCCAAAAGCCGGACTGGGATAAAGCTATAAAAGAGAATATTGCAATAATGAAGCAATTGAAAGGCCAGTTAAAAGACCGCTCGGTAGGACATAGACCAACGCATAACAAAAAGAATAAACGAACCAATAAATAATCGAGCGTTTTAAACAGAGAACAACTTCAAAATTATTTTCCCAATGCGTTGAGCGGTTTGCCCTGGTTTACTACATGTCTTTAGCGATGGAAAAAGTTGGAAGAAATGACCCCTGCCCCTGTGGGAGTGGAAAGAAATTTAAACACTGTCATGGAACTCAATCGAGAATAACACTCCCAAATATGAATAGTAAAGTTATAAAAAAACCTGATGGTAGTGTTGGCATATCTTTTGACCTTCCATTTGATGAATTTGGTCCACCATTTGGATACAAAGAACTCGTTACCGTCCCTCGATACGATGAGAAATATTTTAAAGAGAGTGACCAACCAACCCCAGTAGGAAGTCCAGGAGAATATGAGGTAAAATTTATATTTGCTCGACCTGAATTAAGCCTTACAAATATTAAAGAGGTTGATTTAGATATCGTAAATGGAGATTCTTCGTGCATTATCACAACGCCTATACCTCGTAAAAAAAGTGATCCTACTGGCATTAGTATTGATATTGACTATACTGTTTCAAAAACCCAAACTAAGTCTTGCTCATTTATGTTACGCCCTAACAAACATGGGAGGTTGAGTGAGGCTACAACCACAATATTTGGAAATGGATACCGAGAGGCAAGATATAATGCTTATCATGCACTCCTTCCTTTTTTAAGTAAGTTATCTTTTGAGCACAATATCCCACTTGAAATTAAATCAACTACTACTATTGAAAAGTCTACTCAAGGTCAAAATCATGAATTCAGGATCCAATTTCCGCCCAAGAGATTCTCGTTATTGGGACAGGGTTTATATTCTCAAGAGATACTCGCACTATTGAGCTTTTATCGGGAGGGCATGAATTCAACAAGTATTAGTTACAGCTTCCTTTGCTTCTATCGCATTCTGGAAGCAATTTATAATAAAAGAGATAAGATAGGGTTTCAAAAGGATGTGCGATTTGAATTCGAAAGGGAGAACCGCATTACCAATGAAGATTTACTTGGATTAGTCAAACATATGGGAAATTATAAAGAATTTATCGGGAAAAAATTTGGAAATATTTATGAAAAATATTTAACACCACAACGAATTAAAATAGCACATGGTTTGCTTGGTGAAGATAATCCTATTGAGGATACACCAGACGATATCAATCTACGTCATCGCTCAAGCTATTTAACACCGATTGCGCAAATAATTGCACGCCTTGAAATACAGAATGAATTAACAAAGAGAACGATACCAAGAAAACACTAATTCAATCTTTTTATAGATATTTTATTCGGCGGCACTGCAAATAACAGCACAAACACCGGCGCTCACGCCATCTACAATTGATTATAGTGCTCGCTCCATTGCTTTTGCCGTAGGTTGGTTTGCGCTTCCAGCCGCACGCAACGAATCTTTTATAGCGGCTTCCAGCGCAACTATTTTGAGCGGCAAAAACAACGGCGGTGTTTGTGCACACATTAGTTGCCATTTGCCGCATACAGCATTGTTGAGGAAGGAATTAATCCAATCTTGTCTGATAAACCAAAGTCTAGCTTTCTAGTCACAACAGCCACGATATTAGGGATAGTGGTGATTGTCACCTGGTTCTTGATAGGTTGGGTACTTCCCAACGACTTGATATCTGATAGATTCGGTGCGATTGATGCGCTCTTTGCTGGCTTGGCATTCGTCGGAGTAATCCTGGCAATACTTCTTCAGAGCGAGGAACTCGGTTTGCAGAGGAGAGAACTAGAGCTTACCCGGGCCGAACTTGAAGGACAAAAGGAACAACTGAAGCAGCAAAATAGAACTCTGACCAAACAGAGTCTGGAAAACACCTTTTTCCAGCTACTGAAGCTTCACATCGACATCGTTACCGCGATCGATCTAACAGACATACACACTAAAGCGGTAAAGGCACGAGGTCGAGACTGCTTTAACGAGTTTCATCGAATGTTGGGCAAGACATTCGCACAAGCCCCGCGGCATGATTTTTACGATGAGCACAAACGGATTGATCAAGTCTACAAAAACTTCTTCTCCCAGAATCAGGCAGACCTTGGGCACTACTTTCGCAATCTCTACCATGTCTTCAAATTTGTATCTGAGCTTCCCGTTGAAGACAGACAATTTTATGCGGATCTTGTCGTAGCTCAACTATCCAGCCACGAACTTGCATTGCTCTTCTACAATTGTCTTAGTGAATACGGCGAGAGACGCTTCAAACCTCTTGTGGAGCAATTTGGAATTTTAGAAAACCTGTCGACCAGATTACTCTTTGACCAATCGCATATCTCCTTGTATGATCCATTGGCATATGGGGACTCCCAGAAGCGGCAAAACAGCAACTAAAAATCCCAACACAAGCGCTCAACAAGATGAGGTCTGAAATCACTCCATTGTTTTTGCCCACTTTGGTCGGCGCATACGGACACCGGAAATTTGATTCGTGAGCGCCCTCCGGCGCGTTGTTTCGAGCGGCAAAAACAATGGCGGTATTGCCTAATGCGTTACAATTTATTATGAGTCAATAATTCATATGCTCACCCCCGAAATAAAAAAATACATCGACCACAGCGTCCTCTGCTGGCTCGAAAAACATTTCAAGGAAAATCTAACCATTTTATGATTTTGTGCTTGCCCGCCTTCTTTTTGGCGGGATTTATTGATTTTATGATTGAAAAACTCAGAGTTAATTAAAAAGATAAAATTATATGAAGACCACTAAGGCACTAAGGACACTAAAAACATTGTATGGCCGGATTTCATCCGGCGGTAAAAATATCACTGCGGAGAACACGGTAAAGATAAAATACTTCCATTTTATGATTTGGAGATTTTTTGATTTTATGATTGAAAAACTCATCAACGGTTTTAAAGGTCAAAAAGTGTTGCTGAAAATACTGTAAGTTGTTCTTTGATATAGCGTTATTGGTATAATACTCCGGAAATGTTCGATTGAATCTGTTATTTGGATGATTATGCAATAGTAGCTGTTTCTGCTCTAAATTATAACAATTATTCATATTATAAGGTTATTACCTTATAATTATGTTGCATTAATAAGGTTATACCATTATATTTGTAATTATAAAACAAGGATATAACCTTATGAAAAGTCCCAACCATAGACTTATCATTGAGCAGTTAGACAAAAATCTCAATAAACTGCAAATCCTGAAAGCAGCAGAAGTACCATCAAGGGGATGGATTCATGCCATCAGAACATCTTTGAATATGTCACTTGCGCAGCTTGGCAGACGAATGAAAAAGACCCCGGTGGCGATACGGGAAATCGAGGAGCGGGAGCGGAGCAGAACGATCACTCTCAAAAAACTGGCAGAAGTCGGAGAAGCGCTTGATCTTCAACTCGTGTATGGATTTATTCCGAAGGATGCATCCCTCCAGGCAATGATCGAGAAACGCGCCGAAAAGATCGCCCGGGAGATAGTAATGAGAACCTCGCACACCATGGCGCTGGAAGACCAGGAAAACAGAGAGGAACGGCTGCAGCAGGCGGTTAAAGAACGTGCGTACCGCCTTCTGCAGGAATTGCCGAAACACTTATGGGATTAAATCTCGAATACAGCGACGGACAGACTCCTCTCAGCGAAGATGAGAAGGACGGATTGCTCATCCCTACTATTACAACGCGCGGCGATCTGGACGAATTCGAGCAATTCGGCGTGGAGAATGCCATCGAATGGACTCGCCGGCGAACAATTTCTCTACCGGACATACTGACGGAGGAATTTGTATTGGAACTCCACCGGCACATGTTTAAGAACATTTGGCAATGGGCAGGCACATTCCGGACAACGAATAAAAATCTCGGTGTCGATAAAAATGAAATCCGTACCGAAATTCGAAAATTGCTGGATGATTGCCGGTATTGGATCGATCAACAGACATTCGATAAAGATGAGATCGCGGTCCGGTTCAGTCACCGCATCGTCTCCATCCATCCGTTTGTTAACGGGAACGGAAGACACTCACGGCTTATTGCGGACATTCTTGTCAGTCACGGCCTTGGCCGTCCGCATTTTACATGGGGAAGTATATCCCTTACCGCAAAAGATTCTGCACGCGCAGCATATTTGCATGCTCTCCGGCAGGCCGATGCACTGAACTATCATGACTTGATTCAATTCGCGAGAGAATAATGCAGGATAAATACTATGTCTAGAAGAAATACCACTAAGGTACTAAGGACACAAAATAAATGGAAAATATTCTAGTCATTTGGTGATTTTATGATTGGAGCATTCAGCGTGGATTTAAGATTAAAAATAAAAAATACCACTAAGACACTAAGGACACTAAGAAAATTTGGATGGCCGGATTTCATCCGGTGGTTATAATAAATTCACCACAGAGACCGCGGAGGACATGGAGAATTGTGTAGGACCAATTTTCACCTCCTCCAATATCTGCGGTATCATTTAAAAACACAAATGCCCAATTTTCATTGGGCATTTTTGATTTTTTTTGTAGCGGAGACCCACCTGCGGCGGGCAGGCAGGATCCCGACAAATAACGTCGGGATTTCGGAACGCAAACAACGCGTTCCTCAACTTTGCGCCGAAGGCGCATCAGCCTCCGGCTGAGAACCTAGATCCCGACTTCCGCCAAACAGCGCGGCGGACAGGTCGTCGGGATATGAGCCCGACGAGCTACTCCGCCTGTGGCGGACTCCCCGCCTGCTTAAAAAAATTTTTCTATCTGGCGGGCAGGCACCCCGCGATGTTTTTCAACAACAAATTTGTCATCATTTAAAAACAGAAATGCCCAATTTTCATTGGGCATTTCTGATGGTTTTTAGTAGCGGGGACAGGACTTGAACCTGTAACCTTCGGGTTATGAGCCCGACGAGCTACCAATTGCTCCACCCCGCGATCAATAGTGTATTAATATACGTATTCTATTCTTCGCAGTCAAGGATTGATTCAGTCATCGCGAAGAGATCCTGCCAATACTTCGCTTTGCGGCCTGCCCCTTCGGGGCGGATTAATTGTGGAATTTTCAAACTGAGGAATTGTGGAATTGTAAAAACTATAATATGTTCGCACGGTGATCCGCCATTAAGATCGGCGGACATGGGACACCGTGCCTACATAAGAATTGCAGAATTAATAAATGTGAAATTGTCGAATTGAAAAACAATAACTACTCAAATCCGCGAACCGGAAGTTCGCGATACATTTTGGTGTCTTGGTGATTTGGTGGTTAATAATGATAAAACGGTTATTTAATTGCAATATTACAAGATTGCAAGATTTCAAGATTTATTTATAAGGATGAAGGATGATTTATGAATTATGAATGGACGCTGACAATTAACTAATTCCTAATCCCTAATTCCCAATCCCTAATTCCTAATTCCTTTTTCTTTTTTATCCCTTTGCGGCCTGCCCCCTCGGGGCTTTGCGTGAGACTTTATCACTTCGCCGCTTTTTCCTGCCTATGTTCTTCGATCGAATGGATGAACGCTTCGCCTGCCTGCACGCCGAGTCCCATGCCGAGACCGATCATCAGTCCGTCCATGAAATTGTCCTGAAAGACCGACGAGGGAATGCGTGTGATTTCTCCCAGCAGCCCGACGACCTGCGTCAGCAAAACAAAGACTGTTCCATAGACGATGCCGACAACAAAAAATTTCCATTCGTACAATCCCGCAAGTTTCCGTTCGAATAGAAATGCAAGCCACACAACCGGAAGGTTCACCCCGAACGACCAGATGCCTGCATTCAACACCGGCATCGACGTCGTTGCCACCACAAACTGTACCGCGCTCACGGAAACAGCGACCGTGATAGCGTTCGACAGCCCGTAGATATGATAAAACGAAAAGATGAAGGCGCCGCTCAGGCCGAACGCCACGAATGCAAAATAAATCCCGGAATAGTCGAACACTTCGCTCCCGTGCATCATAAGGCCGAATGTTATGCTCCCGACAAATCCCACCAGGGTGATGAGCGACATTTTCCACAACGGACCGAAATATTTTTTCATGGCTGCCTCCTGAATTGAAATAATTTTTTATAAAAACATTCCATTAGCCTTAAAAACCTGTACAAACAACGAAAGCCCCTGCCGGTTTTTGCCGACAGAGGCTTTTTTCTCGTTCTTCATTTTCGTTTGCACGGAAGTCTCTGCCGAAAAGCAGGACAATCGTATTTATAATAATGTCCAACTTATTGTTCTCAATGTCAATCCTCCGCCGGTGCCGCCGCCGCGTAATGAGATCATTGAATCCTGTTTCATTTCAATCGAAAAGGGATTATGTTTATCCATGATCATCGGCATCGGCATTGATACTGTAGAAATAGAACGGATCCGGAACACCATCGACCGATTCGGCGACCGCATACTGACCAAACTGTTCACGGATGAGGAAATTCGGAACAGCGCAACGGGACAGGATCCGGTCCGTCAATACGCCGTGCGATTCGCCGCGAAGGAAGCACTGAGCAAGGCGTTTGCCACCGGCAATACAGGGGATTTCGGTTGGAAAAAAGTCGAAGTGCTCTTCAGTCCCGCCGGCGTTCCCTCCTTTCGTCTTTCCTCTCTCACCGGATTGCTTCTGGAAGGTTCCACCGTTTATCTCTCCGCCTCCGCAACGGATAAAGAAGTCGTTGCGACGGTGGTTATAGCAGGAAAACATTAATTCACCACGGAGAGCACGGAGAGCACGGAGAGTAAAAAAACAGCGAACCGTTCGCTTAGAGCGAACGGTTCGCTGAAATGACATTCCACTTCTGAGATTAACAGTTGTCACCCCTCGTCTTCGCTCGGGGTGGCAATCATTCCTTTTTGAAGTTCTTTCGAATACAAAAGGCTGCGCAGATGCGCAGCCTTCCGTTTATACTACGATAGTACTATTATTTCAGAAGCGAATTGGGATCAAGATTTGGCGCTTCGATATCTTTGAAGTACCGGACCGTTCCCACTTTCAGTTCGTCGGTCGATTCGTCGTCGCAGACGATAATACCGTGCGGATGCAGCTGCAAAGCGCTGACCGTCCACATGTGATTGACTCCCGCTTCCACCACATTGGCCAATGCCCGCGCCTTGCCGTGGCCGCTGATGATGATCAACACCTCTTTTGCATCGATCACTGTTGCCACACCGACGGTCAACGCAGTTTTCGGTACTTTGGCGATGTCGTTGTTAAAGAACCGTGAGTTGGCAATGATGGTGTCATGCGTGAGCGTTTTGATCCTTGTCCGGGAAGCGAGCGATGAACCCGGTTCATTGAATGCAATATGTCCGTCCGGGCCGATGCCGCCGAGGAACAAATGAATTCCCCCGATTTTTTTGATCTTCTCTTCGTACTGGTCGCACTCCTTCTGCAGATCCTTGGCGTTGCCGTTGAGGATGTTCACATTTTCTTTGAGCACATCGACATGATTAAAGAAATTATTCCACATGAACGAATAGTAACTTTCCGGATGGTCTTTCGGCAGATTGATGTATTCGTCCATATTGAACGTTACAACGTGCTTGAAGGAGACTTTTCCCGCCTGGTGCATTGAGACCAATTCGCGATAGGTTCCCAGGGGGGACGATCCGGTCGGGAGTCCGAGCACAAACGGTTTATCCGCTGTCGGTTTGAATTCGTTGATCTTTTTTACAACATAGGACGCAGTCCATTTGCTGACCAGTGCGTAACTGGATTGAATAATGACACGCATAGGTATTCCTTTCGAAATGAATCGTTGTTAATGTTTTTGGTATTGTGCGTAATACTCCGGCAATGTCACTTTCACCTGTTCTTCCAGTTCTTCGTCGGTGATGGATGACATGCGGCCTTCTTTTTCGTACTGGTCCATGACCCAGCGCTGTATCTTTGCGACTTTCATCACGCTTAATCGTTCTTCACCCTTCAATCCGAGAAAATCATTTACCCAGAGCGCGACGCCGTCCGTTCCGGATTTATCCGTGATCGAGACCCGCGGCGGCCTGTTCAACAATGTTGTGGTATCGAAGATGTTATAGATCTGCTCGAATTTTCTGAGGCCGCCGGCGTGGATGCCTGCGCGCGTGGTATTGAAATCCCTGCCGACAAAAGGATAATTGGACGCGAGGTGCGTTCCGACTTCCGTTTCATAATACCGTGTTAATTCGGTGATCATGGGAAGATCGATGCCGGAGAGATCCCCTTTCAATGCGATGTATTCTATAATTGCCCCTTCGAGCGGAGGATTACCGCAGCGTTCGCCGAGTCCGAAGAGCGTGCCGTTCAGCGCATTGAGGCCGTAGATCCATGCGCTCGCGCCGTTGATATGCACTTTATGGAAATCGTTATGACCGTGCCATTCCAGCCTATCGGGAGTGATGCCGCATTCATGACGCAGGCGCCAGATCAGTTTCGGAATCGACCGCGGTTCGGCGACGTTGGGATAGGAAAGTCCGAATCCCATGGTATCGCAGAGACGGATTTTCACTTTCATGTTTTCCGGTTGATTTTCCGTGAGACGTTCCAGCCGCTGCACGAACGGAAAGACAAATCCGGGCAGATCGGCCCGGGTGATATCCTCGAGATGGCAGCGGGGACGAACGCCGGCTTCCAATGCCGCTTCCACTACTTCCACATACTGATCCATCGCCTGTTTCCGCGTCTGATTCTGTTTGTGAAAAATATGATAATCGGACGACGAGGTGAGCATGCCGGTCTCTTTCAATCCCATTTCTTTTACCAGACGGAAATCCCCTTTATTTGCACGAATCCACCCGGTTATCTCCGGGAATTTCACATTCAGGTTCCGGCAGGCGTCGATGGTATCCCTGTCGTTCTTAGTATAGAGAAAGAATTCGGATTGCCGGATGACTCCGTTCGGCCCGCCGAGTTTGGAAAGCATTTCGAATATCCGGACCATCTGTTCTTTTTTGTACGGCGGCCGCGCCTGCTGCCCGTCCCTGAACGTCGTATCGGTAATATGGATATCCCTCGTCTTTACTTCGTTGGGATCGAACTCCACGATTTTTCCGTCGATGGTCTCCTGGATCTTCCCTTCGAATTTGATCAGCGGCGGAAGAGAGTACGGAAAGATCTTCTCCACCAGATTCGGCTGCTGTACATCCTGAAGTTCATATTTTTTCATGTCCGGAATCCTTTTTTATTTTTTATTGATGATGGAATCAAAGAAATCAATGGCACCGCCGACCGATTGAACCTTCAGCGCTTCTTCTTCGACCACGGAAAGACCGAATTCCTCTTCAAACGCCGCGACCAATTCGATCGATTTCAGCGAATCCGCTCCGAGTTCCATTGCAAATTGATCGGATTCCTTGACCTCTTCCGGTGTGAGTCGTAATTCCTTCGCTGTAATGCGGATCACCCGTTCGGCAATTTCTTGTCGTGTCATTGTACTGCTCCTTGATAGATTAGTGAATAAGTTTCTTGAACTGCTCCGTTCGTTCCGGTATTGCGAGCGCTTCTTTTGCCAATTTTTGAACGACGCCGTTGGTTTCGGCGGTGCCGCGTACCGCGGTGAAATCACTCTCCCGCTCCTCCGGCGTTCCGGCGATGCCGAATCCGATTTTGGCAAACGCTCCGAATTCCCGTTTGGAGTCCTCCAGGATCATTGCATGGAGCGACGTCGCCGCTTTTTGCCATTCATCGATTGCCGCGGCCGCCTGTTCTTTTGTGATCGATGCCAGGTCGATGCCGTATTCCTTCTTGTACGCTTCATAGATGTACTGCCATTCGTCCGCCGGATATGCATCGTAGATGTGCTGCATTCCGTTCACCACGCCGTCCACCGTTGCAATCGCACCGGAGGAGATCTGCTGCTGCAGCGTCACCAGTCGCTCACGGGGAGCGAGCAATCCGCTGAGGTCGGTCCATTCATCCGCCTTCTTCAGCGTCGCCGCCGGTTTCAACGTTGCGACGGCTTTTGACCAATCGCCGGACGATTTCATCGCATCTTCGATCCGCCGGCAAACCTTGTCGCTTAAATACCGCGTGACCGCCATGCCGTAATATTTTGCGCTTTTCTTCAACATCAAACGATTGATCTGAACGCCGCCGTACATCACAAATGCTTTTTCCTTCGGCGTGGACTCGCTCAATGCCAACAATTCGTCCCGACCCCGGCGCATTTTTTCAACGGTATAGGGAGTGAAGACGTCAAAAACGATCAGATCCCGCTTGACGGGAGCTTTCCGGTTATCGCGCTTCGGCCATTTCTCTCCGTCGCGCACCGTTCCGACGGAAAAGAGATTCATGCCGGGGATGCATTTTGATGTCCCTTCCTCTTCATGAATATATGAAAACGGGAGATTGGGTGTATTGATGTTCGTATAGTGCTTGCCGATGACAACACTGAACGCGCCGACATGGCTTTCCAACAGGACGTATGAAAACGAACCGGTCTTGCATCCGCGTTCAAAGATTCCCTGATGCACCGGGCCGAGTTTATACATGTGATTGCTTTGATTGGAACCACTCCCCGCGTTGTAGAATGAGAAGAGTCCCGCTATCAAGAGAGTGGATTTATGATGCGTGACGGTATAGGGACCCGCAAAGAGCGAGACTGCTTCGCCGTGGAATCCTTCACAGTTGGCAAAGAAAAGAGAGTTTTCCGCCGAATACTGTTTCCCCATTTTCACCGCCTGGCCGACATAGACTTTTTCCAGTATGGCGCCGCTGTCGATCTTTGCCCCTTCGGCAACAATAAACGACCGTGCCTGTACCGCTTCGCCGATCTCGGTCGGATGTTCTTTACAGCTGAGGACCGTTCCGTTTTCCAGGAACTGCGCACCGTGGAGGTACGCATGCGGCCCGACGGTCACGCTTTTAATCGCTCCGCAATGGACGATGCGGGCGTGGGTGCCGACGGAGGCGCGGGAAGACGATTCCGATATTTTCTTCTTCACGAGTGCGGAAAGTTTTTCCGAGAATGCTGCATCCTGCTTCATCATTGCCTGGAGATACGCAGTCTGTGCGTTCATATCGTTATAGAGCACAACGGACCTGCCGCCGCCTTCATTCACAACATCCAGTTCCACGCCGTTCCCGCAGACGGCATCCGACTCCGCGGAGATGGATGCAACGTCCTCGATACAGGCATACTCCTCGATGACATAATTGGAAATAGTTGCGCCGATGTTGGCAATACGGACATTGTCGCCGATGGTGCAGTGCGCAATGGCGGCGTTATAAATTCCGCAATCACGTTCAACGCCGTCCAGCGTAATTGAACCGCGATTGCCGCCGACCTGAACGGTGCCGATAAAAGTGACATTACGGAAGCGCGATATGTCGGCGTCCGGTGAGAATTGTACCGTGCCCCAGTGGTGCGATGTACATCCTTGTGCTATGAGTGCGGCGATCTGAGACTGATCGAGAGGAGACGATTTCATAAGACCTTGCTTTTTTTGGAGATTTTAAAAAAAGAAGAACTTCTTTGTGATGTGGTGTACTCGTATAAGTTCATACTATCTGGCATAAATGTCAACAGTTTCTTGTTGATTTCAATTTGAAAATAAGCGTCGGAAAAATAAAAAATTTGCCGGATGCTATTTCCCCCGTGGCTGGTGAAACGTGTCTCCACCATTGAGTAGGATTCTCGAAACTGCAGTAATAAAAAATCGCCATTGCCCCGAAGAGACGAAGCAATCTTTCGTATTTTAAGAAAAAAACGAGATCGGCACGTAATGAATATTTCTGAATTTTTTTTGTACCACATTTATTTACTACAAGTTTGTCCGATTTTGCATCGAGTATTCTCTTGCCATTCACTCCATTCCATCGTACCTTTTTGCAGTGATCCTGAACATGGTCCGGGCATCCACAGTCGCCTCCCCATCGCTCAACGACCGTGCATCACAGCACTGCAAAGGAGTATCACACTACCGGTAGCATATCCTCATCGACAGCACACTATTTCCACCAACTATATTTCCACGGAGAATTGTCATGGATAAAACCGAAATTAAAACCAGAGTCGAAAAAGTCACCGCATCGGTCCTCAAGATCGATCCGAAAGAGATCACCCCCACCGCCAATTTTGCCTTCGATCTCGGCGCCGATTCCATGCAATCGGTCGAGTTGATCGCCGCGTTCGAAGAAGAGTTCAATATCGAAATGGATGAATCAAAAGCCCGAGAAGTACAGACCGTGATCGATGCGGTCGATTTCATTGCCGGTTATCTGAAATGATCATTCACAACGTCACCGAGGCATTCCTATGTCATCCATTCCCGTTTCACAAGGCAAAAACCTGGATACGATTTTCTATCCGTCATCCATTGCGGTGCTCGGAGCCACAAAAATTGCCGGCACCGTCCCGCACGATATCTTTGCCAATATCCTGAAGGACGATTTTAAGGGGACCATCTTTCCCGTCAGTCCGAAAGAAAAATTTATTCACGGCGTTAAAGCGTACAAGTATGTGCTCGACATTCCCGATCCGGTCGATCTTGCGGTCATCGTATTTGCGGGGAATGTTTGCCATCTTGCGATGGAACAATGCGGACAAAAGGGAGTCAAGTCCGCGATCATCATCTCCGCCGGATTTCGTGAAGTCGGTGAGGCCGGATTGAAACGCGAAGAACAAATCAAAGAAATCGCCGCGAAATATAATATCTCGTTCATCGGCCCGAACTGCCTGGGAGTCATCAATACCGATCCGATGGTTCATCTGAATGCGTCGTTCGCACGGCAAATGCCGCAGGTAGGAAATATCGGATTCCTGTCGCAGAGCGGCGCGCTGTGCACAGCGGTGCTGGATTATGCGCAGGCAAAGCATATCGGTTTCTCGAAATTTGTCAGCTTCGGAAACAAAGCGGATATCAGCGAGATCGATCTGATGATGTACCTGAAGAACGATCCGAAAACGAAAGTGATCCTGGTGTATCTGGAGGAATTCACCGACGGTATAGGATTTATGAAAGCTGCGAAAGAGATCATTCTGGAGACCGGTAAACCGATCCTTGTGATCAAATCCGGCAGGACGCGGGAAGGTGCCGCCGCAGCCGCATCACATACCGGCTCCCTTGCCGGCAGCGACGAGATTTGCGATGCAGCATTGCGGCAGGTCGGAGTGATCCGTTGCTCTACCATCGAAGAGATGTTTAACAATGCGATCGCACTTGCCTATCAACCGTTGCCGAAAAATAACCGCGTCGCCATTATTACAAACGCCGGCGGTCCCGGCGTACTGGCGACCGATGCCGCCATCGGTGAAAAACTCGTCCTCGCAAAATTCTCTGATGCAACGACCGATTTGTTCAGAAAAAATCTGCCGGCAACAGCGAACATCAAGAATCCCGTCGACGTCATCGGCGATGCGCGTGCAGACCGGTACACCACCGCCCTCTCCGGCGCACTAAAGGATGACAACGTGGACGGCGCGCTGGTGATTCTGACGCCGCAGTCGATGACCGATATCGACAGTATTGCGGATGAAGTAAGCAGGATCGCGAACGAATTCGACAAACCGACGTATGCATCCTTTATGGGTGAAACGGACGTTGCGTCCGGAATTTCCATCCTGCAGAAACGAAGTATTCCCCATTATATCCTGCCGGAGTCGATGTGCCGGGCTTTTTCGCGATCACTGCAATTTAAAAAGATGAGCGAAATGACGTACAATGAACCGGTTGCGTTCACCGATACGTCCAAAGAGAAAGCCATGGCGGTTATCAAAAACGCGCTGAAATTCGACAGGAAATACCTTCCGGAGGAGGAATCTCTGGAAGTGCTGAAGGCATACGGACTGCCGATACTTCCGGGCGGTCTTGCCACCACAAAAGACGAAGCGGTACGCCTGGCGGAAGAGATCAATTTCCCTGTCGTCATGAAAGTCGTTTCGGACGATGTGATTCACAAGTTCGATGTCAAGGGAGTGGTGCTGAATATCCAGACTTCGGAACAGGCTGCAGCGGCATATTATTCCATCCACGAACATGTCATGAATGCGTTTCCTCATGCGGTGATCAAGGGGATTTATGTGCAAAAAATGATCACGGACGGCGAAGAGGTAATTCTCGGCGTGAAAAAAGATATATCGTTCGGCCACGTGATCATGTTCGGCCTGGGCGGATTGTTCGTTGAAGTCTTCCGGGACGTCAGTTTCCGTATTGCACCGGTCGGACCGATCTCCGCCAATTATATGATCCGCGACGTGAAGGCATTCCAGATCCTTTCCGGTGTGCGCGGCAGGCCTCCGCGCGATATTGAAAGCATCGAAAAATGCATCCAGCGTTTGTCGGCTCTTGCCACCGATTGCCCGCAGATTCGGGAATTGGATGTGAATCCGTTGATCGTGATGGATGAGGGTCGGGGATGTTACGTTGCCGATGCGAGAATATTGCTATAGTTCGTTTACAGCGTTCCGTTCGCTCCAAGCGAACGGAACGCTATGACAATGTATCCCCGTTATCTGATAGAATACTATATTAAATCTACTAAAAGATCCCCGTTATCTTAAAGATAACGGGGATCATTCATACATCCTCTCCCAGTTTTGCCAATCCCGCCGAAGCGGCAATAATCTTTTGCGCGCCGTTCTCTTTCAATACTCTCCCTAATTCCTGAATGGTCGAACCGGTGGTGATGATATCATCGACGATCAACACCGACGCATTCATCATGCGACCGGAATATTTCCGGACAACGATGAATGCATCGGCTATATTCTCCTTACGCTCATCGGCGTTGAGATGTGTTTGTGTAACGGTATATTTTACCCTCTTCACCGCTTTGGGAAGCACGGGAAGTCCAAGAATATGGGCAACTCCATGTGCGATGAAATCACTTTGGTTGTATCCTCTCTCCCGCTCCTTTCGCTTGTTGAGCGGAACCGGTATTATCAGATCGGCGGTACATCCCTTCTCACGCAACGATTTTCCGATTTGTATACCAAGTTCCCTCCCAAAGTGTGTGATCTCTTCATATTTCAATGCGTGAGCAAGGTGTTGCAGGACTTTTCCCTTTTCAAAATAGTATAACGGTACAAATTCATCCACAATTCCTTCCGCATTGAAACGATCGGTCATAACGGTATAGGTATATTCATCTTCGCGAACCGGCGTCAGCGACGCCCAGCATCGGCGACAGATTCTTTCTTCTATGTCCAAAAGGGGAGCGCTGCAATGAAAGCATTGCGTGAGAAAGAGAAAGTCCTTGAACGCCTGTATGGTAGAGGTAATGATGTTCATGGCGATGCATCCATAATATTTTCGATCGTGAATTGTATTAAATTATTGTCATTGCGAGTGAGTGTTTTTTACGAGCGAAGCCTGCCTGCCGGCAGGCAGGCAATCTCACTTTTGAACAGAAATATCGTACTTGCTGAGATCGCCACGGCTCGCCTTTGGCGAGCCTCGCGATGACATTCACGGGCGTTATGGTGAACCAATCTCAAAGACCTCACCCATTGAAATAGATTGCTTCGCCCCTTCGGGGCTCGCAATGACAATTCTTTTGTATAAATGAAGTTTAGTAAAGTACAACGGCGTGGTATTACTCTTGGGCGGGAAATATTTTTTGGGCAATATCGGCGTTCAGACCATCTTCGACAGGCGGTCGATTTCGTCCCGTAATTGAGCGGCACGTTCGAATTCCAGATCGGCTGCGGCCTTTTCCATTTCGATGTTCAGTTCGTCGAGAAGATCCTTCTTTTGTTCTTTGGAGAGATACTTGATGACATTCTCGGCAACCATCGGCAGGTGTTTCTGTTCCTTCCGTTCCTCGTACCGGTGAGCGACATCGGCCACTGCGGTGGAGGCGATAATCTCGTCATGGGTCTTGAAAATTGTTTTCGGGGTGATATTGTGTTCCGTATTGTACGCGATCTGTTTGGTTCTCCGGCGTTCGGTCTCTTCGATCGTTTTCCGCATCGAATCGGTGACCCTATCCGCGTACATGATCACCTTGCCGTTTGCGTTCCGCGCGGTGCGTCCTGATGTCTGGATCAGCGACCGTTCCGACCGGAGAAATCCCTCTTTATCCGCATCGAGGATCGCTACCATCGATACTTCGGGCAGGTCCAGTCCCTCGCGCAGCAGATTCACACCCACAACAACATGGCTGTGGCCAAGCCGCAGCCGCCGCAGGATTTCGACCCTGTTCAAGGCATCGACTTCGGAATGGATATACTCCACCTGTATGCCGATATCGAGAAGATATTCGGTTAAATCCTCCGCCATCCGTTTGGTCAGCGTCGTCACCAATATCCGTTCGTTGACAGCAGTCCGTGCCCTGATCTCCGCAATCAGATCGTCGATCTGATTTTTGACCGGGCGGACTTCGATGACCGGATCGAGCAAACCGGTCGGCCGGATCACCTGTTCCACGAACACGCCCTGGCATTTTTCCATTTCATAGTTACCCGGCGTGGCGCTGACAAAGATCACCTGATTCACCATTTGTTCCCATTCATCGAACTTCAGCGGCCGGTTATCGAGCGCCGACGGAAGACGAAATCCGTGTTCAACCAGGGTTTGTTTTCTGCTCCGGTCGCCGAAATACATTGCGCCGATCTGCGGTACGGTAACGTGGGATTCATCGATCACCAGGAGGAAATCCTTTGAGAAATAGTCGAACAGGCAGAACGGACGGGATCCGGGAGGGCGGCTTGCGATATGGCGGGAATAGTTTTCGATTCCCGAACAGTATCCGACTTCACGCATCATTTCAATATCGAACCGTGTTCGCTGTTCCAGCCGCTGCGCTTCGACAAATTTTTGGAGGTTGCGCAACTCTTCCAGCCGTTCCTTCAATTCTATTTCGATCGACTTAATTCCTTTTTCCAGCGACTCCCGGGTGGTGACAAATTGCTTTGCGGGATAGATGACATCGTAATCGGTTTCTCCCTGCACTGATCCGTCGATTGGATTGATGTACGAAATTTTTTCAATCTCATCGCCGAAAAACTCGATGCGGATCGCCTCGTCATTTTCATACGCCGGAATCACCTCCACCACGTCGCCGCGGACCCGGACCGTGCCGCGTTGGAATTCGTAGTCATTTCGTGCATAAAAGATATCGAGCAGCTTGCGGAGAAGTGTGTTCCGTTCGATCTTGTCCCCTTTTTTGATCACCACCATCTGCTCGATCCACTCATCCGGCGCGCCGATGCCGTAGATGGAACTGACGGACGCAACGACAATCACATTCCGTTTGCCGCTCAACAATGCGCTGGTGGCACGAAGGCGGAGGCGGTCGATCTCTTCGTTGACGGAGGAGTCCTTTTGGATATACGTATCCGTTGTCGGCACATACGCCTCCGGCTGGTAATAATCGTAATAACTGATGAAAAACTCGACGTGATCTTTCGGGAAGAAACTCTTGAACTCCGCATACAACTGCGCTGCAAGGGTTTTATTGTGGGACATGATCAGCACCGGCCGGTCGAACTGTGCGATGACATTCGAAATGGAAAAAGTCTTTCCGCTTCCGGTGACACCGAGCAACGTTTGATATCGGTCTCCCCGGTTGATCCCTTCCACCATTTGTCGGATCGCTTCGGGCTGATCGCCCTGAGGACGGTATTCTGAAACTAACGTAAATGCCATTTTATTTGTGATGTAAATATTTTACGATCGGCAACACCCAGGATCTGGGAACTCTCGGCGCCGAGATTGCGCCGAGTTTATTCAGCACTCCGGGAACAATAATTCTTTTCCCATTCATAAATTCATCATAGGCGATCTGAGCTACTTTTTCCGCCGGAATCATCAGCCGGGTTCTGTTGCCGAGAATCGATCCGGTGCTTCGCGCTCTTTCCTGAAATCCCGTATCGACCGGCCCCGGACAGAGAACGGAGACTTTTACATTCGTTCCGGCCAATTCCGATGCAATTCCCTCGGTCAACGACAAAACGTACGCTTTACTGGCATGGTATGCCGCCATGGTCGGACCGGGCTGGAAAGCCGAGGTCGATGCCACATTCAGAATGCCGCCCCTGTTCCGAGCGACAATCCCTTTCAGGAACAATCCGGTCAGTTGCGTTACCGCAGCAACATTGACCTGCACTAATTCCATCGTTTCCGGAAGATCGTTCTCGTGAAAGAGCCCATGGATGCCGAATCCGGCATTGTTGACAAGAACATCGACGGTGATGCCATTCCGGTCCAGGTGATGAAACAGTTCGCCGGGCGCGTCGGGCCGTGCAAGATTGAACGGAGCGATATGAACGGTAATTCGATGTCGAGTTTGAAAATCGGCGGCAATTTCCTTCAGCGTATCGACCGATCGCGCCACGAGAACGAGATCAAAACCGTGACGGGCAAATTGTTGCGCCAGTTCGAATCCTATCCCTCCGGAAGCGCCGGTGATTAACGCGGTTTGTTTTTCCATGACCTCACCACCTCTGTTATTCGGGGAAATAGATCCCCTTTTTTATCGCCCCCTGCATCCCTGCTTTGAATGTCCGGTCGTCGACTTTTGCCAATGAACGGATCTCCGAGGGTGTCATCAATTTCGTGACCGGAATATAACTTAA
The DNA here is from genome assembly GCA_964371615.1 of uncultured Chitinophagaceae bacterium. GTDB lineage: Bacteria > Bacteroidota > Ignavibacteria > UBA10030 > UBA8401 > SpSt-333. Next base: position 109,175 of record CAYJMS010000004.1, read on the forward strand.
CTTCAGGCCGATCTCCTCCATCGGTTCATCCTGAAACTCCCATCGGAGCGAATCATACTTTGAAAGATCCAGCGGAACGGTAAACTGGCGAAGGGAATACTCTTTATTCATATTATAGAACGAAGGGAAATACGACATCACCAGTTCGCGGATATCGCGATGGATCGGTTCACGGTACCGCAAGCCGACAAAATTGGATTTTGCAACCGCACCGAATTTTCCATTTCTCTTAAAAATAGCGATGACGTGATCGTCATCCCGCACCGCCTGCATATCCACAATCAACGGCGGATATCCGATCCGCCGCAGCATTGCCGCAGCGAAGACGGCCCCGTCAAAACAATGCGCTTTTCTGTCCCGCAGCACGGAACGAGGCGAGCGGTAAAATTTATCCGCACTGTACGGAATAGTGTCAAGATAGTGTTGAATGCGGGCCGGCGTCGTGAAAGAACGAATAATGGAAAGTTCCTTCTTCGTCCATTCCTGTACTGCAGGCCGGCTCATTTTACAATCACCAGTTTTTTTGTTGCCGAATAATTTCCGGCGGTTAAACGATAGAAATATAATCCGCTTGACATACTTTGTGCATCCCATGTCGCACTATAACGGCCTGAGTTGAGCGTTGCACGAATTAGTTCTTCAACTAATCTACCGTCTACAGAATATATGCCCAATGTTACGGGGGTTAATTCTTTTATATCGAATTCAATCTTTGTTTTGGGGTTAAAGGGATTGGGATAATTCTGAAACAGTGTGAATTTATTTGGTGAATATGTCGATCTTTGAATTACAGTGGAGAGCATTTCATTCAATGGTCTTCTCCATAAACCGCCTCGTTCAGTGCCTACATAAAGATTGTTGTTTTGTATTGCCAGAGAAATTGTATTTAAGTTCAACAATCCAGAATTTACCTCGTGCCAACTCAACCCCTGGTTTTCGCTACAATAGACACCACCAATAGCGGTTGCTGCAAACAAATTTGTATTATAATCAATAAACGAGAAAACCGGATTAAATGATGGTAGACCAGAATTGGATGGTAGCCAAGTTGTGCCAAAATCAGTTGAAATAAAAACACCGTCATCTGTCGCTACATAGAAATCTTTTTCCAACACTGCAAAAGAACAAACATCTATATCGCTGAGGCCAACATTTATAGCGGTCCAATTTTTCCCTTCATCGGTGGAACGAAAAACACCACCCTCATACGATGAACTGCCAGCGATGAGGATCGTGTCCATGATTGCAAGATGATCGATGTATTTATTGGTCAAACCGGAATCTATATTTGACCAATTTTTACCGCTATCAATAGAATGGTATATGCCGCTCCCCCAATTTGCTGCGAAAATATGATTATTATTTGTTATCAGCGAACTTATACTTGTACGATTGGCATCTAAAAACAATTTACTCCAATTCCGGCCATCATTATCAGACAACAGCAGGTACGATGAAGTACCTGCAATCAAATGTGACCCTTCTATCACAAGAGATGAGATGGGTCTGTTCGTCAAGCAGAGTGCATACCACTCCTCCCCCATATTTGTGGAATAAAAGACTCCACCTAGACCTATGCCATCCGTACAAGCATACACCTTTTCGCCTACGGCAACCATATTTATAATTGCTACTCTATCAAATCCAACAGACATCCAATTATTACCGTTATTTCCAGAATAATATGCTCCGTGTGTAGTACCGATTAGCAGGTCGGGGCCACACCCGATGACTGCATACACATTGACGTTTATTGAACCTAAATGAGACCAGGTCTCCCCCATAGTATTTGAAACATAAACTCCGCTATCATCGGTACCTGCAATAATATTTTTGCCACAAACACTAAGAGAATAAATACTGTGGTTATTTAATATTGAATCGGTCCGCGTCCAATTTAAACCATTATCTACAGTATAGAAAATACCGCTGTCGGTTCCGGCAAAAAGTTTCATGCCGCTTCGTTCTAATCTATAAATTTTGCGATCCATCAGACCTGCATCTTCCGCAATCCACCGTATGCCATTCTTTATTACTCGAAATATCCCTTGTGGTGTCCCTGCAAATATTATAGTGTCCAGCACCGCAAGCGAGAATATTGTTTTATTAGAGTACGTTGTATTTATTGCCGTCCAACTTGTACCAAAATTCGTGGAATAAAAAAGATTGCTTTGTGAACCCGCTGTGCCCCCCGCAATAATCTTTTCATCTGATGCAGCAATTGCAATGATCTTACAATTGAATAAACCAGTATTGACATTTTCCCAAGATTCACCATCATCAGAAGTACGGAATATGCCATCATCACCGGCTCCGACAAAAAGGTGAGAATTATAACTTATCATTGCATTCGTTTGAACATCTAATTGTCCAATCGATAGCCAATCAACACCTTTATTTGAAGAACGATATACATCACCTCTGTATGTAACGGCATATAATTTTGAAATACTTCCTATCGTGGAATCAAGTGCAAATGCCGTTACATCTCCCCCATACGGACCATTCGTTTGAATCCATTGAGCTAATACGTATTCGGCTGAATTCAACACAAATACTATTACCAATATAATCGACCGGAATGATTTCATCCTTCTGTTTATGGATTATTGTTTCAAAAAGTGTTTTATCATTTCACTATTACTAATTTTTTTGCTTGCGAAAAGCTACCGGCGGTGAGCCGGTAGAAATATAATCCGCTCGGGGCATGATGGGCATCCCATGCCGCGGAATAACGTCCGGCTTCGAGCGGAGAATTAATCAGCGTTGTCACCAGCTTTCCGTCAACGGAATAGATTTCCAGCTTTGTGTGGACCGACTGCGGGAGATCGAATTTAATGGTCGTGACGGGATTGAACGGATTCGGAAAATTTTGCTGTAAATGAAATGCCGAGGGAGACTGCAGCGGATCCTTACGGACAATCGTTTGATTGAGCAGTCCGGCATTGACGTATGCCGTATACCAGAGATTGGCCAGCACTATTGTCGCCTGTTGAACCAGCGATCGTGTATAGATCTGGGAATGCTGCCACATCTTTGCGTAATAGTCAGCGGGCAGCGAACCGGTACCGTTGTAACCGGACGGCGGCGCGGCAAACCGGTCTGCCGCCAGAACCGAATCCACATACGAATTGGAATAGAGCAAATATTCAAAAATATATGACGAAATATCTTTTATGTAATAGGCCGTGTCCTTGGCTACCGAAATTGTCGAAAGATAACTGTTCATCATCGTCGATTCATAGCGCGAATGGATCCCGTAATTCCCCGTAAATTTTCCGTTATAATTGATCGTCACATGGAGCGGCTGATGCGCATCGGCGACGTAGTGTCCCAGGTCCGCAGCGGTTTGGAATGCAGCAGTCCAGTCGTTTCGTTTCATTTGAGCAGTCAGCGAATCCATGACCCATTGCGTCGCCCAGAATAACACTCCGTTTTCCTTCACCCGGTTCCAGCCGTATATAGCGATGAGCGAATCAAGATCTCTCGGCATTTGATGAAAGGTGGGATAATCATCGATATCAAGATAATGTCGGTATTGTTCCGAATAAAAGGATGTGTCGCTGTTGTCCCTGCGTGAATCGGGATCGGTCGAATGCTTTTCAAGATACGCGGCGGAATCGACGAACCGCTGCATTGTCGGGGGGAGATGCGTGACGGCATTCTTGTTGATGTACCGGTGCGTATTGGATCCCCACCCGAACGCGGACGTGTGAAGAAATAAAAACAGTATCCCGATAAAAAAAATAAATCTCATGGTTTCCTTTTGCTGTGTCTCTATCAATATAGCAGAATTCTGCCGGAAGTGAAAATATTGGCGGGACTTTCTTTCATTTCCAGATTGCTTCACCCGACTAAAGTCGGGTTCGCAATGACTTTAATAGAAATGTGTTTGTGTTAGATTTTAATTGCCGGCGATCGTTCTCTTCATCCGTTCGATCCGCCGGTTATCGCTGGCAAGAAGAGGAGGGTGCTTTAACGCTTCCATGAAAACTATTTTTGCATCATCGGACCGTTCCATATCCAGATAGAGCAGGCCGAGTTCGAAACGATGCCGGATGATCGTCGGAGCGAGTTCGATCGCTTTCTTCAATGATTGCTCCGCTTCAAGGAATCCGCCCGGGGGAAGCCCTCCCAACAAAAGATCGGCGAGCTGTTTTTCAATCCAGCCCACATTGCCGAGCGTGCGATAAAAAGTGCCGAGAATGGAGTATGCAACGTCGTTGTTCGGATCGAGACGCAGTGCGATGTCGAGTTCCTGCTTTATCTCATTGGCTGCCGCCACCTTCGCCCGTATCCCTTCATATATTGCCACATAACCAATTGCAACGGCGCGCCAGCAATGCGCGTCGGCATTGAGCGAGTCTGCCTCCACCGCCTGCGTCGCATACATCGCTGCCTTGCGGTACCGCGGTTCCCGTTCTTCCCGCTTCGTTACATCACCGAGGGAGATATAACAGCGAGCAATACGCCATAATAATTCCGAACGTTCATGGGAGCCGGGTAATGCCGCCTCGTAAATGGAGATCGCTTCGGTATAGTCCTGACGCATGAACGCATCGTCCCCGTTTTTTATTGCGGAGGGAGATGTCAATGCCAGGAATGTTAAGAGGAGTGCCGTCATAGAATAACCTTAAACGAAAAAGCGATTATACAATAATTTAAGAATTGTCGCGCAGACCACAAGGATGTACAGCGGGCGGATGATGGCAATCCCCTTTTTCACCGCCCACCGGGCACCGAGCTGCGCGCCGATCACCTGTCCAGCCGCCATAACCAATCCGTGGATGAACCAGATCGACCCGCCGATCGTGAAAATCAATACCGATATGATATTGCTCGAAAAATTCATCACTTTCGTATAGCCGGTCGCTTTCTGAATTTCATATCCCATCAACACCATCAATGCGATCGCCCAGAATGAACCGACGCCGGGACCGAAAAATCCATCGTAGAATCCGAGCGCAATACCGACGACGGCGTAAAACGGTGTAAATCCCATGCGCGGGGATACGTTCGAATGACCGAGAGCCGGAGTGGCGATGGTGTAGACGGCGATGAGGAATAATAAAAGCGGGATGAGCGTATTCAAAAAATCAGGGCTGATCTGTTGTACCGCCCAGGCGCCGACGGCGGCGCCGGCAAAGGTAAACACTATTCCCGTGCGGGCGACCTTCAGATCGACGATTCCTTTCCTCCAATAATAGACGGCAGCTGTGATGCTCCCGAACGTCCCTTGAAATTTATTGGTACCGAGAGCGATCTGCGGAGGGAGACCGACGCTGAGCAACACCGGCAATGCGATGAGACCGCCGCCTCCGGCGATGGCGTCGATGAATCCGGCAAAGATAGCGGCAACAAAAAGGATGAAAAATGTTTCGGGAGTATCCACCGCTATTTCGCTTCTTCCATCCGTTCAACGTTTTCAATATATCCGGCGCACACCACGTCGCCCATGACGTTAATCACCGTTCGTCCCATATCCAGGATCCGATCGACACCGATGATAATCGCCAGTCCGTCCGGCGGTACGCCGACCTGTGCCAGGACGATCATCAACAATGGAAGCGATCCGGCAGGGATGCCGGCAACACCGATGGCGGAAATGACGCACAGAGCCACGACAAGAATCTGTTGTGTTATCGACAGATCAACTCCAAATACCTGTGCAAGAAATAAGACCACCGCTCCTTCGAACAACGCTGTACCGTTCATGTTCATAGTTGCACCGAGCGGCAACACGAATGACGCGACGCGGGGACGAATTCCCAGCGCCGTTTCAGAAACGCGGATAGATGTCGGTAATGTCGCGTTGCTGGAGGAGAGCGAAAACGCGGTGATCATAATCGGCATCGCATCACGCATATACGCCACCGGATTTCTCTTGGCAACAAATTTCAACACGATCGGATAGAAAACGAAGAGCTGAAACGCATAACCGAACAGTATCAATACGACATACATCCCCAATTTTTGCAGCAGATCAAGTCCGAACCGGGCCGTCACTGCGAAGATCAGACAAAACACCGCCGGTGCGGCAAGTTTCATCGCAAAACCGACGATCGTGACCATCGATTCCGTGAGTGCGTCGAGCCAGGTCACCATCACCTCGCGACGGTGCGTTTGAATCTTCGTAATCGCCATTCCCAAGAGAATCGAAAAGACGATCAACGGAATCATCTGCATGTCGACGATCGCCTTCGTAATATTGCGCGGTATAAACATATCCAGGATCTGATTCACCACTGCCAATGCGCCGGACGGCACAACAGTTACCGTCCGCGATTGTATCTCCGATGTTTGCGTTGCGTACGACTGCATCAACGTTTGACGTGCCTGATCGTCGAAACCGTCCCCCGGACGGAAGACTTCCAGCAGCGTGATGCCGACCGTTGCGGCAACAATAGAGGTGACGAGGAAAAACATGAGCGTCCTGCTCCCCAATTTTCCCAGTTTTGTCAGATCGCCCAGACTCGCTACACCGCTGGTGAGCGACGCAAAGACCAGGGGAACGACCACAATAAAGAGCAATCGTAAAAAGATTTGTCCGATCGGATGGGCGACTGTATCGATGAGCGTATTGACCGTCGCCATCGCTTCTTCATTACCGGCAACGGACAGATTGACGATGGTGCCGACCACGGCCCCTCCCAGCAGTCCCCCCAGTATCTTCCAATGTGATGAATCGTTGTGTGATGACATTCGGTTCTCTCTGTTGTTATGGTTCGGACGGTGTCACGATAATTTTACCGGCACCATGTGCGATGTGCAGGTGGCGATCAATTTCCCTTTGGCATTCACCGCTTCACCGGACAGATGCATCGCCGATATTCCTCTCGAGACTACTCTCGCCGTCACGGTGAGCGTATCGCCCGCGATGATTGACCGGATGTAATTGGTATGGAGATCGAGCGTGGTGCAGGGTGTCCGCGCAGCGAGGTAACTCAGCGGCCCGAAGACATTGTCGAACGCAGCGGTGATAATACCCCCCTGCATCGTCTTCATCGGATTGAGATATTCTTCCAATACGGGAAAAGCGATCTTCAGCATACTGCGCGATTCATACCCGACATATTCCCCCTTCATCAGGACGGAGCAATTCGGCGGCAGCGTTGCTGCGGGAAATTGTGTGCTGAGTTGTGCAAATTCGGAGTGCAACTGTTCAATCATTCGTGTCGTGCCGTTCGTTATCCGCAGCATCAACCGTGTCTGCGGACGTGGTTCTTACAATTCAATAGTAAACAGGCCGTCTTTCATGATCATCGTATTGTCGAACCATACGGAGGGGGATTTGACGAGACCGTCCAGATGGCTCGCCACACGAACGGTGCCTCCCATGGATTTATTGTCTCCCAAAGCGATATGAATCGTCCCCAGCACTTTTTCGTCTTCAATGATCTTTCCGGTGATGATCGCCTTGTCGTTCGTACCGATGCCGAATTCGGCAACATTATACGCATCCTTGCCGTGCGGTTCGAGCAATTTTTTCAATTGCTCTGCTTCATCGCCGCCGGTGATCTCCACGGCGTACCCATCCTTTACCGTTATGGTGATCGGTGTTTTCACGATACCGACGCTTGCCATCGATCCGTCGACAACAACACGGCCGTTCGATTGGTGTTCGAGCGGTGCCAGATACGCTTCGCCGGTCGGCAGATTGCCCGACTGTCCTTTGACACGAAACAATCCTGTGCTGGCATGGGCCGATCGTCCCTTAATCGGCAAAGTAATATCGGTCCCGGCGGGAGAGGTGACGCGAATGACCGAGGTTTGTTCCAACATCGTACAGAGGACGACAGTACGCCGGGCAATGGCGTTATAGTCGGCATTCATGCAGCGGATCATGATCTCTTCGGTAACGCCCGGCAGCGTCGCAATTCGAACCCCCGATGCGCTTGCGGCACGGCGGGCGTCGGTATGAGTGAGCGATTTAGAGGTGGGACAAAATACAACATCGAACTTCTTCATCAATTCCGCCACCTCCGCCGGCGGTTCCTCCCCGTTGGATTTCCGGGGAAGAATTTCCGTCAGCAAGACATCGTGGCCGAAATCTTTCGCCGCTTTCCACAGCGAATATCCGAGGATGCGCAGCGGTTCGTCGGTAATGACAAGAATGCGTTCATGCGGATGCGCTCCCATACAGTCGCGGATGGCGATCTGGGATGCCGAATAGAGTTCGTTCGAAATAAGCATTGTTATACCTTAATCGTTTCGAGTCCGTGGGCGTGAGGACCCGTTTCACGTTTGCGCAAAAGGTACGCAAAAAGAAATCCGATGAAACCGAGAGATGAAAACATCCACATTCCCATTGCATAACCGCCGGGATTATCGCCGCCGGCGCCGCTGAAATCGTTTGCCCAGCCGATCAGGAAATTGAATCCCGCCAGGCCGATATTTTGAATGAGCGTCATCAATCCGTACGCCGTGCCGAGCTTCGATTCCTCCACCAGATAACTGACCGACGGCCACATGATTCCGGGAATGAGTGCGAACGCGATACCCATCATCGCCATCGGTACATACAGCGATATGGTTGTGTAGGCCATCATTAAATAGACCGGCACTAATAACAAGGAGCCGAACATCATCAAAAGAGAACGCTTGCCGATTTTATCCGCCAGCAGTCCGAACAGCGGCGTGGCAATCATCGCAAAGAGTGTCAGCATACTGGAGAGGAATCCACCCATCTCGCGCGAGGTGCCGTGCGCATCGATAAAGAACTTCACCGCGAATGTTTGGAACGGGAAGATCCCGGAATAAAACGTAATACATAACAAAACGATATACCAATAGGAGACGCCGAATTTAAAGATATCGGAAAATACCACCTTATCCGTTTCGCCGGCAGATCCGATCTGATATTTCTTTTCCGCGCTCGATTCAAGGATCCAATAGACCAGCGCGCCGACAACGCAGATAACGCCGAATACGACGGAGATCATCAGCGCCGCCTGCCAGTCGTCATAGTAGTCGGAAGCCCATGAAGGGGAATTCAGTGCGGCAAACGATCCCAATCGCGCAATAGTCAGATTTAATCCGAATGCGAAGCTCAGTTCTTTTCCCTTGAACCATTTTGCAATGGCGGTAGTGACGGCAACGATCAATGATTCCGCCCCGAGACCAAAGACCAGCCGGCCTGCTGCCATAACGAACAGCGAACCGTCCGCCACGGTAATGACGGCGCCGAGCAAACAGAGCGCGGCAAAGATGAATGTCGATCGTTTCGTTCCCAGCCGGTCGATGATGAATCCGCCGATCAGCACCATGATGATGTTCGGCAGACTGTAGATCCCCTGCAGCAAGCCGATGTCGGAGTCGGTAAAATTCAACTGCGTGACCAATACATCCGCCAGCGGACTGATTGCGTCATAGATGTAATAGTTGCCGAACATCGCCAGTGAAACAAAGATGAGCACCATCCAACGGACGGCGCGGGGCGGGACAGGTCGTGGAGTCAGCGGTTGCGTTGTATCAGTCATAGGTCACTTTGCATGGTGAGGAACTTTCGAATTACGTTTAATATAGAGAAATTGAGGAAAGAGAGAAACATTGTTTTTCAGAATATTCAAAAAAAAAGGCGTGTCATGGACACGCCTTTTCGATGCTGCAGCTACGATACAGTTCAATTCACATTTTTCAATATTTCCAGTGTGAATTTATAGAATTTTTCCACCGTATCGATATGGATCTTCTCATCGGGAGAGTGAACCCCCTCAAGAGTCGGCCCGAACGATACCATGTCCATACCGGGATATTTCTCTCCGATAATGCCGCATTCCAATCCTGCGTGGATTGCTTTCACCAGCGGTTCTTTGCCGTACAGGTTTTTGTACGATTGTTTTGCAATGCCGAGGATCTTTGAATTCAGGTTCGGCTTCCATCCGGGATATCCCTCGGTGTGCACCACTTTGGCGCCGCCAAGGGTAAAAATGGAATTCATCGTCTGCAGCGATTCTACGATTTCCGAAGCGACGGAACTGCGCTGGCTGGTGGTAACGGAGATGACTCCTTTTTCCGTCCGGATGATCGCGACGTTGGTGGATGTTTCCACGAGTTCGGGTATGTCGGCGCTCATTTTCAGCACGCCGTGGGGCAATGCGGAAATGGTGCGGTACAGCGCGGCCTGCAGGGGTTTCTTCAGGACTTTTGCCTTTTTCAATTCGACCGGCTCCGTCACGATCTGCAGATCCGGTTCGACGGTGGAGAGTTCGAATTTCACGGTATCGTTCCACTGTGCCACGATCTTTGCCGCTTTCTTTACATCTTTTTTCGCTACAAAGACGATTGCTTCGGCTTCACGCGGAATCGCATTGCTCTTATTCCCTCCCTCGATCATCGACAGACGGGCGCCGGCTGCATCCAGTGCAATCAGCACGCGGTTGATGATCTTTATCGAATTGCCGCGGCCTTTGTCGATCTCAAGCCCGGAATGTCCCCCCTTCAATCCCTTGACGATCACTTTTAGAGCGACCGCCCCTTTGGGTGCGTTGTCCAGTGCGAGCTTCCATGTCGCCAGCGTATTGCGTCCGCCGGAACAGCCGACATACAGCGATCCTTCTTCTTCGGAATCGAGGTTCATCAATGTTTTGCTTTCAAGAAATCCCGGTTTCAAATTATTCGCGCCGGTCAATCCCGTTTCTTCATCCACGGTGAACAGTAATTCCAGCGGACCGTGCACGAGAGACTTGTCTTCCATGATGGCCAAATAGGTGGCAACGGCAATGCCATTATCGGCGCCGAGCGTGGTGCCGTTGGCCATCAGCATATTCCCTTTCCGGACCAGTTCGATCGGATCCTTCAGAAAATCGTGTACTTTTTCCTTGTTCTTTTCCGGCACCATGTCCACATGTCCCTGCAGGCAAAGCATGGGAACATGTTCCCGTCCGGCAGAAGCGGGTTTCTTTACCACAACATTAAGATATTTGTCCCGTTTCGATTCGAGACCGAGTTTCTTTGCCGTTGCCATGATGTAATCCGAGATCTGTTTTTCATGCTTGGACGGCCGCGGGATTCTGCTGATCTCCGCAAAATATTTCCATACCAATTCGGGCTGTAAGCCTTTGATTGCTTCCGACATTCGACACCTCTGCTTTCTGTAAATAAATGGTTATGATAGCTGCTGTTGCCGGATGAGGATCAGATCGCCCCGTTCCAGCTGATTCAGAAAATGATTGATCCGTGCGTCGACCGGATCGACTGCCGCGCCGAATTTCTCCTTCAGTATCTCCGCAATGCGTGACACCGGCGTGTTGCCGTCGCACTGTTCCCAGATAACGGATCCGACGGCATCCAGTTTGATCCTGAAAAACGGTTTTGCCAGATACGGCAGAATCCATTTCACGAGGAACGCATTTTTGAACTTCGGAACAAGAACGACGATCTTCCCTTCCTCCGTTTTTTCCCACTGTGCATTCCGTTTCGGCTGTAATTCCCAGAGATTCAAGAATTGTTTCTCTTGTGTGCTCACAAATACTCCTGTTGATCAACTATTATCGGATGAAGAGAAACAAGGCAGGACAGACCGGTCTGTGGTATCGTTATGATATTGACAAGCAGCGATGCCTGTCCTACAATGTGAAGTACATCCACTACGGTGAAAAAATTCTCCGACCCTTCCGGCTCAGCGGAAGGATCGGAGATGTACCATTACATCACTGCGCTTGGCGGCGCCGGTTCATCCGGATTGCCGGCATTCTTCACGGGGATCATCACCAAAACATATCCCACGATAAGGAATACGGCAAGACTGCCGATAAACGACGGGCTCTCGAAGATCGCCGGCGTGGGAACATCCCAGAATGCCATGGCGGCGAATACCAGTCCGACGAGCGCTTCACCGGCAATAAGACCGGCGGCAAGCAGCGTTCCGTTATTTTCGACACGGACCTTCTGCGCTTCGTTAAACTGCCGTTTTACGGAGACTTTGTCCACGATTCCTTTGATTAATCCGCCGATAAAGATAGCAAACGTTGTTTCAAGCGGAAGATACATACCAACGCAGACCAGCATCGGACTCTTCACCTGCACAAGTATGAATCCGATTGCCATCAGAATACCGACGATGATCAGCGGCCACGCCATCTGACCGCCGACGATACCCTGCGATACCAGCGCCATCAAACTTGCTTGCGGGGCAGGCAACGCACGTCCGCCGAGTCCCGTGCCGCCGGTATTGATATCCGCTTGATGCAGAATGATGATCGGGAAGATCATCACCAGAGAAGCAACTACCACGCCGATAAGATCGCCGACCTGCATTTTCCACGGCGTGCCGCCGAGGATGTGGCCGACTTTCAGATCCTGCAGCATCTCGCCCGCAACTGCAGCCGAAACGCAAATAACACCGGCAACGCCCAACACGGCTGCAACACCGGTAATTCCCGTTTGTCCGAGCGCCACCATCAATATGGCGGCAACGATGACGGTAGAGAGGGTCAATCCGCTGATCGGATTATTGGATGAACCGATCATGCCCACCAGATAGCCGGAGACCGCGGCAAAGAAGAATCCTGCAATCACCATCACCACGGTGGCTGTCAACGCAGCGGTCACATCCTGCGCAAAGTGATTATAGAGGAAGAAGGTTAACACTGCGGTGACGCCGATACCGATGAACACTTTATTCATGCCGAGATCGGATTCAACACGGTTTGATTCCGCGCCGCCGGTCGCCGCTTTTTTCACATCGCTGATGGATCGTTTGATACCGATCGCAAGATTTTTTCTCATGCGGAACAGCGTGTAGGCAGCGCTCATCAGCATGCCGCCGATGGCGATCGGACGGACGATGAACTGCCACACGACGGTTGCTTCATGGAGCCAGTCGTGCTCGGTTAATCCTTCAGGATAATTAACTTCCAGCGACGGACCGAGCCAGAATAACAGCAGCGGAACGAACAATCCCCACGCCAGCAGTCCGCCTGCGAAGTTCAACGAAGCCAGGCGGGGTCCGATGATGTAACCGACGCCCATGTAGGCGGGACTCACGCCGGGAGTGGAAATAACGAGACCGCCGCTTGCATTGAGCGTTGTGCCAGTTTTTCCCAGCGCAACGGGGCCCTTTGCGAACGGAATGAATTTTTCCCACGATGCTGCAAACAAGCTCAACTGTTTGAACGCCTGGATCACCGCACCGATCATTCCCGCGATAAACAGGTAGACTGCACCGCTTCCTCCGCGTTGACCCGCTTTGTGAATCTCACCGGCGGCAACAGATTCGGGAAACGGCAGTTCGACATCTTCCACCATCACTCTGCGGAGCAATGTCACGAACAAAACACCCATAACACCGCCGACCATCATGATCGCCGTCGCTTCAAAGTAATGATTGGAAAGATCTGTCCAGACTCCGGAAATAAGAAACGCCGGGATGGTAAAGATAGCGCCGGCGGCCACCGATTCGCCGATGGAGCCGATCGTTCTGGTCATGTTTTCTTCGAGGATGGTGCCTTTCATCACCCTCAGCAGCGCCATGCCGATCACTGCAGCGGGATATGTTGCTGCAATGGTCATGCCTGCCTTCAGTCCGAGATAGGCGTTGGCCGCTCCCAGCACGACCGACATAACGAGTCCGATCAACACCGCGCGAAGCGTGAACTCTTTCATGTCAGTTCCGGCTGAGACGTACGGTACGTATTTGTGGCCGCCGCCCGGATTTACTTCTGCCATAATGTTCTCCTTGTTAATTGAGAGTAGGGTTTATTCGATTATTATTCTGAAAACATTTTTTATCGGATTACTGACCGATCCCGAACATTGCCTTCACGATATGTCCCGCCATCTGGGGATTTTCCTTCAGCCGGCGCACGGAATATCCGTACCAATCGCGGCCGAACGGAACATAGACGCGGAGCCGGTGCCCGTCGGCTATCAGTTGCTTCCGTTTTTCATCACGCACTCCCAGCAGCATTTGAAATTCATATTGATGCTTTTGCAGCTTCATGTCGACGATCATCTTTTTTGCCCCGTCGATCAGTACATCGTCATGGGTGGCGATACCGACATAACAGCCCGCCTCGAACAGGATGCGGAGTAATGTAAGATAATTCTGTTGAATTCCCACGCGATCTTTTATCGCAATTTCCGGCGGTTCATTATAAATCCCCTTGCACAAACGGACATTCGCTTTTTCCGCCGCCAGCGTGCGAACATCGCTTTCACTTCTCAGCAGATATGCCTGAATAACAATACCGACATTGTCATGACGCGACCGCATGACACGATAGGTTTCGAGCGTATCGTCGGTGCAGGTGTGGTCTTCCATATCGATGCGAACGAATGTGTTCAGCCGTTTTGCCGTCCGGACAATTTCATCAGTATTATTGATACAGAATTGCTTTTCCATCTTCAAACCGAGCGACGTGAGTTTGACGGACAGATTGGCGTCGAGAGAATTTTTGGTGATGGCGTTCAGGACTTCGACACTGTGATAGGTGCTGTCGATTGCCTGGTCCTGTGTCAGGATATCCTCTCCAAGCACATCGACCGTTGACATGGCGTTCCCGGAATTCAAGTACCGCACCGTATTCATTGCATCGGCAAGCGTCTCGCCGGCAATATAGCGTCGCGCCACGGTGCCAACAATCGGTTTGGGGATAAACGGCAATGTTTTGACGACGAGGGTATTCAGTAAATTCATATCAATGCCACAGATTCACAGATTAAAAGTTTTAAAAGATTATGCGTTTAAATTTTAAAGAAGATTCGCCAAAATTAAAAAGCAGTCCAATTTTACATCCGGAAACAGCAAGATAATTTATCATTTGATTTTACTAGAACGAAATTCAAAAATCTGAAATCACTGTCATTGCGAGCCGTTCTTTGGCGAAGCAATCTCGTTTTTTATTTTATCTAATTTGAGACGGCTGCCTTTCATTATAAAGATTCAACAAATATAATTCCAGATAGTCACCCCTCGTCTCCGCCGGCCCCATTGGGGCTCGGTGTGATAATGAATCTCACGCGTCTCATCTTTCAGAATGAAATACTGTTCACTTTCATTTCTGTGAATCTGTGGCATTATTTTAGAGGGGAAAGACAAAACTGACTTTCGGTGTGATGCGTTTTTGCGGTTTGTATCCGCTGATGTTGCCGTTCTGGTCTTTTTCCGGTGCAAAGGTCCACGTATACAACGTGGAGACAATCATAAACGGATACGGTTTATAACCGATTTCCGCATAAAGCAGCGAACGTTCGTCGAGCGTGAAGACATCTTTATTGTCACGAATATATTTTTTGTCGTATCCGGCGCTCAGGTGCACCAGCGGGATTTTTTGACCGGTGTTTGTGCCGAGGTGCAGAATGCCGCTTTGAGAATCTTTATCGAGGCGCTGATACATTCCATTGACCTGAATAGTGCCAAGAATATCGATCAATAAACTGCCGAAGTAGCCTGGACCCGGGGATTGTGTGTTGGCAAGCAATTGCGCCTTTGAGGAGAATGTTTGCACGACATTATTCGTATCGATGGTCACCGAATAACGGTCGAGTTCGTAGAAAGAATCAAAGTACGACGGGATGTATTGGTCGGTCTGTGCAAAACGCCGCTCGAATTTCGTGAAGATCTTGATCAAACCCATACCGGAAAAATTCGTTTCCAAGCCGACCGACATACCGCTTCCGTAACTGAGTATCTTTGCAAAATCGTAATACAGCGTCATATCAATGACGGGCATGCGGAGCAGCGGCAGTCCCAAATCAAAACCGATAATATTCATTGTTCCGCTGTTTAATTTTCCACTGTACGGAATGGGGGTTAAGGATATCGTTCCCGGCGGCAGTGCACCAGGATAAGATGTATCGGCGGCATCACTGCGAATATCGGTAACGTATGTCGCCCCCACCTCGAGATTGCTGATAATCGGGATGGCGTTGGCTTTGGTGAATTGCAACGGCCGTACATATCCCCTCATCCCAAGCACACTGGCAGCAACGATGTCTCCGTAGACCGTTTCGACTCCCCATTTGCCGAAGTCAACGTCGAGTTCAGAGCCAATCTTTCGCTCGTCAACACTCGGGCTATTCTTGTAATTATAGAGTATTGATCCATGTCCCAGTCGAGCGTAATCCAACGCGCCAAGACGGATGTAGAATTCGTCTCCCTTGCTTCCGTATCGCAGATACCGGATGATTCTGAGGTAATCGTACGTTTCATCGAAATCCTCTTTGCGGATCTTCTGATCTTTGCTGCTGACATGCAGGTTCAGATTGAGACCCACACCGAATTTTCCGAACGCAAGTTCCGGAGCGATATTAACCAGATAATATGCTTCGCCGTCGATCCATGTCATGCCGAGGCCGCCGGTCATGACACCGCTCGTACCGCCTCCCTTGGCGGCTGCCCGAGACGGCGCTTTTTGTGCATACGACAGTGATATGATTGAAAATACGAGTAATGGTAACAGGTATTTTTTCATGGTTATAGTCCGAATAATATTCTGACGATAAATACGGCACCGAGCATACCGGCGAAATCGGCAATTAAACCTGCCGGCAACGCATGCCGCGTGCTTTTGATATTTACCGATCCGAAATAGACGGCAAGAACGTAAAACGTCGTTTCTGTGCTGCCATACATGGTTGAAGCGAGGACTCCGATAAATGAATCCGGCCCGTGGGTTTTCATCAATTCGGTCATCAATCCCATAGCCCCGCTGCCGGAGAGAGGACGCAAGAATGCCATCGGAAGAACTTCGCCCGGCATGCCGATGAGATTGGTGACGGGTGACAGAATGGCGACCAGCACATCCATAGCCCCGCTGGCACGGAAGATGCCGATGGCGACCAGCATGGCGACGAGGTATGGAATGATCTTCACCGCGACGCCGAATCCATCCTTCGCTCCTTCAACAAATACTTCGTACACTTTAACTCTCTTGACCAGTCCCCAACCGAGGAAGAGGAGCAGGAACATGGGGATTGCAACGACGGAGATGATATTAATGATGGAACGGAAAAGTTCAGCCATTGCTTTCCTCCTTTTCCGTTACTTCCAGTTCTTTTTTGTACCGCGGCAGCCGTTGCAGCAGTTTTACGGCAATCAAACCGGCAACCGTCGCGCATCCCGCTCCGAAGATCGACGTGCCGACGATGATGCCGGGATCGGCGGAACCGAGACCCGCACGGATGGCGATTGCCGTGGCGGGAATCAGTATCAATCCGGACGTATTAATAACGAGGAATGTGCACATTGCGTTGGAGGCAACTCCCGCCTTGGGATTGATTTTATTGAGTTCTTCCATTGCTTTCAAACCGAGCGGTGTGGCTGCGTTGCTCAGTCCGAGCATATTGGCGGCAATGTTCATGATCATGGATCCGACCGCGGGGTGATTCGGCGGAACATCCGGGAAGAGCCGCGAGGTGATCGGGGTAAGCGCTTTGGTCAGCACCAACAGCAGGCCGGCTGTCTCCCCCACTTTCATTATACCAAGCCAGAGCGCCATCACGCCGATGAGACTGAGCGAAATGGTGACCGCCGTATCGGCGTAATCGATCGCCGCTTTCGTGACCGCCCTGATCTTGACGAACGACACACGTTCGAATGTAAACGACAGAGCGCCGGTTTCCGGATCGAACGATGCGATATCGGCTTCCAGTTTTTCTTTCCCTCCGGCTTTCACCATCTGCTTCCAGAACGGCGGTGTGGTTTCCGTTGCGGTCATTTCCAATTTCATTTTCCCCGATGCCAGTGTGGAGATGATAACGGGCTGTCGGACGTCGCCGGTCACGGACGTACCGTAGAATTCATTATATGCGGCGGCGGGAATGACGACAGTGGCATGATACGTGGGATGAAGTGCTGTGGTGTGGCCGGTTATTTCTGCATGAACGGTGAGCGGAACGCCGTTGCGGTAGGTATTAGAGACTTCGTCGTTGATGTCTCTCCCTACCGCCGTGAAGATGCCGATCAGCAGCAGTGAAATCCAAACATAATTGAGCATTGGCACGCCGGATTATTGGTGGATGAACTTCTTGGCTTCCACAATATACTTGAAGAAAAAAAATGAAGCAAGGAATGAATCGTGGGGCGTTACGAAATCGGCAGGGTGAATGTGATCGTTGTTCCTGTGTTCACCTCGCTTTTCGCCGTAATATCGCCGCCGTGAGCCTGCACAATCAGTTTGCAGATGGCAAGACCGAGACCGGACCCTTTTTCCGACGTATGCTTTGCCGACGATGCCTGCCGGAAGTGATCAAACAGGATCGGCAATTCCTCGTGCGGAATCCCGACACCCGTATCGGTAATTGAGACGGTAAGAAATTTCGGATCCGTGACGGCAACCTGGAGAGTCACTTTACCGCCGGAACCGGTAAATTTTAAAGCGTTGGAGAGGAGATTATTCAATACCTGTTCGATCTTCCCCTGGTCTGCTTTTATCTTGGGAAGATCGTCGGGAATGTTCAATGCGAGTTCGATCCCTTTTCGTCTATACTGAAGTCCGATAAGATTGAGAGAACCTTCGATGATCTCATGAATCGTCAGAAGTTTCTTATCCAGCTGCATCTGTCCCGCCTGATATTTCGAAAGATCGAGCAAATCATTGACCAGATTGAGGATACCGCCGGTCGATGCCGAAATCGTGCTCAACACAACCAGGCTGTCCTTGTCAAGCGATGCGTGCTTTGAATGATGCTGAACGATGTCTTCAATGCTCCCTTTTATCACCGTCAGAGGGTTGCGCAGGTCATGTACCAACATAGCGGTGAATTGCGCTTTTACCCGTTCCAATTCTCGTTCCATCATGGAAACCCGGTAAATGGATCGTATGCGAGCCATGAGCTCGTCCACTTCTATCGGTTTGGTAAGATATTCCTCCGCTCCCAGCAGGATTCCCTCCGAAATACTCTGCGGATCGCTCTTTGCGGCAGTCAGAAACACCACGGGGATCTTTTCCGTTTGATGGTTCGCCCGGAGCCGGCGAAGCGTTTCAAAACCGTCCATATCCGGCATCTGAATGTCGAGCACGATTACATCCGGTTGTTCCTTCTCCGCAACGGCGAGACATTCCGCCCCGCTGGTGGCGCGAAGCATTTCGATCGGTTTCTTTTTAAGTGCAAAACCGAGCAATTCGAGATTGTCCGGTGTGTCGTCGACAAATAAAACCCGTAATTTCGATTTGATAATTTCTTCGGTCTCTGGCATGTGTTTAAATCTTGTGTGAGAATTAATTTCTGCGATGATATACTTCGAACCATCGCCGGGGGAAGTGTTGAACAAAAGTAAGCAACGATAACGCAGAAATCAAGACAACACCGCGTATTCTAATAATATGGAAATCTGCGAAATACGTCAGAATTATCTGATAGGAACAACCACGCTGACAGCACCCCGAAGATCTCCGACGGAGTAACCAAGGGCGCGATCATCCGGATATCGCTTTTTCAGCGTACGACGGATTTCTTCCGTTACCGATTGTTCAGGTCCATGACAACTCAGGCACACCGGTTGCACGATAATCGGTTTTAAATATCGGGCGACGGTTCCGGAATCGGTCTGAACAACAGTAAAATATTCCGATTGATCGTGTAACTCGCCCTCCGACTTTCTCAGTCCGAGAAGATTCAGAACGGAATCCTCAAAACGATCCGGAGCATTGGCCGGATTGCGCCATCGTGTGCTGACACGTTTTATCGCGACGGATTGTCTTTCTCCCATACTCTGCGCAATCGCCTGTGCCGTATCGGCACAAACAGAAATGGCTCCAGAAGCACCGCTGTTGTTCATCGCCTTCAGAAGAATTGTCTTATAGGTCTGCATAAATTGCGTGACAATCGTCCTGCTTTTGATCAGCGCTGCATGGTCTTTTGAATCGTCGCTTTGAGAAAGGATAAAATGAAACGGAACGGCGAGAAGTAATGCCGCAATAATGTTGTGTCGTCGCGATGTACGCATGACAATCCCTTTTTGATCTAGTTAAGTTTACCGCATACCGGTAGAGTACACAGACTTTATTTAAAATACAAAGCCCCCGTGTTTCCACGGGGGCTGTACGGCGATACACAAAGGCGCGTATCGTTACTTCATTAACATCATCTTCTTGGTCGAAATGAACGAACCGGCCTCAACGCGATAGATATACACACCGGAGGAAACCGATGTACCGAGGTTGTTCTTTCCATCCCACACCACTTGATGATACCCGGCATTCAGATCGGCATTCATCAACGTCCGGACTTCGCGTCCGAGAATGTCATACACCGACATTCTGACCTGAGCGTTGTTCGGCAATGCGAAGCGGATCGTGGTTGCCGGATTGAACGGGTTCGGATAGTTCTGATCCAGTGCAAATGCCGTCGGCAGTTGTTCCGGCTGTTCGCCGACACCGGTCAGGATCGCGATTTGGATGCCATGCTGGAGAACACCGTCGCGTTGTGCTATGCGGGCATTGGCAAGCAATTCTGCCATCGAATTTCCGACGACAATGGCAAATGCTCCGCCGGCAGTATCGTTCGGATTGATCGTGTACGGTCCGATTGAACTGAAGATACTGTAATCGTCCGTAGCGCCAAGATCCGTATACGTGTTGACGGCGCGGAACGTGGAAATGTATTCATATTTGTTGCTGTCGACCATTTTGCCGCTATAC
Organism: uncultured Chitinophagaceae bacterium; assembly: GCA_964371615.1. Lineage (GTDB taxonomy): Bacteria > Bacteroidota > Ignavibacteria > UBA10030 > UBA8401 > SpSt-333. The sequence continues at coordinate 129,760 of CAYJMS010000004.1, forward strand.
ACTTCCGCAGCACCGGAGGCAATACGACCGCCGGCAAACACTGTCTGCGACAGCGGTACGATGCCGGTCCAGGTAGTGCCGTTGTTCATCCATGCGAGATGGATCTTGAACGGAGCACCGCCGTTGACGCCGGTGATCGTATTCGTGGAATCTTTCAGGATGCCACCGCGGTCGGCATCGCCAGCCGCCGTGAGATCGAAGTCAAGCAACGAACCGAGACGGAAATTGTTGATCGCCGTGCCGGTTTTATTGATGACATCGAAGCCCATCATGAAGTAACCTTCTTTTCCTGCGGCGGTATCGAGCACGGTATACTGGTCGACCGTTATGCCGAGAGGATTGGAGTACAACGAATCATCAAATGATGCTTTTGTCTTGATGACCGATCCGGTTTTGGAGACTTCCACCGGTGAACGGTGACGGAATCCGGGATTCCAGCTCGGAGCCGCGGGGCCGCGTGCTGCGTTCGGTACGCGATTTTTTGCATTCCCCATAATCAACGAACCTTCATACAACGCGTTGATGCTGTTGAACATGAATCCGACCTGATCCTGATATCCGTTCAATGCGCCGATATGGCCGACGTTCGTCACGCCGACGGTCATTTTGGAGTTCTGGACGGCAACAATCTCGCGGTTGATAACCGGCATCGTGCCGACGACAACTCCGCCCATAAACATTGCATACGGATTGCCTTCGTTGAATTGTCCGGAGAGCTCCAGCGACGACGTGCCGACCGACAGTACTTTGAACCGGAAATTCGCTACAGCACCGGAATCCTTCAACGGAGTTGTTCCGGAAGCGGCAACAGCCACATGACCGTTCTTCACGAGGTTGGCACTGAACGTAAAGCCTTCGCTGATGGTTCCGACATTATTCGCACCCATGTACTGCAGTGCTGTGGTATCGAACATCACCGAGAACTGATACGCCGTAATGCCGACACCCGATATCGGGCTCACCATTGCCGGTAATACTACTTCCTGGTTGATGAGTGCCTTGGTGGTATCCGGCAATCGAACGGCAAGGTGTTCGATGATATCGTAAATATCACGCGGCAGCCACTGGTAGCTTGCATTGAATGGAGTCGCACTGTCGAACTGACCTGCAACACCGACAATGGTAACCGGATATTTCGGTTCGGGTGTTCCGCTGATTTCCGTGTCGCGATCGACACGCATGGTGGCGGAATCTCCGGTCGCATCAATGAACATCATATTCGCATCGGACCCTGCAGCAGGCCATGCCAGCGAACTCGGTGTCTTGCTGACATTGCGGATCTCGACGAGCATATTTTCCAATTCTTCCCCGCGTTCGATCAATTCCTTAATCGTGACGACAACGGGAGAGATCGGGGGCACCGGTCCCATATCGACGAAATCAAGTCCCGGCTGAACGAACTGCAGTTTGCCGTTGTATTGACTCGTGGTTCCGGTCACGGTATATTCGTTATACCGTTGCAGGTCCAGCGTTGTTCCTGATTTGAACACCGTCACACCGCCGAAATTATCCTGCAATGTGATCTCGTTATTGGTTGTCTGATACACACTGTCTTCAGCGGTAACAACCAATTTGGAGCGGATACCATAACCGGAATACAGCATAACGCCGTTGGTATCGATATCCCGCGGACCGTTTTTGAACATCATTTTTGTAAGTCCGGCAAAATATCCTTTCATCGTCGCGGAATATCCCGTGACGTTCAGTGCGTCCGTTACTTCCACTCGATAATCGATACGGCGCCCATCGCGGTTCATCGATGCCGGAACAACGGCGGAATAGAGACGTCCCCCGTAGAGGGACATTGCCGCTACAGCGCTGTCCATCACGGCCTGATCGCTGGATGCATTGGGATTGCCATACGCTATGAGATTTACGCCGGTGACCGGTTTCATGGATGTGATACTCATATACACCGTATCGTTTTCACCGTTCATCGGTACAAACGGGAATCGGCTGTTATATGCCGCAACCGGTTCTGCTAATTTGATGTCGTATTTTCCGACACCGTTGTTTGTGCTTAGAACGTATACCGATGTATCGGCCGGCGAAAAGATCACTTCGCCTGTTGCGTTGGAATTTGCAGTAGTTCCGATCACTTCGGTAATACCGGCAGCAAACGGTACTTCATCACCAGTTGTGACATCGGCAAAGCGTGCAACCGATGGATTGGAAACACTGGCATTGCCGGAATAAATGCCGACATATTTTCTCCCGCCGAATTCAAAATAATGTGACGAGCTTCCGCCGCTTGCGATAATGGTACCCGGGATGGTATCCACTACATTGCCCAGTGTATCGTAGCTTTGCGCGTTCTTCCCCGAGCCATTAATCCAGAAAGAACCGAATCCGTTTGTCACCGGACCGACACCGGTAACCGCAAACGCCCATCCGGTCGGTACGATACCTTTATAATATATCAGCGTATCACCTGATCGTTTAAACACATTGACTGCACCCGGTGAAGCACTGCCGGAAACGTAGACGTACGTTTCCTGCCCCGAACCAACCACTGCAATGGCATCACCCTGACGAGGTCCGATGACGGAATCAGCAAAAGCAACGACCGGAGCCGAAGACTCGTCCGTCCAGGTGTAGATCTTTAACGGTGCGGCTTTAGTGACGGTTGTCTGAAGGTTTGTTGTATAAATTCTACCGTCGGCCGAAATACCGACCCGATTGAATGGATAGACTCCACCGGAAATTCCGGTCATATTCAAAGCACCGATTGAATCGCCGGTTTCAGCGTTGAGAATGACAACAGCCGCCACACCCGGTTCGCGCGATGCAACTAAGACGTGATTTGTAATTGGATTATATGCCATACCGCGAACGAGGTGGGATGCGCCGTTGAACCATGCCTGGTTCGCAGTCACAAGCCATTTCGCCGGTACGACGCTTTGTGCCGAGGCCGCCGTCGTACCAAAGACGAACAACCCGAGCAGCAAGAGAGAAGAAAAAATTTTCTTCATGATAACTCCGTTATTTGTGATTATAGAATTCATTGTTTTGATCCAATACTTTTTGTCGATCGGTCCCGGATGCCGGCGACAGACGCCGCCGGCATCACGACACGAACATCGGATTACTTCAACAGAACCATCTTCTTGATCTGATTGAACTGACCGGCATTGATGCGATAGAAATAGACACCCGAGGAGACTTTGACACCCTGGTTGTCGACGGCATTCCATGCAATGCGATGCGTTCCGGCGTTCTTCATTTCGGAGACAAGCGTCGCCACTTCACGGCCGGCGACATCGTACACTTTCAGTTCAACAAAACCGTTTACCGGCAACTGGAATTCAATCGTCGTCGACGGGTTGAACGGATTGGGATAGTTCTGCATCAGTGCGAACGTTTGCGGAACTTCCGGCTGCCCGTCGCCGACGCTCGTCACTTTCGAGATCGAGCGGTCGTTCAACTGGATGTTGTCCACCGTCAGGGCGATGCCGCTGGATGATGTGAGAATTTCCGCTTCAATGTTCAGGATCTGACCGCCGCGTGCGAGAGCTTCGCCGCTTGCCATGGCAATTGCGATCTTTCCTTCTTCAATGTTCGATGCAATCATGAATTCGCTCGTCAGACTCGACGTCGTCACGGAGCGGACCTTTAACAGAGATGCGTCATATTGAATCTCCATTTCGGCTGACAGCAATCCGGAGAGATCGTTCGGTACGGAGACCGGAATGTTCACGATCTTTCCCGCTTCTCCGCTGACGGAGGCAATAATCAGCGACAGCGGAACAGCCTCTTCGCTGTTCACGTTTGTTAACGGAGGTACCGGCATTGTCCACGGCAGATACGGAACCTTGCCGACGACATGCGCCAATACGATACCGGCGTCGAATGCGTTGACGGCGGTTCCATTGTGCGAGAGATTCACATCGCCTGCGATAATCTGTTCCGGTGAGAACGGACGCATTTTAACGACATGCTGCAGAATCCACGACGCGTCGTAAGCGGTTACGAACACATTGTTCGTTACATCGCCGCGACCGGGTTCACGTCCGATCTTTCCGTTTGCATTGTGTGAAACATTGTCCATGTAGATTGTCCATTGCGCCAAGCTGTCGTTCGGTGCAAAGAACCAGACGGCATCAATCGACACCGTCGGACCGACGATTGCACGTTTGCCCGATGTCACGACCCACGGGGTCCAGTGCATCGAATCGGCGATGTTCCATTGATACAAATGCCACTGACCGTCGTTGATGACCGGAATCTGTACCGATCTCTTTGTTGTGGGATCGCCGGAGTCATCCAAACCGATGGCAACCATCGCACCCGCGGGAGCGGTATTTGTTTTCAGCCAATAACCGATCCACCCTTTCGGGCCGACATTGACATTGGCGCCTGGAGCGCCGGTGCCGGAGAGGTGACGAACACTCCATGCGGCGGTTGATGCAGCGTTGTCGATCAGTACGATCTTCTGTGATCCGCCCATCAATCCCAATTTTTCCGTGTCGGTCAAATCAGCGGTAGACGTAGCATCTATTCCGCCCGTCGAACCGGAGTATGTCGGTACCTGGTTGAAATGTCCCTCGGCACCATCAAATCCATCGAGAATAACGGTCGCCGCCTGCAGAACGTTCAACGAACCGCCTTTGGTCGACCATTTCAACGAAGCGCTCATCGGAGGAATATACATACGCACCCACTCCGCGCTGGGATTTGCATAATAGATATTTCCAAACATATCGGTAGCAATGGAATGGCTCGCCGATGTGCTGGTGGACGGGGTGAAATGTTTCGTCACGGCATCATTCTCAAAATTCAACGAGAAGACACCGCCGTTGGCACCGCGTGCCCGCGCATAAATGCTGTCGTCCGCATTGGTCAGCGGATCTACGCCGCTATGCACAATAACATGTGTGACATAATCCGGCAGTGTCAAAGTATCCAACGCAACGAAAGTTTTTGACAACTTCAGGACTTTGGTATACGACGTCGAGGTTGCTCCGTACGACACGAAAACGTATCCGGAATCATCCACGGCAACATCCCGCAAGTAAGCGGTTGATGTCGTATCAATATAAACCGTATCCACTGTGCCGGCCGGTACTCGGCGGACAAGCGCACGACCCGTGGCAACAAGAAGTGTCGGGTCACCCGATCCCATGGCAACGATTCCTCTCGGGAACGGAATTGCAGGATCTTCAATGGTATTCACGAGAACGGTATCTCTGAAGACATAAATTTTTTGCAGCGCGTTGTTGGTCACATATTGATTGCCATTCTTCGCAACGCTGATGAACCACGGATCGAAATCCGATGTCCCCTGCGGGAAGAGCATGCGGCCGTATTCGGTCTGCATGGAACCGTTTGCATTGGCCAAGATCATGCGTGCATACCCATACGATGCGCTTGATTCGGTGATCAATAATTTTCCGAAATCCGGATGCATCGGATTTTTCACCACTTCAATATCTCTGGAGGAAAGACCGCCGCCCGGCAGCAGATAGACGGGATTTTCCCACGCCTGCACCCATGTGGCTGCAGAGTTTCCCGTATCCGATGTCCATACTTCAAAGGAATAGTTCCCCTTTCCGACAAAGACGGTGTCGTCGTTCTTTCCATCCCATAATACATTGTGATGGCCTACGCCAACACTATCCATCAAGTCAAATGTCTTGATCCGCACGTTGTTCGACAGAACATACACCTTAACGGAATCAGCATAACCGTTCAGCGTAAACCAGAGTAACGCACCGGATCCGTCGGTGAAGTTACCGTCGAATGCCTGTACGGTATCGGGATTGGTGACTCGTAACCCCGATGCATAGGTACCGGCAAGCGAAGTGCTGACTGCAAAAACAAAGAGCAGACTAAGCGCCAGTGTCTTAAGTAAAAATTGTTTCATGGTAAATCCTCCTTTTGTAGTTCGGAGATGTGTGTGGATTAGTGGAGTTGATCGTTCGTATGGTACAAAAATAAAACGGCATCGTACATCACTGTGACTGATGCGACGATGCCAATATTGAAATTCTATTTTGGAAAATAATACGGAAGAACTTTGACCGGGAGTAACAAACAATGCATTATTTCTCACTTTCATGAATAGGAATAATTTCACACCGATAATGAAATCAGGATTTTCAGGACCGGGGACCGCGTGATGAAGTGATTATTGCTACCGTGGAAAATATGGACAATCATTGTAAGAGAAGCAAGAAAAAAAACTATTTTCTCAAACCGCAGCACTATCTCCCATTTCTCCCATTTTGTTTCTGGCGAAGTTAAATTAAAAATAAATTTACATCGTACCGGATTTTTCCGATCATCGGTTTTCAATCCTCTTCGCACATAGGTATAATTTGCTGTTGTGGAAATTCGTCCATTTATGCTGTCGTATAGAGCAATCTCTTACATATTTTATTTAATGAATAGCCATAAAACGGTCTATATCAATGTCTAAAGATAAAAAGACCGGATTGTAATTTTTTGCGGATTTTGTGAATGGATTCGTTATGGATCCGTGGAAGCGGTTTTTTGTATGGATAAATGGAAATAAAAGATGCACGTATCCGTTGTAACAAAAAAAATTAAATCGGTTTACCCTAATCAATCTGACTGATCAATTTCAAAAACTGTTCTGCGTTGACAAATCCGGTGATTCTCTCCCGTTCGTTGCCGTGTGAGTCTATAATAAGAATTGTCGGAACGCCTTTAATCCGGAATCGTGTGGTCAATGATTCATTCTCCGGTGATCCCGATTGTGTAAGATCTGCCTTATACGCCGTAAACTGCTTCGATTCTTCGATGACATCGCCGTCGGAAAATGTCAATGCATCGAGTTCCTTGCACGGTATGCACCAGTCGGCATAAAAGTCGATGATCATCCGCTCGTTGTTCTTCAGTGACATTTCGTACTGCGATTCCGAAAACACTTTCCAGTTGGGAGATTGTTTCTCCGCCGGAATCAATGCATAGGTCGATATCGTTATCGCAAATAGGGAGAATACTATTTTAAAAATTCTAAATCCTTTTACCCCATTCCCTTTTCTATCGATGAATATGAGTATGATGGCGGCGATGATTCCGAAAGCGGGAAGCATAAACGGCTGAATCGATTTTGGCAGGATCGGATCGATAAAATAGAGCGCCATGGCAAGCATCAGGAATCCGAAAATGTGTTTCACCCCTTCCATCCACTCGCCGGAACGAGGAAGTTGTTTGATCTTTCCAGAGAACAACGCCAGTATCATGTACGGCAATCCCAGACCGATCGCCAGAACAAAGAACATAAGAAATCCCTGAAGCGGATCTCCTTGTGCGGCAACATACGTTACCAATCCGATCACGAACGGACCGATGCACGGTGCGGCAACGATCCCCATCGTAAGACCCATAAAGAACGCACCGAACAATCCCCCTTTCGCGCCGCCGGCCGCCGCCATCCATGAACTCGGCAGATTGAATTCGTACACGCCGAACTGGCTGAGAGAAAGCACAACGAACACCGCCGCTATGGCGATGATGACGTAGACGTTTTGCAGCAGCGTACCGAACAGCGCACCGCTGAGCGATGTGATCACGCCGATGACGGAATACGTCAACGCCATGCCGAGCATGTACAATAATCCCATCATGAACAACCGGCTCGTCTTCCCTTCGCTCTGTCCGCCGAAGTATCCGATCGTGATCGGAATGAGCGGATAGACGCACGGCGTCAGATTCAACGCCAGTCCGCCGAGAAAGATAACAAGAAGCGCCACGGCCAATCCCCCCGATTCAAATGTCGCTTCAAGGGAATTCTCCTGCGGCGCACCAGCATACTCCTGCAGCGGTACGGATTCTTCCGCCGATTCTTCAGGTGATTGTTCAATAGTTTGATTGTTCGCGGAATCACTCTGCGATAGTGCGGTGGACGAATGCTCGCTTTTCGATCCGGCAGCAGCGCCGCCGGTGAACATGACATCGAATGTCGTCGTTACCGATGTCGGGGGCAAACAAGTGGAATTGTCGCATGCCTGATAATCAAACCGAACAGACACCGTTTGTTTTCCCGCTGCCGTTGACGCTGCGGTGAATGTGAGCGGAATCTCTATCGTACCGTCGAACACCGACACCGGATCATCAGAGAACGCAAATGTGACATCATGCGGTTGCGGCCAGCCGACGTTCGTTAACGTTACTCCCTCTCCCGTCGCACGGATGCGGGAGGGGATCAACGACGGATCGTGCGGCTGGTGGGAATTGATATGCCACTCGCCATGCATGGTGACAACGAGCGTTGCGCGGAATTTTTCCCCCACTTTCGCAGAGATCGATTTTTTGGCAATAGTAACAGTGACCGGATCCGCCGGCTGAGCGGCAAGAAGAGCGGTGAAGATCAGCGAGAACAGAAATATTTTTTTCATAGTCAAATAGATGGTATCGGTTTTCAGTAGTGTGACAATAGAACAGCACCGCGGGACGTATCGTTCCGGTGCACAGACAGACAAAAATAAAGAAACATTTTGTGAGAAGACAGAAAATCTCCCGACGAAATACCGGTAAAACTGCTCTTGATTCTTCTGCTTGTTTGTCGTATGTTTTTGCACAAACAACAATTTTCCATCAAGGAGGTCTTATGTCGCGCAGTCTTAACAAGGTTCAATTGATCGGTAATTTAGGCAAAGACCCCGAATTGAAGTACACGCCCAGCGGGGTTGCTGTTGCAACCTTTTCCATCGCTACCAGTGAAAGCTGGAAGGATCAGGAGGGGAACCAACAGGAAAAAACGGAATGGCACAACATCGTCGCCTGGAGAAAACTTGCCGAAATCGTCGGTGAGTATCTGAAAAAAGGGAAGAAAGTGTACATCGAAGGGAAGTTACAGACTCGCAGTTACGACAAAGACGGCGTCAAGCGGTACATCACCGAGATCGTCGCCGACCAGTTGATTATGCTGGACGGCGGAGGCGGAGGCAAGAGCAACACCGGAAGTACGACGGCGGAACCGGCTCCTGCAGCGTCTGAAGGTCCCAAGGAAGATGATCTGCCGTTCTAGATCACTGAATCAATATCCACTGCCCCGTCCCTCAGGATGGGGCTTTTTTTTAGGCACGCCCATGAAAACCCGTACAACAATCGTCGTATTGTTTCTCTTCATCGTTTCCACACTCCCTCTTTCCGCCGCATCGCCGAAGCCTGAAAAGGGAAAGAACGGCATGGTCGTTTCCGCCGATCCGCAGGCAACCATTGCCGGATTAAAAGTGCTTTTAAAAGGAGGCAATGCCGTCGATGCCGCCGTGGCGGTCGGTTTTGCGCTCGCGGTTACGTATCCCGCCGCAGGAAACATCGGCGGCGGCGGATTCATGAACATCCGTTTTGCGGACGGCAGGTCATATACCATTGATTATAGAGAGAAAGCGCCGGGGAACGCACATCGGGATATGTATCTGGACTCCGCCGGTAATTTCATCGACAACCTGAGCACATACGGGCATCTTGCCGCGGGTGTTCCCGGCGCTGTAGCAGGAATGCTGCTCGGACTGGAAAAATTCGGAACGTTGCCGCGATCCACGGTCATCGCACCCGCGCATGAACTTGCGGATAAGGGATTCCCCCTGCTCCCCGAACTTGCGGGGGATTTGAATTGGGGACGAAAAAGATTCCTCAAATTTCCCGGCAGTACAAAATATTTTGTCAGCACGGATTCGGCGTACACCGAAGGAGAGATCTGGACACAGAAGGATCTGGCAAAAACTCTTCAACGGATTATCGACCATGGACGGGAAGGATTTTATGAAGGTGAAACGGCCGATCTCATTGTCGCAGAGATGAAGCGCGGCGGCGGATTAATCTCTCATGACGATCTTAAAAATTATCACGCTGTGCTGCGCGAACCGCTGCGCGGGACGTATCGAGGATACGAAATTATATCCATGCCTCCCGTCAGTTCCGGCGGCACGGCGTTGCTGCAGCTGCTGAATATTCTCGAAGGATACGACCTGCGATCGTACGGACACAATTCCGCCGCAACAGTGCATCGATACATCGAAGCGATGCGCCGTGTGTATGCGGACCGTGCGGAACATCTCGGCGATCCCGATTTTTACAACGTACCGGTGCAATGGCTGACTTCGAAAGAATATGCCGGCGAACGCCGCGCGTCGATCGACACAGTGATGGCGTCCACCAGCAAAGAGATCTCCCACGGCGCCGCACCGGGAAAAGAGAGCGAACAGACGACGCATTACTCCGTCGTCGATCAATGGGGAAATTGCGTCAGCGTCACGACGACCATCAACGGCGGATTTGGCAATTACGTGGCGGTGGACGGTGCGGGATTCCTGCTCAACAATGAGATGGACGATTTTTCTGCCAAGCCCGGCGTACCGAACATGTTCGGAGCGCTCGGCAATGTTGCCAACGAGATCCAGCCGAACAAACGGATGCTCTCCTCCATGACGCCGACCATTGTACTGAAAGACGGCAAACCGTTCATGGTCATCGGTACGCCGGGTGGCACGACCATCATCACTACCGTAATGCAGGTGATCTGCAACGTGATCGACTTTGACATGAACATTCAGCAAGCGATCGACGCTCCGCGCATCCATCACCAATGGGCGCCGGATGAGACGTACTTCGAAAAACGGGGATTGAATTTCGATACGATAGAAAAACTCAAAGCAATGGGTCACAATCTCTCCGAACGCCGCGGCACATCGGGACTTGCCGAGGGTATTATTATAGACACGGCGAAAGGGATTTATTACGGCGCAACCGATCCGCGGGGATATGGATTGGCGGAAGGGTATTAATACATTTTATGATTTTATGATTTGAAGATTTTATGATTTGAAGAACTTGAAGCGAAAGACCACTAAGGACACTTAGAAAAATTGGCGTGCCGGATTTCATCCGGCAGTAAGATCAATTTCGCCACGGAGGTCGCGCCTGCCCGCCGCGCTTTTTGGCGGGGAGGACACAGAGAAAATTGCACCACCGGATTTCATCCGGCGGTATTTAAAAGCGAACCGTTCGCTGAATACTTGCCAAATCTTAGAGATTTGGCAAGTCTGTTTTGTTTAATAATCATTTTAAAAACCGCTTCTAACAAAAGAATAGCCAAATCTCCGAGTTTTGGCTGTTCTGAATTAACCACCCGATTCTCTTTCCCCATATTCATCTATATTTTCTCATCACTATTTTTTAACTTACAGTAATAGTGTAATCAGTTGTTGCGCAATTGACGTACGGTGTATGAACATTTCGTTCCCAGTTATATTATGCGCGATCGTGTCAATTGTTATTGTCTTCGGCTGTAATGAAATCCTGCCGGAGTATTCGCAGCCGGAAAACCTTCTGTCGGCAGAAGTGGTCCCGCTCAATGTTGCATCGGACACCGTCTCGTACTACATCATCGACAACAATAATCCGAATCTTGTCTTTATCCGGCTCGATTCGCCGTTCAACGGTTACGAGATCAGGATCATCAACACGTACGAAGAGACCATTCAGGACGACGCCGATGTCACCGGAACAGTGGAACTGATCTGGAATGATCAGCCGAAATTTTCCGCGGAGATCCCGGTCACGCTTCCTGCCGTATTCTCGCAGCATTACGATCCCTCCACCGGATTGATTACCGTAAACCCCGGCGATACGATCGTATTGCGCGTGTACTGGAATTTCCGGTTTACATCGGGCGAATGGGCTTTTACGAAACAGGGAGGCACCGACGGACCTTCGTTTTTTGTTGCACCCAAGATCACGGCGTATTACCGGTATCACCACCCTATGTACCTGACGGTAAAGACAAAAGTAAAATTATTCCGATCTCTTTCTTATATTGAAAACAAGTTTCAAGACGAAACAATTGTCATTTTCAAAGGTTACGTACGCAGTCCTCCATGATACAATCGTCACATTCGGCTGTCGCGATGTGGATCATCCTCGCATCGCTTTATTTCGTTTCATGCAACGAGTCTCTGCCGGTCTATATACCTCCGTCGGATATATTCGGCGCATCGGTCAGACCGCTCAACGCGCTCACCGATACCGTCCGGTACTCCATGCGGGACGACAATAATCCGAATCTTGTCAGGGTCACGCTGATAACACCGTTCAACGGATACGAGATTGCGATCGTGAATAGGTACGAAGAGACGATACAGGATAAGATGGAGATCGAGGGAACGGTAGATCTCTTATGGGCGGAAAAACCAGATCTTAATGCGGTACTAACACTTTCCAACACTAGCATCTATGACGGCGATCTTGATCCCGTTACGGGATTACTCACGGTGAATCCGGGTGACACCATACGTCTCCGCGTTTTTTGGAATTTTCGGCTGACAACGAACGATTGGGCATTCACACAGGTTCGATATACCGACGGTCCCGCATATTCCATCGGCCCGATGCAGGTAGTATCCGACCGGTTCCATCAGACAATGCTGCTGAACGCAGTGGTAAAGGTGAAAATATTTCGGTCCCTCTCTTTTATTGAAGCACACACGAAAGAATCCATTCCGGTGCTGTTCAAAGGGAGGATCACTTATCCGCCGTAACGTGCGTTCGTTAATGTTCCGGCGGTTCATCATTTCCATTCCCGAGTAATCCTGACAACCATGCGTTCTATGAAAAATATTTCACTCTTACTTCTTGCCGGCTCTCTGTTGTATGCGCAGCCCCCCTGCAATCTAGCCGCGCCGTATGATTGCACGGAATTGAACATCAACTCCGTCGCCTGTTACATCGACAATAACGGCAGCATACGGAATTTTTATTATCCCAATACCGGCTCCAATACTGTCCTCTTTAATCAATCGCAATTGATGATGGGCGCACTCGTCAACGGCGAAATCCGGTGGTCGTACGGATATTACGGTGGCGCTTCGGCTAGTGAGTACAGTCCGGGACCGCTCATCGACGGAATGCCGGACACCGTGTATGAAAACTATGCGACAAAATACCGCGTCTACCGGATCGCGAAGAACTGGCAGTCGATGCGCGAAAGTCCGACGAAGGAAGGCTATCGTACCGATTACAACAATTGGCCTATTGATCTCGGCGCCCCGGTCGACAGCGCGGGAAAACCGTTATTCCTCGGCGATCAGACTGCTTGGTGCGTCTGGAACGACGTCGACACACTGAATCGCTACTCCTATCGTACTCCGCTCGGTGCTGAAATACAGATGACCACATGGTCCTATTCGAACGATCCGATCCTGCAAAATGTCGTTTTTGTCCGTTACACGGTCATCAATAAAAGCGATACGGCATGGAAAGCGTTCTATGCCGGCAATTATTTATACGGCAATCTGAACAATGTCCGTTCATTTGCCGGAACGGATTCTATTCTGGAAATGCAATACCTGTACAGCTCCGTTCCATCCACTAATGCGTATGGAACCCGCATACCGTCATTCGGTTATGTCGCTTTGCAGGGTCCTGTCATTCCGAAACCGGGAAGCACGGCATTTAACATGGGACGATATATCGCCAATGCTCAGAATCTCCGGGTATCGTCCGGATCTACATTCAGCCGGAATCTGCCATTCGGTACTATCCTCTATACCGCTTTTCTTGGAATGGATCCATGGGACAGCACCGCCTATATCGATCCGACCACCGGCAGGTCAAGCCGTTTTACATTTACGGGAGATCCGTCGCTGAATTCCGGCTGGACCGAACGCTCGTATCTCGGCACAGTGAACCCGTTCTTCGGACGGGAGATCATGCTCTCCACCGGACCGGTGGATGTTGCACCGAACGATACCGTAACGCTGGTCGGCGCATACATTGTCGGGCAGGGAAAAGATAATTTTCACAGCGTCGCAATAGTGAAACACTTTGCACGATACCTGCGGAGTAATTTCACATCTCTCCTTAGTCCCGTAAAAGTTCCTGAACCGAATGTCGCCTCTTCCGTCCTCACCGGAAAAGTGATTTTAACCTGGGAACCGAATGCGGAACAGACTCTGGTGAACGGCTACAGATTTCAGGGATACAATGTGTATCAAGGGGAATCGGTGGACGGCCCGTGGCACAGGATCTTCACCGCGGATAAGAACGACAATGTGGTTGTGTTGTCCGAAGAAACATATCAGCCGGAGTTTTACTCTCTTTCTCAACGGGGAATCCAGTCGCTCCCCAATGCCGGATTGCAGCATCATCTTATTATAGAACGGGACTCGATCAACAGCGCAGCGATCATCGACGGGCGCCCGTATTATTTTGCCGTGCGCGCCATTTGGGAGAACAGCGAAAACCGTCCGATCGCGATCGAAAGCGACATCACACCCATCACGGTCCTTCCGGAAGAGATCGTTCCCGGTTCGCAGATCGTCGAACCTCTTTCCCTTCTCGCCCACAGCCGCATGCACGACGATGCACTTAAAGTGGAAGTGATCGATCCGTTAAAACTGAAAACGAGCCGATACCGAGCCGTGGTGCATAATGTGAACGATACGATCACGTGGGATGTGATCAATGACGAGACGAACATTCCCATTCTGCTCGATCAAAAAACGACCGCGGGCGAATCGACGCCGATCATCGACGGATTCACTCTTCGATTGAAGAAACAGCTGATCGGCATCCGCCGCGACCAGCAATCACCCCGCGGATGGGAGTACCTTCCGGAGCAGAACCGGTGGCTGACCGGCGCCTCTCCGGCATTGCTGATGGACGGATTCTTCAACGGTTTGGTCTATCCGACGATCAATAATTATATCGGCAGAGGGGGAAGCAGCACGAAACCGGATGAGTTGAAACGGATCGAGATACGCTTCAATTCCAACGTCACGCAAAAAGCGTACAGGTATGTGGACAAAGTGCGCGGCGTGCCGTTCAACGATCCGCCGAAACATCCCTCGTTCACTCCGTTCATCCTGAAGCGGGGGGTCGGATATGTATTCCAGGAAATGGCCGACGTACCGTTCACGGTGTGGGAGGTCGATTCGCTCGACGGCGACCTGACACCGAGACAAATGGCGGTCGCGTTCGTCGAGACTAACGACAGTCTTTACACTTCGTCGGGAAAATACCTGGGACGGGGCAATGTGAACGGAACATGGGATCCGACTCCCGCGGCAAACGGCGGAGGCGAACTTCTCTTCTTTTTCAGTTCGCCCTACACCGAAACGGCGCAGCCGCAGTATACGGCCGCGAACAAGAACCTGTTTTTTCAGCCCGACTCGTTCGATGTGATGTATCTTCTATCTTCAAGGACTGATTCAACCTTAAAGAAACAGCCGCCATACACTTATCAGGATGGGGATATCTTCCGTATTACCCCGAACTATCAGTTGAAGGATGGTCAGACGTACGTCTTCTCTTCTTCGCCGGGTATCGTCGGTAGCAAATCTCTGGCATTCGAGCAAAAAGCGATGGAGAATATCTCCGTCTTTCCGAATCCCTATATGGGAGGACATGCGCTGGAGCAGTCTCCGTCGCAGCGATTCGTGCGCATCATCAATCTCTCCGCGCCGAGCACTGTGCGTATTTTCAATTTAAGCGGGCGATTGATACGTTCATTCGAACATACGAGCACCACAAGCGGAATCTCCGATTGGGACTTGCGCAATGATGAAGGGATCAAAGTAGCCAGCGGATTGTATCTGATCCATATCGAATCCCCCGGCATCGGCACCAAGGTACTGAAGTTGATGGTGCTGTATCCGGATGAAAGGCTTAATGCGTATTAAAAAATAGGTTCAATTTTGAGATTTTATGATTTGATGATTTTGTGATTTGATGATTGAAAAGCATAAGCATGGTGAGAATTAAGTCGGGCAGGCATTGGTACAATTTTGAGATTTTATGATTTGGTGATTTGATGATTGAAAAACAATTCTAGCAAATCATAAAATCATGAAATCTCCAAATCAAAAAATTATAACAGTTCGATCCAATCAATTTTCTATGATCTGAGCGTGTAAAAGGTTCCAGCGCCCGAGATGTGGAATCAACAGTAAATAAATACCATACAGACACCCCCGCTCAATTCTGATTCTTGACAATAGTAGACTAAAATTGTATCATTAGAATAACATCAATGAAAGCGACATGTATAAACCCACCGTACATAGTGCGCTGTTGATTCTTATATCTCTCTCATGGTACTCCTGCAACGAAAGCCTTCCATCATACACTGAACCGAAAGATTTTTTAACCGGATCTATCCGCAGCATCGGGCAAACCGAAGTGCAGTATTCCCATTTAGACGTCAACGATATCAGCAAAACGAGTGTCTCAATCTTCTCTCCGCCGCAGGTATTCTTTATCGATATCATCAACACATTCGACGAGACGATACAGGACCAGCCGGAGATTTCGGGTACAATGGAATTGATCTGTGACGCGGTACCAAACGCAAACGCTACGATCAATCTTTCGCAATCCAATATTTCGACGTTTCAGTACAATCCTTTGACAAAATTATTAACGCTCGATCCCGGTGACACGTTGCGCCTTCGGGTATCCTGGTCGTACAAAACGGACGACGGCAAGTGGGGATTCCAGAAAGCAGACGTGGAGAGTGAATCGGTGGACGGCTCGGGACGGTTTATGACCAGAACTCACAAACCGATCACCTATATCGTCACGGCGAAGGTGAAACTCTTCAAACAGGTCGGACCGCTCACGGCAAAACCTGTTGAGATCGCAGTGCAATACTCCGGCAGGATAACATTCCCTGCATAGTGAAAAAAGGAAGAATGCTTATGTTGCTAACGTTGCTGGCGAGAATAATGGTGATGACTTTTTCAACAACCACGGTATTATTTGCTGCACTACCATGCTCAGAACAATGTAAAACACCACAAGGGGCTTGCACGCCTGTGGGAGGACCTTGTAACACTGTTTGTCATGGTATTGTACGCCACTTAGATTCATGCTTGCAATATTATTCTGCTGACTATGACCCAACAGGATATTGTTGCCAAGAATGTCCTTATTAATAATCAATGCCGCTTACAACGTTAATTTGTAAGCGACAAAATTAATAATCTTCCATGAATAAAAAAAAAGATATTCTTTTCTGTTTTTTTGTTTTCCTAAATGTCATTTATGCTCAACCAATTCGCCCGTGCGAATGGTATGGCATGTATAATTGTAACTCACTAGAAGGGGGTAACATTTTCATATCTAATATTGGATCCGGGATTCTCCAATCCTTCTACTGGCCAAATGATGGGTCACTGAGAGCGTTGTTGCCTACGCAAAATCTCAAGATTGGCGCTTTTGTAAACAATGAAATCCGGTTTTCCTACTCCAACTCGCATCATTTTTCTCCAGGTCCCGTACAATACCTTTATATAAATGATAGTATCTCAAACCCAAAGTATCGGACTTATAAAATTCAAAAAGATTTTGATTTACTTCCTGAAAGCGAATTTAAAGATCTCCTCAGAAAAGATTACGATGAGTGGCCCATTGTGATGGGGGCACCTGTTGACAGCAACAGTAAACCGCTCTTCCTTGGCGATCAAACTGTTTGGATGATCAATAACGATACACTCTCCAGCGAAAGATCCGCAACTTCTTCTAATCCTTTATTTGCCGAAATTCTTTCCACAATATGGACTTATAGACAAGATCCTATACTTAAAAACGTAATATTTTATAGACACCAGATTATAAATAGGGATACTCTGAAATGGTTCAATACATTTGTCGGCGACGTAATTTCATTCGGTTTACATGTAGGGGGATATTCAACATTTGCAGGCACGGATTCTGCGATTCAACTTGGATATTTTTATCATTCTAGTCCTTCAACTACATCTCAATATGGCAATCAAGTCCCCTCTGTAGGATTTGTTCTCCTGCAGGGACCTTTAATAAATGAAACTGGCTCAAAAGGATTTAAATCTGGTATGACCGTTACTGATAAGAGAAATCAACCTGTTTCGTCCATGGTGCGTTTCCTTTATTACCCAACTAACAGCCCTCCATTATTAACTCCTCCGGCAAACTACAGTGAGGAATACAACGCACTAAAAGGTCTATGGAAAGATGGTACACCGATCCGTGATCCATTTTCAAACGAAATTCTTCGTTTTGCTGTTCCGGGTGATCCGGTTACGGGAAAAGGTTGGACAGATATTTCTGAAAATCTCAAGCCTTATTATAGATACTCGCAACTCAACGTCGGTCCTTTTGACCTCGCCCCCGGGGAATCGCAGGAAGTAGTCGGTGCAATCATCGTCGGGCAAGGACGAGACCATTTACAAAGCGTGAACGTTCTTAAACATCACGCGCGGTACGTGAAGAGTGCGTATCCGTTCTTATTCGGCGCTGGACTCCCCTCTCATACTTTCAACGCATCATCCCTCGGCGGTAAAATCTTTCTCACGTGGGATACGAATGCAGAGAAGGAACTCCCCCCGCTCAGTACATATAAATTTCAGGGGTATTATGTCTATCAGGGAGAAACGGCAAACGGACCGTGGCACAAAATTGCGACATTCGATAAGAGCGATGATGTAACGCTGATGATGGATGAAGTATACTCTTCACAACATCTCACGCTGACGGATATCGTGGTGGATGAACTTCCGAACAAGGGCCTCAGGCAGTTTCTTGCCGTTGACCGCGACACGATCACTCAATCTTCCTTCATCAACGGCCGTCCGTATCACTTTGCCGTCGAGCCGTTCTGGTACGACACCGAGAGCCGTCCGAAGTTCAAGGCGGGGAAAAAGGTCGCAGCCACCGTCGTGCCGCAGCAGCAGGTCCCGGGCTCGGTGTATGACGAGCCGTTTGCCGTTGTGCCGCACAGCAGAAAATACGACGATGCGGTGCAGATTCATATCATCGATCCGACCAAACTGAAGGGGAAGGATTACAGCGTTAATGTCACACTCTCACTTCCCGACAGCGCCATCCGATGGACATTGAAAGAAGAACCGAATACCGTGCTGCTGACTGAACAAACCGATACTTCCGGCTTGTTTGCCAATCCGGTCGTCGACGGGTTTACCGTTACGGTAAGAAAACCGCCGGTCGGCTTGCGCAGGGATTTTCAGAATCCGCGGGGGTGGCAGTATCTGCCGGAAGAAAACCGCTTCCTCTCCGGTGCGGCTCAGCAGTTGATCATGGACGGTTTTAATCAGGGCATTGTCTATCCGACAAAACAAAATTACGAATCGCGCGGCACAACGGTCCGGCACGATTTTATTAAACAGGTGATGATTCGGTTCGGCCAGACGCAGAAAGCGTACCGCTATGCAACAAAAGTCAGGGCGTTCCCGTTCAGCGATCCGCCGCGGGACTCCTCTTTTATCCCGTTCATTAAAAACCGCGGAGGGGGGTTCGTCTATCAGGATTTTGTCGATGTGCCGTTCACGGTGTGGGAAGTCGATTCGCTGGACGGCGACCTGACGCCGCGTCAACTCAATGTTGCTTTTCTTGAGAGCAACGACAGTCTGTATTCATGGGAAGGGAAATATCTCGGACGGGGAGACCTCAACGGCCGGTGGAAACCGACAATTGCTTCAAATGGCGGGGACGAGCGTATCTATATTTTTGCCTCGGATTATTCGGAGACTCCGAATGCATTCTATACATCAAAGAACCTGCTGTTGAACGGCGATTCATTGGATACATATTATGTGATCGCCGCAAAAGCCGATACATCGCTCCGCAAGGATAAGAAAGATTCCTTCACCGACGGGGACGTGTTCATCCTTACTCCCAATTACCCTCTGGTTAATAATCGCACCTTTACTTTCTCAACCTCCGCGCCGACCATTGCCAACGCGCAATTGGCAAAGCAGCAAGGAGCGATGGATATGATCTCGGTCTTTCCCAATCCATACATGGGAGGGCATGCGCTGGAATCGTCGGTTTCCAGCCGTTTTGTAACGATTTCCGGTTTGCCTGCGACGAGCATCATTCGTATCTTTAATCTGTCCGGCAGGCTCATCAGAACGATCTACCACAACACCGTCACAACGAGTCTACAGCAGTGGGATTTGCGCAATGACGAAGGAATCAAAGTGGCAAGCGGTTTATATCTGATCCATATCGAATCACCCGGCATCGGCACCAAGGTGCTGAAGTTGATGGTGCTGTATCCGGATGAAAGGCTTAATGCGTATTAAAAAATAGGTTTAATTTTGTGATTTTATGATTTGGTGATTTGATGATTGAAGAGCAAGGGTAAGGTTTGAATAAAGGCGGGCAGGCATTGGTACAATTTTGTGATTTTATGATTTGGTGATTTGATGATTGAAGAGCAAGGGTAAGGTTTGAATAAATGCGGGCAGGCATTGGTACCAAAGCAAAGATTTATTGGGCAATCAAGAATGATTGCCCCACTTTGATAAAATAATTTATGTGGGCCAACCATTCCTGGTTGGCCATTATGCTATCTTTAGATAGATTAAAAATCCAATGCCTGCCCGCCAAATAGTGTGCGGCAGGTAACATTTGGTGTTTTAATGATAGATGCGGTGAGCAGTTTTTATAATAAACAAGTTACTCTAACCGTACAAATCATAAAATCAAAAAATCTCCAAATCAAAAAATTATAACAGGTTTAATTAATCAATTTTTCATGAAAAAATATTTTATCCTTTTTCTTATTATTTTAAGTTCTCTGTCAATCCTGGCTGCTACCGGCGGCAAGCGGGGCACATCGGGCGCGCAGGAATTGCTCATTCCTGTGGGCGGGCGGGGAACGGCGCTCGGGGGTTCGATGATCGCCAATGTGTACGGCGCCGAAGCGCTGTACTGGAATCCTGCCGGCATTGCGCAATCGCCAAAGCAGTTCGACATCCTTTTCTTTCATCAGAACCATCTGTACGACATTGCCCATGTCTTTACCGGATTCACCGCGCAGATCGGCGAAGCGGGAACGATCGGGCTGCAGGTGAAATATCTCGATGTCGGCAAGATCCCCGTCACCACCATCGATCAGCCCAACGGCACCGGAGCGACATACTCTCCCTCGTTCATCACCTACGGCGTTTCGTTCGCGCGGAATTTTACCGATATGATCACACTCGGCGCCACGGCAAAACTGGTCACCGAAAAAGTGATGGAAGCGAGTGCGGTCGGATTCGCGTTTGATGTGGGACTGCAATATAAGACCGGCGTCGATGGTTTGCTGCTCGGATTCGTTATTCAAAACATCGGCGACAACATGCGCTTCGACGGCGAATCGCTCAACGAACCGAACACACTCTATCCGCGGCGGACGTTCCTGGCAAGTTTTCCGCTTCCGACAACGATTCAGATCGGCATCTCCTATGATTATCGCCTGGATGATGTGAACACTATTGTGATGAACGGAAAAGTGCAGAGCAATTCGTTCGATACGGACCAGTATGTGACCGGCATCGAATACAATTACAACCGGCAGTTGTATCTGCGGGGAAGTTACGAATTTCACGGCGACGCACAGTCCGATCCGTTCGGCAAGAGCATGTTTACATACGACTTTGCCCTCGGCGCAGGTGTGCGGATACAGCCGACGGATGAGACCGAAGTGACGTTTGAATACGCATTCAGAAATTCCGATACGTTTGCGGGAAACCACGGACTTGGGATTAGTATATCGTTATAAATTAGTAATTGGTCATTGGTAATTGGTGATTGGGTATGTTGTTCACCCTGAGCAAGCGAGCGTTGGGTCACTTCTCCTCAACGCTAGGCGTGAAAAGAAGTGCGATGTCATGGCGAGCGGAGTCGAGCCATGTGAGCGTTGGGTCACCCCTCCCTACGTTATCGTAGGTCGGCTCCTCACGTGGTAACAAGAAGTACAATGTCATGACGAATCCGCCTTCGGCGGATAAACTGCGTCGAGGCATGACAAAAAAATGTCGCCCAAATTCTATTATGTTGCTTATAAATGAATGAAGCGATATTGGGTATACATACTGTTGTGTTCTGACGGGACGTATTATACCGGCAGCACGTCAAACATCGATCAACGGATTGTTGATCATTCAACAAAACGGTTTCCGTGCTCCTATACATCGAAGCGATTGCCGGTTTCACTTGCGTTTTCCGAAGAATTCTCCGACGTGCGACTTGCTCGGGAATTTGAACGTCGATTGAAGACATGGTCACACCAAAAGAAAAAGGCTTTGATAAACGGTGACCTTGACCGGCTGCATGTACTCGCCGAATGCAGGAACAGTACACATTACTTGAATAAATGAAATGTCACCCCTCGACTCCGCTCGGGGTGACATTATCTCTTTACGGAAAAATACATGTGGAAATATTTTCAAATGAATTTTAAAGCAATTGTTCGATTCGGAGTATTTACTTTTCTGATCTCGTTTTATTCTACCTCTCTCCTCGCCCAGTCTCCTGGCCGTATCGAGGGAATTGTCCGCGACCGTGCGACAAAGGAGCCGCTGCTCGGCGCCAATGTAATCATCGTCGGAACAACGATCGGGACAACAACCGATGAAAACGGAAAATATGTGCTGGGTGGCTTGGATCCGGGAACGTATTCACTCCGATTTCAACTTGTCGGCTACGCCGGATATACGGTACAGAACCTGATCGTTGCAGCGGGAAAAACTCTCACCTACAACGTGAATATGGAGGTCGCCGCAGTGGAACTGCGGGAGATTGTGGTAAGCGCACAGCGGACGCAGATTCAGGCGGAACAAACCGGCACATTGCAGCGCGTCACATCCGAAGAAATTATGATGCTTCCGGTGACGCAGTTTCATGAGGCGGTGCGGCTGCAGGCGGGAACAACATTGGAAGGAAACATCCGCGGCGGCAAGACGACGGAGGTGATGTATCTTGTGGACGGCATGCCGATGCAGGACATGATGAGCGGCGGCATGAACGCCGAACTCCCCACCTCCTCCATCGCCGAACTGACGATCCAGACCGGCGGCTTTGAAGCGGAATATGGCAACGCCCTTTCCGGCGTGGTAAATGTAGTGACGAAATCCGCTCCGGCCACGCATCAATTCATGCTCCACGGCGCTAAAGACGATCTGCACGGCGGAACGGCAAACAGCAAATCGACGCTGTTGGAGGCCTCCGCCGGCGGCCCGATTATCGGCGGTTCGTTGTCGTACTACGCCACGCTCAATTGGAGGCAGACCGGAACACGCTGGTGGCAGGATTTCATCAAAACGTTTCCCGACGATATCGAATATTCGCTGAGCGGATTCGGAAAACTCGATTACATCTACGATGCCGATACGCGGCTCTCTGCACAGATGCTGTTTTCCGATATGGACACGCGCGATTATGAATTCAGTTGGCGGTTTAATCTTGCCGGCCTGCCTCCACGCGAACGCCGATCCTACCGCGGCGCGGTGATACTGACGCATCTCTTCAGCACCACGACGATTCTGACGACGAGAATAAGTCATTCCGTCACGGACAATTTTATCGGGAGCGGTTCAAAAAGCGAGATAGATCCGGCGGATATTTATCAATACGATCTCTTCCTTCAGTATATCGTATCTGGAAAGAGAAATCTCTGGAGCCGGACCTCTCAAAACGTTACGCTGGTAAAGAGCGATCTCTCCACTCAGTTCGAAGGCGGCCATTTATTTAAAACCGGCGGTGAATTGTATCTGTACGCGTTGAATGCCGACATCGTCAAATACGAGCCGCAGAAATCATATTTCGGCAAGCCGCTGGTGACGGAACCGCCGCTGAATTTCAGCACCACATACAATTACCGCCCCTATTCCGGATCGTTTTTCGTGCAGGATAAATTCGAAGTGAAACAGAGCGGGATGATCATCAATGTCGGCGGGCGGGTCGATTTCCTCGATCCGCGCGCTTCCCGTCCGGCGATAGAATTCATTCCTGTTTCCGAAAAGGAATTTACCACGACGTACAAGGGAGAAACGCCGGCAGACGTGAAACTGGAATTTTCTCCCCGCTTCGGCATCTCGATGCCCTATTCCGAATCCGGCAGTATCTTTTTGAACTACGGACATTACGTGCAGTTTCCTCTTTTCGATTATCTCTATTCCGGACTCGACGTGGTGGCGCAGCAGCGCGGCGTCAGCGCCGTCGTCGGAAATCCCGACCTGAAACCGGAAAAGACCAAAGCGTGGGAGGTCAGCATTCGTCACGCTATCACGGAGGAGTATACCGCAACGGTTCTCTATTTCAGAAAAGAGACGGAGAATCAGGTGGACAGCAAGACGTTTATTCCCAGCGACAGCAAAGCGGCGGGAGATTACGGATTTGCGGAGTTCGTGAACAATCCCAGCGCGCAGGCGGAAGGGATCGAAGCGCGGCTGCAGAAAAGGGGCGGATCGTTCCTGAACGGTGATATTTCTTACACATTTATGCTGGCACAGGGATTGAGCGAGAATGCGACACAGGGCTTGAATCTTGCCCAGTACGGCATCACACCGTACACTTCCCTCTTCTATTTAAGCTGGGACCAGCGGCACACCGTCAAGATCTCAGCATCCATGTCGCTCCCCTATGATGTTGAAGTGCAGGCATTCTATAATTTCAACACGGCAAAACCATACACCTTTTACCCCTCACGCGACGGATTCACACCGCAGGACACATTGCTCCTTTTTGTGCCGAACAACCGGCGGATGGAAAATTATTCCGCGATGGATTTGAAAGTCAGCCGTACGTTTTCGTTCGATGAGACGATGCGGGCGGTGCTGTATGCCGATATACGGAATCTGTTCAACGACAAGAATTTGAAATGGATGGATTCATCGGGACGGATCGGCGGAGAATTGAGCGATCCCGGGGCGTATTATATCGGTTTCCGCGGTACTGTAGGGGTTAGATTTGAGTTTTAAGTTTTAAGAAAAGGATCCCCGATTGAGACAGATCCCCGTTATCTTTAAGATAACGGGGATCTTTTTTTATTACTTCATCAACACCATCTTCTTCACTGCCGTAAAATTCCCCGCCTTCATTTTGTAATAATAGGTTCCGCTTGACAATCGAGAACCGTCGAAAGCAGCGGTATGTCTGCCGGCTCTTTTATATTCGTGTATCAATGAGGCAACATGGCGCCCAAGCATGTCATACACCTCAATTGAAACATCGGCATCACGATCCAGATCAAAATGAATTGTGGTGGTCGGATTGAAGGGATTCGGGTAGTTTTCATACAGTGCCATTGTCAACGGTGCAAGGGCTTCATATCTCACGGTAGAAGAAATCGGTGAAAAATATGCACTGATGAATTGATCATACCACGGAGTATAAAATGTGAAAGTGTTTATTACCCCATGATTTTGATTGTTGACAACAACCGAATCGATCTGAAAACCGGAGTCTGGCGATATTGTGAAGGTTTTCATACCGGTATTAGAAACCTGAATTTCTCCCTTCGGTTCGATGATTCCTCCTGAATCAGCCCACGAAAAGATCGTGACATAAAAATAGTCAACTATCCCTCCGCCAACACGTCTGTATATCCATGGAATTTGTTTTATCTCCCCCTCGCCAAAAACAGAATTTCCAGATTCAATATCCTTCAAAAATATCACGGGCAATCCATAATACCCATAGTCGGCACTTGGTTCAGCGGCATTGGCAAAAAGTGCACCTTCGGTGTCAGTTATTGAATTCGGGTCATTCAAAAATCCTCCATTATTGAATGAAGAACTTTCCCATAACTGATACCGTACAAATCCCATCGAAGTGTCCAAATGCCCATCGGAGAACACCGGCTGTGACCAAACGGCATGGACAATATTTCCATTACAGCCGATCGACGGATATGGGTGACCGATGGCATTACCGCTGTACCGGTAATACGATGAATCATAATCAGCGTACGCACCATGTGCCTTATTGGAAATGATCTTCCACATATTGATACCAAGATCAAAATAGAGCGTATAGAATCTGTTCGAGAGAGTTGAATCGTTGACGACTTTCAGACAATATCCGTTGGTAACAACATGCAACGCACCGGAAGGTCCAATCGCGCCGCTGAACTGGGAAAAGTTCTCAAAAAGCACATAGACGGTGTCACTAAGAGAGACAATCAACGGTTCTCCATCCCTGCCGATTGTCGACCAGTTCCATGATGTACCGTTATTCGTTGATTTAAAATACCCGATACGGTCGGCGCTGTCCGGATGCGCGCTGCCGATGGGAGGAAGCGATCCTTTTCCCGTCAATGTTGCGATGCGGTACAATGTCCCGTCGGAGGAGATCAACAACGGCGCGGCGCCGTTAATGGTAAATCCCGTATGCGGCAGATATTTCTTCAGACTGTCGATCCCGATCCATGTCGCACCGAAATCGGTCGATTGAGCCACGATGACATTATCGTTATTGAGATTGGCAGTGAACCAGATCGTGTTCCCATCCGCCGAAACGGTCACCTGAGGATCGTTGATAATTTTTTCGGAGATTGCAGCAGGCAACTCGGATTCTGTAAACGCAGCTCCACCGGGACTACCGTCGATGGCAAAATAGGTCTTCCCGCCCGACGTGTAGGTCATCAGTGCAATTCCTGCGCCGGCGCCGGCAGGAATGACATCGATTCCCGCAAACCCGGTAGATCCAAATACTTTTTGCCGCGGTAATGTAGTAGTAAGTGTTGTCGGCGAGGATGCATCCCAATAGACATAGACATTCGTCAAACGATCTTGGGGTGATGAGACCGAAACATCGCGATGCGGATAAACCATATGCACTTCGTTGCCGTCGTCATACGTTGCAATCCTGCGCGCAAAGCCGGAATTGATCGCATAATCGTAATCGGTCGTACCGATGACAATACCTTCTGACGGACCGGTTGACACTTTTTGCGTCACGGCCTTTGCGTATTCGACGGAAGGTATCCGGCTACGCTGAACAAGAAGATTTTTTTGACGAAGATCGACGGCGCGGCGTTCTTTGAATGTGTTTCCGCCGAATGCGACAGTGAGGGCGAACAGAATGAGAAACGGAGTGGTTTTCATACCACCTCCAGAATTATCGGGGAAGTTTGTGGTGTATTGTGAAATGTACCTTATTGTACATTCAATATCAATCAAGCGAGAAACGATCCAAATCACTATTCTGAGATACGTCTTATAGGGACCTGAATTCCGTTTTCCTTCTTTTTTCGCTATATTGATAGTGTTCAACGACCTGTGGATGTTTCACAGGTTTTGTTTTTCCGTCTATTCAATAGAATGTAATTTCTCGCCCTGTCATGGTTCGACTCCCTGCCCGACAACGTCGTTCAGGCGGGCTTGCCCGCTGTGCTTTTTGGCGGGCGCTCACCATGACAAGCAGGGCTCGGATATTTTGAAAACACGGTATTTATTTTTTTAGAAGAATTGAAAAATATATGAGTGAAAAGCAACAATTCGATCCCAATCAACCGATACAGGTCGGCGGACAGGCGGTCATCGAGGGAGTGATGATGCGGGCAAAAGGGATGATCGCCACGGCAGTCCGCAGAGCGAACGGCGAGATCGTAATCAAAAAGCAGCCGTTTACGTCGGTGATTGAAAAATATCCGTGGCTCAACAAGCCGATTATCCGCGGGGCGGTGGGATTGATTGAGATGATGTACGTCGGAATCAGCACGCTTAATTATTCGGCGGAAATCGCCATCGAAGACGAAGAGGCGGCGAAGAACGACGGCAAACCGAAAAAAGAGAAAAAGGCGCAGACAAAACTGGCGTTGACGCTCACATTGATCTTCTCCCTTGCTCTCGGCGTGGGAATATTCTTTTTCCTTCCGCTCTTTGCGGCAACGCAATTGTTCGCCGTGGAGCAGCGGCCGCTGGAATTCAATCTTGTCGCCGGTGCAATCCGGATTATGATCCTGCTCGGGTACCTGTTCGCCATTTCGAAAATGAAAGATGTCCACCGGTTGTTCCAGTATCACGGTGCGGAACACAAAGCGGTTTTTGCGTTCGAACAAAATGCACCGCTCACGGTCAGCGATGCAATCACGTTCACACGGTTTCATCCCCGCTGCGGGACAAGTTTTGTGCTACAGGTGATGCTGATCGCGATACTCTTCTTCAGCGTCATGGATACAGTGCTGCTGCAGTTCATCGACGAATTGACGCTGCCGATCCGTCTCGCTACGCACATTCCGTTCATTCCCGTTCTGGGCGGAATCGGTTATGAATTTTTAAAGTATTCCGCTAAACACAGCACTACGGCAATCGGAAAGTTCTTCGTTGCGCCGGGACTCTGGCTGCAGAAAATCACCACGGAAGAACCGGACGAGTCGATGATGGAAGTGTCGCTGGCGGCGATTAAGGCGGCGTTGCAGAGAGAGTAGATTGGTCATTGGTTGTTGGTCATTGGTTCTTGGTAATCCGGAATTGGGAATTGGGAATTGAGAATTGGCAGCACCATTTTTTCCATCCCTTTGTGGCCCGCCCCTTCGGGGCTTTGTGTGAGCTTCTTTTTTAGTATTTATGAGCAACTTAGTAGAAAAATTATTGTCCATTAAACGGCGCTATGCGGAGGTGCAGGAATTGCTCTCCACTCCCGAAGTGATCGCCAATCAGCAGCGGAGCAAGGAACTCGGTAGGGAATTCCGCGAGCTGTCCGATATCGTGAAGGCGGCGGACCGGTACCTGAAACTCCACAACGACATCGACGGAAGCCGGCATGTGCTTGATACCAGCGGCGATGCGGAGTTAAAGGAGATGGCGCTTGCAGAGATCGAAGATCTCCAGCCGAAACTTGAGAAAATGGAGGATGAAGTAAAGCAGCTGCTGATCCCGAAAGACCCGAACGACAACAAAAACGTGATTGTGGAGATCCGCGGCGGCACCGGAGGCGAAGAAGCCGCATTGTTTGCAGCCGATCTGTACCGCATGTATGTGCGGTTTGCCGAACGGAAGAAATGGAAAGTCGATACGCTCGACTGGAACGAGACGGATAAAGGAGGATTCAAAGAAATCACGATCAGTATCGACGGCGACGATGTCTTTGGAACATTGAAATTCGAAAGCGGCGGGCACCGCGTTCAGCGCGTACCGGAAACGGAAGCGCAGGGACGAGTTCATACGTCGGCCGCAACGGTGGTGGTAATGCCGCAAATCGACGATGTGGAAGAAGTGGTGATCAATCCCGCCGATCTGGAAATCGATACGTACCGATCCGGCGGCAAAGGGGGACAGAACGTGAACAAGGTGGAAACCGCCGTCCGGATCACGCACACCCCATCCGGGATCGTCGTGGCGTGCCAGCAGGAACGCTCCCAGTTCCAAAACCGGGAACGTGCGATGAAATTGCTTCGCTCAAAACTGTACGAAATTAAAGTGAACGAACAGGTCAACGCTCAGGCGTCGGCGAGAAAATCGATGGTCGGAAGCGGAGACCGGAGCGACAAGGTGCGCACATATAATTTTCCTCAAAACAGGGTGACCGACCACCGCATCGGATTGACACTGTACAATCTGGACCGGTTCATCGACGGCGATATCGACGAGATGCTCGAAGCGTTACGGCTTGCAGACAGGGCGGAGAGGTTACAGGAAGGAATTGCGGAGTGATTGGTTGTTGGTCATTGGTAATTGGGAATTGGTTATTGGTCATTGGTCATTGGTCATTGGTCATTGGTAATATGTCATTAGTTAATGGGAATGTGGAATTGGCAATTAGTCATCGGTAATCTGTCATCATTAATCATTCTAAAGTCTTCTGAATTCCGTCTTCTGTCTTCTTTCTTCTTCGCGTTTTCGCGTACACCCGCTGCGTTGTTTGGCGGGTCTTCGCGGTAAATATCTTATTATTTTTTCTTTCTTTTTTTCTCAAAAAATTCTTTCACCAGTCCTCCGCACTCTGCATCCAGCACGCCGCCGATCACATGCACGGTGTGGTTCAACTTTTTGTTTTCGGTAATGTTCATCACGCTGCCGCTTGCACCCATCTTCGGATCATAGCATCCGAATACAATGGCGGGAATACGCGACAGAACGATCGCTCCTGCACACATCGGGCATGGCTCCATCGTCACATACAATACACAATCCTTGAGAAATTTATTTTCCAGATGTGCTGCCGCCGCGGTCAGGGCAATCATCTCTGCATGCGCGGTGGGATCGTGCAACGTCTCCACTTGATTGAATCCTTTGGCAATAACGGCATTCTGATGCACGATAACGGCGCCGACGGGGACTTCATCCCGATCGAAAGCGCGCGTCGCTTCTTTGAGCGCATACTTCATCCATCGCTCATGGATCGTCATGATTATTTTTTTTCGGTTTTAAAGGGGGACAGTTTGGCAAGCGGGCCGATCGGGGAATCCGTGATTTCATAGACCTGCGCAGCGGAAAATTCTTTGAGGGCGTGGTTGATGCGCTGCGACGCGGTTTCGATTTCATCGAGTTTCTTCAATGAATCGGTGTCGGCATTCCCCTTTTTCAACAGGCGGATGTACCCCAGAATGATAGCGAGCGGATTGTTGATCTCATGCTTCAGCGTCATGATCACTTCGTGCAGCGTCTTGATCTGAGTCTCTTTCAACTGAATGTCATGCTGGTGCTCCATGAGCTCCCGTTCTTTGGTGTGCAGCCGTTCCCGCAGATCGATCACTTTTACCAACACATAGGCCAGCAGCCACATCCACAGCAATGTATCAAAATGCCGTAACGCATCGGTGGCGGCAAAGTGCTTGCTTTTAAACTTGATATAGAACTCCATCGTCGAAATGAAGTAATACCCGTAAATGAAATAGGATGCGAGAATGGCTGGGTATCGCAGTATGAATTCCCGGATGGCTTTCATGAACTTGTCTATTGTGGTTTTCATAGTGACAGCATTGAGAAGATACCAAGAACTGTGATAGAACGCAACCGTGCAATGAAGAAACATACCCGCCGGCATAATACACCGTTTCCGTCAGGCATTCTTTTTCCCGGAATGAGAGAGCAAATCCTTCAAATCCTGTATGCCATAAAATGTAATCACCGCGGCGGTGCAAAAGAACAATGCTGCCGCGGTGCAAAAGACGATGATCCAGACCAATGCGGAGAATTCCATATCCTATTTCCTTCCTTTATTTTACGATCATTCTCGGGGGATAGCTTTTTTGGGTTATCAGGGATCCGACGATCATCCCCGCGGCCGCCAAAACGAAGCTCAAAAATCCCGATATATTCACATCCGTCATAAAGAGCAGCCCTTCGGGCAGTACGCTTTTCAACTGGTCTAAAATTAAAAATAGCAACGGAGCAGCCGCGCCCAGCGACAGCGACGCATACGCGCCGATCAGATTCGCTTTTTTCCAATAGAGGCCTGCAACCACACAACCGAACGCACCCGCCGCATACATTGCGCCGGTAATTGCAGTGTATTGAAACACTGTCGCCGGCAGTTCATACCACAAACCGAAGACGAGAATGAATACGCCGATACAGGCGGTAATGATGCGCGTTAAACGGATCGTAGATGCTTCGGTCAGCGCAACTTTCTTGAAGGGCGCGATGACGTCGCGCGTTGCGACAGAACTCCACGCCAGCATGTAGGCACTGTAGGTCGACATCGACGCGGCGAGCATTCCCGCCACCATTAATCCCAGAAATCCCGACGGCACGACAGTGCCGAGCAGTTTCGGCATCGCCAATGTCGAATCGAGGGATGGGCCGAACATCGCCAGCGCCGCCACACCCCAGAACATCGGAATCATGTACCGCCCCGCAAGCGTAATACCGGTGAAGAGGAAGACTTTGCGTCCCACCTCGGGACTTTCCGATGCAAACGATTTTGATGCGGCAGGTTGATTCAACGCCGAGATCGCCACGCTCCCGATCAGCATCCAGAAGAGAAAGAACCAGCCGAAGCGGGGATTTGCCGTCGGATCGAATCCTTCCCTGCCGAATTGTTCCACCACCGTTGCGGCAATTTCACCAAAGGAAATGTGCATCAAGATAAAAAATGTCGCCACCAGCATACCGAATGAGAGGATCACAAACTGAATGAAATCGGTAATCACCACCGAGAACATCCCTCCCAGCACGGTATAACTGACCACGACCAACAACATAAACGTCATCACCAACGCCAGAATATCCGGCGAAAATCCCATCGTTACCGTTAAAAAAACACCGTCCATTTTCAGAAAGACTCCCATGTTCAGCACGCCGCCGAGAAAAAGCAGAATACCTCCGAGCACACGGACGCCTTTGCTGAAGCGCATCTCATAGAATTCGGGAATAGTGATGACATTCAGTTTTCTCAAACCCGACACGATGAAACCCGTTTTGCCGATGACAAAATAACCGATAAATCCGATAATGCCGAGAATAAAGCAGGAGAATCCGGTGACATATCCCAGTTCTCCGAAATACATGAACGTGACGATGCCTATCTCCGTGGCAATGAGCGTCGCGGAACCGAGCGCCACTTTCACCCGGCGGCCGGCGACAAAGTATCCCTCCATGTTCTCGACATATTTCCGGGCACGAATGCCGATGAAGATCGTGCCGGCGAGATACAATACAAGAATGAACCAGTCAAGTATTTGAAAATTCATGCCACCATCCCTTTATACGATGTTAATTGCGAGAGTCATCTCAAAAATTCCAATCAATGTCATGCCTCGTCTCCGCTTGGCATGACATTACAATATATGTCACCCCGAGTCCGCCTGAGGCGGATAAACTCTGTCGAGGGGTGACAATTTTTCAATTTTGATATCGTTTCTATTGTTATGTTCCCGCTTCTTGATGTGATCCGATCAGGTCAACGACCTTCCTGTATTTCCAAGAATTCCGGTGAAATAAATAATCTTGCAATCTTGCAATCTTGTAATCATTAATTCCACTATTTTTTACTTTCAAGAATATAAAAGATATTTCTGCCGCTTCTCCGCAAAGCGTGTCAGTTCATCCTGCCACGATGTAATTATTTCACGAGACGCGGATCCCTCCATCAGCATTTTCCGCACAATCATTGTGCCGGTTAAAATATCGAACCGGCGGTCGCGCAATTCCATCGATTCGGGATATGCTCTTTTTATTGCAGAAAGAATGCTGATACCGAGCCGCACCGGTGTGATGTGATTTCGATCGACAATACGAATACGGAGTCCATGGCATATTTCTCCTTTGAATTTCGGATCGGCTGCCATTCCGGGAATTTCGTCCGGTGTGAATGTTTCTTCGGAAAATTTTACTCCGCCAGTATTTTCATCATTCAACAACGGCAATACTTTTTTCGGATCCAGCCACGGTGCGCCGATTAATGAAAATGGAGTTCTTGTCCCTCTCCCTTCCGAAAGTGACGTCCCTTCGACAAAACAGAGTCCGGGATAAATCACCGCTGTGTCGAGATCGACCATGTTCGGCGAAGGAGCAATCCATTGCAACCCGGTCTCATCATACCACAATGACCGATTCCACCCGGTCATCGGCAGCACGGTCAGATCCGCCCGGATTCCATCTTGAAACTCCCCTTCATCATTCCACATGCGGGCAAGTTCGCCGACCGTCATCCCGTGTTGTACGGGAATCGGCATCCATCCGACAAAGGAACGGAGCGAATTAGTTCTGATCGGTCCGTCGAATGCAATTCCGCGAATGGGATTCGGTCGGTCGAGAATCAGCACAGGAATGCGGTGTTCGGCGGCGCTTTCTATCGCCAGTGCAATAGTCGAGATGTATGTATAAAACCGCGCGCCGATATCCTGAATGTCGCAGATCAGCAGTTCAACGCCGGCAAGCATTTCCTTTGTCGGACGGTGTGAGGATCCATAGAGCGAATACACCGGAATGGCGGAATCCCGGTACCGTGAATCCGCAATAGGAGTTCCGTCGGGATTGTTGCCAAAGATTCCGTGCTCGGGCCCGTACAGGGCAACGATAGAACATGCTCCGGATTCTGCAACGGCATCAACAATGTGCCTGCCGTCCGAGAGCCGGCCGGTGTGGTTTGTCAGAATGCCGACGCGTTTATTTTTGATGAGATCGATCCCATCGTTCAATAATCTGTCGGCGCCGGTGCGAACGGCCATAGCGGGTGTGGTCATACTTTCAGGAATATTTTTTTCTGATACATCCAATAGCAGACGAGCCAGCCAAGTCCGATAATCAGCGATGAATACAACAGCGATCCGATTGTCGGAGCGGTGAACGATGAGAATGATTTAAAGAAAAATCCGGTGAGCGATGTCATCGCACCGTCGTACGGCGCTTTCCACGACAGCATGATCCACCGGACAAACAATCCCGTACCGACATAGACGGTGATGGCATTCATGCCGAAGATAACCAGAGGAAAGGCAGCGTGGGTCATTTTTTTCACTTCCACCAGCCAGTACATTGTACCGAGCACGAGACACGACCAGCCGGCGGTGTAGACGGCAAACGAAGAGGTCCAAAGAATTTTATTCAACGGAACAACCTGATCCCAGAGCAGGCCGACCGCGATCCCGGCAAGTCCGGCGATCAACAGATTCCGGACAACCGATGTGTCATTCTTTCGTTTCTGTATCATCCTTCCTGTCAGCACGCCGAAAAGGACGGTGGAAAGGCCGGGAATCATACTCACGATCGTCTCTTTATCTTCCGGTGCGAGAATAAAACTGTCGATATATTGCGCAATGTTCACATCCCGTTCAAACGATCCGGTAATTACCCCCGGCGCTGAAACGAACGCCATCACACCCCACCAGAGAAAGAGCATTGCACCGGCAATGATTGCCTGAGTTTTGATGCCGAGCGGTAACAGAAGGTATGCGGCAAAGTAGAGAATCCCAATGCGCTGTAAAATTCCGAAATGAAGAACCGGTTCGTTGATCGATGCCGATTTCAGGAACGCGCCGAGAAGATACAACATCAGCGCACGGCGGGCGGCGATCATTATCCCCTGCCATGCCGGCAATGAACTTTTTTTTGCATAACTGATCGGCATGGCAACGCCGACAATAAAAAGAAAGAAGGGAAAAATAAGATCGGCAAACGTGCAGCCATGCCATTGTGCGTGGAGCAATTGGTGCGGTACGACATCGGCATTCCAGGTGCCCGGATTGTTGACGAAGAGCATCCCGGCAATGGCAAATCCGCGGAACGCATCAAGCGAAAGCAGGCGGGAAGTCGAAATAGGAGTGATGGATTGGCTCATTGGTTCATCGGTTCATTGAAATCATCGAAGAAAAACTTCTATCTCCCGTATTGAATATGCAGAGATCGTCCAGCGTCCGCCGGTCCCCAGTGTTCCGTTCATGCGCAGGAATCGAGCCGACACCGGAGCGAACGAGAATGTGTCGGATGTTCCTTTCTCCCCGGTAATCTCACGGAGCGGCGTCCACACTGTGCCGTCGTCGGAGATTTCAAGAACATATCGTACAGCGCGGGTTTCACCCCAATGGATTTGTACATCCGTGAATGTTTGCGGCGTCTTCCATTCCAATTGATACCACTGCTCCTCCTTCCCGTCGGACTTGGTCCATGCGGCGGAATTCCATCGCGTATACATTTTACCGTCCACAGCACTTGCAGCGGAAAAATGCGGGCCGATGACGGAATATGATGCAGCAGAGGGAATTGCCGACAGCGCCAGATTTGCCGGGGGGATGATTGAATCCGCGGAAAGGATTTCCATGGCAATCAATGAATACGGCGGAACGGTGTATGTGAATTTTTTGCCGGCCGCGGCGGCCATCGGCAATTCTTCGTTCATTCTTGCTGCATCAAGTATGCGGACAGATGCATTCTTCTGCGGGGCGAATTTATCGAGCGTGATTTCCAGCTTTTTCTCTTTTGTGCTGTCTTTATTAATGATAAACAGGGATAGTTTTTTTCTCTCTGTTGCAGCGTACGCCACAACATCCTTGTCCGACGATTGAGATTTCACCAATCGGGATCCGAAATTCCGTGCGAACAACGGAAAAACATAATAATTGACATTCGGTGTATTGCTTCCTTCCGACGAAAGATAGCCGTAATCCCCTTTGCGCGGCGGAAATGCATTGTGCACCGCCCAGTAACAGGCGATATCCGTACCGACTTCCGCCATCGCTCCGATCATGTCCGCCACCCATAACGCATTGACAATCTGCAGCGTTTGCGGTCCCGGGGAATGGTTGACGGAATTGTAACCGACATTAATATAGATGATCTCTTCCGCCTTTTTTGCACCGGCAACCCGCTTCACTTCGTCCTTCAACTGCAGAAATAATTTTCTGTACACATCAACACTCTTCAGCAATTCGGCATCGTTCTCTTTTCCCCATTGCTGGGGATAAAAGGTGATTGTCAGCATGTCGATATGTTCCGGAACGGCACGAAGCACACGCGCTGTCCATCCTTCCGATCCGCCGCCGAGCGAGGGAGCGTTTCCGGCAAGCGCGACATTGGTCGCCACTTTAATTGTCGGATCGACCGCTTTCATTGCCGTGACGAATTCCGCGTACCGTTTCGCGTATCCTTCGGGTGATGAATGGCCTTTCGCCCATGAGCCCCATTGTTCGTCCCCCACTTCCCAGTATTTCACATAAAATCCGCGGGTGATATTGCAATACCGCACCCAATCCGCCGCCAGCTGCGGCGATTCGTTGAAATTGATCGTGATAAACGGTTCCGCACCGACCTCGCGGCAGAGGGCAAGATATTCGTCCGTGTCCATCTCGCTTTCGCTGTTCTCTTTCGAGTTCCAGATGTAATGATCCGCGTCGTTGCCGCCGGGATATTTCAACAGCGTTACGCCGGAGGCTTTGATTTTTTGGATAGCGTCGCGGTCGTTCGTCACCAGCATCTCGTTTGTCGGGCCGGGAAAGAGCGATTCATCCCACCGTGCAGTATTGATACCGTAGAGCAGAGGGTTCACGGCGCGGAGGGTTTTCCCTGCGTCCACACTCACCTGAACGGTTTGTGCGGAGAGAGAGAATGAGACGGCCAGAACCAGAACGATTCGGGTTGCGAGTCTTTTCATATCATTGCCTTTATGCCGCCGCAGCGGATGATTATTTGACGAGAACCAGTTTCTGTGTGTGCGAATACCCGCCGGCGGTCAACCGGCAGTAATAGACTCCCGATGAAACGTTTTCGGAATTCCATTTCGCTTCGTAGGTGCCCTGTTCCATCGGGCCGTTCAATAATTCTCCCACTTCCTGTCCGATCCGGTTAAAGATTTTTATGCTGACATTCTCCCTGGCCGGAATGGAAAAACGAATCGTCGTTCCGGGATTGAAGGGATTCGGATAGGCCGGGGAAACGGTGACCATCGACGGAATCGGCGCCGAAGAATATTCCGCAATGCGCGTGACGGGAAAGAGAGTTGTCAGCGTAAAATCGACCCAGAACATCATCGACGCATTGGGAATTTTGGAAAACAATTCATTTCCGATCGCTGCCGGCGGATCGGAAAGCGGTTTCCACCATGCTGAATCGGCTTTATAGCCGAACTGGAATCCGACCTGAGCGGGAGAATATTTCGTTCCCCACGATTTAAATTCGTTCACCATCGACGTATACGATGTGTGCCCCTGGCTGTCGTCTATGAAAATCAGTTTCCCGCGGTATTTTGCCGGCATCCACGATTGGCCGTAATGTTTCACAAAAAGAGTGTACGTCGTATCGTATTTCCTGATTCGCTCTTCCCACCGCATCAGCTCGAGCGAGTCGGTCAATTTCCTTCCGCCGGAATTCGTCTTCCAGTCGAGCCATTCGACATCGATGCCGAATCCTGCAATACACGGATGATGGGAGTACCGCGAAAGGACAAGGTCGATGAGCGTATCCATCACGGCGGAGCCGGATTCGACCTGCAGCCACACCTTTACTCCCGCCGTATCGAATGCCGAGAGATGCGTTTCACTGTAATCCGTATTTGCAAAGACGACATTCGGATACGATTTTCCGTCGGCGGGGAACCCCATATAACTCTCGCCGTTGTTTCCGGCGAGACTGACAATCCAGACGGCAGCAGGCGCTGCATTCGTGAATTTATTCGCCATCCATTGCGATGCGTCGATCCAGTACTTCGGTGCCGGAAATACCCTGCCGGGATAATTCCCGAGAATGCGCGACGATCTCACTCCGCCGTACCGCAGCGACGGTTGACTTGCCGATTCAGACAACGGAAACAGGAGAGCTGCAATCAGCAAGATGATATGTACGGATTGTTGTTTCACCGGTATTACAGGTTTTTCTTCATGATAACGTGCCGGCGAAACACCTTGAGGTCAACTTTGTGATAAAAATCTTTTGCCTTCCCGGTCGTCCACGCAAGCCAGAGATTGTGTTTCCCCTTTTTCCGCATTTGCAGAACTGTGTGATAGTACAGCAGCGGACCCAAACCGCGTCCGGAAAATTCGGGAGCGATGCCGAAGGGACCGAAACGCTCGTCGAGAAAATGACTGAAACCCACAACCTGATCGTCCTTTAACGCCACCAGTACTTCATCGCATTCGGGATCATCGGTAATGCGCTCCAATGCAACCCGGAACAGGTCTCCGGGATAATGCCGGCGGAGAAATTCCAGCAGCTTGATGGTATGGGCGGGATTGAATACAACGATGGAGAATCCCGCCTCGTCGAGTTTGCGCGACACGTCGAGCATGTCCTTCGGCAGATCAACATCGAGGATCGACCGCCCCATGCCGTACACGCTCTGCACTTTTTTATATCCCCGGTTTTTCAGGAATGTATGGGCATCGGCATGCGCATCGAGATCGACGCCGGGAATAAAATAGTTCGGCGTATAATCCGCGATGGAAATCTCGTTTACCGACAGTGTGCCGAGAAACCGTTCGGCATGTTCCAATAATCCCGTTGCAACGGATTGTTTCCTCCATTCGGGATCGACAAAAAAGACCGTGATCCATCCTTTTCCTTCTTCCAGGCCGAGATCGTAATACGGATACCGCCGGCGGACACTCAGCATGAATCCGATCACCTGTTTTTTTGCCACGGCAACAAAGCAGCCGTGCAGGTCGAAATTGGGATCAAGAATGACTTTGCGGCGGAATGTGTTCAGCAGAATCTCGTCCTTCGGCAGGCAGCGATTCCACAACGCGACGACATCATGCTCGTCTTCCGCCCGGTAATTACGTATGGTATAATTCATAACACATCAGTATTCGTGAACCGTTACGGGAGGGAATCAACAATCTTTTTTTTCTCGAACGGATCGATATCGAAAGATACGGCGAATTTTTTCCCCGCTTCGGCGCCGCGCACCCGCGCCAGCGCTTCATAATATTCCAAATATGGAAACGATGAGATTCCGCCCTTAATGAACTGATATTGCGTTACGCACTTTTTCCACGCCTCCAGTTCATCACTCACATCGACATACACGTACGGCTTGAAATTTTCAGGGTCTTCCCAGTTCTCGGTATAATAGATCGCTTTTACTCCCCGATGCCGCGGGTATTCCGATGCCACCCCTTCAAGAGATGCCAAAAGCACGGCATCCATTGTAATGGCATGGGTGTTGGCATGATCCTTATGGATGCTTGTCCGCCAGTGGGTAATGATGTGCGACGGCTTTACCTGACGGATAACGTCGGCCACATAGCGTCGGACGGATTCGTCGTTCGGCAGTTCGCCGTCTTTGTACGGACCGAACAGCGCTTTGGCGCCGATCACCTGTGCAGCCGCTTCGGCCTCGCGACGTTTTTGTGCGCCGTACTCCTCCGGCGACATTTTCGGATTTCCCCCTTCACCGAGCGTCAGATGAAGAAAAACAATCTTGTCTCCGAGCTTTTTTTGTTTTGCCAGTACGGCGGCGCAACAGACTTCCATATCGCCGCAGTGAGCCCCAATTGCAAGAATAATACGTTGATTCGTTTCCGACATAAAAATTTTACCTTAGTTCATGAATGGGTTGGTTCATTGGATCATTGATTCATCGGTTCATTGATTCAATGATCCGATGCGCCGATGAATCAATTACGTGAGTTCTTTTCTGAGTATTGCAAACCTTCTCGTTTCCTTGAAACCGAATTTGCCGTAGACTTTCGCGGCAACATCGTCTGTCCACATCACCCACGCATCGTGGTGGCCGTCGGCTTTCATCCGTTCAATTGTGCGGGCAAGCAGCACCGTACCGATTCCCTTTCCCTGATAAGCATCGCTGACACCAAATGGACCGAAATGTGCCCCTTCAAACTGGCAATAGCCGATGATCTTGTCGGCGTGCGTCACGACGGTGATCTGGTTTTCAGTGAATCCCCCTTCGGAAATTTTTTTCAAATTGCGCCGTTCAACACGGACCCAATCGGACGGCATCGTCTGTTCCAGAAAGGAAAGAAAGCGTAACAGATCGTCCCTGCGGTACGGGCGGATTTCGATCCCGTCTCTCTTCAATTCCGCCTCTTTTTCTTTCACTGCGTCGGAGACCGTGAACATGACGATGGAGGAATCCATACTGATTGCTTCTTTCTGTTTCACATATCCATGGTCAAGAAACAGATTGAGAAGCGGGATGTAATTTCGCTGATCGATTCCGGCGGTGAAATATCCCGGCGGATAGGTAGAAACAAAACACTCCTTCTTCCCGATCGCGGCAAATTTCTTTTCCGCTTCTTTCAATAACGCGCCGCCGACGTAGGTCAGATCCGCCGCCGGATCGACCGCCAGTGCGGTAATCCAGCACCGCGTGCCGTCGGGATCGGCGTCGCCGAGAGGCATCCGTTGTGCGTATGCACCGAGAAGAAGGCCGGCGAGAGTGTTTCCCTGCCGGGCGAGAATAAAAAACTCCGGATCAAAATTTTCATCAAGCAATATTCTCGACTCGAGCATGTTCACGGATAGTGCGTCGAGCGGAAGGGCGTTGTTCCAGAGGGTAATGACGTCGGCGCGTACCGTGTCCGTATAGGGGGAGAATGTCAAAGCCATATAAAATAATTTCGTTTTCGTGTACTCAGGGCGCTCTGCCCTGTTATTGATAACTGCATAATAAATGTAGCAATAAATTCAACGGTCAACAAAGAATAATGTGCATACACTCTATCAGATGCCGGCACCGATCGAGATAAAATGGACCGCACCGAATACTCCGAACGCTTCGTATGCGTAATCGACACGGAGCGGAATACCCGACAGCGTATGACGGATGCCTGCTCCGGCGGTGAATCCGCGTTCGTCAAGATTGCTCATGTATCCGATGCGCGCCGTCAATAGATCGATAAAATTGTATTCGGCGCCGTATTTCATTTTTTCGCCAAAGTCTCTTGGATGCCTCGTTTCGATATTCAGTGTGAGATTTTTCATTTCGGGATCTTCTGAAAGAATCGTCAGCGGTGTTATCGCAAGTCCGAATCCGACCGCAAAAGGAAGCGGAAACGCTTCGTTTTCGTACTTCACTTCACGGGAAATGTTCTGCATCGTTACACCAAAACGTATCCCATGAAAGAGAAAGTCGTAATACGCGCCGACATCGAGCGCCACTACGTTTTGACTGTATCCCCGCTGTACGATACTGCCGTTTTCAACCACCCATGCTTTGCCAAGGTCCTGTCCCGCATATTTTAGATGCACACCGTACGAAAAGCGATCGGTCACTTTCTGAGAAAATGCAATCCCCAGCGAGTATGCTTCGGGTGAGAATGTCCCTGTTTCCACGTATCCCTGATCATTCACCGTCTTATCGACTGCATAGGTGGAGTAAAACGTACCGTAATCCATTGCAATAAGACTGAATCCGACGACGGCAAAATCGCCAAGACGCACAGCTGCTGAGGCGGCGTTCACATTGATGTCGGTGATTCCCTGCGTATTGTGAATACTCAATTCCACGTCTGAATTCACTGACCCCAGCAACGCCGGATTCCAGAAGATTGCGTTTGACGTGTAGGTGGTCGTCAATCCCGTACCGCCGCGCCCCACTACTTCGGCGGAGATGGGATTTTCGAGAAAGCGGAATCCCACCTGCGCTTTTTTCACGATCTGCGCATTGGCAGATGTGCAGAGCAGTGCGACGGTCATCAATCCTGTCAGACTGCGTTTCACTGTTGTTCTCATGACAATTCTCCTTTATCGGACGATGACAAATTTGACGAACTGATTATCCAGCGGTGTTCCATCCAGTGCTTCACTCTCGGTGACGACCAAAATATAAATACCGCTGCTGACAAACTGATTATTGTCGGTGCGTTGGTTCCATTCATGATCGGCCGTTCCGAAGTGCTCGATCTGTTTCACAAAATCTCCCGTCTCGGTAAATATTCTCAGCGTACACTTGACCGGCAGATTGACGAAGAGGATTTTGTTCGGCGTTCCGCTGAAACCCGTAGTACCTGTTGCGGTGCCCGCGGCGGCGGTGGCAGGATTCGGTACAACACGAACGCGGCCGGACTCGCTTAAACCGGGTTTGAACGATACGGCCGGCAACAGTGAGCGCGTCACAAATCGGGAACTCTCCAGACGCTGGTTTGGATAAATGTCAACACCGTTCTGTGTGCCGTTATCCACCGCTGTCACGGCATAATAATAATCGACGCCCCGCTGCACGGCAAGATCGATATACGACAATTCGGAGCGGTTCGTCGTTTCATGGATCAATTCCCATACATCGCCGTTCTTCTGATCGAGCGGATCGTTCACCAGCAGGGCGCCTCTCTTTCGGTACACGCGCCAGGCGTACCAATCGTCGATGCCGGTTCCCGGATCGTTGTAATATGATCCATCGGGATACGCCCACGAAACGGTAATCCTGTCAGGTCCCGACGTAACACTGATGTCCGGCGGAGGTGGGGGCGACGGAACAATCAATCCCTTGCTGATCCGGTCCCATGCCCAGTTCGCCCGGTCGAGCACTTTCCATAACGAATCGCGACCTTTCAACACCCATTCTTTTTTTGCAGAATCGCTGATCTGTCCGTTGAACCACGCGCGCCCGATGGAATCCGCATCGTGCCAGCCGATGCTTCCGGCGCCGACGGCATAAACGAAGGTAATCGAATCATACCGGCCGATCGTTCTGTCTTTAGTGAGCGAATGCATTCCGGTGGTGATGAACCGCATCGGTCCGTATTCGGGAGCGGTGGCAAGTCCCGCAGTGATCGGATCGAGCGGGAAGCGTCCGCGCGCATCGTCTCCACGGTATGTCAGCTTTAAGCCGACATCGCGCCTGTTCCAGAGATCCTTATTGATACCGGCATGCGGCATCGCGTATGGCTGTGTAATATCGTCAGTTTTATCGTTATATGATTTGTCCGCATGCAGCAATGTGTACCCGCAGATCTGCGTTGAATGCAGAAATCCTGTTGTGCGGTCGGGATCACCGGTGTCGTCGGTAGATCCATTTGACGCATACACCTGCGCCGCTGTCCCTTTGGAATCCCAGTAGTATGCGACATAGAGCGTATCGCGCGAGCGGTTCGGTACGAGTTCGCTTTTGTGCTTGAACCAGCTGTCGAGATCGTCCACTCCTT
Organism: uncultured Chitinophagaceae bacterium; assembly: GCA_964371615.1. GTDB lineage: Bacteria > Bacteroidota > Ignavibacteria > UBA10030 > UBA8401 > SpSt-333. Next base: position 172,976 of record CAYJMS010000004.1, read on the forward strand.
CGTACGAAAACGTTCCGTTGACAAAACGCTCGCCTGCCTTTGACGGTCCGAAGCTGAATGCGACCGGCCACCAAAAATCGATCGTCTGATCCGGCACGGAATCGCGGGACGAAACTGTTTCGCGCGGCACTTTCAATTCGCCGGTGAACTTGTGCGTCGCTTTCCAGATAAAGTAATCGGCATGCTGGGGATGACTAAAGGCATAGACTTCCACGCGGCTCCGAATGCCGAATTGATTGAGCACATCTTCGAATTCCAGTTTGATGTCGGACTTCAGCGTCGGATCGACATACCACGAGTACGGCGGATTGATCTGCGCACCGTCCACGGTGATGATCGGCGGCCGGTAACGGCGGATCTCCATTGCCCAATCGGTTTTTCCGGAATTGATCAGTGCGTCGTTTCCCGCAGCAATATACATCGGCAGCCGCACGCCGTCAGGATTTACGATGCCGCTGTCTCCCAGTGAGATCGGGTTGAAAATCTGATACAGCATATTCGACTGCCAGCGATCGGCCGGCCAGTAAAAAATCTCGGTCTTTTCACGATCGTTACCGGTCAGCATCCAGCTGAACTGCGTCTGAAGACCCCCTTCGCCCATCAGTTTATTCATCCCCATGTGGAAATTGCCGACATCGACCTGCATCGGTGGAACATCGTAATTTCGTTGCTGCGCCATCGAGGGTAACGGCAGCAGCACCATCAGCATAAGGACCGGTAAAATGAGTGTTGATCTCATAGAGTCACCTTTATCGTAAGACGATCATAGTACGTGTAAACACATTTCCGTTATTGGTCAATCGATACAGATAGATGCCGCTGGCAAGATTCTGAGAGGAGACTGTGAGAGAATATTCTCCCGGTTCATACTCCCCCTGCGCCAGCAGCCGGACCTGTCTGCCGAGCATGTCATAGAGCGCTGCGGTGACATATCCGCTGCGGCCGATGGTAAAACGAATCACCGTGTCGCCGTTAAATGGATTCGGATAATTTTGGTGCAGTGTGCTTTGTGCCGGTACATCAAAGGGATGTTCCGATCGGACGGCAACAGGAGAAAGCAGCATCTCGCCGGCAACCGACAAGAGCGGCGTTGTACCTTGATACTGGTCCTGACCGATCGCCCAGATGATTGCCCCGCCGCTCCCTTTGGTGTTGACGTACAGACATTTTTCCGCCACCGACTGGGAATCGTCATAACTGATCAATTGCGTTGACGATGAATTCAATAGATACGGTACGCGGCCGACGGCATCCCAATGCCGGGTCCATCCCTGCGATAACTTCGGCATAATGTTCGTGTACGTCGATTGTGTCGCACCGGTACTTGTACCGTACAACGAGGAAGCGTTAAATACCTGGCCGTAAAACGGAATTCCGATCAGCAATTTTTCTTTCGGTACTCCGCGCGTACCATTGTAATACGAATAGGAATAATCGATCCATCCTTCCGTATTCTGCGCACTGTTGCCGTACAATGCCGCGTTCGGGCCGGCTTTCGACGTCCAGGCGCCGTAGAAATCGTATGTCATGACGCCGATCCATTCAAAATCATTTATCATCGCGGCAAAATCGAACCATTGTCCCGACCACCATGTGGCGGGTCCGGCCATCGAAAGACTCAACGGCCGGTTGATCATGTTCATGGCGGTTCTCAATTCGTGCACCAGCAGCGTCATATTCGACCGGTCGGCGGCTGTTTTGGGATATTCCCAATCGATATCGATTCCATCGTAGTTATGAGTATTGATAAAGCTGATCATCGCGGAGATAAAAGCATGTCGTGCCGCGGTGTCCGCCGCCATCTGCGAAAAACGCGGCGTCCTGACATTATCCCATCCTCCCACGGCAATTGCAATTTTGACATTGTGATTATGTGCTGATGCGATGAGTTCCGGATACGGAGTAAACGTGGTAAGATCCAACGTACCGTCCGCATAGGGGAAGATAAATGCGTGGACGATATGCGTAAGATTTTCATACGCTATTGCCGTGTGCGGATAGGTTGTCTTGTTCCAACCGGGATAATATCCTACCACTTTTTTCTGTGCCGTTGAATCGGCCGGAAGCAGCGCCGCAGCGAGGAGAACCGGCAGAAGATATTTTTTTATTACATCAATCATATGTGGAGCCTTACACCGAGTACGATGTACCGCGGATTCAAGAATATCGGCGCTTCCCACCATCCCGTTTTGATATGGTTATCGTCCGATTTCCATTGTCCCCATTGATCGCTTCCGCCGGTTCCTTTAAATGAGGGATTTAACGATGCTTTATAATCGTTGAGCTGCGGCGTGGTCATGTTTCCTACGACCAGCCATTTATTATTGGTAAGATTCTTGATCGTGAGGACAAATTCGATGTCGGCATACGACAGATCGAACGCTTTCGATGCACGAAGGTCAATATTCCAGACGTTCACCGCATCAACATAGATCCGGTCTTTCACATCGGTGACTTCCGGATTCCACAGATATCGTCCGCCGTCACGCCATTCGAAAAAGATATTCGCAACGATGCTGTTGAGCAGCTGGAATCCGAGGAATTCCGTTCCAAAATCGCGCGGCGTATGAACATTGAGCGACACATTGGCGCGGGGACGCGGCTCGGAATTGTACTGTACAGCGGAGCGGGTCTCCGATTCAGTTTTTGCACGCAATCGGTCCTCGTACACTGTCGAGAGTCCCGTCTGTCCGCCGCTGACCAAAGAGTAATCGTACATTGCATTGAAGGAGATAAATCGCCCAACCGGGCGTTCAAACCGGATCTCAACGCCGCGAACGTCGCTGTAGGCGTCGGGATAGTAACTCAGTACAACATTGTCGCTGTAATAGTTCACCATCGACCGACTTAACGGTTCGTTCCGGTTATCTTTGTAATACGCGGTCACATTAAAAAGCAAATTAAGAGGCAGCATCTGTTCGTAGCCGAATTCATACGAAACAGTGCGCGCCATATCAAGGTCAGGAGAAGGGAGCGCAACGGAGCCAATGTAGATCGCTTGATTATAGAGGAAGGAAGTCGGCGGCCGCTGATAAAAATGTCCGTAGTTGAAGTACATTTTGCTGCTTTCGGTGATCGGAAACGAAACACCCATGCGCGGCGAGAGGTACATCTGCACGCGGTTCTCTTTCCGCTCCCATCCCGGCGGATTTTCCAGCAGCGACCGGAATTCCAGCCACCGCTCATAACTTCCCCAATCTCCGGGTGTGTTCATGTAGACTTTGTCGTAAAAATTCTTGTAATCGGCATCGCTCGGGAATCCGGTGACATATCCTTTTTTCAATGGATTGAAATAATCAAGCCGCAAACCTGCATTGAGGATCATTCCTTCAAATTCCAGTTTGTCCTGCACATAGGCTCCGATGTCGAGCGGGGTGGCCGTATAATACTGCCACAAATCCGGCGTATAGGCAATCTGCGCCTGGAACCATGTTCCGGTGTATACAAACATATCCAGATACCGTGCAGAGACGCCGGCTTCGAATTGGTGATGTCTGCCGAGTTGCGCAGTGTAATCGCTCTTCAGTTGCAGTACCAACGAATGCGAAGAGTCTGCCCGTTGTGCACCGCCGTACATTCTGAAGAAATCGAGCGGATCCGATCCTGGATTCGTCGATCCGTTCGGACTGCCGAGTGCCGGAGTGCGAAGAAAACGAACGGTAGGATTGGAAGCAAATTTTGTCGTATACGTGACCCACGCATCCGCACGCGATGTGTCGAGTACGAACGGCGCGAGGTTCTGGTCGGTATATCCCATCTGCACATCCACGGTATAATAGCTCGAAGACGACACCATGTGCGTCAACTTCACTCCGCCGACGATGTAGCGCTGATCGTAAAATTGCAGCCTGCTTTTATTGAAGATCTGCTGAAGGCCGGCGTTGCCGGCGATGAGCCGCGCCGCCTGGCTGATGGAACTGGGAGTCGTGTTCAGAAAACCGAAACTGGACGACGCGTCGACCAATGCGCCGCCGTAGTTGGCTTGCAGTCCTCCGCTGACGGAACTGATATCAGCGTACATGCCGTTGACGGAAAATCGCACTTTGTCGCTGACCGACGTCGAGAGTTTTAACTGCATATTCCAATCGAGATAATTGTCGCGGGGGCCGAGCGGAAATGCCAGCTGTGAATCTTCGTATTTAAATCCGAGCAGGAAGGTGGACCGTTCGGCAAACGCGCCGAAGAGCGGTATGAACGATCCCGGAACCGGACCGGTGATGCTCCCTTCGACGTATACGTTCCGCCGGTTGGCGACATCATATTGTGGATGCTGATTTTTCCAGAGATCGAGTTTTTGTGTGGAGTCGAGGAAGTTGAATCCCGGCGTCAATGATCGCACCCTCTTCCATCCGATGAAACGCCAGAACTCTTCCGGCACCGCCATAGAATCTTCGGAGGTACGGATGCCGTTCATGGCATACTGACCGGCGAACACTTTATAGATCCACGAATCGTCGCTCCAAGGATTAGTGCCGAAAAATCGCTGTTGACCCTCCAGAGCTATGTCCGTTTTCAGCGATACCGTGTACCGGTCGCGGTTCCCTTCTTTCGTTACCACATTCAATAATCCCGAACGGAACCCGCCGTATTTGGCGGTGAATCCGCCGGTCATCACCTGAATTTCTTCGATTGCCGTACTATTCAGTGCGATATAGGAATTTTCCGTCCGGGGATCCTGCAGCGATATGCCGTCCATACGAACATCCGTTTCGCGAATCGCCCCGCCCCGCACGCTCAGCCCGTTCCCTTCCGCTCCGCTGATCAATTCCACTCCTTTCAGATTGCCGACAAATTCGTCTATCCGCAGCACCGGCATCGCTTCCAGGCGCGTTGTCAGAATCACTTCCTGCGTTGCCGAAACATCCTGCTTGATAATTTCTCTTTCGGCGACCACCACTACCTGTTCCACCTCGATATCCGCAGAGCTGAGAGAAAAATTCACGACGATCGTGCGGTCCTGATCGACACGGATTTGTTTCTGTGTGAGCGGAGTATATCCCAGCATGCTCGCGGTAACGACATACAGACCGGAGGGAACGTTCAGGATATAATAGAATCCCTCGACATCCACCGACGCCCCCATCACGTGGTCGACCGGCACTTCGGCTCCATCCTCTCGTACAATATGGGAAATGACAATATTCGCACCCGGCAGCATTTCACCGGATTGTCTCTCCGTAACCCGGCCGGTAATCTTGCCCGGACCTGCGAGCAATGACGACGAAAGGACAACCGTCAGTGCAACGATGAATTGAAATAGACGAACACCCCGAAACGGTTGAATGACTATGTTCATGGCAATCCTCAGATCGGTCCATTGAAAGTGATATGATCAACAGCAGAATTCACTGTTGTTTTGGAGATTTCGGCAGTATGGAGGGTGGAACGACGATACGGCGAGAGACCGGAATCGATGACACAGTTGAACGCTCTCGCGGAAACACTCCACCAAGAGACGGGGGTGAATGCTGAAGATACCTCAATGGTATTGCCGTTGAACAGCCCTAGAATGAAAAAGGCACGATGGTTATCATCATGCCGTGAGTGGATTTCCAAAGGCTGTAGCACCTTCGACTCACGAGATATGGAGCACCCATCACTCGATACGTCTAAATTTCTTGCGTAAACATACCGAAATACTTTTCTCTTGTCAAGATATTTTTTCGACAATAATACGAATTGTACTCCGGTTCGAACATTTCTAATTCATTGCAACTTTTTTAAATGATATCGTGATCGTTGTACCTTTTTTTCCCGCACTGACAATCGAAAAGGTGCCGTCGTAGAGTTCAACGAGCATCTTTGCGATCACCAGTCCGAGGCCGGCCCCCTGCTGTTCGTAAAACCGACGTTGAAATTGCTGGAATGCCGTAATGGCATTGAGTTGTTCCCGGGTCATGCCGCGTCCGGAATCCCGGATGGTCACCATTATTTCCGTGTCGTTCCCGGCGGTGGAGACCGAAACAGTCGTTCCCGGTTCCGAAAACTTCAGCGCATTATCGATAATTTCTTCCAGTATCTTCGCCAGATGTATGGACGAAATGTGAATGATGGCATCGCTCGCGGATATGTGCACTGCGCCGGGACGTTCATGGCGAGCCGTCAACGCTTCCGCGGTTCGTTGTAATTCTTCCAACAGCGTTGTAACATTGTCGCTGCGAAGATCGGCGATTTTCTCACGGTCATTCACCCAGAATTGTATCTGGCCGAACAACACAATATTTTCCAGCAAATGACGGAGTCGTTCGCCGGACTTGTGGATGAGTCCGCCGATTTTCTTCACCTCGTCGGCCGGAAGACCGGTTTCTTCCTGCAGAACCTGTGAAAAACCGAGTATACTGTTCAACGGGGTGCGAAATTCGTGCGGCAACGAACTGACAATGCTGGTTTTAATATCGTCGAAATGCGTTTCATAGTATTTTTGCACTGAATGTTTCTTCCGCAGACGGGTCTGTACCGCCGAAACCAATTCGTCGGTGGTAAACGGTTTGGTGATATAATCGTCCGCACCCAGATCCATCCCTTTGCGTATGTCGTTTTTATCGGAGTTGCCGGTCAAAAAAAGAAACGGGATTCCGGTGTATGCCGGTACTTCTTTTAATTTGCTCAGCAACGCGTGCCCGTTCATCACCGGCATATTGATGTCGCATAGAATGAGGTCCGGAATTGCTCGTTCCACACACTCCCATCCCTCCAATCCATTTCTGGCTGCCGTCACGTGATATTCCAGTGTTTCAAGCGCTATTGTGATCACACCGCGATAGGCTTCTTCGTCATCGATGACTAATATCGTATGTTTCATCTCGAAACCTCAATACCGGTACGCTTCGCGTTGATGGAATATCGGAAATGCCGTCGATCGCGAATTGTAAAACGATCGCTGCGTAAAGGGAAAGTGCAGCGGCTCCGCTGTTCCGTCAAAAAACGTTACACTGGTCACACTGGACTTGGAAATATAGGAGGTCCAGGTTATCGGAAATGCCCGGGGAGTGCTTTCCGGAATCCGGTACTTGATCTCGACCGATTGAAGCGATGCCGGCGTGAAATCCATCGGCGTTTCAGCCGTGATGCCGGAATCGATCGACATATCGTACGTATAGGAGGTGAAATTATCCGGCTGAATGTTCAGCGATTGTGCAAACAGATAGTTGCCGCTGAATTTCGAAAAGAACTTCTTTCCGCCGGTAAATCCGCCGCTCTTGCCTCCCCCCATGGCAATGAGCGCAAAACCTGTCGGGCGATGAACCAGCACTTCAAGATAGCTGAAAGTTCCGGTGCCGCTTGCGGCAATGGATGTGCCGGTTTCGTTGACCGGCCGGAACGTTAACGGAATCCGGGATTCTGAACTCTCAATATCAATGTTTACTTTGCCGTTAACGCCGACATTTTCCCGCACATGATACCGCGAGCCATAGTACGCAGAGATGATATCGTACGTACCCTCCTCTACCACCATTGAAAAGAAGTTCGATTTCGGCAGCGTCACTTTCGAAAAATTATTTTGATTATGTATCAATATCATCCGGGGAATCTCGGTGAAATGAATGCTTACGACATGCCCTTTGAAAAATGTGTACGGAATGACGATGGTATCATTGTCGCCCACTGCTGCTATCGTGCCGGTGTAACCGTCCGCAAAGTCCTTATTGTTACTCAAAAAGAGATTGTTGGCTGTCAGTTCGATGACGACGGTTGCCGATTGCTGCGGACTGACGGTCATCAGTTGCGGTGTGCAGCGTATCTGGATTGCGGGATTGACCGTCGTGGAAATAAGTCGGTACGACGTTGCTGCAGATGTATTGTTGTAGATTCGAATTGATTCGCGCCGGTTCCATGTAGTGGCAGAGAGTGAATCGAATCCAAAACTTACATGCGCGGGACTCGCGTAGTTCCCCTCCGTCACCGCCGTCACATCAACTCTGCCGTTTCCCTGAGCAAACAATTCCGAATGCACATCGGTAGAATTGGAGACGATCGACGCAATAATCTCCTCTGCGCTCCAGTCGGGATGCAGTGCGCGCATGACTGCTGCAACGGCGGTAACAAACGGCGTCGCCATCGAGGTACCGCTCATGGGCACATAACCGCCCCCTTTTTTTGCCGAAAGTATGCCGACACCCGGAGCGACAACATCCGGCTTTACCATATATCCTTCCGCTACCGGTCCTTTGGAACTAAATGACGCGATGGAGTTCCCGTCCGACGCACCGACCGTCAGCGCCTTCCGTGCAACGCCGGGGGAATTAATTGACCCATGATCTCCTGTATTTCCTGCCGCTACCACGACGATAATACCCGATTCCACCAACGCATCAGCTGCCGCGGCGAGCGGATCGTCGGGATGTCCATAGGATGTGCCGAGACTGAGATTTATGACCTGCATGCTGTCCTGCACGGCACGTTCCAGCGCGGAAAGAACGGAGGACGAATATCCCCCGCCGTTGTGATCAAGAACTTTATACGCGAACAATTGCGCATCTTGCGCCATTCCGGAAATGGTTGACGATTTGCCGCTGATGATACCGGCGACGTGGGTGCCGTGGCCGTTATCGTCCATCGGATCGGGATCATCGTTTACAAAATCATAACCGCCCGCAACGGGAAAACCCTCGCCGTACCCGCCGCCGAGAGATTCGTGAAGATAGTCGATGCCGGTATCGATAACCCCGATACGGATCCCTTGCGCCGACGATGTCGCGGAAGAACTTTGCGGCTGGGCCGGTGTCGAGGTGTTCATCGGAACCGGCGTGGCATTGATCCGCAGGTCAGAATAGACATTTTTTACACCCGGAAGCGATGCGACGGCGCGAACATCGCCTTTGTCGACGGTAACGGAAAAACCGTTGAAGACCGTTTCATATTCTTTATCGATCCGCGCTGACCGGACTGATTCCAGCAACGCCTGTTTTGTTTGTATCTTCGCCGCAGTCGAATAAACGCCTTTGAGCGCACGTTGTTTCAGCCGTGAAGGACCGGTTAACTCTACGATCACCTTGAGTTGTACTTCGGAGGAATCGGGCATGACGACATTGTTCACGATTACGGCGGATGTGCCGGAAGGGCCGGTCGGGATCATGGTGCTGACACCGTCTGTTTTGACAATCAACTGCTGTGACGGTGCAACGATGACGGCGAAAAGAAACAGTGCAGTAAAGAAATGTTTTTTCATGTTATTTCAGCACGACCATTTTCTTTGTTTCCTGTGTCGTCTTTCCGCTCTCACTGTGTGCAATCAGTCGGTAAATATATGTGCCGGAAGCGACGTTTGAATTCGTGAAGCCGATGCTGAATGTGCCGGTCGATTTTTTTTCGTTGACCAATGTTGCAATCTCTTTTCCCGTTATATCATACACCTTCACGACGACGTCGGACGGCTGATCCACCGAATAGCGGATGACCGTTGCTGCATTAAAGGGATTGGGGTAATTTTGTGATAACGCTGTTGTTGTCGGCATAACTCCTCGATCATTAACGGATGTCATTGATGACGTTGTTGCGACGAACAGCGTGTCGGACGTTGATACTGCGAACGGCTGAGCTGTGTTCGTTGTTTCATACATTTCTATACCGTTGGATGTTACAATATACTGCGAACTTGCTGCAATCTTGTCGGATTTCGCAGCGTTCATTAAATCAAATGACTGAGCAGTCAATGAGGCTGTCAGGATGGTAACCATTAAAGCGATATATGTAAAGTTCTTTTTCATTGTCATTTGTTCTATGCCAGAATAAATGACAATGTCGGTGCCGGAGTAAAAATGGCTTAAAATTGATTGTTTTGACCATTTTTATGGAGTTTTCCAAAAAATTTTTACTCGATTACACTGTATTTGTAGAAATTACAATATTAAAATTGCTGTTTTTTGATGAAATCGGTCAATATTTGCGAATTTAGCCTAATATTTTGCGATATTTAGGCAACTATTTTGAAGCTTTTAATACTTATCACTTAAGTCTATATATAGATATAGAGGTTTTGCAGGCAGCCGGTAGGGAGAAATGATATTTTGTGAAATCTCGTATTTCTATCTTTGTTGAGAATGGTTTCCTGTTGAGCCTAACATAACTCTCGATTTACAATACCGGTAAAAACAAAGTGCTTAAGTGAGAAATTTTTTTCCTGTGATATGAAATATGAGTTGATCGGATTATTATTCCACATGATGACGCGCCTGTACGAGCAATTTTTGATTATCACCGTAAATAGTTTTACCTTTCGGCATGTCAACTCCTCAATCTCCTCTAGCCTCCATCCTTGTTGTCGATGATGAACTCGATTTCCGAAGCATGCTCCTGAATTTGCTTTCGCCGATCGGTTATTCCGTTACAGCGGCGGAAGATGGCACCGCCGCAATTAATGAATTGCAGAAAAAACGGTACAATCTTGTACTGCTCGATATCCGCATGCCGCGCATCGACGGTATTGAAGTGCTGGAATTCGTGAAAGCACAGTATCCCGATACGGAAGTGATAATGCTGACGGGTGTGGGTGAAGTGCGTATCGCCGTTGAGTGCATGCAAAAGGGGGCGTTTCACTTTCTCGAAAAACCATATTCGGTGGATGAACTGTTATCGGTGGTCATTAAAGCGCTCGACCGGCAGTATCTCAGCATCGAAAACAAGGTATTAAAAAGCGAGATCCGGAGACTGGCGCAGTCATCCAATCTTATCGGGGAAAGCGACGCATTCAAGAAAGTGATCGAACTGGCGGCAAAAGTTGCCCCGACGGATTCAACCGCATTGCTGCAGGGAGCAAGCGGAACCGGTAAGGAACTGTTTGCGACATTCCTTCACAAGAACAGCACACGCGGCGAAAAGCCGTTCGTCGCGCTCAATTGCGCATCGATCCCGGACACGTTGATCGAAAGCGAATTATTCGGGCACGAGAAAGGGTCGTTTACCGATGCCGTGGCGATGCGACAGGGGCTGGTAGAAATTGCAAGCGGCGGCACGTTGTTTCTGGATGAGATCGGAGAGATCAGTCCCGCCTTTCAACCAAAACTGCTGCGGTTCATACAAACCGGTGAATACCGCCGCATCGGCGGCAACAAGAATCTCCATACGGATGTACGGATCATATCGGCAACAAATAAAAATCTGATGGAAGAAGTCGCGGCGGGACGATTTCGTGAAGACCTGCTGTATCGCTTGAATGTCATCACCATTCAAATTCCCTCCCTGTCGGAGCGGAAGGACGACATCATTCTGTTGGCCGCTGAAATTCTCAAGAAAAAAGCGGGTCAGCGAACGCCAAAGCAACTGCATCCGGATGCAACAGCGTCGTTGCTGGAATACCGATGGCCGGGAAATGTCCGCGAATTGGAAAATGTTCTTGAGCGAGCGATTATACTTGCCAACGGTGAGACCATAATGCCGAAAGACCTTGTACTGCCGGCGCATTTTATACCGGTATCTGCTTCGCCGGAACAGGGAGACGGAATGGTGGGGAGTGCAATTTCACTGAAGGAATTGGAACGGGAACATATCTCCCGGGTTTTAACTAACACAAAATGGAATAAAAATCTCGCTTCAAAAATACTCGGCATCTCACTGAAGACACTCTATACCAAGATTCACGAGTTTCAACTCACGGAGGTGTGACAGTCGCGCAATATATTTTCCGTCAATAAAAAGAATCGCTTCCGGCGATTCTTTTTATTTCAAAGCACGGAATTCCATAAAGACAAATATTTCGTCTGCTTCGTCCACCAAACGGTGCATGCTGATGTCCGCAAGAATGCTTTCTCCCGTCCTGAACTGAATATAATGCTTTCCTCGTGCCGCACCGCTGTTGTTGCGCAATTGGTATGAATACATCGATAGCAACGGTGTGTGATCGACGGTATTGTCAAAAAGATCAGTCAAGCCCGACCCGATCAGTGTATGCTCACCGGTGTTCGTCATCGCGCACAATGCATCATTCACCGACAGTATCATTCCGTCGCTGTCAGTGATCACCATGCCGCTTTCCGCATACTTCCAGACCATGGTAAGCACATCGGCCGTCATCTTACCGGAGCGATAACGGGTATAATTATTCAGAGATTCTTCGAATGTCTGAATGGGTTCATTGTGCAGAATGGAATTGATTGTGGCATTAAAATCGGCGTAATCCATAAACTCCCCCTTTTATGTTATTGGTTGGAATATTGGATAATCACCGAATTTTGTGCCGTATTATTGTGGTGATTTTTTCGTTTTTTGACCGAATTGTAAGTTTAGCGAATTGTAAATTCTACAAAGTGGAAAGATATATCTGATGGGAAAATATCAATTTTTGATATGCTGGGAGCTAGGAAAAAGAAAAGAAAATTGTCACACTGAGCGCCTGCCTGCCAAATTTTATGGCGGGCGCTCGGCATGAGATTGAGGGAACATTCTTGAGATGGGTTCAAGAGTATTCTTGATAGATTACTGCTACAGTCTCAATAACGTATAGTGAATATTATTGTATTCACGGCACTATAGCGATTTTCGGATGGAGGACGGTATGTGTTATTTTTTTAACCGCTGAACGACAACAACCATCAATTCATCAAAAGTAAATGGTTTGCTCAAGTAATCTATTCCCGGATCGGCACCCCACGCACCGGCATCTTTGGCATATCCGGAGATCATGATCATGGGGATATCCGTTGTTTCGGGATTTGATTTCAGCGCTTCGCGGAGCATGAATCCGTTCATATTCGGCATCGTCACATCGCTGATGATCAGGTCCGGTTTTTGCGTTGAGATCATATCCAAAGCATCCGTTCCGTTATCCGCTTCCAACACTGCGAAACCGTTCATTTTTAAAATTGAGGCTATACCGATCCGCATATCTTCATCATCATCAACGATAATGATCTTCTTCATTGATTCCTCACTGTATATGAATAAAAAATTATTTATTCGCGCTGTTCGGCGATAACGACATAGTACATCATCAGTGTACGACAGACGGCGTAAGCCGGTCGATGGCTTCGCGGATTTTCCTCAGTACATCCTCCGCCTCATACGGTTTCTGTACAAAACCTGCGGCGCCGGCGACAAACAAATCCGATTTCAAATCGGGATCCAGAAACCCGCTTGCCAACAATACTTTTACTCTCGGATTAATTTTTTTCAACGCCCAAAACTCTTCGATACCGCTCAGTTTCGGAAGGCCGATATCGGTGAAGACAAGGTCAATCTTATTGTGGTTTTGCCGATAGAGCGAGACCGCCTCATCCCCGTCGGTGGCAATAATTACCGAGTATCCTTTGGCCGTCAATATCGATGTGACGACATCACGCAATAACTCTTCGTCTTCTACCAATAGGATCGTCTCTTGTCCGCCTTTGACCGCTCGGCGTATCGACGGATCGGCAGCCTGACTCGGCGAGACTTCCTGCGGAATCGGAATATACAAATAAAATGTGGTTCCTTTTCCGACCGCGCTCTCGACATCGACAAAACCGTGGTGGGTTTGTGCAACACCCGTCACAACGGCCAGACCCATACCGGTCCCCTTTCCGACGTCTTTGGTCGTAAAGAACGGATCAAATATCCGTTTTTGTGTGGCAGAATCGATTCCTGTTCCCGTATCGGCGACGCTGATTTGAATATATCGGTCATAGCGCGCTTCGGGATATTTTGTTGCCACGCTTTCTTTGTTCAGAACCTTGATTGCGATTGTCAATTCACCCCCCTTGGGCATGGCATCGCGTGCATTGACGCAGAGATTCAACATTGCCTGGTGCAACTGTGTCTGGTCCGCATGGATCTCCGGAATTTCGTTCGGTATGTCTTCCTTAATCGTAATAATCTTTGGAAACGTCTCCTGCAGCATACTGTTCAATTCCCGGATCAGATCGGTGATCTTTACCGATTTGAATGAGACATCCGATTTCCGTGCAAAAGTCAATATTTGCTTTACCAATGCGGCGCCACGGTTTACTGCTTTGGCTATGGCGCTAAGGCTCTCCTGCAACTTCACAGTGTCGACCGGACCGCGTTGCAATAACGTCGAGTAGGCGAGAATGATGCCGAGAATATTGTTGAAATCGTGTGCAATTCCTCCTGCGAGCGTGCCGATGCTTTCGACCTTCTGTGTTTGGAAGAGCTGCTGTTGGAGATTTTTCTGTTCGGTCACATCCTGTTTGATGGCGATAAAATTGGTGATAATCCCCTGATCGTTGATGACGGGAGTAACGGTCATTTCTTCCGTGTAGAGATCCCCGTTTTTCCGTTTATTAACGATCTCGTTTCTCCACACTCTGCCGGACTTGATCGTTTCCCACATCGTTTTGTAAAACTGATCGCTTTGCATGCCCGATTTCAGTACGCTGGTTTTTTGTCCGATCACCTCTTCCGGGAGATAACCGGTGAGCACCGTAAACGCGGGATTCACCGAGATGATCATCCCCTTCACATCCGTGATGACGATGGCATTGGCGGCAGATTGAAGCGCCATGGTATGCAGCAGAAGTTTCTCTTCTGTTTTTTTCCTGTCACTGATGTCGTGGATAATGGTGTGGAGATATTCCTTCCCGCTGATTTCAATTTTACTTGTAAATACTTCTACATCCCGAATCGTTCCGTTCGCAAGGCGGTGGCGAAATTCGAAATACACCCGTTTTCGACTCCGTGCATTCTCCATCTCAATCATCAATTCCTCCCGCGGCAAGGTATTGATTTGGTCCATTGTCATCGACAATAACCGTGCTCTGGTCCATCCATAGAATCGCACCGCCGCTTCGTTTGCATCGACCACACCTCCGTTCACCGGATCGATCAGGAACATGACGGCAAGATTATCCTGGAAGATGCTCCGGAATCGCTTCTCGCTTTCGCGCAATGCATTCTTTGCGACCACTTGTTCTGTGATATCCACCGACGTACAGGTGATTCCGTTCACTGTGCCATCGGCATTGTATAACGGTTCGATCGTGACATCATTGTAATACAATTTCCCATTGATGGTCGTCTTTATCGTTTCCCGAATCGTCTCGCCGTCGTCGAGCACTTTTTGCTTCATCAGCGTCAGCAGCAATGCTTCATCTGCCGGCAGCATGTCGGCGTCGGTTTTCCCGATCACCGCATTGACATCGTATGTCGCAACAGGGTGATACAACCAGGTATACCGCAACGACCGGTCTTGCGTGAAGACCGTCACCGGAGAATTATCCAGGGCATAACGGAAGCGTTCTTCGCTGGTTCGAAGCGCAATTTCAAACGCCTGTTTTTCCTTAATGAGTTTCTGTTTTTCGATGGCTGCTTGCATCGCCGGAATCAAACGGTGCAAATGTTCTTTAATGATGTAGTCATCCGCGCCTGCCTTCATACAACTGACAGCAGTCGATTCGTTGATGGACCCCGTCACAAGCACAAACGGAATGTCGGAAGCGATCTGTTGGCGGATCGTTAGCGCCTTCAACCCGTCGAAGACCGGCAGGTTGTAATCGGATAAAATGATGTCGGGAACGTATTCGCTCAATGCAGTGCGATAATCACGTTCGGTCTGAACCCGTCGAACCGTTGCGGAGTAATGCTTGTCCAGTTCCAGCGAGAGGAGCTTTGCATCGTTTGGATCGTCTTCAACAAGTAATATGGAAATTGAGGGTTTCATAATTGCAAACATTAAAATACGAGAGTATTGTCGCTGTTCATACCGTTGAGAAGTCTCTTTGAATCATTTCGCCGGTTCATTAATAATGAGCCAGTAGAGTCCCAGTTCCGCCACCGACGCAATAAATTGATCGAAATCCAGCGGTTTGACAACGTAACTATTGACTCCCAATTTGTATCCTTCCACAATATCCCGCTCTTCCTTTGAGGAGGTGAGGATGACCACGGGAATGGTCCGTGTCGTCTCGTCGGCTTTGATCGCCCTCAGCACTTCGAGACCATCCACCTTCGGCAGTTTGAGATCGAGCAGGATGAGTTTTAATTTTTCATGAACATTTCTTTCTGCATATTGACCGCGATGAAAAATATAGTCAAGCGCTTCGGCACCGTCATTGACCACTTGTACGTGGTTGGCTAGGTTGTTCTTCTGCAATGCACGCATGGTCAGTTTGACATCGTTCGGATTATCTTCAACAAGCAATATATCCAATATACGTTCGTTCTCCATACTCACCTCATTGTATTGTGGGAAGCGAAAAATAAAAAACCGCACCGTGACCTATTGTCGATTCTCCCTTTGTCAAACCGCCGTGACGTTCGATGACCCGTTTGACGATCGCCAGTCCGACTCCCGTCCCTTCAAATTCATCGGTACGATGAAGCCGTTGAAATACACCGAATAATTTGTTCGCATAGGTATTGTCGAATCCCGCACCGTTATCAGCAACGGAATACGTGATCATACCGTTATCGGCGACAGCAGCGACGGTGATTTCCGGATGATCGGTTTTGCCGGTAAACTTTAATGCATTGCTCAAGAGATTCACAATCACCTGCTTGATCAGCGAGTGATCTCCGTATGCCGGGGGAATTTCGTTCAAAACGAACCGGACGTTCGACCTGCCGTCTTGCTGAATCAATTCATCGAACGACTGACGGAACAACCGGTGCATATCGATTGTATCGGATGTCAACTCTTTGCGGCTGAGGCGGGAGAGTTCCAGCAAGTCGTCGATCAACACGCTCATATTTTTGGTGTTCGTCATGATATCAGACAGTAATTCTTTGGCATCGTCGTCCAACGTATCGCGGTAATCATCATGAAGAATTTTGGTAAATCCATTGATGGCTCTGAGCGGTGCACGCAGATCGTGCGAAACGGAATAACTGAATGCTTCGAGTTCTTTGTTTGCCCGTTCGAGATCTATAGTGCGGCGAAATACCCGTTCTTCCAACTCTTCGTTTAAGGCAGCAAGCCGTTCCTGTGTAATCTTCTGATCCTCCACTACGCTCAACAGTACTTTACGGGATTGTTCCGTCACATCGAGCAGCTTTGTAATCTCTTCTTTCGCTGTGAGGATTTTCATCTCCGATTCTTTGTGTGCGGTGATATCCCTGTTGCTCCCACGGGTGCCTAAAAATTCACTCTCAGCATTGTACACCGGCACACACGTATGTCCAATCCATCGTATAGTGCCGTCGCGTTGTACGATACGAAAATCTATCTGGTCATGGCGCTGCGCATCTGCGACGGTTCTATGTTGCTGGAAGAGTGTATGATCGTCAGGATGTACTATCGCGTCCAGCAGTTTCGGATCGTCATAAAATTCCTGTGGAGCATATCCCGATAGCTTTTCGCAGGAGGTGGAACAATAAATGAATTGGTGATCCGGTCCGACCCAATATTCCCAATCGGACGTGTAATCTGTAACGAGCCGGAGTTTCGTCTCATCTTTTTTTATTTTTTCCAACAACTGATCGCGTTGCAGGCGGCGTATCATCATCATGCCTAACAAAGCTGTTCCCAACGGATAAATGATCATGACCGGCAGTGAAATATTTTGGAGCACATTCACCGCAATATCCCAGGGGAAAGTGAACATCAATAGTATCATCACGACATGCACGATGATGCCGAATCGGTAAAAATCCCAAAATGTATAGTGCTCAAGATCCTTTTTTACGCGATGCCGCCACAGCAAACCGATCGAGCCGGTAGCAACAATAACCAAAATTCCGGTGACGATTCCCACCCCGCCTTGATAATAGCGGTACATGGCAGTCATCACCATCGCTATTACGGTAGGGACGGTCCCGAAAAACAAACCGGAAATGCTGAGCAATATCGACCGGGTATCGAAAATGGCGCCGCTTTCCAGTGTCCAATGAGTAACAATGACTATGACACCGATGATGCCGACAACGAGACCGACCGGCACTTTATACGGAGACGATTCTCCGGGACGCCATCGCACCACGAACAGATCGAAAATGAACACCAGCATTAAGAGTAATGCCGTATTATAGGTCAGGAAGAGGAATGAGGTTTCAACCATGAACATCACCTTCCCCTTTGACGCTTGAATAGCGAACCGGCCTGTTGCTCTCACTCAACAATGTATTCACTTCCGTCTTCAGTTCCATGATCCGGTTTTCGCGCCCGAGCGTCGCTTCGTGCCACCGCTGCAGTTCGAGCATCTGTTCTTTGATTCTCACCTCAACAGCCTTGCGCTCCGTAATGTCCCTCATAATCACATGGATAACGTTTTTGTCTCCAAGTTTAAACGGTGCAGCAATAGTCTCCACGTCGATAAGTGTGCCGTCGATACAGACGATCTTATCTTCCATCAGCGGTGCGGCTGCACCGGTTTTCAGCAACGCATCGATGCGGTCGCGGATGACGGGTTGATAATCCGGATGAAACAACTCCAGCGGGTGTTTACCGATCAGATCGTTGTTACTCTTTGCGCGGAACAATTTCACGCATGCCGCATTGACAAATGTTATTCTGTTTTCTGCATTGATAAATATTGCATCCGGGGAATGTTCGATAAGATTACGGTATTTTATTTCGCTTTCACGGATCGCATCCTCCGTCCGCTTGCGGTTGGTGATATCATGGGCAACGCCGAATAACACATTTTCTTCCGGGTAAGGATAGGAGTTCCAGGAAAGCCACTTGACAGTGCCGTCTTTGCACATATATCTGTTTTCAAACTGATAGACTTCTTTCCCTTCCACAATCGTTGATGCAATATTGGCGGTGGAATTTCTATCGTCGGCATGGACAAATTCAAGATACGGCTTCGAAAGCAATTCCTCCGTACTCCACCCCAGCGTCCGTTCCCACGAGGGATTCAGCACTTTAAAGTATCCGTCGAAGCCGGCAATGCACAACATATCGATCGAATGGAGGAAGATCTTTTCGCTGGTCTTGAGTTTTTCTTCTGCCAATTTTTTATCGGTGATGTCGGTATGTGTTCCCAGCATTCGGAGCGGTCGTCCCAACGCATCATAGTGAACGATCTTTCCGATGGAGAGAATCCATTTCCAATCGCCGGATTTCGTTCGCTGTTGAAATTCGACACGATAATCGGGGATTTTCCCCGCGATGTAGTCTCGATACACTGCCGCCACCGTTTCTTTGTCATTAGGGTGAAGCCGTTCGATCCATGCTTCGTTGGTTTCGACAAAGGTGCCGGCATCGTATCCCAGCATTGTTGCATATTCCGGACTGACTACCGTTTCACCGGTTTGAATGTTTAAGTCAAAGAATCCTTGATTTGCCGCTTTTAATGCGAGACGAAGCCGTTCTTCGTTTTGCCGGATCTGCTGATCCTGTCTCTTTCGCTCAGTGATGTCGGTATGGATACCGATGACCCGCAATGGTTTTCCGTCAACGGAGCGGCTGACAATTTTCCCTCTGTCCAGAATCCATTTATACGTTCCATCCTTGCACAACAAGCGTTGTTCGCATTCATACACGGTTGTCTTGCCGTCAAAGTGCTTCTGCATTTCCTCGTAAGCCTTCGGCAGGTCATCCGGATGGACCCGGTTTTCCCATTCAACAAGCGAATGGGTGATTTCATTCTCTTCGTATCCGAGCATTGCTTTCCATTGCGGTGAAAAATAGACATCATTGGTTTGAATATTCCAATCCCATAAACCGTCTCCGGCCCCTTCAAGAGCGAACTTCCACCGCAATTCGCTCTCCTACAGCGCCTGTTCAAAGACTTTTTGAGCCGTAACATCCCACACTGTTGAGATCACTAAATGACTTCCGGGAATTGGGGTGTTACGTGCATTGACGTACGTTGTCTTCTCTCCCTTTCGCGATAACGGAATCTCTTCCCAGTGCATTCTCTCCGGATCACCGGTGGCGATATCGTCTAGGACCCTGCGTTTGATTCCTTCCCTAAAAACGGGATCTTCATAAACGACATCCCAGAAACTATCGGGAGCAGCCAGAGCTTCTTTTGTGGTACGGTAAAAGCGGGGAAAATTATCGTTCATAAATGTAAAATGAACTGCAGGATCTACCGAATTGACAGCGATGCCGATCGGCAGATTGCTCATAATTGCTCGCTGGAATTCTTCCGTCTTGCGAATCGACTCTTCCGCCTGCTTGCGTTCCTCAATATTGCGGGCAACGGCGATAATTCTGGAGATCCCGCCGAACTCTGTCTTTCGCATCGACATTTCGATCCAAAATGTCTCCCCGTTTTTCTTTTTTGCCTTCCACTCAAATGTCTGCGGGCCTTCCCGCATGGCTTTTCGTATGTGGATCTTCGCCATATCGTCGGTGTACGGGGAGACGTTGGAACTCAAATCGCCGATCCGTAACGGGAACACTTCCATTTTCATTTCATAGCCGTACATGGTCAGCATGGCGTCATTCACGTCGGTGATGATACCGGTAACGGCATCGTGAATGAAGATCGCTTCGTTGGTAGAGTTGAATATCTCCCGATAATTCTTCTCGCTTTCCAACAACGCTTCCTCAATCCGTTGGCGTTCAGTGACATCGTTGACCAGAATCAACTCCGCCCGCTTTCCCTCGAACAGAAGCGTATGAGACAGGATGTCGACATTGATGATCGATTCATCTTTCTTTCGATGCCGCCACTGTCCCGATCGGTTGGTTCCTTCGACGATATTTTCCACACTTTCGAGCAACCGCGGAATTTCTTCAAGCGGACGGATGTCTTTTATAGTCATGGCAAGGAATTCTTCGCGCGAATATCCGTAGAGCATCACTGCCGCGTCGTTTACCGCGAGGAATGCCAATGAATCACGATCGTAAATCCACATCGGCTGGGGGTTGTTATCGAAGAGATATTGATATTTCTTTTTCTCCTCTACCAACACCGCTTCCTCGATTAATTGAGGTGAAATGTCGCGGATAATGATGCTGTTCACTTCCGCGCCATGAACATCACGAAATATATTCGAAGAGATCTGCGCGGGAAATACCGTCCCGTCGCGCCGCACCATGCTGATGACGCCGCTGTATGATCCGGTCCTTTTTCTTTCTTCAATAGCGACCTTCAATCGGGGATCGGTCGCAACCACCAGCGCGTTGCTTCCAAGTGCACAAATTGCCTTTTCGGTTCGCTGAAACATGGTGCAGGCCGCGGGATTTGCCGACAAGATCGTACCGTCCGTTTTCGTTATGAGAATCGCATCGGAACTTTTTTCGACCATCATCCGGTATTGCTCTTCCTTTATTTCGAGCTGTTTCTCTTTATCCAATCGGCTTGCCTGTACGTGTTCCAAATGCCGGAACTGCGATCGAAGAGTCAGATAAAGCAGAATGGAGGTGACGGTGACGAAGAACAATCCTTTATAGGTCTGGATAATATTCAGTGCGAACAGGTCATTCACCAGCGCGGAAACCAAATTGTCCGAAAAGAAAATCCATAATCCGGCGACGCCGGCGTAGAGGAGTGCAGTGCGAAGGGATATGAGCGATAATTTTGACGTCATAGCATACCTATCGGGGAAGAAACGAGTTCGATGGTCGCCTTGATGATTCAATATATCTGCACATCATTCCGAGTACGGTTTAGAATTGATGGAATCCAGGAATTGCAGATTATTTAATGCCCCATAGTAAAGTAGAAAACGGAAAGAAGTAATGCAAGGCGGGAGCCATTATCGAAATAGGTATGTATTGCCAATAGAGAAATAAAAATGATTTCCGGCTGCATTTAGGCACATTGATGGGTGACGACAATATCCGGTTAATTAAATACACATTCTAAACATCATCTATAAATTCTTATAATTTTATCATGTCTACCTCAATCGACAGAGAATGTACTGTACAAGAAATGGTGTTGCTGTTTTAAAATGGTTTAAAATAAAAAAGTCCTGATTTCTCAGGACTTTTTGTCGTACACCCGACAAGATTCTCCGCCAGAGGCGCATCCGCCTCCGGCGCAGAACTTGCCTGTCCGCCGATCTTTATTGCGAATAACCCTCGCTTTGTATTTTTAAAAATAAAAAGTCCTGATTTCTCAGGACTTCTCTAGTACACCCGACAAGATTCGAACTTGTAACCCCCAGCTTCGTAGGCTGGTGCTCTATCCAGTTGAGCTACGGGTGCATTTTGATCAAAATGATATTATGTTTTTCCAGTATTTTAGGTCAGCGTCCTTGAATTTTTGCAAAATTCCACATTCTCATGGTAGGACGTAGTGCCCACCACAGTACCCACTTCCAATATTAATAAATATGCAGAAATTAGGACTATTTCTGAATTATTTTAAATATAGAAAATATTAATTTTTGTTCCAATGGGAATTTTCGAAATGTTTTATGAAAGAATCGACTAATTTACTATGGTAGTTTATAAAATGAGATTCTTAAAAGCAGATGTTCTTTATGACCTGGTATCCCTTTTTCCTTTGGTTTTTCATAGTGTGCAAGCTAATGCACTCCCAATAAGACCATTATAAATCGGTGACGAGACGTTAGAAGCTGTTCATCATTTTTTCGGAATTAGTTCGACTGGCTTTTTGGGTGCAGGTTTATAATTGATGGATAATAAATTCCCCTTATTGCTAAAGAACACCGTTGAGTCAGACACAGCAAAAGCATAGCGATTATGGAGCGGACGGTTGGTTAATATTTCCATTGTAAGAGTGCTTGGATTAAGGACGGCGATACCGGTATTCCCACCGAGAATTAATTCACGATTGTTAGTTATTAATCGTGAGATTGTAATTTTCGATTGTATTGCCGACGTAATATTAATGGTTCCAGGATTCTTTAATTGGAGTATCATAATCGAATCGTTTGTCGAAATAAAAAACAATGTATCACCTCCATTTACAAATCTGCATAAGCTCGTTGAAATAAACGGAGTTGTATATTGCGATATGAGGCTATCACCCCTTACATCCCACCACCGGATAAGAGTATCACTACACACAATAAGGGTCTGATCAGAAATTGGAAAAACGGAATGCGGTACATCATTAAAATGATGTGAATTCGAATACTTTGTGGAATATGATAGTCTTGCTAATCCTCCCCCCGATGTTCCCCAACCGGCAGGGCCTACTGCCCATAAATCTCCATCGGTATCAACACAAATATCCAAGGGACGATAAACGAATTGTCCTAAGAATCCGATCCGGCGAGGATTTATCATATTATTTGGATAGCATTTCCAATCTTGTCTCGGATCAAAAGCTACGACTGCACCGTTTGTGTAACTCGCAGTGATTAATTCATTTCCCCTGTTTGTATAACTGAATGTTTCGCCTGACCAACCGGGGTGATGATCGCCAAGGACTGATAACATACCGTCCGATGTGTTTAATCTGAACAATAGTGTACTTTGATATGCACCACCATAAACGTTTTTGTCCGGTCCGAGGGTCAATGAAAATATATCTCGCTCTACGAGTGGTAATGTCGGTGATATTACATCCATGACTTTTTTACGTCTTTTGTCATAATGTAACACTCTACAATCACTGGTGACTTCATATTGCAGCGCAAGTTCTATTTCGGGTTCTAAACGTATCTCATTCGGTTCACTTTGCTTATCTAGAAATTTGTATTTAGGGTGATACTGTGCAACCATATTCCCATCACTTGTAATAATTGCATCGTTTTGGGATAATAAATAAAAATCAATAACACTTCCGTACCCTGAGCTGTGATTCCATGTCGACCATGGAATATCTATGCGGTGATCTGGCCAAGGCACCTTCCCAAGAAATGATCCATTGTTTACATCAAAACTAAGTCGATGTCCGCTGGGAAAGTGTGTTGCATACATAACTTCTTTTCCGGCAAGAATATTAAAGCAAAATCCATCCTTTTGATATTCCGCTGGCATCCATTGTGCCACATCTGATTGAAGCAATGGATCATAAACGATAATTCTTGATCTGTATCCTGTTCCAAAAGCTATTCTTCCGTCATTCAAAGCTGTGGCAGAACTTATATACCAATTTCCTTTTTCTGATATTGTCGGAAGATATTCAACGTTACCTGATACCATATTTAATCGCGCCCGCTCACCATAACAGCTTCCCGCATATAACCACCCGTCTTTACCTTCGCACAGTACACGGACATGGTTCGTGGTACTATTGGGCATATTAAAAAGGCGGGAGCCTGCTTCTCTCCATGTATTAGTTGCCGGATCCCAGGACATCACAGAACCGCTTGTAGAGCCGACATATACTATTCCATTACTTCCAAATACAATGGGATACGCTTCGAGGTGTCCAAGTTGATGGACAACAATTTTGCTATTTTTAAGAAACATCGCAATAAATTGGCCGCCTGATTCGGCGGTCGTCGTCCAACATAATAAATCGTCTTTGTTTACTCCAAATTGATATGCCGTCTTATAGGAAATGCGATTTGGTGTTTGAATCGGGATGCCGTGATCATTGATCTGGCGAAATGATTGTGGGTATAGCGATGTCGATATGATAAACAATACGATTATTAAGCGAATAAACGTTTTTATCGAAATGGGACTTTGAGATGTTATATAATTCGATATTGACATATTACCAAAACCGTTTTGTTACGGGAGTAGATCGTTCGACAAAATGGATGATATTGCCCTCGGGATCATTAAAAAATGCCAAACGCATCTCTGGAGTGCGAACAATCTTCTCTTCCGGAATATCAATACCGCGCTTTTTGAGATTGTCTACTTCTTCATCAAATCCGAAAACGGTGATACCGAGATGTCGCAAACCGGAATCAACATTTTCACCGGGAGGAGTCGTTCTTGCAGACGGATACAATTCCAGCATCCCGCCGTTTCGATCCTGGATGAAGTATGTCTTTCGTTCCTGGATGTGGTGCATCACTTTGTAACCTAACACCTCAACATACCATTTGCTCAGTGTGTCCGGATTGTGTGCACAAAGTCCGATATGTTCAATTCCGTATACCATAATTCTCAATGCCCATAAATATTTCGTAACTTCACTGCGGCGTCACCGAGCCGTTTCATCTTCAGCGCCGCTTCGCGGAGCGTGATAGGATTTTCACTGCTGGGAGCAAAACCACAGTCGGGGTTTAATGATATTCTTTCTTTGTCAACAAACTTCATCGCTTCTTCAACGCGATGTACAATGCGATCAACGTCGTCGATATTTTCCGAGAGGACATCGATAGCGCCAAGACCGAGTATTTTATCGCCGGGAAAATGCTTTAACACTTCCAATTCGGCAAATTCCTCTGAGGCAAACTCCAACGCAAAGAGGTCTATATTCATCTTTTTTAATGCACCGAAAATGGGGAGAAAACTTCCATGGGCGACATGTTTTCTCGCCCGATGCCCGCGACAGACATGCAATGCCGTTCGAATAGAGGATATGCCTTCGACAGCAAGGTTAATGCCGTTCACTGCCAATTCCAATTCCCGTTCACGATCGGCCAATGTTATGTGCACTTTCGGATTGAGACCTGAGGAATTGTACGTGGTGCCAATCAGGCGTCCGATCATTGCATCATCGAATTGAACAGTATCCACACCAATCGCTGCAAGTCTCACGGTCTCTTCCCTGAGCACTCTGGCGGCATCCATTATAAGCTGTTCTCTCGACGAATAGGCACCACTGCTGAAATCCGGATCATAGAACCATCGCTCGATCATGTAGGGACTCGGCAACGTGGCTTTGACACGGTGGTGAGATATACTCCTCACAAACGCTGCTTCGTCGACCGCGATAGGACGTACGTATTCGAGCTTGTTCACGATCGCTGGCCAATACCGTTTTGTGCCATCGAGTACGGTGACCTCGATTTTGTTCGGTTCGAATCCCTTCACGAATTGTGAAAAACCCTGAATATAGCTTTTTCTTCTCCATTCCCCGTCGGTAATCACATCAATATCAGCTAATTCCTGTAAAGTGACGGCAATGGGTACTGCTTCATCAAGCACAATACGAAATTCATCTTCAGACATTAGGCCATTTTCATAGTGCTGCAAATCTTTCAATATCCACGATGGCCGGGGCAAACTGCCGATAACGGATGTTTCAAATAATCGCATGTGGAGCCTTTCACTTCATTTAATGAGAGTCATCATCTTTGACTGACGCATGCCCCCGACTTCCAATGTATAATAATAGAGACCGCTGGGGAGTGTGCCGGCATTGAATGTGATTTCCTTTTCGCCTGCTGACTGATATTCATGCACCAGTGTACCCATATATTGTCCCAGAATATTGAAAACGGTGATCCTTACTATGCATTCACGGAGTATAGTATATTGTATTGTCGTAACAGGATTAAACGGATTCGGATAATTTTGTTCAAGGATAATTTCCACGGGAATGTCACGGCCGACATGCTCAACCGGAATCGCTGTGATCTCATTCCGACAATACACCCATTTACCTGATTGCGTTCCCAAATCGGAGCTCTGGTAAGCGAATGCAGAGCCGTCGTGTTCTAAGAACATTTGGTACGCCAGTCTCCTGTGTTCCGAATTGCACGACAGATCCGAATTATAATATTCTGAAGCAACGGCTGCCCAACGTACGTGGGAACTATCCAATATGGCATTCATTCGTTGCGTTTGAGTATTAGGCCAACCAGCTATACAATAATATCCTTCGATAAAAACGAAATCTTCGTGCGTAAGTACCGGTGAAGCAACGGCAAATTTTAGCCCAATGGTATCGGATAATGCATTCGCCATGATCAGTTTTCCTTTAGATCGGACATATTGAAATACGCTGTCCCGTACAGCGCTGCCGATCAATGCCGGATGGACCAGGTCGATAAAGATACCGTCTATGATGATCCCTTCGTCATCTTCCAAACTCAACCAGAGATCCGTCCAGGTCTTGAAATCGGCACAATTCCCGTCAGGGCATTCCGGCATAATAATCGACGGCTGAGGCCAGCATCCGTTTGGATGATCGGCGGTGGCGGGAACATATGCAAAAATCTTCACCGAGGGATTTAACGAACGAATTTTCGACAATACCTCTGGCATCTTCGAGTATTTAACATCAAGACACGAACCATTAATCCATAGACTTCCATCCAGATAAAATCCATGAGTGACAATAATATAATCATGAAGCGCGGCAAGTTCTGCAATCTCGGAAACAGTTCCCAGGGAATCGTACGAGCCCTGATATATAAACAACTGATTTCCGGGAGTACTGTCGTTTTGTTGATGTGTCAAAGCCGCCGATATACCGTCTCCCGTTATCCAAAATACTGACAGAATGATTGTGATATAATATTTCAGATTGTGATGAATGTCTCGCTCCGGGCAGTTAAAAATCCCGTCCCCATATTTCGAACCGACTTAAAAAACATGAAGGACGGGATGATTTTTCATAGGGTACTTCGTTGTTCCCTTGATCGCAAAACTAATGGTAACTATTTTAGCAGCAACATTGCTTTTGACATCCGAACGTTGCCGGTCTCCAATGTGTAAAAATAAACGCCAGAGGGAAGATCACCGGCAAGAAAGACCACTTCTTTTTCGCCCGATGATTGATACTCATCCACTACCGTACGTACTTGTTGCCCGAGAACATTGGTAACGAAAATCTTCACTGTCGAAGAAACGGGCATATAATATTTGATAGTCGTATTCGGATTGAACGGATTTGGAAAATTCTGTTGCAGTACGAAATCCTGCGGTACTGCGCCGACGTCATTACGCCCTACAGATGTCGGAAAGGTAATCTTCACAAGACACAGATTTCCGTCAAGATCGTTCATGACGAGATCATTCTTACTGTCACCGTCAAAATCAAAATTCGATTCCTGAATTTGACTATAGTCGGTCGACACAAACGAGGTATCGATAGAGCCAGCGAGCGTTTTCTTCGTAAGGAAGAATCGAATCCCCGGATCGTCGGGTCCCGTGCCGTAATAATTTCGTGAATTGCCAAGATCGGGAATTCCATCGCCGTTAATATCGCCGATTGGCAGCAATGATGCACCATTTTGGTCGGCATATCCCATATTGTTATATCGATTTTTCGTAAAATAGAAGAAAGGATTCCGAACAACGAGCGTCTGGTACTTCGACGGGACCTGCGTCATTCCTTTGATTCCTTTATAAACAAAATTGATTCCCCAATACCACGATGGGAGCGAAAATTCATCGGCGCCATCACCGCTAATATCGCCGGCGTTGAACACCCAATATCCGGTATACATTTGATCGGTCGTCGTAGAAAATTGAATGAAATCATTGGGTGGTACCATTATCACGTCCGGTATGGTATCGAGATCCGGTCCGCCAAAATAGACGACGCCGGCTCCAGTATTGTCCATTTGGATTAGCTTGTTTGTCACCACCGAGACCAACTGTAGGTCGAGATAACTATAATATCCGCTGGTAAAGACATCCACGTAACCGTCACCGTTAAAGTCCCCTTTACTAATAAATGGACTAAACCATCGCAAGAAAACTTTATTAGTATCCGGGTTCATGACATATCCTTCGGTATTGCCGGGATGACGAAACACCAAGTCTGGATTTCCGGACATCGACGCTCCGCCAAAATACATCATCATGCGCCCGCCGTATTCTGCCATTGAAATCGTCGTGCCTTGCTCAGGAAAAATGATATCACCGATACCATCACCGTTGAAATCATCAATTGCTATGCTGGTGTATTGCGGCATAGTCTGAAAATCCGGGTCAACGGGATACGTACATACAAGATCGGCGGCGGTAATAGATGCCGGCATCGTTGCTTTCCCGTAGATTACTTTTGGTGCATGGTGACCGCCGTATTGCGAGACGGCAACAATATCCGCTTTACCGTCTCCGTTGACATCACCGACGTTCATCCAACATTGTTTATTTTTGAAGCTCAAATTGATGGTGCTGCTGACAGTTGAGTCGAAAGAAGTTCCATTATGAAGCCAAATTCCTATTACCTGTCCGACAGTTGTACCAGCTGAATATACAGCTACCATGTCCATATTTCCGTCGCCATTAACATCACCGAATTTGACCTGATTGTTTTTTCCGGCTGAATTCTCCGTGAACTTCTGAATCAGTTCGAACTGAGGCTGCGCAACAACGGCATACCCGAGACACAGGGTGATACCGACAATCGAAAATATCCGATGTACCTGTTTCATGAGTCTATCTCCTTAGATGTAGTGATTAGAAATGTGAACTAACACTTATTCGGTGCACTCCGTCAAAATATCTCATCACTGTATACGAGTAGTCAAATTGCACATGCTCGTCGTCGGACAGTGGATATCGGATTCCAATTCCTGTTGTAAAACTCTCAAGACTGTAATTGAATTTATAACCGCCTCTTAGATAGAATTGCTTGTTGTATCCATATTCTGCTCCAACATTCATTTTCTCGGCATAATCCATGGGGTGAAGTCCGTTGATAGACAAAATCAAGGAATGCACCGTATTTTCCTGCATCACCATGGTGGCGGCATCTATTGAGAATCCGATCGAAAAAATAAGAGGCAAATAATATCCTTGAGTCATCCGGGGATATCTGACCTCACGCGAGAAATTTCGCAGCGACATGCTAAACGTCAAATCGTTGAATTCGGTATTAAACCGAGTTCCCAGATCGAAGGCTAGCGCACCTAAATTGTTGTCCAGCATTTCAGGAGTACCCACCGATTGAATGAGATTAGATCCCAATCCTGAATATACATACCGTAACTGGCCACCGATAGAAAACTGGTTGGAAATTGCCCTTGCGTACAGTACTCCGACCGCCATATTGGTAACGTTGACACTGCCAGTTTCAATGTATTCGAAAGCACCGCTGCTTGCCGAGACTATATCGATTGTTGTACCGTGTATTTCGCCATAATCCATCATGGTAAAGGTCACTCCCAAAACGCCATAAACGCCAAGATCTGTCGATGCAGCAAACGAATATTGTTGGATATCGCTGATCCAGCGATTCATTTCGATCATAGTATGGATTCCCGTCAAATGGCCGATCCCGGCGGGATTCCAAAAAGCAACGGAAACATCGTCACCATTGGTGATGAAACTGTCACCCATACCCACTGCGCGGGCACCGACTCCGACATTGAGAAATTTCATGATCGACTGTGCCGATAGTTTTGTCTGTCCGTGCAACGGCATGGATATCATTCCGATGAAGAACGCGATGAGCAATAGTCTGTTGTGGTTATCCATTGTCTTTCCTTTCCATCACCGAACAATGACAAATTTTCCGGAAACCCGCTGACCGGAATCCCGGTCTTCGATATGGTAGATATAGATATCCGGAGCAATAAAGAGATTATCGTCGGTGAGCATCGGATTCCAAGCCACATAGGCGGAAGGATCGTCTTTCACGATGGTTTTCACCAGATCTCCGTTGACCGTAAATATTCGTATGGTACACCTACGAGAGAGATTGGTGAATGTAATACGATCAGCGTCACCGGGAAATGTTCGTGCCTGAAAAAGGTTGTACGGATTCGGTACAACACGCACGTTCGATAAGGTTGTGAACGCTTCGCGATATGCTCTGGCGGGATAATACGTACGGTTGATGAACTTGCTGCTTTCTAAGGGAAGTTGATAACACGTTGGATCGATATTTGTGACACCATCGTTTGCCGCAGTGACGTAATAGTAGTATGAAACACCGATATCCAAGACTGAATCGATATATACGTTTTCGCTCGGTAGTACTTCACCGATCTTGTCGAAATCGCCCAAATTGGAGCCTGCTTTACGGTAAATATGATATTTAAAGACGTCAGTCGATTTTGATTTATCCCATTCCAATGTAACTGATTTTATTCCGCTCGTGACACGAAGATTGACAGGCGGTTTTGGTGCATTGGGCATTGAGATATTCTTCGAAAGATACTTATCCCAATTCCATTGAGCTCGCTTTATAGTTAATTTCAGACTGTCAAATGAAGCTCGAAGAAATGAATCCTTCTCGCTCTTGGTAATCTCCCCTCGTAAATATTTGAGTCCCATTTCTTTGGTCGCGGCAATCGAAGGACCGTTGACGGCATGGACGAAAACCAATCGCAATTGACCGTACGCCGGAAGATCGAAAGGCCCGAATCCCATCCAGCATGATTCGAGGTTTTTAGGGACTGGTTTTGCATAATCCGGATGTTTGTAATTACTCACGCCGCTATTAAAAATATTTGCCCATCGTAATTCTTCGCGCCACCCGGGTGCTGACGTAAAACTGTCATACCCATAGACAAACGGTTGTAGGAGGTTGTTGGCGGTATTTGTCGAAGATGTTTTGACATAGAGAACACCATATCCGGCATGCATTGCCGACACAAATTCCCCCGGACTATATAACGTCGTCGGATCGAACACCGCATCCGCAAATTGCGATGGATACGGATCCCCCTGATCATCATCTGGGATATCCGGATCGTCACCATCAAATGCGTACATAAATCGTAACGAATCGTTCTGACTGTCACCATAGTAATCATGCCAATTATCCCAGGAACCAGTCGCTTGGAAGGAATAGTATCCTTCCCCTTTGTTATTCGGCGATAGGTTGTTGACATACAGGTCAAGATACAATCGTTTGAGATCTCGGGGCGTGATTTCGGAAGTAAAGATAACATCATCCTGATTGCCGTTATTGACAATGTCGACAACGCGAATGATATAGTCGTCATGATATGGATTTGCCCAAGCATAATAGGATTGCTTTACATAAAAGCCATCGTGAAAAAATTCCGTGTATTCGATTAATTCATCACTGATGAGAGTCGGTCGTTCAATGAGAAATGGACCTTGCTTTTCGACTTGGTTTTCGTGTATTGTACCATCTTCGTAGGTTACCTTTGTAGAGGTACGCATTGTTCGCATTGATTTTACCTGGGTCGGTCGATATCCCTCGGTGGGCGTTTTCAATGCATAACTGGGATGATAAAATGGAACTATACGAGTGTTGATAATATTTCCATTTGTATCTTTTTCTTCTATCTCAAAATCTTTAAACATCAAACGCAACCGCGCACCAGTGGAATTTGTCCGGAACCCTCCTTCGTAGAGAGATCCTCCCTTCTCATGTCCACCCGGCCAGACCATATACAATCCCTGGAGTCCTATTGCCGATTCCAGACCATCCGGTGAGTCCCACAGATCACCGATTTGAATTCGCGCGATATTTTGAGTATAGGCTGTGCTCAGAAATACTGTCGACAGGAGAATTCCGAGTATGAAAAAAAGTGACTTCTTTCGTGTCATATAATCTCCCTTACACATTAAAATGCAACTCTGATGCTAAACCAGATATCCCGGGGGAATAAATACGCCAAGTAAGAACGCTTCGGCATATACGCTTCTTCGACTTCGTCACCCGGTGTTTTTCCAGTCTGTTTGATCCGTTTCATATAGCGATCGAATTCGTCCTGCGCATCTTTTCCGAAAGCCGCAAAAGTATAACTTGCATTGCCGGGAGCCTGGTAATAATCTGTCCCTTCGTAGATCGCTTCACCAAAATCGGTAACATTAAAGTTCTTGATATTGAACACATTGTAAATATCTACTGAGAAGGAAATATCGGTATTGAACATCTCGACCGTTTTTTCAATTTTCAGATCGATCATCCAGTAATCTCTCCACTGGTAATTTAGATCACTCGTTTCGGTTTGTCCTGTCGGATCCCAATGGAATTTAACCCCTTCGCGCCATTTTACGATCCAGCTCAATCGCCAATCACTTAACGGATACAGACCACCGATTGCCGGTCCAAATTCAGTCGGCGAGGTAAGGTTAATTCCTCCCTTCGCTTTGAGAATCGGTTCAAATGTTTGTCGCGATAATGACCGTGCTTGGAGTGCCACATTCTTATCCTGCGTATCCAGATCATCCGGTCGGATCAATGTCGGACCTGTTGTTCCATAGGTGTTCAGAAACCAGCTGAAGTTTACGAAACCATTTATGAAACTTTCGGTTCGACGGAAGATCTGCAGTTCAAACCCTTTTTGAGTCCAATATGCATAGTCCATATAACTGAACCATATCGTTTCCGGGTTACCGTTATTATAGAAGACAAACTGCGGCTGATTTCGTGCATCTTTGTAATAGCCGCTCAACGTCATTCGAAAGACATCCCTAAAATTCTGTTCGTAACCGATCTCATAACTGGTGGTTTTGGGAAGTGGAAGAAAAGCATTCCCGGTGAATTCGAGCCTCCCGCCGCTTCCGATGTTACCGTATCGTAGCCAGTAGAGATTATGGGTTGTTGGAATTTGTGTGAAATGGCCGTAATTAAAATAGAGCTTAGATTCCTCGCTGATAGGGTGGGCAATTCCAAAACGCGGTGAGATTGCCCATTTCAACGGTACTTCTTTCGAAATGGTGGAGAGTGAATCAAAGTAGACATCACGTTTAAATGAACCATAGAGATCCGGGCGATTGGGGTTGGCCATGATATCCGGTTGTTTTCCTTCAACGTAATAAAAATCAAACCGGACTCCTGCATTAATGACGAAGTTTGGATATTCTATTTTATCCTGAACATATACTCCGCCGTCGTAGAACTGCGCACTAAAATGAGTACCGGAATATCCCACCAACGATCCGCGTTGATCGCGGGTGCGTGGGAATGCTGCCCAGCGGTCTTCAGCAACATGATTACCATTGAAAAGAAGTCCGAATTTTATTTGATGGTTCTGGTTGATCTGACTTGTAAAATCTCCTTGCAGCGAGTACGTTGCCAGTGTAGAGGAATCATATCCCCAACTATCGAGAAGGTTGTGTAAATAATATCCGTTTTGATCGGTGGTGTAATTACCTGACAAGCCCGACCAACGATAATAATCATATCCACGTGGAAACGTCGGAAAGGAGATTGTATCCCCGACGGTATTGATCAGTGAGAACTCTGAGACGTATTTACGTTGTTCGTTTCCGCTGGTATTGATATATGTTGATGTCGGTGCAAAATCAGGTGGGGATGCATCATAATTGGCAAAGTGGGTCTGCAGTCGGATTTCAAAATAGGTCGATGTATTAATAAAATGATTCACCGAAAAACTGTAATTCTGTCTTTTCCAATCGATCCAATTCGAATTGTTATCGACGGCATACACGTTTGCCATACCCTGTAACGCCCATATTCCGTAGATATTTTGGATGATGTATCCAGGATTTGTCGCATATGAATGATCCTCACCAAGAAACCATCCACACGCATGCGTTTCGCCGTACAAGGCAAATAAACTCATGGTGGTGTTCGAGCCCGCACGATAATTAAACCGAACCTGACCGTTCTCTTCAGAAAAACCGTCACGCGAAAGTTGAAATGCATAGGACGTAAACCGTTTTGAGTATCCTCCGAAGAAATCGATCTCGCTCAACACCGGAATACCGCTGAATGGTAATAAAGGTCCACCAAACGACGCCTGGATATCATAGTCCGGTGTATCGCCATAATGCAAAACTCTATCGACACCCAATTCCCTTGCGAATTCATCATTGCGGTGCTGGTATTTCCACAATGTGAAATTTGCTTCGGGAGTCAATTTATACTGATTCAATCCTGACGAGGCATACGAATTCCATCCCTGAAAATCCGGTATACCATCCTTGTCGCGGTCGATATTCTCTCCCCGTTCATTGCGCCACGCAGTTACCGAATCCCCCAATTCGTTGACGTAGCGTTCTCCTTCGACGGCGGAATAATGTTGGAACCTTCCGAAATCCCACCAATTATCTTTCGACCACATGTTCGGGCCGAAATGTTTCAGTGTAGGAGTGCGATATCGTACTTTTATCGAACCGGTATACCGTTCTGGTGACCGCTTGGTCACGATATTGACCAGTCCAGAGCGCGCATTGGAATACTCTGCATTGAAACCGCCGGTGATCAATTGCACTTCCTGAATTAATTCAGTATTGATATTTGTGTATGGCCTATTAGTCCGGCTGTCCGACAGTGACACACCGTCGATATTGAACCCGACCTCTTTCTCTGTCCCTCCCCTGATGGTCACACCATAGGCATCCTGTTCTATCCCTACTTCGTTTGTCAATAGATCTTTGAACTTTGCCTGTGGAACAGCCGAGATTTCTTCGACGGAAATGCCTTTGGAACTATAGGCAACATCTTTTCTGATTCGTTCGTTGTCTGCCACCACCACGATTTCCTGAAGCGCAACTGCATCCGACGACAGGGCGAAGTTCAATTGCGTGGTACGATCGATATTCACGACAACGCGTTGCTTTGTTGCGGTGTGATATCCGATAATACGTGCTTCAACAGTATATTCACCAGGAGGTACATTCAGAATAAAATATTCACCGTCTACATTGGTCGAAGCACCGATACTGCTTTGCGCTTTGTTTTCCTTGTCCCTGTTCCATTGTCCGACGATAATGACAATGGCACTGGGGATTGGTTCATTGTTTGATTTGTCAACAACTGTTCCGGAAATCTTTCCGGTCGTTCCGCTCGCTTCCAATAAATTAGTCCATGCGAGAATAAGACAACAATACATTACTATAACGCGTACAATTGTTTTCATCGTCACACTCCAAATTCGGATCATCGTAGTAATAGAATTTTGATCAGCGTGGATCGAATCGCAGTCTCAAAACGGGCAAAATAAACTCCTGTTGGAGCTTCTCTGTTGGATGCATCGGTACCGTCCCATGCAATGGTCTGTGTACCTTTATGAATATCATCTCGAAATAGTGTTTTTACGTGCTGACCGAGCACATTGATAATACCTACCTTCATCGGAACAGATATC
This sequence comes from uncultured Chitinophagaceae bacterium, assembly GCA_964371615.1. Lineage (GTDB taxonomy): Bacteria > Bacteroidota > Ignavibacteria > UBA10030 > UBA8401 > SpSt-333. Next base: position 208,562 of record CAYJMS010000004.1, read on the forward strand.
CCACTCTGGATTTGAAACTGAGTGTGAGCATTGAATGGATTGGGATAATTCCCATGTATGACCCAGGTTTCCGGAATATCTGACTGTTTATTTACTGATGTGGAATTTGTTACGGTAACGATTAAGCTGTCGGGTATGCTCATCACGTTATCATTATCCTGTGCCGTCAATGTCACGACGAATGTGCCCGTATTTTCATATAAATAGTCGAACTCGGTCACTATACCGGTAATAATCTGACCATCGCCCATATTCCATCGATAATTAACGATATACCCATCCGTGTCCGAAGCGGCGCCGCGCAGCGAAAAAATCTCGTTCACCACAACAGACGAATCTTTTGTCGGGCGAAGAATCTTGGCAATCGGAGGTTTTTCAACGACCGGAGTGTATCGAATTGTAAAAGGTGCATTGCTTACATCATACACGGTGGCAGTGTTGATACTCGATAACCGAATCAAACAATTCGAACTTGCCACTTTAGATACTTTCCACACATAAGATCCAGTATTGGGTGCTTTCGATACAATGGTACTCCATTCTATTCCACCATCGGTGCTCAATTCGATACGTATTGAATCGACGCCGGAATCCTTATAAGTATACCACGATAGTTTTTGATTGAAATCCGCTTCAAACACTTCGTTGCCATTTGGCATATTAACATTGATAATGACTGAACCGTTATGTGGTGCCATTTCGACATGACGAAGAAGATTCGAAAACTCAAAGTCATTCCCCGGATAGGCAAAATTAATTCCACCGACCGGTGTTGTCTGGAATTCCTTCACCTCGGGCCAAATTGCATACGAGGAGGTAAAACCATCATCGCTGTTGATGGGGTGTATCGGAATATTGTCGAAGTTGATCTTTCCGGAAATTGTATTTTTGGGGATCATCATGAACTTAAAACCACCCTGCGACATGATGAGATACAGATTTCCGTCAGGTGAATCGATAAACCGCCATCGACTGACGTTACCAACCTCAACGAGATATACAGTATCATTCCATGTCCCGTTTGCAGGTTTGTAGAAATACCCGATCATGCCATACGAACCGTATGTGAATAGATGCGCATCGCCATTCGTACTGTTCACCCATATATCATTAGCGGCAGTATTGGAGCCTTTCATTTTTGTAAAGCCTGATATCGGTTCACCAATAACGACTTTCCCAGCCCCCACTTCGTAGGTCCAATTTGGTGCCAAGCCGCTTGGTACTTCACCTCCCACATAAAAGGTTGTATCGTCAAGAAACGATGCAAAAACGTATGAAAAATCATTTCCTGGGATCTTGGTTACAATTGAATCTGTACTCCATACTCCATCTTTAGTATAAATGTACACCCAATCACTCGGTCCGCCGTTGTAATCCACTTTTGTCCACCACACAATCCGGCTTCCGTTTGGCGATAGTGCGGCACCGATGTAGTTGGTACTGGGGCCGGTACTTTGGATCTGCCTATTATAGACGGCAGAATTTGTTTTTGCATCGAAGATTGCTTCTTCGATATAGCCACCATTGATATTTAGTCCATAAGTATAGATCGTATCACCGACTGCCAATGTCGCCGTATTCTGCTGAATAGTTGAAGGATTGGTAAGCGTTTGAATCAGGTTCCATTTGATTCCGTCAAAGTGATGGTAGTTGATGGCAGGATTTCTATTGACATCGATTCCGGTATCGTCTACATACCATAATCCTTGTGTGGCTGTCCTGACCATATGACCAAGGTGGTGTCCCCAGAATCCGCCAACTAAACCGGGGGAATCTTTGTCAACTCTATGTTTATCGGTAATTTGATACGAACTAATGCTATAGTCTTGTGAATATATGACCTGAAACCCAACGAGCAGTAGAACCATCAGAATGTGAACAACGAAAGAAGGAATGTATGTAATGAGATTGGTTGGATTTTTCAAAATGGTAACGCCTTTTTATTGGGCAAATATTTTACGAGCAACAGTGAGACTATTAATGGTCCGTGGGAAACCGGCAAAAACAGACATTTGGATAATCGCTTCGATGATTTCGCCTGTGGAACATCCAACATGCAGTGCGCCGCGAATGTGGGATTCTAATTGAGGTTCGGCATTTCCCAAACTCGTTAATGCCGCTATCGCCAGTAGCTCCCGTGTTTTATTGTCCAACACTCCGCGGGAATAGATATCAGTGAAAGGAACCTCGACGTACATTCGCGCAAAATCCGGCGATGTCTCTGCAATAGAATCAACAACAGTCATGCCAGTGTCGCCAAATATCGTTTTTAAAGTTCGTAATCCTTGTTGATATCGTTCGGTCATATTGTCATTTCAATGTTAAAAAATTATTAGAGTACGCCATGTTTGGACCATACCTCTGCCATTTTTTGACCTTCGGCAAGTTCTTTACGAACAGTATTTTCAGTTGAAATACGTTCTATTACTTTTTGGATCACTTCGTTCTCAATATTCTTAGGAATGACAATGATGCCATCCATATCCGCATAGACGATATCACCCGGGGTGATTGTCACTCCTCCGATGGTGATCGGGATATTCGCGCCGACAACGCGAGCGCGACCGGTGGTATCGATCGGCGACGATCCCCAGGCAAACGTCGGGTAATTCATGCGAATAATTTTTTTTGCATCGCGTGTATAACCATTAACGACCGCTCCCCTGCACCCTTTGACATGAAGCGCCGTTGCCGTCAGTTCACCCATGATCCCGGTGACAAGATGCTCGGACCCTGTGGTTACCAGGATCGTTCCGGCAGACATCGCATCAATACATTGAATTACCAAATCGTACGGATCTTTTTCATTGGTATCAGGTGAGTTCAGAAGGGTCACTGCCCTTCCCATTGCGGCGTACTGATCGTTCAGCGGTTTTATGCCGGCATCGGGCGACACAACCTGTTTTCTGTGTCCCATTTCATCCATGATGTCCGAAAATGCCGATGCATATGCACTTTTTTCCAGGTATTCGAAAAGATCGTTTTCTTTATCGAAGTTCATTGTAGTCCTCGTTTATACTGTATGAAATACGCATAATTCTCCTTCTCGCTCTCCCATTGGAGCCAAATTATTTTTTACATCTCCAAGATCGTAACCGGAAATTAACAATCTGTTTTGATGAACCAAGCTGTAACAAATAAGCGGATATCGTTGGCCGGGTATTTCGGGCGCTTCGATATAACCCGATTGTTGAGTGCGTGGATCATACACAAGATATTTGTTCAGGAAATGATGCGGCCTGCCGTCGATGCCGATATTCTCATCCCCCTGAGACAAATATTTGTTGGAATTAAAATCCCATTGCATCGTCCCCTTGTATGTGGAGATACAGTAGAGCGCCAATCCGTCAAATGATGTCCCCATTCCGATGAATCCAAACACCGAGTTATGTCCAGGTATGGCAATTGGTTTTCCCCATTGTCTCGTAATGAAATTGTAGGGGAAAATTCTTCCGGTGAACCGATCCGCACAGTACACGGAATCGCCGATGGGATTGACGCCGGTAATTTCAAGTTGCGGTTCCGGTGCCGGTATTGGCTTGTCGAAGCGTTGTGTGATGAGGTCAAATCGTACCAAGCGGCACGGTTTCGCATCCAATGTAAATGAATAGATGGCATTGTCGCCTGCAATGTGAAATCCCGACCAGAGATCCATATTGTCGGGATATGAGATCTCATTGCCCTTCTCCTTGTCACAATCCCATACAAGTAATTTGCTACGATTACGGACATAGAGATATAATCTTGGATCGTTCGGCACTCTGACTCCGAACCATATATTGCTTTCTGGATCCGGAAGTTCGTGCTTCGAATACTTTTTTTTATCTGAATCATAAACAAACATATGAGGCGATTTTTGCGCCAAGACATACACCTTGTTCCCTTGACAAAGACACGAGCTAAATGGTTTTCCCTGCAAAAAATCCGTCGGATGTTCCACGACTTTCATCGTTACAGTATCGAGACTGAAAAAATGTTCGGAACTGCCGAACCACATCACACCGTTCATATCGACGTCGGGCTGGAAAGGTCGTGTTGTTTTATAATCGCACCACTGTAATTTCATCTGCGGAAGTCGAAATGAACCTGCATCCGACAAGGAAAATACTCTGGTGCCGGGCAACAACATTCCTGCACCGACGATGGCAGATGTTTCTATAAAATCACGACGTATCATGGATTGACCTATTTGTATTTAGATAAATCTATATGGACATAAAGCAAATCAAAATCATACAAACCATCTTTTACATTGACATTCGCATGATTACTGAAAACACCGTTAATGCTGGCTCCGGGCATACTGCCGCTGTGAGAGTGGACAATTTGTGCGAAAAATGGATGTTGTGCATGAGGTATATTCCGAACAACATTCGTGTCAATGGTTTCCCATGTTGATCCTGTATCGATTGATTTTTTCAGTACTATTTTTGAATCGGAATCCCATGAACCCCGCGTGATCAGCGCATACAATGTACCGTCATTTCCTTCATGCAGGGCAATTCCGCCGGTATGATCGTCCACCTGAGACATTGTCCAGGTAGAGCCGGCGATATCCTTTATGGATACATAAATGCCTTCAGGGGTAACATCATCTCGCTTGTCACCGTACCGATACTTTCCGGCATTATAACCGCAAATAAATTTATTCGTTGACGTGATAATGGCATCATAGGAAAACGAGTAATAACCGACCGTTCCGTTAAATACAATCTCTTTGGTAAACTCTGCCGGATTGTCGAGAGAGAATGTTGCCAGGTGCACCTTATCATAGGTATTGTATTTTGAACCATCCACCGTGCCGGAAACGGTGATATACCCTTTGTCGCCTTTGAAGTTGAAGCGCGGGTACAGCCAAGAATGATTACCGCTCACAGTATCGATCAACCCCGGTTCAATCAGCACTGCCTCGTGCCACGATGTATCCGTCACTTTTTTCCAGGTCAGAAAAAGATCATACTGCAACGTCACGTACGACAAATAGATCACCGACTCATTGATTCCGACACCGACATACCAACCTCTTCCATCCTGCACTCCATTGCCTCGAGACACTAACGAAAAATTATTCAGGTTCTCACCATCCGTGCTCCGATAGTGCTCAATCGGATCGTATTGCGAATTATGAATATAATTTATCCTGCCTTCGGCATCCAAAAACAGCATTCCGGGTTGATAGAGATGTTCAAACAACTTTCCCGTATGCCAGGTGCCGGAAACGTCTCGTTTCATAATCTGTGCTTTTTGTTCTCCGTATTTTCCCATAAAGATCACTGTCCATATTTCCCCTTTCTCGTTCCGAATGATCTTTGGGGCATTATATCCCCAATATGGCGATGTCCATGATTGTACAGAAGCAAAGATCTCAATTGTTGCTGCTGAATTGCTTGAAGTACATCCGCCGTAAAACAGAGTAACTGTTAATATGATCACCGAGGTGATTTTTTGACTCGACATTATTGTATCCCTTTTTTAAGTTCGGCTTGTACTTCGTATAACCGGTACAAACGCATGTTGTTTTCCATTACCGGGGGGAAATAATCTTGAAATAATCCAACGGCAAAGCCGGGTGTTCGGATGTCCTGCGGTGCAAATTGAAGATGGGAGGGAGTAATAAATTCATTTGTTGCACCGGTCACGAGTATCTCCTTCCAATGCATTCCTGCGTCGTCCGTCCTCAGCGCTTCCCAGCACATTCGAACAGTATCGGAGCCGTTTTTACTTGTCGCTATTTTTTTCTTTGAATGTACCTGTACGACAATGACCGATTGTTCCGGGGCAAAAATAATGCCTCCTTCTCCGGGTTGCGTGATAACACGCTCTCTATTCCATACGGTATCTGTACTTTTTCTAACGGCCATGTACAATCCCTGTTCGGGCGGATTGTCGTTGTTATCAGCATCATACTGCTTTGGCCCGATCGAATATGCGCACGCCATCATGCCGTTTGGGGAAATCGAAAAATCTGTCGAAAATGCAGTATATCCTGTGGGAACCTTATCAATATACTCTGTCGAAAAATGTGCAGGATTCTTTTGAGAAAACTTCACAAGAACTACCGCATTGTATGTGTTTCTTACGGAACCATCCGATGTTTCATTGACGACGAAATAACCGTTTTCTCCAAAAAATGCGAACTTGGGTCTTGTCCACGAATGATTTCCTACCACGGTATCGACAATTCCAGGATGAACAAGAATCGGTTCGTTCCACTTCCGATCGTCAAGATTTTTCCATGTCAAGAAAAGATCATATGACAGCGTAACATATCCCATAAATATTTTATCCCGAACAATACCGGCTCCAACATACCAACCGCGACCGTCGGGCTGACCATTCCCAAATGCAACGGTATCGAAATTCATCGGATGAGCACTGTCGATGCTTCTCAAATGAATCATCGGATTCGTCTGGGAATTTTGTAATATATTAATGCAATCATCTTCATCCAGAAGCAGGAGGCTTGGTTGGTAAGCATTCTTAAAATGTTGTTGTTGTTCCCAATCGTTGACATCATATCGCGCCAGAACATCAATGTCTGAATTCGGATACGTTCCGGAATATTTAGCAACATAACGACGTCCGGTACTGCTTACTCCAATCTTAGGCAAGTGATGGCCCCAGAGAGGCGACGCCCACGACTGCACACTATCAATGTGTGTGATGGAAATAACCAACGAATCCTGCCGTTCCACACGTTTTGAATCTATCTTTTCACGAATGGATCCGCATCCGCTAATAAACAAGAGGCATAATAAAAGAAAAAATGATGTTAGTGTTTTCATCGTGTAATCCGGGGAACGCTTTGTTCGTGAACGGGTAAAAATATATATTCAACATTGCTTTTCATTCCTTTGTTACCCATTGAATCGACGATCCGAACCTCAAATCGATTGATTCCGCGTTCACTTTGGACTGATATTGACGATTCTTTAGTCTCATCAACACTGTTATTCCATTCAACTTCAAAATGGTCGAAGTCCGGGCTGTTGGTTTCAAGATCTATCGTAAGAAGTCCGTTGGCGCTTGCTGTGAAGTGCATTCCTACTTGATTGATATTCCAGTATAAATCATTCCTACGGTTGGTAAAGAGCTCGTGTTCCTGTGCTCTGGGTGTATGTGCATCATACCAATTATAGTACCCTGTCCATCCCCAATGCGTTCTGCCATGATTTATCGGTGTAGGCACTTGTTGAGACAGAAAATTCGCCCTTGGAAGCAACCGTATAAATCCCATGGTTAACGGACCATATCCGCCGCAATATGGTGTCTGGTCGACGATCGGACTCCACCATTCATAGGATTTCAGAGAATTATTTTTTGCACCGCCTCCGACCAAACCGATAACAGGAATGGTATGCGCTGTTTCCTTAGCACGCCGTACAAGTTTTTCGCGGGACCAGTTGTCTCGGTCGATCATCGAATGCGGATAAAACGCCTGCATAAACAGGTCATGCAATTCTAACGTATTGAGTGGAATGCCATTTCTCGAATCGACAAAGTAGGTATCGAAATTAGCATCCAGCATTATCCATTTACCAAATTCATTGGACCATACTTCACAAATCTCGTGTCCAGACCAGATCGAATAATCCGCGCTAACAATTCGTGAGTGCATGCCGAAACTTTGCAAGACCTGCATCATCACAATGGCATAATGCAGACAAAAGCCCCCGTAAATATTTCCGCTGGAATCCGGTGTCAATATCTTTTCCGCATCCCATTCGAAAATATCTTCATCCGGTTGAAGCAGATGCCACTGCCATTGTCGAGCCACCCAACTTTTCAGTTTTAGTATCTTTTCAAATTCAGTATTTGCACCAATCACAACGGAATCCAGTTTGAATTTTAACCTCAAATCCTTAAGACGAGGATGTCGTAGATTTTCATAAGTAAAGGGGAATGAACTTTTTCGTACAGGGTAATGACGAAATGAAATGATTTTATAGGCTTTTTTCAGATCGAAATCGCTGTTCGTTAATGAGGTCACTATGTTTAGGGCTTGAATCGAAGGAGTCCGTAAGGGATTATCAGACTTCAATATCATCCGTACTTGCAGGTATCTTCCCTTCATCATTTTTCCGCCGATCTTGCCCTTCACTTCCGCCCATTGTGTCCATCCGTTATCGTTCGGGGTAGGATTAGATCCGCTCCGATAATAGAGCGTCGAACCAGTGCCTGCAGGCTGACGAATATCGGCGGAGATTGTTACGTTCGAAATTGTTGCGACGGCAGAAAGTGGTACCGTTTGATTTTCTTGAAGAAGATCGACAACCGGTGATTCGATCCACCCCTCATTTCCATACGCCACTAATTTTAATCTGATGGAATACTCTCCCTTTGCGGTTCCCAATTCTCCTATAGTTGTCCCGTTCCACGTTTTTCCACCATCACTGCTCCGAGCACTTCTTCCGGGCGACGATGTCAGTTCCGTCGATCCTTTTGCGAAGTTTTCATCAAGCGATAACCACGTACGAAACCGTGTATCCGGTTCGAGCGTTCTCATCGTTATCTCGTTTTCACCCTTTCTAAGAACTGATACAGGAATTTTTGCATTCGTCCAAAAATGATTGACCTCATATTTCACTTCATGGCCATTCACTGTGAATACGACGTGTCTTCCGTTGTTCGGAATTGGCGGGTTTTCCGGATACAGCAGTGCTGTGATGTACGCTTCTTTAACGGGTAATCGGTCGATGACAATAATTTTTTTTATGACAACGCCTTGCTGCAACACTTCGTTGGCGGCAGGATTCGAATCGAAACCGAATCCGGGGGCGTCGTCTTCAATCAATTGTTGGTCATTTAGAACGATCAATCCATTGTCCATCTGTACGCCGCGGGAGGTCGAATGCTGCCATAACTCTTTTGCCGACCATTGGATAGTATTATCCTTTACGGCCTGACCAAATCCGATGTTCAGAAACAGGAACATCAAACAGAACTGTACAGTGGGACGGTAGAATATCATGATTTCACTTTCATCTGTCTATTATTGGTTGAAATCAAAGATTCAAAATACTTTTTCCGATTTCCCTGATTCAAGCGAACGATGTATAGCATCAAGAATGGCAGTCACTCTCCTGCCATCCGCCGCTGTCACATAGGGTTCACGGTTTTCGTTTATCGAATCGATAAAACTATACATACAAGAGGGTAATGCTCCCTGCCAGCGATCAAATACTTGATAGTTCAACAGTGTGCGGGGGTATGAATATGAATCTTTTGTCGCTAATTCGATTGCCTCTGCTTTCCGATCCATGAAGACATGCCCGTCAGCACCGATCACTTCCATGTATGAATCGGGCAGATACGGACTCTTGTTGGAATAGATCCATGCAGATTCGAATGTGGCAAAAAATCCGTTTCGAAAACGAACCTGGGCCTGGATTGCATCGTACGTGTCGATTCCGCGAGCCTTCAATACTTTTTTTGCACCTGACGCAAATACTTCGATGGCATCAGAATTTATCCACCAGCACATCAGATCGATATCATGAGATGAGAGGAACCACGCAGAGGTGCTTTTCGCTGCCCAAGGGAGCCATTCCGTCGGTACCAATATCGGATTATTTTTTTTTGCAAAACCAAGGAGCGGTTCTCCGATGCTGCCGTTTTTAATGTCACTGTACACTTTATGATAGACAGATAGCCATCGGTGATTAAATGAGACCTGACATTTCAAACCTGTTTTCTTCACCATATCCACGATTTCATCTGCCTCATGCACATCGGTAGTCATGGGTTTCTCAACCAACACATGTTTCCCGGCAGATAGTGAGTCGATGACTGCATCCCGATGAGCCCAATCGGGCGTATTGATGTGTACGGCATCAACCGCAATCGTGTCCAGCAATCGTTTGTGATCCGTGAACCAGCGATCAACGCCATGTTCCTTACTTACTTGTTGCACGATTTTTTCACTGCGATCGCAGATCGCAACGATCTCCACGTCCAAATTTCGCTTCCAGACTTTGATGGCATTTTGACCCATAATGCCAGTTCCGATGACGGCTAATTTTATCGACATATCCTTGCTCCGTTATTGTCAAACGACAGAGTGCCCGGATGTACTCGGGCGCTCTGTTTTTGACATTTATATTATTTCAGTAAAATCATCTTGCTCATCTGTGTGAATGTTCCTGCTTGAATTTGGTAGTAATATACTCCGGTTGCAAGTCGCGACGCATCAAATTTCACTTCATAGCGTCCTGCATCTTTGTATGAATTTTCCAATTCGGCCACCACTTCACCCAAGATGTTCACGACTTTCAACGTCACCATACCGGCTTCTTTTGTGCTGTACTGGATGGTTGTCGTCGGGTTGAACGGATTGGGATAGTTTTGTGACAATGAATATTCGAGCGGAAGAATACCTTCCACCGTTACACCGGTGAGTGTTAATTTGAAGACCTGGCTCTTATCGCTGACATTACCGTGAACATCCACTGCACGGAGCGTATAATACATTGCCGATGTTCCCAATGCGACCGGATCGAGATATGTCGTTTCGGTCGTATAAGCATATACCGCTGCATTGGTTAACAGCAGTGGCGAAAAGCTCTTATACACTGCGTATTGAGCAAAGTCGCTCTCTTCGTTCGCATTCCACATGAGCTGTGTTTTTCCATCGACGATTTGTGCAGACACACCAGAAGGTGCTACAGGAGCCAGATTATCTTTAGAATATCCGCTGTCGATGTTTGAGAGATAGAACTTATTGGGATTTGCGGTATGGGCGATGACCATATAATAATGAAGCCCAACTGTTGCTTTACTTGAATCATTAAGCGTCGGAACTGCAGCAGAGTACCCTCCCATAAGAGCTGCCGGGACATTCTTTACCCATTCCCACCGCTGATTGGCGCTTCCGTTTACCAGTTCTATCGTCGCGGAACCGTTGAACTTCTCACTAATTTCGGATACACGCACAGTTGCGGCCGTAACGGTATTTTCTTCCGCCACTGATCGCCAGATGCTATAGTATGGATATTCCGATACATCGTTGTCAACAGTAGAGTTCCAGGATAATTGCACAACTCCCCCCTGGTCTGCCGGTACATCTTTAACAGCGTGCAACGCTATCGGAGCCAATTTCAAGATTGTCAGCTGATTATTTACATCGTAGGCGAAAAATTCATCGATACCATCTCCATCAAAATCAATGGATGCAGGCATCACTTGAATATACTCGTCGGTAGAGAAGTCCGGTTTGATCACTCCGGATTGGCCTTGTTTAGAATAGAAGATATCGATGCCTCGTTCTTCCGTCAACATTCCACCGAAGAAGTTTCTTGTCACTGCCAAGTCTCCACGATGATCGCCATTCACGTCGCCAATTCCCACAACATTCATGCCCATTTGATCGGCATAACCTGCAAAATGAAAACGATTTTTCGTATAAGCGAATGCTTCATCACGAATAACAAGAACATCGTTTTTTGTAGGTGCTTGAACAAATGAACTTTGCCCCGTAAAGAAGAGGCCTATATCAAGATACCAACCGGGTAATGAAACATCATCGAGGCCATCAGCATTCACGTCACCGACATTATAAATACCATACCCTAACCACAAATATATCGCAGGAGTAGTATATCGGAGCCATTTATCGGATGCCATCATAATAACATCTGGAATTGTATCAAATCCAGATCCACCAAGGAAGATCATGCCTGCGCCGCAATTGTACATAGATTGCATTGCACCTTGATTGTTATATATGTTAATGCTGGAATAAGCATTCCACCCAGAGGTTAATAAGTCAGTTTTCCCATCACCATTAAAATCTCCTTTATCCATATGCCACGGACTAAAGTAGCGGGGTGTAATGGTATTGTTGGTTCCGGTTATTGTATATGTTTGTGCACCTTTATAGACCCAATCCGGTACGCTATCCAATGTGGCGGCACCATAATACATGATGAGCCTTCCGGCGTAGAGTCCGGCTAATGCCCCGCTGGTATCGTTGCCTTGGATTTGATAGACTAAATCGCAAAATCCGTCATCATTAAAATCCCCTGTTGACATCGAAGAATATTGTCCCTGAGATTCGAATGTCGAATCGTTCGGTACGGGTCCAAATAAGACATCAGCTGAAGTGATCGAATCCGGCCACGTAGCGCGCCCCAAAACAATTTTGGGTGGATGATATCCAGGATATTGAGATAGAAAGGCCAGATCTTCTTTTCCGTCTCCATTAAAATCACCTGCATTGACATTGCATTCAACAATAAAATTTAGATTAATGGAACAACTTACTGAGTCTGAAAATTTATTGCCTTTCCATAACCAAATGCCACCACGTAGTTTTTTATCTTTTGAATATCGGGCAACAATATCTTTGTAACCATCACCATTAACGTCGGCTAATATAATATTCCCATTCCAACCGATTATTCCCTCACCGGCATGTGTAAATTTTTGAACTTCTTTCAGCATCTTGTTGCTTGCTACTGAACCAACTGCAACAGCTGCAAGAAGAATTGAGATGCAGATAAAGCGTGCAATGTGTTTCATTGGTGCCTCTCCTTTCGAGATGTTTGTTTGAAACAACAACTGACTACGTTTTAATTAGTATATCGCAGATCAATTTGTTTTCACCCCCTTTTATATAAAATGTGAGTGGCAAATGATACTTCCATGTTTTATTAGAATTCGAATATCGCTTTGAGTGCCCTTTGTGAGAACAGGTCATCAAATATGCTTTTCCAGTTTTCAATTCCAGATCTATGCGTTATTATCTTTTCGAACGGAATCACCCCTTGACTCATAAACTGAATCGCGCGATCCCATGATTCATACTTTGTCGATATATTGAAATGATATTTGACCGATTTCATCATGAGTGTATCGTAAGGAAATTCAATTTTTTCTTTACCGGTCAATCCAATAGCTGATATTATACCCATTTTCTTGACCAGACCTGCACCCATCGATATCGCTGGTGCTGCACCAGAGGCTTCAATAAATACGTCGCAACCTTTTCCATTGCTGAATTCTTGAATTTTATCTTTTGGATTTTCTAGCTGAATATTTATGACAGAATCAATGAGCGGTAATGTCCGGCAGAGACTCAATCGCATATTTTCATCATTATTGGTGCCGAGCATTATAACACGTCCTGCCCCGATATGTTTAGCTACCAAAGCAGCCATTATTCCAATTGCTCCAGGACCCGCAACGACAACAACATCACCGGGCATAATTACTTGATTTAATACTATATCAGTTACAACATTTGCCAATGGTTCTATCATTGCAGCGGCCTGAAATGACATCTCATTCGGTATTGCATGCAATAATTGTGGATCGGGGAATCTCATGAGAGGAGCAAAGGCACCGTCAATTCCCCAGCCGGGAGATCGTTTTGATAGGCAAACCTGCGGATTTCCTGTTCTGCATAAATAGCACTTCCCACACGCTTTTGTGTGCGGTTCTCCGACGACTCTATCTCCTGGCTTCCAATCTGATACCATCGATCCAACTGATTTTACGATCCCTGAAAATTCGTGTCCCAAGATCACAGGTGGGTAATAGGGAAATTCATCCTGAAAGATATGAAGGTCGGTACCGCAAACTCCGCATGCCTTCACTTCAATCAATACCTCGGAATCACCGATAGTAGGTTCTGGTACTTCACGTACCTCAAGAAAGCCTTTTCCTTTTTGTGTTTTGACCAACGCTTTCACTATGCTCTCCTATATTTTTTCAAGCGTACACCACCGGTGGATGAACAACACCAATGCCGCCGCAGTTTTTTCAATTTCTTCGATTGTAATCTGCTCCTGGTTCGAATGGGCATATTTCAAACTCCCCGCACCCATCACCACCGTTGGAATGCCAAGAGCATTATTGTACCGCCATGCATCGCATGCCGCAGTCATTGCGGATATTTCCGGAGTCCGGTGAATGCCTTCCATTGCAGCACTCAATTCGACAACTAACGGATGATCCACAGGAATTTCATTTCCGTCATTATTCAGCATGTTGAATTTCAATTCAAAATTTTCGCGGAGCCATAGATGTGATGACGATTTTATCGCGTCGATCATTCCCTGCTGCACCTCTTTAATGGTAGAATTCGGCAAGAATCCAAAGACACCTTTGACCGTTGCAGTACCGGGTGCGGTCGCCGGCCAATCACCGGCGTTCATCATTCCAAAGGTGACCGGCATCGGATTCTCAAATCGGTCGAATAGGGTGTTCTTTCCTCTGGAGGCAGCCAATAAGCGATTATGATACTGCTCAATTACATCCATTGCTTTTATTGATTCTTTCAAAGCGCTGACAACATCCGATGCCCTTCCGCTGTGGCCTGGTTTTCCGTAACAGGTCAGTTCAAACCATACCGCACCACGGACTGCAGGATAGATTGAATATTCCGATGCCTCTAAGACTATGGCCGCATCCGCCTTTACCGGGTGCAGAGTCATGAACAGTGTTCCATTCCCGCCGTTCTCTTCCTCGACGACGAAATCGAACCAGACGTTTCCGCGTGGTCGCAGTCCGAGTTTTTTTAAGATCCGGATTACGAGATACAAAACGGCGATCTGCCCTTTATCGTCACAGGCTCCTCTTCCATACAAAATTCCGTCTTTCACCACCGGATCGAACGGGCGTTCCTGATTCTTCGATGGTGGGACAACATCGCTGTGGGCATTAAGGATGAGACTTTTTGCAGTTTCGGGTGAGGAACCTTTGAGGGACATTCGGAGATTCTGTGTATCGTAATAGTTCAATCCTTCCATCGGCCAACTATACAATGGATGATCCTTGAAGGATTCCGGTATCTGCATCAGCACCGATTCGTCACAATATGGAGAGAGTGTTGAATGTATGAACCGATTCACCGGACCTTCGCTTCCTCGTATCGATGGGAACCGGATCAGATCGGATAAAAATAGCACCGTCTGTTCTTGCAGTTCGGTTATTACATTCTTGATATCTTTGGAAGACAAATCCATATTATTCTTTTTTACCAGCTATTGTATTGATGGGATAACGAGGCGCAAGTCCGTCTAAATGTCGAAAAACATCCTCGATAATTTTTTCCCGGATACTCCAACCGGCATCCTCTGAGTACCAGGCAAGGTGTGGTGTTAACACGATGTTCGGAATGTCACGCAGGACAAAATCCTGTGAGGGTGGTTCTTTTTCAAAGACATCGATACCCGCTCCGGCGATCCATTTTTCCGTACACGCTTTAGCGAGTGCTTCCGCATTGATTATCGAACCGCGGGAGGTGTTTACGATGATCGCGGTAGATTTCATCATGCGAAGTTCTGATTCTCCGATGTAATGGAAAGTCGATTTGTTCAATGAGGGATGGAGTGTAATGATATCCGAATTGGATAGGACTTCCTTGAGTGGCACACATGTGATACCGAGATCGTTTTGTCGTTTTTCGCTAAGAAAAGGATCGCATACCAACACATTCATGTTCAATCCACGCAGCATCTGCAGCACGATACTGCCGATCCTTCCACAACCTATGATTCCTGCCGTTCGATATGACAACCTATTAATCGGGATAACTTTTGAAAAATCCCATTGTCCCTTCTCCACGGAATCGTTGAAACTGATAAGCTGTTGGGCGAATTTTCTGTAACAACCGAGGATCAACATCAATGCCTGTTCGGCGACTTCTTCGCGGCAATAATCGGGAACGTAGCACACTTGGATTCCGAATTCAGTCGCCGATTCTATATCGATGTTATCGTATCCCGCTCCATGCCGAATGATGAGAGTGCAGTTCTTCAGAGATGACAGTACTTCCCGATTCAATGGGGCCATATTGACGATGATGATATCGGCATCGGCAATAGTATTGATCAACTGCTTCACTGGGACATGTTTGAGTTGATGAACGGAGAATTCTACCGGAGCTTCCGACAGTTTATTGGATTCCCAATTGAGGTCTTGTTCGATGTAATCTGTGACAGCGATCTTAAATTTCTTTTGAGGATTCACGGTTATCGTTGCACCCTTCCTGATGCTTCTCCCTGCATTAACGCTTTGACTTCCTGGGTGGTACAACTGTTAAAATCACCCGGAATGGAATGTTTGAGACATGCAGCGGCTGTTGCAAATTCCAACGCTTGTGCATCGTCTTGCAGAGCGATCAGACCGTAGATCAGACCACCGGCAAATGAATCCCCCGTACCAACCCGATCGACAATATTTTCTATTTCATATCGTTTTGCCGTAAAAAATTCCTTGCGATTATGTAGACAACCCGACCATCCATTGCGTGAAGCACTCTTACTCTCGCGCAATGTCACGGCAATTTTTTTGACATTGGGAAATTCGTTCAGAACCTGTTCACACAACCGTGAGTAGGAATCAATGGAGATTGTTCCCGAGTGCACATCGGCGTCGGACTTAATGCCCAGTGCTTTCTGGCAGTCCTCTTCGTTGGCAATAATGACATCGACCTGTTGTACTATCTCCCGCATGACATCGGACGCACTTTTTCCATAACGCCACAGTTTTGCACGATAATTCAGATCACACGAGACTGTAGCGCCTGCACGTCGTGCAGCTGCCACGGCTTCAAAACATTCTTTGGCAGCGGAACTCGATAATGCTGGCGTAATTCCCGTGAAATGAAACCACTGGCAATTATCAAAGACAGCATTCCAAGGAATGTCTCCTTTTGCCACTTCGGCAATCGACGAATGCATTCGGTCATAAACAACTTTGGATGGTCGTTGATTTGCCCCGCTTTCAAGAAAATAAATGCCGAGCCTCTCTCCTTTGCGCTGGATATACTTGGTACCAACACCTTTTGCTAGAATCGCTTCTATTGCTGCATTGCCGATCGCATTATTCGGAATTAGTGTTGCAAATTCCGTCGACAACCCATAGTTCGACAGAGAAACAAGTACATTGGCTTCTCCTCCTCCGAAGGTCGCTTCGAACATCGGCGATTGAAGAATCCGTTCATAACCGGGAGATTTCAAACGAAGCATTATTTCGCCAAAAGCCACGATGTTTTTCATACATTTTTAATCATCAATTGTTCTTGATACTCAGTTTTGCAGAAGATGCACTGCAAAACCTGCGAATTCTTTTTCCATGTAGATGGAGATTAATTTGCCGTCTTTCTCAGATTTTCTATCGGGCAGTACTTTGTACCCGCGTTGTTCTAAAAAGTGCATTGATCGTCGTATTGAATGGGTACCGATCGCAATATGGCCGTTCGCTCCGAGAAATGGTTTCTTCGTAAATTCAAACGATGAACCGACAAATACCGACGTTGATCCCTCTTTAACGGACATATGTAACATATCGCTCAATTGACGGGATTGAGAAAGTGCGGTCGATTCATCCGGGCAATTGATACCGATATGCTTCAATTCGAATCCAAGCATGGTATCAATGGCATTTTGTGTGAGCAACCGGATCTCTTCAAAATTCTCGGATTGGATAAGATCAGCCCGCACCATCCAGCTCCCTCCGCATGCCAGTACATTCTGCTGATTGAGATACGCCATCAGATTCGTTTGGTGAATCCCTCCCGTTGGAATGAATTTGATCTTTTTATAAGGGCCGCTGAGAGCTTTGAGATATTCTACGCCCCCCAAACCTTCGGCAGGAAAGAGCTTTAGATTTTCCAAACCCATTTCGAGTGCTGTTTCGATATCGGTTGGTGTGGCGACGCCGGGAATGACCGGAATGTTCTTTGATAGGCAGAATTCAACGACCGCGCGGTTGAATCCCGGTGTGACAATAAATTTTGCCCCGGAATTGACGGCCATCGCCGCCTGATCCCTTGTCAAAACCGTTCCGGCTCCCAACAGAATGTTCGGAAACGCGAGTGCTATTTTTTGTAATGCCAAGGCTGCGCCATCCGTACGAAATGTTATTTCCATGCACGGTAATCCGCCATTCACCAGTGCGCGTGCTAAATTCTCGCCGTATTCCGGCTTTTCTATAACAACAACAGGAATTATTCCAAGAAGAGATAGCGTATCTATAATAGAGGACATAGGTGTGCTCTCATGCATTATATTAATGACATTGCTTTATCAAGAATTTCAATTCCAAGATCACATTCTGCTTCGGTGATAATCAGCGGCGGTGCTATTCGGATAACATTGCCGTAGAGTCCGACCCGTCCCAACATCAGCCCATATGTTGCCGCCATACGAATGATCTTTAACGTCAGATCCGGTGAAGGTTCTTTGCTTTCTTTCGACTGAACAATTTCAATCCCCCGTGCAAGCCCTATTCCGCGGACATCACCGACGAATGCATATTTATGCTTCAACTGTTCCATGCGTATCTGCAAATACTTTCCGGCTGCTAATGCGTTATCGGGAAGGTTCTCATCTTCCATGATATCCAACACTGCGAGCGCTGCTGCACTCGCGAGCGGATTCCCTCCGGTAGTACTGGACATCTCCCCGGGTTTCATGCATTCAAATATTTTGCTTTCACCCACGAGTGCTGATGTCGGCATACCACTACCGATTCCTTTACCGATACAGATCATGTTGGGTGATATGCTTTCCCATTCAATAGCATGCATCTTTCCGGTTCGACCGAATGAAGATTGAACTTCATCGACGATCAACAGCAGACCGCGCTCTTTCGTCCACTTCTCCAACTCCTTCATCCATCCTTCCGGCGGATTGATGAAGCCGGCCCCTCCTTGATACGGTTCGGTAATGACCGAACCAAGATCGCCAGACGAACTCGATTCCACGATCCGATCAAGCGCTTTGATACAATGGAAATTGCATTCAGGAAATTTTTTATCGTAAATACAGCGGTAGCAATACGCATACGGTGCAATTACTCCACCAGGGACCGGCGGCCCAAACTTTCGTCGTGTATTGGCATTTCCTGCGACGCTCATGGGACCATACGTCCGACCATGGAATGCACCATAAAACGCCAATATTTCGTGCTTCCCGGAATATCGTTTTGCAATTCTGATTGCTGCTTCCGTCGCTTCAGCACCGGTTGTCAGAAAAAATACCCGGTCAAGATTTTCCGGAAGAGTTTCTGCTAAACGTTTTGATAACTCTATCCGCTCCGGTGTTGGGAATGAATAGCAATTCATCAGCCGACCTGCTTGTTTGCGAATCGCCTCGACGTGTTTCGGATGTGAGTGACCTATGTTAGTGACAAGCACACCGGAGGTGAAGTCAAGGTATTTATTCCCATCAACATCATAGATCCATACCCCTTCGGCACGGTCCCATACGACTGGCACTTGGTCTCCCATTGAAGGCGGCTCAAATTGTTTTGCAAGGGCGAGTAATTCTGATGATTTTGGACCGGGGATATTTCGCTTGATTAGTTTCATATTGAGATTTCACATTGTGAAACAACGTTTTACTATTTGAATATACAGTTAGGTCATAATTATGTCAAGTTAATTCGATGATTTGCAAAATATATTTACGAAATGATTTGCATTTATTTCGCTAAATATTTATTATTGCATATCAACGTTTTACATTGTGAAACACTTTTAGGGAATCAATATGGGAAAGTCAGTTAAAGTGCTTGAAAAAGCTTTTCATATTCTGGAGCAGCTGAATATTGAAGATGTCTTGTCGCTGAAAGAAATTGCCGAACGCACCGATATTCCCAAACCAACAGCTTCTCGAATACTGGACACTATGCAGTCTCTCGGATATATCGAGCAAGACTCGGTAAGTCATCGGTTTCGACTCGGAAGCAATTTCTTGGCGCTCGCAAAAAGGAGTAACGCTTCGAACGATGTGATGGTGATTGCCGAACCCTTCATGAAGAAATTACATGCGGCATTCGGTGAGACGGTGAACCTTGCCCGGCTTCATGATGCACAAATAGTCTACGTTCGGATCCTTGAATCCCGAAACGCCTTCAGGATCAGCGATAATATCGGTGACCGTGCTTCGATACATTCCACGGCGATCGGTAAGGCGCTTGGAGCCTACCTGCCTAAAGAGAAACTCAACGAGATGATCACCAGTTGTAGATTTACACAGTTTACTCGAAAAACCATTTTGGATGAACTGAGTCTCCGAAAACATCTTGTCATAGTGAAGCAGAATGGGTACGCATTGGATAATGAAGAGGGACACGATGGTGTCATCTGCGTTGGTGCTCCAATTTTCAATAAGGATAATTTACCGTTTGCAGCTATTAGTATCTCTATGCCCAAGGTGCGTGCAAAGAAGACGGTTCTCAACAAGGTCGTACAAGAATTACAGAAGGTGTCGATGCAAATTTCCCTTGAACTTGGGGTAACCGACATCCGCAAGTGTTTGGATCAATCATAATCATATTTCATCATGGACGACAGCCGGTTGAACTTAGGAATTATTGGTTCTGGTTTTATCGCTCGCACACACGCCCATTCGATCACCACCACACTACACCATGCTCGCCTTACGGGCATTGCCGGCGGATCGAGAGCATCCGATGTGGCAAATGAATTTTCCATACGCTGTTTTCGTGATCCATTAGAATTGGTGTCAAACAGCGACATCGATGCCGTCATCATTGCAACACCTCACCACCTCCATACGGAGCATGCGCTACTTGCGGCTGAACACGGAAAACATGTGCTTGTAGAAAAGCCCATGGCACTGTCGGTCAGAGATTGTAATTCGATCATCGATGCCTGTAGAAACAATAGAGTGAAATTGATGGTGGCATTTACACAACGATATCGCATGACTAATCGTATGGCGTTCGATATCATTCAATCCGGCAGGATCGGCAACGTGATTATGATTCAAGAACAGGCGCTCATCCCCAACGGGTCATCGGCATTCCCGAAATGGCAGCAATCAAAGGAAAATCTGGGAATCCTCTTCGGATATGGTATCCATAATATCGATAAACTTCGATGGTTTCTGCAAGATGACCCATCATCAATCTCGGCACAACTGAACAGAAATGATAACGGTATTGAAACCAGTACTATGGCGACAATTCGATGGCGGAATGGGGTTTTGTCCAATGTATGGAGCAGCGTAGAAATGATCCCTCCGGGTTTTCCAAATTCCTCTTTTCGTTCACTCGTCGTCGGAGAAAAGGGGCTCCTTGATGTTGACGGGTATGGCAAATTGAGGATCTTGGAAAATAGTCAGAATTGGAAAACTCTTTTTATTCAACCTCCAATTGATTGGCGCGGTAACGGTATGTTCTCCGTTGAGCGATTAGGCTCATTTTCGATGCAAAATCAACAATTTGTTGAAAGCATAATAAATAATTCCGAACCCTCGGTTACCGGTTATGACGGAATGCGTGCCGTTGCAATAGCGCTTGATATTTATAGGGCAGCAGATACAAATACGACAATTTCTTATTAAAGGAGATTTTTACGTCATGGAAATCAGCAAAGCATTACAATTCTTTGATTACGTGGTCATTGGGGGATATTTTGTTATCCTGCTCGGCACTGCAACATATTTTTCCAAACGAATGAAATTGTCTGCTGATTTTTTCACTGCAGGAGGTAACATGCCGTGGTGGCTTGCCGGTATCTCGTTTTTTATGGCAAGCCATAGTGCGTTAAGTTTTGTGATGTATGGCGAATTGGGATATAAATACGGAATTACCGCTATTTTATTATTCCAATGCACGTTACCAGCGCTGGTGTGGGCCGGTATTTATGTCGCAAAAAGATGGCGTCGATCCCGTACCGCTACCCCGGTACAATTCCTGGAGCGCCGCTATAGTCTCTACATGCGACAAGCATTAGCATGGACTGGTTTTCCATTGCGCATCATCGATGATGCACTGAAAATATTTTCAACGGCGATTTTCCTTTATGTAGGAATGAAAGTCGATATTTTCTCGTTGAGCAATGTTATTACAATGGTGGGAGTTGTCATGGTCATCTATGCAATGCTGGGGGGCCAACAAGGTGTCATCATTACTGATTTCCTTCAATTCATCGTCAAGATGGTGATTGTAATAGTCATTCTCGCATTGACCATTTATCGATTTGTTTTTCCCGAACAGCCTTTAGCAGCGTTCCCGGAGGGATTTTTCAATCCGTTTTCAGGTTCGTACGAACCGTTGAACTATCTCGCTTTTCTTGTGTTGATGTTGATTTCAATGAATACAGCCTGGTCACTCGTACATAAGTATAATTGTGTCAGCAATGAACAGGATGCTCAGAAAGTTGCATGGACCGTAACAATCCTCAATTTTATATCCCCTATCATATTCTTTGCCCCAGCTATACTTGCCCGATCAATATTGCCTGACATCGTCGACGCAAAGTATAGTTATGCTGAGTTGGCATTTACCGTTCTGCCGACCGGAATGATGGGAATGCTCGTCGCGGGTATGTTCGCTTCAACAATATCAACGATGGGCTCTGAATTCAATGTTCTTGCGGGAATTCTCACGAATGATCTCTATAAACGAATATTTAAACCTCACGCAACCGAAAAAGAACTTGTGGTGGTAGGACGAATCGCGACGATCATTATCGGTTTCCTAATCATCGGCATGTCAATCCTGATCACAGTCCTTAAAGGTTTGAATATTTTTGATATTATGCTTAAGGCATTCGGAGCGCTTATGCCGGCTACTGCACTTCCCATTCTTGTCGGTTTTTTCTGGAAGAAAATCACCGCCCGTGGCGCTATGACTGGATTAATTGGCGGATCAATATCGGGAATCGGTCTGGTAATGGTCAATCTTTATCTTGTCAATATTTATCAACTCGAATTGCAGTCAAATCCATCATATCAATACTGGTTAAAACAAGGGTGGGATTCTCTCGCTATATTTATAAATATTTTCATCACAATGACAGCAATGTATCTGGGATCAGTGTTGCACAAATCGTCAGACGATGAACAAACACGAGTCCATCAATATTTTACTGATTTAACGACTCCAATTGCAGCCGCTGAAGGTGGAACAGCATCGGCGACATATCATTCTAATCTTCAGGTCATGGGAATTGGAACAATGTTATTTGGTTCATTGATGTTTGTGGTAGGTTTATTACAATTAGGTATAGCAGGAGACACATTTAGTATCGTTCTCAATATCAGCACAGGATTTATCGTTGGCCTGTTCGGCCTTACTATTTACAAGAAAACAAAAAGAGATTGACGAAATGATGACTACTCAACAAACAGGTTTACGAGGAAACACCCAATCGTTGAAGTTTTTTGACTGCAATTGCATTGTTGGAAAACGTGCAGATCGTAAAGAGGGTGAACCTTGGTCTTTAAATTCCCTCCTCGAGGATATGGAGTATTTTGGAATTAGTGAATCATTAGTCGTACATGCTCTATCAAAAGACTATGACCCATTATCAGGCAATAAAGAACTGATAGGAACTATTGCCGGTCATGCTAATCTTCATCCTGTCTGGACAATAGTATCATCAATGACTCCCGAAATACCATCTCCAAAAGCATTTGTTGAAGATGCTGGAAAATACGGTGTGAAGGCATTCACGGCCTTTCCAAAATTTCATGGTTTTTCACTCGCAACCTGGTGTTCGGGGGGAATACTGGCTGAGATTCAGAACATCGGCGCACCATTACTCCTCCCTTTTTCGGAAACAAGCTGGGATGAAGTCCATTCAATCTGCTCAGCGTTTCCACAATTACCTGTGATAGTTCATACGGTAAATTATCGACAATTGCGATTTCTTTTACCGCTGTGGATAAATCATCGAAATCTATTTGTCGATTTATCCTGGTTTTCGATTGTAGATATTATCCCTTTCCTTGTGGAAAATAAATATTTAGACCGTCTTTTATTCGGGACAAATTACCCCTCTTATACTCCCGGTGCGGCGGTCACAATGGTTACTTACTCAAATGTTGGCCTTGATTTTAAACAGAAAATCGCCGGAGATAACCTGCGTGGAATCCTTCAAAATATTAATTACCGAAAAATATGAAGAGAGATATGTATTGCCAATATGCCATTTTAGGCAAAATGATTGATAATGAGATTGTCATCGATGCACATATGCATATCGATTTCTATAACAAATTCTTTATGCCGTCACCTGATACACCAAGTATCATTGCCAATGCAAAGCGATTGGGAATTCGAAAGCTCTATGGATCAAGTTTGCTTGCCATTCGGAATGATGCAATTGCTGGAAATGCAAACGTTATTGAAACCCATAAAAGCCATCCTGGCATGTTTGAACCATATTTAGTTGTAAAACCGAATTATCCAGAAGAAACGATATCAATTATCGAACTTGCTAATAAATACTCCATAAATCAGTTCAAACTGCATGACGACGGTAATGGATATCCATATGATCATAAAAATTATTTCCCGCTCTACGAACATTGCAATGAGCATCGCAGTGTTATTCTGTTCCATACCTATGGAAATATGCATATTAATCCGATACGGAATATTGCTGCACAATTTCGGTCCATAAAGATTCTGCTGGCACATTCCGGTATTGTTGATGAGTCCTCCTATTATGATGCCGCACGAGAGCATGAGAATATTCACCTTGAAACTTGTAATTCATTGGCATGGTACGGATTGATTGAACGAATGGTAGATCGAGTCGGCGCCGACCGTATTCTTTGGGGGACTGATATGCCTTTTATGTCGCCTGATCAGCAGATCGGACGAGTGCTATTTGCACGAATTTCTGATGAGGATAAACGAAAGATCCTGGGTCAAAATGCCTTGACATTATTCGATAGCGCATTGCCAAATCGATAAACCGGTTTTAGAAAATCTCTTACAATCAATGAATTTACGGCAATAATACCCATTGCTGTTCCACGGCTCTATAAAACCTTCCGTTAAAGGTACCTCCCATGCGAAAGCATCGTCTCCCCGCATTACTAATGATGTTGCACCTGGTATTTTTTGTGTCACTGTCTGCCGTTAATCCCAAACGCACAGAAGTGGTATCAGCCATGATGAAGGCGACCGATTTCATGATGAACACAGTATCAACAAACGGCGGCTTCGTCTGGAAATATTCGCTTGATCTATCAATACGGTATGGCGAGGTAAAAGCGCGAAATTCAATGGTCTGGGTGGAACCGCCCGGAACTCCTACGGTCGGTGAGATGCTGATTGAAGCGTGGCTGGTCACCGGCGACGATGCATACAAGCATTATGCGGAACACATTGCCGAGACAGTGATTAAGGGACAATTATCATGCGGCGGCTGGCACTATTTTATCGACCTGGATACGATCGGATTACAGGAATATTATCGCGACTACCTGTCCACTATTTGGGGCTGGGAGGAACATCTGAAGTATTATGGAAATGCTACATTTGACGATGAAACAACGGTTGCGGCAACACGATTTCTTCTACGGCTATATGCAGCAACACAAAATGAACGATATAGACGTTCAGTTCACAAGGCACTCTCGTTTATACTGGATTCCCAGTTTCCGAATGGCGGATGGCCTCAACGCTCTCCCGCATTAAAGGTTGCATCAGACGGCGAGGAGACTGACTACACGCAGTATGCAACCTTTAACGACGATGTCATTCACAATAATATCATGTTGCTTTTGGAATCCTGGAATACTCTTAAAGATGGCCGGTATCGGGAATCAGCCCTGCGTGGCATGGATTTCTTCATTCTCTCACAATTTCCACCCCCTCAATCTGGTTGGGCACAACAGTATAACCATCGGTTACAACCCGCACCCGGACGAAAATTTGAAATTGGTACAGTCTGCGCCGGTGAAACTGTAACAAATATTGGACATCTTCTTGATTATTACAGATATACCGGTGACCGAAGATATCTTGAACCGATACCGCGAGCGTTACAATGGTTGGAGAAATCGGCAGGCAAAATCCCATTAAAACATTATTCACATACTTATTACTATGAAATGGGTAGCAATAAGCCGGTCTATATGCATGTAAAAGGTGAAAAGCAGGGCCGGCATTTTGTTCAGTCATATCAATTTGATGGTGCGTATCCATATGGACTTAAATTAAATATCAATACATCAAAACTGCGACAAGAATATTCACGTATTGCATCCCTTACGCCGGTAGAAGCACGTATGGAATTCGATCTCTTATTTGACCTGCAACGCCGCCAACCAATAATAAATCTAATTTCATCAGGTCTGGATTATCGAACTACTGCAAAAGATTCGGAAGAAGTACGCTTGTTAATTGGAGGCTTAGATTCCAGGGGAGGCTGGGTTGTGCAGAATGAGATACTGGATGAGCAAGATTTCATTCATAATCCGCCAAATAGATTTTACGGATATGATACGGGAACATATGTAACCCGTATGTACCGACTAATAAACTTCCTTCGTGACAATTAATTTTCCTTTTCCACTCCATTTTCCTCATAGGTGTTCCAACTATTTCAATTGGGGGATGATCGCACTTAGCAATTGTCCGTTAAAGAAATACTTTTCCTTTCTGCTTTAATCGGGTCAGTACTTGATGAGATTTACAGTATCACGCAGATTTTCCGGCTGTAGATAAGCATAATGCGTTTGCGTTATCTTTACGTCGCTATGACCAAGCAGAATGGATATTTTATAAATCGACACCCCGGAGATTGCCAGCCAACTTGCGAATGAATGACGTAACGCATGGAAATTAAGATCTTCACTTAATCCCGAAGTACGAAGTATTTTTTTAAACTTATGACTGATCCAGCTTTCAGTGATTTGTTTTCCCTTTCGAGTGAAAACATATTCTGAACCGGATCCTTTTTTAATCCTCGATAATACTTCAAGCGAAGCTTCGCTGAGAGGAACCGATCTTTTTTTACCCATTTTGGTCTTAAACGTTGCGGAAGATTCAACCAATAAAAGTTTTTGTTCAATGCTGATATGCTCCCAACGAAGATTGATCAGTTCACCGCGACGCAGTCCTGTAAGAACTGCAAATTCGACGATATTGCGAAGCCATTCCTCCTTGATTGTCGATAGCAACCCCGAGAATTCCTCACAACTAATATATTTTGGCGTGACAGCAGGAACTCTTACTCTTTCAACATTGTCAAATGGATTCTCCAAAACCATCTTCCACCGAACTGCTTTTGAGAAAGCTGCTCGCAGTGTTCGCATGGCTATATTTACTGTAACAGGCGAAACCCGGTCCAATAATCGCATTTTATACTTTTCTAGGGTTAGTGTATCAATTGAAGAAAGCGGGACATTACCGATCGTCCCGACGAACTCTTTCATCACACATTGATATAATTCGAATGTGCTCTTCGAGTAGTTTAGCCTGGAGTAGTTTAATATTATATCCCGTAATTCCATGAGCATCGGACGCGATTTTCGTTTATTGCCACTCCGAACCTTACCACTCGTAGTGGATAGATTTGGATATGACTCAAATGCAATCGCACACCGATTATTATGGCCATCTTCAAGATTACTATGTCTTTGTCGGTTATCCATTTAACTCGAATACCATTTTCAATCAATTCATGTAGTAGAAACGACCTTAAATCAGTGAAAGATATTCTTTTAAATTTCTTTTATAGAATATTTGGGGATAATACCCATACCTGATAGAGATTCTCCCCCCCACTCTATCAGGGTTTTCCCCCACACCTACTCAACCATCCATTCATCAACTTCATTATTAATCCGAAGCATTCGGCTACTCTGGAAGGTTTGCTTTTGTTCAACAATTATTACTTTCCACTTAATTAGATTTTGGAGTTCAACTGCAATATTGTCACGGTTCCGCTTTGTTACCTTCACAAAGAATCTTATGCCTAAGTTTCTACTTTCATTTTGAAATCCAATAGTCGCTCGAATTAGCGCCATAAGAATCGCGTATTGGGTTCCATTGAACTTCGTTGATATTGCTTTACTCAACAACTCATTAGGAAATGCTGTAAATTTATAGTGTATCATCCTACTTCCAATTTTTCGAGAAAATATCGTCATTGATAGATTTTGCAATCTTTTTATTTGCGCCGCTTTTCACTTCTATGGAGGTAATCTGTAACTCATCATCCAGAAGCAGTATCGTCTTGCCACTTTCTCCATTCCTACTTACTTCGACGAACACTTCAATCTGTTTTCGATTATCCTGATCCGGATTCCACATTAGAAGCATGACGTCACAATCATTTGCCGGTCTGCCTGATCCGGCTAAATCGGCCGCAGACGGTTTTTTGTATTTCTGATATTTTAGGTTTTTGGTTAATACCGCGCTTATTAAGATTATAACAACCTGATTTTCTAGCGCAAATGCTTTTATTTTTCCGAGCATACTATTAATCCCATCAACAGCGTTACTATACTTTTCTTCAATTGAAATTAATTGCAAATAATCCAGCACAATAAGTTGACAATGCATTTCGGTAATCATTTTTTGCATTGTGGTTAATAGCGTTTTTGGAGTGGTGCCTCCTTGTCTATAGTATATTTTTTTTGCCTTTGCTATTTTACTAAACGCTTTGAGTTTTTCTTTTTTCGTCTCATTCTCATCGTATTGCGATATTCCAGAAAGTCTCCTGGTAATTTCACGACCGCTCATCTCCATCGAGATGATTCCAACTGCGTTTCCATTGCTTGCAACGTTGTATGCTATTTTACTGCATAATAACGATTTACCAACCTTTGCCGCGGCAGCAACTATATACAGTCTTCCTCTAAATAATCCGGTAATCATTTTATCTATTGATTCAAACCCTGTCGATAAATAATTTACATTACCGCTACTTTCTTCTTCGATTTCCACTTGAATTTCTTCGATGGTATCATCCAGCGTGCGGTATGAAGAATATGATATCTCTTGCATTGAGTGAGCGTACGAGATTAAATCACCTATTCCGTTCGTAATAGTCTTTTCGAGATCTACACCCTTCGTAAGATTGGTATAAATAGACGATATAATAGTAATTGCCCTGCGACGTTTTGTTTGGCTTTTTAAATGCTGAGCCGCTGTATATGGACTTGTTAGCGACTTGAGAGAATTATAATCATGCGCAACTTCTTCACAATATTTTATTAACCGTTCGATCTCATTATTTCTATCTCGCCCTACAAAATAATTACCGTGTACCTCTTCTAATAAAAATGTTTGTATGCTGAGCGCGTTCACATCCTGATTCTTAGCAAACAGAGAACAGCAAGCACCAAATAATATTTGATGAAAGGTATCTTGAAAATCGGCTTCGTCGACGCCAAACATTCCGGCAATATATCCGGTTGATTCCTTGCTTTGTAGGCAGTGCGCAATTAGCAGTTTTTCCATGTCATGATCTAAAATCATCGGGGACCTCTGATAAATAAAAAGGCACCAAATCGCTTGAATCTCCTGCGAATGGTGCCTTGGCAAGAGTAGGACAACTTATCCTACTCAAAAGGTATATGCGTACATTGTACGCAGTCAAGAACTATTTACTAATAATCGTCTATATTTAAACCATATATTTTGCTTGCTAAACGTGATTCCTCGTTAGATTGGAGTCTTATTCTTGGGGATCGAAATAAGTTATCGCAAATGTTCTTGACCTTCGGGTCGTTTCCAAATATCAATTTTACATAATCGCATACACCTTTATGATATTTGACGGGTAAGCGATGTAAATTATTACCTGTAATATTAATTTTAATTTTATTTTCACGTAAATATTCCATTGCCAACATCCTTGCCTTTTGCATATCCGTAATACCCAATATCCAGTTCAATCCAAAATCAGTAAATTTAAATATTGCAGATTTATATGATTCCAATTCTTTTGATGAAGCAGCCTTGATATCTTTTGAAAGATTATCGATAACTTGTGAAAGATCCATAAATGATTTCTTGTTAAGAAGATTTTTATCTTTTGCATTCATTTCTAAAGTCTTGAACAGAGTGTACATTTTCTTTTGATCTTCTGTTATCTTAGAAAGTAATAGTTCAGAAGAATTCCCAATGGCATCTTTTAAATCTGAAATGGATTTCTTTAAAGTTCGTAATTCCCTTTCACTATACATTATGCCAGATTTCTCCAGTATATTTTTCAATTGTAGTTCCTCGTTCTCTTTTAACGAACTATCATGTTGTAGTGCAATACCTTCAATGTTTAGCATCTCATTCACTTCCCTCCGCAATGAAATATCCTCCTTTACGTCGCTCCTGATCGCGCTAAGATATAGGTATGCTGATCGCAAGTACTGCGCACGTACTTTACCGCCTAAACCAATCGCAGAGTCTACTATGCCACCCCAGACGTCACGCGAAGTTGAATATACAAATGGATTTGTATATTGATTGAGAATAAGATTTTCCAAATCATTAAATTGATATTCACCATCAATAATCGATACGACCATGTCAGATTGCACAACAGTTATCTCTTCCGCAAGTTCTTTCGGTATTTCGATCTCCCCTTGTCGGATCTGATCGAAATATTTTTCAAATTGTTTGAACTCTACTGCACTTGCATCCCGGCTCTCGTATATTCCATCGTGGTATATTCGTAAACGTAATACGGTAGAAGGAGCTGGTCCGATGAATATTCCTACAACGCCAATCTTTTTTAATTCTTCAACATTATTCATTGTTTCGTCTCATTGGGGTTTTACTGTATATATCTAAAAACATATTTTACCAAAGTTATTATAGGGAATGGGACAATAAAGAAGTGCGTCTTCGTCAGATGGGGGGGGGGGAATTCCTAATTACTGACCAGCCCATTCATTCGCTAACATTTTCGCCTGTTCCAAGACGGTATCGGTGGCTTTTTTCTGCATATCGGGTGGGTATCCGTATTTTCGCAGGATACGTTTAATGATTACCCTCATCCCGGCCTGCACGGATTCTTTAATCGTCCAATCTATTGTAACATTCTTGCGAACATTCTCAACAAGTTCACGTGCAATCATTCGCAGGGTCTCATCTCCAAGTACTTTGACTGCGCTGTCGTTGACTTCCAAAGCATCGTAAAATGCAAGTTCGTCCTCGGATAAATTCATCTCATCGCCGCGCTTATGGATCTCCCGCATTTTCTT
The DNA here is from genome assembly GCA_964371615.1 of uncultured Chitinophagaceae bacterium. Taxonomy (GTDB): domain Bacteria; phylum Bacteroidota; class Ignavibacteria; order UBA10030; family UBA8401; genus SpSt-333. The sequence continues at coordinate 239,494 of CAYJMS010000004.1, forward strand.
GGCAAGATCTATAAGCTCTTCGATTACCTTCGCAGCTTCAATAGACTTATTCTGATACTTTTTGATGGCATCTTCCAACATGGCTGAGAATGTTCTACTCTGGATGAGATTCTTTCGGGACCGGACTTTGATCTCATCGTTGAGCAGTCTTTTTAGCAGTTCAAATGCGAGGTTCTTGTGTTTCATTCCGCGAACTTCAGCCAGGAACTCATCTGACAATATAGAAATATCGGGTTTCTTCAAACCCGCTGCCGCGAATACATCCACTACTTCATCACTCGAAACCGCCTTTGAGATTAGCTGTTTTAAGGCTGTCTCGATGTTCTCTTTCTTCTCTCCGACTGCCGATGATTCAAGTTTCACCAGGCCCGCTTTGACCGCCTGGAAATATCCGACATTATCACGGATCGCAAGGGCTTTGGGATGAGGAACAGCCAGCGCAAACGCCTGAGATAATGCTGTCACTTCCTTGATGAAGCGTTCCTGACCTTTTTCGAGCGCCAGGATGTGTTCACGTCCACCGATAATAAACGATAGTTTATCCTTATAGGAAGCCCTAAATACCCCCTCATAGTCGTATCCATCAAACATATTCGATATAATCTCATGCTTTTCAAGCATCAATTCAACGGCATCTTCCTGCTCAAATGTCGGCTTACCCTTACCACCGCTTTCAGTGTATTCTGATAAGGCATTCTTGAGATCAGCAGCAATACCAAGATAATCGACGACCAATCCTCCCGGCTTATCTCTGAAGACCCGGTTCACACGGGCAATGGCCTGCATTAGATTGTGACTACGCATCGGTTTATCAAGATACATTGTATGCAGGCAAGGAACATCGAACCCGGTCAACCACATATCTCTCACGATCACAATCTTCAAAGGATCAATTGGATCTTTCATTCTTTCACGTAGTGTTCTTCGTCGTTTCTTATTTCTCACATGTTCTTGCCAAGAAACAGGATCGCTGGAACTGCCGGTCATAACGACCTTGATGAATCCTTTATCGTCGTCTGCATGGTGCCAATCCGGTCGAATTGCGACAATACTGCTGTAGAGATCAACACAGATTCGGCGGCTCATGCAGACAATGAGTGCTTTTCCATCCATGATCTCCAGACGTGCTTCAAAGTGCCGGATGATGTCATCGGCTATCTTCTTAAGTCGAGGTTCAGCGCCAACAAGTTTTTCTAATTGTGCCCATTGTGACCTCAACTTTTGTTTTTCCGATTCTTCGGCTCCCTCCGTAACCTCATCAAATTGAGGATCGATCTTTGGTTTCTCTTCTTCCTTTAGTTCGATCCTGGCAAGACGGCTTTCATAGTAGATTCGAACGGTAGCTCCATCCTCAACCGCTTGTTGTATGTCATAAATGTCGATATAATTGCCGAAGACCGCCGTTGTATTCTTATCGTTTGTCTCAATCGGTGTTCCGGTGAAACCGATAAACGATGCGTTTGGCAATGCATCATGTATGTGGCGGGCAAAGCCATCGATGAAATCATACTGACTGCGGTGTGCCTCGTCCGCTATGACAACGATATTGCGCCGATCTGAGAGCTGAGGATACGTGCCTCCTCTTTCATCCGGGAAAAACTTTTGGATAGTCGTAAAGACGATGCCGCCAGAGGCGACAGCAAGCAGCTTTTGTATGTCTGCCCGCGTTTCTGCCTGCACGGGGGTTTGCCGAAGCAACTGCTGGCAATTTGCAAAGGTCTCAAAAAGCTGATCGTCCAAATCGTTTCTATCAGTCAGCATTACGACGGTGGGATTATTCAAACGCTGAACCACCAAGCCGGCATAGAAGACCATAGACAAGCTCTTACCGCTACCCTGTGTGTGCCAGATAACGCCGGCACGTTTATCTCCTGTGACGCTCGAAGATAGAACGGTATTCTCGACCGCTTTCTTAACAGCATAATATTGATGGTATGCAGCGATCTTCTTGTTCGCCTTCCCTTTTTCTTTTTCAAAGACGGTGAAATATCGGATCAGTTCAAGCAACGTGGAGGGATTGAGTATACCGCGAAGCAGCACATCCATCTGTGGTGTAAGATCCGGGGCAAGCTCTTTGCCATCCACCGTCCGCCACATCATAAAGCGTGACCAGTCCGAGGTGATGGATCCCGCCCGTGCTTCCAAACCATCTGAAACGACCGTAAGTGCGTTGTAGCGAAAGAGCGTAGGGATGAACGCCTTGTAGGTTTGTATCTGGTCGAATGCCGTTTTGATCGTCGCATTCTCATCAACGGGATTTTTCAGCTCGATCACAACAAGAGGCAGACCGTTGACGAAGAGGATAATATCAGGACGTTTGTTCTGGTTGTTCTCAATAACCGTAAACTGATTGATTGCCAGAAATTCATTTTCATCGGGATGCTCGAAATCCACAAGATGAACCTTATCGCCGCGTGTTCCACCGTTCTTCCGGTATTCAACCTCAACACCTTCGATCAGATATTTATGGAACAGCTCGTTCTTATCCAGCAGTTCAGGAGATTCAGTTCGCAAGACTTTCTTTATTGCCTGTTCTTTTGTCTCAGTGGGCAGTGAGGGATTAAGGCTGTAGACGGCAGAGCGAAGACGTTCCACCAAAACCACATCAAGATATGACTCTCTTTCAGGAGTGGTTCCATCCGGTGCGAGATCCGGGCCATTCAGGACGGAATAATCCATCTCGCCGAAGATTTCCAGCGCAGCTTGTTCAACTTCCGATTCTGTGATGATATTGCTCATACGGCTATCTTACCTGAAATCAGTTTCGGAAGCAGTCGGTTCCGAATTCCTTCAAGCATTAATGTTTCTTTTGAATTAGCCAGTAACTGTGCATCAAGCGGAGAAACAATTCTCTCGTATCCTTCGATAACATTTTTTGGAAAAAGAACAGTCTGTATTGAGATGAATCCATCTTTTGACATCGAACCAAAAACAGTGCCCTCAGACTCGTATTTCTCAAATTCTCTATGATTAGCCTGAAGATGATAATAGGTGAATGACGCACATCCGTTCATTTCCCTAACAGCGGCCAGACCTCGGCCTATACAACAATCCTCAGTTGCTACATTGAGATCACCAACAGGGGCACGAACTGATATTAGCGCGTCCGCCTGATTGGCCATTCTCTGAGGTGCAGTGCAATAAACTCGTCTGGTTGGAAATCTAAAGCCAAAATCTTTGCGCCCCTGATAGAAAGGGATTCCCTCACCATTCTCATTGTATGTATCACCCGATGGTGATTGCCCCATAATAATATTGAACATCTTTTCAAATGTCCCACATTGCCATCCCTCCGGGATCTCTCCCAATTCTGAATCCACCATCTTTCCACCGCTTGAGCGGTATGGCTTTCCATCTGGATTGGGAAATTCAAAATCCACAAACCAATACTTGTAAATTACCTGGGCGATCTTCTCAAGCGTCGCATTCATCTTTCGATTGAGTTCGATCTTGTCGTCGAGAGATTTCAAAATATCTGCTATGCGCTCTTGCTCGATGAGAGGAGGGATTGGAAGCAGGGCTTTCCGCAACTCTGATTGTTTAATACCAGTTACAGTCGTCCCAGATTCACGTTTCTTTAGTTCACCTTGAACGATGGGTGATTGTAGGGCATATCTCAAGTAGTTGTTGGAAAGAACAGTGCTCTTGCCTCGTAGACATATGATCCGTTGTGCCAATGCGATCTTGCGGTCGTCAAGTTGTGCCACTTCCCCCATCGGTGCTTCAGTCGTAATGATTACATCTCCTGGCAATGGTTGACCCCTTCTCATCCAAGGAATGAAATCCTCATAGCTGATGAATTCACTGGGTTCCTCTATACGACCATCCTTGACGATCTTCGCAGTGATAAGAGGTATGCCACTATTTGTTTTTGTCGGTGTTTTGCCACGGTAGTCAATAATGGCTTCCATTGATTCATTTACTGACAATACTCGCCAATGGTTAGGCAAAATGCCTAATGGTGTTTTGCCGATATGTCGTTTGTCATTTATCAATGCTAATCCAAAAGATGGGGCCCATCTTATTTATGTCAAGATCTCCTCAACATCGACAGACCTATATTCTTTCTCAAGTTCGTTGAGTTATTCCAACTTGAACGGCGGGTCTGATTCTGGCCCTCACTTCATCGTAGATATGAATAGCCGTTGTATTTAATACTTCTAGTGTGATAGCAAGTCCATACCTGATATCTTCATCAGGTTTTATACCCAAAGCATCCTCAACGCAATTGATTTTCAAAACTAAATTAGCACCATCAATGTATGCATCGGCCTTGTCGCCAACAAAGACATCGTGTTGAATCGTGCCTCGCTTCATGGTATTGTAATCAGTATTATCTCTTTCGACAGAAATCGGCCCTGGAGTGCTTTTAAGATTATCAAAGTACAGATTCGTCATTCGGTATGGTTGGCTCTTGAAACTCACAGGGGAGAGCCAACCTAATGTGACTATCAATTTCTTTTGAACTGCTTGCCCAGCCATAGAAGGTGGAAGAGGCAAAGTGTAGGTGTGAGCATTCACCTCGTCTTTGATACGCAGCTTTCCAAAACCAATGAGCGTAACCCTTTGGTCGGTGCAAAACAATGATCTGTCTTCGCTAACCAAACCATAGCCAAAAAATGCTGTCGCAAACTTCTTCTGTTTGTCGGAATTCCCGCCATTACCAACAATTATTTCTTTTACCTTGTTGGTCTCAATTGGCCAATCAGCAGCATGAACCAATAGAGTCTTGATGAGAACGGGGTAATACTCTCCAGGAATTGTCCGGGATTCCTGGACCTCAGCATTCAGATCCTCCAATATATCATGAATCCTAATCCCCAGTCTTGTTGTTAATGCGGTGGCATTACTTGTTCCAACCGAATATGCAAAGCGATTTATCTCCCCAGGGATACCAGGTGCCGCCGCTCTTACTCCAGGAGGAATGTCTGATAACTTGTCATTGGCCATCTTCAAGATCGTCTTTGTGGGATCGGTCTGGACTGGCATTGTTCCATATAGAACAACGCCTCCTGGCATAAGGACATCGGGTTTCACAGACTGGCGGTAACCCAGTCCATTCCGACTTATCGGGCTGAAAAAACCGTCACTTGTGAGAACAGAGAAACGTCTCGGGACTACAGATGTATAAGTTGATTTATCTGAATGAGATGAACCAACCGTAAGTGCATTGATAGATTCTGCGGGACTAATAATTCTCCTCTTCTGCAGAATCGAAATAAATGCGGATAATGATTTGTTTTGAATATCATCCGGGGAGATGGTTCCGATATTTCCATTAGGAATGTCAAGTTGAAGATTGTCAGGACAATTCCCCGAACTGACCATGAAGAGAACGTTGTATTTGTAAGATAGCCAGTCGAGCAAGCGCGCCCAACTTGACACATTCTGTATCAATGGTCTGTTTAAATCACCAAGTGATATATTTATTATTCGGATGCTTGGGGCAACAGCAGGATTGCCACCTTCTCCTTCAAACAACCTCTTGACTGAACGCAAAACTAAATCGTGAACAAGCCTATCACTTGGCAGAGATTCTACGGCACCATGCAGTGTGGCGACGGGTTTCATTATCGGCCGCACATATAGTCTGCTTGATATTGCGGCCGTTGGGTGAGTAGTGTCTCCGTGAACAATAATTGAAGCCATGGTTGTAGCATGGAAGCGATACCCTGCCGGATAAGTCGCCGCAAATCCATCTGGATCGTCTACAATTAGCCTATCCCTAAGAGTGATGTGATTCTCCAAGGGCATGCCGTCCAACAAAGCGGCAATAGGTTCTTGACGCGATGGTAGTGGAGTCGTAGGTAGATCTGCTTCGAATGTGGAGATTGTTTCGTCAGCTGTAAAAATGGATTGTCCAACGGGTCTAAAGAAGAGAATTTGATGGAATTGAAGAAGGAGCACATTCGTGTTGATTGATAAATCATCAAAAAGTGTTATTGGGGCGACAGCAACTATTCCGTGAAATCCAATTTCTGGAATAGCAAGATGGGACTCATCAATTAATCTGCCATTGTGCTGTGCAATAATTCCGCGTAGATCTTCAATTGTTTTTGATCTTCCTTCGGCCGTCGCCTTCATTACAAGCTCTATTTCAAAATGCACATCGGGTAGATTCAAGGCGCGGCATTCAGTTATATACTCTCTGAACCCAGTATCGCGAAGACGGTCGTCAACATTGTAGAGTCTAATATCTCGTAGCTGTTCAAAGAGCGTTCTGAACTTTGTGGTGCCACGGTCGAATTTTCTGGACTCTTGATAAGTGTTCCAATATCTAAGTAGTTGTTGAAGTGCCTGTTGATTAGACAGGATTAGAAAAATTCGCCTATCAATATCAGTATCAGTTTTGTTTCCTTCTTCATCGGGAATGTAAAAGTCATCATCTGGCTCCATAAGATCGCCACGATATGCCAGAAGAAATGTCATTCCCTCAGTTTTCTCTACAGCACGAAAGAATTCGTCGATTTTGCCAACGATCTCAAGCACCAAAACAGTTTCGGGCAACGCACCATCAATTGTCTGCGCGAGGCGAGCAGTTTCCGCCCTAAAGGAAGCATTCAACTGGTCCAGTCTAGGACCAATGCGAGTTGCCTGGCGAGCGATATCTGGTCCAACAAAGCCTGGATGTCCTGGTCTTCTTTTCGTCCGTGTCTCAGTGGATGGACTTGGAAAGACAAGAATTGGCTTACTTGGCATTTTTCTTGCCCTTCCTAGTTAGTAAGAACTCTTCCAATGATAGATCAATGCTTTTTGCAAAATCTGATTCCGGTAATGCAAGAATGTGTTTTCGAAGTATCGAGGTGGCAAACTCTTCGATGTCACTGAAACTGGCACCGTAAAGACTCTTTACCAATCTTTCTGTTGGAAATTTCAAATCATGTGAAACCTTCTTCTGAAATTTGTCAAACCACATTAATATCTGCTCCCTTGTTGGTTTTTCAAGTCTTATTTGGACTTGAAATCTTCGCCATACGGCGCGATCAAGTAATTCGGGATGGTTGGTTGCTGCAATCACCACCGAATAGCTAGGAAGTGAATCTATCTGAAGCAACAGGGAACTCACGACACGTTTGATTTCACCTGTCTCATGCGTGTCTCCTCTTTCTTTTCCCAAAGTATCAAATTCATCAAAGAACAGGACACAGTTTTGCGTGCGAGCAAAATCAAATAATTTTTTGAGTCTACTTGCGGTTTCGCCGAGATAGCTGCTAATTATTGCATCATATCTTACTACGAACAGGGGCAACATCAATGCTCGAGAAACAGCCTCCGCCAATGATGTCTTGCCATTGCCTGGAGGTCCGACGAGCAGGATTCTGTTTCGGGGCTCAAGACTATACGAGCGTAATAAATCGGCTCGGTGTTGTTCTTCAACAATTCCGTTCACTTCCGCAATAACTCTTTTTGTAAGCACCAAATCTTCTAATCGTTTATTGGATTCGCTTTGGAGATAATAAATGTCCGGCTTATCGGAGAACCCATTTGGGATACTTTTGTTGATGTGGGGTGACGAGGTATTAAGAGCGGATACGAGCTCGTCGGCCAACACATTGTGTTGTTTCTTTTTTTCCTCAGCAATGATTGCTTCAATTGTTTTTTGAAGCAACGGTCTATCATTGCTTAAGCTTGCTTTCACTAATTTAACCAATAAATCTGCGCGTGCCATTTGTTTCTACTCCTATTATCGTTTATCAGATCCAATGAATTAGGTCCAATTGAATTCATCAAATCCGGTAACCGAGGTCTTTCAAATTGTTTTTGATCTTCTCTGACAGCATTCGGGATTCAAGTAATTGTGCTTGTAGATCACGAGTTAGGTTGTTCATTGTGTTTTGGAACTCTTCTCCATCGTCTACTTCCTCCTCAGCCCCAACGTAGCGCCCAGGTGAAAGCATGTATCCATTCTTCTGAATGTCCTCGAGTCTAGCCGCTTTGCTGAATCCAGAAACATCATTGTATTCGCAATCTTTGTTACGCCACGAGTGATATGTGCCGGCAATAGTGGCTATATCTTCATCGGTGAATATGAGATGCTTGCGATCAATCATCGAGCCAATCTTGCGTCCGTCAATGAAAAGGGTTTCTCCGCGTCGGTCGCGAAAACGATGGTTCTTCTTATCCCGCGAGATAAACCAGAGGCAAACAGGAATTTGAGTATTATAGAATAATTGTCCAGGTAATGAAACCATACAATCGACCAGATCTGCCTCGATAATCGCCTTTCTTATATCTCCTTCACCAGAAGAGTTTGAAGACATTGATCCATTGGAAAGGACAAATCCCGCAGTGCCGTGTGGGGCCAAGTGTGAAATGAAATGCTGAACCCATGCGAAGTTGGCGTTGCTCACCGGTGGAGTTCCATATTTCCATCGTGCATCGTTTGCCAACACTTCACCGCGCCAATCACTTACGTTGAAAGGTGGATTTGCAAGAATGTAATCTGCCTTCAGTTCCTTCTGTTTGTCATCGTGAAAAGAATCACCCCATTCGATTTTCGCATCGATACCGCGAATAGCAAGATTCATCTTACACAATCGCCAAGTGGTCCGGTTTGACTCCTGTCCAAATATTGAAAGGTCACCAATTCTTCCGCCGTGCGCTTCAATGAACTTCTCACTTTGCACAAACATTCCACCAGATCCGCAGCAAGGATCGAACACGCGCCCTTTATATGGCTCCAACATTGTAACGAGAAGATTTACAATACTCTGAGGTGTATAAAATTGTCCGCCTCGTTTTCCTTCCGCATCTGCGAATTGGCCAAGAAAATATTCATACACACGACCGAGCAGATCATGACTGCGAGATTGTTTATCTCCGAGTCCAATTGTTCCTATGAGATCAATCAATTCACCAAGCCGATGGGAATCCAAAGCGGGACGCGCATAATCCTTTGGCAACACTCCAACCAATGATGGATTTTCCTTCTCAATCAAATCCATTGCATCGTCTATATCTTTGCCGATGGAGGGACTCTTTGCTCTGCTTTGGAGATAACTCCAACGTGCCTTTTTAGGCACGTAGAATATGTTGGCTGCGCGATATTCATCAACATCCTCGATTGCTGTGTATCGTACCTTAATGTCTTTTACGAAATATTGGCTTTTTGAGTCTGAGAGTTCTACTTCGAGAGATGAGCGTTTCTCTTCAAATGCGTCGGAGATATACTTGAGGAATATGAGACCGAGAACTACATGCTTGTATTCGGCAGCATCAATGGATGGCCAGAGTTTATCGGCGGCAGCCCATAGCGTTGATTCAAGATTTCCTTGTGCATTCTTTTGTTGTTTAACATCGTTGAGTTTTCTTTTTGCCATGATTTCTTTGCTTGTAAGTATGACAAATTCGCAGGATAATGACTGTTTTTTCCCTTGCGGCTTATGCCCCGAGAAATGTAACCTATTTATCCCGTTTTTTCAAGGAATTGAACTTTTTGGTGCTAGTGCTATTTGATAAGATATGACAAGCCAAATGGTAGGCTTTCTCTAAAGGATAAGAAAATGAAGGATTGAGGTTGTATTTATACCAAATTACCGGACTTTAAATATGGTATAAAGTGTAATTACAGCAAAGAATCTTGAGAGCGTAGGCAGAATGTCGTGTACGCTTTTAATCTCAAAAAATGGATTAACTTAAACAAGCTCGAGGATGGCAACTATTGAGAGTCTCGCAGAATGGTTTTCTGCGAATTTATTCTAGTTGAGTATATATCACTTTTTGTGGGCTAGTCAGTTATTGTCGTTGCTAACAAGAAAATTCCTGTTGCCAAAATTACTTTTGTAATATTTCGTTTTTATTTATCGGAATGTCATAGTTAGCGGTAGAAGACTTCTCTTGACACAAATCTGAAAAAGACGTATCTTTGTGTAGTGCTTAATGGTAGTGATTAACTATACAAGGATACTCAAATGAATATAACACAAGTTTACAAGACATTCCCCACACAAAATAGTTGTATCGCACATCTTGAGAAGGTAAAGTGGGATGGAAAGCCAATCTGCCCTTATTGTAAGTCTGCAAGGGTTTCCTCTGCGCCAAAAGAAAAACGTCATCATTGCAATAACTGCAATACCAGTTTCAGCGTAACCGTTGGAACAATATTTCACAAAACAAAAGTAGATTTACAAAAATGGTTCGTTGCAATCTCTTTAGTATTGAATGCCAATAAGGGAATAAGCGCAAGACAACTTGGTAGGGATATTGAAGTAACCAAAGATACAGCATGGTTTATGGCTATGCGTATTCGTAGGGCAATGGCAGAGTATGGCGATTTATTAAAGGGAATCGTTGAGATAGATGAAACGTATGTCGGTGGAAAACCGCGCCGGGGAACCATGAACAATCCGAATGCGGATGGAACGGGAAACAAACGTGGACGCGGTACAACAAAAATTCCAGTTGTCGGTATGGTAGAGCGCGGTGGAAAGGTTCGTGCTAAAGTTGTAAAGAATGTTAGCCAGATGTCATTGTCTAAACTGGTAACGGAAAATATAGACCCTGCTACATCCCAAGTGTTTACCGATGAATTCAAAGGATATTTGAAGTTAAAGGGTTTCGTGGAACATAAAACCGTGAATCAGGGCGTTGGTCAATATGCCGACGGAATTATTCACACAAATACGATCGAAGGTTATTGGGCTTTATTGAAACGCGGAATTGTGGGACAATATCACAAAGTAAGCGTTTCTTACCTACCTAAATACATCCACGAGTTTTGCTATCGTTACAATTACAGAAACAATGAACAGATTTTTGAACAAACAATATCAAAAGCATTGGAGGTGTAAAAATCATGGTAGAAAAAATACTTAAATCCACACATGAGGGCAATTTGCCCATTGGGAACGTAATAATTCCATCTGCCGTATTGGAGGACGGAACTCGAGTATTAACAAGTCGCGGATTTCTTGTGGCTCTTGGGCGTCCGTGGAGGGGCACGGAGCGCCGTACCGAATTGCCTAATTTTATAGCTGCAACCAACCTTAAACAATTTGTCAGCAATGAGTTACGCGACGTACTAACACCTATTAAGTATAGAAACAAACAAGGGAATATCGTTGCGGGATATAGGGCAGAATTATTGCCCCTTGTTTGTGAAGTTTATTTGGATGCACGGCAAAATAACGCCTTACAAATAAGGCAGGTTCCAGTAGCAAAACAGGCAGAAATTTTGGTAAGAAGTCTTTCTAAAATAGGTATAATTGCTTTAGTTGACGAAGCAACTGGATACCAAGAAGTGCGAGATAGGGTTGCGCTTCAAAAAATTCTCGAAAAGTATCTTTTAGAAGAATATCAAAAGTTGTGGGCAAAAAGATTTCCCAATGAGTTTTACGAAGAAATGTTTCGCCTTAAGAATTGGCAATGGAACGGAATGTCTGTAAGCCGTCCCGGCATTGTTGGAACATACACAAACGATATTGTATATAAGAGATTAGCGCCACAAGTATTAGATGAAATCAAAAAACGAAATAGAAAATTGGAAGAAGAGGGTATTTCAAAGGTTCATCAGCACAGATGGTTAACGCTTGATACTGGAGTTCCGGCTTTAGATAGACACATTCATGCTGTTGTTGCTTTAATGAGAGCATCACCAAACTGGGGTGCGTTTTTTAGGTCTGTAAAACGTGCGTTTCCAATTCAAGGAGATCAACACGAAGCTGAAATTTAGCTAAATAAAAAAGCCCGATTAAATTCGGGCTTTTATTTTAGAATGCAAGGGTATAAATTCCTGAAACTCCATCATAAATAAGAATGCACTTGCTTAAAATATTCCTGCCTATCAATACCGTGAAACCCTGATTCGATAATTTAGATTCCATCGCTGGTACCGAATCAAAATCAAGAGAGGAATTTGTGTGCTGGACACTTAAACTAATGTCATATATTGGTGTCGGTTGTGGAACATCTCCAGTGCTGGGGGTAAGCATATATCCTATGTCAATCGCCTGCAACGATAACTGCAGTGCGATTGATGGGTCAATACAAATTCCAGACGCACCAGTATCAACAAGACCAGAAGCTAATATTGAATTTGGCACTGGTTGCCCAGCCGCTTTTAATGCGGTCGCTCGTGATGCGCTTACACCAATAAAAATTGGCAACAACGCCCCGGACGGACTAATTGGCAATAGAAGGTGGGGCATTGGGGATAATGTGCCTTGTAAAGAAATGGATTTCTTCTGAAGATTGAATCTTCTTAACTAAAAATGGTTCAAGCCCCGCTTTTTTGTACCCTTCTTTAACGGCATCTTCATAAGATGAAAATAGATCTATAATCTCATGTTTGAAGATAAGCACAAACTTTCCCTCGTGCGCTAATAGATTTGATAGTTCTTTCTTGTATAACTCTAATTCTTTTTCGAGTGCCATATATTTTTTCTCCCTTCTAACTGTTTAGAGGGACGATTTACCAACGTTTTAATTTTAATGTGGTTGTTTTTCTGGTTGTTGTAAATACGTAATGCTACGTAAGTTTACGCTCATAGTAATATAGTAGTTCTTCGTTGGTGGGATCAATCTACTACCAGTAAATATACACACTTTTATGTCGGTATAGTATTACATTTATGTTGTATTGTCAAGCCCGTAACCCGTTGTCTTTATTGACTATATTTTGTGTCAACAAACTGTTTGACACACTAAAAGTCAAAAGGTTAAAACATGGTTTATATATCTTACTACCTGTATCTATGACGTTCCGTTATTTATTTTTTAGTCCTAGTCATTTGGCTTTTCGGTGTCGCCCCGTTTTAGAATGGTTTCTAGCGATTCTTTCAACTGCTTTAACCGAGCCAATCAACAAAGGGAGCGCCGTGCTAACGCTTATTATACACCGACTCGTGACCGCATTGAAAACGAGTTCCCTATTTCTTGATCATCATCATTTCGGCAAACTCTGAAAAAAGTATTCCGACCCTTTTTGTGTCTTCCCGCCATCCAGGTTTCGGATCATCCATCAGATTCTGCACAGAAGCTCGATAATCTGGCTTGAGATGGTCAAGAACAAATTGAATAAACTCTCTGACTACCTTGACATCTGCCATCACGGTTTCGGGTTCGATGCCACTCAGAGACTCTTTTGTTCCTCTCGTGGAAAAATCTTTGTAATTGGGGAATAGTGGAATGGTTCCATCAAAATAGACCTCGTCGAATTTGAGTCTCATGGGGTCAATGTTGCCGTGCAAGATGTCATTACGTGCATTCATAAGCGTGTGAAAGTTCTTGAACTTGTCGCTTGAAGCATCAACAGGACTCGATAAGCCCTCACAATAGAGGTGGAGGCTCTTGACTCGTACATCAATTTGCTTGTTGATTAGATCCTTGTAGAGCCGTTGGTCATTCTTTACCTCTGATTTTGCGAGAATAAAAATTAGTAGATTTATAAAAGACTCACCTAACACTGGGACTATCATTTTGATGCTTGCACCTATAACTGATGCTTCTCGGAAAATCTGAATACAAAGGTTCACTTCCCTGTGCCAATCTTCCGCTTGTTTCTTTGTTACCGCTGTGGTCGGTGTTTTGGGTAGTTGAACATCTGCAATTTTTAGGGCAGCAAGTTTGATAGACAAATCATCAATGATGTCGGAAAGTCGCTTGTATGGGTTTATAAAAAGGTGGTACTTTTCTAAACGCTGCCGAACTTTATTTAAATTGTCCCTATGGTTGAAGAAATCAACTTTAATGTTTGCAATAAGTTCCTTGCCATCTTGAGCGGTAAAACTAGCCATATGCTTGAACCAGAACTCAGTGCGAGAAATCATTCCGACGATATCGATTGGTTGACTTCCCGAGCGTAAAGTGTAATGCCATTGAGTGATATTGTTGGTGGAATCTTGCCTAACTGACATTAGTGGACCATTTGGAGGACCAAATCTGACCTTAAGATAACAATACAAATCGTATTGTGATATATTGTCGGCTAGTATCCAATGCGAGCCTCGTTTCTTGGATCCATCGTTGCTAGGGATGAAAACCGATTCAGGATTATTGGAGTCGGGTAAATCCCAAGACTGCACCTTTGTGACAATGTTGGACATTGATTGAATTCCTATTGTTCACGTGCTGGCATATAATGTTTTGCAGATTTGCGATGAGCGGGCTTTTTACCACAAATGTTCAATCGGAGAATTGAACTTGCCTTAACCACAAAACTGTCTGCGAAGCACGACACTCCGCCTATTGCAAATGTGCTGTTATGTGCTGTTTTATTTTTCAGCTGAGGTCGCGTCACGTTTTTCTCCAATGGTAAATAGAGTTTAATAAGTCAGTCCGATTTTTTAATTGTTTCTCTGCCCATGTAACAGATTGTTTAACGGTGTCAGGGATTTTTGAAATGTTTGAATAAGTAAATGATTGCATGAAATTATAATCTACACTGTAGTCCGCTTGCATCCATGTCGCACCTCTATTTTCCTCTTGAATAATTGCGGTTGTAAACCTGTTTGAAGCACAAATTTTAAGTTCGTCAATGTGTCCTGATGTGAAACTATTGTCGCAAATGATAAACCTTGATAAACTCGCAAGCATATTAACCTTTTCTTCCACCGATTGAATTTCAATGTCAGAGATTTCTTTCACGATTATTCCATCATAGCCCATAGATTTTAAAGTTTCACGAATTGAATGCAGTCGGTGAATTTCAGACGTGTCTTGTCCAAGAATTAGAACCACATTTTTTTTAAGTTCTGGAATTGCTTTTAAAAGCGATAAAGTATGTTCAAATACTGTTTCAATTAAATTCGGAAATATTTTATTAGTCCCTAAAATGTCCCAACCAATTAAGGCAAAGTCCAAAGCGTCAATTGCAACAACTGACGTATTGTATATCTTATCCTTAATTTGAAGCCCGACGCAATATTCTTCAATTGCAATTTGTCCTGCAACGGTAGAAACTTGAACCATACCGATTGGTTTAAGATTTAATTTTGTTACTGTCTTTTTAGGGATGCAACTCGTAGATGCTCCTGTGTCAATAAGAGCTTCAATTTCAACAGAAGCTTTTGAGGTTAACTCAATAATTTTTAGTGGAATTACTCTGTCTTTAAGATTGATCATTTCTTCTGTTTATATTCTTGTTTGTTTAAGTTTGCACGGTCGCCCAAAAATGGCGCATAACGTCCCGCCGCAACACGCAGCGGTTTTTGGTGAACCAAGATTCGACCTCGCTCAACCATCGCTTATCAGATGACACCAATAACCGTTGAGCGAGCTCTTTTCATAAAGCCAAGCCATGTTCTAACTCCGCCTATACATTGGGCGAGCGCCGTGTTGTGGCTTGTTATGCGCAGTGCCGCCTATCGCGGCTCAAAGATACTTGCGTAGAAGGAGGCCCCGGCGAAAAAGCGCATGACCCAGAAGGACATGAAAGAACCAGGTTGAAAGTAGACTTGGTACTCAAAGATTCTGTCTCCGAAGACATGAACCGGCGCGTTGACCATTTGACGATACAAACCTGGCGGCAACTCGAGAGGCTTGTGCATTACGTCCCATTTGATGGGAAAACCCGCAGGTAGTGCTCGTGCAGTCTCATGGTACACAAGTCCCTTCAGAATCTTCGTCATGACAGCGTCGAAGCTCGGGTTGTCGATGTTGAAAGCGGCAACAGTGGTGACGCGATTACCTTGGTAAGTAAGATCAACTGGCACGACGGTAGACTGGATCTTAGAGGCGAGCTTCGGACGACGCTCAAGCCCCTTCAAGATCTTCTCCTTTAAGAGCCGCTTGGATGCCGGATGTTTGTCAGTCTGCGCAAGTTGTGACACGATTGTTCTGAAATACTCCTCGTCTTTGGAAAGTCCGCGATTGCATTTGGAACATGCAGGGACGGTAATCAAGTTCGCCGGGGCCGGCTTAGGGAAGAGAGATTTCGGAGGAACGTGATCTCTCTCGGTGGCTTCCCTGTCGATGCAATATACGCACTTAGGTTTGTTCATAACGTCTCAGGTAGGCGGTATTGCGCATAACGTTTGGCGTAACCACGCAGCGGTTTTGCGAACTATTCAAAGATGCGGCGGAGGCCGCTATCAGAAAATCATTCTTTTTGCGACGTAGCCGCATACTAACCGTGAGCAAAACCGTTGAGCGACCTCTACTGTTGTTTTTAACATTGATTTAAGTTCGCCATATCAATGAGGGAGCGGCGTGGTTACGCCTGTTTTGTGAAGTTGCGCCCCGCTCAATTCGCGAGAAGACTTCTAATTTGCGTAATTGACTCAGAGATGCGTTGCTTGTCCTCTCTGCGATGGATGTAAGTGATAGCCTTTGATTCAAGTGCAAGAAACTCAATGGCTCGTGTTACGTGAATTGAAACTTCCTTGAAGCGGTCAACAGGGTAGGAGCGGGATACTGGAATAAAATGAACAATTCTGTTGCGAGCTTCGAGGGTAAGCCATTCAATTGCTCTCCATTCCTCTTCGGTAAGAAGTAATGCTTCAGTATGGTCATACCTGCCCATCCAAAAATAAGAATCTTGGACACTTGCCAATGCAGTCCAGAAACTGATTAATTGTTGAGATGTTTGCTTTGGTGGCTGCTTGTTTGAGGCTTTCGTTGGATCCTCGTCGGTCTCTGTCCAAATTATGGTATATCCTGGGCTATCGGGTCGGAATTGCCTTTTTGATCGTTTCCACTTCGTGTCGCGTCCGAAGAGGCAAAATCGGTTATCGTCTTCATCCCTTGAAAGTGCGATCACATAATCATAATTCCCGCCGACCAAGCAGGTTACGCAAAAAGAATAGAGGGCATGGTGTAATGAGATTGCGATCCACTTCCACCTTAGACTATCCTCACGTTTAAAGAATGTCAAGCCAGTCTCGAGTGAGTCTATCGCATTCTCAAGTGCGTTGATGAAAAGCGTTCCTGACTGTTGCTTGTTCAGTTCATAGAACGATGAGTAGAGTCGGAAGTCCTTTGAGACCTGTTCATCAGCCATAAGTACCTCGCGCGGGGCGCAATTTTCACATTACCTGTCAAATAACGGATTATGGCGTATAATATGCCAATATGGATGGATATACGCAATATGGCGTTTATTTCGTTTATCGTTGTATTGCATATAATATGACAGAATCAATGAGGCAGTGTAGTAATTATTCCACGAATCGTTTTTCACTCTTCATACGGCGTTTTTCGGTAGTGTCTTAATTTGAAACTTAACGCAAAATCAAGATAATAAGGTGAATGGGATTTGTTTAATTATGGTTATCAAAATAAAAGGGGTCCATTAGAAACACAAAACCCACACTTTGGGCGATGTGCGGGTATGCGTTCGGACGCGGTATTAAATTGTAACTCATTCAACAAATAAAATCAAGATTAAAAATGGAACAGAATCAAGAAAAGACACTAATGTTTGTCATTAGCAATTCAATAGCCAAAAACGAGGTTGAATTGGACTTAGTGATTATCACTATTCAAGTCTTCGTTTCGGTCACCAATAATGTTTAACCATTCTTCTATTTCATCAAATAATTCACCGTTGATATAATTTCCCCCTTCATCGTTTGATACGTCAGGAAATTCCTGTGAATAAATCAGTTCATTAACGCGATCAATTGACCATCCCGCGTCCATCAATCTAAATTTCATGTTGAGAATTCTCTCGGTGCGCTTATCAATGATACTTATTATAGTTCCATTCTCATAAATCATTTCTAAGTATGTACCGTGATATTTGGAAAGATATAAAAATATCTCCCACCAAATATTCGCGCTATCATTCATTCGGCAATTTTTAATAACATCGTCATCGGGTATTTGTTTCATCATATCCTCCAGGCGTTAAGTTAATGAAATCTGTAATTTATTTACAGTGCTATGCAATCTATCCAATTGCAAATGCGCATAAACCTGCGTCATTTTTATATCTGAATGTCCCAATAATTCTTTTATGGCATAAATGGATACACCTTCCTGAACAAGCCAGCTGGCAAATGTATGCCGTAGACTATGGAAATGCAGGCTATCATTCTTAAAACGGCAGAGATAAACATAATATTTAAACTTATGAGTCAACCACCCCGGTTGTATCGGTTTTCCGTTTATGACAAACACTAAATCCGAAATTCGTTCCTTATATTTTGCCTGGAGTATTACCAATGCTATGTCATTTAAAGGAATCGTTCTTCGTTTTCCGTTTTTCGTCTTAAAAGTAGGTGACGATTGAATATTAATCGTCTTTTGGTCAAGTGAAACATCCTCCCACCGTAAGTGGAGGATTTCGTTTCTCCTTAATCCGGTTAAAATAGCGAAGATAATTATCTCCCTCAGCCATTGTTCTTTAACGGTGGAAATTAGCTTGCGAAGATCAGCCTTGGAAAAGAACGTGGGGGATTTTTCCGCAACAAATGCTAGCTTCAGGCCATGGAAAGGATTCTTCTCTATCAGTTCCCATCGAACTGCAGTGTTAAGGGCGGATTTTAGACAACGTAATTCAATATTCACCGTCACCGGCGAAACCGACCGAAGACGATGGACTTTATAAAGGTCAAAATGACGAGGATTTATAGACTTGAGGGGGATATCAGCATTTATGTGGTGGAAATTATCAAAAGAACTTTGGTAAAGTGCGACCGTTCCGTTCGCATGGATTTCTTTGGAATAAGAAATAAATTCATCAGCAAATTGCCTGAAAGTACGGTTTTTACCCGGCGCATCCACATCGTACTGATTGATGTCGAAGGAACGCAAGAATTGGAGCGCTTTGGATTTGTTTTTTGATCGGGTTGAAACCCGGCAACGTTTTCCGTGGTCATTGGAAAAGAAGAGATAGTAAATCCCGAGTGAAGATCTGGATAAAAACATAATACCCCCTTATCTTGTGGCAAGAGGGTACTGAGTCTGGTACTGACCTGTTAAAATGATCGAACTATCCTGTGGAAAATCAAAAGTGCATTTAGTTCGTAGGCTGGTGCTCTATCCAGTTGAGCTACGGGTGCGGAAACATACGGCCGAAATATTTTATCGTTGTGGAGTATTAAAATACGAAATATTCGCCGTTTCGGCAAGAATTATTCGTTTCGACCGCTCGCAATTATATCGTATATTCATGTAATTATCAACGAGGACTATGAAATCTCTCTCAATCTTTTGCGGTTCCGGCAGCGGAACAAACTCTCTCTACACAGAAACGACACAACGCATCGGTAGAATTCTTGCGGAACAACACATCACCCTTGTGTACGGCGGCGGTTCGTTTGGTTTGATGGGAGTAGCGGCCGATGCAGTCATGAAACACGGCGGCAAAGTGATCGGCATCATCCCCACGCTGCTGGTGGAAAAGGAAGCGGCGAAACGGGACATCACCGATCTGATAATAGTCGATTCCATGCAGGAGCGAAAATTAAAGATGATGAATCTCTCGGATGGATTCCTGATCCTCCCCGGCGGTTTGGGAACGATGGACGAATTGTTTGAGATGATGGCGTTCGTCAATCTGGGCGTACATAAAAAACCGAGCGGAGTGTTGAACACTGCTGGATTCTACGACGATCTCATTCGTTTTGTCGACCATGCAACGGAACAGGGATTCATCAAAGCAGATACTCGAAAGTATCTTGTGGATGATGAGGATCCGCTGCGCCTGCTCACAAAAATGGAGACGATTTATGGGAAATAACCGAACGAACTATGCATCCGGCGCACCATGGGAGGCAATCGTGGGGTATTCGCGTGCCGTGAAGATCGGGAATACGATCGAAGTAACCGGAACAGTCGCCGTTGATGATCATGGCAATGTCGTCGGGAAAAACGATCCGTACGCTCAGACCAGATTCATTATCCAAAAAATTGAAGGCGTACTTCGCAACGCCGGTGCATCCCTTACCGATGTCGTACGCACTCGCATGTTCGTCACGGACATATCCCAATGGGAGATTTACGGAAAAGCCCACGGCCAGTTCTTTGGTACAATCCGCCCCTGCACCACCATGGTGGAAGTCTCTCGCTTGATCGCACCAGAATATCTGATTGAGATTGAAGCAACAGCCATTGTTTCAGATTAAACATTTGCATTGAATATCAAAGTGGGCCTCCATTCATGGTTGGCTAATTATATTTACAAATATTTGTAATAATTTTGATGTTATTTTGGCAATCATGAAAGTTTGTTCCAAAGATCTGAATTTTTTTGCCTTAAATTCTTTGTGGGCCAACCATTCCTGGTTGGCTAAATTTAAAATACCATTTTTGATAAGAGTAAATTTGGGAAATCAGGAATGATTGCCCCACATGTCTGTATTATTGTATCTAAATTTTTAAGTGGGCCAACCCATCCTATCCCCATTTTTATTGAAGGATTGGCAATCAATTAAATAATTGCTTTCTTTAGTTGTAGTTGTCCTGCTCAATTGAAAATAATTTTATATTTTTTGATTTAACCGCCCAGCCAATTTCTTCATAACAATGGAGGATTATTATGGGTGGTGAATTAAAAATACGGAATCGCAGGCTCCCGCATTGGACCATTGATGGTGCAATATACTTTCTGACCATCAGAGCATATACAAAATTCAGTGCTGATGAATGCCAATGTATTAAAGAGCATATCATACAAGGCAGACATATTTTTTACACTCTTGTATGTTGTGTTGTTATGCCTGACCATACACATATTATCCTTCAGCCCAATGATGGTGTTGAACTAAAAATGATATATAGTGGAATAAAAGGTGTGTCTGCAAGGAAAGTAAATCTTATGAGAAATTCCCATGGTCAGATCTGGCAGCATGAATCATATGATCATATCATCCGCAGTGGAAAAGAATTGAGGCAAACAGTCAAATATTTGGCAAATAATCCTGTGAAAGCTGGATTAGTAAATGAAACACAAGAGTATATTGGATGGTATTACAATAGTGAGATCAACCTTTGAATAGTCTTTACTCTGTTTTATCAATTAACTTTGTGGGCCAACCATTCCTGGTTGGCAAATATTATTTACAATTATTTGATTTAATTTTGATGTTATTTTGGCTTTCAAGAATGATTACCCCACAGGTCAGTAATAGTAATAACTAAATTTCTTTGTGGGCCAACCATTCCTGGTTGGCAAACTATAGTTACATTATTTGAATTAATTTTAATGTTATATTGGCAATCAGGAATGATTGCCCCACAGGTCTGTAATAGTAATAACTAAATTTCTTTGTGGGCCAACCATTCCTGCCTGCCCACCCCTTTGGGGCCCGCCTTTGGCGGGGTTGGCCAAAAACAGAAAAATATTTGATCAATAGTCAAAAAGATGAATCAGTTCCAGTCTGAAAAAGAGCGGTACCAAAACGAAGGATTCTCCATTGCCCGCGTCATTGCGGAGCATCGGGAGATGTACACCATTCTCGACAATGGAAACGCAGTGCCGGCGGAAGTGACTGGCCGATTGATGTTTGCCGCACAATCTCGCGCTGATTACCCCGCTGTGGGAGATTGGGTTGCCATCCAGTGTTTTGAAAACTCTCATGCCGTCATTCATCATATCCTTCCCCGCCGCACGTTTATTTCGAGAAAGACGTCCGGACGGGAATTTAACGAGCAATTAATCGCGACAAACATTGATATTGTCTTTGTCATTCAATCACTCGATCAAAACTACAATCTGCGCCGTCTTGAACGATTTCTTGTTGTGGCAAATGAAAGCGGAGCTGCTCCCGCCGTACTGCTGAGCAAAACCGATCTTTTGTCGGATGATGAAGTACAATCAAGAATCGCCGACGTACAGAAGATCCTTCCCGGCGTCACTGTGATTGCGTATAGCGCAAAATCATTGACTCACATTGATGAAATACTACGCATGATCGCCCCGGAGACAACCGTCTGCTTTATCGGTTCTTCCGGTGTTGGCAAATCGACATTGATTAACCGGCTGGTCGGATCGGAATTGCTGGCAACACAAGAGGTTCGCGAAGAAGACTCACGGGGACGCCATACAACCACACATCGGCAACTGGTTCCTCTGATAAACGGGGGTTTTGTCATTGATACCCCCGGTATGCGTGAACTGGGACTATGGAGCGATACCGGCAGCATCGAAGAGATTTTTCCGGAGATTGCCGGGTTGGCGCAGGAATGTAAGTTCACCGATTGTGAACACATCCATGAACCGGGATGTGCGGTTCTACTGGCAGTTGCTAACGGAACAATTGATCAGGGGCGGTATAACAGTTACCTCAAACTTAAAAAAGAAGCGGAGTATGTCGCAGCCAAGAGCGACATCCACAAACAACAGGAACGAAAGGCGAAGGAAAAACAATTCGGCCGGATGCAGAAATCATTCAAAAAAATGAGGAAAAAGAAATAAATAGGTGCCGTGTAACGAACCTGCAATTACTTGCTACGAACCTTCTTCAGCGCTTGTTCAAAATCGTCAATAAGATCGTCAATTCCCTCCGCACCGACGGAGATGCGGATCATCCCTGGTGTGACGCCGTGTCGCCGTAATTCTTCCGGACTCATATTCACATGTGACGAATAGACGGGAATACTCACCAGCGTTTCGACTCCGCCGAGAGACATGGCATTCACCGCCACCTGAAGAGTATCGCACACGTGCACCGCTCCTTTCACACCGCCTTTCACTTCCATCAATACCATTGCGCCAAATCCGCTCATTTGTTTTTTTGCAATCGCATGATCCGGATGAGAGCGCAATCCCGGATACAGAATGCGGTTGATGTTCGGATGATTTTCAAAATGTCGGGCCAATGCCATGGCATTCGCCGACTGTTTTTCAACCCGCAGTTCAAATGTTTTTAAACTGCGCGATATCAGAAACGCGGCAAACGGATCGGCGCAGCCGCCGAGGTACTTTGCGAGATAACGCACCGAGGCAATATATTTTTTCGAACCGATGACCGAACCGGCAAGCAGATCGCTGTGTCCGCCGATATATTTCGTTGCACTTTCCACAATGGCGTCGAAACCGAATGTCAACGGAGATTGATACAGACAGGTGGCAAATGTATTATCGACCATGGTCATGATCGACGCACTGCTCTTCTTTTCCGCCCGTCGCACTTCGGTGATCGCCTTTTTCAGATCGACGATACCGACGGTGGGATTGGTCGGCGATTCGCAGTAAAAGAGTTTCGTCCGTTTTGTCGTCAGTGCCGTCATTTGCGCAAGATCAGACGGATCGACATATTTCACGGTGATGTTGTATAACGGAAGGATGTCCCGAAAAAACCGGTACGTTCCTCCGTACAGTGCCGGCGTGCTGATTATTTCATCCCCGGCATGCACAATGGCAAGGATTGCAGTGGAGATTGCCGCCATACCGGATGAAAAGAGCACGGCATCGTCCGCATCGTTCATCAACGCCAGTTTTTCTTCGACATCTTCAACGCTCGGATTGTGATAGCGGGAATAGACGTAGACATCCGGATCGCCCTGCGAATACCGCACGGCATCATGGGAATTCTCGAACCGGTACGTGGAGGTCTGGTAAATCGGCAGCGTCACCGGCCCTTTGAACGCACCGAGCTTTTTACCGTGAATCGCACGGGTGGCGAGGGATTTTTTTTTCTTCATCGGCATGGTAACAGTCGGAATGTTCGTTGCGGTGATTAATCGATCTCTTTTTCGTATTCCACCTTGTAACGCTGCAGCGCTTTCAGGATCGCCTCGGCGATCTTTTGCTGCCCGTCGGGACTGCGGAGGTATTTTTCTTCTTTCGGATTCGAGAGGTAACCCGTTTCAATCAACACATTCGGCATGGACGCACCGACCAGGACGTAAAATCCCGCCTGTTTTACCGGCTGCCGCTGCGCCTCCATATCTGCACTCATCGTCTCTTCCAGAAGTTCTGCAAAGTGTTCGCTTTGCTTCACATACGCGCTTTGCGCCATGGTGAGAATGATGAAATTCTCCTGGTTCAGTTCCTGGTACCGGGCTTCGTAGTTCTTTTCCAGTTTTACCACGGCATTTTCTTTCTCCGCGATGCGGATGGCGTCATCGGTTTTTCCCGGGCGGAGCAAATAAATCTCAAATCCGTTGGCATTGGAAGGTTTCTTTTCCGTGGAATTGCAGTGGATGCTGATAAAGAGTTTGCCGTTCGCCTCGTTGGCAATCTGTCCGCGGCGGAAGAGTTCGATGAATCGGTCCGTCTTGCGCGTATAGACCACCTTTACATCCGGCATATACCGCTCGATCATTTTCCCCAGTTTCAGCGATATACCGAGAGTGATATCCTTCTCCCGTGTTCCGATAACGCCGATGGTACCGGGATCATGCCCGCCGTGTCCCGCATCCAGCACAACAACATCAAGTTTCCATTTCTGCTTTTGCTGCTTAATCTGATTGGCTGCCGCTTCCCTTCTCTTCAATGCTTCCTGAACACGCCGGATGGAATCGGTGTTCACAACCGTTTTTTTCGGGGGAATGAGTGTTACCAGCACGTCGCTGCCCCCCTTATCCTGTACAATCTCTGAAGTTTCGATCTTTTCCCGTAATTGAATGCTCACCTGCAATGCCGATTCCAACTTTACCGGTTTGATTCTTCGGATTGCACCGGATGCCAGTATGGTATCGAGCCGTGTCGTATCTCCATCCACACCGGTCAGCGTTACATACACCCAGTCACCGGACTGCAAAGCGCGGCCGATATCCCTTATCGGGGCGGACAACGATATCCGCACCAATGTTCCGTTCTTTTTTTCCTCAACAGAAAATCCCAACACGACAGGAGGCGGAGGCGGCAGCATGGGAATCAACGTAGTATCGGGCCCTGCGGTGATAGATGAATCGTGCAAGGTTTTAATCATCTGCGTAATTTCCGGCACAAAGACGAAAAAGTGCCCGTCCTGTACGATGACCGGTTGCGACAGCTGATGGACGTGGGAACGCTTGGTTTCGGGATTGGTCTGCACAACAAACGGATTGTCGGCAGTGAATTTCAGTATTGCCGTCGGCAAACGGATCTCGGATTTCCGCAATACCATATTTTCATAATAGCCGACGGCAAGAAATCCGGAGAGTTCCTTGACGGAGAGATACTGATTACTGTCGATTGTGATGCTTCGAATGGCGGACGCTTGTCGTGCGGTAGTGATTCGCACAGACGATGATTGCAGCTGCTGCGCCGGCGACGTCTGAAGCAATACGGCAATAATAAATAGATAAGTGTAGATCTGTACGTTGGAGTTTTTATTCATTACCGGTAATTGGTGAATTGCAGCGGCAATGGAAATTCTTCCGCACGGAGTTTTGCAATAATGGCCTGCAGATCGTCCTTATCTTTTCCCGTCACCCTCACCTGATCCTCCATAATTTGCGCCTGCACTTTCAATTTGGTCTCTTTGATAACCTGCACGAGTTTTTTTGCATTCTCTTTATCTATACCGACCTGAAGTGTGATCTTCTGTCGCGCCATCCCCTGCGTTGCCGGTTCAACGGCGCCATATTTCAGGCTTTTAAGATGAATGCCCCGCTTCACGAATTTGTTCTGCAGAACATCAATGACCGCTTTCAGACGGAACTCGTCGTCGGAGGTAACGGTAACAATCTTCTCTTTTTCATTGAACTCGATGGTGGTTTTGGTATCCTTAAAATCGTACCGGGTAAGTACCTCTTTCCGCGCCTGATTAAGGGCGTTATCCACTTCCTGCATGTTCACCTCGGAGACGATGTCGAATGAATTTTGTTGTGCCATGGTTTTCTGATTTTCTTTTAATGTACAATGATTTAAGGGATTGTTCAAATCTTTTCGGGGAGAGTGTGACGGTGGCTATACTCGGCATAAATCACTCTCCACATATCGCCAAATCGGATTACTTCAATATTTTACCCGCTTCCCTGCTCCAGAACAGCAGATCGAGTTCATCGGTAGAAATTGTAACCTGTTGTGCAAATTGCAGGAATTTTGCCTCAATGGAGAGATATCTCTTTCTGGTGAGCAGAACAGGAATGGAGCGGATAATGCCGTGATATTTCAGGTTGCCGAGAATATGCCTGTCAAGAATCGCAAGACCGTCGTTCATGCCAATATTCCTGAGAACATGCGTCGCCTCTTTGAGGCTCATCCCTTTGACATGAAGTACGATCCATTCCCTTTTTTCCTTCGCAGATAGTCCGCTCGTCAGCAATGAGTGAATCTCATCATACTGATCGCGCATTGCCAATATCCACCTGGCTTTTGTTTTGTGAAACCGGATATAATGCCGTTTGTCTGCCAGCACTGGAAGCGGATCGGCTACAGTTTCCTTAAACCTCATTCCTTCAAAAATCTTTTGCGCATTGCCGGCGTTCACGGCGCTTGTCTGCGGCGTCATAAGACAATAGAGCAATTCATAAAAATACTGCTCCGGCGGAACATCGCGGAAGTCGGCAAGTCTCCGGCGTATTTCTGCTTTTTTCAGGCGGTATTCACTCATCAATTCATCGATGTTTTTGTACGTCATATCAGGCAACCATATAGGTTTTTCTCACCTTTCGTAGCAGGCCCTCGCGGCACATCGCCGTCAGCACACCAGCGAGCCATTTCCGGTCGGAAGAGGAATGTGATTTCCACAATATTGAAGCGATCGATTTCAATGTATATCGACGATCATGAAGCGCTTTCAAAATTTTCCCCCGATACAATCGGCGCGGGATTCCCCTGCGTGACGGTTCAGTCTTTTTGACGCTTTTCGGTTTTCGCAAGAATGCCGGTGCTTCCGCGGACGGACAATATTTTTTTAACGGGCATTGTGTGCAGAGCGGCCGCCGGGCGGTGCAGATCATTGCACCGAGATCCATCAATGCCTCGTTCCAGTCATACGCTCTGTTGCGGGGAAGCATCCGCGCTGCATGGTTCCATGCATCGTGCTCGGACATCGTAGCACCGGAATCGCGTACGGTTCGGGTAATCCGTGTCAGGATGCGCCGGATATTGACATCCACTACCGGTACATGGCGACCGAATGCGAAACAAGCGACCGCATGAGCGGTATATTTGCCGATTCCCGGCAGCGACTGAAGCAGAGCCGCATCGGAAGGGAGCTGTGAAGCGTAGTCGGAAACGACGATCGATGCGAGACGATGGAAACGGAGCGCTCTGCTGTTATAACCGAGTCCGGACCATTCCCGCAGCACGTTAGAAACCGAAGCCCGCGCCAGCGACCGGAATGAAGGAAATTTTTTTAACCAACGGGTATAAAACGCAATAACGCGGTCTGTCTGCGTCTGCTGGAGCATGATTTCGGAAAGCAGTATGCTATACGGATTGTGTGTCGTCCGCCATGGAAACGAACGGCGCCGGCGGTGATACCACTGCAGGACGGAGCGATGGATCGATTGTACGGGGAGTGCGTGCACAGTCCGCGACGATGAAGCAGTCTTCATTCTTCCTTGATAATGAAACCCTGTCCGTACACGGTGTGAATGAGTTTCTTTTCGAACGATTTGTCGATCGAATTGCGCAGATAATTAATATAGACATCGACAAAGTTCGTACCGGCATCAAAATGATGCCCCCATACATCCTCGGCAATTTGTTTCCGTGAAACGACTTTGTTTTTGTTCCGGAGGAGATATTCGAGCAGGGAGAATTCCTTCGGGCTCAGTTCGATCTCTTTGCCGCCGCGCAGCACTTTTCTGCCGACCAGATCCATCTCGAGATCGGCGATATCGAGTTTCACCACTTCCGCCGCCGTGGGGACGCGGCGGAGCAGCGCTTCAATCCGGGCCATCAGTTCTTTCATGTCGAACGGCTTGGCAAGATAATCGTCGGCGCCAAGCTTCAATCCCTTCACTTTATCGTCGACGGCATTCAGGCCGGACAGAATAAGAACCGGGGGAAACGACGATTTTTTCCGCAAATCTTTCAGGACGTCGAATCCTGATTTTTTGGGAAGCGAAAGATCAAGAATCACCAGATCGAATTCTTTATCGTTGAGCAAGTCGGAGGCGTCTTCACCGTTAAATGCCAGTTCGACCGCAAACGTTTTCGATAAACGTTTTTCAACCAGCATGGCGATATCCTTATGGTCTTCGACCACCAGGATACGTTTCAGATCTTTATTTTCTTCGTCGGATTTTTTCACGGTTTACTTTCGTAATAAATGTGTCGTAAAATGATTTTTCACTTGTACCCATTCATCATCGATAATGCTAAAGTACACTGTGTCCCGGATCCTTCCGGTCGACGTCACGGCATGTTTGCGAAGAATACCTTCCTGTTTTGCCCCTAATCTTTGGATGGCTTCACGGGAGCGTCCATTCAAGAGATCGGTCTTGAATTCCACCCGGATACAATTCCACGTTTCAAACGCATGCACAAGCATAAGGAATTTTGCCTCAGAATTCAATCCCGTTCTTTGCCAATGTTTGCCGAGCCAGGTCCACCCTATTTCCACTTTGCGGTTTTCTGTATCTATGGCGCCAAAACGGGTGCTTCCGGCGACTGCTCCTGTCCGTTTTTCGAATGTTGCAAACGGAAGACAGACTCCCCGGCGCTGTTGTTCGAGGGCGGATTCGATATATCGCCGGACATCGTCTTTTGTCCTGAGCACGGTCAAGCCGACTGCCCAGAGACTCTCGTCAAGTCCGATCGCACAGAGTGAGTCGCAATGTGTCATCGACAGCGGCTCCAGTCTGACCAATTCCCCTTCCAATACAACAGGTTGAATATCCATGTGCAAAATAACGCAAAAAAGATCCGGAATGCAACTTGAACGATGAATCAATAATGTCTACCTTTTTGGAGTCCAAAATGAATACCGTATGAATCGAAAAATAAAAATCGGAATTGATGTCGGTGGAACGTTTACTCACGCTGTAGCGGTCGATGTGGCGCGGTATGAGATTGTCGGAAAAGCTGTCGTGCCGACCACTCACCACGCGGCCGAAGGTGTTGCGCTCGGCGTCGTACAATCGATGCAGAAATTGCTCGATCAGTGTTCCATCACCGCCACAGAGGTGATTCTGATCGCTCATAGCACCACTCAGGCAACTAACGCGCTGCTGGAAGGAGATGTCGCCCCGGTCGGAATCATCGGCATGGGAAAAGGATTGGAAGGATGGCGCGCGAAGAAAGAGACCAACACCGACAACATTGAACTTGCCCCCGGAAAATTTGCCAAAACCTTTCACCGGTTTCTCGATACATCAGCTCCATTGACCGATGAGATGGTGACAAAAGCGATCGATGGATTAAAGAACGATGGCGCCCAGGTCATCGTCGCCAGCGAGGCGTTCGGCGTCGATCATCCGAAGAATGAACAGATGGTCGTTGCCGTCGGCCGGCAGTCGGGAATTCTTTCCACCGCCGCATCCGAGATATCGCAATTGTACGGATTACGGATCCGTACACGCACCGCAGTGATCAACGCAAGCATGATGCCGAAGATGCTCGAAACCGCCAATATGACAGAGCAGGCAGTGCGAAATTCCGGCATTACCGCCCCGCTGATGGTTATGCGCAGTGACGGAGGCATTATGGACATCAACGAGATGCGCCGTCGGCCGATATTGACCATGCTCTCCGGTCCGGCAGCCGGAGTTGCCGCAGCGTTGATGTATATCAAAATCTCCGACGGTATTTTTCTCGAAGTCGGAGGAACGAGCACCGATATCTCGATTATCAAGAACGGCAAACCGGTTATCCGCACGGCGGAAATCGGCGGAAACAAACTTTTTGTCCGCACGCTGGATGTGCGGACCATCGGCGTTGCGGGAGGTTCGATGATTCGCATACGCAACAACAAAGTAATAGATGTCGGACCGCGAAGCGCACATATTGCAGGATTGAAATACGCGACATTTTTCAAACAGTCCGACGTGCCGGAAATCGAATCCCTCACAATGAAACACATCCAACCGCGCGACGGAGATCCCGACGATTATGTCGGAATCTGCATCAACAACGAAGCACCCTCCATTGCCGTTACTCCGACCGGCGCGGTGAACATTCTCGGCATTGCCAAGGGATACAGCAAAGCCTCATCCGATTTTGTGCAAAAGATTTTTTCCTGGTTGGCGCAGCAGATCGGCACAACGGCCGAACAGTTGGCGACCGAAATCCAGGAAATTTGTGCCGCGAAGAACAAGGAAGTTGTCGAAGCGATCATCGAGGAATACACATTGGATAAAACACTGCTGACGCTTGTCGGCGGGGGCGGCGGAGCTGAGGCCATTGTGCCGTACACGGCAAAAGTAATGGGAATGAAACATACCATCGCCGAAAATGCCGAAGTCATTTCCGCCATCGGTATAGCGCTCGGCATCATTCGCGACACAATCGAACGGACCATTATCAATCCATCGGATCAGGACTTGCTGTTGATCCGAAAAGAGGCAATGGAACGTGTGCAACGAATGGGGGCAATACCCGAAACAATTGAAGTCACCATCGAAGTGGACCGTCAGACCAAACGGGTTACCGCCGTTGCCACCGGTTCATCGGAATTGCGAACGCGGGATATTACCTCCGCTGCAAAGACCGTAGAGGAACTCCGGGCAATCGTTGCGGCCTCCATTGAATGCGAGGATATTACCGCATGCGGTACAGCGGGAGTATTACATGTCTTCCGGGGGGAGAAGATCACCAAAAAGTTTTTCGGTTTGTCGAAGAGGAAGAGTCATCCGCTGCGCGTCATTGACGAGGACGGTATCGTCCGTCTGCAGCTGGTAAACGGCGAAGCGCGCAATTCCACGATCGGTATGGTGACCGGTGCAATTAGGAATATGATCGACGAGTTCACTCAATACGGCGATGCCGGGGGATTGCTGCCGGATGTATTTCTTGTCACGGCGGGACGCGTGATCGATCTGACCGGCCTGGTGCAGAAGGATCAGATTATTTCCATGGCACAGGCGGAGACAGAAAAATTAACGAACGATGAACCGGTAGTGATTATTGGTGCGAGGAAGAAGTAATGATAGTAAACATCGTTAGAAAATATCTGTGCCATTCAACGAGATCTGTGGTAATCCAAAACCGACATGTCAGAAGCGATAATGCAACGTCAGACAATGTCGGCAGTAATAGAACGTCTGACATAGCCCTTCAATGTCTGACGTTTCCCTAAAAGCATTATGAGATGTCAGACGTGTAGAAGCAACGTCAGACATCTTTACCGATATTTGAACGTCTGACAATGCTTTTTATCTGTCAGCTTTCTTTCGTGCTTTTTACATCCGCCGCGCTGTTTGGCGGATTGGCGGAATCTCTGGTATTTGATGTAGAATAATCCTGTTTTTGAAAATATTCGACTATTTCGTATATTTTTAAAAACCATTTTGGCCCCGTAGCTCAATTGGATAGAGCAACAGCCTTCTAAGCTGTGGGTTGCAGATTCGAATTCTGCCGGGGTCACAATAAAAAAACGCCCGGTTTTCCGGGCGTTTGAATTTATCAGCAAAATCTTAAAAGAATTTACTTTTTTTCATCCAGCACCTCTCGAATCTTCTCCAGTACATCGTTAATGACGTACGGTTTCTGAATAAATCCTTTCGCCCCGGCGGCGGAAAGTGTCATTCGGACGTCCGGTTCGAAAAATCCGCTGGCAATAATCACTTTCACATCGGCATTGATCTTTTTTAATTTGTGAAATTCTTCGATTCCCGACAACATCGGAAGTCCGATGTCGGTCAACACCAGAGCAATGTCGCTGCCGTGAGCACGGTAAAGATCAACGGCCTGTTGACCGTCCATGGCGGGAATAACTCTGTATCCCTTCGAACGAAGGTGAGATTGCATGATATCCAGGAGCATTCCTTCGTCTTCGACCAATAATATGGTTTCTTTTCCGCCGGGAATTTCTTTTGGTTCGGCGGAAGATGGTTTTGAAGAGGAAGTAATTTCAGCCAGCGCGGGAAAATAAATTCGGAAAATCGTTCCTGCGCCGACGGCAGACTCGACATCCACAAATGCCCCGTGGGTTTGGAGTACACCGAAAACAACCGACAACCCCAGTCCGGTCCCTTTTCCCTTTTCTTTGGTGGTGAAGAACGGATCGAATATCTTTTCTTTGGTTTCATTATCCATTCCCATCCCGGTATCGGATATGCCAATCTGTACATAGGATTCCTGGTCGGCTGCCAAGAATTGCCGGGCTACGATAGCACGCGGGACCGTATCGACCATAATGGAAATCGTCCCCCCGTTGGGCATGGCATCGCGCGCATTTACGCAAAGATTCAACAATGCCTGGTGTATCTGCGTTTTGTCGGCATTGACATCCGGAATTTCCGCTTTGAACACCTCCTGTATCGTGATCGTCTTGGGGAAGGTCTCGCGGAGCATGGAACTGAGTTCATGGATCAGCTCAGTAAGATTAACGGGCGTAAAAGAAACATCGGTCTTCCGGGCAAAGGTCAGAATCTGCCGCACCAGCGCCGCACCCCGTTCAACGGCATTGTTGACGGCGGTAAGACTTTCGGCCAATTGCTCCTGGTCCAATTTTCCGCGCCGGATTCGGGAGGTATACGCCAGAATGAT
The DNA here is from genome assembly GCA_964371615.1 of uncultured Chitinophagaceae bacterium. Taxonomy (GTDB): domain Bacteria; phylum Bacteroidota; class Ignavibacteria; order UBA10030; family UBA8401; genus SpSt-333. Next base: position 271,907 of record CAYJMS010000004.1, read on the forward strand.
AGCAAGAATGTTATTGAAATCGTGTGCAATCCCGCCGGCCAGCGTACCGATGCTTTGCACTTTTTCCAATTGCAGCAGCTGATGTTGGAGATTATTCCGTTCGGTAACATCCTGTACCGTACCGATCATCACCGTCGGATTTCCGGCACTGTCAAACTGCAACTCGCCCAATCCCCAAATCCATCGAACGGCGCCGTCCCGTTTTCGTACGATGCGATACTCCTTATTGAATGGTTTCTTGAGGCCGATCACGCGGTGTTGAAAATATTGCGTCATTTCTTCATGATCGTCTGGATGCACAAGATCGTTCCACGACTGAAGCGTCTTTTCAAAATTCGGCTCAATGCCGAAGATCTCTTCCAGTACCGGAGAAGCGATCCAGGAATCTGCAGTAATGTTAAAATTATACGATCCGATACGGGCGACCCGCTGCGATTCTTTCAGCCAATATTCACTTTGTCGAAGGGCGTCTTCCGATCTCTTTCGTTCGGTGATGTCCCGTACAAACGACATCACTTCTTCGTTTTCAAGGGAAACCAATCGATCTTCAAAATGCCGGCGTTCGCCGTTCAGTTCAAGTTCATATTCAAACGAGATCATGAAATCGCTCAGAAAAGCCTCTTCGATCTTCTCGAGTGTCAGTGATGCCAATGCCGGGGGGAGTACATCGGCGATATGTTTACCGAGAAACTTTTCCGGCGGTGCAAAGAGCGGTGTTTCGGAGGGATTGCGGAAATCGAGAAATACTCCCTTCCGTGTCAACCGGAAAATCAAGTCCGGCACAGCATTCACGATCGCTCTGTTCTCTTCTTCAAACTTCCGCAGCGTGTCGTCATTTTCCTTTTGGTGAGTGATATCTTCGCAGGTAATGAGAATCACTTCCCGGCCGTCGGTCCATTGCATCAACCCCGCATTTTCGTTCACCCAAATAATACCGCCGTTCTTTTTCACTTTCCTGATCTTCCATTGACTCTGTTCATTCTGATTGGCAAGCAAATAGGAGATCTGCTCCAGCACTATCGGACGATCTTCCTTGAAGAAGACGTCCAGAACACTTTTCCCGATCAGCTCGTCACGGCGGTATCCCATCTGCACTTCGGCGGCGGCGTTAATCTCGATGACTGTTCCTTCCCCGTCTACCACAAAGATCATGATCGGATTATGCTCAAAAATTGCCTTGAACCGGGCTTCGCTCTCTTTTAAAATCTTTTCCGCTTTCTTTCGGTCGGAAATATCCCGCAGCATCCCTTCGTGGTACTGAATATTTCCCTTGTCGTCGAGTATATACCGTCCGTGATCTTCCACCCATATCGGAGATCCGTCCTTTCGCCGCATCAAATATTCTTCGATCTGCTCTTTTCCGACTTCTAAAGAGTGGCTCGACCTGTCCTCTGCCGCAAAGTAGAGATCTTTTTTAATATCGATCTTCATCATTTCTTCAATGCTGGAATAACCGAACATGGCAGCCATCGCCGGGTTGATATCGACAAAACGTCCTTCGTGCGTGCTTCGGTACATACCGTCGAGCATCTGGTCGAACAGCGAACGGTACCGCTCCTCCGACGATCGCAGTGCATCTTCCGTCCGCTTCCGTTCGGTGATGTCACGGACAAATCCGTCGAAGTATTGAACGTTGCCCTGCTGATCATGGACGGTATGGATGTTCAACTGCACCCATATCGGCGATCCGTCCTTTTTCTTCCACCGGACCTCAATATCTTTTCCTATTTCAACCGATTGATATTCTTGGATCAGTCGTTCCCGGTCACCCTTGGTATAATAAATGTCGGTACCGATATTCTTTTTCCATAATTCGCCGGCGGAGTCGTATCCCAGGATGGCAGCGAGCGTTTCGTTGACGGTGATAAACTGGCCGTTCAAATTGGATTGATAAAATCCGATCGGTGCATTGTTGACGATGCTCCGGTATTTTTTTTCGGAAATATTCAGCGCCTCCCGTGCCTGCCACTGCTCCGTAATATTCCGGACAATTGCCTGGAGAAGGACTTCGTTGTGCAATTCGATACGGCTCAGCGAAACCTCGCCGTCGAATGGCGTCCCGTCCAGCCGCTTGTGCTTCCAATAGAATCGCTGCGGAATGCCGTTCAATGCGGCGGTGATTTTCTCCCCGGCTGATTCGATCGATCGGCGGCCGTCGGGCTGTTCCGTCGGACTGAATTCCCAGGGATGATGGCTGACGATCTGTTCTTTCCGATCACAGCCGAACATCGACAGGGTCATAAGATTGCAGTCGATGAATCGATCCTCCTTCATCGTGAAAATGGCATCGTGTGCTCCTTCAAACAGCGCGCGGTATACCAGATCTTTGTCCGCCAGTTCACGTTCTGCCCTTTTCTGCTCGCTGATATCGCGCGAAATGCCGACAAATCCCAGGACGACATTATCCGAGCCGCGTAAGGTGGAACTCGATAGGAACGAGGAAAAGATTTCGTCGTTTTTCCGTTTGTTCAGAATCTCTCCGGTGAACGATCCGTTCTTTTTCATTGCGGCGCTCACCCGCCCTGATGCTTCCGCATCGGCATACAGCATTTCCACATGTTTTCCCAGCACCTCTTTTTTTACATAACCGAAAGTCTTTTCCGCGGCACGATTGAATTGCACAATGGTGCGATCGTTGTCCGTGGCGATGATCATATCGATGGAAGAATCGATAATACTGCGGGTAAACCGCTCGGAAAGCATTATCGCTTCTGCTTCCTTCTTCTTCAATGCAGAACCGGCGTTGAACTGTTTACGCAGTTGTTGCAATTCCTCGATGAGTTGATCTTTAGATTTTTTGTGGTCGTTCATTTCGTTAATTCTCACCACAGGGGTTATGGTATTGTATCAATATTACACTATCGTCGTGAAGAGAGTACTGCAATACGATAACATAGCAAGAGTATGGAGGAAAGTCAATTCACGTTGCGTCGTCATTGTTTACACCTCTTGTCAAAAAAAAACCGCTTGGAGAAGCACAAGCGGCTGGTCGTTGCTAATCAATTCACCGTCGATACGTTTATTCTTCCAAAAAGAGATCGGAAATATCGGTGGTGGTCAAAAATGATCTGAACAAACGTACATCGTCGATGTCGCCGGACATAAACTGGTAAGGCTCCGTCCCTTTCTTCACTCTGCCGATTGCCATCTGCGTTGCAGACTGAGAATAATCCGGAAGCGCGAGTGTCTGATCCACCCGTAACACGCCGTCCAGATAGATTACCGCTTGATAATTGCCGGCTGAAATCTGACGGAATCCGGCAGTGACCATCACCCACCGTCCGAGAAGGAAATTGTCGAGAATCGGATCGAACGATGTTACGGTGCCGTTCATGTTGTTCGCATTCATCCGTAGCAGTAATTTCCCTTCGATCGACTCCACCGTTACAGACCATCCTGTATTGCCGGCGGGATTCGTCCATGCAAAAATCCCTGCCGGCCTGATGAGCCCCGGATCCAATTTCACCCAACAGGAGATCATTACGGGCGTCGTCGATGACGATGTATCTGACGGCGGAGGCATCAACATGTATGACGATCCTGCAAGCCGGCGAGCATGATTCTCGTTCCCGAACCGGTTTGTGGTGAACAATGATCCGAAATCCAACAGCGCACTGCCGGATCCCCAATAACTGTTATACCACTCTTGCCACGTCGAAACCATCGGAAAAAATGCGACCTGTGATGCTGTGTATTTTCCATAAAACATGTGCAGGTCCAGCGGAAATTCCGTCGGAAAATTTATCTCCGAAACGCGATAGTCGATATATTTTGTGTGCGCCAAATTTATCGAATATGATCCGCTGCTGACATTGTTGATGCTGAACGATCCGTCGGACGATGTCGTTGCCGTCGAAGTCACGGGCAGCGTCGATACCGATGTGTTTGCAACTCCCCGCATTGAGGCGATGGAAACTGTTTTGCCAGAAATGTTGATCATTCCCGATCCGCCTGACGAGATTGAAATATCGCCGAGCTGAACGGTTTCACCGGATTGATTCACGGTCGCCGTAGCGGAAGTTGTGATAAATCCCGCTTTGGTGATCTTCAATTGATACATACCGGGGGGAATCGCCCCTTGTAATTCAAAAACACCGTCGGCATTCGTCGTGGATGAAAGTTCCGGTGTGGGAAGTTCTACCAGCACGCCCGGTTCCGGCAACTTGAGATTATTGATAATGCGGCCGGTGATGACCGTGGGTCCGGTTCCCCCGGACGACAAACCGAAATTCAACTCTGCAACCGGCGACGTCAAAGAGATCGCCACCCCCTTCTTTTGCGATACATATCCTATCCTCTCCGCCATCACTTCATATGTGCCGAAGGATAAATTCGGAAATTCATATTCGCCCCCTGCGTCCGCGGCAACCGCACCCGATTGAGGACCTGTTAATGTCATATGTGCCGGCACCGGCTTGCCGGTTTCATCGAGTACTTTACCGAATATTCTTCCCGTGCTTGATCCAGACGGAACCATCATGAATTGCAGTTCCGATACCGATCCGGCCGTTACGGTCACCGGAAGCGTCAGCGATTGATACTGGCCGTCCGTCGTCGAAGCGGTGACGGAGTGCTGGCCGACGGTAACATTGTCGAATTGGAAAAATCCGTCGGATCCGGAATATGTCGTAAGATTGTTTAATGTCGTAATGACCACGGTTGCATTATGTATCGGCGACATAGAGTTGGCATCACGAACGTATCCTTCGATGGATCCCGGTGCATCCGGTCGTATCGTCATCGTCAACGTCACGTCGACAACATCCGGGGCTGAAATCGTGACGATCTGTTCTGCCGTCACCAACGATTGCTGCTCCGCACGAACGGTATATTGCCCGTACGGAAGCGACGGAAAGAGTGCTTTGCCCGTTGTGTCGGAATTCTGTACCAGATTGCCTGGCGTGACGATAATCCGTACGTCGGGAATAGGAATAAGCAATCCCTGATGAGACAGAAGGATGGTAACGCGCAGCGTTCCGTTCCCGGTTCCCATCGGTGTCAATTGCAGGTTCACCGTCTCGATCGCACCGGATGTGACATTGACCGGAGAAGATGTCGAAGAGGAGAATCCGGTCATGGACGCCGTGACGGTGTACGAACCGGCCGGAATATTGTTCAACACATAATCACCGCTCGCATCGCTTCTCACCGACATGCTGGCCGGCGCTGTAAAGACATTCGCGTTCGCTATCGGTGCCGAGTCGGAGGCGTTCGTGATTTTCCCCTGTATCGTTCCGAACTGTGCCGTCTGAGTCGGCGTCAGGACAATGGCAATGACGGCGGTATCCCCGGCAGATACCTGCGCCGTCTGTGAGCCGTTTTGATATCCCGCTGCTGCCGCATTCACTGTGTATGAACCTGCCGAAATATTGGCGATGGTAAATTTTCCCTGGCTGTCCGTCGTTACGGATTGTGTCGCAGGATTCGTAGTGATGTTTGCCCCTGCAATCGGTGTACTGCCGGCGCTGCTGACAACCGTTCCCTGTATCGTTCCGACAGGAAGAATGGTGGGCGCGAGCACCATGGAAAGAATGGTAGTCTTGTCTGCCGTTACTGTTGCGGGCATTGACTTCGTGTTGTAATCCTCTTTCGTCGCCTTGACGATGTAATCCCCTTTTTCGACATCTTCAATCACATAGGCACCGTCGTTGTCAGTCTGTACGGATATCGTTGGCGGCACCGTCGTCACCGTCACACCGGGAATCTGGTCTCCGCTGAGGCTGTCGGAGATAACCCCTGAAATTTTTCCCGGCTTTGACGACCCGGTCAGTTCTTCAAGTTTTTCGCAGGAATTTGTCGATAGAATGATGAATGCACACAGTATTGAAGTGAACACAAACAATGCGGATTGTTTCATGACTATGGTCCCCTTTACCATGGTTGGAGTACAACAAGTGCAGTCGGCAGATTAATGACATTGTACACTCAATAAATGTACCGCGCTCTATAGCCTATTCAGTTAAAAAACAGAAGGAATACCGCCAATATGTTCGCATTCACGAGAATACAGAATTCAAACTCGTGAATATGAAAAGACATTACGCTCTTATTATCTGTTTTTCATTTCGTATCACATCTGTGCATTTTGTAGAAACGTAAAACACCGGACTGATGATATCGACGTATTTCACTGAAATTGAGTCGTTCAGTATGGCACGTTGTTTGGGCTTGTATGCAGTACACTCTGAGGGAGATATTAAAAATGAACACAAATTTTTTGCTGAAAAACCGAGCATCGTTTGAAGATCTCTACCGCCATTCGCACTATTTCGCCGATCGCTGGCCGTTACAGCTCTTTACCGATGCCGTGTCGGAATTTGTCTGCGTTATGAATGAGCAACGGCAGATCGTTTTCAGCAACAGTTCCCTTGCCCGTTTTATGAAGGTCGAAGATCCCGACGATCTGATCGGAACAAAATTCAACGATATTTTTCAATGCATCATTCCGGTCAAAACTGCGGGAGAAGATCAGACGGAATTCTGTTCATTGTGCGGTACTGCGCATGGTGCGACCGGAACGATGAACGGAGAGAGTACGGAAAGAGAATGCCGGTTCGTCGGCGATCCGGATTCCGCAGCAATGGAACTGAAGGTCCGTTCAACGCCGATTACCATCAATAACGAGAACTTTACCATCATGGCGGCGGCGGATATCAGCAGCGAAAAACGTAGAAAAGTACTCGAAAGCGTTTTCTTCCACGATGTCTTAAATGTCGTCGGCGGTTTGGTCGGGTATTCCGAGTTATTGCAGGATGTTGAAGGAGAACAACTCACGCATTTTGCGTCGGTCATCAACGGTCTTTCATTGGAACTGACGGATCAAATCGAAACACAGCGCGATCTCTCATTGGCGGAGCATAATGAAATACAGATTAAGAACGAAGTCCTGCATTCTCTGACGGTACTGCGGTCGGTCGAGATGACGTACAAACAGCATATTGCGGCGTCGGGAAAACATATCGTTATTGATGAACGGTCGGAAGACTACATATTTTCAAGCGACGAGCGGTTGTTGAAAAGGATCATCGGTAATTTTACGAAAAATGCTCTTGAGGCAAGCGGCGCAGATGAGACGGTCCGGATCGGTTGCAGACGAAAAGAAAGCTCCGTTCAATTCTGGGTCGGAAATTCCGCCGTAATTCCGCGCGAAGCGCAATCACAGATCTTTCAACGGTCCTTTTCCACAAAAACGACCGGCACCGGACTCGGAACGTACGGTTCAAAACTATTTGCAGAACGATATCTCAGCGGCAAGGTATTCTTTATTTCCAACGACGATGACGGCACGGTGTTTACTGTTGAGATTCCAATTCTCATAAATACGGATTTAACGTCGGGCCCGATACGGTTTGAACGATTTTCCTCCCCCGCCTCTCCTCACCACTTACAACCAGTTGTACGGTGAAAAAAAAAGACCGGCGCTTGCCGGTCTTTTTTTGCAATTTATTGTACATCCGATTAATGCGGTTTGGGCGGAGCAGCAGGATGCGGGTCAAAACTCGCAGCAATCCCGTCCAGAATCTGTGTCCGCGCCTGAACCTCGTTCATTTTTTGCATAATGCGGATGATGCTTTCGCTGCTGTTCCGGGCAAGATCGCGCATGAATTCCTTGATGTCGGCATCGTCGCACTGCTGGATAATCTCTTCCGAAAGGCGGACGAGAGATGTCTCGTACTGCAGCGCCCGTGTCAGCGCGGAACAGGTGTTGCGGCAGGTATGTTCGCAAAGGAATGGAAATTGATTCATGACGGTTCCCCTTTCTTACGCATGCTGTGCATGTTCAACGGCAAATTGTTGTCCGATACGGAGCGCTTCTTCATTCAACGGAATCAAATGATGATGACGTTCCGGCAGCACTTCATACAGCGCTTTCAGTACGTTGGCAATTTCGACGACCGGACGGCGTTCCAGAAATGCGCCGAGAAGAATCATGTTGGCAATCTGTTTCTTTCCCATCTTTGTCGCTGTTTCGGTGGCCGGTACAATCAATATTTCGAGATCGGTGCGGGGAGACGGAGTGACGATGGTGGATTGTTCGCATAGCAACAATCCTCCTGCCTTCACCTTCGGCGCAAACTTGTCGATCGACGGCTGGTTCAACACAATGCCGGAATCGAATGTCGTGACGATCGGAGAACTGACCAGCGTGGGGGAAACAATAACGATGCAGTTGGCCGTTCCTCCGCGCATTTCCGGTCCATAGGCGGGCATCCAGCTCACTTCTTTCCCCTCTTTCATTGCCGAGTAGGCGATGATCTGCCCCATCGAAAGGACACCCTGTCCGCCGAATCCGGCGATAATTATTTCATGAGCGCGTTCCATAAAAACCTCGAATTGATTAAACCTATCCGATTGCTCTCAGCAATCGGATAGGTTAATAATATTATTTCATTTCCTTCGGCACTTTAATATCGCCGGGAGGAAAATACGGGAACATGTTTTTTTCCATCCAATCGTTCGCCTCGAGCGGCGTCATCTTCCAACCGGAAGGACAGTTCGAAACGATCTCGATGAAACAGGTCCCTTTTTTCTCTTTCTGTGCTTCAAACGACGCTTTGATCGCTTTCTTCAGTTTCCGAACGGCTGCCGGCGTGTGCACGGACTGACGGGTCACATAATATGCGCCGGGAAGATTCGCGACCAATTCCGTCATTTTTAACGGAGAACCCATCGTCGCACAATCTCTGCCGTACGGCGATGTCGATGTTTTCATTCCCGCCAGCGAGGTCGGCGCCATCTGGCCGCCGGTCATTCCGTAAATGCCGTTATTGATGAAGATCATCAAAATGTTTTCGCCCCGGTTGACGGTGTGGATTGTTTCCGCCGTGCCGATCGCCGCTAGATCGCCGTCGCCCTGATACGAGAAAACGAATTTTTCCGGCAATACTCTCTTAATTCCCGTTGCCGAAGCGCTGGCTCGGCCGTGCGCCGCTTCCAGCATATCGACGTTCATATACATGTATGCAAAGACCGAGCATCCGACCGGTGCAACGCCGATCGTATTTTCCGTGATGCCCATTTCATCGATTACTTCCATCAGTATTTTATGCGCCACTCCGTGTCCGCATCCCGGACAGTAGTGGGTCGGCGTTTCGGTAAGTGCTGTGGTCTTTTGATAGACGAGTTCCATCGAATCAATTGTTGTGTTCATGATTCACCTCACCGCCTGATGAATGAGATTGTGTTTCTCGGCAAGTGCCTCCATTTCCAGCAGTATGTCTTCCGGCGTCGGGATCATGCCCCCCATGCGTCCCCGGAAATAGACCGGTGATTTTCCGTTCACCGCTAGTCGCACATCTTCCACCATCTGTCCGGAATTCATCTCCACGGTCAGGAACACTCTGCTGGGCGTTGCCAGCGATGCGATGATGTCGTACGGGAACGGATAGAGCGTAATCGGACGAACGACGCCGACACGCAGTCCTTTTTCCGCTGCAAGTTCGTTCGCTTTATTGCAGACCCGCGCGGTCAAACCGAATGCGACGAGAATAATGTCCGCATCCTTCACGTTGAACAGTTCGTACCGTTCTTCCTTGCGTAATTTTCTGTATTTGTCCTGCAGATGGAGGTTGATCGATTCCATTTTATCCGGTTCCATATGCAATGAGGTAATAAAGTTCCGTTCGCGGGTTGCCGGTTTTCCGGTAATCGCCCACTCATGTTTCGGAAGCGGCAGCGAGCCTTCCTTCGGCAGATAGACTTTCTCCATCATCTGGCCGATGGCGCCGTCGGAAAGAATCAATGCCGGCATCCGATACTCTTCGGCAAGCCGGAATCCTTCAAAGACGAAGTCTGCCATTTCCTGTACGGAGTTCGGAGCAAGAACGATGATGTGATAGTCCCCGTGTCCGCCCCCCTTGGTCGCCTGAAAATAATCTCCCTGTGCGGGTTGTATCGTTCCGAGTCCCGGTCCTCCCCGCTGCACGTTCACCAGCAGACAGGGAATTTCCGATGCGGCGATGTACGAAATTCCTTCCTGCATCAAACTGAATCCCGGGCTGGATGACGATGTCATCACCCGTGCACCTGCCGAGCCGGCGCCGTACACCATATTGATCGACGCGACTTCGCTTTCGGCCTGCAGCACAACCGCTGTGGAGCGTTTGGGAACCTGTTCGGTCAGATATTCGAGAACTTCCGATTGCGGAGTGATGGGATATCCGAAGTACGCCTGCATGTTCGCGCGGATCGCCGCTTCGGCAAGGGCTTCATTCCCCTTCATCAGCTTCGGCGTTTCCTCCCGTTGAAGTGTTGACATGAGAATCTTCCTTTCGTTATGCCGTTTGGGCTCTGAGTGTCGGTGTCGCCGTTTTTTTTGCCTGTTTGGGCTCACGGTACACGGTGATCGCGGAATCGGGACAGACCAATGCGCAATTCATGCATCCGGTGCAGTTGTCCAATACCAATTCGGCGAAGCGATACCCTTTACGGTTGATCGATGAGGAGAGTGCAAGACTGTTCTGAGGACAGGCGGCGATGCAGAGCTCGCAGCCTTTACAAATTTCCATGGCAACTACTACCGTGCCGTGTATCATGAATGCCTCCAATGATAGTATTATGGTATATCCTGCTTCAATTAGCGTACCACAGAGGAAAACAGGCTATTTGACGTGAAAAGGCATGTCCGGAGAGCGGAAATTTGCAAATATGGGAAGTTGGAAAAGTGTTATTCTTATTATGCTAAATTGTTGGGTTTTTCGACAGGACAAATATCTACTCCACTTCGAAATTGATGAATTATGAAGCAGGGTTAAAAACGAAATGGGAGTTTATTGTCCTGTTTTTTGTGTGTATCGACGATGGGAGAATTAAATTATGGCAGTGTGGAAAGGAAAACCGGAGAATTCGGTTGCAGAATATTGTATAGATTTATGTCAGTGCTCCCGATTGTGTAAAGAATTGTATTGTGAACAATAACGTCATGCGGCAATAACGAAGGAAACGAAAATATCTCAGTGAGATCGGAAGCGTGAGTAAAGGTGAAAATCTTTAGACCCTTTTTCAAGTCGCATATATATAATGTCCCATTCTGTACCGCTAATCCGGCTGGACTGTCAAAAAGGTATGTTTTTAAAATTACAGGATTCCGAATATCACCAATACCGATGATGATCAATTGATTAGTTCCCGCTCCGCAGTTTGTTCCATCACGCACGGTGACGTATGCTACTGTATCTTCGACCACAACAGGATCGCAACCTCGAGTATGCCGCAGTTCGGATAACCGATCCGGAAGATCAGGTTCTGAAATATTATAGACATACATTCCGAATCTCCCGCCAATGAAGAGAAGTGAATCCTTCGCAAAGATGGTTTCTATGTCCCACCCAATCTCCACTCTGTTGCGATAGACCGGTTTCGCCGGATCGGAGATCATAAATACAACCAGCGAACTTTGATCGATGCAATAGAGATATTCATTGACAATAATAAATCTCGCCATCAACCCTCCTTGCCCTGTTTGTGTTGAGGGTGTTACCACGGGATCAGAGCGTGGAGCCGGAATGCATTCGAAACAACTCCATCCGTGTGATTCTACGACACCTTCCGTCATCGGCATCACCGAAAAATCATACGTATTGAATATATCCGGCAGTGAGTCGATCTGTTTTGGATTGTTCATGTCGTTGACATCGTACAAAATAAGACTCTGCCACCGGTCTGCATACATAATGGTATCGACAATGGCGATATCGTGCGTTCCTTCAACAGCAAGTGTATTGATCGTGAACGGTGAGGCAGGATGTGCAACAGAATAGATCTTCATTCCGTCTATTGGATGTGTTTTGACCAAATATGAATTGTACAAATAGATCTTTGCTTCAATATCTGCGGCTATCGATGTCGACTTAAATCCAACCGATCCGACAAGGATCACACTGATCCAAATGGAATTGATAAAATATGTTTTCATATATTCTTAATAAGACGGATCATTGTAATCGTTATTTCATAAGTATTATTTTCTTCACTGCAGTATATTTCTCTGTTCGCATTCGCACAAAATACAATCCGGATGCAAATTGTTCTGCGTTCCATGATACTATAAAATCTCCCGCTGTCTTTTCTTCGTTCACCAACACCGCCGTTTCGCGCCCGATTGCATCGTAGATTTTCAACGTCACAAATGCCCTGTGCGGAAGTTGATACTTAAATGTCGTAACAGGATTGAATGGATTGGGATAGTTTTGCGAAAGAGAATATTCCGAAGGAATATTCTGCCGTATCCCGTTTACTGTCGTTGCAACATCGGAAACAACAAGTGTATCATAGAACGACACTCCCTTGCGCGTCATTACCGTTAAAGTATCCCCCGGTTGTATGGAAGTACCGTTGAGAAGTATGGTCGTCGTCCAGGTATACCGGGATTTCCCCAATATGTTTTCCCTGATGAATATTTGTTTTATCGTATTTTGCACGGAAAACTCGGAAATCACTTGTGCCTGTTCGTTATTGGAAAAATTGAAGATGCGGTAATTTATCGGAATCCGCGGATTGTCAGCAACGGTCGAATCAACGATCGAATCGTAAAACACGATGCGATAATCACACGGATGAGCATATCCGTGGTCAATGTGACCGTCGTTATCGACGTCAATATCGTCGCGCGAGAATACGGTTTGGCGCACCGACGCTGGTGCGTTATTCCAGTACAACGTGTCCGTCACCGTAACGACATCATTCACTCGCAACCTCATTCCACTGAAAATGTCGCTCTCGGATTGAGGGTGGACCGGCTCTCGGTCAAGGATATACGTCTGTGTCGTGGCATTGAACACCGAAAATGTTTTCACTCCAGACGCTGCCGTATCAACAAATGAAATAATATAACGATCATTACCTGCGGCGGATTTATCCAGAAGGACAACGGAGATTTCTGCATTCGTCCGTTTTGACGGATAACTGACGTTCGTATCCAGCAACACATTTCGGGTGGTCTGTTTATTAAATACTGCGGTTGAAAAACCGGAAGTGCCGGTCGCCGATCGAAAGACAAATCGCAGCAACATCGATGCGCTGTTCGGCAACGAGGCGAGATCGAGCGTCATTGTCTGGGGAAGCGAATCCGTTAGAAACCAATGTGTATAAAATAGCGCTTCGTCAGAGCCGGTGGAAAAATACGCTTCGATATGGACCGTGTCTTTTTGCGGCAAACCAAAATATGTCGATATGGGAATTGCCTTGTCGGAAATGGTACGCCCTTCGACAAACGGGTCGACATCGAAGAAAACGTGCGGGGATGCCGTCGGCGAATTATTGATACGGAAAAAACCGCTTTCCGAGAAATCCAGGGGAACCTCATTGGCTCCTTTGTGTATGATAACGAATTTGCCGAACGACCAGTTGCCGACATTGTCGGTGTTCCATTGAAATACGCCGTTGTTCGGTTGATCCTTCGTAACTGCGGTATATGTATGTCCCCGATCGGAGGTAAAATAAATGTCAACGGTGCCGCCGGTCGCCGTTGTCGTCCATTGCAACGTCACAGCCCCCTGCAGACTTTGATAATAGCCGGGGTATTTCCACTGGATAGTTTTGCCGATCGAATCCATGTATAATTTCTTACTATACGCAATCCGGGCGAGCGATACTTTTGCACGGATTTCATCGTTGGTATAGCCATACGCCAGAACGGTTGAAATACGCCGTGTAGCTCCGGGGGCAAGCGGGAAATAATCCGTTCCCATCGTATAATCTGCATCCATTCCCGATGTCACGACTGTATCGTTCGTCACCCCGGGCAGTGGATGGTTGGTCCCCTGACGAAAACGGTTCCAGAGTTCTTCATCGTTGGCAAGGGAAATATTATTCGACGGTGCGAAACAATAAAAACTTCCGATCGAATTGTTATTCGGCGCATCGACAAAGCTGCTGCCGATTTTCCCGACCGGTCCGGACCAGAAGGGATTTCGTTCCGCAGTATTGTCAACATCGCCGGTGATGACAATTTGTTCTTTCTTCAGCAGAATCGAATAATCGTCGTCATATTCCTGCCCGCTGGCAGCATTACCGGTCAATCCAACGTATGTTCCCATTAAATAGCCGAAGAACACTTTGTCGTACATCAGTTCGCTCGTATTTTTAATATCATATATTCTGAACATCACGTCCCGGAACAATGGATGATTCCATTGGATATACCGTGCCTCAATCGATATCCCCTGACCATAGGTACCTGTAAAATCAGCGTTGAACGGATTATGCGCCGCTGTATCGAACCGATGATCGTTCCTATCATTCATATGAATGTATGACTCAACGGCGTTCGATATTTCTGAAAAACCGAATGCCGATCTCCATCCTGACCAATGCGCGGGCCATGTCTCCATCAGATCACGGAAGGCAACGGAATTTGCGAGACCGTTTATTGAAATCCCGGTTGGCATGAACGTCCATCGCTCTCCGTTGGGGCTTTCATCCTGATTAACGGCCGGACGCGTAACCGGCGCTGTAATAACCGAATGGACGGTATCGGGAATACCGTCGTTGTTGTAGTCTTTGATTGGAAATTCCAGTCCCACCATGATGCTTTCATCTCCAATATATCCGTTTGCATTACGCAGCCACGCCCCTCGGGGATAATTACCAACCGGCTGGCCGATCACTCCCCAGTTACCAAAAACAGTTTTTATATTGTTGCCATTCATGATTCCCATGCGATAATATTCCGGCCCGCTCTGTTGTGAAAAAAGTGCAGAGATAAAAGCATGGTATGCTGATACCAAAATGAAAAGGTATGTTTTCATAGAGTATTCCAGAATAATTTCGGTTGGATAATTACGATGCAGCGGACGCTACGTTCGCATAGCCCAAGTCTGTGATTGCGCAAATATATATCTTTCACGGACATGATGAATTCCGTATGCCGGGTCATGTGCAGTAAGCGGGTAATGAATCCGGCGGAAATGTATTGTGTTGTGCTGTTGCACATGGTGGTAATACTTCATTCCTTTGACAGAGAGCAATGGTGGATCAAGTGACAATCCTTTTTGGGCGGCTATACTATGTACCACTTTTTCCCCGCATCGTCAAGGGTGAATCGATATCCGTAAATTCAAATGTATTTTCTAAATCTTGACTTGACGTAACTCACACACCTTGCTCCTGAATTTTTTCGATACAAAAGAAAATTGTATATTTATTAATCCATTTCGGAAATTTAAGTAAGAATGTCCGAACATATATCCGCATTGCATATTGTAGAAATATCATTAACCGGTAACAAAAAATGTGGTTATTTACCAATGAAACGGCAGCACGGGATTTGCCTCCATAACAAGATAACAATGTAAGCACAGCATTTTTTTTACGCCCAAATGTCCAAGAATCGCCCAAGAATTCTTTCTATTTTTATTGCATTTCTTCTTCCCGTACTGTTGTTGGGACAGGGGACCTATTACAACAGCATCGATACCGGTGCCGTGACGTTTGTGACGGACCTACATAGTCTGATCTATCCCCACACCAAAATCTCCTACGATAATTTCGATGAGACGAATATTGCCAATTTTGCATCGCGGGATACGACAGGCGGACAAAAGGTTGTGACGTGTGTGTACAGCGGAGAGAATTTCGTGTATACGCCGCCATTTGCATGGACCACCTTCAGTCGTGAACATACGTGGTGTCATAGTTGGATGCCGACGTATAGTTCAACTTCCGGACCGGAATATTCCGACCAACACCATTTGTTTCCGACGAATCAAAACAATGCCAACGGGCGGCGGAGCAATCATCCGCTTGGTGAAGTGACATCGATATCGTATCAATATCTGGAAGGGAAATTAGGAACAAACGAGCTCGATGAAACTGTCTATGAGCCGCGCGACTCACAAAAAGGGGATGCGGCGAGGGCATTGTTTTATATGGCGGTATGTTATAACGGCGTTAACGGCAACGATTGGTCGTTCAATTATTTAAATACAGTCACATTACCCGGATTAACAAATCCGGAGCCGCCTCAAAGTTTGGAAGTGCTGTTGCAATGGCACGAACAGGATCCGCCGGATGATTGGGAACGGGCGCGGAATGAGTATATCTATTCTATTCAAAACAACCGCAATCCATTCGTCGATTATCCGACCTGGATTGACCTGATCGACTTCAACACATTGACAAAAAAGACTACGGCGACGCTGGCGGATGAACCGACGAATTATCCGAACGGATTTGGAACGCCGACAATCACCTCGTCGTCCATCACAGTCACATGGACCGATCCGGCGGGAGAGGTGTTGCCGACGGGATATCTATTATACGCCAATACTACCGGTACTTTTTCCAATCCGACGGATGGCACAGTATATTCAGATGATAGCGATCTGTCAGATGGATCGGCACGGGTTAATGTCGCTTATGGTACAGAATCCTACGCATTTTCAGGTCTTTCGTCATCAACAAATTATTCTTTCAGGTTAATTCCATATAACGGTAATGATGGTGCAAGGAATTACAAAACCGCATCGTTTCCTTCCGGATTGACAGAGACATACACGACCGGCGCTTCTGCAACCAATGCCTATATTGAAATAACATCGACCACTTTTACCTATTCCCAATCATTTAATGTATTGTCAAATACCGGTTCAGGAAATATTTGGAACAACAGTACGACGATACCGGGATGGTACTCTAATAAATCTACCTATAATGCTAGTACGGGTTCCGCTACAACGGGAACTGCGTATAGTTATGGAGCCGCTGCTGAAGTGGACCGTTCGGCCGGATCGCTTGCATCAAATGCTTCCGGCTCTATTCAATATGCAGTACGATTTATGAACAACAGCGGCACGACAATTACGACGATACCGCTTCGGTATACAGGCGAGCAATGGCGAAATGGCGGCAATGCCTCAGCACAAAGTTTGACTTTTGAATATAAGATCAATGCGACTTCTATCAATGATGCAACCGGTTGGATTCCGGTTTCCGCCTTGGATTTTGTCAGCCCGATAGCTTCGGTAACTGCATCCGCTATAGACGGAAACAGTACGTCAAATAAAACAACACTTTCTTCAACAATCTCTGTGACATTATTAAATGGTGATGAGATCTGGTTCCGCTGGACGGATATCAATGATTCGGGTAGTGATCACGGTCTCTCCTTCGATGATTTCTCTTTCAATCCAAACGGAACCACTCTTCCGGTTGAACTCACCTCATTCATCGCATCGGTTTTGAACAATCATATCCATCTTCGGTGGAGCACGGCGACGGAGACGAATAATTACGGATTTTATGTAGAGCGGAAAGAATTTAATCATCGGCCCATCGGATCATTGAATCAATCAGCCAATGAGTCAATGGATCAATGGAATAACATTGGATTTGTTGAGGGTCATGGAACAACGAATGCACCGAACCCCTACTCATTCATAGATGGGAACTCTTGCGGAACGGTTGCATATCGTTTAAAGCAGATTGACCGGGATGGGCTGATTGAATATAGTCAGATCGTTGAAGTAACGGTACCAGTACCGCAAATGTTTTCGCTCGAACAGAATTATCCGAATCCGTTCAATGCAGAAACGCATATTTCGTATAGTTTGATCTCTGCAGAGCATACGACATTGAAGATATTCAATACCATTGGACAGGAAGTTTCAATGCTGGTTCAGGGATTTATGCCGGCGGGAAAATATACCGTTCCGTTCAATGCGTCGCATCTGTCCGGCGGGATATATTTTTATACCCTCCGCGCGGGAAAATTCACTGAAACAAAAAAACTACTGCTCGTAAAATAGATTGTTTTGCTTTTGAACTATCAGAATCTATAATGGTGTTATAAATTTCATGAAAATCATCCTTTTTACTCTCGTCCTTATTATACCAGGATTCTCCCAAAGCGTATCCGATTCTCTACCGCGGGCGGACAGACTCACCGGATTTCCTGCCATCTATTATACTCCGGAAACCCGATGGGCATTCGGTGCGGGCGGACTCTATGTGTATCGGCCCGAACTCAATTCAGAACGGGCGTCCGCGGCGACCGCCAGCATTTTTTACACACAAAACAAACAATTTATCGTCGAATTGACCACTAATGTCATGGTAAACAACGGATCGCTGTGGCATCAGGGAAATTTCTTTTACCAGAAATTTCCGAACACGTTTTACGGAATCGGCAAATCAACACCCGACAGCGGCAAAGAGACTTTTACCGCGGAGATTTTCCGGTTGAATCCCGCCCTGATGACACGGATCGCCGACCGCCTCTACGGCGGAGTCCTTGTTCACTACGAATCGTGGAATCTGCAAAATACTCTTCCGGGGAAATCCTTATCAACGGG
The DNA here is from genome assembly GCA_964371615.1 of uncultured Chitinophagaceae bacterium. Lineage (GTDB taxonomy): Bacteria > Bacteroidota > Ignavibacteria > UBA10030 > UBA8401 > SpSt-333. The sequence goes on from CAYJMS010000004.1 coordinate 290,197, forward strand.
AATCGTCCCCGGCAGCGGAGCAACGACGGTGACGGGCGTCGGAGTGTTGTTCAATTACGATGAACGGGATAATCTCTTTGCACCGATGAAAGGGAGATATTACCAGGCCGGTTTCATTTCCTCACCGCAATTTCTGGGGAGCACATTCGGATTCACCCGCACACGTATCGATCTGCGCGAATATTTTTCTCTTGGCGGATCGCATGTCGTAGCGGCACAGGGAATTTTCCATTCTACTACCGGCACCGTGCCGTTTCGGTTTCTTCCGCAGATCGGTGGACAGAATGTAATGAGGGGATATTTTGAGGGACGGTACCGCGATAATCACATGGCGACAGTACAGGCGGAATATCGTTCGCCGTTTCTGTACCGCATCGGGTTCGCTCTCTTTGGTGCGGCAGGGGATGTTGCTCATTCATTGAAGGATTTTAATACACGTACGTTGAAATTTGCGTACGGCATAGGCGTTCGTGTAGCATTCATTCCGGAGGAACACATCATTCTGCGTGTGGATTACGGCATTGGGAAAAATTCTAACGGGGTGTATATCACGTTCAACGAGGCGATTTAACTTTTTTCCGGATGTGCCAAATCGAAAAGGTTCGGCATATCTATTTATACTGTCTTTAAAAACTCTACTGCTTTCTTCATCGCTTCCGCACGATGGCTGAGTTGATTCTTTGCTTCAATCGACATTTCGGCATATGATTTTGTGAATCCTTTGGGAACAAAAAGTGGATCATACCCGAATCCGTTTGTTCCGCGGGGATTTTCGAGAATATTCCCCTCCACTCTTCCTTCAAAAACCTTTTCGATGTTTTTTCCGACGATTGCAACGACAGTTCTGAACCGAGCACCGCGGCGCCAGGATGGGACTGCCTTCATTGCCCAAAGGAGCTTATTATTGTTATCCTCATACGATGCATTTTCACCTGCATACCGCGCAGAAAAAACGCCGGGATCCATTGCAAGATAGTAACACTCCAGGCCAGTGTCGTCCGCCAGCGTGAGCAATCCGGTTGCTTTGAATGCTTCGCGGGCTTTCTTTAATGCGTTCCCCTCCAGCGTCGGCCGATCTTCAATGGTAACAGGGGCATTCTGGACATCGCGCAGACTAAGTACATCGAATGTTAGGGGCGTGATAAGATGCTTGATCTCTTCGACCTTATGACGGTTATTGGTGGCGATCAGGAGTTTGTTCAAAATTCTTTCCTCGGGAATATTCCATAATAGAGATTAATAAGACTAGCGAGCGTCGTATAACTATTTAAAAGAATAAGCGGGATATTGTCCAATCCCACCGCCTGCAGCATCAGCAAACCAGCGCCGAGCGCATACAACAATAAAAATGATTTTTCCATCGCCACCTTTCCGGTCTTTATCGTCTCAACCGTCTGCGGTATCCAACAGATCGCCAGAAAGATAAAGCCGCCGTAACCTAAAATGTCAAGTGTGTTCATAATGTGACATTGTGGGCAATCCTGCCCGCCAACTTAAAAAACCATAATGGCAGGCGGGCATTCCTGATTGCCCAACCCAATTTTTATTTTTTTACAGATCCTTAAATTGGCAATCCTGCCCGCCAACTTAAAAATTTATATAGGCAAGAGGGCAAATTTATTTTTCCTATACATTAAAATTACCGGCCAATCAGGAATGATTGGACCACTTTGTCTAATATTGTATTTTATCCTGCTTCTGCTCCCATTCCCTGAATGCCGCCAGCGCCTCTTCTCTCATCACTTGTTGCGTCGGGATCGATCGTTCCGAAAACTTTTTAGGCAATTCATCATAAATGAAAAGATCGTCAAATCCCGCTTTTGCCGCATCATCCCGGCTGTTCGCAAAGTAGATCCTGTCCGGCCGCGCCCAATAGATGGCGCCGAGACACATCGGGCATGGTTCGCACGATGTATAGATCTCGCATCCGGTCAATTGAAACGAGCCAATTGCCTTGCATGCCTCACGGATCGCAACAATCTCCGCGTGAGCGGTCGGATCGTTTGTTGATGTAACCAGGTTCGTTCCGCGAGCAATGATCTTCCCGTCTTTGACAATCACGCAGGCAAAAGGTCCCCCTTTTCCGTCACGGATATTTTGCTGCGACAGCCGTATCGCTTCCCACATGAATTCTGCGTTCATAGCATTAATCAAGTAACTGTTTTATCGCTTCCTGTATCGTTTCAACGCCCACAATGGAAATGCCGTTCGACGATTTCATTTTTTTTGCATTCGATTGCGGAATAACGATCTTCTTAAATCCCAATTTTGCCGCTTCCTGAACTCTCTTGTCACAATACGCGATCGTGCGAATCTCTCCTCCCAAACCGATCTCGCCGATGGCGACAGTCTGCGAATCGACCGGCACATCGCGCAGTGATGAGACGATTGATGAGGCAAAACCAAGATCCGCCGCCGGTTCGTCGATGCGAATCCCACCGGCAACGTTGACGAAGACATCGTGCGATCCGGTGGTGATCCCGACACGCTTTTCAAGCACCGCTAGTAGCATCTGCAAACGACGCAGATCGAATCCCGTTGAGGTGCGTTGCGGCATGCCGTAGTTGCTTGTCGATACCAGTGCCTGCACTTCGATTAGGATCGGGCGGGTTCCTTCCATACTTGCAACGATGGTGGCGCCGCTGGCGCCGTACGTCCGCTCGGATAAAAAGACTTCTGAAGGATTCATCACTTCGCGAAGTCCCGTGTCATGCATTTCGAAAATGCCGATCTCGTTTGTGGAGCCGAACCGGTTTTTGATTCCGCGCAAAATCCTATAGGCATAATGCTTCTCCCCTTCGAACTGCAACACCGCATCCACCATATGCTCTATCACCCGCGGTCCGGCGATGACTCCTTCTTTCGTCACATGGCCGATGAGTATGATCGGGATGTTTTTCGTCTTTGCAATTCTGGTCAGCATGCCAGTCGATTCGCGTACTTGTCCGACGCTTCCCGGCGCGCTCTCGAGATTCGGATTGAACAATGTCTGTATCGAATCGACGATCACAAGATCGGGTGCGGCGCTTTCGATCACGTCGATGATCAACTCCAGATTTGTTTCTGCGAACAACTGGATATTGTCCGTCGGTTTTCCCAAACGCTCCGCGCGGAGCTTTACCTGTTTCGGCGATTCCTCACCGGTAACATACAGGACAACTTTATCTTTCAGGTGGAGTGCCACCTGCATCATCAACGTCGATTTGCCGATGCCGGGATCGCCGCCGAGCAAAATGACGCTTCCCGCTACAATCCCGCCGCCGAGCACTCTGTCCACTTCGCTCACACCGGACGAGAACCGGAGATCTGTGATTGCGTCGACATCCTTTAGCGGAATCGCTTTTAATTTCGACGCTACACCGCCGCTCTTCCGTACTAATTTCAACGGCGAAGGGGCTTCTTCAACGAATGTATTCCACTCGTCGCAATTGGGGCATTTGCCGATCCATCGCGGAGAGACATATCCGCATGATTGACAGACGTATTTTGAGGTTGTTTTTGCCATGATTATTGGACAATATAGAGCAAAGTAGCACCATATTCAACGATACTTTCCCGCAGGTGAATAATGGAATACCGGTATTCTTCGATCATATTTACCATTCTCTTCTCAACATCAATGGTCTTTGGACAGAACAAGGGATCAATTCAACTGGAAAAAACCACTGCTCACGCCGACAGAAAAAGCGTGATGATGAACGCGAACAACGTTGCAGTCACTGTCTATAATCACGGTTCGATCGCTCCGGGAGACGGATTGATCCGCCATATCAATAATTTTGTCTGGAATGGACTAGGAAATTTGTACACCGCCGGATTGGTGATCGGAGCGGAAGTGACCGATACATCCGGAAATACGATCCACATACTATCGGACGCGATAAATGACGGTTACGCCCGAGACTTCAATCCGGTGAACAATTCGATCCTCTATGCATGGCAGCCAATACCCGGTTATGACAATCCCGAAAAAACGGTAATTGCCACAAATGACGATCCGACAAGTTGGCCCTCAAGTTGGACCGCGTGGAAAGGATTCAGGGGAGAAGGAAGCGTTCTTGCAAAAAAAGAAGCGTATTATGTCATGGATGACAGCTCAAATAGTGAATTTGCTTATTTTCCATTTCCTAATTCCGAACGACGGGGATTAGGTCTTCAGGTGGAGGGGCGGATGTTTCAATTCGACGATCCGAATGCATCCAATGTTCTCTTTGCAATGTATACGATTAAAAATGTGAGCACGAATACATTGTCGAAGACGGCAGCCGGATTTTATATCGATGTAGATATCGGCGGCGGATCGCCGGAAAATCAGGATGATCTTGGCTTTTTCCAAAAAGATCTCAATCTGGTTTATTATTGGGATAACCCACCCGGTATCGGCGAACTCGGATTGCCGACGCATTATTCCGGTTGCGTCATTCTTGAATCGCCTTCGAATTCCTCCGACGGGATCGACAACGATGGTGACGGAATGACCGACGAAAGCTCGTCAAACAATATCGATGACGATGGTGATTGGGATCCGGCGCATCATGATGTCGGCCTTGACGGCATATCAGGAACTGCCGATGCCGGCGAAGGAGACGGTGTCCCTTCCGCCGGTGAACCGAATTTTGACGTGTTGGATCGTGAAGAATCAGATCAGATCGGTCTGACGAGTTTTACTTCATGGCGATGGACTGAAGTACTTTTACGCAATGATGAATCGGCATGGAGCAGACTCCATTTTGGTCTAGATGGTACGGTACCGGCATATTCGGATGTTATTTCATTATTGGGTTCTGGAGATTTTTCATTGGCGCCAAACGAGCAAACGAGGTACACGGTCGCATTATTCTCTGCATGGAATCTTGAACAAACTCTTATGCTCGCGGCAACATTACACGACCAATACGACACCCGTTTTTACAGCGACAGCAGCGGCAATAAAAGCGTCGCCGTGCAATTGACCTCTCCGGTTCAATCACAAAGTGTGGACGGCACGATTTCGATCACCTGGCAATCCTCTGGTATATTGCAGAATCGAATGATCGACATCTGGTACAGCAATACATTCGAACCGGAATGGAAACTTTTGGCGGGCGATCTGCAGGATAACGGATCCTATCCTTGGAATACGACACTATTGCCAGATGGTGCCTTTTATAAAATTCGTTTAACCTCAAAACAATCCGGAAACCGTGGATACTCTTCGACACATTCATTTTTTTCAGTCGATAATCCGGGCAATGCAGAGCCGGACCTTGCATTCGTCACAAAATTCGACAAGCCACGATATACCGATACGATCCGTGTGCAATGGGCGTTCGCCGATGCCGAAGGATCTGTTGTTACCACGCGTCTCTCCTTTTCCGCTGATAACGGAATCACGTTCACGCCTATTGATTCAATGAACACCGGTGAGTTTTTGTTTGATACGCGGAAGGTTCCCAACACGCAATCCGGTCGATTAAAGATTGATGCTACGGACGGAACTTCGTCCCGGTCGATAATGACACCGACATTGAAGATTGTCAATTACTATCGAGCAATACGAGACACATTTATAGTAAAAGTGTCCGGAACAGGCACCGGCGAGATTATTCCCGTTGTCATCGACAGTACACAATTGACGGGACATGTCTATTCGGTGACGTTCGATTCATCCGACGGTGCATTACTGTATTCCGTTATCGATAAAACCCTTAATCTAAAAAAGATCGACAAAGAATCCCTGAGTCCGATTCTTGCCGGATCTTCATATTTTGACGGAATGAGAGTAACAATTAAGAACGATTCTCTTGGTATTGATTCAGAGCAAAGCGGATTTATGAACAATGCTGACCCACATATTATCGCTATGGTCGGTCCACCCTCAATTGGAGTCGTTCGATATGCCCCGATGGATATCGAAGTTCAATTTACATCGATTGATACGACGGAGGATGGATCGTTCAAATATCCTGGTGATACGCTGTACAATATTTCACTACAAAAAAAGATCGTTTCCCCGTTCTACATTAGGTTTATTGAAAATACAACGCCTGCAATGGCGATCATCAGAGAGAACACTATCAATAATCGTTGGGAATGGGGAGAACAGTTGATCGTTAGAACACCACCGCCATATATGATTGCAGCATCAAATACCATGGCACAAGTTACATTTAACAGGATTTTTGGTATCTCTCCGTCTATCGCGGCGGGAGACAAATTCCTTATCCGGACTACCAGGCCATTCTCAACGCTGGATTCATATGAATTCACTGCATTACAGGATTATCTCGGTCCGACCGGTGTGACAGACCGATCTGTTCTCCCAAAAGAGTTTACATTGTTCCAAAATTATCCGAATCCGTTTAATCCTGTCACGACCATTCGATTTGCCGTTCCACGAACTACAATTGTGACGTTGAGTGTATTCGACGGATTAGGGCGGGAGGTTAAAACAATCGCAAAAGGAATGTATGATCCGGGCGAGCATCGCATCGATTGGAATGGAACAGATATGGACAATCTTCCGGTTGCATCCGGGTTATATTTTTACAGAATTTCCGCGGGCAGTTTTTCGCAAACCAAAAAGATGCTTCTTTTAAAATAACGAGATTCCAAACAGAATCAGACACTCCTCCTGAAAATAGGCGGACGGGTAAAAAACTATGCCATTCTTGGGAAACGTCAGACATTGAGAAGCCATGTCAAACGTTCTCTTTCTGATAAAGATGTCTGACGTTGCTTTTCCACGTCTGACATCTCCAGATCCATCTCGTTCCCAATGTCCCGTTGGGAACGAGCTCCGAAAGAAAGAAGACTTGCCGAATCTTTTAGATTTGGCAAGTCTGGTAAAAACAGTGATGCCATGACTCCAAGTCATGGCATCACTGAAGAAATGTTCTACACCAGCCACAAACTCAATGCAGGCACATACGTGATGATGATGAGGGCGATAATGAGGACGAAGATAAACGGCAATGTCGCCAGCGCCACTTCGCCGATCGACTTTTTAAACCGGAAACTCGACATGAAGAGGTTCAATCCCACCGGCGGCAAGAGATATGCGATTTCAAGATTTGCCAGGAAGATGATCCCGAGATGGATCGGATCGATGCCGTACTGCATCGCCACCGGCACAATCAACGGCACCACGACGATGGCGGAGAAAATCTCCATCATCATGCCGAGAATCAGCAGAAAAATGTTCAGCAGGATCAGGAAGTAGATCTTGCTGGTCACGACCTCGCTGATGTATGAAAACAGATTCTGCGGCACCTGCTGGTCGATCAGATAATTAGTCAATCCCATCGCGCAGCCGAGGATCATCAGTATCGCGCCGACAAGCACCATGCTCTCCCTCATTACCCGCGGAACATCGGTGAAGAATTTCAGATCTTTGTAAATAAAGACTTCCACTATAAAAACATAGAACGCCGTCACTGCCGCCGCTTCGGTTGCGGTAAACCATCCGCCGTAAATTCCGATGATGATAAAAAACGGCAGCGGAATTTCCCAGATCGAATCCTTGATCGCACTCCATGCTTTCCGTGCATCGAACGAATGCCGCGGCACGTGCGCCTTATTCCCCTGCTGCATGCTGAACAATGCGATCACCAGCATTAAGATTACGCCGGGAACGATCCCCGCACGAAATAGCGCATCGATCGACACTTCGGCGAATGTGCCGTAGAGGATGATGGGAAGCGAGGGAGGAAAGAGCAATCCAAGTGAACCGGACGTGGTCACAAGGCCGAGTGAAAATTTTTCGGAATATCCTTCAGAGAGCAATATCGGAAAAACGAGGCCCCCCAGCGCAACGATCGTAACGCCCGATCCGCCGGTAAATGCGGTAAAGATTGCGCACGCCACCAGCACAACAATGGCAAGCCCTCCCGGCATCCATCCGATCAATGATTGCGCAAGCGCCACGATGCGCTTCGGCGCTTTGCTTTCGGCCAGGAAATATCCCGCAACGGTAAAAAGAGGAATGGCGAGAAAGACCGGCTGATCGGCCAGACGACGGAGTTCGACGATCACCGTCGCGGTGTCGATCCCTTCGCGCGAAAATCCGTATAGCGCAATGGAACCAATGATCGTAAAGAGCGGGGATCCGATAAAGACGAGTATGATAAGCGCTGCAGCGAAATAGAGTACGGTCATAAGTGCTGCACCTCCTCTATTTCCCAGTTTCCTTTCAGCACTTCCACAAGCCAGCCGATGGCATGTACAACAAACCGGAATCCGATGATCGCGTATCCGATGGGAATGACAATGAGAAAATACCACGATTGCAGATCGAGGATCAGAATCGTCTCGAATTCGATCTCCAGTTGTATGAACGAGATCGCCGCCTGCATCAAAAAATAACAGACGACCGAGGCAAAAAGGCTGGTAATAATGAAAAGAATTTTCCGCACTTTCGGCGGGACGAGTTTCGTGACAAATTCGATCTTCAGATGCCGCCGCTCACCGGTCGCGATCACCGCGCCGAAGTATCCGACCCAGAGGACAAGGTGACGGAGAAAAATGTCCCCCCATTCAATGCTCGTATCAAAAAAATTCCGGAGCACCACCTGGGCAAATGCCATCACGATCATGATGCCGAGAAACGAGATCACCAGCCAGCCGGATATTTTTTCGAGCCACCGGTCGACAAAGAGGAATGGTCTCATTTATTCCCTTTCGACCGGAATTCTGCCAGCGATTTTTCCACCCGCGACAGCAGATCCTGCGAAAACAGCCGACTGACCATTTCCTGACGGGCTTTTCGTCCTATCTCTTCGTACGTCTTGACTTCAACCGGATCAGGCTTCACAAACTGGATCTTATTTTTTTTCAGCGTTTCGAGCGACTTCTGATTATCCAACCGGCTTTGCTCGGTCAATTTGCGCATTGACGATTTTCCGTGTTTCAACAAGATCTGCTGAATATCTTCAGGCATCTTGTCGAAAATACGTTTCGAAATTATCACCGCTCCCATCGAATTGGTCAGCGGCAGTTCCATCATGTATTTTGTAGCGGCGAACCATTGCAGCGATACGGCGGCCAGCGGGGATGTATAGACGCCGTTGATCAATCCGGTCTGCAGCGACATCAGCACGTCAGTGATGGAGAGTTTGTTCGTGTTGATCCCGAGTTGCTTGAACGTCGTTTCGGCAACCGGATCTCCCTCCCACTCCCACATCTTCACGTTCTTCATATCGGCAACTTTGGAGACGGGAGTATTCGTAAAGACATACACGAAACCGACTTCCGCCCAGCCAAGCAGGACAAATCCCCCTTTTTCAAATTCCGCCCTGAATTCTGCGTCGAATGTTTCAAGAATATGGTCGATCTCGGCGGTATTCTTGAACATGAACGGTGCGTCGAGTATCCTCACCGGCTTTGCCATTTCGCCGATACCGAATCCGGTGACGCCGGCGCTCTGCAATTGTCCGAGGCGGATCTTCCGGATCACATCCTTCTCATCCCCTGCCACACCGCCGGGATAGAGACGGAATCCGACCCTGCCGTTGCTCTCTTTCCGCACGGCGGCGTCGTATTCTTTCATGATGGTGATCCAGGTGCTTCCTTCGGGTGCAAGCGTTGCGAATTTTACGATGAATTCCTGTGCTGCCGCCGGTGTCGAAAAGACGATAATCAATAATAGTGCAACAATATTTTTCATAGTCATCCTGTTGGTACGATTTATTATATCGGTATTAAAAGAACAGATCGTCGATCCGCTCGGCAAGTTTTTTTGCTTTTCGTTTGGCGATGGCATTGACGAGTCTCTGTTCCGGCAGTACTTCCAGAGATGTCTCGTCGACGGTGGTCAAAAGTTGTTGAAACAATTCTCTGTCCTGCACCTGCACGCAATAGCTCTTCGCCATATACACAAACGGCAGAAGGAATTTGTTCTGGTTCAATTCAAAACATCGCTCAAAATGGTAACGGGCGCTGTCCGGTTTGCCGCCGAGGTTCTTTGGAACGGTCGCAAGGATCGTTGCAAAATAGAGATGGGCGCTTCCGTAAAAATATGATTCATCGTGTTGTAACACGAATTCCATCATCGCATTCACTTTAGGAAGATCGACAAGCACCGCCGGATCGGAGATGCTGACGTTGACCAGATTTCCCCATGCATTCGCCGTCCAGAAAATGAGCGGAATATCGTCTTTTCCGAAATGTGCGAGACTATTCTTGAATGCAGCCGCATCATCCATCGATTTCGCAAATTCGTCGTTTTTCAATGACAACGCACGCAATCCGTAATTTCGAGCCCTGGTGTACAACGCTTTTGCCCGCTCTGCGTCGACATCTTCGACAAATCCCAACGTATAGCCGGTATATCCCTGCGTCAAAAGAAATGCCAGATGTTCGTCATCTTTTTCTTTGGCGCGATACAGCGCTTCGAGCAGCACCATGTTTCCGGGGATCGCCCGTTCGGCGAGGTCCAGATCGGATTCTTCAAAGATCGATTCGAGACCGTAATCTACGATATTTGTCGTGGCATTGACTGCAACAGTATTGATGACACCGCAGGACCAGCCGGAAAGAGCAAACAACAACGATATGATGATTGGCGACAATTTCACGCAAGAAATATAGAAAGAAGTTTGGGATTATCCAAGATTCACTCCCGGCGGTTCATTAATATTTGTTAAGGAATTTCGCATATTTGCCTCACTGCGCTCTTGATTCCTTTTTGTTATTCTTCTACTTTAACTTCACCACCATCTATCAGTGAAAGGTACCATAGTGAAGCGCAGTGTACGTATCGTTCTTCTTTTCGTATTGACTCATATCGTTGTATCGCAACCGTCGATGCTCCGGTCCGGCCCGATGGTCGGGTACGGTCAGATGACCGAAGTGCTGCTTTGGACGCAGACAACGACACCGGCGACTGTACAATATCAGTACTGGGATATTGATGATCCGAAAACAAAGTTAAAGAGTTCTATAATCAAGACAACTGAAGAACATGCCAACGTTGCAAAGACATTGATCACCGGATTAAAACCGGGACGAAAATTCGAATATGAAATCCTTTTGAACGGCAAAGTTATTAAGCGCAATTATCCGCTCCGATTTCAGACGCAGCCGCTCTGGCAGTGGCGCACCGACCCGCCGGAGTTCACCGTCGCGTTTGGGTCCTGCTCGTTCATTAACGAAGAGGAATGGGACCGCCCCGGACGGCCATACGGCAGCAATTATGAAATCTTCAGCGTGCTCGCATCGAAAAATCCCGATTTGATGCTGTGGATCGGAGACAATACGTACTTGAGAGAGATCGACTGGGACACGAAAACCGGAATTATTCGCCGACATTCCCACACACGGCAGCTGCCGGAGATGCAGCCGATTTTGGGCGCAGCGCATAATTATGCAACATGGGACGATCACGATTTCGGTCCGAACAATGCGGACAGAAGTTATCGCATGAGGAATGAATCGCTGGAAGCATTCAAACTGTTCTGGGGAAATCAAACCTACGGTACCGACGAAACCAAAGGAGTCTTCGGACGATTTACCTGGGGTGATGTGGAATTTTTTATGCTGGATAACCGGTACCATCGCTCCCCCAACGACGCTCCCAACAATGCGCAGAAAACAATGTTCGGCAAAGCACAGCTGCAATGGCTGAAGGATGCGCTCTCCAACTCCACCGCTCCGTTTAAAGTCGTCGTTAACGGCAATCAAATGCTGAACGAAAAGAGCGAATACGGCGAAACTCTCCCGCAATTCACTGCTGAATACAACGATCTGATTTCGTACATTACATCCAATGCAATCCCGGGCGTTCTGTTTCTTTCCGGAGACCGGCATCACACGGAATTGATCGTCCGGCACGATTCATCATTTTATCCGCTGTACGACTTCACCAGCTCGCCCCTCACGTCGGGCATTAACACTATGAAGCGCCGCGACGGTACCATGGGTGCGGAATTCACCAATCCGCAGCGAGTCGAAGGGACATTGGTGAACGATCGGCACACTTTCGGGTTGCTACGGTTCGGCGGTAAAAGGACGGAGCGTACAGTGTTGCTCGAAGTCTATGATGTGACCGGCACATTGCGTTGGAGCAGGGAAATAAAAGCGAACGATCTGCGCGTTCGGTAATCTCTACAACAATGAAATCATCCGCACCGAAAATACTTATCATAGAAGATGAAAAAAAGATCTCAGCACTGATCCGGAAGGGATTGGAGGAAGAGCATTATGCGGTGGATGAAGCATTCGACGGAGAAACAGGCGAACAGATGCTTTCCCGGAAGATGTATCATCTGGTGATTCTCGACATCATGCTTCCCAAAAAGGACGGACTCGAAGTTTTAAACGCGGTACGCACGTCCGGAAACGATACACCCGTATTGATGTTGACGGCAAAAGGAACGGTCGAAGACCGCGTAAAGGGGCTGGACACCGGCGCGGATGATTATCTTGTTAAACCATTCGCCATTTCGGAACTTCTGGCGCGCGTACGTTCCCTTCTCCGGCGAAAAAAAGAATCCGGCGCTCCGTCAACGAAACTCTCTATCGGAGATCTGACGCTCGATCTGGTGTCGCACAAGGCAACGAGAAGCGGAACGGTCATCGATCTCACCTCCAAAGAATTCGCGTTGTTGGAATATTTTATCCGCAATAAGAACAAGACGCTCAACCGCAGCGCCATTACCGAGCATATTTGGAACTATAACTTCGATACCGGCACCAACATTATCGACGTCTATATCAACCATCTTCGCACGAAGATCGACGGCGGATTCCCAAAAAAAATGATCCACACCGTCCGCGGCGTCGGCTATGTCATGAAAGACCAATAAGATGAATTTTTACCGCTCCATACGGTTTAAGTTGACGCTGTATTATTCTCTGATCGTCGGCGGAACACTGCTTGGATTTGCACTTGCCTCCTATTACTATACGGAACAAAATCTGTTGTCGAGCCTCGACCGTTCGTTGTATCAAGAGGTGATTTGGCTGAAGAACTTTATCGAACCGGAAGCGCGCAGGATCAAAACCAAAACACAGCGCATCAAGCCGAAAGAGCAGGCGGCAAACGAAAAGACTTCCGCCACACAGCCGGTGCGTCGATCGAATGAGGTAGAAATGCGGAGCATCGATTCCGCCGACATCGAATTTGATGCAATCTGGAATCAAATATATGAACATACGCTGCTGACACCGAAAAAGCAGATTATCCAGATAAAAGACCGGAACGGCGATCTGTTGTATAAATCCGGACTGGGGAAGGATGAGATCTCGTTTGACGATGTTCCGCAGGACATCACAAAACTGGTGACGATCTGGAATTCCAACGGACAACCGCTGCGCCTTGCGGTCAGCCAGGACCGGAACATGAAAGTGTATGTCGCTTATCCAATTGCAGAGATAGACGATGTGTTGTCGAACCTCTTTTCGATTTTCATCATCCTGATCCCCATTGCGCTGACCGTTTCGGTCGCGGGTGGATGGTTTCTGGCTTCACGCTCATTGAAGCCGGTGGACGACATATCCCGCGCGGCGCGGGCAATCACGGCGCAGAATCTCGACCGGCGCATTCAGTACACCGGCATTGACGATGAACTCGGCAGACTTGTGGCGACGTTCAACGACATGATCAGCCGATTGCAATTATCCTTCAGCCAGATCCAGCAATTCTCCAGCGATGCTTCTCATGAATTACGCACACCGCTGACCATTATGCGCGGTGAACTGGAACTGATCCTTCGCTCACGTCGTGCAACGTCGGAACGGTACCGGACGGTCGTCTCCAGCGTGCTGGAAGAGACAATCCGCATGACGACGATCGTCGACAACCTATTGACGCTGGCAAAGGCGGATATCGGAACGTCGGTCGGCGTTATGCAGGATGTATGGCTCCGGCCGATTATTCTGGAACTGCAGGAAGACAGCGAAATGCTCGCTGAACGAAAGAAAATCTCTGTGACGGTCGGCTCGCTGGACGATACGCTGATCTCCGGCGATCCCGTGCGGCTGCGGCAATTATTCCTGAACCTGATCGATAACGCCATTAAATATACCCCTGAACGGGGATCGGTGGAATTGTCTCTGATACGGGACAATGGATATGCCAAAGTCAGGGTAAAGGATACCGGTATTGGTATTCCGCAGAGCGAATTGTCGAAGATCTTCGACCGGTTTTACCGTGTCGATAAAGCCCGTTCGCGCGAACTCGGGGGAAGCGGATTGGGACTTTCGATTGCAAAATGGATTAGTGAGATTCATGGCGGAACAATCCTGGTGGAAAGCGAAGTCAAATCCGGAAGCATCTTTACGGTGATACTGCCGCTGAAGTCCTCGTCGGTGCGTCCTGATTTTATTTCATGATCGCATATCAGCCGTTGCATATTGCATCGTGATTACCTATTTTTTCTGCAATTCATTCCATGCTGTCGTCACACTTTTATTCGGAGAACTACATGTCCACTGAACAGCCGCAGATGTCCCTTGCCCGCCGGTTAACGTTATTGAACGCCGTCACGGTGGTGGTCGGATCGATCATCGGTTCGGGCATATTCCTGACTCCGCAGAACGTGGCGGCAAATCTCGATATTCCGGGATTGATGATCGGCGTGTGGGTGCTGACCGGACTGCTGACGCTCGCCGGCGCATTGACCAATGCCGAGGTGGCAAGCCTCATTCCGGAAGCGGGCGGACAATATGTCTTTTTCCGCGTCACGTTCGGGCAATTGACGGCATTCCTGTACGGCTGGACAACTTTTATCGTGTACCAAACGGGATCGATCGCAGCCATCGCGGTCGCGTTTGCAAAGTACTTCGGATACTTCGTCGATCTGCCGAATTTCGGCCCGGAGATCGAAGCGATGCAGCTGCCGCTGATCGGGAATATCTTTCCGTTGAAGGATATCGGTGTTACCATGGTGGCGATTCTGGCGATTATCACCGTTACCACCATCAATTATTTCGGCGTGCAGTTCGGCGGTATGATACAGAACGTTTTCACATTTCTGAAGGTGCTCGCGATCGCCGCCATCATCATTCTGGCATTCACTTCCGGAAAAGGGAATACGGACAATTTCTTCCCGCTCTGGGGAACGCCCACATCGGGATCGCTGGTCGCTTCGTTCGGCATTGCCATGATCGCAACGCTCTGGTCCTATGACGGGTGGAATTCACTCACGTACCTCGCGGGCGAGGTAATCGATCCGCAGAAGAACATTCCCCGCGCTCTGATTATCGGTACGCTGATCGTCATTGTCGTCTATGTGCTCACCAATCTTGCGTATCTTTATATTCTCCCGATACACCAAATCGCACAGTCAAGACTCGTCGCTGCCGATGTGATGAATGTGATATTCTACGGATGGGGCGGCGCTATCATTTCCGCCATGGTGATGATCTCCACATTCGGCACGGTGAATGCCTCGTCCATGACCACCGCACGGGTTTTTTATGCAATGGCGAAGGACAAGATCTTCTTTAAGAAAATGGGGGAAGTGCACCCGAAATTCCGTACGCCGGCAAAATCGTTGATGGTTCAGGGAACATGGGCGTCGATTCTCTGCCTGACCGGAACGTTCGATCAGATCTTTACCTATGTGATTTTTGCCGGGTGGATATTCTACGCGCTCGGGGCCGTCGCCGTTTTCATTCTCCGCGCAAAACAACCGGATGCGCCGCGGGCTTATAAGGTCCCCTTCTATCCCGTTATCCCCGTTGTCTTTATAATGGTGGCGACATGGTTTGTCTATAATACGGTCGTGGAACAGACGGCTGACTCAATGGTCGGTTTATTGCTGCTGGTTGCGGGAATTCCGTTTTATCTCTACTGGCAGAACCAGATGAAAAAAGCATAGCCTTATCCTATAATCGGAACTGCGCGGTGTGAAGTGCGGATGAGGAAAATAATACTGCGGCAGATAAATGAAATAAAAAACCCGGGTACACGTACCCGGGTTTTTACTTTTAGACTCTTTTATTCGAGATATCCTCTTTAGAAATCCCCGCCAAGCGAAAAATAATATTTAGGAACAGAAAATCCGTCGCCGTTGTACGACCAGGCAACATCGATCTTCAATGGAAGTCCGAGGAAGAACATTCTCACTCCCATACCGGTTCCGATTAGCAGGTCTTGCGTAACGGTTTGACCGGCAGCGTTTGTGCCGAATCCCTTCCAGACATTCTCGTTAGTCCATGACGATCCAATATCGAGGAACGTCGCACCGGTAATGTTGCCGAGAGCAATCGGCAGCCCGCCGGTGACCAGATATTGAATGAACGGATAACGGAGTTCGTAATTGGCAAGAAGGAATTTCGTACCGTTCTTTTTGTTGTAATTAAATCCCCGCAATGGAAGCGCCGGCGAAAGGAATGCATAATCTTCGATATTAAAAATCGGTATGCCGCCGTTTTCGAACTCGCGGTTGATCCATCCGTCGGTGCCGCCGATGAAGAACCGCTGCGCATGCGTGCCGACGCTGATGCCGCCGGAATAGCGCATCACAAACGAGTAGGTGCGCCAGAATTTATAATACGTGCGGTAATCCGCCGTATAGGTTTGGAAATCCAGCGCATTCGGACCGATCTGCGGGCTGAATGTCATATTCAGGCTGTACCGTGAGCCGTTGTTCGGTGCGGTATACCCCCACAATGTATTGTCATGCACAAATCCGATCGACGGAATGAACAATTCGCGCTTTTGCACCGGATCGGAGACATAATCAAGATTCTCACGCAACAGGTTCATCCAACCGATCGATCCTTCGAAACGGTTGAACCGGTCGAGCGGGTAGGATGCGGAAACACCGATACCGTATGTGCGGAAACGGTAGAGTGAAATGCCTCCGTATGGATCGTTGATATAGAGAAACCGCGCACTGTGATATCCCTGCACTCCCCAATCGATCAGCGACGGCAGATAAAAATAGGCAAGGACGTAGTCGCTGTTTTTCAAATCGAGCAGCAGGTTCGTCAGGAAATAGATCTGATGATCTCCCATCATGTCGCTGAATGCCATCATCGTCGTTCCCTGCACGCCGTAGAAGGTGCTGAACGCAGCATTGCCGTAGATGATATCGGGGGAGAAATTCAGTTTATATTTGTTGACAACAAAATTCCCTTCGTCATCCACGTTATTTACAACGGCGATATCCTTCCCCTTGTCATCAACAAAAAATTGATCCTTCCGCTCCTGTGTCGTATCGTCGTCGGTGAAAACAACAGTATTGAAATCGATCCGGATATTGTCGCCGTACACTCCCACCGTATCGCTTTTCGGTTCTGTGCGTGCAACGACGGCTGCGGCGGACGTCGAATCGGCAGCAACGATAGCCATTGACCCTTTTTTCTTCTTAATATATTCGGTCGGTTCAAGTTCGGCGATTCCGAGGTTCTTTTCGAACGGAGTTTTCATCAGAAAGATGTCGAATCCGGCCTGATTCAACGACGAAAATGCCAATTTGTTGCCGTCCGCCGAGACGGACAATTGATACACGCCGGTGATGGAATTTGTGATTGGCCGGTCGGTACCGGTTTCCAGATTCCGTTCATATACATTGCCGATGCCGTTCCGGTCGGAGACATACAGCATCTTTTTCCCGTCCGGCGATAGTACCGGATTGGTTTCGTCGCTTTCTTCCTCATTCGTGATTCTGCTGATGCTTTTTGCAGCGATGTCGACGGCGTAAATATCCGATTGGGAATAGTCGAACCGGGAGATGCGGAAATTCTTTCGCACCATTGACGGATCGGTGTAGTCTCTCCGGTCGGAAACAAAAAAGATCCGTTGTCCGTCGGGAGAGAAGACCGGATCGGAGTCGGAAAAAAGATCGTTGGTCAGATTGACCGATGCTTTCGTCGCAAGATCGTAAATGTAGATGTCGGATTGATGCGACGTGTTACCGACAAATACGATCTTATCTCCCTGTCGGGACCAATCGACGGAGAAAATGCCATCCAGTTCAAGATCGATCTTTTCTTCGTCTCCCGAATTTACGTCAATAAGATAGATCGCATCCCGCTCACCGCTCTTCACGGCAAGGGCAATCTTCTTTCCGTCCGGCGACCAGGAGATACCGGGGGTCAGCAGATGGAGTTCCTCGAAGTTTTTGGTTTGCTGTCCGTCGACAATCTTTTTGATCTTATTATCGATCGTCGAAATCACATACACGTCGAAGTAGTCGTCGCGATCGGAAATGAACGCGATCTTGTCTCCCTGCGGGGAGATCGCGGGACTGGTGTTATAAAAATTATTTTCTTTTACGTGGTTCGTAATGCGTGTAGCAAAATCGGCCGGCTCCTCCCGTTTTGCGATGTCCGGCCAGTATTGTACTTTCTGTTCCTTCATCCATCGTTCTGAAAGTTCGGAGACGCTCAACCCGATGGCGCTCTTGAATCCCGCATCGAGATTGCGGGCGCTCTTCACCCGGTGCAGGATTTCGGCAATCTTTTGTTCGCCGTACTTGTTGGCAATATAATACCATACGGATTGTCCGCCGCGATAGGCGAAGTATCCGCCGAGGTATTCGATCGGAGGAAGATAGGTATGAATGGTCGCATCGCGCATGAACATATCGGAATTCACATCCCACCGCAGCGCTTCGTACTCCGCAATGCCTTCATTCATCCAGAGGGGAAGCTGAACCCGGATATTATTGGAAATGATCGACTGGATCGATCCCCCGTAGAACATATCGTTGATCACCGCATGCACCAGTTCGTGATGGATGACATGACGGAATTGCCGGTAACTTCCCTCGAACGGAATGACAACTCTGTTCTTAAACAGTTCGGTCACTCCGCCGATCCCCTCTTCCATGTACTCGCCGACAATATTGGTCTGCTGAAAATCGTTGTGGGAATTGTACACCATCAGCGGAACGCGGTTGTTCAATTGGTACCGGAAGGTTTTGCTGATCGAGGCGTAGGCAGATTCCGCGGCCACGGCGGTGAAATTGGCAATCTGTTCACCACCCTGATAAAAATAGATATCAAAATGGTCTGTCTGGATAAACGACCAGGTGAATTGCTTGTACTGCACTTTATTCTTGCCGAAATTACCCTCCTGCGCCGGCGCACCGGTGCAGAATAGGATGATGGTCAAAAGCAGTAGATATCGATTTCTCATGGTTTCCTCACAAAAGTCTATCTCTATAACGCCTCGGGCGGAAATTTAGTGCCGGCGCCGTTTGGTCCGCTGCGGGCGCTCTTCTGCAATATCATTCTCCGGAAGGACAAAATCAATCTTCCGTTGTTCAGGATTTACTTTCGCCACTTTTACCGTAATGGAATCGCCCATACGATACTGTTTTCCGCGACGCTGGCCGGTCAGCGCGTATTGACGCTCATCATAGGTGTAATAATCGTCGCCGAGATCGCGCACATGAAGCAACCCTTCTACCAGCAGGTTGTTGAGTTCGATAAAGATGCCGAATTGCATGACACCGGAGATTATGCCTTCGAATTCGTCTCCCACATGCTGCTTCATATATTCGACCTGCATTACTTTTACCGATTCGCGTTCTGCTTCGGTCGCGACGCGTTCCCGGTCAGAGCAATGTTTGCACCAATCGCTCAGGTTTTTCGCATACCGGTCCTCCCGCTTCTCATTCATGCCGTTCAAATATTCATCCAGCAGACGGTGCACCAGCAAATCGGGATACCGCCGGATCGGAGAGGTGAAATGGGTGTAGTGATCGAATCCCAATCCGTAATGGCCGATGTTGTCATCCGAGTACACCGCTTTAGCCATGCTGCGCAGCGTTACTTCGTTGATCAGATTTTCCTCTTTTGTTCCCTGCACTTCGGTCAGCAGGTGCTGCAGTTCTCGGGACGACGCCGATTCCTTGATATTCAGCGTGTGACCGAGTTTTTTTACGAACTCCGCAAGAGCGCGGAGCTTATCCGGATTCGGAACATCATGGATGCGGTAGACAAACGGAAGCACTGTTTTCTTCCCCTGCATCTCCGCAATGTGCAACGCCACGGTTTGGTTTGCCAGCAGCATGCATTCTTCCACAAGGCGATGGCTCTTCAGCCGTTTTTTAATCAGAATTTCGACCGGCTTTCCTTGTTCGTCATACCGGAATTTTGCTTCGGGGGAATCGAAATCGATGCTGCCGTTCTTCATTCGCTTTTTATTGAGCAGCGAAGCAAGCGACCAGATCTGGAGGAGTTCTTTTGCGAAATCACCTTTTGTTGTTTCCAGAATCTGTTCCACCTCTTCATACGTAAACCGGCGTTTGGAATTGATGACGCTCCGTGCAAAGGAATGCTCTTTCACTTTCCCTTTCGGCGAGACAGTCATAAAACAGGTAAAGGCAAACCGGTCCACGTTCGGCATCAGGCTGCACAATCTGTTCGAGAGTTTTTCCGGCAACATCGGCACAACCTGATTCGCGAGATAGACACTGGTTCCGCGTGTAAACGCTTCGTCGTCCAGCGCCGTGCCTTCCTTCACGTAAGCGCTCACATCGGCAATATGCACCCCAAGCCGGTAATCTCCGTCGCGGGTCGTTTCAATTGACAGCGCGTCGTCGAAATCCTTCGCATCGTGCGGATCGATGGTAACAATGGTCATCGACCGCAGATCCAGCCGTCCGGCGATCTCCTGCGGCGAAAGTGTTTCCGGAATTCCTGAGACTTCCTCCTCGACCGCTTTAGGAAACGATGTCGGCAGGCGGAATTTTTCGATGACCGAACGGACCTCGACAAACGGATCGCCTGCTTTCCCCAGCACCGCCTTGATCATTCCTTCGGGATTCAGTTGCGGATTGTCCCACACGGTCAGTTCCACCAGCACTTTTTCCCCGGGCCGCGCACCGCCGAGCGATGACGGATCGATATAAATATCGCGCGGAATCGTCGGATCGTCCGGTAGGACAAAGTAAAAATTCTGGCTTCGTTGCAGCGTGCCGACAAAACCGGTTTGTGCCCGCTGTATGACGCGTACTACTTCACCCGCCGGCTGTTCCGATTCGGTACGCTTCTTTTTCCGGGCGGCAAACAGGGCGATCTCTACCGTATCACCGTTTAATGCTGTTCCGAGCGATTGACTGTCGATCGCGATCTCTTCCGATTCATTCGTCGTTACAACGGCCGTCCCTTGTTTACTGATTCGAATAATGCCGACAATTCCTTTGGACGAGGGAGCGCTGCGGTGGTATCCCTTTTTCTTTGTCCAGGCAAGTTCTCCCTTATCCACCATTTTATGGAGAATATCCCGTAATACTTCAAATTCATGGTCGGCCGTAATCTGCAGCCGCCGTTTGAGTTCGCGGGATTTGAATCCATCGTGCGGATGTTTGGCGCAATAGGCAAGAATTTTGGCGCGAAGCTGCGATCGGTCCATGTCAGTCCTTTTAGAAAGTGAAGCGATAGAATATACGTGCACCGAGGATCGTGCGTGCCTGAATTGTATAATCGAATATTTCAGTTTTCTTTTCTACTTCGAGCATGAAATTGCGTTTTTGTTTGTCCCCCAGCGGTATTTCGACGCTGATGTTTGCGTTATTGACATCGGTAAAAACCCTGCCGCCGACGTTGACGTACGCATCGAGCACTTCCGCACCGATACGGATGTCGGGATCCGCGCCGACCTGCCGTACTTCAAATTTTTTGACGAACGGAATGCTGTTCCGTTGTACGAAATCCATTACATAACTGGAGAGCAGGCTGTTGATATACGTTCCGCCGATGGTCGAGGCGAGCTGCTCGCTGATGCGGTCGCGGTCCTGCGCCGTCAATTCATCGCGGAATTTACCGGGAGTGCCGGGAGACGATGTCAGCAGAAACGAGATTGCATCGTTTTCGACATCGCCGGTCCGTTCGATCTCTTTTCCGCTCTGGTCGATCGTCTTCAATCCCAGGTCAATTTGAGGAATGTTCCGGGTGCCGCCGATTTTCAGAGTCACGATCACTCGTTCCTCGCGGATGCAATCGCTTGTCGTGGGATTCGTACCGACGCAATGGGTTCCTTCGTATGTGGCGAGAATGTTCAGTTGCGGGTTTTGCGGATCGCCGACAAAGGAGAGCGATCCGCTGGCATTGAATGTTTTGTAGAATGTGTATTTCGATTCATTTCCGACATTGATCGTTCCCGTCAATCGAACGCCGCTTTCGTTTTTAACCATCGTCAGCTTTCCGTTCAGTTCGGCATATAATTCTTCATATGCTCCGGCATTGGCATTAAAAATCATGTTGACCCGTACGGTACCGCTGGTCTGGATTGTCAACTCGTAGCCGAATCCGTCGAGAAATGTCCGGACATTGTCGTGCTGCGGTGCTGTCATCTGGTGTGCGAGCTGCACCAGGGATCCGAGCATGACAGAATCGACAACCGGTTTCGATGTATCGTCGACGAATTCGACGACATTGTATATAGAGGAGGAATATGCCGACGCCTGCTGTGTCGGCGGAAACGTGAGCGACGCCTGTCGCACCAAAACAATGCCGGTAATACGGGACTTCTGAAAATTTCCGTCGAATCGGAGGCTGTCGTCGCCGGTGGATGCGATCAACGTTCCAAAGAATGACGATCCGGGCGTGCGTGAGCGTTCCTGCAACACCAGTAATTCGCCTCGTGCCCGTAAGTGGTAAACATCCGGCACGAATCCATCCAAATCTATGTACCCGCCTACGTCCATGCTGCTGGCAGCGTAATCCGTCGGTGTGTTCGAAATCCTGAAATCGGAGAAGGTCACCCTCTTGTCTGTAAATTGTATCGTCCCTCCGGCATGATACGGAATGCCGGACATTTCAAGAACGAAAACACCACTGTCCAGTACCGCTGTTCCGTTAATCTGTGGGTCCCGCAGCGATCCGGTGATTTGAATTTGACTTCGCACTTTCCCCGTCATATCGGTCAGTTCGGGAATGAACGGATCGAGCACCGCCATTCTGAGATTGGAAGTCGATACTTCAATGTTTAATCCGGGAATCCCTGTTCGATCGTCGACGGAAACGAATCGCAGGTCAATGGGAATGACGCCGTTCAGTTCAAGATCCGGCGGCAGGGTCGAATCGGTTGCGCTCTGCACCGAAATCGATGCCCGTCCGATTTTATCCTGATACTGCAGCGCACCGATGAATGATCCGATGGCGGTTTGGTCGTACGATAGATCCGTACCAGTCACATCAATCGATAATCGCGGATTGTCGGTTGTACCGGTAACGGATGCGGATGCATCCACTGTTCCGCCAAATTTCGCCGCCGCTTCACGAAACTGCGATGATGTGGAAAAATAGGAGAGGTCCGCCAGCGAGAAGCCGGTGACAGACGCCAGCACATCGATCGATCCGTTAAATGCGAATATTCCGTCGACAAACATTGATTCGCCGTTATGAACGATCAATGCCGAATCGACCTTAATACCTTTGCGCGACAGGGTCGCCGTAATGGGGCGGATGTTTTGCACTTCAAATCCCTGGAATTTAAAGAGGAGTTTTGCGAGAGATAATTGCTCCGATTCGCCGGTAACGCTGACACCCCCCTCAATACCCATCGACATAGTCGTATCGATATCAGAATACGCGCTATAGGAACCGTTCTTACCGTCGTAGCGTATATCAACCTTTGGGAACCGCAACACCGTCCGATTGATGCCGACTTCGAATCCTTCAAGATTCAACTGCAAAGCGATCGGTAACGGATGGTCGTGGTCCGCTGAATCTATATCTATTAAATGATACCGCAACGATGTTTGTAATGCCTGAACAACTGTCGAATCCTGAATGAAAAGGCCCTTCTGAAGTTGAAGATCTCCGGCAAATTCCGTTTTATTGTGAAAATCCCTGAGCGAGCCTTCAAACGTACCCTGCGCATCAAACATCGGCAGTTGGAAAAATACCGATATCGGCTGCAGATTCTTCAGTGAGATTCGATAGGCAATCTCTTGAGGTGCTGATTCAACCGGCAGTCCAATGCTGTCGCCCGCAGGGCGAATCGTGAAATTCGAATCGACGACCTGCCGCTGATAGGAATAGAGGCGGATCATTTGATCGATCCCCTTCTTTAACACATCGACAAATCCTAAAACGGTAAATCGGCCGGTCAGTTCGGCATCGGCAATGGGCGATCGGAGAGTGATTCGCCGGGCGTCGGCGGAATCCATTTCCACGAGCATGGTGACACTGCTGCTGTCAAAGGCAAAGTCGCGAAACGAAGACGGCAGCACGGTCACGGCGGTATGAGAAATACCGTCCAGTACATCCAAAGAACGGGCCGTGCGGTTAATATCGAATGAAAGCCGGGAAACGTAGTATTCATCGTTCAGAATCGGCGCAAGATTCAGATTCCGGACGCGCGAGGAAAACATGTATGCCGGTTCCTCTCTCCGAAAATCCACTACCGTCGTTGCTTCCAAACTCCCCTCGCTCGATGCAATCTTTACGTCGGCATCTATCGTACGTTCTTTGGCCTTCAGATCGATTGTCGCAGAAGAGACATCGATTCCGCGGAATTCCGATGAGTCGATCTCAACCGTAAGCGCGGTATGCAGCTGCGCGATGGACGTTCCGCTTCCTTCGATGAATGCTTTCGTATTCAATCGTGAACGGAGTTCCGACGTGGCAAAAATCTTCTCGAGGTTTACGTCGCTGCCGGCAAGGAAACCTTTATAATGAAGGTTTTCCTCGGTGATCAGCATCTGGCCGTCCACCGTCACCGTTCCGGCAGCAGACTTCACTGTCGAGATCACCATGAAATCCAGCGGTTTCCCGACGTACTGAAAATCCAGCGTCAACGGACCCAGCCGGTTGAATTCCGGAATGTTAAAAAACGGCAGCAGCTCCGGTACGTCGGTAGGATTGATCGTGCTTTGCTTTGAAACGATGTTCAGGCGGAGTTCTTTGGGGTGATGAATATTCGACACTGTGCCGGACAGATGAAGATCGGTCTGTGCGAACGATGCATTTAATTGCCGTACATTTAACTGTCCAAATGTTCCCTGGAAATCGCCGTCAATCTCCACGCTGCCGCGTAAAAAATAGAGGACCGGAAGAAACGTGTGCAAATCGTTCATTGCCACCATCGACCGGCCGAGCGTCAACTCCGTCGGCGCGTTCTCAAACTCTTTCAAGTTACGGATGGAAAGGACGTCGACGCCGCTGACCTGCGCATCCACCGTCACCTTGCTGTCGGGTGTGTTCACCGATAGGCGCGAGACCCGCGTCGTATCGTGGGAGTGAAATACCTGTGCCGAAAGTCCAATCAGATGAAAGTCCTCTTTCGGTGACCGGAATGCCAACCGTGAAAGATCGGCCAGTAATTGGTCCGGCGAATAGAATGCCGATGCTTCCAGTTCGATCTGATCGACGCGGATGTTCGAATAATTGACCGAGCGTCTCCCGTCCACCGTCACCGTGGTGGAATAATCCCCGGTGGAGTCCACCATCCGGAATTTTCCATTCAGTATCGTGATCTTCTGTGCATCGATAATCCATGCGGAAGAGAGCGTGTCGACGGTCGTGTCGGTTTTAGCGATCCGACTGACGTTCCACACTCCTCCTTTGGTGCGGTACAGCGATACGACGGGATTGACAATGGTGAGAGAGTCGACGGTCACCCGATTGCGCAGCAGATCGAGCAGGTCGTACTTCACCGAAATCTGTCCTGATTCCACAAACGGCGCATCATCGATATAGATCATCAATGTATCGACAGAAAAGCCGGTGATGATGCTTCCTTTTATTTCACCGATATAGACGGAAGCGGTGAGATTATTCTTGACGGTTTCATACACCAACGAACGGAGATTGGCGCGAAATGCCGCGGATTGGGTGTATCCGGCCAGCAGAACAATAAGCAGAAAAACGGACAGGAAAGAATAGAAAACTATTTTCGATACTTTTTTGGTCATTACCTATTTCTTCACAAACCTGCTCACAATCGTATCCACAATAGAGGTGGTAGAACGCTCGGGTACAAATTCGATGGTCTGCACTTTTCCGCCGGCGTGTTCCACCACGTCTTTGCCGACGATATTTTCCGGTGTATAATCGGCACCTTTCACCAGTACTTCCGGCACGACGGCAGTAATAAGATCAATCGGCGTGTCCTCGTCGAACAGGCAGACGGCATCGACGCTGGCGAGTTGCGAAATAATGAACGCACGGTCCTCTTCCCGGACAATCGGCCGAAGAGGTCCTTTCAGACGCTGTACCGAGAGATCGGAATTGACACCGACGACCAGAATATCTCCGAGATTTTTTGCCGCATTCAGGTACTCGACATGTCCGCGATGCAGAATGTCGAACACACCGTTAGTAAAGACAACGCGCTTATTGGTGCGTTTCCAATCGGATCGGAGGGCATGTAATGCCTTCTGAGTGTACACTTTCCCCATACAAAACTATTCTTTCGGTTGTGTAATTGCGGCGCGAAGTTGTTCCGGATCAATCGGAACGATACCCACTTCGCCGCAAACAATTCCCCCCGCAATATTGGCGAGAAGGGACGCTTCCGACACCGTTGCGCCGGATGCCAGCATAGCGGTTAATGTGGCAATAACTGTGTCTCCCGCCCCGGACACATCCGCGACGGTGCGGGCATGCGTCGGTATGTGAGTGACTGTTCCGTTCTTTTCGAAAAGGGTCATCCCTTTTTCGCTGCGGGTGAGCAGCACGTTGTCCGCATTCAGTTTCTCACGGAGCGCCGTTCCCGCCGCCAGCACATCTTTTTCCGTGTGTAATTTCTTTCCGAGGGCTTCTTCCGTCTCTTTTTTATTCGGTTTGAAAACGGTAACGTTCCGGTATTCGAAGAAATTGTTGAACTTCGGATCGATGGTGACCGGCGTGCTGTGTTTCTGCGCCAGTCCGATAATTGCATGAATCAGATCCTTTACCACCACTCCTTTGTTGTAATCCTCGATAATGATCCCGTCCAGTGAACCGATGTTTTTCTCGAGCACCGAAAGAATTTGCTGCTGCACTGTGCTGCTCACATCGCGTTTTTCTTCTCTGTCGATCCGGACCACATGCTGATTGTGGGCCATTACCCGGGTTTTTACCGTGGTCGGACGAGTAGGATCGGTGATGATGCCGTCGGAGGATGTATGCTGCGATTCCAGAATGCTTTGCAGCTCTGTTCCGTTTGCGTCATTGCCGATGACCCCGACCAGCAGTGCCTGTGCGCCGATGGAAGTGATGTTTAATGCAACATTCGCAGCGCCGCCAAGCCGCGAGGATTCACTCTCTACTTCGACCACCGGCACCGGTGCTTCGGGCGAAATCCGCGACACTGATCCCCACACGTAGCGGTCGAGCATCACATCGCCGACGATGGCAATGCGCTTCTTTTTTATCCCATTTAAAAGCACAGCAACACGGGCAGCATTCATAATTCTTCTTTAAATATATTTTTTGTTGAAATTTAATATACCCAATATTCCATCCACTATCAACGAGCGTATAACACAAAACCCCAATAGATATTGGGGTTTTGTGTTATTGTTCAACAGCAATCGAATCAACGCTACGATTCGTCCGAGAATTATATTGTACCTTTCCTCGGCGGGTATTTAGCGGATAATAATGAGCTTTTGTATCGCCGTTTCGCCCTTTTTATATCCTGTTCCGGTTACCGGATCGGTATAATCCTGCGTAACTAAAAAATGGACAATATACACACCGCTGACCACCACCTGCCGCGACGACGTAATCGAATTCCACGCCTGATCGCCGCTACCGTCTTCATGACTGATGGTATTGATCAAATCTCCATTCTCTGTATAAATACTAATGAGGCAATGTCCGGGAATATTTAAAAACATGATCTTATCGGGTTCACCGGGATATTGCATATCTTGTGCTGCGATATTATAGGGATTGGGTACTATGCGAACTGATTGCAACGATTCGCCAGCTTTACGGCGGAGATATGCCGGTTGATTGGTTTTTGTATAGAATCGGCTGCTCATCAGTATACCGGCAGGATTCGGTCCTCCCGTAATATTGGTGCTCCCGTCGGTGAACGCTGAAACATAATAATAATATGAAAAACCTCGCTGCGGCGAAACATCGACGTACTCATTCACGGAGGGACCAACGCTGGCTATCTCTGTAAATGTTGTATCGGGTTTTCCTACTGCACGAAAAATTTTATATCCCCCAAATCCCGGGGTCCCTTGATTCGGACTGCTTTCCCATGACAGCGTAATTCTATCGCCGCCCGACGTCACATTCACTAACGGCGGCGGCAAAGGAGCTTCCGGAATGGTATAGCCAAGATCATAATTCCGCTTCGCCCTGCTGAACGTCTGCATGATCGAATCCCTTCCGGTATACACCCAGGTGTTTTTGTACACATCTTTATCTGTGGTAGTTGTTCCGTTCGGTAACGTGAATGGACCGTTGTCGCTCGGATTGTCGTACGCATTCTTCCATCGAGCGCCGATTTGATACGCAGTTTCACGGTTTAATCCGGAAACTCCTTCGGCAACAACAATCACTACGCTATCACCGGGAGCAATATCAAACGGACCGTAATTAATCCATAGATTCGTACCTCCACCATCGCCATGCACCAACCAGGGATCTGGTTTTGTTGACATATATACTTCATCAAATCGCTCCGTCGGACTTCCAAGGCCTTTGTAGGGTGTACCGCTCAGCATCTTGTACATATCAATATGGAACGGCAATGTACCGATCGACATATCTCCGAGGCTGGGATATGTGTCGCCAGCATGCCAACCGAGAGTATTCGGCTGGTTTGGATCGTCGCTCTTATCCGAAGCGCTTTTGTCGACATGTAATGTGACGATTCCGGCAAATTGGACCGCGCACAGCCGACCATCGGCCGTTCGGTACGGTCCGCCGATATTGTCAAAGGTATTGTTCGCCGACTGACCTGCCCACGCATATCCGGCACGAAGCCATTGGGGAATCGGATTCGCTTCAGTGATGACGTCATTCATATGTTGGGAATAATCTTCACCGCGTTTTGTCACCCACGTATGTTTTCCCCAATCCTGCCCATCGGCGATCCGAAATGCTCCTTCTCTGCTGACGCTATAGCGGATGCTGAATCCGAATCGGAATCCTTTGACCGTGCTATTAAGAACCTGGTTCGTCGTCGCGTTGACATATCCGGTATTTTTAAACGTGAATTCTTTGATGAAATAATTGTCATGATACTGCTGGCTGAAAGCAAGTATTCTGCGCGTCATCGTGATGCCCATCGAGGTGTTCACAACGTTGGTGACGATACGATCGGCTATCTGGTTCGGATCAATCTCGTCGATTTCGCTTCTATACGGTGCGTTGACATCGTTGCCATCAACATACACGATCGGCAGATCGATCTTTGCAGTCTGTTTGTTCATCATCGGAAAAAGTGAAGAACCTGCATACGTTGCAGCAAAGTTGACGCAATAATTTTCCCAGTTTTGGCCTTTCGAATCGGTAAAATCCTGACAGCCGATCCACTGTCGTTCTATGACGGCATTATCCTGATTGGGATAGTCGGACGGCCACGTCAGACCTTCGTAATACACGTCGTTCCAGGCTCGTTCTGCTCCGTACGCCGTAAATCTGCTCTGCAATGATCCTATACTGATATACCGTTTCTGTGTTTCGGGCACTTGTGCGTACAAAGTGAACGCTACCATTCCAATAAGAAAAGACGTTGCATAAAGAGTAAAATGAAAACGATTAAATAGCATTGCAATTCTCCTTTTTTCAGAACATGTCAAATCAAAAACTGAGTCTGATGCCAAATAGATAATCACGGGGATTTAAAAATGTCACCGAGGTATTGTTCGGCATATTGATGTACGATTTCTTATCCTTCCGGACGGCATTCCTTGCCGATATTGACGGATCGTTATTCGGATTTGCTTCCAGTGGATCGTATGCAACACCGAATGGAATATAGTCACCAATCCGATCGTCGCCTTTTTTATCCCCTTCCATCCATGGGAAACACAGCGATGCTAAGTAATCCTGATAATCATATGCATCGACAAAACCTGCGTAATTGAGCTGCTTGAAATTAAATACATTCCGAATATCGAGATATGCCTGAAATTCAATATCGAAGGCTCGAAATGATTTCATTAGCCGAACATCGATGTTATATGTGTCCTGCCATTGCACATTATCCACCACGCCAGGAACCGAATTCGGATTGTAGGTTGCATAGCTGCCCGCCTGCCAATTCGCAAGAATATTCACACTCCACCCGCCAAGCGGATAAACATCCATCACTGTCGGTCCGAATTCATCCGGTGAATGAAAAACGATATTTGCCCTGGCGTATGGTTGCGGATGCGGTTTTGATTGATACGGATTCAGAGCAAGATAATTCCGTTGCTTGTTGACATCCTGATAGTAGGATGTCAGGTCAAAATATCCCGACGTGCCGACATCATAAGTATAATTAATGAATCCGCTGATCCAGACGCCGGAAATCTTTGTTATTGTCGCTTCAAATCCCCGAATATCGGCATAGTTGTTATTTGCCGCTTTATAATAATGCACCGATGTGTTGATGTTTTGATAATAAATCCATCCCGGTTGATTGGTGACATCTTTATAATAGGCGGCAATATTGATAAGGAACATATCAAAGGCATTCTGTTCGAAACCGAGTTCATAGGCAACAGTCTTTTCGAGTTTCATGTTCGGATTTCCAATGTACGTCACAAGACCGTTCGATTCACGTTGCAGACGGAACCGGTATGACGACGATGGCTCCGACAAGAAATGGCCGTAATTGAAATAGAGTTTGGAATTTTCGGTGATGGGATGCGATATTCCCAATCGAGGGCTTATGTAAAACTCTTTTTCTGCTTTTATTTTCGTAGCATTTTCTTCGATTTGATTTCCGAGGCCCTGGCTGTAGAGCATATCAAACGAAGGCAGGTCGTAATAATCTGTGTTCGGATTGGAATAATCAAGACGAATACCAAGATTTGCAATGAAACCTTCAAATTCAAGTTTGTCCTGGACATATCCGCCGATACGATACGGAAAAACGTGATAGATCATGCTTCTGGTCCACGTTGACATCGATGGGCTGTACGTTCCGGAATTGATATTGAGATCATCGGTTGCATACTGAACACCGACTTTCACTTGATTGTATTTGTCTATTTGACTTGTGATGCTGAATCGTACCGACACTGTAGCATTGACGCTTTTATCTCGTCCGAGATTCATCCATCCGCCGGTGCTCATGACTCCGTCAATTGCACCTGAACTGTATCCCCAATAGCCGTACGGAGCCTCATCCACATAAATCCCCGGCACCGGCTCGTAGATCTTTGAAGTATCGCGAACCGCCGTCTGAAAAGTACTGTAGAAACTCTGATTGCGCTGTACGAAGAATTCATAAAACGTCGACGATGTCACCATGTGGGTCAACGTGGCGCCGATCGTATTGCGGTAGATCGAGCTAGGGCTGTAACGATCAGGCATATAGAGGGCATTCATGCCGTCGCTGCTGCTCAACAAATCCGCTACTTCGGATTGACTCCGCATAAGGTAGCCTGTCGGTGCGGTGGTCCATTCATACGGCGACACAGAATGCTGTTCACCGTAGAGGCCCATAAGCGTCAACTTCATAGTCGATGTAATATCGGAAGTGACTTTCAGCATGGTATGATTATCGGTAAACGCATCACGGGAGAGAGGGTATACGAACATTTCGCGTTCGTTGAAATAAGAAAGATAAAATCGAAGGTTTCCGAGATTCTCCCCGAAAAACGGCACCGGGCCTCCAAACGCCGCATCCACTGAATAATCCGGTTTCGTAATGTTCCCCATGCGCCTTCGCTGCCATTCCCACAGCCTTTTTGCTCCTTCCGGGGTCAAATCATTCGTCGAATCCTGATCCTCAAGCGTCGAACGGGAAACGGCATTCCAACCCTGAAAGTACGGATATTGGTTTTGCATATGTGAATCCCATGCGCCATTTTTGGTCCCTGTCCAACAGACGGCAGGATCGGTATACGGTCGATTATAGTATGAATTGGGGTCGTAGAGCGAGATACCGAAATGTTTTGGAGCAGCGGGCCGGTACCGCATATTCACCATCCCTGTATATCGGCTTCGATCACCGTCTTTCGTAATGACATTGACAACACCGGAACGTACATTGCCGTATTCGGCATTAAATCCCCCGGTCAGCACCTGAACTTCTTGTGTGGCGGCAAGGCTCACCGCTGAATACGGAATGTTCGAACGCTCATCATTCATGTTGAATCCATCGATCACGAACATCGTTTGGTTCGATCCCCCGCCCCGCACTACTATTCCGTCGCTGCCTTCTTCAATACCAGCGTGTAATGTCAGCGCTTCCGTGATCGTTTGAATCGGCATTGATTTGATCACAGTCGGATTGATGTCAAATTGACTCGATGAAATGTCTTTTGTGACAACCGGATGTTCTGCACTGACAACAACCGCATCCATTTCAACGGCAGAAGATTGCATTTGCACATTGACCGTCTTCGTGAGATCGATCTCCACCCTGGCATCTTCAACAATGACCGACGCATATCCGATAAGACTGAATTTGATGCTGTACGTGCCCGGCGGTACGTTTAATATTGAATATGACCCATCCACATTCGTCGACGCACCAATTGTCGTACCATTGATGAACACAACGACTCCAACCAATGGTTGTCCGTTTTCCGTATCGGTCACATTTCCTGCAATTTTTCCTCCCGTACCGGCAATTACTAATACGGTGCAACACAATACCATTATGAATGTCAAAACTATTGCGTGCCTCATTGTTACACTCCTGTAATGTTTTTCTAGATCACACATGTGTGGTTTATCTGAAAAACGGGTCTATAGTGAAAATCGTACCGAGATTCTGTGGATATCGTTGAACACCACTTGCGGCATATACGAATAATCGATGGCGAGGCCGAATTTCCGTACGCCGATGCCTGCCGTGAGGTCATAATCCGTATGCCGGGTAATATACCCTGCTCTGATTATGATTGTTTTCATGAAAGAATATTCACCGCCAATATTCAGGTATTCATAGTATGACCTGGGATGAACGGCATCGACGGACACATACAGAGAATGCAGTTCACCGAAACTCGGTACAATATCCATAAGATCCATGGAAATGCCGATTTTAAATGTCAGAGGCAATTGGAAGCTTTCTCTTTCGTATTTCAACTCCCTAGAGAAATTGGTTATGGACATGCCGAAGGCGAGACTCTTCAATCCGGTCTTATATATCGTGCCGAAATCAAATGCCAGAACGTTGAGTGAATAATCCCTTTCGACAAGCGCCGTATCTGTACGGATAGTGACGGAATCGACAAGCACCTTCGAATACACAGGTACGACACTTTTTCCAAGACTTTGGTATGCGTACTTCACCTGGCCGCCGACGGAGAATTTATCGGATAATGCCCTCCCGTACCCAAGGCCGACAACGTATGCTGCGGGCTGTGGTACGCCGACGATGTCTTCAAATCCCTGTTCATTTTGTGCAACACGGGTGAAATTAAAATCACCGTAGTCAACCGACAGGAAACTTACACCGATCACCCCGTATGTTCCATCGAACGGCGCAAATGCTGCAGTGCCCGACATATAGGTAATGTCCGCCAACCATTTCATCTGGCTGCCAATGATATCGATCGAACTGATTCCTGCAATGCCGGCTGGATTATACAATAATGCCGCAGAGGATCCCATCATTGTAGTAAATGCTTCACCCATGCCCGTGGCACGGGCATCGGTTCCGACGCTCAGGAATTGAAATCCTGATTGCGCTAATTTTTGTTGAGCATTGGCAACCTGAATGAAGAGGCATTGAAGTGCCAGAACAATATATGCAACATATCGTCGGTTTCGTTCGGTATTTCTCAAGTGACTTCTAATCTTTGAGGACACAATGTCACCTTTCGTTTATTCTATAATAAAATGAGACGGAGAGAATTCTCTCAGCAGTCTCTTGAAGTACTACAGAGTGGCGCCGTAGTACGGAGCGCTTTTTTCTCCTGTCACATTAATTTTAAGAAGAAGACCGTCTACGGTCGAACAGTACAGATCGTCGATATTTCCCCACGACAAAACCGCAACACCGGATCCAAACAATTGCTTATAGACCGTTAATGGTGTTCTGTAACTTTTTCCCGGCGTAACGACGACGATGCCCGCCTCAGAATCTACGCCGATATACAAATCTCCGTCGGAAGTGAACGTGATGGCCAGCGGTGTGACCTGCGGAAATGCCGTGGCAAAATCAAAATATATTTCGGGAGTACCGAGACCGCCTGACGTAATTTGTGCTCGCCAAATTTTTTCGCCTGCATCTGTGAGTGCCGCAAAATAGAGATATCCGTCGTACACTCGCAATGAGTGTATTTCTCCGGTAAAGGGGTAGGTCGTCACCGTTTTGTCCGGTGCAATTCGGTAGATACTGATATTGTTCCCGCCCGCCCACAGGTTACCGTTTTGATCAAAATCGATATCACCCAGTGTTACTCCAGAAGTCAGCGCAGACCATACCGTTGCCGCTGCTCCGCCGCCGGGTGCAAAGCGGTATACCGCCCGAATATTTCGAACGGCATATAAATAGCCGCCGGGACCCATCTTAATATCAGTCCAGTCTCCTCCTGTCTTGGGAGCATAAGCAGACCTTGTTCCCAAGGGATCAAATTTCAGAATCCCTGCCTCAAGGCTATTGACAGAAAAACCAGTATAAAGATTGCCTGAGGAATCGGTTGTCACCGTTTTTGAAAGTTCGATTGATTGCAGATCTCCGAATATTGCGACTGCCGGTTTCAAGCTGTAGCCAACCTTATTACTAAATTCGTACGATCCATGGACGGCAACCCTGATAGTAACGCTATCGCTTACCAGAAGCGGTGCGATAATTTTTATCTCAGTACCTGTTGCCTGTATTACCACGGCAGATTGGGCGTTAAAAAAGACCTCATTGTCGGTCAGTATACTGGAGAATCCTGTTCCCTGTATAACGACCGTATCGACGCCTGCAACTGCACTACCAATCGGGGTCACGGAGGAAATGGTCGGATTCGGGAAGGTGGTTGTCGTCGGATGGTATAGGCTGATATTCTCATCTTCTGAGCAGCCGATGAATGGTATTATGACAACAAGGATAATAAAAAATGATGATGCTCGTAAGGTTGGATACATTGGAGGACCTGCCTTTGTATTTCGAAATCTTGAATCGTCGTGTTCACTGGTGTTATGTTATAATTCTCCTGCCGATAACCGATAATTCAAGCGAAGTGTATGCTATGAAGGAGTCAGTGTCTAAAATAACAATGCCCCCGGAAATCGTTAAATTTCTGGAGGCATTACTCGTTTGCCAATCTCTGGCCTTGACGTCGAGACCGGTTGTAGTTTTTAACAGTAACGGAATCCATTGGTGGATGCCAAAATAGTTAAATAGTGTTGACACAAAACCCGATCGGATTTCCGGGCTTTGTGTCAACGAGATACATTATACCGCAAAATGCGTCGTACGGTACTATTTCATTAACAACATCTTCTTTGTTTCAACAAATCCATCCGAAGTTTTCAGTGTATAGAAATACACGCCGGCAGAGAGATGTAAAGCATCAAAGCTTGTCTTGTAAACACCGGCAGAATGTGTGCCTTCCGCAAGCGTTGCGATCTCTTTACCCAGTACATCGAACACCTTCAGTGTGATGGAAGAGCTGTACTTTAAGCTGAATGTAATTTGTGTTGTCGGGTTAAACGGATTCGGATAGTTCTGTTCCAACGAATAGCTATTCGCCACAGTATTCGGATCGCGTTTTACGTTCGTCGGACCACGTTTGTGCATTTCCACAAAGTGATTGTTCATTACTGTAAATGCACCGACATATACCGTGTCTCCTGTCGGACTGAATGCAATACCACGCGGACGGGGATCGTATGCAGCATCCGTTTCGCCGTGCCATTTTATACTGTCAGTAAACTGCTCTGTTGTCAGATTATACAGGTACCATGCATATCCCGAAAGTCCTGATGTAGTATCGGGCATACCGGAGACGATATTTCCGGAACCAACCCAAATTCCACCGCCTTTTGGATCCCATGCCATCGTTTCGATTGCAATTCCCAATTTCAACGTATCGGGAGCAGTGTACGGTCCAAGCGATCCGTTGTCACTGTGGAAATGGATCAACTGCTTTACTCCAAAACGCGGTACATAAACATCGTTTCCGTCATCGGAAACCAATAGTGTTCGCCCGTAATCTTTCAGTGTGTCGGCATACAAGCCGGCTGCAGAAAAATCAGGATTTAAAATTGCACCTGCTGGTCCCGGCAACACCGGTGCAAGGAAAATCTCTCCCGTGGTTTTGGCAACGGCAACACCAGCGATGGAGCTTGTATAGCCCGGAATAGGACTTACTACCCTATTCATTCCGGCGCCTGTTTGCCAATTAATCCTTAGCAACAAAGTGGATGGTTTCACAGAAAGAAAGTTTCCGTCCGGATCCGATACTCCGCCATACCCAATACCCAATGTATCTGTATCAGCGCCCGTGGTGACAGTCTTTATCGGTGAAAACGACGCTTCGGTACCATTAGGATTGAACACCTTAATGACACCAACTTTTCTGTATGTTATCCCATCGCCGAGCAGAATGCTGTCGACAGATCCCGAATACGACTGGATCCACACTTTCCCTGCTGGATCAACGGCAAGACCGCCGTTAAGACCGCCGGCAAAACGCAGATTGGTATCAGGAAACACTTTTACAAATGTCCATTGTGCCTCTGCTGTGAGTGCAACGAGTGCAACAAGGAGAATTGCTTTAAATATTTTCATTTGTACCTCCTAAAAAATGAGAATAGTGAATAAATTTGAAACTGTGTTGCAATTATTTT
This sequence comes from uncultured Chitinophagaceae bacterium, assembly GCA_964371615.1. Taxonomy (GTDB): domain Bacteria; phylum Bacteroidota; class Ignavibacteria; order UBA10030; family UBA8401; genus SpSt-333. The sequence continues at coordinate 326,983 of CAYJMS010000004.1, forward strand.
TTTCTGATCCACCTCCTTTGCAATATAAATAGTTAATTAATGTACTCCATAATAGGGTGCACCGGTTTTATTTGTGCGTAGAATATTTAAATTACCTTCAAATGTGGCGGCAAGTAGTTTATCTCCTTCACCCCAGGCAAGGGATGTACATGATGTGCCAAAATTTGCAGCATAACCCTTGAACGGTGTGGAGTAAGATCCGTCCGGAGCAACGATAATTATTCCTTCCGGCGCTTTGGTTGCGATATAAAGATATCCGTCGGAAGAAATGGTCATCGAAAGACCCGAATATCCAATGCCAAATGCATTATCAATATTAAAATATGGCGTTATTGTACCAAGTGTATCTCCATTGATGGGTGCTCTAAATACTTGTTCAATCGAATCTTTAAGCGCCGAAAAATAGAGATGGCCGTTGAACACCCGTACGGCACGCACGGTCGCAGAAAACGTACTTACCTTGAACGATTTGTCCGGTTTAATGCAATACAGACCGATTGCTTTCCCGCCTGCCCACAAATTTCCGTTTTGATCAAAATCCATATCGGAAAGTAAATTGGGAGCCGGAATACTCACCCACGGTGCGGCGGTTCCTCCTCCCGCCCCAAAACGATAGACCGCACGCGCATTCCTGGCGCCATACAGAAAATTGTCCTGGCCCAATTTCAACGAAGTCCAGGCGACATTACCGGACAACTTATTGCCATATTGTGTTTTTACGCCGCCGGGCGTTATAATATACACGCCGTTATCGATATTGCTTGCCAGTAAATTAAAATAGATATTTCCGGCGCTGTCGGGTGTAAGGCCAGCGGCGCCGTTCGTCGGAGGTGTAAAATTTCCAAACGGTTCAACGGCAAGATCCAACCGATAAGTTTTCTCCGCGCTGTACAGGTCGGCACCGGTGACACCGACTTTTACAGACATATTTCCTGAATCAGCCGGCGTGTCCACAACCAGTTGAGTGGCGGTGGCGGTAATTACGGTTCCGGCTTTGCCGCTGAAGAAAACATAATTTTCATCCGGAGTTGCGGAAAAATTTTTTCCGTAGATCGTGATCGGAATGGTAGCGGCTAATGCACCGCCGGAAGGAGAAATACTGTCGACGACCGGCTGCGGTTTCCCGACATAGTCCGGGTCGTATAAACTCGGAGTAATATCATTTTCGCATCCGCTCATGACTACAAATAGTGCACACGCGATGATCACGAGACCGGACGATTGAAATGCGATTCTTTTATATTTTTTCATAAACGTGCCAATAATGATCGTAAAATAATGTTCGGTGTTCACTTACTTCATAGAATTGAAAATTGAACGCCTAACCGATGTACTTTTGAGAATACTCCGAATGGAGTGTAAGAATAATCGATGCCCAAATGTACGCCGGCGAGGCTCTTTTGCGCTCCGAATCCCCATGTAAAACCATACTCATCATTATTAAACATATATCCCCCCCGGACGCTGAGGATTTCCATAAACGTATATTCACCGCCGATGTTGATCTGCTCCGGATAATCTCTCGGATGTGTGGCATCGACTGAAACCATCAGGGATTGACTTTCCTTGCCGACTTCGATTAAGTCCATCACGTTCATGGAAACACCGATCCTGAATATCAACGGTAACTGGAATTCTTCTTCTTCGTATTTCAGTTCCTTCGAGAAATTTCTGACGGAAACGCCGAAGTTCAAACTTTTAAAGCCGGTGCGATAGAGCATCCCGATATCGAACACCATCACGTCCAATGAACTTTCCGTTCTGAGACGATTTCCCTGCGGGTCGATGCTGGTAACGGTGCTGCCGATATTTTGAGTGACGTATTTGACATTTCCTCCGACACCAAACCGATCGCTCAAGGCTATGGCATATCCCAGGCCGAATGCCGTGGCTGTTGGTTTGAACGTACCAATGTCGAGATATCCCTGTTCGTTATCGGCGCGGACGGTTTCTTGAAAGTCACCATAGTCGACAAATTGCATGGACACGCCAAACACACCCCAGTCCCCCCCGGAAGGATTTATGGAGACGGCGGCGAAATTATGGCTAATATCCGCTATCCATTCCGTTTGGCCGACATTGACATCCACAAACGATTGCTGTCTGGCCATCCCTGCGGGATTGAAAAACATTGCCATCGATTGTCCATCCATCGATGTCAATGCTTCCCCCATACCCGCTGCACGCGCGCTTGCTCCGACGTTTAGAAATTTCATACCGGTCTGTGCGAGTTTTCTATCCTGGCTACTCAGCATTGAGACATGAAGAACAATCAGCAACAAGAGGAAAATAAAAAGTTTTTGTTTTTTCATGGGTACACCCATTCTATGATATAAATTCCTGTCTATCGAATTATTGCAAATTTACGAAATGCACGGTCACCTTTCGGTGTTTCAATTACTGCAATATAAATTCCGCTGACGACAATCTGTCCGGATGTTGTGCGTGAATCCCAATATGCATCTCCGCTTCCGTCGCTATGTTCTAATGTATAAATCAGCTCTCCCAGTTCCGAATAAATTTTTATGGTGCATTCGCCGGGTATATTGAGAAATCCGAGCCGGTCCTGTTGGCTGAAAAGAAGAGTCACGCTTGTGGAAATATTATATGGATTCGGGACTACCCGTATCTCCGACATAGTGAGGCCCGGAGCACGCCGCAAAAACGCGGGATCATACGATTGTGTCAAATACCGGTTGCTTGTCAATGCGCCGGCAGGCGTATTTCCGGCACCGGTGTTATTGGCTGCATCGCCCACCGAAACAACATAATAGTAATAGGACAGACCGCGAATGACCGATGTATCTCTATAAGAACGTTCAGTCGAACCGGCTGTATAGATCAGTCGATAGGTGCTGTCATACCGGCCGAGCGCCCGGTAAATTTCAAATCCCTTCAAATTCGGATCGCTGGCATCGTATACCTCCCAGCTCAAAGTAATGCGGTCTCCCCCGGAGGTGACATTGAAAGTCTTTGGAGGAAGCGGTGGTTGCGGAATGTTATATCCAACGGCATGGTTTGCTATTGCTCTATTAAAGGTTTGGAACAACGAGTCTCTTCCTGAATAGACCCAATCATTTTTGGTTTTGCTTTGGCCTTTATACGTTATCGTTGCATTGTTATTTCCACCGCTTGCTTTATATAATTTTCCGATTTCTATCGTCGCCTCACGATCAATACCTGCCGCTCCTTCAGCTTGAACAATATGGATACTTTGACCGGGCGCCAACGTGTAGGGTCCATACCCGATGGCAATGGAATATCCGCCGGGAGTGCCGTTGGCCGGATCACCAGTTGGTCCGATTTTATCGGCATGACTGGGGTACACATGACCTTTGGTAATCCAGGAATATTCGGCAATGTTCTTGACCGGATTGTTCATGTCGTTATTGGAAGTGCTCGGTTCATCCGATCCTTCATAACTGGTCGTTGAAGGTTGGTTTGCATCATCGGATTTATCGACGGCAGATTTGTCGGCATGCAGTGTTGCCACCCCGACAAACTGCGCCGCTCCCAATCGTCCGACGGTATCGGTCTTGTCATAGTACGGAGTCCAGATCGGCCCGCCGATATTGTCGTACAAAGTGAACGGGGGATATTTCCCATGCCAGGAATACCCGGCACGAATATTATAATCAATCGAGTTGCCGACCGGATCGGTGAAAAATTTCGGCGTGTATGTCGATCCGTCGCCGCGATAATCGTTCATCTGATTTATTCCCCAACCGGTCGGATTTTGACCGATCACATAACGGGTGTCACCGCAGACCGCATACCGGTACAGAAAATAGAAATACACGCCATTTAATGTTTTTCCCGGCAACACTGTCGATGTATCTGTTGTGGACGTATTTCCGGTATTCTTAAATTCATAATCATAGACCATGTAGTTGTCGTGGAACGGCTGGCTGAACTGCATGATTTTGCGTGTCATCGTGATGCCTGCCGCCGTATTCACCACATTGACAAGCATTCTATCGGATGGGATGGTGGGATCAACGATATACTCCCCGATCGATTTACCTTCCGATTGGTTACCGTCGACAAACACCACCGGAATATCATATTTCGATACCATCTCGAATTTCACAGGGATGAACTCGTTGAAACCGTGAACTCTCGGACCAATATGGACAATATACGGTGCTGTTTCGCCGCTGGGATAGGAATGTCCGTCATACGCGATCCACAATGCTTTCGCCGCCTGCATGTCGACTTTCCCCTGAGACTGGTATAACGCCGGCCATTGTAATCCATATTGCTGTTCTTTGACAAATCCTTCTTCTTCTTCGCATCCCATGCTCGAGAACCAATTATGCAGCGATCCTGCGTTCATCCATTTGAAATCCTGAGCGCTGGCAGACGATGTGGGAATGGAATATATTGCGATCATCGCAATACAAAGTGTGGAGAGAGTTTTTACAATGTGTTTCATAGATTCAACTTTCAAAAGTTACGAGTATGTACTCTACGTTTATGACATCCGAGATCGTTATATATCAAACCATATCCTTAAGCCCCAAAAGACATTCCGGGGATCAAGGAATGTGTAATAATTCAGGTTCGGCATATCAATATAGGCCTTATCGTCAAGGACTTTGCCCACCCGGGATTGATCTTCAGGCACCCATTGATTGTTGGAATATTTCATGTACTGCTTTGTGCTTTGGTCATAATAGATGGCGGAGCCCACCGGGGTTGTCACCGTCGTCACGGACGCGACCGAGACCATTGGCACAAATCCAACTTCGAAATCGCGGTACTCGCCCGGCTGATCGTCGCCGGGAATATTTCCGTACTGCAGTTTGTCTCCTATTTCGGCAGGCAGATGCAACGACTTCATATATGAATCGAAATCGTTTCCATCCTTAAATCCATATTCCGTAAAATGCATCGTGTTGAAGACGTTCGACATATCCATGAACACCTGCAAATTGAAAGAACCGACCGTAAACGTTTTGCTCAATCTCAAATCGAGGTTGTAATAATCTTTGTATTGAACATTGTTCTCAAGACCTTTGATGGCAATGCTCCCGCCGCCAGCCCATGAAAAGTACCGGCCGGCTTGATAACTGCCGAGCAGGCTCAACCGTATATTACCCAGGATCCGATCGCCGAAGACATCCGGCCCATATTCCCGCGGGGTGAAAATGTCGACATTCGCCGTTCCGTACGGTCGGGGCACTGGTTTATCCTGGTAAAGGTCGTTTTCGATGTTTGTCCTGTTACTTTCGTAATCCCTTTGTGCAGACGAGCTTTCGTAATATTGCGAGAATCCGAACCGTCCGTTTGATGAAACCTGGTAGGTATAATTGACAAATCCGGTGACCCACTCGCCGCGGTTTTTATTCAGCGTCAACTCGAAACCTCTGATATCCTCGTAGGAATTGGGCATCGAAACGCTGTAATCAATTTTGCCGTCTTTGCTCGTATAGGTAGTTAATATCGGCTGATCGGAAACATTTTTATAATATCCTGCGACATGAATCAGGAACTGATCGAACAAATTTTGTTCATATCCCAACTCATACGCCACCGTTTTGGGAAGGGGGTTGTTCGGATTTGCGAGACGGGTCACCTGGTTATTGTCGGAATATCTCCGGATAAGGAAGAGATTCTCAGGAGTCGGCATTGACCGGAAATGTCCGTAATTGAAATACAATTTGGAATTTTCCGTTACCGGAAATGATACGCCCAATCGCGGGCTGAAGTCGATCAATTTTTCCGTGGGAATATGTTTTAACAACGTATCCAGTCCCAAAGACTTGTCCCCGGAAAATGCTTTATCATAGGTATCGTATTCATACCAATATCCGCCGGCATGTGAATAGTCGACTCTCACACCCAAATTGGCAATCATGCCTTCAAATTCCAGTTTATCCTGAATGTAGGCGGCAGCCCGGACGGGATACGTCTGCCAGACGGATGTTGAGCGGCCGCTGGGCAAGAAAATATCCACAGAGCCGTAATTGACATTATTGTCGACATAAATGAATTCGATACCGGTCTTCATTTGGTTATACCGGTCTAACTGACTTGTCAAATCAGCCCGGGTGGTCAATACGCTGACCTTGCTCGAATCGCGTGAATTACTGAATCCGACTCCCATACGCAGTCCGTCGATTCCTGTACTCGGATTTGGCTGGAATCCGAATGGAGCTTCATCCACATAATATGCGTTTCCAAACTTGTAACTTTTCGTTTCATTGCGATACCTTCCCGGATTTGTCGAATACTCCGTCGCAAAGAGCGATGTCGACACGTCGTAAAAAGTCGTCTGCGACAAGACGTGTGTGAACTTTGCGCCGATCATTTGACGGCCTATTTCTGTCGGTGCCCAATAATCCGTAGCGAAAATCCTCGCATCGATATAACTGACGCGATTCAACTGAGTCGCAATACTCGCCGGTGATGTAAATACTCCCGCCAATCCGGCATTATTATCGTTGGTGCCTATGGATTGCCCCAACAATCCTTCTACTGTCAGTTTCATATTGGCAGACACATCGGAAGTCACTTTCAGTTGAGCATTGTAATCTTCATAGGCATCTTTCGACAAAGGCACGAGGTATTGATTTGTCGATTGACGGTACGATGCAAAGAACCTCAAATTCCCAAGTTGTTCGTTAAAATAAGGTATCGGACCTCCAAAACTTGCGTCCAAATCGTAATCCGGTTTTTCGATATCAAGAACCTTTCGGTGTTGCCATAAGAACAATTGTTGGGCGGCAGCGGGAGTTAAATCGTTTGACGGGTCGTTATCGATCAATGTTTTTTGGGCGACAGAATTCCATCCCTCAAAGTATGGATACTGGTCTCGCGTATATTTATCCCAGGCACCCGGTTCGTAATCTTTTCCCGTCCCAATGAATGCTACGGTGGGATCGGTGTATGGTCGAATCCAATATGAGTTTTTGTCGTTCGGTGACGGACCGAAATGCTTTTGATCCGGCGGACTGTACCGAGTAATCAGGCTGACATTATATTTTTTCTTATCGCCCTCTTTGGTTATGACGTTGACGATACCCGACCGGACGTTTCCATATTCAGCGTTGAAGCCGCCGGTTTGAATTTGGACGTCTTGAATGGAACTGAGGCTGATGCCGAGGTACGATTTATTGTTCCGTTCGTCACGCAAAGTATTGCCGTTGAGCATGAATGCGGTTTGATCTCCGCCGCCGCCTCGAATCACCAAATCGCCGGTCTCCTGATTAATCTGGATACCTGCCTGTAATCCCATGACATTGCCGATATTTTGAACGGACGGCAGATTCTCAAATTCCTGAACGTTCAAATTTGTGACGCTTGCCGAAACATCTTTTTGCACCATCGGACGCTGCGCCACCACAACAACTTCTTCGCTTTGGATGACATCCTGGGTCAGCGAAAATTTCAGTTCGGTTGTCTGGTCGATATCGACCCGTACTTTCGTCTGCGACACGGCAGCATATCCCAGTGATGATGCACGGACGATGTATTCGCCGGGGGGGATATTGAGGATAAAAAAGGAACCGTTGATATCGGTGGAAGCTCCGTAGGTCGTCCCGACGATTACGACGTTGGCTCCGATCATAATCTCACCGGTCTGTGCGTCTTTGACGGTACCGGAGATTTTACCAGTTGTGCCGGCGATGAGTAGAGTCGAGAAAGCGAGGAGCGTGAGTACGAAGAGCGTAACAAAATATTTCACGGTGTCTTCTCCTTTTGACAAAAAAGGATCGTTATGGTGAGGATGTTTTTACTATGCCAATGTGGTGTGGCCATGATGGTCTGCGTTTTGAGTAACGCACAGAACAACTGCTCGGAAGATCAGGATTAGAATTGCGCTGAAATTTGTATTTAAATACAATAAAAAGCAACCGTAAAGAATATATTTGCGGATGCAAAAGTGGGCTTTTTGAGAGTATTTCGTCGGATTTTTTCTCTACTTTTGTAAAACCATCTTTTTGGTATCCGCAAAGCTGCCGGAAACGATTCTGTACAGGTATACTCCGCTGGCAAGTTGAGATCCGTCGAAGTTATATTTGTGCGTACCAGAACTGAGTATGTCATCCACAACCGTTGCAAGTTCACGGCCAAGCAAGTCGTATACTTTCAGAGTCGTAACATTCGACTCCAACAGCGTAAACGTAATTGTTGTTAATGGATTAAACGGATTGGGGTAATTCTGACGCAAGCCGTATGCTAGAGGCTGCAAACCGGATTCACGGTCCGCGCTGAGCGGGATCTGACCATTGCCAAATAGTACGATCTTTAGAGGTGAATTTTGTGCCGTACTGTAAACAAAAAGAGTATCAATATAGAATTTCACGGTATCGGGTACGAACGCCACCGCGACTGGCAATGTGTCGCCGATGGTCACGTTGACCGGCAACGTATCCGGCCTCGGACTATAAACACTGTGCGACGATGCAAGCGTGAAGGAATCGATGCGCACATTGTTTAAAGACGACGATGTAAAGAACAGGTACTTCACCGATGAATCGCCGACACTCGTATTTGAGAACAACAGCGTGGGTGATACGGCAGCCAGAGTCGGGACCGGAGAATTTCCGCGAACGGCAATTTTTACTGTTCCGAGCATCGAATTATTACTAATAAACACCGTGTCGTACACTTGTCCAAGTGACGACGGCGTGTAGGAGATGTTTAGTATAGCACTATCTGAAATCGTGGAAGAGGAGATGGATGCAGCCATTCCCTGAACAGAAGTGACCAATGAAGTGATGTTCAACGGATTACCAGCGCGATTATACACTGCCACTGTCCCTGTTGCAGTCTGTCCGAGTGCTGCGTCGTTCAGAACTAAAGATTGATGTTCCACCATCATGTACGGTTTTCCGGCAGGCGCAAGGTATATTCGTTTCTCAGACCCACTTTCATTCCACAGTTTATCAAATGCAGTCACTATTGCGAAATACTGTATTGATGACGGCAGCGCCGGCGATTCAGTAAACGAGGTTTCACCGTTCATTCCGAGGAAACGGATATTCTTCGGATCGGAAAGGTCAATGTCCGTAGGCAAATTGACAGCGTGGTATACAACATACCGGACCGACGTATCACCGTCCGGCGCAATTGCACCAGCCTGCCATTCCAACCGGATGCTATCTCCAACAACCGATGCATTGAGTGAAGCCGGTGATTCCGGCGGTACATTGTCAAGCCAAGGCATAACAGGCGGAATTGCCTTGTACCGGAATTGATTCGCACGCAATGAATCCTGAATCCCCTTCAAATTTCCGGTAATGGATTTTGACGAGAAGAACACCACCCCTTGCGAGCGATTTTGTACTCGGTTCAATTCTATCTGGTTCTGAATTTCCGTCGCCGGCCAGTTACTGCTCGACGCAGCGAGACGGTATGCAGCGTTGCCGGTATACAGGTGACGTCCGTTTGCAGCGGTTTGCTGTCCCCACCACGGCATTAATTTCGAATAATCCTGTGCACCACCAATTACCCAATATGTTTGCGGTGTAAGGTAATCGACTTTTTTATTGGTCAGCCAATTCATTGGATCGCAGTAAATTTGTGCATAGGCATCCATGCCACTAATACCCGGTGGTATGTTCGGTCTCCAAATGCCGAAAGGACTCATACCGAACTTTACCCAAGGTTTTACTGCCTTAATGCTGTCGTGCACCATACCAATCAGTGTATTCACGTTGTTCCGACGCCAGTCTCCTTTATTGGTCCACCCCCCTCCATACAATCCCCAAGAGACGCTATCTTGATTTGTCATTCCGCCGTATGGATAGAAATAATCGTCAAAATGTACTCCGTCTATATTATACCGGCGGACGACATCCATCAGTACACTGACGACATAATTCTGGACTTCTGGAAGACCCGGATCGAGGAATTTCCACGGGCTGCCGGTGTAATTGATATTCCATTCCGGTTTGGTTTTCGAAATGTGCGAATTGTGCACGCTGCTCCCGGACGAAACCACGGAACGATACGGATTAAACCACGCATGCAGTTCCATTCCCCGTTTATGGGCTTCGTCAATCCAAAATTGCAGCGGATCATAATAGACGCTCAGATTTCCTCCCTGCACTCCGACAAGATACTCCGACCATGGTTCATAATTGCTGGGATACAACGCATCGCATGAAGGACGAATCTGTAATATGATAGCGTTGATATTATTGAGTTTATGTTTGTCGAGGATGGCGATCGCTTCGCTTTTCTGCGAAGAGGAAGAGAGCGATTTAGAAGACGGCCAATCGATGTTTGTCACGGTGGCAACCCACGCTGCGCGGAATTCTCTTTTTGGCTGCGCTTTTAAAAACAGAGCCGGTATGATCAATAGAATAAAAAGTATTGCATAAAAGGCGTTTTTCATCGGGGCAATCAAGGAGTGTGGAAAAAAGAGTCAGTGTTTGCGTGGAAGTAATGTACTGCATTTAAGCCCGGGATGCAACCAAAACTGATCCTGCGCTCCTTCCACGATATGTCGAATTCAGCCGATTATCGCTGCAGTCGTTTTAAAAGCTGGATCTGTCCCGCATGATAAACATCATGCGCGGCAATTCCGGTGATGGTTTGACGATTAGTGAATGAACTGCCGTTCGGATGTTTGGACAGATCGCGGCTTGAACACGCAGACACTGCTGCAATCAACGATCGATGCATTTCTTCCAATAGCGCAATATCATCCTTCCATGCACGGCCGGTTTGTTGAACGGGGCGATGGAACCAGTTACTTCCTTTCAGCGGAAACGATCCTCGTTTCTCTCCAGTCAACCGGCGTCGAACGGTATATTTCCAATAGGCACAGTGAACAACAATCTCCCATATGTTGTGACGGTCCGGTGCCGGCCGCCAACAGACCTGCTCGAGCGTGAGTCCGCGAACGGAACCGCGGAGATTCGTTCCATGCCACGACTGCCGATGATACGATTCCTCCAGCATGTCTACTAAAGAAATGATGATATCGTTCTGTTTCATCGGAATCCTCCTTAAAAAAATACCACGTTCCCACGTGGTATCGATTCGTCGATGTGCATCGTAGATCATCAGTGTTTCCTTAACCGGCCTTCGATGGCGGCCAGCAGCAAATCATGATCCACCGGTTTGGTAAAATAAAGGTCTAATCCAAGCCGCAAGCCTGCCCGGATCACTTTGTCATCCTTGATCCGGCTCATAAAAAAGAACGGAACATGCTTCAGCGTCGGATGCTGCTGCAATTTTTCGAAGAGCGAAAAACCGTCCAATCCCGACGAACTAAAAACGATTTCGGTCAGCACCAGTTGCGGAAAATGATTGATGATCTTCTGGAATGCATCTTCAACCCTGAGCGCCGGGATGACGTCATAGTGATGATCTTTAAAAAATTGAATCAGCGGGGTGATGTGGTCTCTTTCGGGATCGACGAGCAGTATGGTCGCCTTGGTCGGCGTCCCCTTTTTTGCTTCCTGAATTTTGTTTTCAAGCGCATGATGCTCATCGGTGTTAATGTCATACCGTTTACGCATCAACTCCAATGTCTCGCGTTCATTGGTGGTCAGCACACCGTCGCGCCAGGCAAGTTTAAGCGCTTCGATGTAAGCATCGAGTTTTACTTCCCGTTCGATATCAAAATGTTCTTTATTGGAGATGTTGAAGATATCGCGCACTTTTTTCAACTCATGCTCTTCTTCCGGAGTCATTTTACCGTCAAACCATACTTCCTTCATCAACTCACGGTACATCGAATTGCTTCCCCCCGATTTTACCGGCGGTGCAACGGCGGCGGCAGCGGGTGCGGCGGGGGCCGGTTTGGCAAAAAATTGTTCCGCCTCTTTTTTTTGCTGCTGCTGCAACTCCTCTATCCTGTCGGAATACGCACGGGCAAAGAAATTCTTCGGATCGGCTCTATAGACTTCGGAGACTTTATTGAGCGCCATTTTGTAGTTCTGCGCTTTGATCAGCTCTTCCGCTTCCGCCAGCAGTTTTGCGGTGATTGCCCCCTTTTCGTCCTCGCTCAATCCGGTTTTTGCATCGAGTCCGCTGCTGCTCGCCGACCGTTTTTGCATCATGATAATGCGCTCTCGAAACGAGCGGGCAAGGACATTCCTCGGATCGATCGCCAACGCCTGGTCGATCTGCACCAATCCCTCGTCAAACCGATTGTAACGGAAGTATTCGTCCGCCGCACGCAGATGCTTTGTGATCGTTTCTTTTTGCTGCTGTTCCACACTTGTGGATTTATTTCCAAACATGATATTTCCCCCCGGTAATCGCTCCGTTCAAACTATATAATGTTGGAGAGAAAGACAAGTATAAAATAGAACAGCCGTTCTGTTAAGAACGGCTGCCGGAAATTTTTATTGTGTGGCGATTTTAAAATCGATAACTCACCGTAACGTTCATCACTGTAGTAGAAATTGATTCATTAGATCGTGATGGATTTACCATGCCGGGCAGTGTGTACTGATTGCGAAATGCTTCGGATGAACCAAATCCAATCGCGCCGTCGAGCACGATGTTGCGCTGAATAAAGATCCCGACACCGCCGGTATAGAGCACCTGATCGTACGAACTCGGATCGCCTTTGTACGGAGACGGATTCAATGAATATCCTCCGCGAAGACGGACATCCGTTCCGGGAATATCAAATTCCGCACCGAAACGGTACCCCGTGGTTGCACGGAATTTGGATTGCAGTGCGACATTTCCCCGCTCCAGCGCGGGGTTGTCGGTCCATTCGATTTGTGTCCAGTCGGTATGTTCCACGTCGGCCGCCAGCAGAAGCTGCGGTATGATGTAGTACGATGCGCCGACGCCGAATGTCCATGCCGAACTGACGCCATATTCATTTGTTGCATCATAAGAATATTGCATATCCGGAGAGGAATTATTCAACCATGTGCCGGCAGCATCAAAGACGCTTTCTCCCGCATCGGTGTAAGTTTCTTTTACCGTCGTTGCCGTCGGTGATTTGGCGATCACGCCAATCCTGAATGCTTCGCCGCGGTACATCAAACCGAATGTAAATCCCGCTCCGCTGATTTCACTGCTCAGGTAATTGTCCAGGTAGAATTTGTTGAAACGGAGGTAGGCGGAATCCCGCGGGAGATTTGACTGGGTGTTATTATAATTATTGTTGATGTCTTCTTCGATATAATTCCGCGTATAATCAAATGTACCGGAAAAGATATTCAGCGACACGCCCATCGAAAAATTCTCTTCAACATCCACCGCGCCGGCAAACGACCATTGTCCGAGACTCCCTCCCTCTTTGATCGTTACTGTTTGATTCACATTCTTCTGAACCGCCGTGTATCCCGCAGTATTGGTGAGATAAACATTAAAGGGTATGTCATAATTTGCATCATTGTCGTATAACGACGGAATGATGGAACTCTGTGTGTTGTATCCGGACGATTTCAGTGTCGATGCAAAATCGGCGATCCGGTTGTACCCAAATGCAAACACCAAACTTCCGCGTACCGTCGGAAAGGGAAAAACAAAACCGAGATTATCAATCCCGGTCGCGGTGGTCGATGCAGTGGAAACATTGCCGAGATATGTCGCTTCGTTAGTCATGCCGTAGCTGGTAATGCCGCCGGCAAATTCCAGCCGCCGCATTTGTGCCAGGCCGGCAGGGTTCCAGTATGCAGCGCTGTAATCGTCCGAAACGCCGATGTAGGCATTCCCCATTCCCTGCGCACGGGATCCGATGCCATTGCCGCGTGTGGAATAGCGGGCAGCATCTTCAAGAAATTGCGCGAAGGACAATGTGATCATTATAATAGAGAGTGATAGAATCTTCAGCATTCTCATTGTGGTTGCCTCATCAAAAAAAGATTATCGTGGCCTGTTACCATCGTCCCGCGTCGGGCTGTCGGTTCTTGTCCGATTTCCGGTGGTGGTGCCGCTGTCAGAGCGGGTCCGTTCCGTACCGGTCGCGGGCGATGCAGCATTCGACGGTGTTGTTGTCACTGCCGGAGCCGGCGTCGCTGCATTTGTTACGCCGCTTGCCGGGGAGACGACAGGAGATGCTTGTACCGGTTCACGTCCGGTTCCGTTATCACGCGTCGGACCGGTAACGCGGACTCGGCCGCCGGATTGTCCCTGCGTTGCTCCCGATCCCTGCACTGTTACTGCCGGCGGAAGCCACCATGGAGTGATAAGGTCGGGCCGGGGAGCAAAATACACTTCGTCGTACGGCGAGTAATACTCCGAACCGCTCCAAAAGGTCGGATCAAGACGAGTTCCATGCACCGACATCACGCCGTAATACTGCTGATCGATATACCGGTCATCAAGTTCCGCGCGGCTGTGACACGAAACGCAGCTTTGCTGAAAATTTAAAGAATATGATTGATCGGCATGCACCGATGTTAATTGTTCACGCCGAACCTGAGTGTATTCCTGCGGCGTCATCAGCTGTGTGTAACAGCCGGCTGTCGTTAATGACAGGAACAACGTAAGACTTAAAAATATTTTTTCGTTTTGTTTCATGCTTACTCTGTCCGTTTTCTTCCTCCGCTGTTGCTGCTGCCGGTCGAGCCGGAATTCCCGGATCTGGGCGCGGAGGATGCGGGCGCCTGTTGTGCCGGGGGAGGAGAATACGATCGCCGTTCTTCTCTCGGCCGCTGTGTCTTTCCGGAACTGCTCCCTCCGTCATTTCGTTTTGCCGGTGCAACGGATTCCGGTACGTTCCGGTTTTTTTTCTCCGCCGGACGTGTTTGGGGTCTCGTTCCTTCGGGTCGCGGCTGATTGCTGCCGGCATCGGTCCTCCGCGGTTCCTTTTGTCGGATTGTCGGACGCCCTGCGGTTCGCTCATTGTTTTCCGGACGCTGACGATCCTGCTTTTGACGTTCCCACCACGGAATATCATTGGCTGAACGTTCTTTTATGGTGACGGCTTGCGTCGGCAGCGGTTCGCGAATACGAACACCCGATGCAACTTCTGTTCCGGTTGTTGTCCCCACACCGCCAACCGGTCGTGATCTCTCTCCGGGATCGGTGTTGTCACGCGTAGCGCCGTTATCGCGAATTCTGCCTGGATTTCCACCCGGCGTATTCGGATACGAAGGATACGGATAGTATGTTGGATAATACGCCACCGGCGGATAATACGGATATGGATACCACGGATCATAAATCGGCGGCCACCATGGCGTCGGATACAGAATCACATAACCCGGATAATGATACCACCACCAGGGACGATTGAGGCCCCAATAATAGTCGTCATAATACGAGGAATAGTAACCCCCGATCCAGGAAGAATGATAGGTCGGATAGTAATAGTTAAACGATAGCCTGAAACGAGACCGTCGATAATCATCGTCAAGATAGTAATGATTATTAACGGTGATCTCCTCTTCGGTATATGATGTATCCGAGTCTGTTGCGTAGTACGGTTCTTCGTATTCCCTCGTTGTCAGTTCCGTATAGCATCCGGAAAAGATGAGGATTACGGCAAAGAGCAGCAACGGGAAGACCTTCGTCATCACGGTTTTCATAGCGCACCTCGTAAGAATTTGTTCATTGTTCAGAACAGCAAACAAGGGAAGTACATTCCCTGGTCTTTGGACAACTGTACTAAATTGCAGGATTAATCAATTAGTAGCAAGGGGTATTTAGGGGCAATTTCCTTCAAAATAAGGGATTTATTTTGTCAAGATGAGCCATGGCAACGTCGTCGTTACAGGGTCATCACATAATCAACTTTTAAAGTCCTGTTCGCAAAACTGACATTGTTCTGATTCTTCACCACATTCTTCAGATCGAAACCAAGCGTCAATCCGCCGGAAAGAGACCACCGGATACCGGCATTGAGATAACCGTTCCCTTTACCGTACGCCAGGCCATGATTATCGTTAAAGGCAAAATCGTATTCCGCCAACAGGGAAATCTCCGAGCCAATGGATTTTTCGACGCCGAGGAAGACGTTCATATCCTTGTCGCCGTCCTTTTTTTCCATGCTCCAGTTCACGCCGCCGTGAAACGAAAGAAATCCGAGCATCGAATAATTTTTGCTGGCAGCAATGAAGATACCGCGCGACTTGATTGTGAACCGCTCCAATGAATCGATATAGGTTTCCTTCCCCTGCGAATCGAATCCGAATGCAATGGCCGGGAGCGCTTCGCTCTCATCGATAATACGGTATTTGATCATCACGCCGGGAAGTTTTTGTCCGTCGACTTTGTTCTTTCCGATCACGCCGACGCCGCCGTACGAGATGCCGAATGTCAGATGATCGAGCGCGCCGGCATACAATCCGGCCATCACGCCGCCGTCCTGGAAGAAATTGGATTCAAATGAAAATGCACCCCGCTTCAGCACTCCCGCCGTCGGAGCGTCGACGAGATACCGCGGTTCGATGGTCGCCGCATCGCCGGCGCTGTTCTGCGCAACGGCAAATGTTGTGATCATTACGGTCAATAAGGCGATCGCGATAGTTTTCATCTTTTTCCCTGTCGTATAAGAGTACCGGTACAGTGTACGAAAAATTATGTTCTTTTCCATGTTGTTCCCTCTTTCCCGTCTTCTAAAACAATTCCCGCCGCCTTCAGGTCGTCGCGAATCTTGTCGGAGATGGCGAAATTCTTATTCTTCCGGGCATCATTCCGTATCGCAATCAGCAGTTCCATCAATTGCGGTTCACTGGACGATCCGGTTGCGCTGCTTTGAACCGACAAGCCGAGAATTTCTTCCAGAGCGTGGGTGAGAAATTGATCGACGCTGACGAGAAATGTGTGGGAAGCGTTGGCAGCGTCGTTCAACAGATCGTTTGTCTCGCGTATGAGTTCGAACAGCACGCCGATTGCCAGCGGCGCATTGAAATCGTCATCCATCGCTTCAAAAAATCTCTTCCGATATTCGTCGAACGACGTGATGAACTCCTTTGTTCCTTTTCGCTGTTTGGTAATTTCGTTTTTCAATCGTATTAAGGCAGCGGTGAGTTTATCAAATCCCTTTGCTGCCGCATCGATCGCCTGTTCGCTGAAATCGAGCGTACTGCGGTAGTGGCTCTGCAGAATAAAGAATCGGATCACCAGCGGATCGAATTTTTTAAACGCATCTTTTAGCGTGATGAAATTCCCGAGGGACTTCCCCATCTTTTGACCGTACACGGTGATCAGGTTGTTGTGCATCCAGTACTTCACGAACTGTTTCCCTGTGGAGCATTCGCTCTGGGCGATCTCGCATTCGTGATGCGGAAATTGATTGTCCATTCCGCCGCCGTGAATGTCGAAGGTCTCGCCGAGATACTTCATCGACATGGCGGAACATTCCAGATGCCAGCCAGGATATCCCATGCTCCACGGCGAGTTCCACTGCATGATGTGACTCGGTTCTGCTTTTTTCCAGAGGGCGAAGTCGGCGGGATTTCTTTTTTCCGTTTTTACATCCACCCGCGTTCCGCTTTCTGCTTCTTCCAGTGTCCTGCCGGATAGTTTTCCGTACTGTTTGTCCTTGGTAACGTCGAAATATACCGACCCGTTCACTTCATAGGCGAATCCCTTGGCCAGCAGATCCTGCGTCATGACGATCTGCTCGGGAATATGTCCGGTAGCACGGGGTGAAATGTCGGGCCGGAGAATATTCAGCGCATCCATATCCGCAAAATATTCCCGCGTATATAATTCCACCACCTGCATGGGATGGAGTTTTTCTTTCTGCGCCTGTTTGGCGATTTTATCCTCCCCGGTGTCGGCATCGTCGGTCAGATGTCCCACGTCGGTGATATTCTGAACGTACGTGACGTTGTATTTGAGATACCGCAAATACCGGAAGACAATATCGAATGAGATGTAACTTTTTGCATGGCCGAGATGCGACAAACCGTAGACGGTCGGGCCGCAGACATACATTTTTACAACGCCGGGGGTAATTGGTGTGAATTCTTCCTTTTTACGCGTCAGACTATTATAGATTTGTAAAGACATAGTGCTCACTTTTTTCCCATTAATTCCCGGGCAGATTTCATTCCCGCTTCTGTTACTTCCGCTCCGCTCAGGAGTTTGGCAATTTCTTTTACTCTATCATCCGATCCGAGTTTTCGCAACCGGGTTGTTGTTTTTTTGTTCGCCTCGATTTTTTCTACGGCAAAATGCGTATCCGCCAGTCCAGCAATTTGCGGAAGATGCGTTATGGCAATGACCTGATGATGCGACGACAATTTTTTTAAGCTGAGACCGACCGCCTGACCGATGCGGCCGCTGACGCCGGTGTCGATCTCATCGAAGATCAGCAGAGGGGTCTTGTCCGATTGCGCCAGGGCGGATTTCAATGCCAGCATAATGCGCGAGACTTCTCCGCCGGAAGCGACTTTGACCAGCGGTTTTACCTCTTCCCCGGTGTTGGTGGAGAGGAAGAATTCCACCCGGTCGACGCCGGAGGATGTGGCATCAAAATGATCGCGGCCGATTTTGACGGCAAGTCGATGAGAGGCCGGATCGACTTTCTGTTGTTCTATGACGGTGACAAATTTTCCTTTTGCGATTCCGAGTTCGACCAGTGAGGAGATGATCGCCTTTTCCAATTTCCCGGCATGTTCTTTTCGTTTTTGGGTAAGCCGTTCCGCCAATCGTCCGCATTCCGTCCGTACCGCAGCGATTTCCTTTTCGAGTTTTGCGATCTCCCCTTCGAAGTTCGCTGCAATTGCAAACTCTTCGCCGATCTTCTTCCGGAATTCGATCAACAGATCGACGGTACCGCCGTATTTTTTCTTCAGCAATGTCAGCGCACCGAGACGGTCGCGTATCTCTTCCAGGCGGACGGGATCGAATTCCACCCGCGATGCATATTGCTGCACTTGCTTCGATATTTCATCCACCACCACTTCGGCGCCGCGGAGTTCGTTGACCGATTCCGACAAAGTGGAATCAATCTGCGCCAATTGCTCCAACATCTTTCGTGCTTTTGCCAATCCATCCCGAGCGGAGGTCTCCTCGTCATACAGCAGCTGACGTATGCCGCCGGTCAACTCATGGATCTTTTCGGTATTCTCTAAAATTTTCAATTCGGATTCGAGTTTATCCTCTTCACCGACGTGCGGATCGACAGCATCGATCTCTTTAATCTGAAATTCATACAACGATTTCTTCGCTTTTAATTGTTCTTCCTGATCCTGCAAATCCTTCTTCTTTCCAACGAGAGAAGCCAGTGTGCGGTACGATGCATGGTATTCCTGGATCTCTTTTCCAGTGCCGCCAAAGTCGTCCAAAAAATCGATGTGCGTTTCCGGACGAAGCACGGACTGATGTTCGTGCTGTCCATGCAGATCCACCAGCACATCGCCGATCTCTTTCAGCATCGACACCGAAACCGGAGAGTCGTTTACGAAACAACGACTCGTTCCCTTATTCGACACCTCGCGCCGAACGATCAGTTCGTTCGTCTTCTCATTTTCATTCGCTTCCAGAATTGCGGCAATGCGGCTGTTGCGAGAAATATCAAAGACTCCTTCCACCACCGCTTTGTCCTCGCCGGTGCGAATCATCTCTGCACTGGCCCGTTCCCCGAGCAGCAGTCCTAAAGCGTCAATCAAGATAGACTTTCCCGCCCCGGTTTCACCGGTTATAATTGTAAGACCGGCAGAAAATTCGACGGAAATCTCTTCGATGAGAGCGTAATTTTTAATGAGGAGTGATTTCAGCATGCGAAGTCAAGGTACACTGAAAAACAGTTAGTTTCAATATTATATTCTATTGGCAAGAATGATATCCGGAACATCGCCGATCATTCCGAGCAAAAATGCCATTTGCAGGAATGCTTCGAGGGATGTCTTGGCGACGTCATCAAATTCATATGAAAAGTGGGAGAGATACTCGAGAAGATATTCAGAAGAGAACGCATAGTCACGCGAAAGATCGTCGGCCACACCCTGCAACTCCAGCCGGCCGGCCTGTGCCGATGCAATGAGAAAATCGCCGAGGCCTTTTTTGGTCGATCCGCTGCGGGCAACGCATAATGTGTGAACAAACGGAAGATCCGTTATGTCGGTCCACTCATCCACCACGTCGAGAAACGGATGATCCGCTTCTATTTGATGCAGGGCATCGCCGGAAACAAGGGCACAGTCCGCTTTCGCCAGCATCTCATCCACCGTGCCGGCGACGGGCACGATGACCGGAGCGGAATCGTACTTTTCGCTCAGGATAATGCGTGAAAGAACGACATCGGTGGTGGTAACGGGTCCGACCGCCATAGAGCGGATCGTTTTCAGTTCATTGCGAAAATAAAGACGAATGGTGTTGCTGAATCCGCCCGACAGTACGCCGACACCCGGAAGTATCTCCAGATCGGAACTGTTGATGGCGTAATCCATCGGTGCAACGAATGCGGCATCGCATTCATTGCTCAGTATCCGGTCGATATGCGCCGCCGGTGTATCAAACAGAAGTTCCCCCGAGAGTGCGGGGGAACTTTTGAGAATACGATACAGCGGATGCGTGTACAGATCGCGAATGGCGCCAATGCGGAACCGTTCGCTCATTAATTCCCGCCGGTTTTCTGACGGATCTGTTTCGCGGCAAGACCGCGCAGATAGTACAACTTAGAACGGCGGACGCTTCCCTCTTTCATCCGTTCGATTTTTGCAATACGGGGCGAATGGAGCGGAAAGATTCTTTCCACGCCGACGCCGTCGGAAACTTTGCGCACGGTAAATGTCGCGCCCATTCCCTCGCCGCGGCGGCCGATGACCACACCCTGATACTGCTGAATACGTTCTTTGTCGCCTTCGACAACGCGCACGTGCACGTTCACGGTGTCTCCGACCTTGAAATCTGTCACGTCGGATTTCACAAAAGCTGCTTCCACTAATTTGATCTTGTCCATATCTACCTCTGTTTATTTGTTCCGTTGATGCGGAACGATGATTGAATTATGTATTTAATTTTCAATTCTATTTGCCGGTATTACGATAACAAATCTTTTCTCCGCTCCTGTGTCTTTTTTTTCCGTTGCTCATCGCGCCATGCGGAAATCTCCGCGTGATTGCCGCCGAGCAGCACGTCGGGCACTTTCATGCCGCGAAACTCCGGGGGACGGGTATAACTTGGTGCATCGAGCAGCCCGTCCTGAAACGAATCGGTCAGCGCCGATACGCCGTCGTTGATGACGCCGGGAATCAACCGCACGATTGCGTCCGTCATGACCATGGCCGCCAGTTCCCCTCCCGTCAGCACGTAATCACCGATCGAAATTTCTTTAGTGATCAACTGCTGGCGCACGCGCTCGTCGATCCCCTTATAATGACCGCAGAGAATGATGAGATTGGCGCTCATGGAGAACCGATTCGCCATTTGTTGATCGAACTTCTCACCGTCCGCTGTCACATAGATCACATCGTCGTACGTCCGTTCGCTCTTCAACTTCTCGATACATTCAAAGATCGGTTCCGGCTTCAGGATCATCCCCGCACCGCCGCCGTACGGCGGTTCATCTACGATACGGTGTTTGTCGTGCGCGTACAACCGCAGGTCGTGCACGACAATCTCCGCTAGTTTCCGCTCCTGCGCCCGCTTCAGAATGCTTTCCGTCAGCGGACTGTTGAGCAACTGCGGCACCGCCGATATTATGTCGATCCGAATGCTCACAACATCTCTCCCTCAAACAAACCTTCCGGCGGACGGATGACGATCTCTTTTTTCTCAACATCCACCGACAGTACGAATTCCTGAACCGCCGGCAGCATCACATCGCCCAGTGCTGTCCGCACCGTATACATCATCTGTCCCGGAAGTGCGTCCACGGCACGGATTGTTCCGAATTTTTTTCCCTCTTCATCGATCACCGCACATCCGACAATATCATCGACAAAAAACTTCGCTTTCGGCAGTTGCTTCTTCTGTGACTCTTCGATGAACAGATACTTTCCGCGAAAACTCTCCGCGGCGGTCCTGTCGTCCACGCCGCTCAACTTCAGATAGATATCCTTTCCCCTCATACGCACCGACTCGATAGTGCACGGTGCGGATTCTCCTTCCGTCGAACCACAGTAGAGTGATTCAAGAGATTCAAACTCCTCCGCCGTTCGGGCGTAGGAGAACACCTTCACTTCGCCCCGTATTCCGAAGAGGCCGATGATCTTTGCTACCGCACGAAGTGGCTGCGAGTGTTTAGTCTTCAACTTCTAATATCGCTCGTTTTCCTTGTTTCGCCGCGACGGCGCTCAGCAGCACGCGTAACGACTGCGCCGTGCGGCCCTGTTTCCCGATAATCTTACCGATATCGGGTTGTCCTACTTTTAACTTAAAGATAACCTTGTTGTCTTTCTCCTCTTCCGAAATCTGAACGGCATCAGGATTGTCAACAAGTTGCTTCGCAATGTACTCCAGGAATTCACGCATTTCTGCCTCCTGTGACGATAGTGAGAAGTGTCTTGAGTTATCTTACCGCTACAGCAAGATCGTTACGCCTGTGCCGGTGCTTCCGCTGCCGGTGCATCGGACTTTGCGGGAGCAGAGGCTTTTTTCTTGGATGCCTTGCGGCGCGCTTTCTTGGCGAGTTCTTTTTCCCGCTTCAAGGATTGCGCTGCCTGCCATTTTTCGAATTCAGCCGTAATGGTCGCTTCATCTTTTCCCTTTTTCTTGAGGTACCATTTCAGCATGATTCCCTTCCGGCTGAGCAAATTTCGCACGGTATCGGTCGGTGTTGCGCCGACGCCGAGCCAGTACATCACCCGGGGTTCTTTCATGTCAACCGTTATCGGATCGGTGTTGGGATTGTATGTACCGAGTTTCTCGAGGAAACGTCCGTCCCGTTTGTACCGTCCGTCTGCTGCGACGATGCGGTAGATCGGCTGTTTCTTTTTTCCGCCGCGTTGTAATCGTATTTTAACTGCCACTGTGGTTCTCCTTTGTGCTGCTGTATTATTGAATTATGTATTTAGTTTCACTTTTTTTACCGCCCGAGCCGCTGACCCATCATCTTTGCAATGCTCTTTCCTTTTGAGAAATTGCGCATCATCTTCTGCATCTCCGTGAACTGATTCAGGAGTTTATTCACTTCCTGAATCGTGGTGCCGCTCCCTTTCGCAATCCGTTTTCGCCGCGATCCGTTGATGATATTCGGATTGTCCCGTTCTTCCTTCGTCATCGACAGAATGATCGCCTCAACGTACTTCAATTCCTTATCGTCAATATCGTTCACGTTCCCCAATTTATTGGCGCCGGGGATCATCGACATCACCTGCGACATCGATCCCATCTTCTTGATCTGCTGCAACTGCTCGTAAAAATCCTGCAACGTGAACTGCGCCTTGACGATCTTTTCCTGCAGCTTCGCTGCCTGCTTCTGGTCGAATGTCTGCTGCGCTTTTTCGACGAAGGAGACAATGTCCCCCATGCCGAGAATGCGCGATGCCATGCGGTCCGGATGAAACTGCTCAAGCGCATCCATCTTTTCGCCGACGCCGACAAACTTGATCGGTTTTCCCACCACCGAGCGGATCGACAGCGCCGCACCGCCGCGGGTATCGCCGTCCAGTTTCGTGAGGACAACGCCGTCGTAATTCAAACGGTCGTGGAATGCCTTGGCGGTGTTCACCGCATCCTGACCGATCATCGCGTCCACCACAAACAGAATCTCGTGCGGCTTGACGGAGGTCTTGATATTCTCGACCTCCTGCATCATCTCTTCGTCAATCGCCAGCCGTCCGGCGGTATCGATAATCACCACATCGCGCGCATTCTCTTTGGCGAAGGGAATCGATTTCTTTGCGATGGTCAGGGCCGATTCGTTCCGGATATTAAAAACCGGCACGTCGATCTGCTGACCGAGAGACATTAACTGGTCGATAGCTGCGGGACGGTACACGTCCGCGGCGACGAGCAGCGGGTGACGCCCTTTGCTCTTAAGGAGATTCGCCAGTTTTCCGCTGAATGTCGTCTTACCGGAACCCTGCAATCCCGCCACCATGATGATGCTGGGGATATCGGATGAAAGGTTGATCTCCGCCTTTTCCGAACCCATCAGCGTCACCAGTTCATCATAGATGATCTTGATGATTTGTTGTCCCGGCGATACAGTAGAGACAACATCCACGCCCAATGATTTTATCTGGACATTCTCAATGAACGATTTGACGACGTTCAGATTCACGTCTGCATCGAGCATCACCCGGCGAACTTCGCGGAGCGCTTCCGCCGTGTTCTCTTCAGAGATCCGATGCTGCCCGCGGAGTATCTTGAGCGCGGAGTCTAGTTTTTCAGTGAGAGTATCAAACATAATTGGTCATTGGTAATTGGTCATTGGTAATTGGTAATTAGCATCTGAAATTTTTTCCTAATGACTAATGACCAATGACCAATGACTATTTTATCCTGCTTTTTTCAACGCTTCTGCACCGCCGACAATCTCGAGTAATTCCTTCGTGATTGCCGCCTGGCGGGCTTTGTTGTAATTCAATTGCAAAATCCGAATCATATCTCGGGCATTGGTTGTCGCGTTTTCCATAGCGGACATCCGCGCGCCCTGTTCTGCGGCGTTGGAATCGAGCAGCACACGCCAGACCTGGAAATTGAGATGCTTCGGCAACAGCACATCGACGATGGCGTCGCTCGACGGTT
The DNA here is from genome assembly GCA_964371615.1 of uncultured Chitinophagaceae bacterium. GTDB lineage: Bacteria > Bacteroidota > Ignavibacteria > UBA10030 > UBA8401 > SpSt-333. The sequence continues at coordinate 351,505 of CAYJMS010000004.1, forward strand.
CGTAGATGTAATCCGTTCCGTGGGATTTCTTTTTTGTGTTGCCGTCGTTCACCAACGGCAGAAACTGGCCGATTCGCAGCGTTTGCTGTACGGCGTTTTTGAATTCGTTGGAGATGATCTCCACTTTATCGAACTCCCCGCCGATAAAACCCTTCACCAGTTCGCCGGCGATGGTTTGAGCGTAAGAGAAATCCAAATGATTAAAGATCGCCACGTGCTTGGCGATAACGTTGTAGCTCCGCTTTCCGAAAAAGTCCGCCGCTTTTTTTCCGACACAGATCAGTTTCACTTTCCCTTCGGCGTTCATGTCGGCGTAGTGGGTATTGATATGGTTCACCGCCGCTTTGATGATATTGCTGTTGAACGCGCCGCACAATCCGCGGTCGGAGGTAACGATTACGATCGCCACCGACTTGACTTCGCGCGATTCGAACTGCGGATATTTCGTTACATCCACCTGTTCGGAAAGATGCAACAGCATTTCGTTCAATTTTTTTGCGTACGGCCGGGCCGCGATGATCCGTTCGGTGGCACGGCGCATTTTTGCCGCGGCGACCATCTTCATCGCTTTAGTGATTTTCTGCGTGCTTTTAACACCGCTGATTCGGCTGCGTATTTCTCGTAGTGTTGCCATTGTCCTTACGCTGCTTTAAAGGTTGCTAAAAATTCCTTGGCGACCGTCTTAATTTTTGCGGCGATGTCGTCGGTCAGATCTTTCTTTTCTGCAATAGTTGTCAGGATATCCTTATGCCGCAGTTCGATCATTTCCAGAAATTCCTTTTCGAACTGTCCGATTTTTTCCACCGGCAGTTCATCCAGCATGGCGTTGACGCCGAGATAGATCATGACCACCTGTTTTTCCACCACCATCGGCACGTACTGTCCCTGTTTCAACAGTTCCACCAGACGCGCACCGCGGCGCAGCTGCTGCTGCGTCGATTTGTCGAGATCGGATCCGAACTTGGCAAACGCTTCAAGTTCGCGGTACTGTGCCAGTTCCAGACGGAGACGGCCGGCAACTTTTTTCATCGCTTTGATCTGTGCATTGCCGCCCACACGGGAGACCGAGATACCGACGTTGATAGCGGGACGAACACCGGCGTTGAACAGGTTTGGTTCGAGATAGATCTGACCATCTGTAATAGAGATGACGTTTGTCGGAATATATGCGGAGACGTCGCCGGCCTGCGTTTCGATGATCGGCAGTGCGGTCAACGATCCGCCCCCTTCTGCATCGCTCAGCATGGACGAACGTTCCAGCAGACGCGAATGCAGATAGAATACATCGCCGGGATATGCTTCGCGTCCCGGGGGACGGCGGAGCAGCAGTGACACTTGCCGGTAAGCGGCCGCCTGTTTTGTCAGATCGTCATACACCACCAGCGCATCGCGTCCGCTGTCACGGAAAAATTCGCCGAGCGTCGCGCCGGAGTACGGTGCGATGAACTGCATCGGTGCCGGATCGCTTGCATTGGCTGCGATCACCGTCGTATAGCCCATTGCCCCTTCTTCTTCCAGTTTTCCGACCACCTGTGCAACGGTGGAACCTTTTTGACCGATTGCCACATAGATACAATAGACGGGACGAACACCCTGTTTCTTCGCCTCTTCAGTATGCGTATATTTTTGGTTGATGATCGTATCGAGCGCTACCGCTGTTTTTCCGGTCTGACGGTCGCCGATAATCAGTTCGCGCTGTCCGCGTCCGATCGGGATCATGCCGTCGACCGATTTCAAACCGGTCTGCAACGGTTGTTTCACCGGCTGACGCTGGATGACGCCGAGCGCTTTGCGCTCGATCGGCGAAAACTTATCGGTTTTGATCGGGCCCCGTCCGTCCATCGGGCGGCCGAGCGGATCGATCACGCGTCCGAGCATCGCTTCGCCGATAGGCATCGACGCAACGCGATTGGTGCGCTTGACCATATCGCCTTCCTTGATTTTCGTGTCGTCGCCGAAGAGAATGCAACCGACATTGTCTTCTTCCAGGTTGAGTACCATGCCGAAAACCTCGTTCGGAAACTCGATCAGTTCGCCGGCCATACATTTGGAGAGGCCGTACACGCGCGCGATGCCGTCGCCGACTTGCAGCACGCTGCCGACATCGTAGATATCGACTTCTTTTTCATATCCCGCCAGTTGTTTGCGGAGAATCGCAGTTATTTCATCGGGTCGAACTTCAGCCATTGTTATCGTTCCTTCGATTAAAAGTTTCTACTGTTATATAATACTTACTGCGAAGTACGCGCTGCCGCATCCTTCGCCGGCCTTCACCATATTAATTGTTGAAGGAGCCTTGTTTCAATTTTATTTTCAGCAATTCCAGTTGCCGCTTCACGCTTCCGTCCAGTACCGTATCGCCCACCCGCGCCACAAATCCGCCTTTCAATTCTTTGTCGATGCTGAATGTGATTTCGACATTTTTCCTGGTCATTGTTTCGAGTTGTTTTTTCAATTCCTTCTCCTGCTTTGCGGAGAAGTCCACGCTCGTTTTCACCGCTACCCGGACGATGCCGAGTTCTTCATCCCGAAGGATGAAATATTGTTTCATAATATCATGCAGGAGGCTTTCGCGCCCTTTGGCGGTGATGACATCGATGTATCCCAACACAAGGTCGCCGACCTTTTTCTTGAATACATCCCGAAGGATCGCCCGTTTTTTCTCCTGCTGCACGACCGGACTGGCCAACACCGACCGCAGCTCGCGCGATGAATCGATCGCTTTCAGGACGATCATCAGGTCTTCCGCGACCGCACCGGGTTTTTTCTGTTCGTTGGTCAGCGCCATCAATGCCGAGGCGTATCGCTGTGCTACACGTTGGTTGCTCATTAGTTCTTCTGAAGTTGTTGCATGACGTTGTCGATCATTTTCTTCTGCTTTGCGCCGTCGAGCGTTTCATCGAGGATCTTTTCCGCTGCAGACACCGCAAGATCGGCCACTTCGCCGCGAAGCTGCTGCACGGCAGCATCCCGCTCGCGACCGATCTCATCCTTCGCCTGTTCGAGCATTTTTTTTGCGCTTTCGTTCGCCTTGGCGACAATGTCATTCTTCACCTGTTCCGCCATTGCGCGCCCTTCGGCAATCAACCGTGCTGTTTCACTGTTCGCTTTTTCCATGGCGGATTTGTTTTCCTGAATCATCCTCTCGGCATCCTTCTTCGCCTCTTCCGCCTTGCGCAGTGCGTCGGCAATCTCCTGTTCGCGGGACTGCAATGCCTGCAGCAGGGGCTTCCAGGCAAACTTGCCGAGGACGACAACCAGCAAAGCAAACGTAATGATGGTCCAAATAATTAAACCGGGATTGATATCTAACATAGAGTTCTCGTTGTTGAATTAATCAGCGTGATGCCATTGCGGTTCCTCCGTCGCGGATTTCCCGCAATGACGTCGCACAATGTTACTTGGTTGCAAGAATGATGCAGATCGCGAGTGCGAAGAATGTTGCACCTTCGATCAGCGCCGCTGCAATCAGCATCGAAGTACGCACCTGGCCGGCGACTTCCGGCTGGCGTCCGCTGGCTTCCATTGCCGCTGCCGCGAGTTTGCCGATACCGAGTCCCGCACCGATGATCGAAATGCTGGCGCCGATTCCTGCCGCTAAGTATCCTAATCCGACTGATTCCATGATTGTGTCTCCTGTGTTATGATATGGTGAATAATGATGTAGTGTTGTTAATTTTTTTTGCGTCAATGTCCGTGACTGTGTTCGCCGCCGTGGCTTTCGGTCTGCATGCCCAGTCCCATAAAGAGCGAGGTCAGCATCGTAAAGATATACGCCTGCAGGAACGAGACGAACAATTCGAGCATATAGATGCCGAGCGCGAATGCAACGGATACCGGTGCAACCATGAACGATTTAAAGATAAAGATCAACCCGATCAGCGCCAGAATAACGATGTGGCCGCCGGTCATGTTGGCAAACAACCGGATACAGAGAGCGAACGGTTTGGTAAAGAGTCCGAGCACTTCGATCGGGATCATGATCGGCCAGAGCGTCCAGTGAACGCCGCCGGTGAGATGCGCCAGATAATGCCCGAGTCCCTGTGCGCGGATTGCGGAGATCTGGATCATCAGAAAGGCGATGATCGCCAGACCTGCGGTGACACTGATGTTGCCGGTGGCCGACGCGCCGTACGGAATCAATCCGAGCAGGTTCATCAACAGAATAAAAAAGAAATTGGTGAGCAGATACGGCAGATACTTTACTCCCCCTTTGCCCATATTGGGGATAACGATTTCGTCCCGCACGAACACCACGAAGACTTCGACAAGATTGCCGAGTCCGCGCGGCACTTTGTTTTTAAGATTCTTCCGGGCGATGAACGACAGGGTCATAACGAGAATAACCGCCGCCAGCCAGAGAAAGACAACGTGCTTGGTGATCGACAGGTCGATACCGAAGAGCTCAAACTGCGGCAATGCAATACCGTGCTTTGTGGGGTCGGGATTATGATAGAAGGGGAGTTCGAGATACCCGCTGTCATAGACGTGATGCAGAAGCGTCGTGAAGATATTCTCTTCGCCGCCGTGCGCCGCGCCCGCGTGAGCCGATGAATCCGCAACGGCCTGGAGTGTATCCGATGCGGTGTGTACCGTTTTTTGTTCCGCTGACAATATCCAAGAAAACACGATGTACCTGTCGTTTACTGATTACTATTATGAATTTTTTATTTTGTCTTGCCACTTGTTGTGTATATACAGCACTTCCAGTGCAAGAAAGACGATATACATAACAAAAAGCGAACTGATCAACGCGACCGAATGCACTCTGAACGCGAGGATCAGCAGCACAAGCAGTCCCGCCATCACAAAGAGCCGGAGAACAATTCCCCCCAGCACAATTTGCATAAAAGTGGTGTAGGACCGGTGAAACGAATATTCGACTGCCGCATATCCCATGAGCACATTCACAACGCTCATGCCGATGCCCGCCAGAACTCCGACGGCAATTTCCTCCGTCGCATACGAGAACAACGGATACGATACCAGCAGCGCTACTGCGGCGAGCGTTGCCGCGATCTGTTTCAGGAAACGAAAATCAAATGTTGGTGCGCCGCTCATGGTCTTCTTTGTTGCTGAGATCGATCACAGTTCTGAAAAATTTTATCATTCCGCCTGCCGAACCGATAACGATTGCCGCTATCATCAGCCACGGCGTCGTATGAAAATATTCATCCGCAAATTTGCCGATGAAGAAAAAGACGACGACTGTTACCGCCAGCTGCGCTCCGAGCGTCAGGTATGGAGCGACGGCGCGGAGTGATTCATTATACTTTTTCTCTTCATTCATTGTACGATTGCGCAATCTAGAATGATTGCATTGTCTTACTCAAAACTACTGTGCGCAATCAGGAATGATTGCATTGTCTTACTCAAAACTACTGTGCGCAATCAGGATTGATTGCGCCACAATGTGCATGATTGCGCCACAATGAATATGATTGTTCGCCAAAGACAATTAATAGCTTTGTCCCGGCTGGCGCGTTTCGGTCATCGACACTCTGCCGTCAAATTGAGCACCTTCGTCAATCACCAATCGAGCGGCCCGGACATCACCGCGCACGGACGATTTTCCTTCGAGCACCAGTTTATCCGCCGCCGTAATATTCCCTTTCACTTTGCCGCCGACCGTCACATTCTTTCCGTTGACGCCGCCGTCGACCTCGCCGGATAATCCCACGGCAAGATTTTCTGCCGCATGAACTTCGCCGGTCAATTTGCCGTCGATACGGATACTGCCCTGGGTCCGGATCTTACCGTCAACGGTGGTTCCGGTACCGATCAAATTCAAGTCTTTCATACCGTTTTTGTCTGCCATTAGAGTTCACTCGCTATTAAGTAATCGTTCGGATTTTCTGCCCTGCCGTCTTTCCACAGTTCAAAGTGGAGATGCGGTCCGTAACTGACTCTTCCGGAATTTCCGAGCAGTGCGATTGGTTCGCCCCTCTTTACTTTTTCCCCCACTGTACGTAACAGACTTTGATTGTGTTTATACATCGTCAGATATCCGCCGCCGTGAGAAAGGATCAGCGTATATCCTTCATCCACCGTGTAACCGGCAAAGACCACGTTGCCGTCCGCCGCTGCGATAATCAGCGATCCGATCTTTCCGGAATAATCGATCCCGACATGTCCTTTGTCCGACTCAAACTTTCGCGACACATATCCGACCGCGGGAGTGATAATCGGAAACGCCGGACTGAACGACGACTCACGGTTCTGTTCCGTCACTGCACGGACCACCGGCTCCGCAGTACTGCCACCGACCGGCGTTCGCGGAGATACATTCTCCGTTTCGGTATGGTCCGGTATGCGATCCGGTAATTCGGTCGCCGTCACGGCTGCATCCGAAAAATTAAATACGCTGTCCGCAGGCAATTCCTGCTGACCGAGCGCTTTTCGTAACTTGTTGTTGTATTCGCGAAGAACCAGAACTTCGGATGAAACTCTGTTCAGTCGCTGTTGCACCTCGAACAACTCGGCGCCGTAACGCTGCCGCAATTGTTCTTCTGACATCGGAAGGAGTAATCCCACCGGCGTGTATATAATCGCTGCGACCGTCAATCCGATCACCAGCGCCACGGCACCGCAACACGCCAGGATTATTGTCATAACAGAGGCTTTGAAGGAACGTGTTGATCCGGAATCTCCCTGCGGAATCACCACAACCCGGTACGTACGATCTTTCGATACGTGATGATTGCGCTCAGTGGGCATCAACTCTCCTGCAAAGCGTGTGACTTGCTAAATATAATGGACTATAAATTTATGAAAAAAGAGGAAGAGAGTCAACGGATTTTAAAGGGGTGATCCATGTAAGTGCTTATCGCAGAAGATGTTGGCGTACTTTCCCTTCGATAAAGTCCTTCATTTTCTGCTTATAGTGACGGCGGGAGAACTGCAGTGTATGTTCCCGAATAGCGTCCGGATTGAATGAAATTGCCTTTAATGCGATCAATGCCGAAGACAGTGCTTCTGCTGTTTGTTCTTTGAAGAATACGCCTGTTTTCCCCTCAACAACAGTCTCCAGTGCTCCTCCTTTTGCAAATGCCACCACCGGTTTTCCGGACGCCATCGCCTCGAGCGGAACGATGCCGAAATCCTCTTCTCCCGGAAAGATCAACGCTTTGCATCCTCTATATAAGTGTGCCAACTCTTCGTCACTCTTCCAGCCAAGGAATTCAATATTCGGTTTGGACATTGTCTGAAGTTTTTTCGTTTCGGTTCCTTTTCCCACAATCAACAACTTTTCGCCGGTGCGGTTAAAGACGTCAACGGCGAGATCAACCCGTTTATACGGAACCAATGCCGTCACCATCAGATAATACCCCTCATCGGATTTCGAGAGCGTGAACTGATCGGAATCGACCGGGGGGAAAATGACCGCTGCGTCTCTATGATAGTACCGTTGAATTCTCTTGCGGACATTCTCGGAGTTTGCGATATAATAGTGCACACGATTCGACGTTCGCACATCCCATGACCGAAGGAACGGACGGATCATCGACATTGCTGTGCGCGTAACAATACCCGCGTGGTTTTTTCCAAAATATTGATCGTACATCTCCCACACATATCTCATCGGTGTGTGGCAATAACAGATGTGCAATGCAGTGCCGCGGACTTTAGCGTTCTTTGCGACGGCGTGACTGGTGGAGATAACGAGATCGTACTCCGAAAAATCGAACTGTTCCATCGCAACGGGGAACAGAGGAAGATACGAACGGTATTTTTCCTCCTTCTTCGGCAACGAGTCGATAAACGATGTCACAATCTTTTTTGACTCAATCAGCGGAGACATCGCTCCATTATTGTGGAGCAGCGTATAAATGGGGGCGTCGGGGAAAAGTTCGCAAAGAACTTCGAGGCATTTTTCCCCGCCGCGCATACCGGTGAGCCAATCGTGGACAAGTGCGACGTTCATGGGGAGGAATATACGGAAGAAAAGTATGATATTTTATGATTTTATGAATTAGTGATTTTATGATTTGCAAATGTTGGAGTAACATGAAAAGTCTATAAAACACGACCACGGAGATCGCGGAGGACACTGTGACGTTGGGAGAGAAATGACGGCGGACAGACTTAAAATGATTACAACATTGCAAAATTATTAGATTGCAGAATGAGGAGAATAAAACGCTTATGGAAAAGATCCAACTTTCAAGAAGCTTCACCTTTATTTTCCGGAGTCTGTAATCTGTTGTCTGCCCGCAGTTGATTCACTCTGCACCGCTCATTATATTGAACGCTACCGATGCCGTATGATCTTTCTTTATATCGTTCATGGTTTCCGCACATACAGACCGGAAAAATCTGGCTGAACCATGCGGCGATCAGTCCCATCTCGAAACGCGTTCATGCGGTTATCGAGAAGCATTTGCAGAACCGCTCGTTCGGCGATATCGATGTCTATCCGTCGGTCATCGCATCATGTGAAAAAACAAAGAGTAATCTCGCCGCGCTCATCAACGCAACGCCCGACCGGATCGGTTTCGTTCCCAACACCTCCGAAGGGCTGAACATACTTGCGAACGGCTTGGAATGGAAAAACGGCGATAGAATTTTATTAAATGATATTGAGTTTCCGACAAACGTCGTCCCGTTCTTAAACCTGAAAAAACATGGCGTTGAGATCGATTTTGTGAAGAATGCAAACGGCGAGGTGCTGATCGAGGATATTGAACGGGCAATCACACCCTCGACGAAATTGCTTTCGATCAGTTCGGTGCAGTTTCTCACCGGATACAGGGCCGATCTGGCGGCGATCGGTGCGCTGTGTAAGAAACACGGCCTCATCTTTTGTATCGATGCCATACAGGGACTCGGTGTCGTACCGACAGACGCGCAGGAAATGCGGATCGATTTTCTTTCAAGCGGCGGTAACAAGTGGCTGATGGGATTGATGGGTCTCGGCTTTATTTATGTCTCAACCGAATTGCAGGAGCGCATCCAACAAAAGCACGTCGGTTGGACGAGCAACAGGAACTTCTTCGGCGATTTCTTCAATTACCGGATCGATCTTGACGAGACTGCCCGGCGGTACGAAAACGGCACACAAAACTATCTTGCCATTGCAGCGCTGGGTGAATCGACATCGACACTTTTGGAGGTCGGAATCGATAATATACAAGAGCATCTGTTCGGATTAACAGACTCTATTATTGCATTCGCTGACGAGCATCGTTTTGAAATTGTTACTCCCCGGGAGAGAACAAAACGGGCGGGCATCGTCACGTTGAAACATCCCGAAGCAAAAACGATATTCGACGATCTGAACGAACAACGAATCAACATCTCCATGCGCGAAGGGATGCTGCGTATTGCACCGCATTTCTACAACTCGGATGAGGATTTACACGCGTTGTTCAGTATATTAGGATACTACTAAGAACAAAAAATTGCAGCGTACCATCATTGCAAGAATACAATATTACAAAATTTCAAGATTGATAAGTTGTCAGTATAATGAATCTATCAAAACCTGCGAACCGAAGGTTCGCATCGCTGGTCTATCGGTGATTTGGTGTCTTGGTGGTTAATATTTGTTTTTCGGATGCAACGTAAAAGAATCGTATGAGCATACTGCTGATCATCATATTGCTGATTGTTGTTTTCCTGATCACCGTGTCGGCGTTGGTGTTCGTAATCGGTCCGATCATGGTTTTGAATCCGCGCCGAAGAACGGAGGAATTCTACAAATCCCGCGGGCTGCCCACGTCGCCGAGTCATTTACGGTTGCCGTATGAGTATTTTCATTTTCTGGCGAGCGACGGATATTCTCTTCTGGCGGCATGGTTCATTCCCGCGAAGAAACCAAAAGCGACGGTCATTTACCTGCACGGTGTCGGGGATAATAAGATGAGCGGATTGCTTCTGGCAAAAGTGCTGCATGACAACAACTTTAATGTGCTGCTGTACGATTCGCGGGCACACGGCGAAAGCGGCGGCGGATACTGCACGTACGGCTATCACGAAAAGCACGACGTGCAAATTGCAATGTACGAAGTGCAGAAAAAATTTCCAGGAGGAAAGATCGGGATCTTCGGCACCTCGATGGGAGCCGCTGTTGCGCTGCAGTCAGCGAGCATTGAACCGCGCATTGCCGCCGTTGCAGCGGAGGCATCGTTCGCCACCCTGCGGCAGATTACCGTCGACTATCAAAAACGGTTGATGCGCCTTCCGTGGCATTTTCTCCGGAACATTGCTATGAAGCGAAGCGAGGCAATCGCCCATTTTAAACACCGCGAAGTTTCTCCCATCGACGCCGTCAAAAGCATTCATGTACCGGTACTGTTCATCCACGGCAAAAACGACACGTTCATCAAGCATAAGTACAGCGAAGAGATGTACGAAGCCGCCAATAATCCGAAAGAACTGTGGCTGCTGGACGATGCAAGCCATACCGATGTGCATGAAGTCGGCAAACATGCCTACGAACAGACCATTGTGTCCTTTTTTACCCGTCATCTTATCGACCGATAAGACCTGCATCACATCGCAGGTTCCTCCTGTTGCTTTCAACTGGCCGACTTCATAGATTCAATCAGCTCATTACATATCCGGAGAGAAGCCATGAAATATCTCGCTGCCGCGCTGTTTACACTTCTATTTTTTTCATCCTGCGCCGACCAGGTGATCGACAATCCTCCGCCGGCCTCCTACGAACTAAAGCAGAACTATCCGAATCCCTTCATTGATTCCACCGTCATCGATTATGGCATTCCGTTTTTCGGTACGAATATGCAGGGCCCGTATATTAAAATTATCGCGTACGACCGATTCCGGAGAAAACAAGCGACACTAGTGGATCAGAACAATCATGCCGCCGGGCAGTTTTCGGTGACATGGAACGGAAGGGGCGCCAATGGAATAAAGGTACCGGCCGGAATTTATTATATCGAACTGCATCAGAATAATGCATTCTTCAGCGATAACGATCCGGTCGAAATCGTGCTCCAAATTGCGGCAATGAAAAAGTAGGAGACAACGCCATGAAAACAATCCTGACCTGCATATTCATTTTCAGTCTCACAGTACTTGTTCGCGCGCAAGACGAAGACGATTCGTACCGGAAATTCCGCGCCGTGATTTCATTCGGCGTCACACCGATCAATCCGGAGCAGATCAATGACCGGATCGGCAATTCCAATTATCTTTTAAACAGCGAGACCAAATCAATCAAGTCTCTGCCGGAATTTGCGGCAACGATTTCAATACGGCCGCAGGATGATTTCAAAATACTGATCCTGCGCGCGGGGCATGCCTCCATCGAGCGGACGTTCAGGATTTCCCTTCCGCAGACAACGACGAGCAGTACGCCGACGGGGACGATCACCGGCGAGGTGGTGGAAACGTATTCGGTCGTCCCCTTTTCTTTCGGCATCGGCGCTACTACCAGGAAGTCCGACTTTCAGTTTCAGATTGAACTGATTTATGCATTGAGCACCGTAACGGAAGAGGGAAATTATAAAACAACAAGCGGTGACAATATTTCCTACTCGCGGGAACTGACGAGTCCTGCCTATGGTTTGCGCGTTGCCGGAAACGCATCGGTACCGATCAATCCGACGGTCAGCATCGTGTTTGAACTGGGATACCGAATGATGACGTTTGATGAGTATGAAGATGAGAGGGCGTTGCGGTACAATTTCTTCGAATTTCCCGTGAACGGCGTCAATTTGTCTGCTGGACTTGCATTGACGCTGTAGAAAAAAGAGTTTACTTCCTCTGCCGGTAGAATGCAATCAGGTCCGTGCCGACCGGTGTTCCGCTTGCCTGCCGGACCAGCGTGGTAATCTGTCCGCGGTGGTATGTGGAGTGATTCACCAGATGCTGCAGTGACATCCAGATTTTTTGAGAGACCTTCTCCCCTTTCAGATTGAAAAAGACAAGATCGCGAGCGAGTATCTCTTCCGTCATCGTCGGGAGGAATTGCGCAAATTGTTTTTCGACGTCATTCCATTTTGTCTTCACCGATTCATAGGTCGGATAATCTTCTTGCTTCATGAATATCCCTCGTTCTGCTCCCTGTAAACGCTGCAGCCAGATATCCTCCGCTCCAACGATGTGCACCACGGTTCCGTGGATGCTGCCGAAACTGTTTTTCATATCGACGTACAGTTTCTCTTCGGGTAATGATTCCACCGCCCGGCGCGTACGGGCGTTTGCCCAATTATTAAAGTCGAACAACAATGTAAAATCGTTGATAGTCATATACACCTCACCTATAAATTTTCTTTCACCTTCGCCAGAAACTTCAGCGCCTCCAACGGCGTCATAGAATTGAGGTCGAGTTTTTTAATCACTTCACGCAGTTCATCGTCTTTCATTTCGAACATAGTGATCTGCGGAGTGTTCTCGATCCGTGCAACGCTCCGTTGGGTTTTGCGCACTTCGGCAGGATCCGCCGGTTGTTCGCCGTGCGGGGTGAGTTGCGAGGCTTCCAGATTTTCCAGAATCCGTTTCGCGCGGTCGGTCAGGTCTGTCGGCAGGCCGGCCATCATCGCCACCTGAATGCCGTATGAGTGATCGGCAGTACCCGGCGTGACGGTGTGCAGGAAGACCACTTTGTCCCCGTATTCTCGCACGTCGACTTTATAATTTTTTATCCGCGGATACAGCGTCGCAAGTTCGTTCAATTCATGATAGTGGGTGGCAAAGAGCGTCCGTGCGCCGATATGCTCGTGAAGATATTCGGTCAGCGCCCAGGCGATGGAGATGCCGTCGAATGTGCTTGTTCCCCTGCCTACTTCATCAAGCAGAATCAAACTTCGTTCGGTGGCGCGATTGACGATGTTCGCCGCTTCATGCATCTCTACCAGAAACGTACTTTCACCGCTGGTGATATTGTCGCTGGCTCCCACGCGGGTGAAAATATTATCTACCAGGCCGACAACGGCCCGCTTCGCCGGAACAAAACTGCCGATCTGTGCCAGCAAAACAATCAGCCCCGCCTGCCGCAAATATGACGACTTTCCGCTCATGTTCGGGCCGGTGATGATAAGAATTTGATTGGCATTCGTGTCGAGCTGCAGCGAATTTGGAATATAATTTTCCCCGACCGGCAGCAACTGTTCAATGACCGGATGCCGTCCCTCGTCGATGATGAGCGCTTCCCCTTCGTTCACTTCCGGACGGACATACTTGTTTTCCTGCGCAGCCTGTGCCAGCGATACGAGACAATCGAGCGTTGCGATCTGCTGCGCGTTCGATTGGATCGTACCGGCAAATTGTGAAGCGTAGATTTTTAACTCATTAAACAACCGCGTTTCGATCTCCAGAATCTTCTGGTCGGCATTCAGCACTTTATCTTCATACTCTTTCAGTTCCGGAGTGATGAACCGTTCCGCATTGGTCATCGTCTGCTTGCGGATGTACTCCTTCGGGACTTTCTCTTTGTGCGTGTGGGTCACTTCAATATAGTACCCGAACACATTGTTAAAACCGATCTTTAGCGACGAGATTCCGGTCCGCTCCCTCTCCTGTTTTTGCAAATTCGCGATCCAGTCTTTCGCCGAGTAGGATAACGACCGTAATTCATCGAGATCTATATTGAATCCTTCGCGGATCACTCCGCCATCGTCCAGTTTTGCCGGGGGATCGTCGTTGATCGCGCGGGAAATCGCATCGGTCAGTTCGATTAAAGGATGCAGATGTGATTCGATCTCGCTGATCGGTGAACGAGTATTCAAATCATTTTGAGTTGAAGAGTCTTCACGTATAATTTTTTTCAATGTCGGAATGCTCAGCAACACCCGTTTCAATGCCAGCATCTCGCGCGGATTCGCCCGTCCCGTCGCGATGCGGGCGATCAGCCGTTCCATATCGCCGATCTCGCTCAATTCGTTTTGCAGCCCGGCGCGCAGAGACGATTGGTTCACCAAATGCGCAACGCCGGAGGAGCGCCATTGAATCTGTTCGATCTTCTTGAGAGGATTTCCCACCCATTTCTTGAGCAGGCGTCCTCCCATCGGCGTGTTCGTCTTATCCAGAACGGAAAAAAGCGTACCGTCCGGCGATCCGCCCAGTGACGAGGTAATTTCAAGATTTCGTTTAGTCGCCGCATCGAGCACGATAGTGTCGTTGACGGTGTACGGAACGATCTTCTGTATGTGGGCGAGGTTCGCTTTCTGCGTTTCGTTCAGATAGTGCATCACCGCACCGGCGGACATAATGCCGATGCTCATGGTGTCGATGCCGAATCCCTTGAGCGATTGCGTCTTAAAATGCTGTATCAATTTTTCAAATCCGTAATCGAACTGAAACAGCCAGTCGTCGAGATTGGTGTAGATCCCCTTATACGAATGATGCAATAGTTCGTGTAGGGAGTCCTTATCCCTTTTTTGAACGAGCAGTTCGGCCGGTGCGACCGACGAGAGAATCTCCGGCAGCTGCCGGAAAGGAAATTCCGATGCGAAAAATTCGCCGGTGGAGATATCGACAAAGGAAAATCCGACCATATCATTTGCTGCAGCAATGGCGCTCGGCAGTGCAATGGCGGCGAGAAAATTGTTCTGCTTTTGATCGAGCACCTTGTCCGAAAACGAGACACCGGGAGTGACCACTTCGATCACGTCGCGTTTTACGATTCCTTTTGCAAACTTTGGATCTTCCAATTGTTCGCAAACGGCAACGCGTAATCCCGCTTTTAACAATTTTGGAAGGTACGTATCGAGCGCGTGATGGGGAAATCCGGCCAGCGGAGTTTCGCCCGCACCGGAGCCGTTATTCCGGCGTGTGAGCGTAATGCCGAGCACCTTTGCGGTTGTCTTGGCGTCGTCATCGAACGTCTCGTAAAAATCCCCCATCCGAAACAGCAGTATCGTGTCGGGATATTTCGCCTTCACGGATGCGTATTGTTTCATTAAGGGAGTGGACATGTGATAATTAAAAATATATCGTTGCAAGATTGCAAGATTACAGGATTGCAATCTTGTCATTGTATTAAGGATGTTTTACCCAAAGTAGAAAAAAAATGAGGGTGAAACAAGGAGGGGAATTCCTTCCACATGCTGCCGCTGTATACGGGCGGGATTATTGCACGGTGGTGATCAGGTGTCCGGTGGGTGTAATGGTTGCTTCCAACTCGATGAACCGGTTACGTACATCGTTTTTCCCGGAGTGTTGCGGTAGAGGCGTGTTGCCGAAAAACAGAACTTTCAATGTGGTATCGTTCGAACCGGGATAGAGGACATACCGGCCGTCAGAAGTTCGTGTCTTCATACCCAGCTCATACAGTGTAACGGTAGATCCGCCGCGGCGGAACGATTCACCCCCTCCACCCGCCGTCGTCGGTCTCTGAAAAAATTGCTGCGCATTGTACGATATCGATGCAATGGTCATCACTGCCGACTGTCGTTGCATTGATATTTCGTTTTCTGCGCGCATACGCCCGGAGACTGAGTTTGTAGCGAGCGTAGTAGCGATGAGCAGTGAAGGGATGATGACGCTTCCGCCAATAATGATGACGTTCAGAAATTTCAGCGTGAATGATAGGGGCTTTCCGTCCCTTCTTTTGACTGCGATTTCTTTTCTCACCATCACCAGTGCAGCCGGTCCCGCAACAAAAAGCACGATCAGGGATCCGACCACCGACAGCCGGTCGGATATCGGTACGGCAATCGGGCCATGCCCTGCAAATGCGGCAATGCCATTTCGCACTGTATGTACCGCCGCCGTCACTGGAGCGAGCAGAAAATTTAAGGCAGTTCCGATCGCAGTCGGATCAACGATTTCCCATTTAACCGCCACAAGCAACAGGAGCATCGAGAACGATATGAGTACAAAGATTCCGGCGCGTGTGTGCAGGAGCGCGGTTGTCGGAGAGTTAATTGATCCGTTCATAGTCCACTCCGGTCCTAGTCAGTGTTGCGTGAAATTCCATTTTTCCCGAATGCCCGGTAGCATTGATGAAGCCACGGTGGATTCCTGCGGCGACCGTATCAACCACGCGATATCGGACCGCAGAATCTCCGGCCGTCGTCACCAACGTCACGATTGATCCCGCATCAATGTTTTCATTGATATCCAACCGACCATTTTGAATCGCTGCGCCATAAAGCCCGCGAAACGTTTCTGTTACCGTCGCATCCTCGCCTGCACGCTGTCGGCGGTAATATTCCCTGAACGTTGGAATCATCGTACCGTGTATCGTATTTACAACAATCATTTCCGTGCCGACGATCGTTCTGAAACGATGAAGCATTTCACGCTGATAATCGGAAGTGCGGTACTGCACTGCCGTATACACGATATAACTCGCCGCCAGCGCCATCAACACAATTCCGATCACACCCTTTTCTACTGAAGACGATAGAGAGCGTGCGTGCAGTGTAAACACCATCACGATAAATACGATGCCGCCGCACACTCCGGCAATAATCGAATTCCACAGATCGTATGCATCAAATGCGATCAGAAACGGTACACCGACGCAGAGTGCGCCGACAGCACACCAGGTAAAATACCGTACCGCCGCAGCCGCAAAATTATGTTTCATGCCGGTTCCTTTTGTTGTTCGTGTATCATCCGCATCAATGCATCGACGTTTCCGGCACAACCGGACGCATCAGGTCCATCGTCAGTTGAAAACCCGTCGACAGATTCCGTTCCTGGAAACTGCCCATTGCATAAATGAAGAGGAGCAACATCAATACTGCACCTACCGAATAGAGCGCCGATGGAACGGAGAATGTCACGGAGACTTTTTTGTGCGGTGTTCCGGATTCCATACCGAGCACACTGAGTTTTCGGTCGAGCTCTGCCGGCGTCTTCACGTACGGGAATCGGTGCATCGCAGAATGAACGGCATTCGTTTCAACATAAAATTTTCTGCATTCGGAACAATCCGACAGGTGGCGGAATACTGCCGCCAACGTTTCATCCCCCGCGGTGCAATCAAGCATTTCGCTGATTGATGCTCTGCACGTTATGCATTCCATGTCGTCTCTCCTTCAAGATACGGCGCAAGCATGACGTTCAACGCTGCGCGCGATTTGAAAATTTTCGTTTTCACGGCGCTTATTGAAGAATTCGTCGCATTGGCAATTTCCTCATACGACAGCCCTTCGATCTCGCGCAACAGGTATGCTTCGCGGTACGCCGGTTTCAGCTGCGCGATGGCGCCGGAGATCTTTTCCCGCACATCCGCCCGGATCGCCATTGTCAACGGCGTCGCGGAGTCTACCGTTGCCGTTTCATCCTCGTCATACTGTTCCATTGTCACGGTTTTGCGCTTTCGTACGGTCATCAGCACTTCGTTGCGCGCAACGGAAAAAAGCCAGGTCTTAAATGCCGTTCCATTTCTTACTGTTTGTATCTTTGTTACCATCTTTACGAATGTTTCCTGTGCCGCATCCTTGGCGCCGTCCGCATCTCCCAGCATTCGCAGACAAAAGGAATACACCGCGTCATTATATCGTTTGTACAGCGCTGATCCGGCTGAAAGATGTCCGTTGCGGAACAGCGCCACAAGATCGTCGTCGGTCTGGAGTGTTGTTTGCACCTGTCCTTTGATGTCTATACTGGATTGGGTATAAGATGCATAAGGGGAAGGAAAGTTGCCACTCGACTCCGTTGCTTTCCGTTCCCAATCTCTCTATATTTCTGCGTCTTTTACACACGTTCCCCATTTACATTTTTCTGGAGACTATCATGAAACGCATCAGTGTTCTTCTCTTAACGCTGTTGATGATCTTTTCAGCCGAAGCGCAATTAAAGAAACGTGTCGCCGTTTCCCGTTTTGAAGACCGCGCCGGTACAGGATATAATCACCTCGGTGAAGGTGTCGCGGATATGCTTGTGACCGCGCTGGTCAAATCGGGTCAATTCTCCGTACTCGAACGACAGGAACTGGAAAAGGTCCTTGCCGAACAACGGTTAGGCGAAAGCGGTTTGGTAACAGCCGAAACCGCGCCGAAGCTTGGCAAACTGCTCGGTGTGGAACTGCTGGTGGTTGGATCGATTTCGGAATTCGGAACAAAGGAATCAAAGGTCTCCGGCGGACTGTCGTTTATCAGCGGCGGAATTAAAACAAAAACGTCGCGTGCCGTGGTCGATGTACGGCTGGTCAACACCGTCACCGGCGAGATTATCGCCGCGGAGAAGGCCGAAGGAGACGAATCTTCCACCGGCATCGCTGTGGATTACGAAGGAATCGACTTCAATAATATGGACAGCTGGGACGATACCGATATCGGCAAGGCAACCCGTGAAGCGGTGGACGATGTGGTGGAACTCATTACCAAAAATATGGCAAGCATTCCCTGGAGCGGTAAAGTGCTGAAAGTAAACAGCGACGGAACACTGTTGATGAAACCCGGCTCCGAAGGAAATGTGAAAGTGGGAATGGAATTCGAGATCTTCCGCATGGGCGAATCGATCAAGGATCCCGATACGGGACTCGACCTCGGCGCTGAAGAAGAAAAAATCGGAAAGATAAAAGTCGTTGAGGATGCATTGAAAGGGAAAGCGGCAAAAGCAAAGGTCCTCGAAGGATCAGGAATCCTGGTGAACGACATCATCCGTGAAGTGGAATAATTCCTCCGATGAACGATATCATCCTTCGTACAACGCATCTCGGGAAAAAATACCGCGAGCGGTGGGCGGCTCAGGATATTAATCTTGAAGTCCACCGTGGCGACGTCTTCGGGCTGCTCGGACCCAACGGCGCCGGTAAAAGCACCACCATCCGCATGATCCTCTCCCTTATTAAACCGACAACAGGCAGCGTGGAACTGTTCGGTCACGATCTATTTCGTCAACGTGAATCTGCATTGCAGAACGTTGCGGGGATCGTCGAAAAACCGGATTTTTATCTGTATCTCTCCGCCTTTCGCAATATGCAGATTGCCGGATCGTTGACGCTGGGCAAAACTCCCGACAGCAAAAAAATTATGGACACACTGGCGCTGGTCGGCCTTGCAGAACGGGCACTGGACCGGGTAAAGACGTATTCCCACGGCATGAAGCAGCGCCTCGGCATCGCCCAAGCATTGTTGACCGATCCGCAACTGGTAATGCTCGACGAACCGACGAACGGACTTGATCCGCAGGGAATGAAAGAAGTACGGGAACTGATCAAACAACTGACGGAGGAGCGGGGAATTACGGTACTGCTCTCTTCCCATCTGCTGAACGAAGTGGAACAGGTCGCGACGCGGATGGCGATCATCAACAAAAGCACCATGGTTGTTCAGGGAACGGTTACGGATCTTTTAAAAGCGAATGCACACAAAGTGTTGTTCAAAGTGAGTCCGGTGAAAAAAGCGTTGACATTGCTCCAAAAGTATAAGCACGTCAAGGATCCGGCAGCAACCGACGACGGCATTGTTGCTCGGATCGATCCGAAACATATTCCCGCTATTACTGCTGTACTGGTGAACGCACGGTGCAGGATCTTCGGGATCGAATCGCAGCACTCTCTGGAAGAGTACTTCCTTTCGATCACCAACAACCAATGACCGACAGACAATGATCAATCTAATCTATTGGGAACTCTTTAAAACGTACGCCAAGTGGCGAACGTATATCGGCTTTATCGCTGTCGGCGTACTTATTCCTGTTATCATGTGGATCATGTGGGTCGAAGGGGGAGGATTTGTGGAGCGGCAGCTTCGTTCACTGCAGACGGATTTTCTTATCACCGGCAATCTCTTCAACGGATGGGCGGTCGCTCAGATCATCATGAACGGATTGTGGATTCATGTACCGGCACTCATCGCACTCGTCGCCGGTGACCAGCTGTCGGGCGAAGCAACCGCAGGAACATTCCGGCTGACGTTGATACGGCCGGTCTCCCGCACGCGAATTCTTAACGCGAAGTACTTCGCAACGCTCATTTATTCCGCATCGCTCGTTGTCGCCATTGCTGCATTATCGGTTGGCCTTGGACTGTGGATTTTCGGTACCGGCGACCTACTGGTTTTTGACATCGGCGGGCTCACAATCCTTCCTGAATCTGATCTTGCCATCCATTTTCTTTTTGCCTATATGCTGGCAATCTGGTCGATGTTCGTGGTGGCATCGCTCGCTTTTCTCATCTCTTCGCTGGTCGAAAATGCCATCGGGCCGATCATCATCACCATGACAATCATCGCGATTTTTTATATCATTACATTTCTACCGGTCGAATCGGTCGAAAACATCAAACCGTGGCTTTTCACAACGCATATGAATGTATGGCAGCAGGCGCTGCATGAACCGTTCGACTGGCAGAGTATCATGCACTCGTTCGGTATTCTCACAATGTACATCGTGGGATTCTGGGGCATGACGCTTTTTATCTTCAGACGTAAAGATATTCTTACATAATCATAAAGGTACGATCATGGCGTTACGGCAACAATGGAGCGATCTGAAATCGGGATTTCATCCCACGTTTTGGACCGCCAACGGAATGGAACTCTTCGAACGGCTTGCCTACTACGGCCAGCAGATCGTTTTCATGGTCTACCTGAGGAATAATCTCGGATTCACCGAGAGCGAAGCGGGAGCCCTTTCCGGATTGTTCGGCGGTTTGATCTATCTGCTTCCGATACTGGGGGGAACGCTGGCGGACAAATGGGGATTCCGGAAAGCATTCAACATTGCCTTTTCCATTCTCGGACTCGGATATTTTCTCATCGGTTCCGTCGGGATGACGGCATTTCAGGGGATCTACGGCGATATGTCGCAGTACTGGCTGTTGATGGCCTTCCTGATTCTGACGGCATTCGGCGGTTCATTCATCAAGCCGTCCGTCCTGGGAACCGTTGCCGTCACCACGACCGAAAAAACGAAGTCGCTCGGATTCGCGATCTACTATTGGTTGGTGAATGCCGGAGCGATGATCGGGCCAACCATCGCATATTTTGTCCGGGACAGTTACGGCAATGAATATGTCTATCTGGTCTCGTCGATCAGCTGTTTTGCAATGCTACTGGTCAATATGTTCATGTACAAAGAAGTGGTACCTGAATCGACCGTCCCGACTGAAACGCTCGCCAAAAAGATCGCCAACCTTTTTGTTGTGCTCGGCAATGTGAAGTTTATGATCTTTCTGCTGATCTATTCGCTGTACTGGATCATCTTCTGGCAGGAATTTATCATCGTGCCATACTATATCACCGACTACATCAGCCCCGAAGCGCCGTACGAAATCGTGCAATCGTGGGCCGGAGCGGGAGCAATTATTCTGCTTCAAATTCCCGTCAATCGTCTGACAAAAAATATTCCGACACGACAGGCGATCCTGATCGGTTTTGCCGTATCGTCGCT
Source organism: uncultured Chitinophagaceae bacterium (assembly GCA_964371615.1). GTDB lineage: Bacteria > Bacteroidota > Ignavibacteria > UBA10030 > UBA8401 > SpSt-333. The sequence continues at coordinate 372,763 of CAYJMS010000004.1, forward strand.
GATCTGGGTGATTATCGGTATCCATCCTTCCATCCCGACCATTGCAGCGGGGATTGTGGCGTTTGCCATCGGTGAAATGATCCAGGCGCCGCGATATTATGAATATATTTCCGAAATTGCTCCTCCCGGCCAGCAGGGATTGTATCAGGGATATGCATTTTTGCCGATTGCCATTGCCCGGTTTGTCGGCGATCCGTTCGGCGGATGGATTTATCAGACTGCCAAAGCGGCGGGCGATCCTTCCATGATCTGGTGGTCGATGATCGGCATCGGTGCGTTCGGTACACTCTGTATGGCGGTCTACAACAAATTCGTCTCCCATCACGACATCAAAGCGTAACTATGAGAATATTCAAGACCATAATTATTTTCTTCATCGCTATCGCCGCAGGATTGCCGGCGCAAACAATAACGGCGGAAAAAATTCTTCTCAACGTCAAGGCGAACTTCGACGCCGTGAAGGATTATTCGGTGACGCTCACAGGAACGGTGAATATGGAGAGACTCAAAGTGCCGAAGATGATCGTCAAACTATATTTCAAACAGCCGAACAAATTCAAGACGGAGTCGAAAGGAACTACCTTCCTTCCCCGTACCATGCTGGATATCAATCCGACGGATTTATTGAACAGGTTCGACGGTTCGGTGATGGGAAAAGAAATTGTCGAGGGGCGATCGCTCTATAAGATCCGTTTAATATCGAAACCGGAAAAGGGAAAACAAGTGCGCGAAAGCTTTATCTGGGTGGACGAAAACAACTGGACGATCACACGGTTTGAATCATATCCGCAGGAAGGCAGAAAAATAGAGATAAAGATCGAAAGCATCGTCATCGATGGAAAATATATTCTTCCGTCGAAGATCTCCGCATCGTTCGATTTCGAACAGAAAGCCGATTCTTTGGCAGAACGATTCAATCCCAACCGTATACCGCGCAGTGGCAGTGCGGAATTGATCTATTCCGATTATCACATCAACACGGGACTTACCGACGAATTCTTTGAACAGAAAAAAAAGACGGAATAGACCGGCATACCGGTGGACAAAAAAAACCCGCGTTGATCACGCGGGTTTTTCTTTATTAACTTAATCGAAACCTCTGAAAAAGTCATTGCGGGGAGTCTGTCGTACGACAGACGACCTGCCTGCCGGCAGGCAGGCGAAGCAATCTCTCTAAAATGATAGAAAATCCAGATTACTTCGGCAAAAAACGCCTCGTAATGACAGTATGATTGAATATTTCAAAAGTTTCCTTAATCCATAATCCTTCGCAGGAACGCCGGGCGATCGAGATCCGCCGGTGTTTGCTCGATGGAATGGACTTTGGCATCGTCCTGCATGGCCGGAGCATTCACGGCAATACCGCGACGCATGTAGGTCGGTGTGTCGAGTTTCTGCAGATCGCGCACGCCGTTCGGAATATGATCGACAACGCTGCGCGGTCTCTGGACGGAAGCGGCAAATCGATCGGAGGATTGTTTTGCCACCGCCTGTTTGCTGAATCCGGTCGCAATCACCGTGACCATGACTTCTTCGGTCATGTTTTCGTCGATCACCACACCGGCAATCACTTCCACATCGCCGCCGGCGGCTTCGTGAATGATACCGACTGCTTCGTCGTATTCCTGAATGGAGAGATTCGGCCCGCCGGTTATATTGACGAGCATCTTCTGTGCACCTTTGATATCGACTCCTTCCAGTAACGGACTGGAGATGGCGCTTTGCGACGCTTCCACGGCGCGATTTTCTCCCGTTGCCGTACCGGTGCCCATCAACGCATCTCCCATTTCCCTCATGACACGGCGAACATCGGCAAAGTCGACGTTGACCAGTCCGGGAACGGTGATGATATCCGAAATACCGCGTGTTGCATTATACAGTACGCTGTTGGCGACTTCGAATGCCTGCGTGATCGGCGTTGCTCTGTCCACGATCGTCAGCAAACGCTGATTCGGAATCACAATAAGCGTATCGACATGTTTGCGTAATTCTTCGATACCGTAATCCGCTTGTGCCGCCCGTTTTTTCCCTTCGTGCGTAAACGGCCGCGTGACGATTCCAACAACCAACGCGCCGAGGCCTTTGGCGATGTTTGCCACTACCGGAGCTCCGCCGGTACCGGTACCGCCGCCCATACCTGCAGTAATAAAAACCATATCGCTGTTTGCCAGTACGCGGGAGATTTCTTCCTTATCCTCTTCCGCCGCACGCTGGCCGATTGTCGGATCGGCGCCGGCGCCGAGACCGCGGGTGAGATTCTTACCGATGCGGATCTTGGCGTTCGCCGCGTTGCGCTCCAATGCCTGCGCATCGGTATTGATCGCGACAAAATCCACACCGGCCAGGCCGCGTGTGATCATGCTATGGACCGCATTGGTCCCGCCGCCGCCCACGCCGACGATACGGATCTTTGCGCCATTTTCTGCAGGGCTGTCGAATTCTATTGGCATAACTACTCCTTTAATTAGGTTGTTGGTTTGTTGGTACTTAACACTTGTTAGAAATTAATTTCAATTGAATATTTTGTGATTTTCTGATTTTTTGATTTTATGATTTCAGTTTTTAGTTGTCTTCTGTCTTCTGTCTTCTGTCTTCTGTCTTCTGTCTTCTTCTTTTTCACAACTCATCAAACCACCGTTTCATTCGTTTCACGATAGAATCGTGACGTCCGGTCATCCGTTCCTCACCGACATTGCTGGCGGCGCCGCGGGCGCGGTTCTTGATCGCATGCAGCACCAGTCCGACGCCGGTCGCATACATAGGATTCTCGATCTCTCGCACAAATCCTCCTCTGAATCCCCGCGGGATGCCGATCTTCACCGGCAATCCGAGCACTTCGCGGGCAAGATCGGCGGTACCGTTCACCAACGATCCGCCGCCGGTGAGCACGACGCCGGCTGAAAGATGTTTCTGATATCCGGAACGTTTAATTTCCAGTCCTGCAATCTCGAGTATCTCTTCCATGCGCGGTTGAATGATCTGGCAGAGCATCTGTTTGTCGATCGACATCGGCTCTCTGCCGCCGATACCGGGGATCGTAATCGGTTCATTCCCCACGATGGAGTGCATATAGGCATGGCCGTATTTCAATTTGATTTCTTCCGCCTGGGCGGTCAGTATCCCCATTCCGCGGCGGATATCGTCGGTTACTTTGCTGCCGGCGATGCCGATCACGGCGGTATGACGAATCGTTCTGTCTGCAAACACCGCCAGGTCGGTTGTTCCGCCGCCGATATCGATAAGGACGACGCCGACTTCTTTCTCTTCTCCATCCAGCACCGCATCGCTCGAAGCGAACGGTTCCAGTACGATGTCGCTCACCGTCACGCCGGCGCGCTGTACGCAGCGGATGATATTCTGCGTTGCGGAGACAAGCCCCGTGATGATATGCACGGTCGCTTCCATTCTGACGCCGGACATGCCGACCGGTTCGTATACGCCGTCCTGTCCGTCGACGATGAATTCCTGCGGAATCACGTGAAGGATTTTCCGATCCGACGGAAGGGCGATTTTTTTTGTATCCTCGATCAGCCGGTTGACGTCCGACTGCGTAATCTCCTGTTCGGCGCCGCTGATGGCGATAACGCCTCTGCTTTGAAAACTTTGAATGTGGTCGCCGGCGATTCCGGCCACGACGGACTGCACCTTCACTCCCGATTGCGCCTCGGCATCGTGAATCGCATTCTTGATCGAATCGATCGTCCGTTCGATATGTGTGATCACGCCGCGTGTCAGGCCTTCGGATTTGCTCTTGCCGATACCGAGAATATTGATTTCGTTATTGGGACTGACCGACGCTACGATAGCGCAGATCTTTGTTGTACCGATATCTAATCCGACATAAATATGTTCGTTCATTGCATTGCCTTTGAATTACGACGCTTTCCGGGAGACGACCACTTGATCGTCGAATCGCACATCGATATAATTGATCCCTTCGGCACCGAGAGTATGAAAGTATTGTTGCCAAAACGCATCCAGTTTTACGATTTTATTCACGACATCTCCCCGGCCGAAGATGATCGGAAATCCGGACTCGAACGAATACAGCACAATGTCGTGTCCTTTTCGGAGCCGGACTTCGGATATGGAGTGGAACATTGCTGAGTTCGTCACTTTCGCCGCGGCGATGATCTCCAATGCTTCCTGCAGATCTTTTTTGGTGATCCGCTGTCCAGATTTGATATGCGCCGACGAATCGATGCCGCTGATGACCGGTATGTCGTATGTCTCCGCCGAATTGATATAGGGAAGCACAACACCCTCGTCGTCGATATAAAATAATTCGTTTGCCACCAACAATGCCGCCGGCACACGTTCTTCAATGACGATCCTCAACTGCGACGGTGCATCGCGCTGCACCACCACATCCTTCACGAAGGTATTGGAGCGAATGTTCATCCGGATCTGTGTCAGATCGAGCGCATACATCGGAACACGCGGAGTCAATTTCATCAAACGGATGATCTCTTCTTTCGGCAGCACGGTATTTCCTTCAACGATGATCGAAGAGACCGGCAGATGATCCTGCCATCGCGCTTTAACGAAAAACAGCGTCAGTATGAACATGACAATTAAACTGAAATAGACGTACACACGTTTTCCGTACGCCGGCCGTTGTTGGCCGAATTCCAGATCGAGTTGTTCCGTTTGCATTGATTCCGAGTCGTTCATATTCATTATTTTACGCTGCGGAGAAATTCTTCGCCGTACTTCCAGATATCCCCCGCTCCCATGGTGATGACGATGTCGCCGCTTTTCGTGATCTTCTTCAAATACTCGGGAATATGTTTCTTGTCCTGAACGTAATGCGTCTCCTTGTGTCCGTATTGCTTGGCGGCGTTGACAATAAGTTCTCCGGTCACTCCCTGAATCGGTTCTTCGCGTGCCGGATAGATATCCGTTACGACAAGCACATCGGCGAACAGAAACGCTTTGCCGAACTCTTCATAAAAATCACGTGTGCGTGAGTAGAGATGCGGCTGGAAAACACAGACCACGCGTTTTCTCCAGCCGGATTTTACTCCGCTCAATGTCGCCTTGCATTCGGTTGGATGGTGGGCATAATCATCGTACACCGTCACACCATGCACTTCCCCCTTCTTCTCCCACCGTCGATATACACCGCTGAAGCGTTCGATGCCCGCTTTTACTTTTTCGAATGAGACTCCCAGGTTCAACCCGACGGCAATGGCGGCAAGAGCATTCTGCACGTTATGTTTTCCCGGTATCTGCAATGCGACCTGACCGAGTTCATCGTGTCCGCGGATCACCGTAAACGTCGTCGTATTCTCCTTATGGTGAATATCGACCGCCTGAACATCCGCCTGCGGAGAATGAAGCCCGTAGGTGATGATCTTCTTTTTATTGAGCGCCGGCAGTATATCCTGCAGCGCCGGTTCGTCGAGATTCAGAACAACGAATCCGTAAAACGGCACTTTGTTTGCAAACTGGACGAATGCGCCTTTGATATCTTCAAGATCCCGGTAACAGTCGAGATGGTCCGCTTCCAGAGTCGTCAATACCGCAATGGTGGGTGTAATGGAAAGAAACGACCGATCGAATTCATCCGCTTCGACAACGATAAAATCTCCTTTGCCGAGACGCGCGTTCGTTCCGCCGAGCCCGCTCAGTTTACCGCCGACAATCACCGTCGGATCGAGATCCCCTTCCATCAGCACCAGGCTGGTCATCGACGTCGTCGTCGTTTTGCCGTGCGTGCCGGCAATGCCGATACCGTATTTCAGCCGCATCACTTCCGCCAGCATTTCGGCCCGCCGGACCACCGGAATTTTTTTTCTGATTGCTTCGCGTACTTCCGGATTCTCGCCGGCAACCGCCGACGAATAGACGACGGTGTCGACGTCCGCCGCAATGTTTTCTGCCTTGTGCCCTTCGTAAATGGTAGCGCCGAGCGATTGCAGCCGTTCGGTGACCTCGCTGAGCGCCTTGTCCGAACCGCTGACGGAAAATCCCTGATCGAGCAGAATCTCCGCGATGCCGCTCATGCCGATGCCGCCGATACCGACGAAGTGTAATTTTTTAATGGATGAAAACATTTATCTTTTCCTGAAGTGAAACCGTTTGTGTCGTTTAGGTACAGTGTTCGAAATCTGTTCGACAAGATTCAGCAATTCCCGCTCCCGTTCGTAACGTCCAAGCCTGATACGAAACGCACGGCGGCGGTGCTTGGTTTTGATAATGATCACCTGAAAACGTCCTGCCGTCTGCACCATCCGCTCTTTGCCGATATGAATCCATTCGATATCCTTGAACAGAATGGATCGCTGTGCAAACCGGTGCCGGAAGATAATCGCCGCATCGGTGATAATGAGCTTTCGGTCGCGGATCCTGTTCAGCAGCAGCGTGCTGAATGCGACCGCCACAAAGAACGCAATTACGAGGATGATCGGATCGTTGAACACCAGCGTGAAATTATCCTCGACGAACGTCCCTTTGACTCCTATATAGAGAATCAGCGTCACCAGATAAATCAGCGCCTGCTGATAGTAGAAGTCTAATTTATATTTGAATTCATTGTGCATTGCTCTGCCTATCGTTTCATGGCAATAAGTTTTTTCGCTATATCATTGCCGGCATTCGGTTTTCCTAACGCCGCACTCTTTTCGCTCATCGCCGCCAGGATTGCATCGTTGTGCAACACTTCCCGTACCGTCTTCAATAATGCGACGGTTAATTCTGAATCTCTGATTATCCGTGCCGCACCCGCATCCACCATCGTCTGCGCATTCAGTTCCTGATGATTTGCCGCCGCATGCGGATACGGAACAAGAATGGCCGGTTTGCCCAGCCGGGTTAATTCCGCCAGTGTCGTTGCGCCGGCACGGCATACAACCAGATCTGCCGCAGCATACGCACAATCCATTCGATCGAGATACCGGACGATCGCGGTGCCCGGAAGCTGTTGCACTGTTGCTGCCGCTGCCTGATCCGATTCACCGGTCTGCCAGATTATCTGATATCCTTCGGAGACCGCATCTTCAGCCACCGACGGCATCACCCGATTGATTGATGCAGCACCCAGGCTGCCTCCAAAGACCAAGATCGTCTTTTTTGCCGGATCGAGATTGAAAAACCGGCTTCCTTCGATTCTGGTCGCGGCGGACAATTCCTCGCGAGTCGGATTTCCTGCTACTTCGACAGAAGCCGTCGATGAAAGCCACCGTTTAGTGACCTCGAATGTGATCATTACTTTTGTCGCTCGCGATGCAAGGATGCGCGTTGTAACACCGGGATAACTGTTGCTTTCATGAATCACGGTCGGAATGCCCATCAGCGATGCGACAAATAATACCGGTCCGCTGACGTATCCTCCGGTGCCGAGCACCACATCCGGTCTGACTGAACGAATGAGAAAGAACGACTGGATCAGTGAAACGATCACTTTGACCGGAAACAACAGATTGTTCACGGTGAACCGTCTGCTGAAACCGCTGATCCAGATTGTATGAAACTGAAATCCTTTTTGCGGAACCACCCGTGCTTCGATCTTTTTCCGTGTTCCGACGAAGGCGACCCGGCTGTTCGGATCGATTTTCAATATTTCTTCGGCAATGGCGATCGCGGGATACAAGTGACCGCCAGTGCCTCCGCCGGCAAATAGAATCGTCATACATTCCGCATTAATAAATTTTTCCAATCGCCGGTTCCGTCGACACCGTTGCGGCGCTGTGGAATTCCCGTTCACGGGGATGCAAATCCGTTTGCGAAGAAATGTTCAGCAATACACCGACGGCGAACGATGAAAAAATGATCGCCGTGCCTCCGTAACTGACAAACGGCATCGGGATACCCGTTGTCGGTGCCAGGCCGAGCGTCACCAGCGCATTGGCGATCGCATATAATACAATGGTAGACGTAATACCGATCGCAAGATATTTTCCGAAATCATCGGGCGCATATTTTGCGATTTTCAATCCGCGCAATAAGATGGTCAGATACAGCGCCATAAAAATTAATGTTCCGATCAAGCCGTATTCCTCTCCGACGATGGAGAAGATAAAATCACCGTACGATTCGGGCAGGAATAATTCGCGTTGTTTACTCATCCCCATCCCGACGCCGAAGATGCCTCCGTTTCCGAATCCGATAATTCCCTGCAACGATTGATAATTTGCCGTGGAGGTTACGGTTTCGCCGCCGCCGAATCCGACCCAAGTCAACAGCCGTTCACGACGGTATCCGGCACTCATCATGTATCCAAGAAAAACCGGGATCAATGCCGTAACGGTAAAAAAGAGATGTTTAAACCGCGCACCGCCGACAAAGATCAGGATCATTCCCAGTGCAAAGATCATCGATCCCGTGCTGAAGTTCGGCTGCACCATCACCAGCGCAACAACGCCGCCGATCCAGAACATCAGCGGCATAAATCCCGTTTTGAAATCCGCCAGCTTCTCCCGTTTATTGGAAAGCAGGTACGATAAATGAAACAACAGTGCAAACTTTGCGATCTCGGAGGGCTGCAGGCTCATGCCGCCGATCGACAGCCATCGTGCCGCACCCTTGATCTCGCCTCCCGTTAACCGAGTCATCACCAACAGCAGCAGTGAAGCAATGATCACCCATTTGGTCAGCGGTTTATATTTTTTGTAGTCGATATTCATGGCGAAAAACATGACGACCAAACCGATGAGGATTTTGGTGATATGCTTGTTCACCAATCCGCTGGCCGACTGCATCTTCTGCATCGCCCAGGTGGACGATGCACTGTACACCACAACCGTGCTCACCACCATCAGGATCAGTACGACAAAGAGCGTGATCCGGTCGATATGATTTTTTTCCGATGCCATGTTGGTTGTTTACAGTATCGTCGCCGGTACTATTTTTTCTCCAATTGATTAACCAATTGCTTAAACACTCTGCCGCGCTCCTCGTAATCGATAAACCAGTCGAACGACGTGCATGCCGGTGCGAGCAGAACAATGTCTCCCCGCACTGCCAATCCGAAAGCAGTATCGATTGCCCGTTGCATCGATACCGTGTTGGGAATCGCTTCGCCGATCGTCGCTACTTTTTCGACACGGACGACATCCTTAAAATTGTTCACAATCGTGTCCGCCGAATACCCTGTTGCGACGATCGCTTTCACTTTCTTTTTTACGAGATCGCGGATAGTGGCATAGTCATTTCCTTTATCTTTGCCCCCCATAATCAAGACGATCGGATCGTGGTAACTTTTAAGTGCAGCTTCCACCGCTTCGACCGTGGTGGCTTTGGAATTGTTGACGAATGCAACTCCGTTTACTTCCCGCACAAATTCCTGGCGATGCTCCACTCCTTTGAAATTCCGCAGCGTCGAACGGATCGATGCGGTTCCGACACCCGTGAGATGCGCCGCCAATGCCGCTGCCATGGCATTTTGCAGGTTGTGTTCTCCGCTGATGCTGATCTCGCTGATATTGATCACCGGTATCTCGCGTCCCTTGGTGCGAATGAACATCACGCCGTGATCCTGAAAAGCGCCGTTGACGACCGTTTGTTTCGTGCTAAACTGCAGCATCGATGCTCGAGCATTGCCGGTGACCGTACGGGTCCATTCGTCGTCGGCATTCACGATCGCGACATCGTCTGCGTTTTGGTTCTTGAATATCCGCGCTTTGGACTCAGCATACAGTTTCATCGAATGTTCGTATCGGTCCATATGATTCTGCGTGATGTTCAGGATCATCGCGATCGACGGGCGAAACGTATCGATCAGATCCAGTTGAAAACTGCTCACCTCCAGAACAACAACAGTCTCTTCATCAACGTCCAGAACGACGGATGAGAATGCCGTTCCAATGTTACCCGCAACAACATGTTTTTTCTTTGCATCGCTCAACATCCTCCCTAAAAGTGTGGTAGTGGTTGTTTTTCCGTTACTGCCGGTAATTGCAATAATAGAACCTTTACAGAACCAACTTGCCGCTTCAATTTCCGCTATCACCGTGATGCCGCGATGTCGTGCTTCCAGAACCACCGGCGCGTTCGTCGGAACGCCCGGGCTGATAACCATGATTGAACAATCGTAGACCCTCTCCGTATGTCCGCCGAACTCCCCTGCAATTCCTTCCGACGCCAGTTCCGCAACGTGCTTCCGTGTCCGTTCGCCGGAACCGATATCGCTGACGAACGCCGTTGCGCCGTGTGCCTGCAGCAGACGGGCAACCGACATGCCGCTCCTTTCCGCGCCGATGATGCTGAACTTTTTTCCCGATATGTTCGTACGTTTCACAGGAGTCCTACCGCACTTTGAACGTCGTCAGACTCAGGATCATCAGCAGGATGGCGATAATATAAAACCGCGTGACAATCTTCGGTTCCTGCCAGCCCAGCAATTCAAAATGGTGGTGGATCGGCGCCATTTTGAAAATGCGCCGGCCTTCGCCGTATTTCTTTTTCGTGTATTTGAAGTACATCCGCTGCATGATCACGGAGACCGTTTCGATAAAAAACACCCCGCCGAGTATCGGCAGTATCAATTCTTTTTTCGCCATCACCGTCAATGCGCCGATGGCTCCTCCCAATGCGAGTGATCCGGTATCTCCCATAAAAATTTGCGCGGGATAGGAGTTATACCACAAAAATCCGAGTGCCGCACCGACCACGGCGATGCAAAAGACCACCAGTTCGCCGTTGCCGCGTAGGTAGATGATGTTGAGATAATTACTGAATTCGACGTTGCCGGAGATATACACGATCACACCCAGCGTCATCGCCACGATCCCCGATGTGCCGATCGCCAGCCCGTCCAGCCCGTCCGTCAGATTCACCGCGTTCGATGTTGCGGTAATGATGAAAATGACGAGCGGGATGTAAAAATATCCAAAGTCGAATTCCAGATTTTTGAAGAACGGAACCGTCGTCACCGTATTGGCATTGATCTCTTTCAATTCCGGCATGGTAAAGAGCACGTATCCGAGAATCGCCCCGACCGTGACCTGTCCGAAAATTTTATACCAACCGATCAGTCCTTCTTTTTTCTTCTTCACGATTTTCAGGTAATCGTCCATAAAACCGACGATGCCGAGGCCCGCCGTTACCATGATAATCATCTGCACGTATGTGTTGGTCAGATCGCCCCATAAAATCGTCGGGACCAGGATTGCCGAAAGCACAATGATGCCGCCCATCATCGGCGTACCGGCTTTGAGCTTATGTTTTTCCGGGGATCCTTCCCTGTACGTGGTGACGATCCCTTTTTCTTTCAGCTTTGCGATCACCGTGCGTCCGATGATAAAGCTGATAAACAAAGCGGTTATTGCAGCCGCCGCGGAGCGGAACGTGAGATACTTCACTACGCCGAATCCCGGAGGATTGTACGTCATTTCGATCCAATAGAGCAGATGATAAAGCATCAGTGACTGTCCTTTGCTTGTCGTACGGCCTGACCGCCGATAACCGCATGAACTACCTCTTCCATTTTCATACCGCGCGATCCTTTGATCAGCACAACATCGCCGGCCTTCAGCATCGACCGCAGGTCGCCGATCAGATCTTCCTTTGCGTCGTAATGCTTCGCGGACGAATGTCCGAACGCCTCATTCGTATATTTCGAGAACTGGCCGAAGGTGAAAAGGTGATCGAACTTCATTTCCGACGCCACAACGCCGATATTCGTATGTTCCCGCTTGGACGTTTCGCCGAGTTCCTTCATATCCGCCAGCACGGCAATCTTCCGGCCGCTGGTATTGAACGATTGCAGTGTCTTCAGCGCGGCAACGACCGAATCCGGATTGGAATTATAGGTATCATTGATGATGATGACGCCGTTCTGCGATAACACTTCCATTCGTTTTGATGCCGAGGCGAATTTTTTTAACGCATCGGCGATCTTTTTTGGTTTCACTTTTAATTTCAAACCTACGGCACAAGCGGCGGCAGCATTCAGAACATTATGCTTTCCCGGAACGGACAGCCGCACGGCGATCTCGACATCTTTTTTCGGCCATGTCACCAGAAACCGCGATTGTCCGAGTTCGTTGATGTCGATTTTTCTCGCACGGACATCCGCACCGGAATGCGTACCGTATGAGAGAAAATGATGCAGTTTCTCCGCATCGGCGGAGAGATGCTTGTCATCGGCATTCACGAATGCAAATCCGCTGTGATCGTTCAGGTACCGGTATAATTCCGTTTCCTCTTTTGCCACTCCTTCTTCATCGCCGAAAAATTCCAGATGCTCTTTACCGATGTTCGTGATGAGACCGTGCGTCGGTTCGGCGATCTGGCAGAGGTATTTCAATTCCCCAAAATGATTTGTACCGAGTTCCACAACGGCAACATCGTGTTCGCTCCCCAGCCGAAAGAGGGTCTGCGGAACGCCGATGTGATTGTTGAGATTTCCTTCGGTCGCAAGAACGTCGTATTTCATCCTTAGCACGGCTGTCACCATCTCTTTTGTCGTCGTTTTGCCGTTGCTGCCGGCGACTGCGATGACGGGAATATCGAACTTCCGCCGGTAAATCCGCGCCAGTTCCCCAAACGCAATGGTCGTATCCGGAACGACCACAAACGCACAGGGAAAGGCTCTGAAATAGAGATCGTTTCGGTCGGCCCATTCCCGGTGAACGACGATTGCCGCAACATCTTTCCGGACGACGTCGTCAATAAACTGATGGGCGTCGAATTTTTCTCCCTTGATCGCAAAGAAGAGATCGTTCCGTGTCGCCGTCCGTGAATCGGTGGAAACGCCGGTAATACGCCGTCGTTTCAGCAGATCTTTGTTGATAATCTCTGCTTCGCTGATTTTCTGGATCTCTTTTGCGGTGATTTTTTTCATTTTCTTTTCTTGCTCTCCCTGCAGGAGAGGGTCCGGACTATTCTCAACCTATAAACCGCAACACTTCTTCTTTATCGCTGAAATGAATTTTTTCGGTTCCAAGAACCTGATAATCTTCATGTCCTTTTCCCGCCACCAGAACAACATCACCGGCACGGGCTACAGATAATCCTTTGCGAATACCGGCGGCACGGTCCGCTTCGACAATCATTTTGCTTTTATCGGAAATGCCGGCAAGAATATCATTGATAATCTGCTGCGGATCTTCCGTGCGCGGATTATCCGATGTCACGATCGCCACATCGCTCATCCGTTCTACTATCGCACCCATCAACGGGCGTTTTGTCCTATCGCGATCGCCGCCAGCACCAAAGACGGTGATGATGCGTGCCGATTGAACTCCTGCCAATGTATTGCGTATTGCCTGCAGGCAGTTTTCGAGCGCATCGGGCGTATGTGCATAATCGACAATCGCCGTCCAGCCGTGGGAAGAATGGATCTGTTCGAATCTTCCCGGAGCTGGAAGCAACTCCTGCATCCGCTCCGGCATTACGTCGCATCCCAATCCCGTCGTAACGGTGTAGGCGGCCAGAAAATTATAGACATTGAACATTCCCACCAGACCGATCCCGGTCTTCTTTCCGTTGATCGTGAACCGGCATCCCTTCATGCTGACGGTGACATTCTCCGCTCGTACCGTCGCTGTATTGTTAACGCCGTACGAGATTACGCGGGCGGAAGTCCCGCCGGTGACCGGCGTGCCGTATTCTGAATCGGCGTTGATGACGGCGATTGACCGATCGGTCAACGAATCAAACAGTATTTTTTTTGCCGCAAAATAATTTTCCATCGTGCCGTGATAATCGAGATGATCCTGCGTCAGATTCGTGAAGACGCCCGCGGCAAACGGAATGCCGAATACTCTGTACTGATGCAGCGCATGGGAGGAAACTTCCATCACCACATGGGTGCACTGCTGCTGCTTCATCTGCGCAAACAGCCGGTGCAGTTCTAGCGATTCCGGGGTGGTGTGTGTTGCCGGCAATTTTTCCTGTCCAATAGCATATTCGACGGTGCCGATCAATCCCACTTTATTCTTCGGATCGCTCTCCAGCAATTGCTTAATCAAAAACGTCGTGGTGGTCTTTCCGTTCGTGCCGGTCACACCGATCATCGTCATCGATTCGGCGGGATGGCCGTAGTAATTTGCGGCTATCGTTGCCAGCGCCTTGCGGCTGTTGGTCACCACGATCTTCACCACGCCCTGATGCATGCAGAGCGGATCGGGAATCGACGCATCATCCTCGACCACAATCACTTTTGCTCCGTTGGTGATGGCGGACGAAATGAACCGATGTCCGTCCGCACCCGATCCTTTAATCGCAACGAATAAATTCTCGCGCTGCACTTTGCGGGAATCGTACTGAACGCCGCTGATTTTTACATCATGGGTCATAACCATCTTCCCGTACATTGTCTGGAACATCTTCGTCACTGTTACGTCCTTCAAGAGATCGGATAAAGTCATGATTACTAAAAGCAAAAAGAATTTTAAGATTTTGTGATTTTTTGATTTTATGATTGTCCCGATAAAAAGACAATCATTTCAGTACTATATCAATATAATTGTGCGGTCGTCACCGCTTTTGGTTCACAGATAATCGTTACTCTGATTCCCTGCTTCGCCTGCATGCCCGGCGACGGAAACTGGTTGACGACAACTCCCGAACCGACAATGGAGACGCCAAGACTGCCCGCCGCCAGTTTATTGACCGCCCGCCGCACGCTCATGCCGCGTACTTCGGGAATCGTGACCGTACCGTCTGCAACGCTTTGCTCATCGTCGCTCATCATTAATTGAATGATCGAACCCCGCTCCACTTTTTTTCCCGCAGAAGGATACTGGCGGATCACTTCGTCTCCCGTGCCATACACCTTGGCGGCAAGTCCCGCCCGCCGAAGCGATTCGACGGCATCGTCGACGCTTTGCGCCGAGACGTCGGGAATCGACACGGTCGTTTCGTCCCGTTGAACATCTGTCGTAACGGTCTGATCGGCCAGCATCGTCTTCGCGATCAATCCGTTGTTGTGGATGATCCGTTCCGCAATTCCTTTAAAAATCGGCGCGCTGGCAGTGGCGCCGTAATATCCCCCCGCCTTCGGTTTTTCGATCATTACCAGACAGACCACTTCCGGTTTTTCGACGGGAAAAAATCCGATGAACGAAGCGTTGTAACTCCCCTCCTCGTATTTTCCGTCGACATGCTTACGCGATGTGCCGGTTTTGCCGGCAATGCGGACACCGGGAATTTTGACCACCACGCCATTTCCATCGTCCACGACGCTTTGGAGCATTTTCACAACCTGAGCGTTTACGTCCTTCGGTATCACTCTCCGGATCATTTCCGGCTGCCCGGCAAACGTTTCCTGTCCGTTCTCGTCCTTTATTCGCTGGATGATGTACGGCTTCATCAGCCGGCCGTCGTTCGCGATTGCAGCATATGCCGTGACGATCTGCAGCGGTGTCACTCCGACTTCATAGCCATAGGCGATCGAATTGAGCGTAGCCCCCGACCATTCCGATGTCTTTTTCAACTGGCCGTTGCTTTCATGCGGGAGTTCGATGCCGGTCATCATGCCGAAACCGAAATCGCGCGCCTGAGTGTACATGTTTTCCGGGCCGATCAGATCGCTCACTTTCGCCATCACGATATTGGAGGAATATGCCATCGCTTCCAGAAACGTTACGTCGCGCATCGGATGTGAATCGTTGATGGTGCGGAATCGTTTTCCCGGATATTCAATTTTATATTTGCCGTTTTCGGCGTAAAACTTTTTATCCAGTGTCACCACGTCGTGACTTAGCGCCGCTGCGGCTGTAACGATTTTAAACACGGAACCGGGCTCGTACATATCGGAGACGATGCGATTCTTCAGGTGGTCCGCATTCGTGATCTTATTCAGATTCACTGACGGAAAATTCGCCATCGCAAGAATCTCTCCCGTAGTCGGACGCATCATCACCACAAGACCGGCTTCGGCCTGCGTCCGGGCGATTCCTTTTTTCAATTCCTCTTCCGCTATGGATTGATACTGCAGGTCGATCGTCAATTCCAGCGAGTGACCGTTCACCGCTTCTTCGCGCGGATAATCGACAGAGGGACGCTTGCGTCCCAAACCGTCCTTTTGCATAATCACGTACCCGTCGCGCCCGCGGAGAATGTCGTTGAACTGCTGCTCAATACCGCTGGCGCCGGCATTTTCAATATTGGTGGCACCGAGCACCTGACCGGCGAGTTCGTCATAATGATACAGACGAACCGCTTCGTTCATCATGGCGATGCCCCCCATTTTTTTCAGCGGGATCAGTTCCGCAACATCGGGACGCATGTGCCGTTCCAGCCAGACGAATCTTTTTTTCTGCTTCAGTTTTGCGATGTACTCGTGCTCGGGCCGTCCGGTCACTTTCGAAAACTCGCGGGCGATAAATTTCGCATCCTCGCCGGCAATGGTCGGATCCGCCGCGAACGAAACAAACTGCGAATTTGCGACGAGCACATTGCCGTTCCGGTCATAAATATTTCCGCGCTGCGCAACAATCGGTACCGTCGCTTCGTACTGCCGCTTCGCGATCTGTTTATATTTGGCAGACTCGATCACCTGAATCTGTACCAGGCGCGCACTCGCTGCGGCAAACACCAAAAGAAAGACGATCTTCACCAACAGCAGCCGGTGCTTGTAGTCCTTGAGCTGCGGCGACTCCGGGACAATCGATCGATCTTTTTTTGCGAAGGGATTCCACATACTCGTTACCGTTTCTCCACCTGATCGCGAATTTCCGACAGACGTTCATCGTCCACACGGAACCAGACCGGCGGTTCCTTCGGATTCACCATTCCCAATTTTTCCTGCGCCATCAGGCTGATCCGTTCAAGACTCGCTTTCCGGTTAATCTCCGCCTTAATCACTTCGTTGGTACTGGTGATCTTCATATACCGCGCATTCAAGTCGCTGACTTCTTTGGCGAGATTGTTCACGGCAATCACATTCCCCACATACAATACCGACACGACGGCGATTAAAAATAATAAACCGACAATGTTGGAGGTTTTCGTTTTCTTCCGGCTTTTGGAAGTCCGCACATTCTGCCGAACGACATATCCCGGAACGGTCGATTGCGGATCTACGGAAATTGCTACGCCGCTATTATAGAACTGCCGATCGTCGAATTTCGGCATTTCCACCACTTCTATCGGATTATGAACCTCGCGTCGTGCCATACTATTATAGTCGTTCAGCCACTCTCATCTTTGCGCTGCGAGAGCGGGGATTCGTTCGCTGCTCTTCATCAGACGCCGTCAACGGTTTTTTCGTCAGAATCTTCAATTCCGGCACTCTCGGCGTATCCGGCTGAAATTTGTTGCCGGAAGGTATACTGTCCGCCGCACGCTCGTGAAAGAATGTTTTGACGATCCTGTCTTCCAGGGAATGATACGAGATCACCACTATTCTGCCGCCGACGGCCAAAAGACCAAGAGAATCATCCAGTATAGTCCGGAGCCGCTCCAATTCATTATTGACTTCAATGCGGATCGATTGAAAAACTCGCGCCAGCGATTTGACGGCGAATTTGCCGCCGACACTCCGTTCAACGATCTCCGTCAATTCGCCTGTCGTGGTAATCGGCCGCTCCTCTCGTCCACGGACAATCATCCGTGCAATCCGGCGTGACATTCTCTCTTCGCCGTACCGGAAGATGACTGTCGCCAGATCTTCTTCGCTGTATGTATTTACAACAACGGAGGCATCCAGCGGCTGCCGGCGATCCATCCGCATATCCAGCCGTTCGCTGGTGCGAAAAGAAAATCCCTTGCTTGCTTCATCAAGTTGAAAGGATGAGACACCCAGATCCAGGAACAATCCGTGGATGGCGGTGATGTGATTCGATCGTAGGATGGCGGCGATGTTGCCGGTATTATCGTGCACGAGTTGTATGGTTGATCCGAATCGCTGTAACCGTTGACCTGCTGCCGTTATGGCGTCGGCATCCGCATCGATGCCGATGAGTTTTCCCTGCCCAGATAGTTTTTCCGAAATTTTCTCTGCGTGTCCACCGCCGCCAAGCGTGCCGTCGACATAGATCCCCTCCGGTGTCGTGACCAGATGCTCGAGCGTTTCACCGAGCATCACGGGGATATGATAAGACGAACCGGACATGTATTAGTACCGCAGAGAATGATGAATATCGTCGAAATGAAACTCTCTCCGCCCGGCGCCGCACTGCATCGTTACTCCTTTTTCTCAAACACTTTGGATGCAACGGTGAGATAATCTTCCTGCTGGGCGTCGAGATATTTCTTGTACTCTTCAGGATTCCAGACTTCGATCCGATCGAAAACGCCGAGGATGAATACCTCTCCGTGGATG
This sequence comes from uncultured Chitinophagaceae bacterium, assembly GCA_964371615.1. GTDB lineage: Bacteria > Bacteroidota > Ignavibacteria > UBA10030 > UBA8401 > SpSt-333. Next base: position 390,977 of record CAYJMS010000004.1, read on the forward strand.
GAGGCATACTGCATCAGCTCTTTCGGAAGTATGATTCTGGATTGTCCGTCCAATTCCGCATCGGTAGCGTGCTGCAACAGCATGCGGGTAAAGAATCGATGCTGCGGATCGGTCTGCTGCAATCTGCCGATCTCGGCCTCCCGCTTCATCCACTCATCGTGTGGGTACACAAAAATACACGGTTCGAATCCCCTCGTGATGACGAACGAATTGTTTGCTTCGGGGGATAAATTCTTCCGCATCTTTGCCGGAATATTGATCCGCCCTTTGCTGTCGACCGTGTATGTAAAAGATCCCTTAAATGATGACATGGTAATATTTTGGGAAAACCTCTCCGCGCAGGCATTTTTGTCATGCATGCGGATTATTAAAAAACTCTATAAGTGGGTAAAAGGAAATTTTTACAATTGTTGGATAATCAAAACAGTCGAAATTTATGAAATTTCAATAGTTTGATCTCCAAATTACCCACTTTTACCCACCGAATGACACGAAATTTACGGAAATTCATCCGAAAGTCAAGTTAATTCTTACAAAGATTGATAAAATTTATTATTTTGTGTTCGTGCAAAAGAGCTCAACCATAACGAAGAGAACCCTTCCAAGGGAATTATTCTCGCTTGTCCATCATGTCGCCCTGAACGAATCCGGGTGGTGGGGAAAGAATATCCAGAAGATCATTCTCTCTGCTTTTTGGATTTCAGAGAATTATACGGTGTCGATGGAAACGCTCAACCGCGTTCTGTTCGACACGTTCGGATTAAGGATTTCGCCGCGGGTCATCGATGAGCAAATTCATGCGTTGATCACAGAACGGTCGATCCTGCAAATCTCACCGTTCGACTATAAGTTGTCCGAAAACGGTATTGAGAAGATCATCCTGGAGATCAAGGAACATCTGGAAGCGGAAAAACTGGCGGCGGATTCGTTCAAAACCCTTTGCCGGGAAGAATGCCCGGATCTGAGCGCGGATGAACAGTGGATCCGGTTCAACGAAGAACTTTTACACCCGCTTATACAGTCTCTCGGTGCGCGCACATACGAATTGATCGTTACCGATACATTCCGTCTTGAACAAAATCCCGATGTGCAATCCTTCATCGAAGGATATTCCGAAAAAAACCGCAGCAATATTAAAAAATTAATCGTCGCATTTTTTGCGCCGAAGCAGCTTGCCGCACGGCGGTACATTCTGCGAAAGATCAACACGTACTTCTGTCTCGAGGCGGGAAGCCTTTCGCCGGAGATGATCCGGACGATCGTTCCCAAAGGGACGAAACCGTCGGCGTGGAAACTCTTCCTGGATTCCAATGTCCTCTTCTCTTTCCTCGGCCTGCATGACAAAAAGTCGAACGAGACCGCCTCGTCACTCCTGAACCTGCTGCATGAGATCAGGGATTTTGTCCAGGTGCAATTCTACGTTACACCGCTCACGCTGCAGGAGACAACTAAAGTGATGAAGGCGAACGTCGACCTGCTAAAGAACATTCAGGCGGAACAGAACGTCGCTGCTCCCCCGGCGGGTTTGGAATTCAACGGATTTGCACAAAAATATTTTTCCGATAACGGACGCTCATTCGGCATTGTAACGGTCGAAGAGTATTTTTCGCCGTACATCCATAATCTGACGGCAATTATTCGCTCCAAAGGGATTGATGTTTATCTGGCGAATATTGAAGAATATAAATCCGACAGAAATGTCGAGGATGATATTGCGGCATTCCAGCCGGCAGACCGCGCTGCAGGACTTTCCGGATTCCAGAAAGAAAAATTCGAACATGATGTCGCATTGTGGCACTTTATAAAGGATATTCGTCCGGGAATCATCGAATCCCCCGTCGATGCACAGGATTGGATATTGTCGTTCGACCGCAATTTCCTGTCATACGATTCAGGCAAACGGACAGCAATCAGTTACGGCGAAATCCCCGTTTGCATTCATCCTTCATCCTTTATCGAGATGATGCATACCTGGATACCCCGCAGCGAAACATTTGAGAGGGCAATTACCAACAGCAGACGGCTGCCGTTCCTGATGCGCGGATTTGACGGTGAGTCGGAAGCGGTGACGGTAAAGATTCTTCAGACGCTCTATCGGTTTGAACAGGCAGATCAGCTGCCGGGCGAAACGATCGCGTCCATTATGATGAATGCGATGCTGCGCAATAAAGTTGCCGCGCCAGTATTCACTGAACCGGCTCGTACAATGCAGCACTCTGTTGCTCCGGCACCGGCTGCACACAACGATATTTCATCGCTGAATGAAAAACTCCGCGTCATCGAGCAACTCTTCCGCGAAGTCCGTTCGTCGATACAGGACCAGCCGGAATTCCGGCCGGGAAATATATCAACCCTGTATAAGTAGCGTGATTCTCTAAAGACCATCTAAAAATATCAACTCAATGTCATGCCGAGCGAAGTCGAGGCATGACGTGCTACTAATTGTCACCCCTCGTCTTCGCTCGGGGTGACAATTTTTTAATTTAAGAGATATCTTCACGGACCAAAGACAAAAATCCCTGACCTGACGGTTGGGGATTTTTGTTTTATCAAACTGGCGAAAATAATTAGAGATCATCAAAAAAAACAATGTCATGCCGAGCGCCCGCCTGAACGACGTTGTCGGGCTGGGAGCCGAGGCATGATTTCACTCAAACTATCACCCCTCGTCAGAGTTTATCCGCCTCAGGCGGACTCGGGGTGACAATTTTTAGCTTTTAAGGTAGGTTCTAGTTTAAAACGTAAGATATTTTTCGGCAGCGTTGAGCAGAGACGGCACATCGGTGTACACGATTCCCTGCATGTTGCAGGCAATCGCTCCGTCGATGTTCTCTTTCAGGTCGTCGATGAAAAGAATTTCGTGAGGCGGAACATTCAATGATGCTGCCACATGGCGGTACGACGCGGGATCGGGTTTCATGGCGCCGATATCGAACGATGTAAAGGCATCGGGAAATGATTTTACAAGTGGTGAAATGCGAAGTACTTTCTTCCAATGACTCGGGCTGGTGTTGCTGAGTATCGTTGTCCGGTACCGTTCCTGCACGCGGCGAACGAACGGGATGATCTCATCGTTGTCACTGACAATAATGCTGTCCCATGCATCAAGAATCTGTGATTTGGAATATTTCCCTACAAAGATCACAAAGAGTGCATCAAGAAATTCCTCCGTGCTCATCTTCCCCGTCTCATGCGCAATCCACAACGGTGCGATTGCCGGTTTGTACGGTGCCCGCTGCGCTTCGGTCGTAAGACCGAGTGCATTGGGAAATGCGTCGAAGTCGATATGCATCAAAACGCGACCGAGATCGAACATAACAACAGATATTTTATCTTTCATTTCTGTTCCATAGTAAAATATGACTATTGTTTATGCAATTTAAAATAAGGAATCAACAGAAAAGTGAAATCTACCGATGTCTGACGTTGCTTTTCCACGTCTGACATCTCATAATGCACCTAATGAAACGTCAGACACTGAAAAAACGTGTCAGACGTTCTCTTTCTACCAACGATGTCTGACGACGCTTTTCACCTGCCCGCCGATCTTAATGGCGGGTCGTCTGACATCATTTCGTACCCAACGTCTCGTTGGGAACGGAGAAACGGAGTTTCTAACACACGGCGTTCCCAAACGGAGTTTGGGAACGAGATAATTGGGAACGAGATTTGATCCCCGTTTTCTTCAAGAAAACGGGGATCTTTTAAAATAGTGATGCCATGACTCTAAGTCATGGCATCACTGAAATTGTATTAAAAAGATTTTATTACTACTTATGCAGTTTTTGAATAATCCCAATCGATTCATCCGCCCGGACAGTACCCTCGTAACTTTTCACAAAAGTTTGCAGGAAGAGGTTTTTTCCCTCCTGCTTCAGATTTACATTTTCCACCGCCGGGACCTGCTCCATTAATTGCTGAAATGCGCCCCCTTCGTAGAACTGTTTATCATCTTCCGCGGGAAGATAGATCCTGAGCGACCGTTTGTTCAATTCAATTTTTCTGAATCCTGCCAGCGACGCCGCAACGCGGAGTTTTGCCAGCACAAAAAGATTCTCCGCTTCTTCCATCAACGCGCCGTACCGGTCGATCAGTTCAAGGCGGATGTCGTCCACTTCGTGCTCCTTTGTTGTGCGGTAGATACGGCGGTATATATCGAGTCGTTCGGTATCGCTTTCAATATAAATCTCCGGAATATACGCGTCGAGATCCGCCTCTACCTGCGTTTCCACCGGTTTTCTTTCAGCCGCGGTGGGCGGAGCGAACAGATCGGTGAATTCCTGCTCCTTCAGTTCTACCACCGCTTCTTCCAGTATCCTGGTGTACATTTCAAAACCCATTTCCATAATGAAACCGCTCTGCTCGCCTCCGAGCATGTTTCCTGCGCCGCGAATCTCGAGATCGCGCATCGCCAGATTGAATCCGGAACCGAGCTCGGTGAACTCCTCGATCGCCTGCAATCGGCGGAGCGTATTCTTCGGCAGCGATGCGATCGGTGGAACAAGCAGATAGGCATATGCCTGCACGTTCGAACGTCCGACCCGGCCCCGCAGCTGGTACAATTCCGCCAGGCCGAACTTGTCCGCCCGATTAATAATGATCGTGTTGACGCTCGGGATATCGACACCGGATTCGACAATCTTGGTTGTTACCAGCACGTCGAATCTCTTTTGGAGGAAGTCGATCATTACCTTCTCCAGTTCGTGACCGTGCATTTGTCCGTGGGCAACGCGGAAACGCGCCTCGGGTACATGTTCCTGCAGTGTTGCGGTAAGGATGTCGATATTGTTCACCCGGTCGTTCACGATAAAAACCTGCCCGCCGCGATGGATTTCGTGAATGATCGCTTCGCGGATAATCTTTTTGTCGTAGGTGGCGATCTCGGTATGGATCGGCAGACGGTTGCGCGGAGGTGTGTTGATAATCGAAAGATCGCGCGCTCCCATGAGCGAGAAATGCAAAGTGCGGGGAATCGGCGTTGCTGTCAATGTCAGCGTATCCACTGTGACACGCAGTGCGCGGAGTTTTTCCTTTGCCGCAACTCCGAACCGTTGTTCCTCGTCGATAATGAGCAAGCCGATATCCTTAAACACAACATCCTTTGAGAGGAGGCGGTGCGTACCAATAATGATGTCGATGTTCCCATCGGCGAGCGCTTCGAGAGAAGATTTGATTTCCTTGGTCGATTTAAATCGGGAGAGCAGCGCAATCCGAACAGGATATCGTCCGAGCCGGTCGGAGAATGTGTTGAAGTGCTGCTGCGCCAGAATCGTTGTCGGCACCAGTACGGCAACCTGCTTGTTGTTCATCACCGCTTTGAACGCCGCGCGCACCGCCACTTCCGTCTTGCCGAAACCGACGTCGCCGCACACCAGCCGGTCCATCGGATGATCGGTTTCCATGTCGAGTTTTACATCCACAGTGGAGCGCGCCTGATCGGGAGTATCTTCGTACATGAACGACGCTTCCATTTCTTTCTGCCAATGCGTATCCGGCCCGAACGCATATCCCGGTGCCATTTTACGTTGCGCATACAGTTTGATCAAGTCGCGCGCGATGTCTTTGATCTTTTTCTTCGTGCGCGATTTCAACCGTTCCCAATCCGCACTGCCGAGTTTGTTCAGTTTCGGCTCGTGTCCTTCGGCGGATGAATATTTTTGTATGCGGGTGATGTAATTGAGATTGACGAAGAGCGTCCCCTTCTCCGCATACTCGATCTTTGCCGCTTCCTGTTCCGTACCGCCGACGGTGATCTTCGAAAGACCGAGAAATTTTCCGATGCCGTGATCGACATGGACGACGTAATCCCCGCGGCGCAGCGCGTGCAATTCCTTTGCGGAGATCCCTTTGAATCGCTTCCGCTTCTTGTCCGCATGGGCTTTAATTCGTCCGAAGATCTCGTGCTCGGTCAGTATGACGATCTTTGCCGCATCGAAGATAAATCCGTCGTGAAATGCTTCGGTAGAGTATCGAATCGGCGGGAGTGTTGTCTGTTCCGGCGCTTCATCCTCTCCTGATTCGGGAATGGGATGATGATTCTCTTCCTGAATCAGATCCTGAATTCTTTCCAACTCCTCTTTCCGGTCGGAGGTGATGACGATCTCATACCCTATATTGGAGAAGTCGGAAATCGTCGAACGAAGAATCTTGATGCTGCCGTTCACACTCGGCTGTGGTCGTGAGGAGAAATCGATCTGCACCCGGTTCGAGCCGAACAGCGAATGCTGGCATCTCGGAAACTGTGTCCACTTTTCCTTTACCACATCGAACGGAAAATCGATCTGCACTCCTTCGGCTGTCAGTTCGTCGAATTCTTTCTGCAGCAGCGATTCGTCCTCAAGATAAAGAAGCGCTTCGGGATTAAAGTACGACAGCAGATTCACCCGTGGGGACGATTCGATCGTTGAATCCGTAATAGCTTTCCCCGTACGGAGAACATCCGGTACGATACTAACTGATTGCAATTCGCGAATGGAGCGCTGCGAGAGAACGTCGAATTCGCGGATCGACTCGACGGTATCCCCCCAGAATTCGATTCTGACCGGATGTTCGCCGATGAACGGAAAGACATCCAGTATTCCTCCCCGCACCGCAAAATCGCCGTACGTTTCGACGATCTGCTTCCGTTCGAATCCCAGATCGCTCAATCGCTGCAGGAGTGGTTGGAATTCATGTTCCGTGGCAATGCTGATTTCGATGATCGATCCCGAAAATTCCATCTGATCCGGTACACCGAATCCGACCGCCGTGGCATGAGTAATATAGATGGCGGATAGATTGGAGCGAAGGGCTTTTAATGTTTCGATCTGCGACAACGGAGCGGTCATATCCATCGCCTGCGCCGCATGACGCGGTTCGACGAGCATCAATGCGACATTTGCATCGCCGGCAATCACGGCGCAATCGTCCCGAAGTTTCGACGCCCGTTCAGCGGTATCGGTCACCACCAGCACCTGTCCGTTCGTACGCCGGAAGAGCGCAACAGCTGCAAATGCATGCAGCGATCCGGATATACCGTGCAGCATCGCCGGTTGCGCCTGTGTGATATTCAGGCCGCCGAGGGTCTGAAATTGCTCGGTCGAAAATATTTTATGATATAGTTCGTCGGTCACGATGGTGAATCATTCATTTAAAACGCACTCTCCCCTGCCGGCAGGTCCTGATCGACTTGTCAGCAAGGGTGAATGAAGATACTGAATAATGGGGAAAGAAGAAAAGAGTCTCTCGTCGCTCTTAAAAGTTGAATAGGGTGGGGTTTTACTGTATTTTGTCCGGACATTATCATAACGAAAAGAGAATTTATGCCGGAATTCATTTCATACTCGCCTCTACAGTTCACGATTGAAGATCAGCGGACGAGAGTTCAGCACTTCTATGAATATGCAAACCTCCGCCGTTCGGTCCGCACATTTTCGAGCGTGCCGGTTCCGCATGATATCCTCGAGACGATTATTCTGACCGCCGGCACGGCTCCCTCCGGTGCGAACAAACAACCATGGCGGTTCGTTGTGGTGACCGATCCGGTGACAAAGAAGGAGATCCGCACCGCGGCGGAAAAAGAGGAACGGGAAAATTACGAACATCGCATGTCCGACGAGTGGCTTCGCGATCTTGAACCGTTCGGCACCGACTACCATAAGGAATTTCTCGAAACCGCTCCGGCATTGATCGCTGTTTTTTCATTGAGTTATGATAAGACTGACGAACAGATTAAAAAGAATTATTATGTGAAGGAATCGGTCGGCCTCGCGTGCGGATTCCTGCTTACGGCGATTCATCACGCGGGTCTTGTTGCGTTGACACATACTCCAAGTCCGATGGATTTTCTCGCTAAGATTCTGCAGCGCCCGGAGAATGAAAAGCCGTTTCTCCTGATTCCGGTCGGATATCCAGCGAAAGATACGATGGTTCCCGATATCAAGCGGAAATCGCTGGATGAAATCTGCGTGTGGAGATAACAGACGATGAAAACATTCGACATCGCCCTGCTCACCGAATCCCGGTATCTCGCTCCGGTCAACCCGAATAATTACGCCCGCAACATCCTCACCGAAGACCTTCTGATGCGTGAGGCGCTGGAGAGAAAAGGATTGCGGGTAACAAGAGTGGACTGGGCCGATCCGGATTTTGACTGGACTTCCACTTCGGCCGCACTCTTCAGAACAACGTGGGATTATTTCGACCGCTTTCCGGAATTCACGCGTTGGCTGGACATTGTTTCAACTAAAACCCGCTTGATCAATCCGATCGAACTGATCCGGTGGAACATGGATAAACATTATCTGCGGGATCTTGACAATAAAGACATCGCCATTCCCCCGACACGCATCATTGAAAAAGGAGAAGCAATCACTCTCCGGGAATTGTATGCTGAAACCGGGTGGAACGATTCTGTGGTAAAACCGACTGTCTCCGGAGGGGGAAGGCATACCTACCGGTTGCATCCGGAAAATCTTGCAGACCATGAGTCAATCTTTCAAACGCTGATATTGAATGAAGCAATGATCCTCCAGCCATACTTGCGCAGCATAGAAACGCGCGGTGAGGTTGCATTGATGGTGATCGGCGGGCAATTCAGTCATGCAATTTTGAAACGGGCAAAAGAGGGAGATTTTCGGGTACAGGACGATTTCGGCGGGACGGTACATCCGTACACGCCAACGCCGGAGGAAATTGAATTTGCCGAGCATGTTGTTTCGGTTTGCACACCTCAGCCGTTGTATGCACGGGTCGATCTCATGTTCGACAACAACGACCAACCGGTCGTATCGGAGCTGGAATTGATCGAACCGGAGATGTGGTTCCGGTTTCATCCCCCGGCGGCGGATGTTTTGGCGGAAATAATTTATAATTCGATGTAGGGACGGTTGCACCTGTCCGCCGGTTTTTTGGCGGAAAACCGTCCCGTAAATGTTTTTAGAAAAATAATTTGCACGGATTTGCATCCGTGACTGCAATATTCGCGTAGGGACGGTCGGAAGACCGTCCCTTATATGTTTTTTAAGAAAAATAATTTGCACGGACTGCCGTCCGTGCCTACATTATTTGTGCAATAACGATTATTATTCATGCAGTCAGAATAATTTTTGGATTATCGGTCGGAATACAATCCCGCATTAAATATTAAGATTTTCTGGGTTATTTCTATCTTCCTCCCATTGCATAGGGTTGTCACGAATGTATTTTCGTACTCGATGTAATTCATTTTCATTCCGAATGATGCGGTCATAAAAACGTTTTTGCCACACAATAATATCAGGTTGAGTTCTTCTTGCCAATAATGTCACTGTCGATTTTAGATTTCTGACTACGATTGACAATGATCCTCTTCTCGGTCGAAATTCTTTTTCTTTAATTGCAAATTCTTCATCCGGATTGTCAATTGAAATGATTATATGAACATGGTTCGGCATAATGACAAAGTCATCGACAAACACATATTTCAACTTTTTGGAAAGATTTTGAATGCATTCCTCAAGATATTGACCAATTTTCGATAATTCGATTTCAGATTTAATGATTTTACCAAAAATATTTTTTCGACGGTCGGTGCAAATCGTTACGAAATACAATCCGGAGGATGCATAATTATAATAGGGCAGGCGGAATTGTTTGTGTAGTTTGAACCTTGTCACAATGAAAATCTCGGGAATCTTATATTCTAAATCAATAGGCACGGACTGCCGTCCGTGCTTACAAATGCGTTTTAAACATCCCCGGGATTTCTAAAATCCCGGGGATGTTTAATTACTGCTTTCCTTGTTTCTTCCTGCTATATTCCGCAATACAATACTAAGGATACGCTATGAGCTCTCTTCGAAATGCAACGGTTCTCATTACCGGCGGCGCGTCGGGCATCGGAAAATTGATGGGCAATTCGGCCATCGAAAAAGGATGTGCATCGCTGGTGCTCTGGGATGTCAACGCGGCAGCGCTGGACGAAACGGTAAAGGAATTCTCCCGATTGAATAAAAAAGTTTTTGGTTATGTCGTCGATGTTTCTGACCCGGCACAGATCATCACCGCCGCGAACAAAGTCAGGAACGAAGTCGGTCCGATCGATATTCTCTTCAACAATGCGGGAATCGTCGTCGGAAAATATTTTCACGAACATACCCACACGGACATCGACCGGACGATGTCCATCAATGCCGATGCGTTGATGCATGTGACGCTCGAATTTCTTCCGGAAATGATCAAACGGAACAAGGGACATGTCGTCACCATCGCGTCGGCCGGCGGCATGGTCGGTAATCCGAGAATGTCTCTCTATGTTGCCAGCAAATGGGCGGCGATCGGCTGGTCCGATTCGCTCCGGTTAGAGATGAAGAAACTCGGCAACGACGTGAAAGTAACATGCATTACGCCATACTATATTAGCACCGGAATGTTTGCCGGCGTTAAATCGTCCTTTCTGATCCCGATCGTTTCCCCGGAATATGCCGTGAACAAGATCATCCGCGGCATTGAAACGAACAGACTGTACGTCAGAATGCCGCTGCTGGTGTATACGCTACAGTTCGTAAAGGGAATATTGCCGATCCGTTTGTTCGATCTGTTTGTCGGTAAATGGCTGAAGGTATATTCGACGATGGATGAATTTACGGGAAGAAAATAGTTTAATGAAGATTCGTATTTGACATGCCGAATCTGTACGGATTTGCACGTCATCAATTCTATATCTATGAACATATCTAAACTTGTCTCTGCACAAAGAGCACTTTTCAACACCGGTATAACCCGCACGGTTGAATTTCGGATTGAACAGTTAAAAAGATTCGATCAGGCGCTGCAATCGAACGAACAGCTGCTGTTGGATGCGATCCATGCCGATCTCAAGAAATCGCGATACGATACATTTACATCCGAATTGTCGCTGGTATACCGCGAAATCTCGTTCATGTTGAAGAATATGAAAAAATGGAGCGGAAAGCAGCGGGTTCGGACCAATCTCGTCAATTTTCCCGCCCGCAGTTATCTGCTTCCCGAACCGTACGGCGTCACCTACATCGCCGGTGCATGGAATTACCCGTATCAGTTGACGTTGATACCGTTGATCGATGCACTCGCCGCAGGAAATACCGCCGTGGTGAAGCCGAGCGAAGTGGCACCGCAAACATCCGCAGCAATGGCGAAAGTGATCAATGCAACATTCACACCGGAATACTGCCATGCCGTTGAAGGAGGAGCCGACGTTGCGAGAGAGATCCTGGAACAAAAATTCGACTATATCTTCTTTACCGGCGGAACGACGATCGGAAAAATTGTCTACGAGGCGGCGGCAAAACATCTCACTCCGGTCACTCTCGAACTTGGAGGCAAAAATCCGGCATTTGTCCTGCCGGACTGCGACATCAAGACCTCTGCAAAACGGATCGTCTGGGGAAAATTATTAAATGCCGGACAGACGTGCGTTGCGGTCGATTTTCTTCTCGTTCATTCTTCGATAGAGCAGCAATTGCTCGAAGAAATGAAACGAGTCCTCGAGCAGCACTATCCCAAAGAATCCATTGCCGAAAACTACATGGCAATCGTCAACGAGCGGCATTTTAACAGGATTCAGAAAATGATCGATCCTGACAAAGTCTATTATGGCGGAAAATCCGATAAGAAGAATTTATTCATCCCTCCTACCATCCTGCACAATGTTACGTTCGAGGATGAGGTGATGAAGGATGAGATCTTCGGACCTCTCCTGCCGGTTGTCCGGTATAACGATCTCACAGAGGCAATCAAAAAAGTAAAAGAGTATCCAAAACCGCTTTCGTTGTATGTCTTCGGATCGAACAATGGCGAGAAGGAAAAATTATTCCGCGAGTTGTCGTTCGGCGGCGGATCGCAGAACGATGCCGTTATGTATTTCGTCAACGACCATCTTCCCCTCGGCGGAGTCGGCGCCAGCGGCATCGGCGAGTACCACGGGTATGAGGGATTCAAGACGTTCTCCCATTACAAAGCGATCATGGAAAAACCGACCTGGCTTGAGTTCTGGTTTTTAAAAGTACCGCCATACAGCGAATGGAAATTGAAGATCCTGCGGTTTTTGATTGAAAAACTTTGATTTCCTTGCGCCTGCGCGAATAAGAAAATTGTAAAGCAATTTTTGTTTTTCTTGGCAATCCAAAATTTATTTTGCATATTTATTCACCCCGCTGACCCTTTTTATGACAGAAAGGTAAAGAGGGGTTTTTTATTTTCACACTAATCTATGGAATAATGCATGATTTTGTCACTTGTTTTGGGAGCGTTGATGATGATGAATGCCAATGTACCGGCGAATGATTCGCCGTTTTTAACGAACATTTCCTCGGCAGAGGAATTTTCGAAGAAACAGGAAGAGCATCTCGCCCTTGCGCAACAATCGCTCGATGTTCTTCTCAGCGTAAAGGGAAAACGAACGATCGACAATACGCTGAAACCGTACGACCGGATTTTGATCAATCTCGATGCCGTCGGCAATCAATCGTCGCTGATGGAGAACGTCCATCCGGTGGAAGCGATGCGGTCCACTGGTGAAAAATTCAGCCAGAAAGTGGCGGCATTCGGCGCAGACCTGTCGCTGAATCGAGCCGTCTATGACGCATTATCGTCTATGGATATGGCCGGTGCCGATGCCAAAACAAAGTTTTGCGTCGAAAAGACATTGCGCGATTTCCGTCTTGCCGGCGTTGATAAGGACGATGCGACCAGAAAAAAAATCAAAGCGTTGCGCGACGAACTGGTGCTCATCGGCCAGGAGTTCGCAAAGAACATCCGTGAGGATGTCCGTACCGTAACCGTCAAAGATGTGAAGGAACTCGACGGACTGCCGCAGGATTATATCGACCGGCACGCACCCGATGCCAACGGTGTCATTACCCTGACGATCAATTATCCGGATGCTGTTCCGGTCTTCACCTATGCCAAGAGCGACGATCTGCGGAAGCGGATGTATATGGAGTTCAACAACCGCGCCTATCCGAAAAACATGGAAGTGCTCGATCGGCTGATAGCGAAACGGGACGAGCTGGCGAAACTGCTCGGATTCCCGAACTGGGCCGCTTGCGCAACAGCGGATAAAATGGTGAAGAGTGAAAAGAATGCCGCCGATTTCATCGAAAAAATTGCTGCCGTCTCAAAAACAAAATCCGAAGCGGATTACACACAGCTTCTCGCGCGTAAGGCGAAGGATGTTCCGAGAGCGACAGAGGTGAATCCCTGGGAATCGGGATACTATTCCGAACTGGTGCGCAAAAGCGATTTTGATTTCGATGGACAGAAAGTCCGTCCGTATTTCCAGTATGAAAAAGTGAAAGAAGGAATCTTATCGGTCACCAGCCGTCTGTTCGACGTCGAATTCAGAAAAAATCCGAACGCACCCGTCTGGCACGAATCCGTGGAGTGTTTCGAAATGTTCGACAACGGCACGCTGGCGGGACGATTCTACCTTGACATGCATCCCCGCGAAAACAAATACAATCACGCCGCGCAATTCGGCGTCCGCAACGGCGTTGCAGGAACGCAGATTCCCGAAGCGGCGCTCATCTGCAATTTTCCCGGCGGCGACAAGAACGATCCCGGATTGATGGAGCATAACGATGTGGAGACATTCTTCCATGAGTTCGGACATCTGCTTCACACACTCTTTGCCGGACGACAGCCGTGGATGGGGATCACCGGCATCAGCACGGAGTGGGATTTTGTTGAAGCGCCGTCGCAGTTATTGGAGGAGTGGGCGTGGGACGTAACGGTCCTGCAATCCTTTGCCCGTCATTACCAGACCGGCGAGCCGATTCCCGCGGAACTGGTACAGCAAATGCGCCGTGCGGATGAATTCGGTAAGGGCCTGCAAGTGCGGCAGCAGATGTTTTACGCAAAACTTTCACTCTCGTATTACGACCGCGATCCCAAACAAATCAATACCGACGCAATCGCGAAGGAATTGCGGGCGCGGTACACGCCGTACAAATATGTCGAAGGGACGCATTTTCAGGCGTCGTTCGGGCATTTGGACGGATACTCGGCAATCTATTATACCTACATGTGGTCGCTTGTCATTGCGAAAGATTTCTTTACACTGTTCGACGCAAAGAATATGATGGCGCCGGGAGTGGCGAAACGGTACCGCGATGTCGTTCTTGCGCAGGGAGGCTCCAGGCCTGCCGATACGATGGTCAAAGAATTTCTCGGACGCGATTTCAATTTCGACGGATGGAAGAAGTGGCTGGAGAATTAGAAACGCCGGAACAATTTGATAAATTACCGGGACGCAGGTAACTGCGTCCTTTCTTTTTCTGCAATTGCTTTACTATCGATTGAATCAACCACAGCAAGAATTCTTAACCGCACATTTTCGATATCATGCAGCACTTCGTCATCAGTAAAACGTATGACGATAAACCCTGCGCTTTCCAAATCGCGCTGTTTCCTTACATCTTTTCTATGTACATCTTCAAATTGGTGTGTGTAACCATCCACTTCGATTACGAGCATCAAGGGCTTACAAAGAAAATCTGCAATATAGTTCAACACAGGACGTTGACGTCGGAATCCATATCCTTTCATCATTCCTGCGAGCAGTACATACTTCCACAGACACGCCTCGGCTTTTGTTGCTGAATTTCTGTTGGATCGAGCGAATGATTTTAGCCGCTTATTATAGAAAAAATGGTTTTCCTTGGAAGCAGTGGATATATCCATTTTTCTCCTTCCCTCCCCCAGTCCCCCTCCCGGGAGGGGGAAAAGTTGCTGATTTGTTTGCCTTGTGCATTGTAGAACAATTTTTCGTCACTATCAATTTCCCCCTCATTGAGGGAGACAGGGGGAGGAAAACCTTGTATTGCACTTTCTATAATTTTCGTTTCTCCTCACTTCTCCGTACTTTTCCCCGTCTGATAGTCGTGAAATTATCCATCTATTAAACTCCTTCCCATGAACGAACTCATTCTCGTCAACATCACCGGCGTCGATAAACCGGGCATCACCAGCCGAATCACAAATCTGTTGTCCCGATACAACATACGCATTCTCGATATCGGTCAGTCGGTCATCCACAACCAATTATCGCTCGGATTTTTGCTCGATATTCCGTCGGATGCTGCATCCTACGAGATGATCAAAGAGGTCTTCACCAAAGCGCAGAATCTCGGCCTGACCCTCCGGTTCAATCCAATCTCAACCGAACAGTACGATCAATGGGTGAAAGAACAGGCAAAGGGGCGGTTTATCCTGACGGTGCTCGGACGGACGATCTCCGCAACGCACATCGCGCGTGTTTCGGAAATTCTCGCCCATCACCGATTGAACATCGACGTGATCGAACGGCTATCGGGACGGGAGTCGCTGAATATCAAGACGAATGAACAGCGTGCCTGCGTTGAATTCTCTGTCAGCGGCGAATTGGAAGATCGGTACGAATTCCGCGCATCGCTCATGGCCATTACACACGAGCACGATGTCGATATTGCTTTCCAGGCGGAAACGATGTATCGCAGAAACCGCCGGTTGGTGGTGTTCGATATGGATTCGACGCTGATCACGATCGAGGTGATCGACGAACTTGCCAAAGCGCGCGGCGTCGGCGATCAGGTGGTGAAGATTACCGAGTCTGCCATGCGGGGCGAACTTGATTTCAAACAGAGTTTTACGAAGCGTCTTTCGCTCCTCAACGGACTGGAAGAGTCAAAAGTCAAAACGATCGGCGACTCCCTTCCCCTCACCGACGGCGCTGAACGACTTATTGCAACATTAAAAAAACTGGGATACAAAACCGCAATCGTTTCCGGTGGATTCACCTACTTCGGTTCTATCCTCAAAAAGAAACTCGGCATCGACTACGTCTTTGCGAATGAACTGGAGATTGTGAACGGCATTGTGACCGGCAACGTTAAAGGGGAAATCGTGGACGGCCAGCGGAAAGCTGCGTTGTTGACGGAGATCGCCGCAAAAGAAAATATTTCGCTCGAACAAGTGATCGCAGTCGGTGATGGTGCGAACGATCTGCCGATGATCAGTCTCGCGGGACTCGGCATCGCTTTCAATGCCAAACCGGTCGTACGGCAGACGGCAAAACAATCCATCTCCACGCTGGGATTGGACGGCATCTTGTATCTCATTGGTGTACGGGACCGAGACGTTTCGTAATCGTCTATTCAGAAACCAACTAAAAATACAAAATCAATGTCATGCCGAGTCCGCCTTCGGCGGATAAACTGCGTCGAGGCATCGTTTTTTCCTGAATTGTCACCCCTCGTCTACCTGCCCGTCCGGCAGGCGGGCGCTCGGGGTGACAATCTGTAGTTTTTAAGATAGATTCTAAAAAAAAACTGCGATAGGGTGCGCCGGAATAATGTCCCGGCTTATGATGCGGTATTTCCTGCTTTTAAAATTTCTTCAATGGAGGGTGCCGTCTTCAGCAGATCGAGAAACTGCGTTTTCGTAAAATATCCGTCCGCCTCAACCATGCCGACCGCATCCTTTATATATTCCAGAGCATGGCCGGAGAGGAAATAGACGAGTGTCTTCTTATCCATCGATTTGATAAAGCGCAATGTTACTAAACCGTTCATCCCATCCATTCCAATATCTAAAAAGACAAGATTCGGAGAAAACTTCTTCACTTTTTGCAGGCATTCCTTGCCGGAACGAGCTGTCTCGATGAGCAGATGATCGTCCAGCGATGCAATCGTGTCGGCGATCATTTTTAAGAACGCTTTATCGTCATCGACGATTAATATTTTATACGATTGTTTCGACATAGTATTTGTGGATCATCGGTATTGATGGCACATCATCCGGCATAATATCGAGATTATTTTTCTGGAAAACATGACAATAGTGAATATGGGCACCATCTGTATGATTAATCCCCTCCTTTTGTGTCCATTAGCGGAATTTGTAATTTGGATTTTCAGTAAGGAGTGGATATTTTACTCGGTACACAATAACTATGGCATACAATGACAATAGTCGTACTTGACGGTTACACATTAAATCCCGGTGATTTGGACTGGACAGAATTGAAATCGCTCGGCGATTGCACTCTCTATAATAGATCAAAACCGGAAGAGGTTCTCCATCGCGTAAAAGATGCTGAGATCGTCCTTACAAACAAAGTAGTCCTCTCCAGAGAGATACTCTCCAAAATGCCGAATGTGAAATACATCGGCGTGCTGGCGACCGGATACAATGTGGTTGATGTGGCAGCGGCGAAGGAGCGGGGAATCATCGTCACCAATGTTCCTGCCTACAGCACCATGTCCGTTGCACAGCTGGTGTTTGCGTTAATTTTTGAATTTACGCATCGTGTACGTCTGCATGCCGATCTTGTTCAATACGGCGCATGGTCGCTGAATCCCGATTTTTCTTTTTCGCGCGGAGAAGTCATCGAATTGGCGGGCAGGAAAATGGGAATCATCGGCTATGGAACGATCGGACAGACGGTTGCAGGAATTGCAAAGGCGCTGGGAATGCGTATCATCGTCTCCACAAAATCGCCGGAGAAATATCAATCAACAGGCGTATCGTTTGTCGATCTCGACACGCTGTTCACGACCTCCGACATTATATCGCTTCATTGTGCATTAACGGAGGAGACGAAACATCTCGTCAACAATCACCGCCTGTATCAGATGAAGGAGCACGCAATCGTGATCAACACCAGCCGCGGTGGCGTTATTGACGAAACGGCGCTTGCCAACGCATTGATCAACGGCCGCATCGCGGGAGCGGGTCTGGATGTGCTCTCCGTCGAACCGCCGCCGAAGGATCATCCGCTGCTCACGGCAAAAAATTGCATCGTGACGCCGCATTATGCCTGGGCATCGTCCGCAGCGCGAAAACGCTTGATGGATTCGGTCGTCTCCAATGTACGCGCATTCATGAACGGCAAACCGGTGAATGTCGTTTCTTAAACGGGAGCACTGTATGAAATTACTTTTTACCTTATTATTTCTCTTCACCGCAGCACTCTTCGGACAGAATCCCGACGGGAAAAATGCATCGCTGCATATCACCCCTTCGTGGCTGCGCGGTACGTCCGATTATCAGCGGGTAACATCCGTCTGGTATCCCCCGTCACTGGCCAACGACGCACAATCGGTTGCCACCACCGAATGGGGATCGGTGGAACACCCTTTTGCGTTCGGAGTTTCGGCGATGATGAAGATACCGGCAACATCGTATCTGACGCTCAGTCTCTCCTATTCGTTCAATCAGCGGTTCGAAGAATACGGCGCAACGAATCCCAAGCCGCCGTACTTCTCCCAGTTTTGGACTATGAACGGTTCGCTGCATTCCATGAGCGTAACCATGAGCCTGTATAATCTTTTTTCGGTTTATCAGGAATGACCATGCATAGACGTCTATTGCTCGATAAATTACAGCGGTACCGTGGCGCGGACGAACATGAAGAGGTGATGCGGCGGACGATTATTGCATTTGTCGAGGGAAATACGGAGTGTTTTGAGAGAACCTTATTGAAAGGGCACATCACCGGATCGGCGTTCATTGTCGATGCAACACGGACACAAACATTAATGACCCATCATCATTTCCTGGACAAATGGCTGCAACTGGGAGGGCATTCCGACGGCGATCCTGATACACTGAATGTGGCATTGCGGGAAGCGGAAGAAGAATCCGGCTTAACCTCCGTCGTTCCGGTTTCCGCTGAAATATTCGACGTCGATATCCATCCTATACCGGCACGCAAGAACGAACCGGAACATTTCCATTATGATGTCCGTTTTCTGTGCGAAGCGGACATCAGCGAACCGCTTCAAATCACCGGCGAATCGAAAGATCTTGCCTGGATCCCGATAGCACGGATTCCCGATTACACTCGTGAAGAATCGGTTCTGCGAATGGCCCGAAAGATCGTTCCCCGATGAACAATACAAGAAAAATATTTATTGTCCTCACACTCATCGTCCTGCTGCCCGCATTATTTTATTCGGTGTACGAGATCTCTTCCCTGAACAATACGGAGGAAATGATTTCCCAACTGTACGAGCGGCAGATGGATGCGGTCTTGTTTTCGGTGAATCAATACCTGCTGGATATTGTCTCCAGTTGGGCAACACACATCGAAAACGAATTGCCGACAAAGGAGATGGAGAAGATCGTGCGCTCCAATGCTTCCATTCTTTCCATTATCATATCCGATACCGCATTTTCTTCTCTCCGTTCTTTCCCATCCGGGCCGTCGGGACAAATACAGCGGCTGCGGCAACAAAAGGATCGCATTGATAAGCTCATTCGCTATCAATCCGCATCGTACCGCAAACTGGAACCGGTAATCGATACCGATTCCACAATGATTATCCTGTTTATCCCCTCTTCGTCCACGGCAACCGTCGTCGGTATTATCGTCGATACCGATCGTTTCATCAACGATGTGGTCGGGAGAAAACTGTCCGACATCGCGCAAAACGATTTTGTGATTGCCGTTGTCCACCGGACTGACGGCACCATCATCTATGCCACTTCACCGGTGGGGTACCGCGAAATGTCACAAGAACGGCCGCTCTGGATATTCCCCGATTACGCCGTCAAAATCCGCCTGCAGGGAACCACCATACAGGAAGCGGCGACCGATCGCTTCACGAGAAATATCATCCTTATACTTCTGATGGACGCATTGCTGATTCTCGGCGCCTGGTTCGTCTTCCGGACGATCCGCCGGGAAATGGAACTGATCGCGTTGAAATCGGATTTTGTCTCGAACGTATCGCACGAACTCCGCACTCCTCTTTCCCTCATCCGCATGTTTGCCGAAACACTGGAGATGGGGCGTGTCAAAACGGAATCGAAGAAAAAGGAATATTACGGCATCATCCTGCACGAAACAGAACGCTTGACCCGACTGATCAACAATATTCTGAATTTCTCGAGAATGGAATCGAAATCACGAAAATTCCATTTCCGAAAGACCGACATCAACAGCGTCGCCGCATCGGTTCTGGCGGTCTATTCCTATCAGTTCGAGCAGTTGCATTTCGCCGTCGAGACGTCGTTCGAGGCGGGACTGCCGCAGATTGATGCCGACGAAGAAGCGGTCGCTGAAGCGCTGCACAATCTGGTGGACAATGCAATCAAATACAGCGGTGAAGAAAAGTTCATCCGCATCGTTACGCTGCGCGACGAGCGCGGCATCGTCCTCCGTGTCGCCGACCGCGGCATCGGCATTCCCGAAGAACACCGAACGAAGATATTCGAAAAATTTTACCGTGTATCGCACGGCCTTGTTCATACCGCTAAAGGGAGCGGTCTTGGACTGGCGATCGTGCAGCATATCGTTCAATCGCATCACGGAACGATCACGATCGAGAGCACCGAAGGAAAAGGAAGCACGTTCAGCATCCATTTACCATTAACGCAGACCTAAGCAGGTCTCACAAAAAATGCCATGGCACATATACTGGTCATTGAAGACGAACCCGATATGCAACGGGGATTACAGGATAACCTCGAATTCGAAGGATACGATGTCACCGTGGTCGGTGAAGGAAAAAAGGGATTGGATTCGCTCGTCACCGGACGATTCGATCTCGTGTTGCTCGATGTGATGCTGCCGGGTATGTCCGGATTCGATATCTGTAAAGCGGCCCGTTCGCAGGGCGTTTCGATTCCCATCATTATGCTGACCGCCAAAGGGGAAGAGGTGGACAAGGTGCTCGGCCTGGAATTCGGCGCCGATGATTACATTACCAAACCGTTTAGTGTGCGCGAACTGCTGGCACGCGTAAAGGCGGTTCTTCGCCGAACACCGGCGGGCGTGGCGATTACGGAAAAAAATATCACGATCGGTCTGCTCGAAGTAAATTTCGAAAGTTATACCGCCGGAAAAAAAGGAAAATCAATTTCAATGTCGTCGAAAGAATTCGACATCCTGCGATATTTATGGCAGCATCAAAAGCAGGTCATCAGCCGCGACGATCTGCTGACGAATGTGTGGGGATACGACGAGTCGATCACCTCCCGCACCGTGGATAACTTTATCGTCAAACTCCGGAAAAACATTGAAAAGGATCCTTCCCATCCGAAACATATCATTACCGTGCACGGAACGGGATATAAATTACTCCCATAGAAAAATATCCTTTTCATACTCCGAATTCCTGAAGAAAATTCCGTTTTCAGTGATTTTTCAAAGATATTTTCCCCTGTTATTCAATTCCTGCCGTGACAACTTTTTACAAATTCTGACTCCGCAGGGACACAACGCAGGTTTGTTTCGCATATCTTGCACGCACATTAATCAGGCAAATTTTATGAAAAATATTTTATCAATTTTATTATTGCTCGCTGCTATAGCTGTTACTGCGGAATCGCAGCAGGAGCGGCAGATTATAGATCTGCGCGGCAACTGGAAATTCGAGATCGGCGACGATCGGCGCTATGCAGAGGCAAAGTTCGACGACAGCGCCTGGGATGAAATTTTCGTACCGGCGGATTGGGAGAATGAAGGATTTCCCGGATACGACGGATACGGATGGTACCGGAAAAAATTTCTTCTTCCGTCATCGGCCCAAAAGCAGGATCTCTTTCTTCATATCATTGTGGACGATGTCTGCGCGGTGTACGTAAACGGTCAGATCATCGGGATGGGTGGATCGTTTCCTCCGGATTTTGAGACGGCATACAATGTCCAGCAGAAATTTTTTATCCCAAAAAAATTCCTCCGTTATAACGAACAAAATAGTATCGCCGTCCGTGTGTACGACGACTATCTTAACGGCGGTATCGTCCAGGGACGTATCGGCATTTATGCTCATGAGAATACTTTTCCGTTTGTCGCAACTTTCCCGGAAATGTGGAAATTTAAAAAGGGTGACAATGAACAGTGGAGCGATCCTTCGCTTGACGATACAAAATGGCAGGACCTGATTGTCCCTGCGCCATGGGATTTTCAGGGATTCGGTTCGTACGACGGATTCGGCTGGTATCGGGTAATGTTCACCGTTCCTTCAAATTTAAAGGATGATGATCTTGTCGCGATGCTCGGACGGATCGACGATATCGATGAAGCGTATCTGAACGGCGAATTGATCGGAAAGACCGGACGCATCCGGTCAAACGGAAGTGCCGGCAGGATCCGCGAAGAGTACCGCGAGTTCCGGTTCTACTCCATCCCGAAATCGTTGCTGAACAAAGGAGGCAAGAACGTTCTTGCAGTACGAGTGTATGATAATTTCAAAATCGGCGGTATTTACGAAGGACCTATCGGTATTGCACGGAGCAGCGAAGTCCGCCGCTTCAAAAAGCAGATCGAAAGCAACGAATGGCCGGAGAATTCATTCCAGCGATTTATCGATAAAATATTCAACGAATAATCCCGTCAATGGCGGTGCGGATCGAATCGTGCCGTCATTGATTAATAAATCATTAATTTTACCCATTCCTTCCCGATCCGTTTCGACTCTGGTTCAAAATTTTGTATCTTTCCCACCGACAGCATTGACGGCATCATTTTCAATCTCGAACAGTCACTTATTAAATCATGGCTACAACACATAGCGTTCGCGCATGGATCGTTTCCGCCGATATGGGGTACGGTCATCAACGTGCGGTCTTTCCGTTGAACGGCATTGCCGAAGAAGGATTGATTACCGTCGGCAAGAACGACAACTCCTCCCCAAAAGAGAAGAAACAATGGAAACGGCTGCTGGACGTGTACGAAACTTTTTCCCGTGCCCGCGGAATTCCTGTCGTCGGCAAGCCGATCTTTGCGATGCTGGATGCATTGATGCATATACCGTCCTTCTATCCCATCCGTAATTTATCGCACAGTACGTTTCAGGTGGATCTGCTCGAGAAAAACATTGCCAACGGCCTTTGCACCGGTATGTTGGAAAAAATCTCGGCGAAACAGCTGCCGCTGGTGACTTCGTTTTATGCGCCGGCTATCGCAGCCGATACAAAGGGATACGAACCCATCTACTGCATCATCTGCGATGCGGATATCAACCGGGTCTGGGCGGCGAAACAGGCATGGGACAGCCGAATCAGTTACTGCGTACCGTGCGGTAAAGCGGCGCAGCGGCTCAAATCGTACGGTGTGCCGGAGGAGAGGATCTTTCTCACCGGATTTCCGCTGCCGATGGATCTTGTCGGGAAAAACATAAGTGTATTAAAAATCGATCTGACCCAACGGCTCTCATTGCTTGATCCTTACCGGAGATTCCATCAACTTCACTCCCGCAGCGTAGAACATTTTCTCGGGAAAAAAAACAAATTGGCGAAGCATGACCGGATTCTGACGATCTCGTATGCGGTGGGCGGCGCGGGAGCGCAAAAAGAGATCGGCGGCCGTATTGCGAACAGTTTACGGAATAGATTAAGAGCAGGGGATGTGCGTTTGAATCTGGTTGCCGGTATTCGCCCCGAAGTCCGCGATTATTTTGAATCGGTCAAAAAGGAATTACATACGGAGAACGTCTCGGTTCTCTTCTCCTCCTCCCTGCACGAATATTTTCAACTGTTCAACTCGGCGATGCGCACTACCGATATCCTCTGGACGAAGCCGAGCGAACTCTCGTTTTATGCCGGCCTCGGCATTCCGATTATCATGACGCCGTCGATCGGATCGCAGGAACGGTTCAACCGACAATGGCTGCACGAGATTCATGCCGGCATGCGGCAGGAAAATCCGGATTATACCGATCAGTGGCTCTACGATTTGCTGAACGACGGAACGCTGGCGGATATGGCGTGGTCGGGATTCCTGAAAGCACGGAAACTCGGAACGGACAAGATCGTCGAGATACTTAAAACCGGAACAATGAAACAAAGCAATTCACCATTGGAGCGATAGTGATCGACAGTTGATGGAATTTAATTCCATCGAACGCTGGGAAAGTTCTTATGACGGCACATCGAGAAAAATATTTATTGTGTTACCTGAAAACAGGCGGCGGACATCTCGCTCCCGCCCGTTCCATCGCCGCCTATTTGAATGAGAACCATGCGGATGCGATAGAACCAATCCTTATCGACGGACTTGTCGAAGCCCGTTCCTTTGCCCGGTACATCATAGAGGACGGATACAGACTATTGCAGGCAAAGGCACAATGGTATTACGAATTTTTGTATGCCACAAACAAATTTCCTCCGATCGGATATTTTAATGTCGCCATGGCGAAGTTCTTCATCAAGCCATATATCAAAAAAAAGATTCTGGAAGAACGTCCGTCGAAGATCGTTATATTTCATTTTTTCCTTATTGCGCCGGTTTTTGAGATTTTCCGTGAATACAACATCAATATTCCCGTGATCACTGTGGTAACCGATCCGTACACCGCCCATCCGTTGTGGTTTCAAAACCGCAATCAGCGATATATTGTGTTTAGCGAACGGTTGAAGCGGTATTGCAAAGAGAAACGGCGCATTCCTGACGCGCGCGTGGCTCTGTTTCCTTTCATTATCGACGAGAAATTCACGTCTCCTCTTCGCAACGATGAGATCGTTGCGATAAAAAACCGATTCGGCATGTCGCCGGAGAAAAAACAGATTCTGATCATCGGCGGCGGCGACGGCATACCGAACGGTGCACGAATCCTGGAGCAATTGCTTGAAGCGTCGCTCCCTGTCGAAATCACGATCGTGTGCGGCAAAAACAAGCAATTGCACGCCGATGCGCTGGCATTGCAACGACGGTATCCTGCAGTGAAAGTCTTTGCATTTGTCGATTTTGTGTACGAACTTCTCAATACGGCGGACATTGTCATCACCAAATGCGGCGCTTCGACGATCATGGAGATCCTGTTAATGAAGAAAATTCCGGTGATCAACGATTACCTGTGGGAACAGGAACTCGGCAATATGGAATTTGTGAGGGATAACCGGCTTGGGATCTATGAGCCTGATATGAAAAATTTACCGGCGGTCATCGGCCGGTTGATTTCGGATGAAGATGAATACCGGTCCTATCGCGGCCGGATCGAATCGATGCACTTGCGAAGCGGAACAAAAGAAGTTGCGGAATTTATTCTTCACTCTACACAACAGGACGGCCTATGACTCTTCTGGAAAAAAATCTCTATCAGCAGATCCATCCACTTCGGCTGGTGGTGGATTGGAGTTCGGGACTCGGTGCATGCTATCTGTTCTGGCTGCGCGACATCTGGACGGGCGTGGCAGTCAGTGTGATACCGTCGTTGATTGTCTCATTGTATGTGGTCCGTTTTGCGGATCTTGAAAAAATTAAAGCCTCACCGTTCGGCGCGTATTATAAAAGGACCTATTCCAGAACAGTCGATATATTCCGGTTCGCCGGATTTGTGATCCTGGCCGGATCATCCTGGTGGCATTCCGTACCCGGTATGATCGGCGGCCTGGTCATCATCATTCTGACCTGGACGTACGGATTATTTTACAAGAAGCAATAAGCCGTTGAGCGCGGGAGTGTTATGACAGCATATTTCAGTGAAACGACAGACCATATCACCGTTTCGGTACGTCCGCTGTTTGTGGAGGGGGAATCAAATGTCCTGACCAGGAAGTTTGTCTTTGCGTACTTCATTCGCATTGAAAACAACGGCACAGACACGGTGCAATTGCTTCGGCGACATTGGATTATCACTCACGACACGGGCAAAGTGGAAGAGGTGGAAGGTGAAGGTGTTATTGGAAAGCAGCCGGTGATCGCGCCGGAACAGTTTCATGAATACAACAGCTTTTGCATCCTCGAGTCGATGGAAGGTTTCATGGAGGGAACGTATCTAATGAAGCGATCCGACGGAACGACATTCAAGATCAATATTCCCCGCTTCACTCTGCGGGCAATGGCCAATTAATTCCCTTCTATTAAAGTACACTGCATCCTATGAAAACACTATCGGTATTCACTGTATTCTGCGCGGCGCTGATGTTCGACTCGTGCGGAACAACCTCTTCCATTCCTGTTCCCGCTGTAATCGACGGGATCATGCAATCATACGCCGATCCTTCCGCTCCCGGAGCGAGCGTACTGGTGATGAAGAACGACAGTGTTGTATTTAAAAAGGGATACGGCATTGCCGATATGGAGAGCGGCACGCCGGTCAGTACTACGACGAACTTCCGTCTCGCATCCGTCTCAAAGCAATTTACCGCCATGTCGGTCATGCTGTTGGCGGAACAGGGTGCTATCTCGTATGACGACCGTCTCACAAAATTCTTTCCCGATTTTCCCGCGTACGGTTCCGAAATCACCGTTCGTCATCTGCTGACGCATACCTCCGGCCTGGTTGATTATGAATCGGTTATGCCGGATACGCAGACGGTACAGGTACACGATGCGGATTGCCTCACATTAATGCACGCCGTCGATTCACTATATTTTCCTGCCGGAACGCGCTATGCGTACAGCAACACCGGATATGCATTGCTGGCGATGATTGTTGAAACGGTTTCCGGTCAGCGGTATGCCGACTATTTAAAGAAAAATATATTTGACCGCACCGGCATGACGACGTCGGTGGCATATGAAGAGGGAATTTCCGTTGTGCCGAACCGTGCGTACGGACATTCGCTGATCGACGGAACATGGCGGCGAACGGACCAAAGCAGCACGAGCGCGGTGCTGGGAGACGGCGGCATTTATTCAAATGTTGAGGAAATGTCCCGATGGATTTCTTCACTCTGGAACTATTCTCTTCTCCATGAAGAAACACAGCGATTGGCATGGTCCGATGCAACGCTCAATGACGGATCGACGATCGATTACGGTTTCGGATGGCACAAACAGACAAATCGCGGAATCCGACATCCGCACCACGGCGGCAGCACGCGGGGATTTCGCAATCACATCCTTCTCTTCCCCGATCAGAAATTAACAGTGATAATTTTAACCAATCGCAATCAGGGAGATCCGGCCGCCGAAGCGCAGAAGATCGCCGATCTCTTTTGGGAAAACCGGTAACCGTTCTTCCATGCTGCCCAAGGATTATATTTTGTTGTACGACGGGCTGTGCAGATTGTGCAACGGTGCGGTTCGTTTTATCCTGAAGCACGACAAGAGAAAAACAATGCGCTTTGCCTCCCTGCAAAGCGATTTCGCCCGCGCAATCCTGAACCGTCATCCGCAATTGAAAGAGATCGATTCATTGGTACTGCTGGAATCGGCAGATACTCCGGAAGAAATTCTCTTTGTGCAATCGGCAGGTGTATTTAAAATTGCGGAGTATCTCGGCGGCGCGTGGACCATCGGTTCTCTTTTTCGCATTTTACCAAATAGTCTTTTGGACGCGGCATACGATTTTTTGGCCCGTCATCGTCATTCACTCTTCGGGAGGTACGATGCCTGTCCGATCCCCTCTCCCGAAACACGATCACGATTCTTAGGATGAACAATGACTATTGTTCGAACAATCATCGCTATAATATTTCTCAGCTCAATCTCCTTTGCACAGCATCCTGTCGATACAGCAGGGATTCAAAAGAGCGTGCTCGCCGTTATGGACCGTCAGGTGGCGGGATGGAACAGCGGTTCCATAGAGAAGTTTATGGATGGTTATGAGCGGTCCGATTCACTCCGATTCGCTTCCGGAGGCTCGGTCACGTACGGCTGGAATACCATGCTGGAGCGGTACCGCAGAAGTTATTCCTCCGCGGAAAAGATGGGAACGCTCAAGTTTACGGGCATCGCCGTCACGGTCCTGTCACCTGCCGCAGCGCTGGTTTTCGGAACGTGGACGCTGCACCGGATACATGATACGCCGACCGGATTGTTCACTTTGGTATTCCGGAAGAGCGAAAAGGGCTGGCGGATCGTCCACGACCATACGTCCGCTGCGGAAGAAAAAAAGTAAATTCCTGTTTCCGCTCCTCTCCGAAATTTTGTATCTTTGCACATGGAATTTCTTGTCGGCCTTCTTGTATTTGGTACGTTATACGGATTTTCAGCGTTCTTCCTGAAACGCCGGTATTCCGATCGACTCCTGTCCGAGCAAAACCGATCTTCCTCGCTGGAAATCAGCGAATCACAACTGAAACAAAAAAATCAGCATCTCTCCGAGGAACTGACCGAGAAAATTCGCGAAGCCGAACGGCTGAAAGGGGAATGCGAATCGCTCTCCCTGGAACTGTCGCAGCATGTTGCAGCAGGACAGGAAGCCCGATCGATCCTCGACTCCCTCTCACACCAGCTCTCCAAAGAATCGACGCAGCGCGCTACAACCGAAGAACAATTGAATAAAACCAAAGAGATGGTCAACGCCGCCTCCGCACAATTGAAGATCACGGTGGAAGAACGAATGCGCGAGCTGCAGCAATTGCAATCGCAGTTGCACAACGAAAACGCCGCACGGAAACACCTGGAAGAGATCGTCTCGCAGAAAGAGGATGAACACGAGCGTCTCGTCGCTCAGCTGCATGGAACGGAAGACCAACTCCACCGCATGAAGGAGTCGTTGAATGCCACTGCAGCGGACTTGCACGCCGCCCTCGAGCGGCATGAAGCAACGATCGGTCAATTGCGCCGCGAGATCGAACAATGGAAGAGCAAAGAAGCCGACGCACAAAAAACTATCGCCACACTGAACGGTACCGTGCTGACGCTGCAGAGCGAAGTCACCTCGCTGAACGACCAACTCTCCGCTGCCCATGCCGCGCGCTATATTGCCGAACGGGAGAAAACCACGGTTGAAAAAGAATTAGTGGAAAAAGTCGTGCAACTGGAATCGCATCTCACCGCGCTGACGGCGGAACATCAACGGGTCTCCGATTCGCTGCAGGAAGAAACCGGCATTCGCATTGCAACGGAACATGCGCTGCAGGAGAGTAAAGAAAAATTATATGCGCTGATCCACGACCTGGAAGCGCAAGTCGCTTCGCGCAATACCACCATTGCATCGCAGAACGACCGGTTGTATCACGCCACATCCACCGTGGATAAATTGAACAGTGCCGTACACTCTATCATTTCGCAGGTGCCGATTCCGGTCTTTGTCGTCAATGAACAGGGGATCTGTTCGTTCGTCAATGAACCTCTCCACGCGATGGTGGGATACGACACGGAGGATATCGCCGGACGTCACTTCTCGAAACTCTTCCCCGAACAGGAGCGGCAATTCTACGAAGAGCAGTGGAATTCCACCGCTGACCGGACGGAGCAATTCAAAGGGGAAACGCACATCGCCACCGTAGCCGGCGATACGATGACCGTGGAAATCAATTTCGTCTCGATTGAGACCGAAGAAGGACGTTCATTCGTCGGATGCATCGCCGACAAAACCCATGAACGGGAAGCGGCGCATCATTACTCCTCCGCCAAAAAACGGGAAGAAGAACTGCGGCAGCTGAAATCGCGCTTCATTTCCATGGTCACCGATCATTTGCGCGCTGCGCTGGTGACCGTTGCCACCAACACGGAACTGCTCGAACGGTTCCTCTTTAAATGGCCCGATGAGAAGCGATATAAGGCATTTTTCCGCATCAACGAATCGCTGAAGCAGATGCTCGACCTGCTGCGCAACGTCGAAACATCCACGGCTTCCACCGTTAATTTCATGCAGACGATCAAACCGCTCGACCTTGAAGCGATCGCACAGTCGGTCATGAAAGAAGTCACGACGGATCTCGACGCACAGCAACGGTTTATTCTTTCGGAGCAGGGAAACATCTCTTTTGTGCCGCTGGATGAACGGATCGTCCGGACGGTGCTGTACCACACCCTTTCGAATGCGTATCTCTTTTCCCCCGGAGCGGAAGAGGTGAAAATGCACATCGACCGGAACAACGGCGAAGTACGGTTCGTCATTACCGATCACGGCATCGGCATACCGGCCGCAGAACAGCACCTGCTCTTCAGTTCTTTCTTCCGTGGCTCCAATGTCGGAAACGTTCACGGAACGGGATTGGGGCTGACCATCGTCCAACAATACGTTCATCTGGCAGGCGGATCGATCTCCGTCGAGAGCGAGGTGAACAAAGGAACAAAGGTCACCATCACACTGCCGGTACGGGACTAATTGAGAATAATGAAACAAATATATCGTTGCAAAATTACAAGATTGCAAGATTACGAGGCAGAATGCAGAAGACGGAATACAGAAGACAGAAGACAGATTGCTAACTACCAATTCCCCAAAAATATTTCTCAATGACCAATGACTAATAACCAGTGACCGATATTTTTCTCCCTGCCTACCGGCAGGCAGGTGTGTCCTCTGTGTCTCTGTGGTGATTCTTTTGTTTTTTCCTTTTGGACGGTCTTGCGACCGTCCCTACATTTAATTTGGTGTCTTTGTGACTTGGTGGTAAATTTTTTTGTGATTTTGCGGCAGATTTTGTTTCCACCCCACCATACAGTTCAATTTCACCGATAATTATGCGCATAGAACTTGACGATACGATGTTTCCTCCGTTCGAAGGATTTCCGAAAAAGGGATTGGATTTTCTCCGGCGTTTGAAGAGGAACAATAACCGCGATTGGTTTACACTCCATAAATCGGAATATGAAGATCTCGTCAAATTTCCAATGCAGTGTTACATCGCCTCTTTGAAACCGCTCTTCGCCGAATTCGCGCCGGAATTTGACCTCAATCCGAAACGATCGCTGTTCAGAATTTACCGCGACACCCGCTTCAGCACGGACAAGACGCCGTACAAGACACACTCTGCGGCACATTTCGAAACAAAGAAAAAACCGAAACTCTTCGACGGCGCCGGATACTACGTACACATCGCCCCGGGAGAAGTCTTTATCGGCGCGGGAATTTACATGCCGAACAACGATCAGTTGAAACAGATCCGTACAGCAATCGCAGAACACTCCGATGATTTTCTTGCCGTCGTAAACGATACGAAGTTCCGGAAGTTGTTCGGCGGCCTGGAAGGAGAAAAACTCTCCCGCCCGCCGAAAGGATTCGCACCGGATCATCCGTTGATCGAGCATTTGAAATTTAAACAGTTTTTTACCGGCGTTGAGTGGAAAGAAGAAACATGTTTTACCAAAGAATTTCTGAAAAAATCGATGGGCGTTTTCAAGACTATTACACCTCTTGTACGATTTCTCAATAATGCAATGGGATAGAAAAAATCAATTTGCGATCTTTTCGAGTGCTGATTCTCAAAAGTAAATTTGTAAAATATTGTTCATCCTGAGCAAGTGCCGCACTATTGTAGATCCTTCGACGCACCATCCAAGAAATGCCGGGTTTGCTCAGGATGACCAAGGTGCGGCACGCGTCGAAGGATGATTAAAACACAAGAAAAGTTTTGAGAAACGTCACTAGGAATGTTTCATGGGAATATAAAATCTATAAATGCTGTATCTTCTTTTCAATAAACCATATGCCGTTCTTTCGCAGTTCACTCCGGAAACCGGAAAACGGACTCTAAGTGAGTTCGGCTTCCCGAAGAATGTCTATCCCGTCGGAAGGCTCGACTACGACAGCGAAGGATTGCTTCTGCTGACCGACGATAATGCGATCAAACACCGTTTGACCGATCCGAAGTTTGAACTTCCGAAAACTTATCTCGCGCAGGTGGAGCGGATCCCATCCGAAGAATCCCTGTCCCGCCTCAAAACCGGCGTCGTTATTGAAAATGTGAAGACTAAACCGGCAGAGATACGATTGCTGTCTGAAGAACCGCCGCTACCGCCCCGCTCCGTACCGATACGATTCCGCAAAACAGTGCCGACGGCGTGGATCGAACTGACGATCCGTGAAGGAAGAAACAGACAGGTACGGAAAATGACCGCCGCAGTCGGGCATCCGACATTGCGACTTGTTCGCATTCGCATCGGCGCACTCGAACTTGGCTCCGTACAGCCGGGAAAGTGGAATGAAATATCCCGCACTGAAATAGTGCAATAGATTTGCACTCCGGTTCCAAATCCCGCTGATCACAATTCTCAAATTCGTCACTCCGCCAATACTACGATTGTACCATCCGCTGAATTTTCTCAAATTTTAGATAGTACGTAACACAGAACATTTACAACAGTAAATGAAATTCAACGTATGCCCGTTTGAGTGGGAGCTGCTGAAGAATAAGAGAAACTTTCCGGAGCGGAATCCGTTCGTACTGCAAGCCCACCACAAAAACAAATTTTTTATTTAGGAGGAGTTATGAAATACGCACGTTTTGCTCTTATCGCACTACTTGCTGTTTCGTTCGCGGCAGCAGGCACACCGGCGGGCACGGATAATTCGGTTGATTGGAATAAAGCGGAACAAAATTACGTCGCCGGACTCAAATCGGGAAATCCGGGATTGCAATCCAGCGCGGCATCCCACATCAGAAAATATAATCTGACCGGCACGGTGGAGGAGTTAAAATCGCTGTTGTGCAAGAATTGCGCCGACAATGTGAAGATGTCCGTTGCAATGACGCTGATCAGGATCGGCGGCGACGAAGGACGTAAAGCGGTGAAGAATGCATTGAAGACAGAAGAAAACGAATTGATCGCGGAATTTTACCGAACACTGTTACGCGCACCCGATACCGCGCAAAAGTAGATACCATGCAATACTCTTCCTCCTGCGGCAGATGGGATTGATTGGGTTCCGTCTGCCGCTCTATTTTTTGGTCATCGATCTCGTCACGGTCCGATTCCCAGCACGAAATTCATATTCAATTATCCCCGACGGAAATTCTCCTGCCGGCAGAGCGATAATATGCTCTCCCTGCTGTTTCAATCCATTCACGACAGTCGATTCCATTCCCGATTCCGTATGAAATAGTCTGACCGTTACCGTATCCTGCTGCGGAAGCGAGAAAGCGAGAAATGCGGTGTGTGTAAATGGTTCCGGATAATGCTGTGAGACAACGAGCGAACCGGACTGTGCGGCGTAACGAGTATGCATTGTATTAATCACTGCCTTTTCTTCCGCTGTCACACTTTCATTCCAGAGACGGTCCAGCGCGGTTACCGAATAAAAATATCCTTCACTGCTTTTTATTGGTGTCCGATCGGTAAACGACCTCTGCGATCCGGGAAGAATGGCGAAAAGATTTTTTGCATTCCTCGTATCCACCGCGGAAAATCGGGATCGATATATCGCATAGCGGTACGGCCTTTCCGTATCCCGTGGATCGGGATTCCACTGAATGATTGTTCCTTCCGTACCGTTGCGCAGAACGGTAATATCGGCCGGAGGAAAAGGCGGAATAGAATCGAGCCACTGCATAGCCGGAATCAATGCAGGAGTCGGGTACGACCGCCGTAAGTGTTCCGATATTTCCGACAAATGGCCGTACCGGAAAAATGCCGCACCTTTCATGCCGCTGTTACGCGCAACGGCAATCTGATCTGCCGTTTCCGGCCGGATATGATCGCGGTAGATTCCTAATCCGGCATAGACATGCCTTCCGTACCGTTCAGCCGACCAATCGTAAACCAGAAGATAAAAATCAGGATCGTACGGATCGGACTGATCACCAAGAGACCAGTAGATTTGCGGGACGATATAATCGTGGATTCCATTCCGGAGCCACAATCTTGAATCCTGATAGACTCCGGAGAATCCGTTGAACGACGAATGACCGCCGTTGAATTTCCTGTAGATACCTATCGGAGCGGAACCGACTTTGATCCACGGAGCAATCGATTTGACGCTGTGGTAACTTTGTTCAACAAAGGAGGTGATGTTGTTCCTTCTCCACTCATCCCGCTCCTCGCCGCCGCTCCACTGGCGGTAACTATTCCGGTCGTCGAAGCGTTCGTCGGGATAACGAATGAAATCAAAATGAATGCCGTCGATATCGTAACTCTCCGCCAGTTCACGGACAAGACGGACGGTGTACTCGCGTGCATCGGGAATTCCCAGATCGATCCACCATTCTCCTTCCACCTGCTGCACCCAATCGCGATGTTTCTGCAGCAGATGCTTCGGATCTTTCGGAGGAGTATCCAGACCCCACACCTTGGCGACATTAAACCACGCATGCAGTTCCAATCCTCTCTTGTGCGCTTCGTTGATCGCAAACCGGAGCGGATCCCAGCCGGGATCTTTTCCGGTTGTACCGGTGAGATGACTTGCCCACGGTTCTATCTCCGATCGATAGTAGGTATTGCCGCGCGGGCGGACCTGGAAAAAGACCGTATTTAAATTATATCCCTTAACGGCGTCAAGAATTTCAATCAGAGAGCGCTGCTGCTCCTCTGTATTCGTCGAGTTCGGCCAATCGCCGCTGGCGGTGGAAATCCATACCGCGCGTGTTTCGTGCTTGGGGTATTGGGGGTACAGAGTCGAGACTGCGATTATAAAAAATATGGTAATTTTTTTCATTTTTGGCTAAAGCCAATAAAAAAATTTTGAATCTCGATTGCCATGTCCTGAAGGGCATGGCAATTGACTAATTGAATTTATAAAAAAAATTTAAACAGATTTTTATCCGCCACGCAGGTTGAATTGTACTAAAGCCCATCTTAAAAATACGAAAACAATGTCATGCCGAGCGCCCGCCTGAACGACGTTGTCGGGCAGGTAGCCGAGGCATGACATTGCTCGAATTGTCACCCCTCGTCTTCGCTCGGGGTGACAGCCTTTAGTTTTTGAGATTGGTCCTAGGAAAATATTTTTTCGCAAATTGATAAAAGGTTATTGAATCATGCTTTTACCGGCAGATGGTTTCAAACCGCAAAGTCGAATCCGACAAGTAAAATGTAAAAAACGCCGGTTAGTATTTTGCCTCAAAGATATCGATCGATGCCTCTTTCCCTTTTACTTTAATCGGGTCGAGACGGTTGAGGGTAATCGACTCGTCCTGCAGCACGAAACGGGCAGAATATTCGGAGAGAAGAATCTGGCCGCGGCCGGCGGAGCTGCAGAGTCGGGCGCCAAGATTGACAGCATCGCCGATCACGGTAAAGTCCATCCGCTCTTCGCTTCCCATCGCTCCCATGACCATCTCCCCGGAGTTGATGCCGATGCCAATTGCAATTTCTTCGCCGACAAGAGCGGGAATGGTTTTCATCATTTTTTGAATCTCCACCGCACAGTAAACGGCATTGTGCACCATCCGTTCCCCCTGAAAGACCGCCACAAGTTCATCGCCGACATATTTATCGATATCGCCGTCGTGTTTCTTCACGATCTCCGCTTGTTTGCTCAGAATGGTGTTGAGCATCGAGACAACTTTTTCCGGTTCCACTTTTTCGGAGAAGGAGGTGAATCCGCGAATGTCGGAGAAGAAAACGGTCGCCTGCTTTCTTTCGCCGCCGAGTTTCACGCCAAGTTCATCCGCTTTCTTGACGTAATCCACCGTCTGCCGGGAGACAAATTTTTCCAGATTGAACCGCTCGCGCAGACCGATGATCATCTCGTTGATCCGTTTTCCGAGTTCGCCGATCTCGTCGTTCGTCCGGATATCGGTCGAAACATTGAAATTACCGGTACCGACCTTCTGTACCACATCGCCGATGTTACCGATCGGCGTCACCACCACTAATTTCATGAAGATTCGCAGAACGAGCCACGTCAGAAGAATCGTCAGCGCGCCGGCGATGAGGGAGATCATTTGATTGTATTCGATTGTGGCGTTGATTGACGCCATTGAGGATGTGACGCCGACGACGCCGCGAACCGTATGATCATCACCATGACAAATCTGGCATCGCTTTTCGTTCCGGAGCGTTGAGAAACGGACAAGGTGTTCTACGCCGTCGATCATCTGCATCATTTCTATCACGGAATCCTTTTGCAGCGCTTCACGCACGTAGTCCAGTCCGAGATCTTTTGTTGTGACATTGACGAACCGTTCGTTCGCCTCCTTGTCGAAGACGCGAAGATCCTTCACCGCACCGATCGAACGGACTTCGTTGATGAACGCGCGGGCGTAGCTCCCTTTTCCGACCAGCATAATGCTCCGGAAACCGACGCCGATAGTTTCCTGCAGCATTTGCGTCAATTGCTGCTCAAGTTCCGCCGGCTTTGTCGTGAGGCGGTCGGTCTTCAGAGAAACTTCCAGCACGCCCCGCCAATCGCTTTTAGAACCGTGGCAAATCTGACAGCGGTCTTCGTTTCGGAGCGGGATCAACCGGGTGATGGCGGATTTTCCCTTTTCCATATACATGATCGGCGCTTCGTTCTCCAGCGCGCGGAAAATCGAATCTTCATCCGCTGTATTTTCATTTTCACTAAAATGCACTGCTCCGAAACGGTCATACACATTGATCCGTTCGATAAAAGGAAGCCGCTGCGTCCGCCGCACCAATGTATCCATCAATTCCCCCTGGCCGGCGAGCATAATCGTCCGGAAACTCGACAGAAGAGTTTTGCTGATGATCTCAGTGATTTCACGGCGCGTATGCGAGGGATCGTTCTCAGCCATATCCTGCGCATGTGCCGCCATCAATTGCGGATTCAGCACCAGACGCGTTGCCCCGCGCACTTCGTGATTGGCAGCGTGACATTGCTGGCACTCGCTGTCATTATAGAGCGGTTCGATGCGGACATAGTTACTGCCTGTTGTGTCGGGAACCGCAAACATCACATCCATCTGCCGGTCCATCGCCTGCCGGACCCGTTCCCCGCCGGCGTTGCGCACCACTCCGCGTCCTTCATCCGGAAAGACTTCTTTCGCCGTATTGTCATACACCCGCAGCGATCCGAACTCCAGATTTTCGCGCGCATCGCTCACCAATTCCGCGGCATACGGCGCTTTGCCGGAGAGCATCACGTTGCGGATACCGACCATCACCGTTTCACTGAAGAGCCGCACTTTTTCGCGCTGCTGATCGAGCAGCACTTCGGATTCGCGATTGATGGAGAGAATAACGTACGTGCCGAAGCCGACGACGAGTACGAGGATGATGAGAAGGAGGATTTTAAGTTCGAGGCGGTTTTTCACGGACGGCAGAATTTCCCCTGTGCAAATTTAAGTTCTATAATATTTTATTTGGATAAATCTCAACACTTTCCTTTTATTCCTCATAGCCCCGGCGGAAATGCCGGGACTATTGGGAATCTCGAGCGAGCTGTGTATTTCTTATGTAATTGTGCAAATACTAATCTCTCTCTTGCTTCCACCACCGGTTTACGACATCGTTGACATCGGTCGGATTTTCGGCGGCAACCCACTTGTCATAGAACATAATATCCGAACTGTTCGGCGGGGGCTGCGGGAAGTCGAGCTGTACGCGCGAGGGCATGGCGGTGGCGTCTCCCACAAACAACGCCTCTCCCTGCCGCATGGCGGGGAGAACGTCGAACATTCCCGCAAACGCATCGGGTACAAGCTTTTTCACGAAGTTCTGGTCGTTCGGATTCGTCAGTCGCAAAATAACGAAGTTGTTGCATTGCGACAGAATCGTTTCCGACAACTCCGACGGACGCTGGCTGACGATCATACAGCAGACGCCGTACTTTCTCCCCTCTTTTGCAATCCGTTCCACAATCTTCCTCGCAGCGCGGTTGGACGGTGTGGGGATCTGGGGAAGATAATTATGCGCCTCTTCAAACAGCATAAGGATCGGAAAATCGGTCTTGCTCTTGTTCCAGAAATTGAAATCGAATACCGTCCGCGCCAACAGTGCAACGATCGTGTTTACGATATCGAACGGCACGCCGCTCAAGTCGATAACGGTGATCTGTTTCTTGTCCTGTATGCCGAGCAGCCGGTTGAGGATATCCTTCAGCGCATTCGAGTCTTTGAATTTTCGCGGTCGGAACATGAACTCATACCGCTTGTCGGTCATCTTACTGTCCAGACGGACAAGGAAACGGGTGAACTGGCCGAAGAAGGGCCCTTCGCGCACTCCGGCGCTGGTGGAGACACGCTCGGTGTCGAAGAACTGGAACTTGGCGCGCACTTCGTTCAGATCGTAAAAGACCGGCGAGTCGACGGTGATGACTGCCTGCAGTTCAGGATTCTTCGCCTTCTTCGCGTTCAACACAAGATCTTTCATCATCTGCAACTGGCTTTGTGCGGATGCTTCGTTCTCGTCGATGAACATCTCCCGCATCTCTTCAAAATTCATAAACCAGTACGGCATCTCCAGTTCGGTGATGTTGATGAGATTGCCGTATTCCTGAAATGCCGCAGCATATTCGTTATGGATGTCGAGCACAATCACATGCGTGTTCTCAAACATGTGCACTTTTTGCAGGATCGACGCGACGGTGGTCGATTTTCCCGATCCCGATGATCCGAGAATGGCGACGTGCTTGCCGAAGAATTTGTTCGGATCAATATATTGCCGTTCTCCGGCGTAGCCGGAGATATCCCCGACGGCAAAACCAAATTGCGAGAACGACGCGAATATGGAGGCGACCCCCTCCTCATCCGGCATATACACCTCATTGCCGAGAGAGGGATACATCAGAATCCCTTTCTGAAACCGCCCGTCGCTTACGGAGCCGATCATCTGTCCCTCCATTTCCCTGTTCAGCTCGCTCGCCTGATACACCCGGCTGATGATGGCGACAATCTCAATATTGCCGACCGGCAGTATCAGAAACGAACCGATCTGTCCCACTTTATACGGCTTTCCGTTGATGGTGCGCTCCATGGAAATTAGGTCGTCGTCCAGCGCAATGGTGATGGACGAACTGGAGAGATTCTTCACGGTCCCCACGTGGCTTTCTTTGGATATAAGTGTCATAGGAGTTTGGGTTAATGGTGAATAGATTTGACAAAGTGTAGTGAAATTCACGGTGAGTATCAATACGATGCCGTACCGGCGTCACAATAATGGTGTTGTTTTTTCTTCTCTCCTTTTGTATTTTCATTAAACCACAGGTTACCAATCTGCGATTTCTTCACTGTCGGTTTGCCAATTCTCGCGGTTCATACTGTCACATTACGGGTCCGGTTCCGTTCCTGCGGAGCGGCCATTTTTTGGTATTGAAAAGCATGACAACCTCTGCATCGGAAACCAAGCGCTACAACAGAACCAAGCTGATTCTCTCTCTGGTGAGCGGCACCGTCACCTTTATTTTCTTTGCCGGAGTGGTTGCCGGCGGTGTGTCGTTGCGCATCGAATCCGCCGTGCAGTCGGTCACCGCTCAGCCATATCTTGCCCTGATTCTTTTTTCTGCTGTTATCGGGGCAATGAACGGCATCATCTCCATCCCGTTCGGATTCTATTCCGGATATGTTCTCGAACATCGCTACGGCGTGTCGAATCAAACGTTGACGCAATGGCTGTGGGAGCATTTTAAAGGAGTGCTCGTTTCGATCCCGATTGTACTGCCATTGCTTCTGCTCCTCTATTTTTTCCTGAGAACGTACGAATCGATGTGGTGGCTGCCGGCGGGATTGCTGCTCTTTGTGTTTTCCGTGGGACTGTCGCGCATCGCGCCGGTGTTCATCCTTCCGCTGTTCTACCGGTTAACGCCGCTGGAGGATTCGCCGCTGAAAGAACGGATTGTTGCAATGACGCGAAAAACAAACATGATCGTGGATGGAATCTTTTCGTTCAATCTGAGCAAGACGACAAAGAAAGCGAACGCCGCATTCACCGGCATCGGAAAATCAAAACGAATACTATTGGGGGATACGCTGATAGAAAATTTTTCCGAGGAAGAGATCGAAACAGTCTTTGCGCACGAACTGGGGCATTACTCTCACGGACATATCCGCACCGGCATTCTGTTCGGAACAGCCAGCATTTTTCTTGGACTCTTTCTCACTTCGCTTGCGTACACCGAATCGCTGCGGTGGTTCGGATTTGCATCGGTAGATCAATTGGCGGCGTTGCCGCTGCTGACGGTTTGGCTCGGCATCTATTCTTTGATCACGTCCCCGCTCGGCAATATTCTTTCGCGAAAACATGAATTTGAAGCGGACCGCTACGCCGTCCGGGCGACACGGAATAAAGAGGCGTTCGTTTCCACCATGAACAAACTTGCCGTCATGAATCTGGCGGACCGTCAGCCTCATCCAATGGTGGAGTTTTTATTTTACAGCCATCCTTCCATTGAAAAACGGATCCGTTCCGTGGAGCAGGCATTATGAGATGGTCCATCACCGTCATTCGTCTCTTACTGATCGCTATTACGTGCGTTCCATTCTCGATCGTCGCCATTCTTTCATTGCCGATCGACCGGTCGGGCAAAACGTATTTCTGGTGCGGAAGAACATGGACGAAATTTGCGCTGTTTGTCTGCCGGATTAAACTGAAAATAAATGGATTGGAAAAAGTCGATCCGTACGGCAATTACATTCTTGTGAGCAATCACGCCAGCGGATTCGACATACCGGTATTGATGAGTACGTTCCCCCATGTCAGGATCATGTTCAAAAAAGAATTGTCCTACATCCCGTTCTGGGGCCAGGCGCTGCGGTGGGGACATCACATTATGGTGGACCGGGGAAAAGGATCCGAAGCGATGAAGAGCCTCGACCGCGCTGCCAACGATGTCCGTTCCGGCGGACAGGTGCTGCTGTTTGCGGAAGGAACACGAACACGCGACGGCAAGATGCAGCCGTTTAAACGGGGCGCATTTGCACTGGCGGCAAAGTCCGGTGTGCCGATCGTGCCGGTGACGGTGAACGGCAGTTACAAAATACTGCCGAAAGGATCGTTCGATATACGACCTGCGCAGATTACCGTGGTTATCGAATCACCGATCGATACATCGGCAGTGAAGACCCGCGAGGATGAAGTAGCGATGATGGGACAGGTACGGTCAATCATCGCCGGTAATTATATCGAGGAGCAATAATGAACGCGACGCTATTGAGATCGATTTTTGCGGTGCAGGATCTGTTTGTGCGTCCGTACATTTTTCTGGCGATCAAAAATCTCGCAGCGGCAAACGATGATACCGCTCTCGGCACCGCCGAAGCGATTCGCGACACGTTCTTTCGCCGTCCCAGCGAACGGGAACAATTGCATATCGACGCGATCGAGCGCCGACGCGGAGAGATGGAAGCATCCGGTGAGATGCTGGAGATAATGGATTTCGGCGCAAATTCCCTTTCACCGGACGGAACGCTCGTCAATCGCACGCTGGGAGAAACGACGCTCTCCTCCAGCAAGCCAAAGCGATGGTCGATGCTGCTCTTCTATTTAATACAGCGATTGAATCCCGACCGCTGCATGGAATTCGGTACGTGCGTCGGCATTTCGACATTGTACCAAGCCGCATCCTTGACGCTCAACGGCAGCGGATCTATTGTGACCATGGAAGGCTCGCCGGTACTGGCAGGCGTGGCGCGGAAAGCATTTGACGATCTCGGCTATTCAAACGTTCGCTCCGTAGTCGGAAAATTCAACGACGTGCTGCCGGCGGTCATCACGGAGTATCAGCCGTTCGATCTGGTTTTTGTGGACGGCCATCACGAAGGGAGCGCGACCGTGCGGTACTTCGAACAGATTCTTCCTTCTGTCTCCCGCAATGCGGTGATCGTTTTCGACGATATTCACTGGTCTCACGGAATGAAAAAAGCCTGGAGAACCATCATACAACACCGGCGCGTGAAATTCTCCGCCGATCTGTATCAACTGGGAATAGTCATTGTTTCATGAGGAAATTATGTCCGTCACCAAAAAAGATGTAGAGCATATCGCCGCGCTGGCAAAACTGTCGTTCACCGAGGAGGAGAAAGAAACTCTGACGCAACAGATGAATGGAATACTGGCGCATATGGAAAAACTGAACGAACTCGACACCACAAACGTTGAACCCCTTTCGCAGGTGATCGAAAATCAGAACGTGTTTCGTGAGGATGAGGTAAAACCATCTATTCCGACAGCAGAGGCGTTAAAAAACGCACCGGATAAAACGGAAGAGCATTTTAAAGTACCCAAAGTGATAGGATAGAAATGAAGCGGGAGAAGACGTACGATTTTATGATTTTGTGATTTTGTGATTTTATGATTTGGAATATCTTTACTATAAGTCTGTTGTCTGTTATCTGTTGTCTGACTTCTGTCTTCTGACTTCTGTCTTCTTTTTCTTAACGAGAGATTTTTTAAAATATCATTATGACCATCATCGCCATCATTCCCGCCCGTTACGCTTCGACCAGGTTGCCGGCAAAGCCGCTGGCGGATATTTGCGGCAAGAGTATGATCCGTCGTGTGGTGGAGCAGACACAACTCTCGTCGCTGATCACCGACACCATTGTTGCCACAGATGACCGGCGCATTGCGGATGAGGTGGAGTCGTTCGGAGGAAAAGCGATAATGACACCGGAAGATATCCACAGCGGCAGCGACCGTATCGCACTTGCCGCTCGGTCTGTTGTCGCGGATATTGTTGTGAATGTGCAGGGAGACGAGCCGCTGATCGATCCGCAACTGATCGATGAGACAATCCGCGCGTTGATCGATAATCCCGACGCCGTCGTTTCCACCGCGGTCAAAAGGACGACGTCGCATTTCGAGGTCTTCAATGCAAACGTGGTGAAAGCGGTATTGGATAAGAAAAATCGCGCACTGTATTTCAGCCGCTCCCCCATTCCCCATGTACGGGATGCCAAAAGCGACGAAGCGTGGATCGGCGGGACGATATTGTACAAGCATTTCGGCATATACGCTTATCGCGCAGACTTTTTACAGCATTTTGCATCATTGTCGCCGACTCCGCTTGAGTTGTCCGAGAAACTGGAACAATTGCGTATTCTGGAAAATGGTTATACGATCCAATGCGTCATCACGCAATATGATTCGTTCCCGGTGGATACGGTGGACGATCTTGAAAAGGTGAGAAGAAAAATAGAGAGATAGTACATTTTATGATTTTATGATTTGAAGATTTTATGATTTGAAGTATTGAAATATTTATATAAAGAAGTCTGTAATCTGATATCTGTTGTCTGTTATCTGACTTCTGTATTCTGTCTTCTGTATTCCTTATTCTTTTTTTTCATTTTATCAATTTAATCATGGCCAATCCACACGTTAAATATATCTTCATCACCGGCGGTGTTGTATCGTCGCTCGGAAAGGGAATCGCCGCGGCGTCGCTCGGCTTACTGTTGAAATCGCGCGGACTGCGCGTGACGATCCAGAAGATGGATCCGTATTTAAATGTCGATCCGGGAACAATGTCGCCGTACCAGCATGGCGAGGTGTACGTGACGGACGACGGAGGTGAGACCGATCTCGATCTGGGACATTACGAGCGGTTCCTGGATATCAATACCTCCAAGATGAACAACGCCACCACCGGGCAGATCTATTATGAAGTGATCTCCAAAGAACGCCGCGGGGATTATCTCGGCGCAACGGTGCAGGTGATTCCGCACATTACGGACGAAATCAAGCGGCGTATCGGGCAATTGGGAGCAACAGGAAAGTACGACGTGATCATCACCGAGGTCGGCGGAACGGTCGGCGATATCGAATCCCTCCCCTTTCTTGAAGCGATTCGTCAGTTTATGCTGCAGATCGGTAAGCGGAATGCGCTGAGCATCCATGTAACGCTGATTCCTTTCATCAAATCCGCGGGAGAAATCAAGACTAAACCGACACAGCACAGCGTGAAGACATTGCTGGAGATCGGGATGCAACCGGAGATATTGATCTGCCGGACCGAGCGGCGATTGTCGCGCGAAGTGCGCGAAAAGATCGGGCTTTTCTGCAACGTGGAGACCGACGCTGTGATCGAAGGACGCGATGTTGAGTCCATTTACGAAATCCCGCTGGCATTTGAAAAGGAAGGGCTCGACCAGATCGTGCTGGAGAAACTGAACATTAAAGCGGGCAAAGCGGATATGCGCAAGTGGTCCCGTTTTGTGAATCGCGTCAAAGAACCGAGCG
This sequence comes from uncultured Chitinophagaceae bacterium, assembly GCA_964371615.1. Lineage (GTDB taxonomy): Bacteria > Bacteroidota > Ignavibacteria > UBA10030 > UBA8401 > SpSt-333. Next base: position 434,601 of record CAYJMS010000004.1, read on the forward strand.
ATCGGATTACGATCGGATTTGTCGGCAAATATACGGAGTTGAAGGACGCGTACAAAAGCATCAGCGAGGGATTCATCCACGCCGGAGCGGAGAACGACACTGCGGTGGACGTGAAATGGATCCGTGCGGAAGAGCTGGACGGCAACAACGTGCATGATTATCTGAGCGACATTCACGGCCTGCTGGTCGCGCCGGGATTCGGACTGCGGGGAATCGAAGGAAAGATCAAAGCAATCCAGTATGTGCGTGAGAACAAGATCCCCTTCTTCGGTATCTGTCTCGGCATGCAGTGCGCCATTATCGAATTTGCACGGAACGTCTGCGGCATGAAAGGAGCGAACAGCACCGAATTTAAAAAAACAAAATATAACGTGATCGATATGATGGCCGATCAGAGAAGCATCAAGAATCTCGGCGGTACGATGCGGCTCGGCGCGTATCCCTGCGTGGTGCAGAAAGGGACGAAAGCGTATGCTGCTTATAAAAAAGAATTTATTTCCGAACGCCACCGTCATCGCTTTGAAGTGAACAACAAGTTCCGCAAGACGCTGGCGGAACATGGCATGGTCTTCAGCGGCCTCTCTCCCGACGGCAACCTGGTCGAGATTGCAGAATTAAAGGATCACCCCTGGTTTGTCGGCGGACAGTTCCATCCCGAACTGAAATCGCGCGCGCTGAATCCTCATCCGTTGTTCAGGGATTTTGTGAAAGCGGCGCTGGAGTACAGCAAGTTGAAAAAGTAGTAACAATAGCGAATCAAAAAATAAAAACAACAGCTGCCACAAAATCACCAAATCACAAAAGGAAAAAGGAGTTAGGAATTGGGAATTGGGAATTGGGAATTAGGAACTAGTAATTTGCCAGTATCCATTCATAATTCATCCTTCATAACTCATCCTTTCACATAAATCTTGTAATTTTTCTGTATACCGACTTCTGTCTTCCGTATTCCGTCTTCTGCATTCTGCCTTGAAATCTTGCTAATATTGCACATTCATCATTCATCATTTATCATTCATAATTCCTCCTTCCTCCTTCTTCAATATTTTTTTCTCTTCCGTGTCCTCTGAGGCAAAAATTCGGGTATATGTATATAAATGGATATACTGTTTTCTTTAATGCGGAGCGGTATATCTTGTTTATCAATGATCGAGAGGAGATTTGACTGAAATACCGCCCCGGTTCAATACATGCATGTAGCAGAGGTGACAAAAGAACAATCCGTCTTTTAATCTTGAGATGAATATCGTGTTTGTCACCGGTCGAGAGGTGATTTGACGGAAATGCCGCCCCGATTCAGCACGTGCGTATAGATCATTGTTGTGCGGACATCGGAGTGGCCCAGCAGTTCCTGGACGGTGCGGATATCGTAGCCGTTTTCGAGCAGGTGGGTTGCGAAAGAGTGTCTAAAAGTATGAGAGCTTCCACCTTTTCTAATTCCCGCGGCGGCGATTGCCTTTTTCACTTCGCGTTGGATGTGGCTTTCTTCGAGATGGTGACGCATTCGTTTTTTCGATACGGGGTCGACCGAAATTCTGCTTGACGGAAAAACGTATTGCCATTCAAATGAGAAGGGAGCGTGCGGCATTTTCTTGGCGAGCAATCCGGGCATAGTTACTTCGCCGTATCCATTAGCAAGATCGTCCAGATGGATCGACTGCACTTTTTGAAGATGGATCTTCAGTCTCGGTTCGATCGATTCCGGCAATACCGTTCGTCTGTCCTTGTCTCCTTTTCCCTGACGGACGATGATCGTATGCGATTCAAAGTCAATATCCTTTACGCGCAATCGCAGCGCCTCGAGCAGCCGGAGGCCGGAGCCGTAGAGCAGTGTCGCAACCAGGAGCGGTGTGCCGGACAGATTGGCGAGTACTTTCTTCGCTTCTTTTTGAGTAAAGACGACTGGAATACGTTTTGTGCGGTTTGCTCTGGTGATATTGGCAAGCGAAGCGAGAGGGCTGCGGATGATGTGACGATAAAGATAGAGAATGGCGTTCAGCGCCTGATTTTGTGTCGATGCAGAGACCCCATCGTTGACCGCAAGATACGTGAGGAACTGTTCCGCATGTTGTTCGGTAAGATCGGCAGGATGCTGCTTATTGTGGAAGAGTATATATCTTTTTATCCAGTGAATATATGCTTCTTCGGTTCTCAGGCTGAAATGCGACACGCGCATTTGTGTGCGGACTTGATCCAGCAGTTTCGGTTTTTGCATACGCCCTCCGGCAGAAATGTGGGGTTCTGCACCTAAGATTTTTAGAGTTCCTTAGGAGCGAGGGCGATTTTGAATGAATTTCGCAACTTTCTTTTAAAAACCAAAATATTTTTCAATAAAGATAGAATGAATGATTTTCTTAAACGTGTGGAAATGGAGAATTTAGTCCTTATTTGCAGGATTTTGGAGGTTGATGATGCTCTTTAAATCTTATACATTCCTATAAACCAATGGCTGCCACACAGCCTATCACTCTTATAACTCACATATTCCGGACTAAGTCAGTCTAATACCTAGTTAGGCGGTTTCATGGTAATCAAAATAATATGACTATACTTCTTGCGTTAACTTGGTTTTTCGTCTCTGATTCAACATTGACTGTTGTCCACAAAGTGGCAGATTCAACCACTATTCATCTGCTCAATAGCATTGAAATCCTTAACGAGGTAGATACTGACGATATTTGCGTAAGGGTGATAGAAATAAGAAATGATCCTGGAAGTGCCAGACAACTAAATGGCGAAGTGACTTCAAATATATATTTTGCTGTTTCTGAACACGGCGATTATCCTGAACAGAATTTATTTCTAATTAAATCATTGTATGGTCCAAAGATTGAGCGAATTGAAAAGAACAAAGATACTGTCGATATTTTATTGTCATTTGTTGTAAACAGCAATCGGCAAAATATTCTGGTGTCAGTTAGTTTAACTAATTGTGTTGTACACAAAAAGTAAACCGCCTAACACGTCACTCAAGCGGACGTGAAGGGACGGGCGGCGAATGAAGCGCGCGAAACAACTTTACACAAAGAAACAGTTGCAACGCAGTCACATAAAATTAATCAACAGTACATCGCGCGCGGTGGTTGATGGTAACTGAAACAGTCTACCGCACGCCGCTTAGTTCCAGTCCGTTAGGGCGCGATAAAATCAATGAAAAGAATCATTCTAATAAGCACACTTTTAGTCTTTACAAAAATGTCAGCGCAATTTACAATTGCTACTGGCTATTCGTCAATATCGTATAACCAAAACGATTTCTGGCGGCACGGTAGTTTTGTGGAATTTAAATACACGAAATCTATTAGCGTGCCGTTGAATTACGGTATTTCTGTTCAATACAGTACATATTTTGATTCGAAAGATTATGAATTTGTTACTGCTGAATATCCTATTCAAGCAAATGTTAATCCATATCAAATTATTGATTTCATTTCCACGATAGAATACACTTTGCCTGTTGGTCCTACGCTCTTTTTTGGATTAGGTGTTGCATACAGAAATTCATCTGTAAAACTCAATCAACCCGAAAGAATTAACGGACAAATAGTTAATAATATCTTCTTAACTCAAAATGAATCTGGTATTGAACCAACATTCCGACTTAGTTGTGGATATAAAATAGATTTATCTGATAATATATTTTTATATCCCGAGATGTATTTACACAATAGTTTTAATCGACAGATATTGAGAAATCCTGTAAACATAAAATTGATATTCAACATATAAATAAGGTCGCGCCCTAACCTGTCGCTCAACCTGACGTTGCAATCGCGGGCGCGCCTGAACTGAAGTTATCAGAAATTCTAAGCGCAGAAATCGGAACTAAACAAAATACCAATCATAAAAGCGACGGCAGCCCGCTGGAACATTGCAACGCAGGTTATCTCCAATCCGTTAGGCAACAAGGATGATTATTGTATGAGGATAAACAAATGAACACTAAATATGTTGTGCCGGAAACAATTACAGCTGGTTTTGTTCTTTTTCTAGTTATAGTGTTATTTGTTTTGCTTCGAATGACAGATGGTGAATTATCATTTATATTCAAGTATTTGTACTCAATATCCGGGGGCGCAACTGTAATTCTTGTATCAATAACAGTTGGTTTTTCGTTTATTTTGGGTACTCTTTCTCACAGAACTGGGAAGGACTTAAGTAATCTCTATTATAAAATTAGACGAAAGATTCCACCTCAAATAAATCCGCCTAACGATGCTAACGAAACACAAATTGTAGAATATTACAATAAATGGTTGGCAAAAAGTTTATATCGCACGCTAATGTTATCGGGACCATTCATTGTATTAGAACTAATTATGTTAGATAACAGATTGTCGTCTGGAAATCACTTCATGACAATAATTCAAATCGGATTGGTACTTGAAGCTATCTTCATAATTTCATTTATCACTCAACGAAAAGAATCTATTAGTAATAGTTAAATAATTATCATCAATTGGAATGGTTGTATTTCTTGTTGCCTAACCAGCGGCTCAAGCAGACGTGGTAACCGCGAACGCGATTGGAGTTAACAAGAGTTGAGAAATCTATACACAACATGTGACACAAATAGTAATCGGCAAATTAATCAAACTCGCGTTCGCGTAAAAACGTTACCACGCAGCTTAGCCGCAGTCCGTTAGGCAACAACAAATCGGCAATCATAAAATGACAATAATTGGTGTAGTTCTTATCGTTTTCGGTCTGTGGCAAACCTACGATTTTGTGAAAGGATTTAAAAAGCAAAGGGATTTAGTGTTTGTGGATTATGTTTTGTCTGAAATTAAACAGAGTTATGGTTTGCGAATTGCAATAAGCACTCTTAGCGCATATTTGCTCGGCGTTCTCCTATTGATAGGGTATTTTAATGATTAGGCATTCTGCTTTCTGAATTACTGTTGTTGCCTAACACGTCACTCAAGCGGACGTGAAGGGACGGGCGGCGAATGAAGCGCGCGAAACAAGTGTGGTGAAAAGACTTAATTGCAACGCAGTCACATAAAATAAATCAATAGTTCGGCACGCGCGACGGCGGACAAAAACTGATAGATTCTACCGCACGCCGCTTATTTCCAGTCCGTTAGGCGGCACAAGAGAAACTGTATGCAAGATGGCTTCAAACTATACCAAGAATTTTATGAGGCGCCTTTCCCAACAGGGATTGCAAGCACGACAACCTATGGTCCTGATCTTGTTCTAATTGACACGTTCGCATGTGGTTGTATTGAAACCTATTATGGGCGTTTTGGTAATCTGAAGCAGCTTGATCCAGAAAAAGTTTCTATTCTGACAAAATGTGAATCAGATTTAAAACTTTTGGCTCCGAAGTTGTCAGGTTATGCTTTAGAATATTTCCAGAAATTGTCAATTATTATAAATATTGTTCTATCGGAAATTCGGAAGCAAAGTGCCGCCTAACAAGTCACTCAAGCGGACGTGAAGCAACGGACGGTGAATGAAGCGTGCGAAACAAGTTTACATAAAGAAACAGTTGCAACGCAGTTACATAAAATAATCAACAGTACAGCACGCGCGACGGCGGACAATAACTGATAGATTCTACCGCACGCCGCTTAGTTCCAATCCGTTAGCCGGCTTCAAAAAGTACCATCCATGATACTTAAGAATTGTATACTTGCTACTTTATTGTTTTTAACGGGCTGTTCAAGTTCGCAGTCATTGCTTGAGCATAGTATTCGATTATCAACATATTCTGGAATATCTCATTCAAATCTAACGGTTGGAGATACGATACTAGTGAGTTCAGGTTTTATTCTCGGTGAAGAGATGCTTGAGATTGAATGGAGGTCATTAGATTATAATAGTACTACAAATTTAATAACTGGTGAGGGAACGGTACGAGATTTGATATCTAGGGAAAATTGCTATTTGGCTAATCTGGTTTTAGTAGAAGTTGTCGCCAATGATTCTACTAATGGAATAGTGGAGAAGAAACTGTTAATCAAGGATGTGGTAATTACGGATAAGAATGGGTTTTTCAATTTTTCATTTCGGATAAATCAAGAGTTCAAAGTATATTTAATGTATTTTGGTTATAGATCGATCGAATTTAATTTCGACAAGGAATAATCCAAAAAGCCGGCTAACACGTCACTCAAGCGGACGTGAAGGGACGGGCGGCGAATGAAGCGCGCGAAACAAGTGTATCAACAGGCTCAATTGCAACGCAGTAGCAAAAACAATATCAACAGTACAGCACGCGCGACGGCAGACAAAAACTGATAGATTCTACCGCACGCCGCTTATTTCCAGTCCGTTAGGGCGCATGAGCATCAACTATAACTCAATAAAATATTTATGACTTCACTTTTACCTTATATACAGGGAACATTCTTTGGGTTTCTTTATTTAACAGCACTTTTTTTCTTAATGTTATCTTTTTTGAAAATAAACGATTTGACACCGTCCCCAATCATTGAAAAGTTTGCTCCATTTATTGCAATAGTAATAGTTTTTGCTTCATCTATTATTGGGCTTGCTGCTCAATCAATAATGGTTAAAATACCAGGCCTTATTTTTTCTGATAATACACCCAACATAGCAGATTCAATTGTTGATAATCCTCTCATATCAGATTATCTCAAAAATGTTTTCTACGCCTACTACAGTAATCTTGTAATGTTTAGACATTTATTTACCGGATCGATTTTGGTTGGTATTTCATTATTTGTTTGGCTCCGCAAACAAGATTCAAAGTACCGCCGATATTTACCTAGTTGCTTTTATTTGTTAGCAATAATATTCGCAATTGCATATTTCACAACTAGATCTGACTTTATTAAAGTAAAAGAGCAAATCAATAAAATAACACATGCGCCCTAACACGTCACTCAAGCGGACGTGAAGGGACGGGCGCGAATCAAGCGCGCGAAACAGGTGTATCAAAAGACTCAATTGCAACGCAGTTACTTAAATTAAATAAACAGTTCAGCGCGCGCGGCGGTTGATGGTGACTGAAACAGTCTACCGCACGCCGCTTAGTTCCAATCCGTTAGGTGGCTGAATCAAGAATGAAAAAAACAATTTTTATCCTTTTTCTACTCGTACCAATAATTACGTTGGCTCAAAAAAAGTCACCTGAACAAGAAAAATGTTATTCTGCCGTAAGAATTGCTAAGGAACATCTTGGAAAATTGACTCAGTCAGAAATATCAAACCTATTATATACTTTTGCAGAACCGTGTTCCAACAATGCAGAATTCTCTGAAACGAATAGCGATATTCTATTTTTAGTAATTGAAAAACAACCATCTTTATTCTTAAAGACACTTGAGGTTGATACATTAATTAATATCAATCGCGTACTGGGAGCAATTAAATATCCTTTGCTAAGTCCGAATATTGTCAAAACTTATAAGAGTGTGAAATCGGATTCGAGTGTATCTAAATTTAAAGTAGAAGTTTTAAAAATGTTGGAATCAGCTGCAAAATATGTTGGACAAAAGTTAAATTAACAGCCACCTAACCATATTAAAAAGGAACTAGTCAAGAGAAAAAGTATCCCTGTTCGCATCATGAAGTAAAATGATGCGGTCAAATGTTCTTTTGCGCACAGGCGCATCGGCCTATGGCGGAGAAACAACGATTTCCATCGTATCACACGGCCAACGTATCTATCGAATGAGTCTTATACAGAGGCGACCACACCAGATTACGGGCTTGTCTGTACACAGAGTACAGAGTGTGATGCTGACAGCATCACTATCCCAGATATTGCATTGGCCAAGCGACTGCCTTCCCAATCCAGTCGAACAATGCTCGTGAGGCACTAGTTAGGCGTCCGGGCTTGGCAGTCGCGGCCACTGCAAAGACTTCTGCCGAGAGATTGGCAGACCTTTGAATCCACGATAGGGTTCGTTGTTCTTTAATATGTGATAAACAATTTTCGCGAGTTCTTTGGCAACGATGGTGCGGGCAATAGCGGAATTTCCACGCCGGACCATCTTATTGTAGTACGCTTTGTATTCCGGATAGTATTGAATCGCATGGACGGCAGCGTCACTGAAAGCGATCTTCAGGTATTTATTGCCGTCCTTACTCGAACGATGATGCATTCTCCTGTTCGAATTATCGGCAGCCGGAACAAGCCGGCAGTATGAGACGAAATGCTTCTCTGAATCAAAGCGTTCGATACCGTCAATTTCCAGGTAGATAGTAAATGCCGAGATCTTCCCGATGCCGGGAACATGGAATAGATGCTGAATGTCGGCATTCGGAATGAGCAAAGGATGCAGAGATTTCTCGAGCGCGAGGATTTGCTCGGTCAGAGATTGAACGACCTGATCGATCGCGTCTGATTGAAATCGATATGAGTCTGGTATGTTCTCAGGAGCATTGAATTTAGCGAGAATGCTTTCTTTCCTTCGGTAACACGCGGTGCGCTGTTGCACCAGCCGGAGTCTTATGCGCATGGTATCGCGCAGTCCTCTGAGTTCCGGGCTGATCTTGTGGGCAGCGGGAATGAGGTTCATACGCAGCAATTGAGCCAGCGTTTGTGAATCGACTTTGTCGGTCTTCACTTTGGCATAGGAAATGGCTTTGAGATATTTCGCATGAGCCAGGACCATCGGGATATGAGCTGATTCGAGCAGGTCATTGAGCCAGTACCATCCGGTGGTGGATTCGACAACGGTCTGGTGATCAGAACCGAGGGTGGTGAAATAATCCAGCACGAGAACAGGAGAATTGGGAACGCGTTGTTGTTTGACGATTGCGCCGCCATCATCAACGGTAGTGATATAACAATTATCGCGGTGCAGGTCGATTCCTGAATAGAACATGACAAGCCTCCTTTCGAATTGTTGCTCTAAAATACTATTTTCGAAAGTTCCTTGTTGGTAATATCCAGTCACTCAAGCTGACGTTGCGAACGCGGCGGCGATTTTTAACTCAAGTTTCGACAGATCTAAAGAAAACTTACAACACGAAACAGCATTTTTACATTAACCGGGCTCCGAGGCCGCAAAAGCATTCGCAACGCAGCTTAGTTCCAGTCCGTTAGGCGGTAGCGAATCAATATCCGATAAAATAAAAAATGTTTTATACTTGTCTTAAATATAGTCTGCTTATATCTATTATTTCCATCTTATTAATGTTGATTGAGTACTTCCTTTTATCTCATAATTATCCTTGGAGTTTTTGGATTGGAGATACTCTATTATTTGCGATTTCAGCAACATCAATTTATTTCATAATATCTAAAAATAGAAAAAATGTTGAAGATTTTATTATAAGCGGTGCCATATATGGTTGTTTAACACTTGTAGTTGCCGGTATTCTAGCGGGAGTATTTTCATATTATTATGCATCCCAAATAAATCCGAATTATACTCAGAAAATGGTGGATTATTCTGTTGCGAGAAGTGGACCATATGTAACAGGAGGAGAATCGGCGGGTGTAAATTTTGGTGCTAGCATTGCTTACTCAGCAGGATTTATGCTGTTTATTAAACCAAGCGTGCTTTTAATTTATGGTGTGTTGTCATCAATTGTAGTTGGCGTATTAATTCAAATTAACCGCTACCGCCTAACACGTCACTCAAGCGGACGTGAAGGGGCAGGCGGCGAATGAAGCGCGCGAAACAGGTTCGCGAAAAGATTCGATTGCAACGCAGTCACTAAAATAAATCAACAGTTCAACACGCGCGGCGGTTGATGGAAACTGAAACAGTCTACCGCACGCCGCTTAGTTCCAGTCCGTTAGGGCGCTATTTGAATTCTCAGGGACACAAAAATGAAAAGAACATTATTAATAAGAACGATAATAACCTGGCTTGTTATTTCTTGTCTCTCTTGTAAGAAAGAATCAATCAATTCGAGTAATAATTCTCCTAATGATACAACAAAAACAAGGAATTATTCTTTGGCATATGTTGATGACAGCATATCTGTATTAAGTGAATCGATTGTGCTATTTTCTGCAAAAATGAATTCAGGCGGATTGTCAGCAACATATTTTATTGAATATGGAACAGCACAATATTCATTAAATATGACCACTAAAGAGAAGAGTATTCATCTTGATACAGTATTTATTAATGTTGCCGATACTATTTGGAATTTACTAATGAGTACAAATTATTATTATCGAATACACCTAATGAATTCGAAAGACACAATTATCGGAGAGATCAAATCATTTTTAATACCACTGATTGATTCTAATAAGACAATTCTTTATCACTGGTATACAATTAACCCTACATTTACTGGAGTAACATTTAAGGCTACTGTCATATCGCCGATTAATGTTGCTATATCATTTGCATATGGAAATGATCCATATTCCGTTTCCGTTTACACAGCTAACCCTGGCAAGGTAGACACTCTTAGTGCAACCGTGAAAGATCTTATTCCAAATTCAACATATCGTTGGAGATTGGATATCAATGGTGGTAATATGAATAATTATCATACTGCTGATTCTCAATTTACAACATCTACAGATTTGATAAACGCGAAAGAATTTATTTACCCTCTTTCCATCGGCAATTCTTGGAAATATAGGTATTATTATGAAAGTCATATATCAGGAATGAATAATCCACCCTATACAAGCGGTATACACATATGGAATATTGTTGGTACACATATTTCAAATGACTCAATTATTTATGAAATGGAATGTATTTATCAAGATACGGTTAGAAGCTCTACTGACACCACTGTTGTTAATAAAATGATCCCCTTTTCAATAGCGCAATCACAATATGGAACAAGAATAAACTGGACTTTTCCTGTGAGTGTGTATTCCGAAGCCTATCGTATACCGCGGTTTGTCTTAGTAGATACTGATGCCATCACGAGAAATTTTTACGGTGGTTTTGTAAAATATGCTAACAACATCGGTTTGTTTGAATTTTCCTATGTTTCGAGAACAAATTATTCTACTGTGCAAAAGCTGAGTCTTATTTCTTTCTCGAAGAATTGATATCTTTAAATCTTTGTTTTTTGCGCCCTAACCAGGTACTGTGTAAAAAGTCAAGAATAAGAACGTAACTATTTCAAAGAACA
>CAYJMS010000005.1:0-286415 GCA_964371615.1 uncultured Chitinophagaceae bacterium
AGAGCGCAACCTTGCCAAGGTTGATGTCGCGGGTTCGAGTCCCGTTTCCCGCTCTATCCCGTCCCGGGCAGTTTGGACGGGATTTTAGTTTGGCGCCGTACCGCACCAGCCTACGGCGGGCAAGAGTGGTAAGGGAGAGTATGTATACGGTTTATGTGCTAAAGAGTGAAAAAGACGGAAAGCATTACATCGGTTATACAGCAGATCTGACAAAAAGACTACAAGAACATAACAGTGGTAAGACAATATCAACGCGGTGGAGGCGGCCATTCAAAATTGTCTATCATGAAGAATTTGAAAGTGTTGAAGAAGCAAAATCGAGGGAAAAATTTCTTAAATCTGGTAAGGGGAGAGAAGAACTAAAAAGTTTAATAATTGGCGCCGTACCCAAGTGGTAAGGGAGAGGTCTGCAAAACCTTTATGCATCAGTTCGAATCTGATCGGCGCCTCCAAAAAGCGGAAATTTGGATTGTAGTATTATGGAATTCGGATAATTTGGTTTTTATTAGTTACAATTCCACTTTTCCACAATTCTTGATTTATCCAATTATTCAGGCCGGGATGGCGGAATTGGTAGACGCACAGGACTTAAAAGACTTATAGGTTTTAATAAAAAAGCCAAAAACAATTCGTTTTTGGCTTTTTTATTAGTCACTGTACGTAAATTGTAAGTTACTGTGCACGCGGCAATAAGTGGCGGATTGGATCCCTGGATGTTGCAAGCGCGCTTCTTTCCGATTCCATTTTCTTGAACACGTAATAATTCAACGTCGTTTTAATGTCTGCGTGGTGGGATAATTTTTGCGTAATATGCGCCGGCGCATTGGAATCCGCTAAAAGGGTCGAAAATGTCTTTTTAAGGTTATGTAGTGTTAGTTCTGTGCTAATAAGGGCCATTGGAGCCACTTTCCTGAAAACCTCCGCCATACGCTCTCTGCTGCGATATTTGAATATGTGTGGAGAGAATTCCCTGCTGAGTGTCCCGAGTAAGTCTTCAATTGCTGAATCCATCGGAAAAAGTTCGTTGCGATTGCCTTTGATGTTATCATAATTTATGCACCTGCGCTCAAAATTAATCTGTGACCACTGGATTTTGCAGCTCTCGGAGACCCGCATACCGGTTAATAATAAGAACATCACCTGCGAGTAAAACGGTGTATTGATCTCGTATGCTTTTTTGAGAAATCGAGTGAGTTCATCTAAGCTGTACACTCTCGGTTCATTGATTTTTTGTTTAAGCTTCAATGCCAATAGCGGATTTACGATTTCATATTCCGACGCAGCATAACTAAAAAGTGCAGAGAGTGTTCGCATCGTTTTTGCCACAGTGTTCCACGATTGACTCTCCAGTTGCTTCGATCTGAATATACCGAGCGAGAGTTTGTTGTAATTCGTAATTGGTAAATCGCCTAATGAGAGAATCAATTTATTGACTGCATTTTTATATTCAAATCGTTGTCCTCGTCCAATCGTTCCCCCCTTAAATGCTAAATACTCATCCTTGAGTTTCGATAGAGATGGGATTGATCGTTTGTCCTTGATATTAAAAACACCTTTTGCAATTTGCAGATCGATGGCTTGTTGAATATCGCGGGCGTCTTTGGGGAATAATATTTTGCCATTGCGGATAAAAGATCCCGAGATTTTTATCCCGGTAGGTCGCGGTCGTAAGTTTTTAGACTTCGGGAAACCAATCCAAATGGATTTGCCACGTAAGTATAAATATGACATAATATCCCCCTATTCGAAATAAGGATAAGAATTCTAAAAATGAAATTATATCTGTCATAAAATAAAAATAAATATTGACAAAGCCCAAAATATTTTTATATTACATGTAGTCGTTCTTTATCATAAGTTTTTTTGAATTGCCAAAGAGGGCAGAAAATCGGGAGTTTTTCCGGTATTCTGCCCTTTTTTTTTAAAGTGAATTGGGTTTTTGATGATAGGTTCATCACAAATAATCTTACAACCGAGAGTATATCATAAGGAGGGGTCAAGATGGCCTGGATACGAGTTGATTGCTCATTGATGGACGACGAATTTGTTGTCTCGCTTTCAGGGGATGAATTTCGAGCGTGGATATATTTTCTGTTGCGCACAAAATCGTTCGGCGCAAGAGGGAGTGTTCCCAGATCTTCAATATCGGTTCTGTCACGGACATGGCAGGTTCCCGAACAAGAAATTTCTTCTATGTTTGAAAAAGCGGGGGATAGGATTTTTGAGAAGAATGGTCGCTGGTATGTAAAAAATTGGCGAAAATATCAGGACGATTTTCGAAGTAAAGGCGCATCTCCGGAAAATTCTGGATATGATGCAGAGCCGCCTACAGTACAGCACGATACATTAGCAGGTACAGAACCACCACGTACCGTACCAGAACCGACTACAATATTTCCTATCCTCAGTGATGTGATTCAATATTTTGTGGAAAACAAGTTCATCAATCCAAAGTATGAAGCGGAGAAATTTTATAAATTTTATAGCGTTCTTAATTGGTCTATAAAAGGGGTTCCCATAAGAAGTTGGTCAGCATTTGCAATTAAATGGAATCAAAAGTCTATCGTAAATCCTAAAAGTGAAGGAGAAAAACACAATGGAGAACGAGGAACGAAATATTCAAATCTCGATTAGTGAGATCTTAAGAATGTGTGGTATACCGAAAAGATTTTACAGTGCAAGAATTGAAACGTTAACTGGATTTGAGTCGGAAAAGAAAAAGGTAAAAGAGGCAATTGACCGAAATCAATCAATTGTACTGTTCGGAAAATGCGGCGTCGGAAAAACGCATCTTGCTGTCGGAGCAGCATATTATTGGATGGCAAAATACGGGAAGGATTTCCCGTTGAAAAAATATCCGAAATTTTTATCAACCGTTGATTTTATGAGTGAGATTCGTGATTCATTTGATACTGGTGTTAGTGAAAAAGAAATCATCATGCAATACAAAGTTCCACAATTATTAATGCTGGATGATTTGGGAAAAGAAAAACGATCCGAATGGAACAACGAGATGTTGTTCAGACTTGTTGAAACAAGATATGGAGATGACAAACCAATGATTATAACTTCCAACCATAACCTAGACGACATTGCTGCAACAATCGGAGATAGCGTATCATCAAGAATTGTCCAGATGGGCGATGTTATCGAAATGAAAGCAAGCGACTATCGGCTAAAAAAAGTAGGACAAAATATACACGTATAGAGCATCGCTAAATCAAACAAAACCAACAATATTTATAAAGGGTTTGAATGAGTTGTGATATCAACAACAAACAATCCCAGGCGATCGCAAAAATGGTTGCACTGGTGCGGACGAAATAAAAAAATAGACGGTAAATCTAAATGGTGAATAGATATCAATAACGAAGGGAATCGTATTCGTCATTTATAAGTAAGGATCTGTAGGTTGCATTAACCTTCTGCAGGAGATCTGCAATCTGTTGGAAAAGAAATGCAGACTATCGGCAGAGGAAGGGATTCTTCAAAAAGATGCCATAAGTCTGTAAGTATAAAATTTGACTTTGTTGGATTCTATAGGAATAATTTTAGACTTGTCAGTTCGGTTGTGTCTTAATTTGAATTTAACATTGACCCGATTAAGGTATCAGAAATATGACTTTGTTAAAAATACAATCAGTAAAAAATCATCAGTGGCATATCAAAGGCAATGCTTACAATAATATGATGCCGTTGAGACATGTTTACCCTAACGGATTTAGAATGGAAATAGCCCAACGATACGGCAATAGGAATCTCCGACATCCCATAGACCAAATAAGCACCGGGCGAAACAATATCCTTTAATTTTGTTTCGGTATTAGCGTTAAATAATTGAGAATTTACCGCCGGCGCAAAGTCCAAAATTGAAATAAATAAACTTAATGAACCATTCTTTTCCATTCCCCAGCTATATTCTATCCCTATCGGAGCGGTAATACCGTAATAGCCAAAAATATTTTTGTTGTTTAGGTCTTGCACTTCAACGCCGCCCGATATTCCCCAATAAGACGATAGAAAAAAGTGGTTTGCATCATCTCTCTTCGTTCCAAAACTTACAGATGGCACCATAACGGTATTGAGAATAGCCTTTACCTCATTTTTACTTTGCGCTTCCGATAATTGTGTGAAAAATAACGCAAATGATTTAAATCCATCAAAGTATTCATCATACACATCCTTAAAGTTATCCGAAATAAACGATTCGTTCGGTAAATTAGTGGCAACATATTCAATCATATTGAAAACATTTAACGCCCGGTATGTATTTTTTTGATTTTCGTCAGAAATTATTCGGACATATTCCGCAATTTCATTTATGGAAGACACTAAATTCGTTAAACTATCAATTGACTTTTTAAGTCCATCGGCATTGCCCAACGAATAATATTTATTATTTAATATACCACCCAATTCAATTAATGTATTTTGAATGCTATCTAAAGCACCAATATTAGTGTTTATCGTAAGAAGGGAGAATGACTTTATCGATTCAAGATTTCTGCTTAATATTTCAAATTTGGTATATATGTGATTATAAATATTTTTGTGTTCTTGGGGCAAATTAATCGCCATTTGGTTAAGTGGATACGATTTTCCATCTATATTTAGACTGACTCCCTGAATATTTGTAAGCACATAATCAATATATTGCATCTTATCCACCGGTAATACGCCTGTTTTCCTGTTTAATATCCCGAAAGAGTGCTCTACAATCTTTGACAAATCATTTTTAATACTTTTATCCCAAACGTCTCTGTTTGTTAATAAAATTTGCAACCCCGTTGTTTTAAGAATCCTGTAAGTAGCGGGGAAAAACGTATTAAGAAGTTCATTGTCTTTTAATTTGTTTTCAAATATGTAGAAAAAATTGTCATTAGCTCGTTCGGTTAAAAATTCCGCCGTTCCATTTACAATATTGCTTTCAACGTCTTGACTAAAGCCGTAATGATGAAAACAAAAAACCAAAGTTAGGTAAGCTGATGATAATAAAAAATATCGTTTACTGTTGGGCATCATATTGGTTTATTCCATAATAATATAATCAAATATTAAGAATTAAATTAATTAATTGAAAGACTGAACCTGACCTTGAGAATGAGACGGTTTACTCGTTTAACGAATGCATTTAGCAAGAAGTTAAAAAATATGGAATGTGCTGTTTCATTACATTTCTAATATTACAACTTCATGCGTATTCATTCATCATTAATAGTAACGCCCGCAATGGAGACAAATGTACCGGAATAGAGTGTGGAATTGGTCGGATTTATTGAATTAATTTATACTGACCAAAGTAGCCTGATGCCTGTATTGACAAAGCCAAACTATTTATGTAGTTTATATACACGATTTACGCTGTAATTTTGCTTTAAAAAGTTCCACCCCGACAATAAAAGCTCACGGAGCTTTTCCGAAAGGATAGTCGGGGTGGTCATTTTTAAAGTCTTTTTAATAATAACGCGTCCTACCATTTCTAAAAACATCATATTCGCTCAATACAAACTGCTTAATAATATCATAGCTTCTCGTTTCATTTCTTTCCCACTTTATCGAAACCGCCCAATTTAAATAATCCACAATTTGAAGATTAATATCTGATTTACTTTGGAAGTGGAAAATACTATAACTTCCACCGTGTGCAATCGAAAGGTCTGTCATTGATTTTTTAATCGCCCCCACAATAGCCCTTCTATTCTGTTCAATCGGAATAAGGTCGGTTACGATAATTATTTTTTTATACGATTGACGTTTTCCCGTGATAATGTATCGAAGCAAAATGTCGAGAATTTTTTGATAGAAAAGCCCCTTGTCTTTCTGTAGAGTTGGATTGGTTTTTCGTTTTTCCACAATTATACTACGAAACCAGAATTTTCCAACATTACCAAGAAGTATATTAAACATACTGTCTCTCGTTGTCTGCTTATCTTCGGTTGCATGAAAATATTCAAACTCAATTCCGGTTTCCCACAAATCATACTTTAATTCGGTTATCTCCTTTATTGATTCAAATGGACGAATTAAATAGATGGCTCCCAACGAAAAATATTGTGTGCCACTGGCAGAAAAATTTAAATCGCCCGATTCGTCTAAAAAGATATATAGGATTTTATTCTCTAAACCAACGTCGAGACTCATATAATTCCCCAAAATATTGTGAGATAAACGTAGGTATTAGAGTTGTAATATTCAACTAATCCGCCTTAATTCCCCAGAGTTAATATATTGCCCATAAGCATCGTCAACAACTTCTCTTTCCCGAAGGGATCTGCATACGACATACCTTTCCCGCTTAGCAATCCGCAGTTCATTGGGATTCTCCCAGACTATTTCCATTTAACAAGTATCGATATTTCCCAAAGTACGGGCGAAACTTTCTGCATCGTTTTTGGCTAATGACTTACTAATAACAAACATTAGCATTTTTTCTTAACCTGTTTCATTTTTAACCTTGATTTTATTTGTTGAATGAGTTACAATTAAATACCGCGTCCAAACGCATACCCGCACCTCGCCCAAAGTGCGGGTTTTGTGTTTTTGTGCTTACCATAATTAAACAAAGCTCATCCTCTTTTTTATCATGATTTTGTGTTAAGTTACAAATTAAGACACTACCGATTTTCGGTGTTCATTGCGCAAACCAAATAAATACATTACATTTTACAAGTGGATCCGCAGGGATGGGTTTTAAAGCCAAAACTGCGGATTTTTTGTATTATTTCTTTTCCTTAAGCCGCTTGGTTCGGGACCAAGAGGTCGTACCTAATCTGAACAAATGAAACTATCTTTTACTACTCCGACGAAATCATTAAACAAGGCATACTTAAAACAAGCCCTGCAACGGCAGCAGATTGAATTGTTCAAATCTAATCTTGAAACACTTTTCACCCGGTTAAATGAGAATGAAAGTGAAGAGCATCTGAAAAACATCGTTTCGGACTTCCTTAAAGAGACATATTACAAAGACCAGCATTACATCAACACCAAGGATACCAAGGATCTTGTCATCCATTCCGGTAAATCGCCGTCAGATCCTGTTGCTGTCATTATCGAAGCAAAACGTCCTGGCAACAAGTCAGAGATGATAACGAAAACAGAGGCGAACGCTAAGGCGCTGCATGAATTAATCCTGTATTATTTGAGGGAGAGCATAGACGCAAATAATTCACAAGTAAAACATCTAATCATAACGAACATCTGGGAGTGGTTCGTATTCGATGCAGTATGGTTTGAAAAAAATGTGTATCGCAATATCAAATTGAAAAAGGAATACGAAGAATATAAACTTAGCGGACATGACACCAAGTATTTTTATGAAAGGATTGCATCTAAGTTTCTTGATTCGTTGAAAGAACCAATACAATGCACCTATCTCAACTTAAAAGAATTTGAAAGCGTTATCAGAAATTATGACAAGAAGGATGACTCTTCTCTTATCGGACTTTACAAAATACTTTCTCCTGAACATTTACTAAAGAAAGCGTTTGAGAATGACAGTAATACGCTCAACAAGGAATTTTACAACGAGCTACTTCATATTATAGGTTTGATTGAAAGTAAAGAGGGAAGCAAAAAGATCATTGGGAGGAAGTCGGAATCGGATCGGGACGCCGGTTCATTGCTTGAAAATACAATAAACATCTTTACAGTGAGAGACAGGCTAAAGAAGATCGATAATGTCAGCCAATACGGTGATTCGGAAGAGGAGCAGTTGTTCAGTGTTGCACTGGAATTGTGTATAGTATGGTTGAACAGGATCCTTTTCCTGAAACTGCTCGAAGGTCAATTAGTAAAATATCACAGGGGCGATACGTCGCATTCGTTTTTGAATGTGAAGCGCATTGGCGATTTTGATGAACTGAACGAACTCTTTTTTGAAGTGCTCGCCGTTCCTGTTGCCGAAAGAACCAAATCAGCGAAAGAGAAATTCGGCGAACTGCCTTATCTCAACAGTTCTCTTTTTGAAGAAACTACTCTTGAATCCGATGCTATCCTGATTTCTGCGCTAAAGGGCCGGGAAGAAATTCCGCTCTATTCTCACACCGTGCTGAAAGATACTAAGGGGAAGCGGCTCAACGGAAAAAAGAAAACACTTCAATATCTATTTGAGTTTTTGGATGCGTACGATTTTGCCAGCGATAGCAGCGAAGTAATACAGGAAGAAAACAAAAACATCATCAACGCTTCCGTTCTCGGTCTGATCTTTGAAAAGATTAACGGTTACAAAGATGGCTCATACTTTACTCCCGGTTTTATTACGATGTATATGTGCCGTGAAACAATCCGCAAGGCGGTTATACAGAAATTCAAAGAAGCGAAATTCTCCGACATTAAAGACTCGCTAACATTCGATGATCTAAACGATAAGATTGATCATACCGACAAAACGCAGCGTGAAAAAGCGAATGAAATTATCAACTCTCTCAAAATATGCGATCCTGCCGTCGGTTCGGGGCACTTTCTTGTCTCTGCGCTGAATGAGATTATCGCCATAAAAAGCGAACTGCAAATTCTTTCGTACTGCGACGGCTCGCGCGTAAAGGGATGGAAAGTTGTTATCGAGAACGATGAACTGATTATTACTAACGAAGAAGATGATTTGCTCTTTGAATACCGCGTGAATACTAACGGCAAACCGATAGACGGCTTGCAAAAATTGCAGGAAGCACTCTTCCATGAAAAGCAGACGCTTATTGAGAACTGCCTGTTCGGCGTGGATATCAATCCCAAGTCTGTAATGATATGCCGACTGCGTTTGTGGATTGAACTGTTGAAGAACGCCTACTACACCGAGAAAAGCAAATACAAACATCTCGAAACGCTTCCGAATATTGACATTAACATTAAATGCGGAAATTCGCTGATAAGCCGGTACGATGTTACGGCAGATTTAAGCGAAGTTTTCAAAAAAGATACTAATCTACTTGGCCAATATAGTATTGCTGTTTCATCGTACAAAAACAGTACCTCAAAAGAGAAAAAAAGCGATTTGCAAAATTTTATTACTGGTGTGAAAGAAAAAATTAACTCATTTTTCTCTCAACACGATCCGTTAAATGCGAAATTAAGTAAACTCAAGGGGCAACTTATTCTGGTTGAAAACAAAGCGGCGATGGGAAACCTTTTTGAAAAACTTACCGAGAAAGACATTGAAACGGATGTCAAGAAACTTAAGACACAGATTGAAAGAATAGAACATGAAATTGAAGTAGCAAAAAACAATAAATTATATAAAAATGCTTTTGAGTGGCGGTTTGAATTTCCCGAAGTTCTAGATGTGAATGGAAAATTTGTCGGGTTTGATGTCGTTATTGGAAACCCACCTTACATTGGGATTGAAGATATTGATTGGAACTTCAGAAGATTTTATGAAACGATTTATAAAACTGCTATCGGGAGATTCGATTTATATTCATTGTTTATAGAAAAGTCAGTTCAAATTAAAAACTCTTCAAGCACTTTTTCCTTTATAGTTCCAGGAAAGTTTTTAAATAATAAGCAGTTTGCTTTTGCTCGTAAAATTCTCTGTGATAATCACAGTGTTACAGTTGCCAAGATTGACGATAAAGTTTTTGATGAAGCGCAGGTAAATAGCGTTATAGTAGAGAATTATATACCAGGCAAACAAGAAAAATCAACATATAAAGCATTTAATATTACAAGCCAGTCTTTGCAACTGATTTCTGAAACAGAAGTTGAAACAATCCTCCAAGACAAAGAAGCAATATTTCGGTTAGAAATTAACATAGCGTTCGATAAGTTGGTCGCAAAGATTGAAAAGGATACTTTGCGAATACAGGAAATTGGCGATGTAAAAGATGGAATTGTTGCAGGCGTTATTAAAGACATCCTTTTCATTAAGAAGAAATTAGATAAGCATAGCAAGAAACTTTATTTTGGGAAACATCTCTCAAAATATCACCTTGCTGATACAAATATTTGGATCAACTACAAGCCCGTTGAAATGATGAAAATAGAAACAAAACGACAAGGTGAGAAAAGAACGGGTTTATGGATGAGAGATAAAAAGATATTTGAAAGAGAAAAAATTCTCACACGATTTGTCGCAAAAGAAATCATAGCGGCTTATGATATTGAAAATAGGTATTACGAACATACTTTGCACAGCACTCATATCAATGACAAGCGATTTAATATTAAATATGTATTAGGATTGTTTAATTCTAAATTGTTTAGATTTTATTACCAAAAAACCAACTCACAGGGTGGTGATATATTCCCACAGGTTAGAATATCATCAGTAGAGAATTTACCAATCAAACTCGCCAATAAGAAGACACAAGACGACATTGAAAAACTTGTTGATAAAATATTAGAGAAAAAACAAAAAATCCCCGAAGCTGATACGAGCGATTTAGAAAAACAAATAGATGAAATGGTGTACGAGATTTACGGTTTGACAGGGGAAGAGATAAAGATTATAGAGAGGAAATGATTACTAATCGATCACTAAGGAGATTAATCTATGGCTCTAATAAATATTGATTGGAAAAAGAAAAACATACTTAAAATAGGCAATGAAGTATTATACTATTCCGATAGTGACAAGACCGATTGGAGAAAGAAGATTGAACCATGGCTTACCGCCGTTTTTCAAAGTGAACATTTGTCCTTACTGTTAGGAAGTGGATTTACTTTAGCGATCAATAACATTGCAAAGGTCAAAGCGCAAGGAATGGGAAGAATTAAATTTAAAAGTTTTGCAAAGGAAATTGATAAATGGTCAATTGAATCAGCAAAACAAATGGAAAGAGGGGTCCCAAATTTTGAGGATGATATTCGGTCTGCTTTAGAATTAATGCAAGGGTTATTAATTCAAGGAAAGAAGAAACAATCCGACAGTTTATCGAAGGAAATAAATCAACACTTAACAATCTTAATAAAAAATGTCCTAAAAGCTGAATATGACTTTCTGCAAAAGGATGACTTAAAAGCAATAGGAATTTTAAAATCATTCCTTATTAGTTTTGGAAGTCGGACTGCAACGAGAGAAAGACTTCAAATATTTACAACAAATTATGATAGATATATTGAATACGGTTGCGACCTTTCAGTCATTTACTTATTGGATAGATTCATTGGAAAGATCCTTCCAACGTTTAGAGCTTCAAAAATTGAATTGGATTATCATTATAACCCACCTGGCATAAGAGGTGAACCACGTTATGTAGAAGGTGTGGCAAAGTTGACAAAATTACATGGCTCTATTGATTGGAAGTTTGAACAGAATCAAATAACAAAATCTCATTTACCTTTTGGAGCAGAAGAGACCCACCCAGCAATTCCTAAAAATTCAACATCTTCTGCTGTGATTTATCCAAATTCTTCTAAAGGAATTGAAACAATTTATTATCCATATTCCGAATTGTTCAGAGATTTTGCATCAGCAAGTTGTCGTCCAAATTCTTCAATTGTGACTTATGGATATGGTTTTGGTGATTCACATATAAATAAAATTATTGAGGATATGCTTACAATACCTTCAACACATTTGGTAATAATCTCTTATGATTCTGCTGCCCGTAGAATTGAAAAATATCTTAAAAAATGTAATGATGCACAATTTACCTTACTCCTTGGCGATCATTTTGGTAATATTGAGACTCTTGTAAATAATTATCTACCCAAAGCCGCAATTGATAAAATAAGTGAAAAAATGCACAAGATATTGGAAAAAAGGGGTGAAGATAAAGAAGGAGAGCTTGGGAAATAATTATCGAAAGGTAAAAGCATGTTGAATAAAACATTTGATTATGATCGCTTGAGAGATTTGACAATTGGAACTGTTGAATCTGTTTCTCCTTCAGAAATAAAAATTCTCCTCGAAATCAACGCTCCCCTTAATACAGCTATTAATAACGGTGTTCCGACGCTGTTTCCTAAAATCAATGGTTTTCTATTAATTCCAAATGAAAGCGGTGCCTTAGTAGGTATTATCTCTTGGATGGGTGTTGAATACTCACAATATCCCAAACGTAAAGGTTTTAATGACTTCGATGTAATTGACCTTCCGTATCCATTAAGGAAAATATTTCTTAATCCATTGGGAACATTAAAACAAAAGGAAGACGCTTATGAACTTGAAAGGGGGGTATACAGTTTTCCGTCAGTAGGAGATGTTGCCGTAATTCCAACATCTGAACAACTTCGTTCAATTGTTGAAAATAGAGAAAAAGGCGCAATTGTAAATATTGGTAGTGCACCGTTTGCTGCTAACGCACAAATAAATATCAATCCTGATAAATTATTTGGAAGACACTTAGCTGTTTTGGGAAATACCGGAAGCGGAAAATCTTGTTCAGTTGCAGGATTAATTCGCTGGTCATTGGAAGCTGCAAAAGAGATTGTCGATGAAAGAAATAATCAATTACAAGACGATCAAAAGAAAAATTTAAATGCAAGGTTTATTATACTTGATCCAAATGGAGAATACTCTAAAGCATTTGACAATATTGACAAACCAGTTAGGAAATACAAAGTAAAATTAACCGATGAAGGAGCAGAAGAAAACACCAATCAATTAAAAGTACCCGCATGGATGTGGAATAGTCATGAGTGGATTAATTTTTCCCAAGCTGCACCTGGAGCTCAGCAACCATTGCTCCTTCAATCATTAACCGATTTAAGAAGGGGGGCAAGTGTAGGCGATTCAAATTTGAGAAGAGTAGTTAATTTTCTAATTACATCAAAGAATTTATTGCAGACATATTTATCAAATCTACCTACCCCAACTAATGCAGCACAGTTTATTGGAATGTGTAAATCACTGGAAAATGTATTAGAGGATGCTGAATTTTATAAACAGATGATTGAGATAGAAAAACCTGCGCTTGGCGCTTCATTAAATAGTGTGTACTCAAATATTAATGATACATTGACAAGAAGGAGATGGAGCCCAGGAAGATACAATGCATTTTCTAATCGAGATTTGGAGAATATAAGAATTACTTTCGAACAAATCTTAACAACGCCAAATGTTAATAATATTTTAATTGATTCTATTGATCCTGATACACCTCTTTTTTTTAATATTGATCAATTGACAGGATATCTTGAACAAGTAGCCGAAAACATAGGTGGAAACATTTTACAGTTTGTTCAAATGCTTTCATTAAGAATGAGGTTTCTCATTTCAGATGAAAGGCTCAAAAGTGTAGTTAATCCAGAAAATAATATAACGTTAGTCGAATGGTTAAATGACTACATAGGAGAAAATAATGCGGAAAATGGACAAATTTCTGTAATTGATTTATCGTTAATTCCTTCAGATGTTGTTCATATAATTGTTTCTGTGTTAACGAGATTAACTTTTGAAGCAACCCAGAGATATAGAAGGTTAAATCAAAAAGAACTCCCAACGGTTATAGTTCTTGAAGAAGCACACACTTTTATTAGAGATCGCAGTTTTGATGAATCAAATAATTCGCAACTTTGCCGAGAGGTATTTGAAAGAGTGGCAAGAGAGGGAAGAAAATTTGGTTTAAGCATCGTTCTTTCTTCCCAACGACCATCAGAACTTTCTCCTACAGTTCTTTCTCAATGCAACACGTTCTTGTTGCATAGACTTGTAAATGATCGAGACCAAGAGCTTGTAAGAAGATTAGTTCCAGATAATATCGGAGGTCTTTTAAATGAGTTACCTGTGCTGCCCACTCAAAAGGCGATATTGTTAGGCTGGGCATCGCCGATACCAACACTTGTTGAACTTAGAGAGCTTGCAATTGAACATAGACCGCGATCTAACGATCCAAAATTTTTAGATGTTTGGACAGGTGTTGAAGAAAGAACCATTGATTGGGATGCAATTGCAAAAGAATGGCAAGGTGAAAGTGTGGTAGAACCTTTTGTTATTGAAGAACAAAATATCGGTGAGGAGGTGGAACCAAGTGTTGATACTCAAGAAGGAAACCCTCAACAAGAAGGCGGCGAACCAACGCAAAATGACGATTTACCATTTTGATTCTTAGTAAAGAAAGGAATTATTTATTTGAGTAAAATTAGATTTTCATTTTTACTTTTTATTATTATCTGCTCTGGGTGCAGCGTTAAATTAGTCTCCGATTACGACCAAACCACCGCCGATGAACTTATCCGCATTGCAAAAAAAGTGGATATGTTTTACGGTAATCTATCCGAACTGTCCGAATCGGAAAGAGAATACAGAAAATTCTCCAAAGATTATATCGATATTGAATCTGACATCCGCTCGTTGGTGATAAGAAACAAAATGCGTCCGTTAAACGAAGAATCAATTAAAATATCGGAAACAATCCTTGGTGAATTTATGAAGTATAGAAAAAAGCATAAGGATGAAAATCTCTACAAGAACACGCTTATTACATTGCACAGAAACCGGCTTCTCCGGTTATTTACAGCAATGTCCGTTGCAGAACAGGCAAAACAAATAAACAGAGAGGGAGAAAATGGCTCTTCCAATTGATACAATCGTTGAAGATATGGTTGCTTCAATCAGCGGGCAGGTGCAAGGTGACATAAAAGTAATTAAAAACTACTTTTTGCAAATACTCCAAGAACAAAACGAAGCGTTGGATACAATCGTTGAGGGCTTTGAGAACGGAGATTTAACGGAGCAAGAAGTGATAGAAGAATTGAAAAGCGAAAAGAAAACGTTGGGAGCGCAACTTCTCGCCATTCAAGTGATGAATAAAGCAATGGCGCAAAAGGTGGCGAACGCGGCTGTGAATTCAGTGCTTAAGGTGTTAAATATTATTGTTCATTAATCAATCATTTTTATAAAGGGAAATAGTATGATAAAAAAGCGCACCTTCCTGATTGCAAATGCAGTTAAAATTGGATTGAAAGAGCCACAAGGAATTTATAACAAGGATCTACAAATAAATGTTTTGTCAATAAGCAGCAGTACACCGTTAGTGTTGGCGGGTGGAGACATTCAAACTCATTCAAAAACCATGGCTGCTCCTGGTGATGATGATCCTGATCCGGAACGTAATTCATGTTATTGATTGTAACAAATAAACTGGATTTGGCTTCAGATTATTTGATTGTACGTTTGAGAGAACGTGGTATTAAATTCAAGCGGTTAAATACTGAAGAAATTGGTGTATCTATCTCAGTCGATATTTTCGTTTCCAACAATTCCGTTGATTTCAAAATCGATTTCCCTGATGGTACGTCACTATTAAGAAGTGCGATTACCGGTGTCTACTTCCGGCAACCCATACCACCAGATCTTTCGGATAAAGTTGTAGAAGAAGAGTTAGAATTTGCCAATGCAGAAATCTTAGAAGTTCTTAGATCATTATGGAGATTGCTTCCAGAGGAATTGTGGCTAAATCATCCGAAAAAAATTTGGGCCGCTTCAAATAAGATAGAGCAACTTACTTTGGCTGCTTCAATAGGGTTAAAAATACCAAATACATTAATTTCATCAAATCGTTCAAGCATCTCAAAATTTTCTAAACAAGAAAAGACTGGGCTGATAGCAAAAGCAATAAGACACGGATTTCTTACCAATGAGGAATCACTGTTTCTTGCAGGAACACAGCGGCTTCCAATTGATTTTATTGACACGGTGGATGATTATGCATCCATTCCAATGATGTTCCAAGAAGAAATTCAGAGAGAATGTGATCTCCGAGTTGTTGTTGTGGATGACAAGGTGTTCCCGACATCGATTGTTTTTGATGATCACTCAAAGCATGTAGATTGGCGTATTTTAGATTTATTAGGTCAAACATTGAAATATAGTAAAACGACACTATCGCATGAAGTTGAAGAAAAATGTAAATTCGTTGTCCGCACGTTTGGCCTTCGTTATTCTTCAATTGACATGATTAAAGATATCTCTGGTAATTACTACTTTCTTGAACTTAACCCGAATGGACAGTGGGGCTGGATTGAGCAATCGACGGAATATCCAATTAGGGATGCAATTATCGATTCATTGAACAGGTGAGAATAAATTGGATATTTCGGTTATAAAAGAAAAGATTAATTCAAACGATGTTAACGTTTTAAAACAATCCCTTGAATATGTCAATCAACGTCTAACACTTGAACGATCACGGAGCGACAGAGCAGAAACCCGTTCCTCCTCTTTACTTTCAGTATCGGGTATTCTTTCTGGTTTAGTAGTATTTTTTATGGATTCTTTTTTTGATGGGAAAATAGCACAGAATGATTGGGGAACTATTTATTTTCTTTCTTCAGTTTTTATGTTGTCCAAATCTCTTTACTATTCGGTGAGATCATTATGGGTATATAAAAGTTATGAATTAATGATTGATTCATCATTTGATTTTCAATCATTAAATGAAATCGAGAGTATTCGGGAAGAAATTGCCGGGAAAATATGGGAATATTATCAATTGTTACCTATTTCTAATAAGAGATTATTTTTTCTGAATCGTTCACAGCGCAATTTAGTTGGTGCATTAATGATATTGTTATTCTTAACAATTTATTCAATGTATGTTAGCGACTTAGAAATTGGAATAAATATTTATTTAACAAAATCATTTGGAGTTGTGTTTATTGCGATGGTATTATTTCTTGATTTAATTTCTGAAAAATATGGAAACCTTTGGACTTCAAAATAAGTGTATACAGTTCGAACAAAAACTATAATAAACCTTACGTTAGATATTTTACATAATATTTGTGAACAAAATCTCAATTATTTATAGAAAGAGTCTATTAGCAGATATTCAACCCTCCTAACAATGGCTTAACTCAATCGGAATTAATACGTCAATAGGTCGAATTGCTCACTACATTAAATCTATTGAAATTCTAGAAAACTTCGATCAATCCCTTACAAAGTTAGATGATGAAACTTATGACTCCGCCATCGAGGCAAATGATCTTGTCATTATACACAAAGGTTTATCTCAATTTAGTGGTAAAGAAATAATAGTCCGCATAAAAGACTATTTGTCGGGCCCAATTCATGCCATTGATGAACGATTCGATAAAGGTTCTTCGCATAAAGCAAGAAGCACGGCGCTTGAACTTCTCGTTGCATCTCAATTTGCTCAGGCAGGTTATTCCATCAGTTTTGATACTGAAGCGGATGTTGAAGTAATTGACAAAACAGTTCTGTTTCATGTCGAGTGCAAACGCCCATCAAAATATGAGAATATTGAGAAATGCGTGGGCGACGCATATTCCCAATTGAAGAAGCGATACGCTTCATATAATGGAGATTTAAAGCAACGAGGGTTTGCGTTTATTTCAATAACAAAATTGGTCAATCCGGACAATGGGACGCTTTTGCTTAAGAACAAATTAGAGATTAAAGAAAGATTGGATGCATTAGCCAGTAATTATTTGACAGAGAATAAACACCTTTTTTATAAAAATCTTGATGATCGGACCATGGGAGTTATTTTTTATCTCCAAATGGCAATCAAAACCCCCGAATATAATGGACTATTTATATACCGACACTTAGCAGGTATTTACGTTAGTAATACAAATGATCCGAATATCGAAAACCAAAATCGAGACAGGGTTTATTTTAGAGAAATAATGACAAAATTAAACCAGGGATTTGTGTCCATATTTAGTGACAAGTAAATATTATTGTGAAAAATATTCTAAAAGAACTTGAACGGGTTGAAAAATTGATTGTAAGTGATCCTGATTTTCACATTAATCAGAAGTATAAATCTGATATGGAATGGTGGGTGTTGGGAAAGGCTGGTGAAATTCTTAGTGAATTGGGTTTTGAGTATCCAACATACGCGATAAAAGGAGAGAGTCCTGATTTTATTACCTATAATGAAAGACAAATGGAATTTTATCCGATTGAAGTAACAGAAGTATTAGAACCTGATAGAAGGAGAGCGGAAGAATATAAGATAGGAAGACAAATTACTGATTGGAGTAAAACCCCAGGAAGGTTGGTAGACCCTTTAGAAAAGCCATGGCTGACGTTGGAGGCATGTTTTCTAAAAAAGTTCAAGAAAAAATATCCGCCAAAAACATGGTTAATAATTTATTTCAATATTTCGTATAGCCATATTTCTGAATATGGGTGGTGGCATAAAACTTTACTCGCTAACGCAAAAAAATGGGATTTAAGTGGCTGTCCATTTTGGAAAGTTCTGTTGTTGAACTCTTCAGGCGAAGCTTTGGTTGAATTGTTTCCCAAAATATATGTTATAAAGCCGGAAAAATAGCATAATAGAAACTCTTGCCTTATATCATAAAAATCACCATTTTGTGATATATCAATACCTATATGTCATTCTCTGCAACATATCCATTTGATCTGCCTTTTCTTCCTCCGAAGATCAATTTTCGGGATTCTTCATTCATTGATCTTTTATTAAAAGCACGTACTGAGTTGGCAGAACTGAAGGGATATTCATCTGCGCTTCCCAATCCCATGATATTGCTGTCACCGTCCGTATTGCGTGAGTCGGTGGCGAGTTCAAGAATCGAGAACATCAATACGACAGTTGAGAATGTCTTGCAGATGCAATTATTTCCCGCAACAGAACGGCGGGAATCGGATAAAGAAGTATTGCATTACAATGAAGCAATATTGTGGGGGTATGAACAGTTAAACAAAATTCCAATTTCTACAAGATTGATTTCTGGAATCCATCAACGCTTGCTCCCGGGGACAAAATCAGCGTACCGAAAAGTACAAAATACGATTGCTGATGTTCAGACAGGGAAAGTGCTGTATACTCCGCCTGAATCTCAAAAAGTTCCACAATTGATCTCGAATTTCGAAAAATATCTTCATGCCGAGGATGATATCGATCCGCTTATGAAGTGTATAATAGCACATTATCAGTTTGAGGCCATTCATCCTTTTGGAGATGGGAACGGACGTACAGGAAGGATCCTTATGGTATTATATCTTATCCAGAAGGGGATATTGACGCATCCGATCTTGTATATCAGCGGCTATATTAACAAGAATCGTGGCGAATACTACAGATTGCTGAACAATGTCAGCGCTAAAGAACAATGGAACGAGTTTTTTGTTTACATGCTACAAGGATTTTATGCGCAGGCAAAAGATACTAAAGAGAGCCTTATGGCTGCTATGCATTTATTACACGAAACGAAGGATATTGTAAAGAAGAAGAATCCTAAAATATATTCGTCAGAATTAATTGAAGCATTGTTTACCAGTCCCGTTGTATCTCCGGTTAGTTTAGGAAAAGTATTAGGTATCCATTACACAACGGCGAGCCGTTACCTGAGTATTCTGAAGAAGCTAGCCATTGTTACCGACGTCGTCGTTGGGAAATATCATCTCTTTGTTAACAAAAAATTGATCGAATTGCTGAAACATTAGATCATACAACTTTATTGAAAAAAGGAGATATAAGAGGTACATTGCAATAACATATATTAACGCAGTATCAATAGCGTCCCACTCTGAAAACTGGTAATTTTTATACGAGGACGACACGATGACGGCTGCACCCAGCAATGGGCGCGCCCATCATGTGTCCTCGTACGGTATACCAGTACCGCAGAGTGGATCATGGTGTGGTTAGCGCCCATTTCTTATAAAGGTGATTCTATGACAGAAAACAGTGCATCATTTTTGGCGGAGGTTTGCAACAAATTTGGCGTGCTTGTGCAGTATGAGATTAACGGGATTCAGCATGAATTCAAATTCGACACAAAAAAATTATCGCCAACGAATGTAGTGTATGAGAAAAACATTGACCATATATCAGGTGCAACGTATAATTTGTTACCCACAAATATAGCCAGTCAGATAAAATCAATCGGTAGGAAATTATTTGATCCCAAAGTATATTATTCTAAAGCTCATAAAACCAATAATAACCTCACAATGGATGACTATGTAAGAACAGAATTTGGGAAATATCTGAGAATAGATTCGATAAATAAATTCAAGGATAGAATTCGTGAAATTGAGTCAGAGATGAAAGCCAAGGCTGATGAATTAATTTCCAATAGATATGCAGAATATTACCGCAGCTCGTTTGTCACGGCATACCAATATTTTTCCGGTGGGATGGAAGAATTTCGTGAACTATCGAAAAAATATAGTGAATCGCTTCCATTATTCTGGCACGAAGTAAAAATCATCAATGATGAACTTCAGAAATTAGAGATTGAATTCCAAAGTCTTAATCCAAAAAGATCAATATCATTGCAGTATCTGGCACGATACTGTCGAAAACAAAATTTACCGGCATTGCAGGCATCATTAAAGTTGAAACATGTGCCACAATCAAAAGGAGAGTATCTCAATGGGCTCTCGGTTGCATATTTATTAGTTGGATTTCATCCGCGTAGTTTTATCAACAAAGCGTGGAAAGATAAATATAAATCTATAAATAGTTATGATCGAACTATAAAGTATTTGTTTTCTGTTGAAGAAAAAATGAAAGATATTCAAAGTAAAGCATGATTAGTATTTTCTTATTGACTTGTGTATTACATCATTTCTTCTCGCTATTACCAACCATATCGCTTTCTGCTGAAAAATATCCGACCTAAAGTCAGTAACATATTTCACTACAACATGCGATTTAAATAATGGATTCATTCAGCAAGTGTGCCTGAAAGATTGAATTACAATCATTATTGCGATATGGCACGAAATATTATACATTTTGTCGAATTTTAGTTCGTTAAATATAGGTACACAAAATATACCAATTACGTTATTAGCACTCTGACTGAAATTCTTCATACATATATTCTTGCGGTTTTGATAATCAAGGTCGTTTTTACATACGTCCATTGGCGGTGATGCAAGTATTAAACATAAATGGGTTCCATGCTACACGAAATAAAGGCGATATTGAAGTGTTTTCACAGATTATTTAGAAGAAAAATATTTATTTAAATTATCGTGTCCGCCAGGGGCAATTTTAGGGTATATATAAGGTATAAAGGCGAATCGGGCCAATTTGTTAGAGGATGGCACTGTCCTTTTTGTTCTGTTTAATGGTTGATGATACAGTAGAAATCTGATACATTCTACTAAATATTGGCTGCCTCACGCTGCTTATTACACCTAAAATTCAAATTATCCGGACTAAGTCAGTCGAGTAAATATTTAGGGCGCCCTAAAGTGATCCAGACAATAATCAACTTCTTTCATAATATAAAGATACCAACATGTCAAATGGCACTATCCAACCACCAATTTCGCCTGAAGTTGAAACGCCTTCTCAACACTCACCTATTGAGGATTTCTATGGTCCGTTTGTGCATCTGGCAATTCACGGTCAAGAGAACAAATGGTGGATGTTATATATCTATTTGTTGTTTAATAGCATTCTTGTCTTGAGTTGTTCAACAATCATTGCTAGTCAGAATTTTCTTTTTTTTCATCAAATAGTTTTGACGCTGTTCTGCGGTGCGGGCTTTTTAGTTGCTATTTGTTGGATTTATATGATTGATGATTACGTAAATGCATCAAATCTTTACTCAAATGTTGCCAAAGAAGCGGAAGTTGGGCTTCCTGCCGATATAAAAAAGCCATTCACAATACGGGATGTACACCGATTTCAAAAAAATCCTATTGGTACAATGTCTTTCATAGCAACTTCGCTGACTATTCTTTTTGTAATCATTTACATTGTACTATTTGTGTTGACTTGGTCATCGCTGAGAAGTTATCAAGCATTGTAAATTCTGGAGCGTTTGCACGTAGATTAGATCCAGCCCGTTAGAAAACATTGCAGTGCAGCAAAGGAATCATAAAAATATGAAAGCATTTATCGTTATGCCATTTGCTAATGAGTTTAGTAAAGTATTTGATGCAATAAAGAATGCTACAAGGAAGGTAGGGATTGAATGTGTTCGGGCTGATGAAATTATGCAACCTGGTCCGATAATAAATCAGATATTTGAAGAGATCCATAGTGCAGACGTAGTAATTGCAGAAGTATCATCAAAGAATCCTAATGTTTATTACGAAATTGCTCTCGCCCACTGTGTTAAAAAGCCAACAATACTTATTGCAGATAAAGATTCTATTTCGGATTTACCATTTGATATTCGACACAATAGAGTATTGTTGTACACAAAAGGATCATATGCAGACTTAGAATCGTTACTCAAAAAACATCTTCATCACATCAAAGACTATTTTGTTGATAACAAAAAACCGCCTACGGTGAATGAATTTTTAGAGACTCTTTCTCAACCGTTCCCATCTGTTAAGGAGATTCTTGAGGAGCATACAGAAGAATCATCTGAAAATATTATTAATAGGCTTACTGATAGTTTTCCAAACAAAGTTCTAAGGGAACTCGTTCAAGATATTGGAAAACAATTTAATTTAACTTCTGCTAAATTAACGGAAACTAATCTTGCTGAAGATGGCGTTTTAATTACTGTTGAAGATGCATTCAATGAAAAAGTTGTTGCTCTTGTTGACCGGAATGGGATTATTACAAGAAAGAAAAAAATAAACTGACAATGCTACCTAACTCGGCACCCAAGTTGATATGATAATCGCTCGCGCTCCGAGTTTGTAAGTATCGTGTATATTCTATACAACTAACGTTACGAAAGCACATTATTATTACAACTTTTAACTCTCACGCTGGAACGTTGTCACGCAAATTAGTATCAAACCGTTAGACGGGCATTTATAATAATACTATGACAAAGGTACGAACTCAGAAATGGTCAAGTGATCTAACAAAATTATTAGAAAGTCTTTCAAAAGAATCTAATTACTTCTGGATCGAATATTGTCAAAAGAAAAATGATGTATGGCGACGAGCTTATGTACGTTCTGTATTTGCTGAAATGGAAGCAGTGATTTATTGTCTTAAGCAATCAATCAAGGCTGTACAAAAGTCCGATCATTTACCACTCACAATCGATGAGCAGAAAAAACTAGATGAATATTATTATCAAAAAGGTCAAGGTCGAAAGAAAGTCAAAATATCTTACTTTCTACCATTTGCAAAAAATGTATCATTTACTTTAGATCTTTTCGCCTTGGCAAATTATGTTTTCGATACTATTAATAAAAACAGCAGTGACTGGCAAAATCTCATTATTGCCTCAATGATAAGAAATCGTATAATACATCCCAAAAGACCAAAAGAAATAGTTATTACTGATGAGGAAATGAAAATCATTCGTGTAACGGAATTATGGTTTATGAACACAGTAATTGAGATTATGAGAAAATCTGTTATCAGTCTTAGGGGACAAATAAAAGGAATGTCAAGAAGTTATACCCGCCCAAAATGTACCTAAAGACAACGTGAAGGGACGGTTGATGAATTGAACGTGCAGTAAAAGATCTCGAACTAACACAATCTCAGGGTAGTTATATAAAATACATCACCGGTTCAGCGCGCGCGACGGCAGATGGTAACTGAAACATTCAACCGCACGCGGCTTAGTTCCCATCGTTAGCCAGCAAAAGCATTCTACCGGATTATACAATGAAATCTACTATATCAATCTTTGTTCTGATATCTATTGTTCTGTTTTCATGCAATCAGGATAATCCAAAACCTCGAAACGTACGCGTACTATTTTCAAATGGCATTGTATATTGCGAGGGTAATCACGTCTACTCGTCTGACAAAGGGGATACTATCAGAATTGGAATATGGAAATTTTATTATCCGGACGGTCAGCTTGAATCTGAAAGAGAATATGACAAGGATGGTAAAGGCATCAGATATAATGGTTATTCAGAAAAAGGAGTTTTATTAGATTCCTATGCGCTTAAAGATAATTTAGAAATCTATTCAGAATTTTATGATTCAGGTATTCTTAAACGTGAAACTATAGTGCAAACGAATTCCATTGATGAAGATAATACTGAACAAATAGAATATGTAAAGGAATTTTATTCCAATGGGCATCCTATGGAAGAATATCAGCGCATCGACGGAGAACTTGAAGGTGCAGTTAAAAAATGGGATTTATCTGGGAATCTGGTGCTTGAAACAAATTATCGCAAAGGTTTGATACAACAATGAATCTTTCCAATGAAGCACAAAATCTTTTGAATGATATTCGAACAAGTATGAAGAAAAAAGCATTTGCAAATAACTGGAATGATGAAAGAGTCCAATCTGAAGTTCGTATGGCGATTCAAAGTTTTCTTAATTCAGACGAAGCAAAAGGACTTTCAAAGGAAGACAGAATAAACATACACAAGGCAAATCTTACTAATGTTACTCAGCATGAAGTAAATCAAGAAGAAATTAAGGTAGCAGAGCCAATACCCGAAGCAGAGCGAGCAGTTAAAAATGAAACGCAATATTCTGACTTAACTATCGAAGAAAAGTATCGGGATTGGATGCCTTTAATAACCTTGTCGTCTTTTAAAAAGATAAAAAGGTATCTAACTCTTTCAATAATTCTTCGTTTAGTTTGTTCCATTATGTTGGTGTGGTCTCTCTCTCGACACAAATACGATTTCTATGTCATTCTTCGTTGGTTAGTAACCTGTACGTCAGCATATTGTGCATCGATAGCAAATAAAGTAAAGAACCAATTGTGGACCATTTATTTTGTCGCTGCGGCAATTTTATTTAATCCAATTGCGCCAATAAAACTTTCCCGGGACACGTGGATAAGTATAGACATTGGCGTTGCTGTTCTATTTTTGATTTCATTAAAGTATATCAAAGAAACCGAAGAAGTTGAGGTTTAAATATTTGCTGGCTAACCTAGTACTGTGTTAAAAGTCGCTCAACCTGTTATGTAAAAAGTCAATATGTTCGGGAAATATATTTTAGAAATATGTCTCCATTCAAAAAGAATTGAATTTGTAGTAACAAAATAAAAGAATCATTCTGTTATGAATAGTCCACTCGAATTATCCGGTGGCTGCAGGAAGTACGAATAAGATTAAAAGGTGCGGATGCATTCTGACGAAAATCTGCTTGCAGCGATCTTTCAAAGAGACCGACTGTTAGGGACATGTAAATGATCCCACGCAGACAAGCTTGAGTCGAACAGTCCGCACCACTATTTTTAACATTCTTTTATTTTTTGAATTGAATTAGTTTTAAGCAACAAGAGCATATTGGTATTCCTGTTGATGCAGCCAAACATGACGAATTCTTTTGGTGAGTTTCTTGGCGATACGGACGATGGCATCCTGGCTCTTCATCCGCTTGCATAGTTCTTTGAATTTCATGGTCATGGCCGGATCTTCCATGACGGCGGTCCAAGCCGATTCGATCATGATATAGCGTAAGAACGCGTTTTGCCGTTTTGTAATGCTGTTGCCTTTGATGGTATCGTCCGATGAACGCGTCGAGGGAATCAGTCCGATGAATGCAGCCAGATGATCTTCGCTGCTGAAGCGGTTCATATCGAAGATTTCGGTAAAGAGTGTCATTGCATTGATAAAAGCAATACCCGGAACACTCATCAGAGCGTTAATAATAGAGGCGATGGAATGATGTTTTGCTTCTTGCCGTAATTGTTTCAGAATGTCTTTATTGTGTTGGCGGATCTCTTTGAGTTGGAGGAGTAAATTCCGGAGTGCGAACTGACCGGCAGTGGTTTTCATGGAAATGGATTCAAGCCAGAGAACGAAGGCATGGGACCAGCGCTGGTTTCCAGAGAACTGCAGCGGGATCAGAATTCCTTGAGCATACAGCAGTCCTTTGATCCTGTTCTTGATGCGTGTCTGGGATTGCACGATGCGGTATCTCAAGCGCATGAGCATGCGGAGTTTTTCCTGATCACAGGTAGGGATATAAATGCCGTGGAGTGATTTGTTTTCGAGTTCACGGGCGAGTTTTCGGGAATCGATCGGGTCACTCTTGTTTGCTTTTTCCTTATTGGAAGTAGGAATATCGGCCGGGTTGGCGATGATGCAATCGATATTATGTTCTTTGAATACCCGTAGTGCCCAGAATCCGCAGAATCCTGCTTCATAAACAATATGGTAGATGCCGCCGGGATAATTCTTGTGGAGATAGGCGAGCAATTCCAATGGAGCGGGGTTCATTGAAAATGTTTTCAATTCAATGCCGCCGGTGCGAATCGTCACTTTCCAATTCTTAAGATGCGTATCGACACCGATATAGAAGTGATCGTTAGTAAACGATAGTGTGCGCGTAGTATCCATCGATAAGTCTCCTTGTGTTGTGATATTGGAAAGGTAGACTTTTTAAACATAACTTCTGACGTGAAGGGACGGGAGGCGAATCAAGTGCGCGAAACAAGTGTAGCGAATAGATTCAATTTCAACGCAGTCACGTAAAATAAATTAACAGTTCGGCACGTGCGGTGGTGGACGAAAACTGAAACAGTCTACCGCACGCGGCTTATTTCCAATCCGTTAGGTGGTGCTTTCTGGTAAAACGAAAGAAATTCAAATGAATGATGAATCTCCAAATAAAAATAGAGTATCAACTGTCTTTAGAGATATATTTTCGGCCTTTATTTGGCTCTATTGTATAATGAAGTTGTTTATTTTCGACGCAGATGTTTATTTATTTCAAAAATATCTTCCGCATCAACAATGGCTTATAGATTTCAAGTTTATCGTATTATTGATATTAATCTCATTTTATTGGCTAACAGTTGGTAACAAACAT
The DNA here is from genome assembly GCA_964371615.1 of uncultured Chitinophagaceae bacterium. Classification (GTDB taxonomy): domain Bacteria; phylum Bacteroidota; class Ignavibacteria; order UBA10030; family UBA8401; genus SpSt-333. The sequence goes on from CAYJMS010000005.1 coordinate 26,559, forward strand.
TTCTATAAATCGTTTTTATTTTTATTAGCATTTCCACTTTACTTAATCATTTGGCGTATTGGTAAATTAGTATTTCAGAACTGGTTTACCGCATTGGCAGTAATAAGTTATGTTAGTTCTTTTTTCAGTTCTATTAAATTTAATTTTATGACATTTACCCTTTTTATTGGTGCTTCTACTCTAATTCTTGCATCTTCAAACGACATTTTGGTAATCCTTGGAATCATTTTATTATTTGTGTTTCTTATTTTACAATTTTGGCGCCGTGTGTATTTTGCGTTTATCCCATCGAAGGCATTGGTGTTTCCGAGGCAAGGTTATGCACGTTTAGTTGATTTAATGATTAATCAATATTCATTACCAGATGAAATAAAAAAAACGGAAATACAAAAGTTAAATGTCGAGCAACAAAATAAACGCATTGCCAATCTTCAATTCCTGATAATTATTAATCGAGTAACATCTTTTATTGCGGTAAAATTAAGAGAGTTTCAGGAAAGTAAATTGATGCTCTTATATTTTATTTTTGGATTACTCTTTACTCTTTGCAGCACAGTAATCCTGTTTGCTATCGTTAATTATGGAGTGCAAAAAATAGATCCATTGGCTTTTAACGTACAACATCCCAAGAGTATTATATTTTTTCTCTATTATAGCTTTAATACAATTTTAACAAACGGTATTGCAGATTTTTATCCATTATCATCCTTCGCAAGATTGTTAAGCACCTTGGAATTATTGGTTGGATTTCTCATAGTCGTAATACTATTCTTTATGTATACAAACATTAAAAATGATAAAGCAAAAGAGGAAATGGATAATGTTGTAAATTCGTTAAATACACAAAGTGAAGAAATAGAAAGATACATTAGTCAAGAATATTTTACTGGTATTGAAGACGCTATTATAGAATTAGAAAAAATACCAGGCAACTTTATTAGAATCATATACTATTTTACAAATAAACAGAAATAATAATGACACCACTTAACCAGTGGCTCAAGCTAACGTGGCAACTGCGCCCGCCCTGAAACTCAAGTGTTGTGTCATCAACTCCCAATTCTAGACACGAAATATCAAAAATAAATAAATCGACTTTTGCTTTGGCGCTGAAACGTTGCCACGCAGCTTTGACGCCATCCGTTAGATGCCCAAACAACCAGCGCAAATAAAAATATGATTAATGAACTACTAAAAACAAATAGAATTATTGTATTCCTCGGCGCAAATGGTAGTGGAAAAAGTAGACTTTTAAAAAGTTATGTAAATACAAAAAATAATGCACAAGATACGCTATATGTTGAAGGTGGCAGAACAATAAATTTACCTGCACGTCTTGATCAAATATTCCAACACAATGATTATAAGAGTATAGAAAATACAATAAATGAACATCGCACAATTAGTCTAAATAGTAGATTACCACAAATTATCGGATTACTTTATAAAGACTCAAAAGATATAGAATTAAAATGGTTGAGAGAGCAAAAAGAAAAATCTCATATTATTGAACAAGTAAAATTACCCGAAACGCCGTTGGATAAATTGTGCAAATTATTTACCGATATTTTCCCAAGCATTCTATTAGAGGTTGATGAAAAAAATGAGGAGATAGTTGCTAAACAGAATGATGATATACCTTATAAACTGAACTCTTTGTCAGACGGAGAAAAACAATGTTTAGCGTTGTTGTGCGATATCTTAAATCAAAAAAGACCTGTTTTGTTTGTTGTAGTTGATGAACCTGAATTAAATTTGCATCCCAAATTGGCTATAAAGTTATGGGAAACAATTGAAAGTATTATGCCCGAAACAAAATTTGTATATACTACTCATAATATTATGTTTGCGTTACGACCAAATGTTGATTCTGTTGGCATACTCAGTAAAGACAATGAAACGAAAATATTAATTAAAGAAGAGTTGTATAGATATAATGATCTTGATGATTTTCTTGGAGCCTTGCCCGGAATATTGATGTTTTCAAAAGTAATTCTTTGTGAAGGAGAAGAGTCGAGTAAATTTGACGAATTATTTTACAGATGGGTGATAGGGAACAAAGATGTTGGTGTTTTTCCCGTAAAAAATTGTCATAGTGTATTAAATATATCAAAATCCATAAGCACTTTAAAAGATATTATTGGTACCAAAATTAAGACAATGGGGATTGTTGACGGAGATGGGCGTGAGGACGTTGCAAGCAGTTACTTTAGATTGCCATTTGATGAAGTAGAATCGTATTTGTGTCATCCAAGGGTTCTGTCAAAAATTACCACTAAGAATTATGAGAACATTAGGACAATAGTTAAAAATCATATAAATATCTTATTCAAAAAGTATGAATATAGAATTATCGCAAAATCAATTGCAAGGAAAACGATACAGAATATTAGCGTCTCAATACCTCGAATTGAATTAGAACAGATATCATCAGAAGAAGAATTGCTGTCTCTCTTCCAAACAAAAAAGAGTGTACAGTTTGATCGAATTAAATCTGATTATGAAAACGATAAAATTAAGAAGGTAATAAACGAAATAAATGTTTCAATGAAAGATATGAATGAAGGTACAATAGATGACGATAAAATCGAAAAGTGTTTGGTCTTTATACCGGGCAAAGAATTGTTAAATAGTATCTTAACAGAATTGTCTATAAAAAATAAGGAACAGGCGGTCTTGAAATTATCTGAAGTGTCTAACACTGATATTACGGTTATCCAAAAATTAAAAACTGAAATATGTTATCGGCTAGAAATGAAATAGGACACCTAACCATATTAAAAAGAAATTAGTCCCGCCAGAAGCAGATGTCGCAAAGAACACTACACAGGGGAAAAGTATCCCTATTCGTATCATGAAATAAAATGATGCGGTCAAATGTTCTTTTGCGCCACAGGCGCATCGGCCTTTGGCAGAGAAACAATGACTTCCATCATATCACACGGCCAACGTATCTATCGTATGAGTCTTATACTGAGGCGACAGCACAAGATTACGGGCTTGTCGGCACGTCAAGTGCCGAGAGTGATGCAGAGTGCATCACCATCCCAGACATTGCATTGGCCAAGCGACTGCCTTCGTGAATCCAGTCGAACAATGCTCGTGAGGCACTAGTTAGACGTCCAGGCTTAGCAGTCGCCGCCACTGTAGAGACTTCTACCGGGAGATCGGTAGACCCTTACGACCACGATAAGGTTCGTTGTTCTTTAAGATATTTCGTATAAGCCAGGGCAATCGGAATATGAGCTGATTCGAGCAGGTCATTAAGCCAATACCATCCGGTGGTGGATTCAACGACGGTCTGGTGATCAGCACCAAGGGTGGTGAAATAATCCAGCATGAGAACAGGATAATTGGGAACGCGCTATTGTTTGACGATTGCGCCGCCATCATCAACGGTAGTGATATAACAATTATCGCGGTACAGGTCGATTCCTGAATATAACATGACAAGCCTCCTTTCGAATTGTTACTCTAAAATACTATTTTCGAAAGTTCCTTGTTGGTAATATCCAGTCATTCAAGCTGACGCTGCAACCGCGGCGCGCTTTTACTCAAGTGTCGAAAGTTCTAAATACAACATAAGTTACAAAACAGCATTTTAAATTTAAAAATACAATCCACGCGCTGGAACGTTGCAACGCAGGTTAGCTCCAGTCCTTTAGGTTCTGTTCATCAACAGTAAAATAAACTCAAAAAGGAGAAAACTTATGGCGAAGAAACGTCCAAAATCTGTTAACAAAGGAGCAGATACAACAGATTCAGAAATGCCATTTGATAATTCTGAACTTAAGAAAATATCACTTTGTCTTGGTGTACTTACCTTACGTTTGACTCACCATAAATTTAAAACCGATAAAGATAGAATCCCATTCTTAACAAAAATAGGATTTAATAGGCACGAAATAGCAGCCATTCTTGATACAACCCCGCTTTCTGTAAGTGTAGTTCAAACAAACAAGAAGAAAAAGACCAATCGAAAGTCTAAAACTGATGGCGAAAATCAAACAACAACTGCTTGATGCACTGATAAAGAACACTGGACTTAAACAGAGGCAAGTTTATTACCTCATAAACGATGCCTCAAAAGATTTATTTATTCCACGACATTTAGCAGCACTTGTTGTAGCATCTAATAAAGACATTAACATCAACAAGTATGCTTCGGCGGAAGAGTTATCAGCAATTCGTCAATCTTTACCTGCTCGTGGTTCAAACACCAATCCTGAGCCAGCAACAAATAGCAAAACGAAAGTAAAAAAATTAAAAATTGAGAATGGTTTTCCCGACCCATTTATTGATGCAAATGTTATTTCGTCGGCGCATCGTAATGCTGAATTGTACCCAATAATGTACATTTTTGAAAATTCTGTAAGAAATGTTGTTTCAATTGTAATGCAAAACGAATATGGAGAAGATTGGTGGGAATTGAAAGTGAAAGATAAAATAAAAGATGCAGTTAAGATTCGACAAGCGGAAGAAAAGCAATACCCTTGGCATTCACAACGGGGTGCCGCTCCGATTTATTATACTGATATTTCAGATTTGCGGACAATTATAAATACATATAACAAAGTGTTTAAAAAAATATTTGGTAAAATACCGCAAGTCGAATTATGGATTGAAGAAATAGAAAAAACCAGAAATATATTAGCACATAATAATCCTGTTTCTAAAAAGGATAGAGATAGACTTTCGGTGTTTGCAAAGGATTGGAGTGAACTTGCGAAAACTATATTTGCCGAAGTTTGCTAACGTACTAATAAACGTAACCTAAAAAGTCACTCGACTTAACGTGCAAACCACCGATGCGCCTGACGTTATGAGAGTTGCGAAATGAACATGCAACATCTATTTACGAGACAGCGATTAAAATTAAAACCATAATCAGCCCGCTGGAGCTTTTGCACGCAGCTTAGCTTAAGTCGTTATACCGCCTTACAGAAACACTGAAAAAGAATATCACAAAACAAACAGAGGGAAATATATTCAACAACGGCCACCGCACATTTTTTGTTTTTTGAAGAACCATCCACGCACATTTGACACTTTTGCAAGCCGCACAAATCAGCCCGCAAGCCGAAGCTTGCAAAACAGCCAAATCTTTCCCCCGCACTCTTTTCAAGAGCGAGTGCAAATAATATCGAGTTTGCAATGTCTTTTTAAAGGGTTACATTTGTGCTAAGTTGGGTCCATAGTGATGTCTTTTAGAGTTGTCTCGTTTGGATTATTTCTGCAACAGATTTTAAGGTGAATAAAATGTCAAAGATGGTTTTCACATTGGTAATAATTGCAGCGGTGATTGTTATAGTAGTTTGGTTCTTTAAAAAAAAGCGCCACAACATACATGCAGCAGTGCAACAAATGAATGAAGATGTTCCCAACCTTTATGTAAATCACGATTCTACCTCAATGGCTTCTTCCCATTCAGCAAATAGTTTATTCGTCGACTCTTCGGTGGAAGAAACAGATTTTGTTGCCGAGAAATATGAAAATGATCAAATTGAAATTCCTGAAATTGATTCTCCGTCGTTTCAAGATGTTATTGTTCCAATATCAAATACGGTTGAACAAGATATCGGTGAAGAAACAATTGAGTTTAAACCGATAATTAATGTTGAGGAAAAAGAGAAAAACATTTCAGAAATGAATAAACATGATGTCCTTCAAAGCCCGTTTCAGGATTTTATATCAGATTCAAGCAGTGCTGCTATAAAAGTGACAGTCGATGAACCAATTCAAAACGATACCATTAATGATGCGATGCAAAGTAAGACAGAGGAAAATAATTATCCTGAGGTTGATGTTATTCCAAATTTACAAAAAAAACGAGATCCGGAAAAACGAGCGGGTGCACGAAGGGGTAAAAGAGAAAATGATTCAAATGAGACCGAAGAAATTTCCGATAAAGCAATTCGCACCTCAAAACCAGAGATAGTTTGTTGGCAACAATCAAGAAAATGGTTTGTAGGTGTTGAGATATCTGATAAAAAATTATATGGAGATAATCCATCAGTTAAACAAGTAGGAATTGATCTAAACAAAGTATCAGCTAAGTGGGTACTTTCAAACATTAAGAATAATGTAGAAATATCATCTCAGTCAACATCTAAGATTGAGATACCCGTCGCAGAGGAAAAAGATTCATTTCTAATATTTAAACTGTCCGGTCAAAACTTATCACAAGGTAGACGTGTTCGTTATGCAACAACAGGAACATTCCTTGTTGTTGTGCCAGGTGTGTGGGGTCGGAACGAGGAATTATCCGACACCCACCAAATACCACCAGATCCATGTCATCTTGAAAGATTTCAGGCTCATTATTTCTATTTGAATTCAGAATCAGATGAACGCATTGTTTTCATTACTCCCGATAATAATCAAGTTGAAATTCCGAGACTGCGTTCACAATTTGAAATTACAGGCTCGTTAATTAAAGACGATAATGAAATAATGGGTCCACTTTTCGGAAAAAGTTGTCCAAAAATAAGTTGTCGAGAAAAAACTGTATGGCAAAACATTTCAGTAATTGTTCTTGGAGAGGAAGGTGGACAAGGTCGTGGGTGGAGAATATCATTTGAACCAAACAAAGAATCCTTAGATCAAAATCTCAATTCATATTTAAATGATAGATTAGGCGGTTGGTATTTTGTCAGAATGTATAATTCTTCTGAAAACCTTGTTGAGAGTCTTGATTTTCGCTTTGCTCTTGCTTTGGAAAATATTGGAGTTGATCACCACGACGTATTGCCCGGAAATCTTGGTCACAAACCTATAAATATAACTTTCTTTCATTTCAATAATACTCTGGATAAACTTGAGTGTCAAAGTAATTCAGAATTAATTCCAATATTGAAAGGCAAAGAAAGCACAGTAGAAATTCCCGCCAAGCAATCGGAGGATAAAACAAATTGGATATTATGGTTCAATCAAGATTCTAACATTGAAATATCTTTACTGGTAGAACGGATTTGGTGGCGCGTTTGTATGCAAGAAACAAATTCTCAAAATATATTATGGTCCGATAAACCAGTTGTATTGTATCCGTTGCACTTAGCCGCAACGTCAAAACATTTAATCAGAATTCGCCTACCGAAGTGCCGCTGGACAAAAGAAGTGCAAATTGGCTTTGAAAAACGTAAAGCAAGAATATACAGAGTAGAAGTAACAAAACAAGAAGTTGATATACCATTAAATCATTTAGGTGATGTAATTGAACTTGAAGACACCAGTAAAGACCATTCCCTTAATCTTTGGATAAATGGTTTACCTTATCAAACAATCGCAATCATAACCAACCGTCGTAAGAATGCAAAGTTGATAAAATATAACAGAAGGCGAACCTTTAAATACTTAACGCGTTTGCATCGAACAGCAAAAGACATAGCATTTTCCGAATTGGTTAATCAATACAAAAAAGGTTGGTCTTGGACAAACAGTAAAAAACAAAGTGATGCTTATTTCTTGCAGATAGCATGTGTAATTAAAGTTGGTTACGAAGTTTTACACCAACAAGGAAACACTAAAATAGGTGATGATATACGATGGTTAAGAAGTTTTACAAATATTGCTGAATCCAATCGTGATTGTTTCTCTGATGTAAAAATGAAATATGAAACATTAAATCGTAAAGTTAAAGATTCTAAATAATATCTATTCTATATATATACTCAAATGAATCCATCAGAATTAGCAAAAGTTGTTGAAGAAAGATATCGTAGGTATCTTGGAACGACATTTTACTTCCGAGATCCAATATTGAGAAAATCATTTGAAGAATCTCTAAAAAAAGAAGGCAACTTAATCAAGGGTCCATTTCTTGAAGCAACTCCTATTTTTAAAAAAGGAGAAACTTCTCGTGCTCTATTTCAAACACTTCTCGGTTTTTTACCAGATGAGGGTTTTCTAAAAGCAATTCAAGCCGATAGATTGTTATACTTGCATCAGGAAGAAGCAATTCGTCGAATGTCTCAAGGTCGAAATGTAGTCGTTGCAACGGGTACTGGTAGCGGTAAAACAGAAGCTTTCTTATATCCAATTTTACTTCATCTGTATAAAGAGTATCAGCAGAATTCCCTTGGAATCACTGGAGGTGTTCGAGCGCTTGTTCTTTATCCTATGAATGCTCTTGTAAACGATCAAAGAGATCGCCTTGGTTCTTCTGGAGAACAACCTGGAATTTGTAAACTTCTTGAACAATATAAATCACCTTTTCATTTTACATATGGACAATATACAGGTGAAACACCAGAAGATGAAAACGACCGATATCGCAATGCTCGTACTCGAATAGACAACAGATATCATGGTGAGCTTGTACTAAGAAAAGAAATGCGAAAAACCCCTCCTCACATTCTGATGACAAATTATTCCATGCTCGAGTATTTATTGTTGAGACCCGAAGATAGCGAACTCTTCGACAATGGTAGAGCGAAAAACTGGATATACTTAGTTTTGGATGAAGCGCACCAATACAGAGGAACAAAGGGAACTGAAATGGCAATGCTTATTAGACGATTGAAGCAACGATTAAGAGAGGGCGGACAGTCTAATCAGTTTCGTTGCATTGCAACAAGTGCATCGTTATCGGATGGAAAAAACGATCTTGGAAAAGTAGCCCAATTTGCTTCAGATTTATTTGATGAACCATTCTTAGAAGAAGACATAATCATTGGTGATTCCGATCCCGTACCCCAAATAGGAACAATAGACATTCCCGCGGATTCATATGCACTGCTCTATGAAGCTCTTACAGTACCTTCAGATGAGACATCTAAAATATTATCAGATCTATCTGATAATATTGGAGTTACAATTCAAGAAGAAGATATTCCTGATTTAGTGTACAGAATGTTGCAAAAAGACCGTCGATCGGTTTTACTCCGAAATAAGATAACTGAATCACCTACTGATTTTACAAATCTGGCTCAAGATATTTTTAAAGATATAGCACCTGATAATCGTCTAAAAATGCTTGCAGAACTGGTGGAAATGCATCTAAAAAGTATCGACCATGTGTCAAAATCACCATTGATGTCTACTCGGTATCATTTGTTTCTTCGCTCTTTAGAAGGCGCGATGGTTTCCTACTTGCCTGAAAAGAGAATAATTCTTAATCGACAATCAGACGATGGGGAAGGAAAATCATTTGAAGTTGCTTTATGTCGTGAATGTGGCCAGCATTACTTAGTTGGAAAGTTTAAAGATGGCAAACTTGTGGAAGCAATAAGAGATCCAGGACATGATGATTTTGGCGCAGAGTTTTATCTTCCTATTGAAAATGACGTTATCACAAACGATGATATTGAAGAAGATGAAGAATCTGATATTCAACAGTTCAAACTTTGTCTCAAGTGCGGAGCTATGTGGTTACCAAATAGCTCTGAAACTTGCGGACATAATAATTCCATACTTGTTGCTACAAAAGGTACTTCTAGTGAAAAAGAAGATCAAGCACCAGAGTGTTTAGCATGTGGGTATAGAGCGGCTGATCCTATAAGAGAGGTTCTTCACGGTACAGATGGACCACACGCTGTTATTGCAACAACTTTGCATCAGTATCTTCCTAAAGATAGGAAAAAGATATTAGCATTTGCCGATGGAAGACAAGAAGCGGCATTCTTTGCATGGTATCTTCAACACTCTTACAAAGATATCAGGAATAGAAACTTTATCTATAAAGCAGTTGTAAAAGCATCCCTAAATGCTGAGGAAGGTCTGTCGCTTCGTGATGTTTCAAAAGGTCTACGTGATCTCTTTAAGGAAATGAGAGTCTTTGAAGCATCAAGAAGTGATATCGATCTTTTGCGCGAAGCATGGATAGCAATTTATAAAGAATTTCTAACTGATGAACCAAGAATATCATTGGATGGTGTCGGTTTATTACATTGGTCAATTGTTTGGCCTTCAGATTTTGCCATTCCCACTATTCTTTTAAATCCGCCCTGGTCATTCAATAAAAAACAATCCTTGGATCTTTTGACCGTTTTATTTGGTTTTATGCGTCGAGAAAGATCGGTAGAAATCAAAACAGAAGATTCTATTTCAGTAGATTGGCAAGACCTTGAATTACAAGCAAAACAGGTGTCAACTCAACTTGTTAAAGCACGAAAGGCTTATGCAATCAATAGCTGGAAAGGTAAAACAACAGCGCGTGCAGGTTTTCTTAAAAAACTTCTTCGGGTAAATAATTTTCCAGAGAATGAGATTGAAAAGATTGTAGATGAGTCCTTGGAAGGTATTTGGGATCATGTAAAACACTGGTGTGAGCAACATAATATAGGAGATCGTTTTTTAGTTCGCGTAGAAGATGCGAGTAGAATAAATCCTAATTGGTGGAGAGTTTTACCAAATGCTAGATCAGAATCTATATTTCAATGCGATAAATGCGGACGTCTCTCTAAAATATCAATTTTAAACATTTGTACAAGGCATAATTGTCCAGGAAATCTCAAAGAAATTCAATACGCTGAATTAGAAGATAATCACTACCGTTTGCTATATAAAGAAGATTTGCCTGGCCGTCTTACTGTTGAAGAACATACGGCACAAATAGACAAAGAAAAAGCTCGAGAATTTCAAAATGATTTCAAAAGAAACAGAATTGATGTATTGAGTTGTTCGACGACTTTTGAAGTTGGTGTTGATCTTGGAGATTTGGATGTTGTTTTTTTAAGAAATGTTCCACCCGAATCATTTAACTATGCTCAGCGAGTGGGAAGAGCAGGTCGTCGAAAAGAACCTGGAGTTGCTATAACTTATTCGCGTCGGTCTCCGCACGATCTATATCATTTTTCTGAACCACTAAAGATGATAAGAGGTATAACAAAGCCACCGACTTTGAGTTTAAGAAACGAAAAAATTATACTTCGTCACATGACGGCAATTACGCTTTCGGACTATTTCCGAAAAAACCAAAACAGGTTTGATTCCGTCCAAACTTTTGTTGGAGATTTTCAGAACCCACATGGTGTATCTGATTTTTTAAGTTATTTACAAAACAATAATGAACGTTTGGGGAAAACTTTGTTAACAGTAGTACCAAAAGAAGCAGTAATAAATGTTGGGTTAAGTGAGAATAATTGGATTGAGAAGATAACTGGTGCCGAATCAAGATTAGCATTAGCAGAAGCAGAAGTTTCAAGTGATTACGTTCAATTTAAAACAATTGAAGAAGATGCAAAAAAAGCGGGAAAGTATTCAGATGCCCAATGGGCACAAGATCGAAAAAATACTATTGCAGATGAACAAGTCCTTTCTTTCCTCTCTCGGAAAGCAGTAATTCCAAAATATGGATTTCCAGTCGATGTTGTAGAACTAGATACACAGCCTATCAAGAAAAACAGAAGTCAAATTTCTACAGAAACATCTCTTCAACGTGATTTGTCAATTGCAATTGCTGAATTTGCTCCTACAAGTAAGCTTATAGCAAATAAAAAGGAATGGACTTCAGCTGGATTAAAACGAGTCAAGGGAAAAGAGTGGCCACTTAAGTATTATGCAAGATGTTCTAAACATAATCTCTACTTACAAAGCCCACCTCTGCAAAAATGTTGCGACCAAATGATTGAGAGTAAATATATTGACCCAATTTTCGGATTTGTCACTAGTAAAGGAAAACCAGATGAACCAAAAGGGAGGCCAGTTAAGAGTTTTACTACCAGACCGTATTTTGTCGGTTTCAATGTTGCTGAACCTATTGTAAGTTCCTTTAATGGCCTCGATATCACTAAGGCAGTACCCGCAAAGATGGCAGTATTATGTGAAGGCAAACGAAACCAAGGCTTTAGAATATGTACTTCCTGCGGCGTAGGTTATAAGCAATTAACCAAACAACTCATGAAGAAACATAAGTCACCGTTTGGCGGTGATTGCTCAGGACAATGGACTGGACAAGTTTCATTGGGTCATGAATTCGCAACTGATGTCATTAGGCTTCAATTTCTATTACAAGCAGAATATTCTGATCCTATTTGGTTCAGTTACTCACTGGCATACGCTTTGGTAGAAGGTGTGTCTTATACTTTGGATATACCTTCTTCCGATCTCAGTACAACTGTTTCTAATTCGAATAATAAAAACAACATTCCACCTATCATACTTTATGACAATGTTCCAGGTGGTGCAGGACTAGTCGCTCGTCTTGAGAAAAATGACATAGTGAAGGATTCACTAGAAGCAGCACTTCAGCGAGTTAGTGGCGGATGTAAATGTGGCGAAGATACAAGTTGTTATGGTTGCTTACGAAGCTATAGAAACCAATTTGCTCATCAATATTTGCAGAGAGGTCCTGTTGCTAAATATCTTCGAAATATTCTTGATCAATGGTGACTGATTTGCTAATATTTAAATACATCGTTCCTAATTATATTCCAGTTGTAGCGTAAAGTTGGTTTTGGCAAGACAAATAATCTATAATAAAACACATATTGAAGTAGATAGACATATTCGTTTCCTAAATTAAATTGTTTAGCATTCACACCAATCAAAAGCACACAATGAAAAGGAAGCCGAAGGCAAATACAGTGCAATATACAGTATCATTAAAGGGACTTCCCACTCCGAAAGGAACGATCACTTTTAGTGCGCTTAAAAGTATTATTGATATTTTATCTGAGGGTTCTGAGCGTGCACTTCGCTTAGCATTGGAAGGAGAGAGTGTAAAACGAGGAATCGTACCGACGTGGTTATCTGTATGTCAATTCGAATTTCAACCCGACTTTCTTTTATCGGCGTGGTTGATGGCAAGGGGAGTAAAAAGACGGAATATTTCATTGTTAATGTTTCGCTTGCAAGTCCTGCCACACTAATGTAGCTAGTGCCATTTCTCAAAAATATTCTTGTATTGTAATCATCCTTCCCTACGGGTCTACGACCCATCGGGAAGGATCTAATATAGTGCAGCACTTGCTCAGGATGATCGATATTTTACAATATTACTATTGAGAATCGGCAATAGTAGTATGAAGGATTTAGTTGGTAGAAAACTTTCGATGACTTAATATCACAGAAATATAGATTGGTGATATTGGTGGCTACAATTCGCCATTCGTCGGTGGAGTTGAACTCTATGGGCATGGGTTGAACATGTTTTAATAACTCCGAAGAATTTACAAATTTACTTTTTAAATGTATCGGTTATTGGTGGAATAGTCGACAGTTTTCCGGAGTAATGGCACCAAACATTTTAGTAGTAATATTTGATCCGCTCTTATTATCTAATCATATTTGCACTTTTACCGTCGATATCATCTTAATGATACCAATCTCTACCATAATCGAAAGAAGAATTATAACCATTACTACTGATTCATTCCATATGCCACAATTATTCCAATTAGGATTGGGATAAGATAAAGGTGGATTAAAAAATCCCATTTGTGAGAAGACTCCCACACACCCAACTCCCAACGCAAAAAAGGCAAAGATTTTTAATCTTTTCTTCGAGGCAATGAACGGTCCTGAGAGGAGGGGAACAATTGCGATGAGGGAGGTTAATGTAGAATTATAGATGCCCCCAGTGGATACCACGAAGATAAGGCAATAAAAAATCAAAGCGATTAAGTATTTTGTGGGTGAATATTCCATATCTTTACCCGCTAAGAGTGCTAAAAATAATCTCCATGTCATGTTCAGAAACACCAAAATGATTGGAACGGCGATTGATACAACGAAGAATTCTTTATTAGGGAATAATATCACAATGAAATTTGCGATTGGAGCAATGTATAAGGAGGCCAGTGCAACTACAATAACCATACCCCATATCATAATAACAATCGTATGCTCGATTTGTCCTTTGTTTATCATAATTATGCTCCAATCATATTTGATTAAGAACAAATAACTTCAGTGTTCCAGGAAAAAAAGTGAAACTGTTCAACTTTTCGACTCGATTGATCTTAAATTGATTTTGTTGAAAAGAGAGAGAAATTGTTTCTTCGTCCGGCAGAAATATTTCCATTGGGTACTTGTAGTTATATCGATTGACACCGTCTACAAAGGATAAGGATGAAGATATAATATGTTTCTTGTTGGTCATACCATGGTACGTATAAGAGTACTTCACAGTTCCCATACCATTTATGGTTTGGTTGATCAAATTGTATTCTTCTCCGAGTTTGGGTTGTTTCAAGTCGCAAGGATAATCAAAAAAAAGAATTCCTGAAGGCTTTAAAACTTTCTTTATGGATTCCCAGATCTCTTGAAGTGATATCTCATTTAGAATCTCTAAAAAAACATTTTGATGCATGATTACAACGTCATACTTTTCTTTTATTGTAATAATGGGAAATTGAGCACTTATAATTGAAATATTCTCGATTCTTTCTTTCTCAATATGGTATTTCAATAACCTGTTAATTTCGGAATTAGGTTCAAACGCATCCACATGTCGAACAATTCGTGAAAGAAAAATCGATGCTTTCCCTGATCCTGCCCCAATATCAATTATTTTCATTTCTGGAGTAACTATCTCAGCAAGTGCCCGCTTCCATCCAGATTCAATTTCATAAACCCCGAAAACTTTGTCATATATAGTCGGAAATAAATGAATCTCATATATATCATTCAATCGAAGGAACTCTTCTGAACTTTTAGTATCAGGTTCTCTATTTGTTTTTTTCCAATGATCAATCAGATCGTATAGATTAGAACTTAGTGTTACCGTTATTATAACATGAGTTATAATCCAATCTAAGCTCATCAGCAGTGAACCTTTCTCCCCCGACCAATTCCATGGTCGTGAAAGTTGTTTAGATTCAAGTGCTCTTCTAATATGATGCTTTCCGGAGGACCAAGATGTAGATGCTGCAAGGATTAAATGAGAGCAATCGACTGGTAAAGAACGTGCAAATGATATCCATTCTTCCAGTTTTATGCTTTGAGTCAGCAAAAGGCTTCCCAAGAAAACACTCAGGATAAAAGGTACACCATACAACGTCCCTGATCCAGACCACACAGGTGACGAATTTGATAACAATATTAACGCCAACATTGCCCAAGATACCATGACAAAAAGAAGGATTTGATAAATGCCAATTCGGAAAGCTCTAATACAATAAAAAATTATAAAAACGAAAATAAATGCAATAACATATTCATAGAGATCATCTCTTCTAAAAATTGAAAAAACAAGGATAGAGATGCAAATGATCGTTACTCGTATTGGAAGAGCTAAATTGTGCCAAATATTCATTTTGCATCTCTAATGTTCATGTTGAATTTCTATTTCTTGTGCATCGATGAAATTCATTCCGTGGTGAGTAACAACAATAACACCTTTGCCTAAGCCAACAGCGATTGCACATAAATCCTTGAGAAAAGTACGATTAAGTTTGTCCAAACACCCATCGGGTTCATCTAAGATTAACCACCGTATCTCTGATCTACAAATCGCCCCGACTGCTGCAAGTAAGCTTGTCATAAACCGAATTTCTCCGGCACTAGCATCGCAAGTCGGTCTTTGATAGAACAATTTCAATCTACGCATTTCTTCAAAGACAACATTGTCTCGAATAATCTCGCGCAGTACATCGATTGGTGAAGTATGAGTAAGTATGTGATTACTATTTTGAGGTACGTATATGAAGGAGTTAGATATAGAAGGACGCTTTTTCAGGAATTTTGCAAGGATCTGTGATGGTCCCTTTAACTTAATTAATTTCGTATCGACAGAAATCATACCTTTAACTATCTTAACTCCAACCGGCAACAATCCTACTAGAGCCTGTAAAAACAACGATTTTCCTGCTCCATTTGGTCCTTTCAAATGATACAGATTTCCACTTTCAAGACGGGTCGAAAAGTGACGAAAAACTTCTGTCCTATGATGATTAAGATGACATGTCAAATCACGAACATCAATACAACTTGGTCGATCAGCGTGTTGCCCAATTCTCTTTATCAGATCAATCAACCGATTATACTCGTCTTTCCGTTCATCGCTAACGGCAGTCTCAATTCTCAAAACATTTTTCCCTGAGTCGAACAAACTTCTAATAGCTGAGTCATCGGCATCTGTACCAGCAAGTATTATATCCGATCTATAATTAGCAGACGAATACCGACCTGAGGAATAGTCAACGATCAGTTTCTTAACCTCGCATTTACGAATGTCATCTAGCAAACCAAATGGATCATCAATAATAATTCCCCTATACGATAACATAAGTCCCGCAAGAAGTTGAACTATCCGTGTCTCTCCTCCAGACAGCTCATGAATAGCTCTCGAAAGTAGATAACTGAATCCAAAAGAATCTAGACTCTGACGCACGCGGGTGGTCGCTTCATTTATGTTAAATCCTTTTTGGATAAGTGGAGTGATCAATGCACTTGAAACGTTTCTTGATACGCTGGGATATTCAAAAAATTGTGGGACATAACCCAAAGATTCTGAGCCGGGATGGCGATCGGATGGGATGAGGTTGAGATTTTGTCGATCACCAGTTGATAGCAGAGTCAGATCGTTAGTTTTCCCTGATCCATTAGGGCCGATAAGATAAGTTGATACCACATAAGACATTTTAAGACGCTCTTTATCTATTCTCCTGCTCGGAGTTTCTGGATAAGCGAGAATTTGGATAGGCGATTTGTATAGAGCCATGCAGCTATAGATGCTCCTATAGCTCCGAGTGCAGCATATGCTAAAGTGAACCCTAACAAGTGAGGTTCAAGAAGATCAGTTGGGAGACGATATAGTTTCCATCCCAAGAAAGTCATTGGAATACTACCCCCAAACGCCACAGCGGTTGCAAAAATGTGCGAAATCTTACCTCGTTTAAATATCATTAGGATGACTTCGATAATCAGTCCCAATCCTACTCCGATGAATGGCTTATACCAACCAGGGGGACCGAAGCTTGGAGTAGGTATTGACATTGTTAAAAGTAAAAATCCAAAAAGTAGAGCAGAACCCTTGCGTGGGACCAGATAGACACCCAAAAATATGATTATTGCATCCACAATTGATGATAGAAAACCACCGACAAGTGGAAGCCCAATCAAAGGGAGAAGAACCAATCCTAAGGTGTTCTCAACTATGAAGCTCATTACAACCATTGTGACTACTGTTATCGCATCTCTTTTATTGATGAAGGACGGTTTTATCGTTTCCATTTTTTAATCCTTACTATTTTAGACTCACTTTATACTCAAATTCATATTTTGAATTCGATATATAGACCTTATTCCCTGTGAGTTTTGCTCTTTTACCCAGAACAGATTTTATTAATATCTCAAATAATTTTTTTCGTTTACCTTCTGATGAAGTAAATCTTACATACTTTATTCCTTTTTTTTCGCAATTTGCCAAGGATTTCTTGCAAACCATTTGGAGGGCTAAATATGT
This sequence comes from uncultured Chitinophagaceae bacterium, assembly GCA_964371615.1. GTDB lineage: Bacteria > Bacteroidota > Ignavibacteria > UBA10030 > UBA8401 > SpSt-333. The sequence goes on from CAYJMS010000005.1 coordinate 43,906, forward strand.
TGTTTTCAATTTCAAACCCCCTAGTTGCCAGAGAAAAGCTTCATTTGCCGCCATTGATTTAATCACAAGCATGTATGCTATGAGTTTCCCATTGTGGCGAGCAACTTTACAAAAGTTCCGTTGAGTTTTTGCCAACATCCATAAAATATAGTCAGAAGGGACCGAGAATCCATCAATGGACAGAGCTATTTTTTGGATTTCTCGGAAGTCTTTTTCGCTAAGATTTGCTATGACCATTAAGATTCTCTAACAAATAGGAGTGAAGAAAGAAATAGTTCTCCCACCATTCTGCAGGAATTGAACGATAAAAATACCCCAAAAAAACCAATTGTGATAATTATCCCGAGCATCCACTTTGAAAATCATTGCCCCAAAAAACACCAAATTTTAAAAAAATTTACCAAATAAAATTAACCGAGTCAAGCCAATCAGTATTAAATACAATCTTATTGAAACAAGAAAGGGGAGCATTCCTCAATCAGACGAACTATAATAAGCACCGACACATAATATTGGAGCAGGTCAATACAAAAAATTGAAAGAGGGGATTTCGATGATGCCTATTTTCTCGTTGGAAAAAATGTAAGTAATTTGTATATTCAGAAGTGATAAGGTATACCAAGGTATGCAAAACTGTACGTAAATTGTAAGCTATTATGCAGTGAGGTGACACAAATTACAATCCAGTTAAGTGATTTTGATTCATATTCTTAGCCGGGATGGCGGAATTGGTAGACGCACAGGACTTAAAATCCTGAGTCTCGCAAGGGACGTGCCGGTTCAAGTCCGGCTCTCGGTACAAAATAGTGGTTGACTTCAACTGAAAAAAGTGCAACATTGCGGAAGTGGTGGAATTGGCAGACACACCATCTTGAGGGGGTGGCGCCCAAAAGGCGTGCGGGTTCAAGTCCCGCCTTCCGCACAAAATTTAATACTCAAATGAGATATCTCTTTACTTTATTCTTTCTTTTTGCCGGCATTGCCGATGCAGGATCGATTCGTGATGGTTCTCTGCTGGCGAAAAGTGACGGCAATAATGTCACAGTGCAATGGGGCACTGGAGATGAATCAACGATTCTTGGTTTTGAAGTTGAACGACGAAGCGGAACATCGGGTGAATTCGTCGCCATTGCCGATATACAGAAGAAGGGTTCCAATTCATTCTACGAATTTGTCGATAAATCTGCATTCAAAACGACCGGCACTATCTACCAGTACAGAATTAAGATCCTGTTGAAACAAGGGAACTCAGAGTATTCATCAATTGTAACGGTTTCGCACAATGTCTCGAGTGTCAAACGAACCTGGGGCAGTTTGAAAGCGATGTTCCGTTAAACATTGAATTCACGAACAGTGAGGCGATTCATACGAATCGCCTTTTTTATGTACACTCTATGATAACCTTACCTGTCCCGATTATCCTTGCATCGCAATCTCCCCGCAGAGCTGTGTTGTTTCGTCAGATCGGTCTGGATTTTGTCGTCCGGCCCAGTACTATCCACGAAAAGATCCATGACGATCTTTCCTATCAAGACAATGTACGGCAATTGGCATTACATAAAGCTCAGGATATTGCCTCCAAAGTGGAGAAAGGTGTTGTTATCGGGTCCGATACAATTGTTGTCATTGACAACATAGTTCTCGGAAAGCCTGCATCGGCCGCCGAGGCGTTTGCTATGCTCTCTCGTCTCAGCGGAAGAACACACACCGTCTACACCGGATTTTCCATTGTTGATGCGGAAACCAAAAAATACTATATTGATCACGAACAGACTCTCGTCACATTCCGGAGATTGAACGATGCTGAAATTACTGACTACATCGCTGGCGGTTCTCCAATGGACAAAGCAGGGGCGTACGGTATTCAAGATGATTTCGGCGCTGTCTTTGTCGAAAAAATTGACGGTTGCTACTATACTGTTGTCGGTTTTCCTCTTGCAAAATTCTATACGGCGTTCAGAAAATTCATCAACGACCTCGGATACTTGAAAGGAACACCATGAATCAGAAAATTCGCGTACTGATCGCAAAAGCAGGTCTGGATGGACATGATCGCGGCGCCAAGGTGATTGCCGCGGCACTTCGGGATGCAGGAATGGAAGTGATCTATACCGGATTACGAAAAACGCCGGAAACAATTGTGGAAGCGGCATTACAGGAAGATGTCCACGCCATCGGAATCAGTTCACTCAGCGGCGCCCATATGACCATCTTTCCGAAAGTGTTGGCATTAATGAAGGAAAAGGGGATGGACGACGTGGTGCTTTTTGGCGGAGGAATCATTCCGCAGGATGATATCGATCGGTTGAAATCCCTTGGTGTGGGTGAATTGTTCACACCGGGGGCGTCGACTTTTGCTATAGTCGATTACATTAAGAAAACGCTCTCCAATATGGTACAGCATTAGGGTATATCGGCGTCAAATTCTATCGAATAGGTATCCGACGGATCGATTTTCTTTTCGTCCGAAACGGTCTCTTTCCTGTTGACAGTGACGATTGTTAACGCGTCAAATCCGAACAGATCCTCGGCGGAAAAAATTGACCGAAAATCCTTCTCCGTAAAAAATCCCTCAAATTTCTTCGAAAGTTCCTCAAGTCGTTTCAAATAGAATTCCGTATTCTCGTCGGGAAAATTCGCATCCCATTCATGCACTTCACGGGCATTCTCAAATCCCTTTACATTGGCGTCAGAGCCGGTAATATAATACCGTATCTTGCTTCCGGATCGGTATTTCCGTGATGACTGCAGTGCCAGTTCGTACGGTGCCGACCGGTTTCGTTTGCCCGCGCCGATATCCCGGGAATACTCTTCCAGCGAATCGCGTAAACTTTCCGTTTTGACAAAATCATTCACATCCCACGCATGCTCACGGATAGTTTTTTCCATCTCCACATACAGCGTATGCAGATCGGCCAGATGATTGTTGAGCAGTCGGTCGATGCATTGTTGGACATAGTTCTTGCCGAATTTCTCCATCGATCGTGAGATCAGCGAGGATCCCTTGATGGTGATCCTGTTGTCGTAGTGCAGAAGCGCGTAATTTTTCTTTTTATAACTCATCATTTTTGCATAGCGGCCTGAATAGGCGAGATTGATTCCTTCCGGCAGCGTGGCTGAGAGATGTTCTACGAACTTGCGTTCAGAATCCTCGCCGGAAACATTGTCGGGAGGAATAAAATAAATACCGTCGGTATCGACTTCAATTACCGTTCCGTTATGCTTCTCGATTTCGTAAATAAGTTTTTTTAACAGTGATTGTCCCGTGGTAGTGATAATATCTGCCTGATCGTAATCATTAAACAATCCTTTTCCGTATCCCAGATACCCATAAAAGGAATTGATCAAGATTTTGAACGAATACTGCATCGCATCGACCAGAGTGCGCTGATGTTCGTCCGTTGCCTGATCGATCTTCCGTTTAGTCTCAATCCGAAGTGCGGTCAGATAGTGCAATGCCGTCTGGAACACGCCCAGGTCGTCCGTCAATGGTTGAATCTTTTTTGAGAGCATGATGGATGGATACAAAGACTCAACGTCGGCGTGAACAATAGGACTGAAGATACCGGTATAGAATATATCGGTATATCCGCCTGTTGTTTGCGTACCTTTCTGAGGTTTCGGCAACGATGTCCGTTTTTTGATGTACTCACGGAGGAAGACAGATTCAATCTTTGCCGCTGCTCCAAGTTTTGAAAGCGTACCATAATTAAAAGGGAGCATTTGAGCAAGAAAGAAGGTGCTTCCGGATAATTTTTCGCTGAGTTTACCCGTTTCGCGTACATCATCCAGTGCATATCGTTTCAGGGTATCAACATCGTTGTCCCAATACCACGATATCTTGTCGCCGTCAATGTAAGTCCGGTCAGGCGATGCAATCCCGAAATATTTAGCGGCATATTTCAGGCCGTGGCTTTCCATATTGCGTTTGCCGGTATCGTATGATTCGACCAAAAGCCAGGTATCGATAATGTGGCGGCCGGCAACCTCATAACTCATGTATTCCAGGGGAGTTTCTGCAAAGGCGCTGCGCGACCGGTAACTGCTCGGTGTGGAACCGTCACGTCCGATCGCAAAATCGATAGAGTGAAGTTCACAACGGCGAAGGAGATACGGCAGATCAAAATTAAAGATATTATGCCCTTCAATGACATCGGGATCACGTTCATTGATGATCGCAATGCATTGTTGCAATAGTTTCTTTTCCGGAACATTTTTCCCTCCGAGCACAGTTTCAAAACCGCAATTGTCGGAAAGGGAAATCAGTATGATGCGGTCGTCTTTCCGGTCCGCTCTACTGAACCTGTACTCCTTTGAGTACGTCTCAATATCAATTTGCATTCTGTGAACTTCCTCAAACCGCATTCCTTTGAAGAGCGTTTTGCCGCTTTGCAAAAGGTATTGCGTGTTCATGTCGGAACGAAGAAAGATATGATCTGTGTCGAGGTATGAATTGAATCCGGTTTTGAATTCCCTGTTGATGTTTTTTATTGCATGCTGTACGGCATCCCACAACACAGGTACGGAAGGGAAAGCGCAGAGATATTGATAAAAATTTTTCCCCTCCAATTTCTTAATCCAGAATTTGTGAGGAAAGCCGTCCAAAAAACGCTTGTCGGAAAGATGAAAGAAAGGATAGAAGACTTCATCGCGAAAGACAACCGTATCGCCGGCACGTTTATAGATCCGGACAAGAGAATCGCCGTCGGTATGCACCGAAACGATATTGGTCTCATCATCATGTCCGAACAATATGGGATTCATATGCAAATGTAATCAGACTCATCCTTTAAAACAAAAAGATCGGTCGATGTGACCGATCTTTTTCAAAATCATTGTAAATATCAAGGTTTTAAATAAATCTTAAATCCGCCGGCAGCCTTTGTGGCAGACCCAAATACACCGATACCGCCGTTGAGTCGATATCGGATTTCGCTCAATTCGCCGCCCTGTGCAGGAATAAGTTGACTCAAGAAATCATTGTAATTTTCGTCGATGGCATAAATATCGATGGCGGTCGTTCCGAAGTATGTCAAAAATACCCAGGGCAGAATTGTATTGGTCTGCTCTCTCGGGAGTCCGATCCGGTATCCGATCTTTTGCGGTTTTGGATTATTGATCGTATCCAGATCAAAGAATTTTGGAATCAATGCCGCGTTGGAGTCCAAACTCTCGATGGTCGGCAGGTACGTACCGTGAAATCTGCTGGGGGACCATTCGAACATATGCAACGGTGCATACGGATCGTACGTCACGGTATCACCGGCAGACAAAGTGGACGAGGTGATTCGGAATGTATCCGGTACTGTCGTCTCTCCTGTTATGACCCGACCGTCCGGTGTTTGGATATATAACCGATAGGATTTTGTTGCTTCGATGATCTTGGTTGGATCAGTAGAATAGTATCGACCGGGATGTGAAGCATCATAGACCAGAGAATCTTCAAAGGCAAAACCGATACCGGAGACCTTTACCAATGCACCCGCAATGGCGTATTGAGCAGGATCATAAAATTTCGCAACATCACCGGTCCATTGAATTTTTACCGTATCGACCGTTCGACCGGCATAAATCAAAGCATTGACGACAACATCTTTTTTGTACGCCGTCGGTCCGGTCGTATCGGAACAACCGTAGAGTATTAAGAGTAATAGTACTGCATATCTGAAAATGGATGTTTTCATAATGGTATTCATTGTTAGAATTTAAAATCTATACCGAATGTCGGAATGATCGGCAGCAATTTCACATCGGCAATCTCCGTCGGATTCTTTGAATTATCGAATTGTTTGAACCAGACATTCCTTCTATTATAAACATTAAAGATCTGAAAATACCAACTACCTTCCAGACCAAAGAAGGTGGCCCGTCGGGTGATGCTGGCATCAAGACGGTGATATGGTGAAAGGCGTTGATTAAATAGTGCATCGGTTAATGTAACATCGTAGACTCTACCCAGGACATTGACTTGATATCGACCGACGCCGTACGTATACGATTGTCCCGTACCATAGGTGTAGATAACTCCAAGTTTCCAGTTTTCGTCGATCAAATAACTGGCTGTTGCCGAAATGTCGTGACGCCGGTCGTATTTCGGCATAAATTCACGCCCTCCATTTAAGTCGGGGAATGTGCGATGTGTCCATGCCAACGTGTATCCGATTGTTCCGGTCAGCGATCCGAATTTTTTTTGCACAAATATCTCGCCTCCGTATGCCCGGCCGGTACCGACATAAAACAATTCACTCACGTCGAGCGTTTGTGTAATTTGGCGTTTGAATTGAAGGATATCATAAAACATCTTGTAATACCCTTCTATGGATATCGTATGTCCTTCGATGATATTCGTCGAGAATCCCAAGACGGCATCGACTGATCGGCTTGGTTTCATCTTCTCATTGATCGGTATCCAAATGTCGAACGGAGAAAATCCGTTGTCGCCGCCGGCGGGAACCGCCATTAAAAATTGATAATAAAGTCCCGTGGCGAATTTCAGCGAAGAATATTCGTCAATATTGTAGCGGACATTAAATCGGGGGCCCAGACTGGATGTTTTCGACAGATCCTGGTACTCGAATCGCGCGCCAATTTGCATGGTCCATCGTTCATCGATGCGCCATTCATCCTGGGCATAGAGCGAAAATTGTGCCGGCCGGTTGAGGAATTCATACGGATCGCCATCGCCTAATTCCGTATAGGTAATGCGGTACTGTGACCACCAGAATCCAATTTTCATCAAATGTTCGTTTGTGGCAAAAAAATCGATATCGGAGCGTAATGAATAGTCGTTGACACTGTTGTTTTGACTGAATTCGGAGCCGCCAAAATCAAACCGCGTTCGAGCGACATAGCGGCTGTATGATGCCTCGAAGTTTGAAAAGACCGTAGGACTGAATACATGCGTCCATTTTATCGCTCCGGTCCTGTTTCCCCATTGCATATTCAATGAAAGCTGCCCTCCGCCGATCCCCCAAGCCAGGTCGTCCTGACCGAGATATCCGACAAATGAGATTTTGTCGTCTTCACCAAGATCTTGGTTGATCTTTCCGTTAGCATCGTAGAAGTAATACAGCGGCAACGCATCCTTTCCGGTATCCAGTCCAGCGATGGAAACAATTTGGTCCAGATACGTACGCCGTCCGGATAAGAACCACGAGCCATTTCCCAACGGACCTTCGCCCGTCACCCGTGTGCTCAACAAACTGATGGACGCTTTGCCGTGTGTGTTGACTCTATCCCCATCAATGTTCGTAACGTTGAGGACTGAGGAGAGTCGTCCTCCGTATTCCGCAGGAAATCCGCCCTTCATCAGATCAATGTCTTTGACAGCATCGGTATTGAAAGTGGAAAAAAATCCGAAAAGGTGTGAGGGATTGTAGACCACCGTTCCGTCGAGGAGAATGAGATTCTGATCGGTGGAACCGCCACGAACATTCAAACCGCTCGAGATTTCCGATGTTGCTTTCACACCCGGCATAACCTGCAGTGCGCGAAAAACATCCGATTCACCGATGGTTGGAAGAGAAATTATATCTTTTGCCTGGATGACGATCCTGCCGGTTTGCGTACTTCGCTTCTCTTCTTCCATCTCACCGCTGATCACCACTTCGGTTACGACAACCGCTTTGTCGGAAAGAAAGATATCGCGAATGATTGATTTTTGCGATGAAGTATTTATGCGGAATTCATACGGTTGATATCCTAGCAGAGAAACAACTACGGTGAATTCTCCTTCGGGAATATTCGATACGGCAAAATAACCGTCGATATTCGATGATGTGCCGATCTTTAATTCGCGTATAAAAACATTCGCAAATGGGAGAGATTCTTTATTTGCTTTATCCCGAATAAATCCGCTCACAGTAGTTTTTTCCTGAGCGATAAGTATTGTGCCAAGGAAAAGGAACAACAAAAAAAGTTTATGTATCATAGACAGTAATAATTTGATGAAAAAAAAGACCGACTACTTTACGACGAAAACATCGCTAAGTTACTTATTGGTTCAAAAAATGCATAATTAATTTGCGAAATCTTACGGAAAATCGGTCAATGTGGGATTTTTATCGGTGGAGTTTCCCTAGAGTGAATGAGATTGCGGAGAGGGAGGGATTCTCCGCCGAAGGCGGATGCGCCTACGGCGCAGAACCCTTCAGAATATCATCGAGGAATCTCCTGCCGACTCCACTTTTCAAAAACACTTCACGTTTTCGGCCTTCAGAATTTGATTGGAAAGATTCAATGTAAACCACCTTCCAGGGAACTCCGCCTTTTGTAAATCGGTTTTTCCCTGAATTATGTTCCATTAATCTTTTGTCGATATTTTTTGTGGATCCGATGTATCGTTTTTGGAGACGATCGCTCCAAAGCACATAGACAGTAAACATGGCGGAGAGGGAGGGATTCTCCGCCGAAGGCGGATGCGCCTACGGCGCAGAACCCTTCAGAATATCATCGAGGAATCTCCTGCCGACTCCACTTTTCAAAAACACTTCACGTTTTCGGCCTTCAGAATTTGATTGGAAAGATTCAATGTAAACCACCTTCCAGGGAACTCCGCCTTTTGTAAATCGGTTTTTCCCTGAATTATGTTCCATTAATCTTTTGTCGATATTTTTTGTGGATCCGATGTATCGTTTTTGGAGACGATCGCTCCAAAGCACATAGACAGTAAACATGGCGGAGAGGGAGGGATTCGAACCCTCGATACCCTTGCGGGTATACCAGTTTTCGAGACTGGTGGTTTCAACCACTCACGCCACCTCTCCGAATACCCTATGTTCAATGAACGGCCGATGAGCGCCGAAAATCGTATGATGTGTTTGGTCGAGCTGCTGCGGAGAGGGTGGGATTCGAACCCACGATACCGTTACCGGTATACCACCTTTCCAGGGTGGCCAATTCAACCACTCTTGCACCTCTCCGTGTGAATCATTGTTCTGCAAAATTAATCAATAAATATACCGAAAATCTGATTTCAAACAAAATGAAATTTCATCATTTTGCGGATTTTATCATCACTAATAAACATTTTGATGGTAGCACGGCTGTTACTGCGTGCGGTTTTCCGGCAGGAAAAATGATCAATTCATCGTTGTTGATCGTGTATTCTTCCTTATTAATGGCGACGGTAAAACTGCCCGACACACACTGAAACATCGCATCGAAAGGTGCAGTATGTTCACTAAGGGCCTGTCCGGCATCAAAAGCGAAGAGTGTGATGGTACCCCCTTCATTCTTGAGGATAGTCTTGCTGACGACAGAATCGTTTTGCACTGTAATGTCATCGGTAAAATTGATTTTCATGGTGGACCTCCATTTGAGTTTTTGATATCGAAAGATAAAACATTATGGTCAAAAATGCGTGTTTGACTTCGCAGAATCATTTCTTTACTTTTATTGCAGTTGCAGTGCCGATGGGGAACGCACTATCATCTTTTTACGTTCATCTATCGTTGATATTTTAACCACAAAGGAGTGATGCCATGCCAGTGACTATCGGACAAAAAGCACCAAATTTTACTCTTGTTGATACAGGAAAGAAACCGGTTTCTCTTTCAGATTTTTTGGGAAGGAAAGTCGTTCTGGTATTTTATCCTGGTGCATTCACCGGAGTGTGTGAAAAAGAACTCTGCACATTCCGTGATTCTATGACTGCATTTAATGGTATTAATGCCCAGGTTTTGGGGATCAGCGTCGATTCACCATTCGCAAACAAGGGATTTTCCGAGAAGAATAATTTTACATTCCCGTTGCTCAGCGACTACGCAAAACAAGTTTCTACGCAGTATTGTGGACTGGTGAACAATTTCGCCGGTCTTTCAGGCTTAACGGTCTCCAATCGGGCAGTCTACATCATTGATGACAAGGGAACGGTCACGTATACATGGGTCGGCGAAAATCCCGGAGTCGAGCCTCCATACGAAGAAGTCATTAAAGCAGTTGCAAAACAATAAGGGTGTCACATGTCTGAGTTATCTCCGGGAGCGAAAGCTCCCGATTTTGTTCTTGCTGCGCATGACGGAAAGAAATATTCTTTAAAGGATTTTCGCGGAAAGAAAGTTGTCCTTTATTTTTATCCGAAAGACGATACTTCAGGGTGCACAAAAGAAGCGTGCTCGTTCCGGGATAATCTCTCCGCTATTAAGAAAAAAGGTGCGGTCGTGATCGGTGTCAGTCCCGATGCTCCCGGTTCGCATGAAAAATTCACTGAAAAATACGACCTGAATTTCCCCCTTCTCTCCGATGAAAACAAAACAATACTCATAAAATATGGCGTCTGGCAGGAAAAAAGCATGTACGGAAGGAAATACATGGGAGTGGTTCGCACAACGTATATCATCGATGAAAAAGGAAAAATATCTCACGTTTTTCCCAAAGTGAAAGTTGACGGTCACACCGATGAAATTCTTACATCTTTGGCAGAATAGACATGGGAACCGTTTACGTACATCGCCGCGCCCATTTCAGCGCATCGCATAGGCTCTACGATCCATTATTGAATGACCGGCAAAATTATGAAAAGTTTGGGGGTTGTTCCAATCCGAACGGACACGGCCACAATTACTATATCGATGTCTGTATTGCCGGAACACCGGATCTATCGACAGGATTTGTGATCGATCTCAAAAAAGTAAAAGAGATCCTGCATCATTCGTTTCTGGATAAGGTCGATCATAAGAATCTCAATGTCGATGTCGATTTTATGCGGGGTATCAATCCGACAACAGAAAATATTGCTATTGCGGCGTGGAATCAGATTGTGCCGCACATAACTCATGGCACATTATTTTCCATCCGTGTCTATGAAACAGAAAACAATTTTGTTGAATACAGAGGGGAGTAATCGTGGCAAAAAGAAAAGCAACCGATTCGACTGTTTTGCGATTGGAGAAAATAGTCCGTGAACAGCTCAAACTCATTGGAGAAGACCCAAAACGTGAAGGATTGCTTAAAACCCCCCATCGTGTCGCAAAATCTCTCCAATTTCTGACCAAAGGTTACTACGAGGATGTCCATACCATTCTTAATAATGCAGTCTTTTCGGAAAACACTAATGAGATGGTTATTGTCAAGGATATCGATTACTTCAGTATGTGCGAACATCATATGCTGCCGTTTTACGGGAAAATTCACGTTGCGTACATTCCCAGCAAAAAAATTGTTGGATTGAGCAAAATCCCGAGGATTGTCGATATGTTTGCACGGCGATTGCAGGTTCAGGAACGCATGACGCGGCAGATTGCCGATACGTTATTTGAGGTGCTAGAACCGGAAGGCGTCGGAGTCGTTTGTGAAGGGAAACACATGTGCATGATGATGCGGGGAGTAGAAAAGCAACATTCGCTTGCGACGACCAGCGCGATGCTCGGTGTTTTTCAAAACAATATTAAAACACGTTCTGAATTCTTAACTTTGATTACCGGAAAACTGTCGTGATAGAACTCGAAAAAAATTACGTTCCCGTCGTCTGGATTACAGGAGCAACAAAAGGAATTGGACTTGCCGTTGCGAATGCATTCGCTGTCATCGGATGTAAAGTGATCCTGAGCGGCAGAAATAAAGCACAATTAGAGATCAATGCGGGACGCATCATCGATCAAGGAGGGGTGGCATTGCCTATCGTCTGTGATGTCAGATCAGAATCCAGTGTCCGTGGCGCCTATGCGAACATCACAAAAAAATTCGGTTTTGTCGACGTCCTGGTGAACAACGCCGGGGTTACCATCTTCGAAACATTCGAAAAGACGTCGCTGAAAGAGTTCGATTCAATCATCGAAACCAATCTTCGCGGATATTTTATCTGCATGAAAATGGTGATTCCTTCGATGGTAAAAAATAAAAAAGGACACATCTTTAATATACATTCCGTGACCGCCCGCGAAACATTCTTTAATTCTTCCGCATATGCAGCGGCAAAAGCAGGCACCTTGGCGTTGTCCCGTTCACTGCGTCATGAAGTGCGCAAAAAAGGGATTCGGGTCATCGATGTTATTCCCGGCGCCGTCGAAACGGAAATGTGGAGCAAATCGGTCCGAAAAAAATATCATCAAAAGATGATGCAGCCGGAAGATGTGGCCGATGCCATAGTTTCCGTCTATTGCCAGCCGCAACGCATGACCACGGATGAGATCGTTCTGCGCCCGTTGGAGGGAGATCTATAGTGGATATTAAAAATAAAGTCGCCATTGTTACCGGCGCCAGCCGTGGTATCGGGAAAATGATTGCTGTTCAGCTGGCACACGAGGGAATGCGGGTCGTGGCGGCAGCACGAAATGAACCATTGCTTCGGTCTGTACAACTCGAGATTGAACGTTCCGGCGGAACAGCGATTGCGGTTCCCGCCGATGTCACTTCGGAAGAATCGGTTCGCCGACTTGTAGAAACAACAATCGCGACATTTGGCGCCGTAGATGTTCTCGTCAATAATGCCGGTGTCGGATTTTTTTCGACAGTCGCAGAAATGCCGCAATCGCAGTTTGATGCAATGATGAATGTTAATCTCAAGGGAATGTTTCTCTGTTGTAAAGCAGTGCTGCCGCAAATGACGGCGCAGCGACGCGGTGAGATCATCAATATCGCCTCACTTGCCGGAAAAAATTCATTTGCGGGAGGATCGGTCTATTCTGCATCAAAATGGGGAGTGATCGGTTTTTCACGGTCCCTCATGCTCGAAGTCCGGGAACATATGATCCGGGTCGTCACTCTTTGCCCCGGCTCTGTCAATACACAATTTGCGGATGCTGACAGGAATAATCCGGCGATCATTCAGCCGGAAGATGTTGCCGCGACCGTCGTCTTTGCGCTGACAATGCCTGACAGGGTGAATGTCAGCGAAATCGATATCCGTCCCACAATCAAACCGAGATAACCATCCTCATTGCTACAATAAAAAAGGGCGGATGAACCGCCCTGTGAAAATCGGATTAACTCACTCTTAAGGCTTCTGCTGCATCATCGGACGACGGGGCATACGCATTCGTTCGATCTGTATGCCGCGGACTTTCTCTTTTGTATTTGCACGGTTTTTACGAAGTTCCTTTTTCCAGATTTGTTGCTGTTCCGGTGAGAGCACCTTGTTTTTTTCGATCCATCCGTTGATCCGGTTCATTACCATTGCGGTCCGCGCGGAGGCGATGTCATTCAGTTTCTTTTCGATGGCGGATTTGTCGACGGCATCAGCGTTCATCAGACGACGCAGCTCGAGTTTGGCAGTTTCCATTTTTGCTCGCAGTTCGATCAGTTTTTTCTGTGTATCAAACGAGATTTTTTGAAATTGTTCCTGCTGGGTTTCGGTCAGATTCAGGTTGTGCATCGATCGCTTGTGCTGTTGATCCTGCGGCGGCGTGGATGCGGATACAAATGTGACGAAAAGGAATACCAGTGCAATAACGGCGTTTCTCATACTACCTCCTAGTAAATGGTGAATGGGATTGATCGGTTTCGTGATGGTTAGACAGCAGTATGAGGATGGAAGTTTAACATTGAATTGCTCAAAACCTTTAACTATTTTAATACACAGAATGAAAAAATCGATCTCCAACTCCGTCCTGACGTTGATTTCCCTGATATTTTCGGGATGTTTTGTCTATACCCCGACTGCAGAATTTGTTTCTCAGCGATACACCAACGCTATTTCTTATTTCAATACTTTTTACAATGCTCAGCGGCTATTTTCCGAAGCTGAAGATGCGGTGATTGCGGCGGAAAAAGAATATCGCGAAATTCCTAACCAAACCAGGCCGTTTATCATACCAGCCGCTGCCCGTTCGAAATTTACATCCTCCATTGAGAAGAATTCGAAAATCCTTTCGTTTTATCCCGATTCCAAATGGGTCGATGACGCGCTGCTGATGATCGGAAAAGCGTACTATTACATTGACGACGATGTCCGGGCTCAACGGAAATTCTTTGAATTATCCGCGAAATATCCCGGCAGCGATCAGGAGGTGGAAGGTCAAGTATGGCTCGGCCGATCACTGTTGCGTCAAAAACAATTTGACCAAGCAGTTTCTCTTCTGGAAGCGTTGATCGAAAAAACCGGTATTGAATATCCCGACATCGCCGGTGCGGCGGCATATGAGATTGGACGGTACTATTTTTTCCAAAAGGATTACGAGCGGTCGCTCAAGTTTTATCTATTGGCCATGCAATCGGTCCGCGATGGTTCATTGCTTGCGTTGATACAGTTTCAGATAGCACAGTGTTATGAACGTCAGGGGCAATTCGAAAACGCTGAGCAGGCGTATGCAAAAGTCAGCGAACATGATCCGGGTTATACGTTACTCTTCAATGCAACGCTCTACCGAGTGAAGGCGATTGCTGCACAACAACGGTTCGACGAAGCCATTGAATCGTTGAACGATATGTTGAACGACACCAAAAACTCCGATTATTACGGGTCGGTTCATTTTGAGATTGCGAATACTCTCATGGCGAAAGGTGATCCGCAGGAGGCAATTCAAAAATATATCTATGTGGACACTGCCTTTGCACGCACCGACATGGCGGCACGATCGTACTTTGCATTAGGACAATATTTTGAAACTGTCGAGCTGCAGTACGATTCTGCCAGAGTGTATTACAATAAGGCGAGAAGTGAATTTCCCGCTTCGGTGATCACGGCGGAAGCAGTTGTCAAATCGGATATTTTTAATAAATATGATCTGTTGCGAAAGGATCTTATCCGGTATGATTCATTACTGGCATACACCATTCGGAAAAAGAACAGTGATGATTCTTTGGCGGCAGCGGCTGCCGACTCACTGAAGTATAAGGATACGGTGGCGGTGTCGCCGCAAACCAGAAAAGCAGCCAGTCCGGCGAAAAAAAATACTGCGCTCCGGGATAGCGTTCCGCCAATCGATTCATCGGGGATAAAGGCACAACTGCTGCGCGAACAGACGTTTCGTCAGATGACTGACTCGCTGCAACGGTCGATTGTTCGAACGAAGTTCGAATTCGGCGGACTCTTTTTTGTCGAGCTGGTAAAGGCGGATTCAGCGCTCTTTTGGTTCCACGAAGTCATTGAAAAGCATCCAAAGAGCGATTATTCACCGAGAGCACTCTATACTATCGCGGAGATCTACCGCTCATTGGACCCCAAACCCCAGCAGGTACGGGATTCACTCTATGGAAGGATTGTTGCGGAATTTCCGGCATCACCCTATGCCCAGGAATCACGGAAAATACTCGGACTGCCGTTGATCGAAACCGAAAAGGACCCCGCCGCTGAATTGTTCGAGCAGGGTGAACGATTGTCGGAAGAGAAAAAAATTGAACAAGCAATCGCTGCATTCCGGAACGTGTATACGCAATATTATTCATCGCCGATCGCTGCCAAGGCATTGTATGCTATCGGTTGGCATTATGAAAATTCATTGCACAATACCGACAGCGCCCTTGCCATATACAAACGCATCATCGTTCAATTTCCGGCGACGCAATTTGCCGTCAAGGTCCGTTCGAAAGTATTGGAATATGAGAGTGAAATGAAGCGGCTGGAGACTGAAAAACTACAACAAATCGAAGAACAAAAAAAGAAAGAACTGCTGGAAAAAGAACAGCGCGAGAAGCCGCAACCGCTGCAATCGCCGCAACCGGATTCGCTTTCCACGCCACAACGGTAAGTATGAAACAAGAATTTCTCCCAATTATTTCTCAAAAATATCTGACTCCGGATGTTCTTGAGTTGACATTTGTTTCACAGTACCTCTCTGCTACCGCGAAACCGGGACAATTCCTCAATATCCATGTCGACGCAAATTATCCTCTTCTGCGACGGCCGTTCAGTATTTTTTCCGTTCACGGAGAACATATTTCGATAGTATTTAATGTGATAGGACGGGGAACGAAGGTGCTGGCGACAAAACAACCCGGAGATCTCATCGATGTTGTCGGGCCGTGCGGCAATGATTTTCCGTCTTTCGCCGGCGGTGATTATGACACCGCAGTCTTCGTTGCAGGCGGTATCGGTGTTGCGCCGTTTCCTTTTCTGACTGATAAATTCCCGAAAGAGAAGAACATCGCGATGTACCTTGGTGCAAGAAATAAAGGTATGGTCATCACTAAAGGATTGCAGAATGTCATGATCGCTACCGATGACGGGAGCGAAGGATTTCACGGAACGGTGCTGGATCTTTTAAAAAAGGATTTACCGCAGCATCGCTACGGTAAAACCCGATTTTTTACATGCGGACCGACTCGTATGATGAAGGCGATCGGTGAGTATGCCCATTCCATCGGAGCGGAATGCTACGCATCACTCGAGACCGATATGGCGTGCGGAATCGGTTTGTGCCAGGGATGCAACATTGAAGTCATCGGCGGCGAGACAAAATACAAGTTGGTATGTAAAGAAGGGACAATATTCGAAACTCAAACGGTAAAATTATAATGATTGAATCCTTCGTATTACGGAATATTACTTTCAAGAACCGCATCATGGTTGCCTCCGGCACATTCGGATATGGTGACGAAGTACCGGATCTTGTGGATATTTCACGATTGGGAGGAGTGATTACAAAATCATTGTCACTAAAGCCGCGAGATGGGAATCCGAATCCACGTATTACGGAAACACCAAGCGGAATGCTCAATTCCATAGGACTTGCCAATATCGGTGTGCACAAATTCATCGCGAAGAAACTGCCTGTACTCCGGGAAAATCAGTCGACGGTCATTGCGAATATCGCCGCAAGCAGCATTGAAGAGTATTGTACCGTTCTTGAGATCCTCGAACAGGAGCAAGGAGTACAGGGATATGAGATCAACGTTTCCTGTCCGAATGTGAAGGAAGGGGGGTTGAATTTTGGAACAGATGTCACTCTTGTCGCAACCATCACGCGGGAACTCCGGAAACGTACCGAGAAGGCGTTGATTATCAAATTGACCCCGAATGTCACCCATATTTCTGAATTTGCGCGCGCATGTGAAACGGAAGGAGCCGATGCTGTTTCAGTCATCAATACTCTTATCGGTATGGCGGTGAACATACATACTCAAAAGCCGAAGATTGCAACAACGACCGGAGGATTGTCCGGACCGGCAATAAAACCGGTGGCGCTGGCAAAGGTATACGAAACATGTCATGCCGTGCGCATTCCGGTCATCGGCATCGGCGGAATTTCATCCTGGGAGGACGCTGCTGAATTCTTCATTGTTGGTGCATCGATGGTTCAAATCGGAACGGCGAATTTTATCAATCCTGCGACGGGAGTTTCCACTGCCGAAGAGATTGCCCGGTTCTGCGAGCGGCAAGGAATGAACAATGTCGGAAGTTTGGTCGGGACATTGCAGACGCAAAGTAATGTTTCGATACTGGACAGCTGGCGGTAATGATCGCATCACACTGCTTCAGCTTCACAAAACCCGGAACGCTATGATATCGAAAGCATCCCGTCTGTATAGAAATCGACTATTGGGAAATCTTGGAAGTAAAGATCCGTTTCGCGTGTTGCGTCGTACGCCGAAAGAACTACAAATCCTCCTCGACCGGGTTCCGCCTAAGAGATTGTTGCTGAAATTAACGACTGCGTCATGGTCTATCACGGAAATAGTTGCCCATCTTGCCGAGACTGAACTGGTGTTGGGGTGGAGATATCGATCCATTGCAGAACGAAGCGGAATACCGATCCAATCATTCGATCAGAATGTCTGGTGTACAAACGCACGATACGGCTTTATTCCGATCAGGGAATCACTGGCCATGTTCACGGTGCTGCGATCGATGAATATCAAATTCCTCACCGGCCTGCCCGATAGAGTATTATCTTATTATGGCATGCACGACGAGCGGGGGAAAGAAACACTTCGGCAAATCATCCGATTGGAAGCGGGGCATGACTTGAATCACCTGATGCAAATTCAAAAGATTATCCGCAGCGCGAATACAATAATCCGAAATGAAAAAAATCGCAAAAAATAAAACTCTCTATGCTTAAAGCAGATAAACTCAGAAAACAGTTCACGACCGTTCTGGCCGTGGATGACGTTTCGCTGGAAGTGCAGCGCGGCGGCATCTTCGGACTCATCGGACCGAACGGAGCCGGGAAAAGTACCACGATCAGAATGTTGTTGAATATTACCAAACCGGATTCAGGGACCATAGTGTACGACGGCATTCCGTTTTCAACATCGATTCGCAATGCAATCGGTTATCTGCCGGAAGAACGGGGTTTATATAAAAAGAACGGAGTTCTTGATACAATAGTCTATTTTGCCTCGCTGCGGGGAATCGAGAGGAATGAGGCAATAAGGAAAGGAGAGGAATGGCTCGAGCGATTCAATTTACAATCGTACGCAAAACGAAAAATTGAGGAACTCTCAAAAGGGAATCAGCAAAAGGCGCAGTTTATCACTTCGATACTGCATGATCCTGCATTAATCGTGCTGGATGAACCGTTCTCCGGCCTTGATCCCGTCAACCAGATTGTGATGAAAGACATTCTGAAGGAATTAAAGCAGCAGAATAAGGCGGTGATATTTTCCACTCACCAGATGGAAACCGCCGAAAAACTCTGCGACGAAATCTGTCTCATCAATCGAGGACGTGTCGTATTGGAAGGGACGGTGAAGCAGGTGAAACAGCAATTCGGTTCCAATGCGCTTCATCTTGAGTATAACGGCGACGGTGCGTTCCTTGCACAACTGCCGTATGTCGCAAAAGCAACCGTCTACGAGAATTTTGCAGAACTGTCGCTGAAGGATTCCGTTTCGGGCAATGATGTGATTGCGTCGCTTGCGGGCAAATTGGAGATACGAAAGTTAGAGTTTGTCGAACCATCGCTGAATTCAATATTCCTTGAAGTAGTCGGTGCAACGGTGGAGCAAATTGAACAAGACAAGCTCGAAGTAAATTCCGACCGGCCGGCGGTGAAAAACACAGACCCTGAAGTGAAAAAACAGCGATTGCTTTTGATTGCCGGTATTATTGTGACGTTCATCGGTATCGCTTTGTCATTGGGCGGCAAGGAATCATGGAGTGTGGCTGCGGTCGGCGGAGTAATCAGTGTCGCGGCATTTCTTCGACTTCGTAAAGCAATGATTAAGATGAATACAGAGGCCGGCCATGAATAAAACATACGCTGTTGCACGATGGGAATTTATCGAAAAAGTCCGGACCAAGGCATTCATCATCGGATTGTTCATGACGCCGATGATTCTCGCGATCTTTATGGTGTTGCCCAGTTTGATGGCAAACGATGAACAGGAAACGACCAAAACCATTGGCGTGGTGGATGAAACGAGAATGTTGACCGGTGCGATCAATGAACGGCTGAAACAAAAATATACCCTTGAATCCGGCAAACCGACCTACCAACTCATCGAAATCACGGATGAGAACCGGGAGAGAGAATTTCTTAAGATTATTGCTCAAACCAAAGTCATGAGTGGTGAACTCGAGGGATACTTTTTTATTCCTTTGAATGTTATGGACAGCGGCAAAGTGGAATACCGGGCGGAAAATGTCGGAAATGTGCGCGATCAGGAACGATTTTCCAAGACGCTGAAGGATATCATCACCGAACACCGATTGGAGCAGGCAGGCTATAATCCCTCAACCATTAAAAAATTGATTGCCGATATCGATATCAAAACCATCAAGGTATCAAAACAGGGCGAAGAAAAAGAATCCGGATTTTTGGAGACATTTTTTACCGGATATATTTTTATCATGTTGCTCATGTTTCTCGTGATCTCATCGGGACAACTGCTGATCCGCAGTGTTGTGGAGGAAAAATCGAACCGGATCGTCGAGGTGCTGGTATCATCCTGTTCCGCACGGGAATTGATGTCCGGAAAGATCATTGGTTTGTCACTGCTCGGTTTGGCAACCATAGCGTTCTGGGTAGTGATGCTCATCGGGGTGAATTTTGCCGCGAATATCCCGTTTGTGACGGTTGATAATCTGTTTCTCCTGTTGATCTATTTTATTCTCGGCTACTTTATGTATGTGGCAATTTTCATAGCCGCCGGCTCGACAGTGTCGACAGAGCAAGAGGCACAACAAATGACGGGGTATGTTACGATTCTTCTGGTGCTGCCGATCGCTTTTGCAGTCCCGGTGATGATGAATCCCGATTCAACTCTGGTCACCGTATTATCCCAGATTCCGCTATTGACACCGACGATGATGGCGCTGCGTTTTTCCGTCCGGGTTCCCGAAGTGTGGGAAATTATTCTCTCTTTTACTACATTGTCGTTGTCGATCGTCGGATTGATGTGGATGGCGTCGAAAATTTTCCGGATCGGCATACTGGTAACCGGGAAAAAACCGAATCTGAAAGAGATTATACATTGGCTCAAAACCGATTAATGAGGAAACAATGAAGACATTAGTATTGACACTATTAATTTGCACGATGTTGAATATTCAGAATTCATTCGGCCAAGTCTCGGTGTCGAGTGTCAAGGGGGAGGCATTTGGTCAGTCGGTGCACGGCCTTGGATTTACCGGCGGCCCGGCGAGCGGTGTCGGCATCAGTTACCGCTACCACACAGGAGGTACATCATCGTTGCAGGGAATTATCGGTGTGTTCAAGCCGAAATCATCCGATACATTCTCATCATTCGGACTTGAATACCAGCAGGACCTGACCCGGAGCGGATCGGCACGGTTCTTTTTTGGAGCTGCAACGAGCTATTTCTATAATGGCACCGGATCAAATAATTATGCTGCACCTTTCAGAGCCGGACTGGGCTTAGGCGGAGAATTTTTACTTCAGGACGCGGTGCACTTTACGTTCCAGGGACTCTTCACATATTTTTCGGATGGTACGATTTTACCGCTGCCGCAATTGGCAATTCATTACTATTTCTATTAGGAGCGACGGTGACACATGGACGGCCGCGCCAATGCATCGCAACTTCGATCGCACATTCATCTTATCATCATCTCCGTACTCTTCCTCGCCGTACATTTTGTCAACAATTTTTGGACGACGTACGGGTTTTTTAGGGACGAACTGTATTACATAGCGTGCAGCGAACATCCTGCTTTCGGATATGTGGATCAACCGCCGTTATGCTCTATTCTTCTCATTATCAGCCGGTTCGTTTTCGGAGATTCGGTTTTTGCACTTCGAATATTCCCCTCGCTTGCTCATGCGGTGACGATATTTCTTTCCGGCATTATAACGCGTAATTTCGGAGGAGGAAAGTATGCGCAGATCCTGTGTGCGGTTATCGTCGGTTCGGCGCCCGGCTTTATCGGTATCTTTGGTATTTATTCCATGAATGCTTTCGATATACTGCTCTGGGCACTCACATTTATTCTTCTATTCCGGCTGATCGAAACGCGGCAACCCCGATATTGGTACTTTGTGGGAATCGTTGTCGGCATCGGATTAATGAACAAGATCAGCATGGCGTGGCTCGGTGCCGGAATCGGTGCAGGCCTGTTGTTCTCGGATCAACGATATTGGTTGAAGAGCGTTCACCCGTATGCCGCTGCCGGTATTGCTGCAATACTCTTCTTTCCGTATCTCTGGTGGAACGTCACACATGACATGGCACATCTTGAATTTGCTGCCAATGCTTCGCGACTGAAATATGCATCGCAAAACCCCGTCACGTTTGCTACCGGGATGCTGATGTTATATAATCCGATCGCCGCGCCCGTGTGGATAGCAGGATTCATTACATTATGGAAACAGTCTCGCACAAAATACCGGTTGTTTGGTATCATCATCGTAACCGTGCTTGCAATTTTGTTAATCAATATCCATTCAAAAGCGGAATATTTCAACGCAGCGGCAGTGCTGCTGATCGCAGCCGGATCGGTGCAGATCGAAGTGTGGAGTCGATCATTGCGCTTTCGATCTACCGGCATCGTCTATCTCATTCTCATTATCGTTTTCGGTGCACTATTAATGCCGTTTGCCATCGACCTGCTACCGGTCCATACCTACATCGCCTATGAACGAAGTATCGGGTTATCGGCGCCAAACACGGAAGGACATCGAACGATGAAGCTTCCGCAGCATTTTGCCGACCGCTTTGGATGGAAGGAATTGGCAGAGAATATATCAACGGTATTTCATTCCCTTTCTCACGATGAACAGAAGTATACGGCCATCTATGTCCAAAATTACGGACAGGCCGGTGCCGTCGACCATTTTGGAAAACAATACGGCCTGCCGCGTGCCCTCTCCGGCCACAATAATTACTGGATTTGGGGAAAGGAGAGACTTGAAGATTCTGTCGCAGTGCTCATCGCCGTTGGCGGCGAACCGAAAGATTACCGTGATGTATTTGACGAAGTAACTATCGTGCTCACTCACAAAACCGAGTATGCAATGCCGTATGAGAACGACCTGCCGATATACATCTGCAAAAAACCGATACACCGCATCAGAAATGTCTGGCATGCGACGAAGAAGTTCATTTGAAAAAACAAGTTCATAAAAAAAAGGCACTCAAACGAGTGCCTTTTTTTATACTTACCATGATGCTTATTTTTACTTCATCAACATCATTTTCTTTGTTTCAACAAACGAACCTGAACGAAGCGTATAGAAATACAGGCCGGATGACAGATTGCGAGCATTAAATGGTACGGTATGCATTCCCGCATCTTTCATTCCGTTTACCAACGATGCCACTTCGCGTCCGAGCATATCATAGACCGTCAGTGTCACATTGCCGGAAGTCGGCAGTGCAAATTGGATCTTCGTTGAAGGATTGAACGGATTCGGATAGTTCTGCATCAATGCATAGGACGACGGAGTTGTATTATTTACCGGTGGTACATTGGTGACCACATGTTTGCTTTCCAGAATAATTAATCCGACATCGGTAAATCCGTCTCGGGTATTGGTATTGACAAGAATGACCTCTTTCTTATCATCGCCGTCGATATCGTCGGCAACGAAGACATTTGGGAATTCATACGTGGAATCCGATGCGGCGTAGTACAAAGTGTCGAACGTATATCCTGAAGTATCGTCGAACGCAGCACCGTTATTGTGTCGTAATCGATACACCGCCCGGGCATCGCTGGACCAGTCGCCGATATAGAATTCAACTTCACCGTCACCATCGGTATCACCGATATCTGCTCCCTGGAAATTCAAGTCGTATTCCGGTGTGATCCGTTTGATGCTGGTGGTTGTCAGTGATGCCAGATCGGTGGTGTTCGGGAGATAAAAGACCGCGCTTGGCGGACTCGTCTGCCCGCCGATAAACATTTCCGGTTTGCCGTCTTTATTTGCATCATAAAATGCGACGCTGTTTTGCTCACCGTAGTCTGTCGGATTCGTTGCCTGATTGACATCGGCACGAAGTTCATAGGTGTCCTTACCGGTGGCTTCATATACCGCAAACGCAATCATGTCCCATGTAAATCCCCAGATCTCTTTGTTACCGTCGCCGTCAAAGTCGACGACATGATTGTTGAAATAATATCCGCCGTTAAAAGTGCCGATGGAATCGACAAATTCAACGTCGAGCGAGCTGAAACCTGCACTCACATCGCCGGTCAAATGATAAATCGACAACGGACGGGTGCTGGAAGTCCACACTCCGCCGCCATAAGCGCGCCGGGCACTTAAGACCAATTCAATATCACCATCGGCATCAACATCGTCTGCCACGATACTGGTGACTGCGTAATAGAACAGTGCAGGAAATCCGAGATTTGACGTCATCGTCGGTGTGGCCGGTAAGTTTTGCAGATCTGAATCATATTCGTAAAAGAAAATGATATCGGGATTCGGATTCGGTCCGAGTGCCGCATTTACCGGGAGGCCGAAAATGAGTTCCTGTTTTCCGTCTTTATCCAAATCGGACACCGTCAAACACGGCCATGAATTGATGCCGGACCGTGATCCCGGAATCTGAGTGCTCCACACCAGATCAAATGTATTGTCGCCATTCCCTTCGAAACGAAGGATGCTCGGCATACTGGTGTCGGATGATGTTGAAGCGGGATCTACGATGACCAGAAATTCTTTCTTTCCGTCATTGTCCAGGTCGTACGTTCCATATACTCTCCACGCTGCGACATTGTCGGGCCACTCGGTGAAATCGCTTGGTTTAATCTGCGCTGCGATCGTGAAATTTGCAGTATCCAACAATCCTTGGGCAACAGAAACGCTGCAGAATAATAAGAACATAGCTGCAATTGTATGTATTCTTTTCATGAGACCTCCCTCATTTTTGGTGAGAAAAAGAAAACGACGTGATAGTAGAGGAGCATACCTTAAGAAGGTACCAAAAATATTGACTGATAATCAAGAGAAAGGTGTAAATATTTTTGGGGTATACTTTCTTAGCAACGGCTGGGAAATTGCTTGACATACTTTTAACCTCTGACTATATTAAGTGCCAGCAAAGGTCGTTGTATTGGTGTTTCTTCTCCGAGAAGTATTCTTCTCACTCTACTAACCACTATTTTATTCGGGTATTGTATGAGATTTGCTACTACGAAGTTCCTACCTCTGTACATTTTTCTCCTACTCTTTCACCATATATTCCTTTTTGCGGGTACAACCGGAAAAATTGCCGGTCGTGTTGTCGACGAAAAAACAGGCGAGCCGGTGATTGGCGCAAGTGTTTTGATTACCGGGACGATGATTGGCGCTGCGACGGATTTTGAAGGGAATTATGTGATTGCCAATCTCCATCCGGGAACATATTCCGTGAGTATATCGGCAATTGGATTCCGGAAGAAGATTGTTCAAAATGTCGTCGTCAATGTCGACCTTACGACGAAAATTGACGGTAATCTGTCGTCCGAATCCGTCGATCTTGACGCAGTCATTGTCGTTGCTGAAAAGCCACTGGTGCGGCGAGATCTCACCTCATCGCAAACCAATGTCGATGCGAATCAGATTCGGGCGTTGCCGGTGGAGAGTATCACCGGTATTCTCACCACACAAGCCGGAATAATTCAGGATGCCGGCGGTGCGCTTCATTTTCGCGGCGGGCGTTCGGACGAAGTTGCCTATCAAGTAAACGGACTCTCCGTTAACAATCCCTTTACCAACGCCAACAGCTTCAGCATTGCAACGAATGCAATTCAGGAACTTTCCGTCGTCCAGGGTACTTTCAATGCAGAATATGGAAACGCTTTAAGCGGCGTCGTGGAAGCCGGTTTGAAGGAAGGGGGAGAACGGTACACCGCACAATTGACCTTGTACGCAGGCGACCGGATCAGCAATCACGATCAAATTTTCCTGAATATCAAAAAGATCCAACCGAGCAACTTTATTATCGAAGGAACATTCGGCGGCCCGGTTCCGCTGACCAATTCAACACTTACTTTTTTCACTTCGGCACGATATAATGATGATCAGGGATATCTGTACGGCAAGCGTGACCACCGTCCGTCGGATTATTCGGTCTTTTCTTCCAGCGGTACCTGGAATATTACGCGCACGGGGGACGGTGAATACGTTGCAATGAATAATTCAACATCGCTCACCGCAACGAATAGGGTGAGTTACAAACTGACGCCGACTCGGAAGATCGGTTATGATTTCGTATTCAACGAATCGAAGTACCGCGGATATAGTCATGGATTCCGATATAATCCCGACGGTGTCTATAATAATTTTGAAAATGACGCATTGCATTCATTCGAATTAACCGACCTCATCTCTAATACGACGTCGTACAAAATAAAAGCGTCCTATGCACGGAATATTTATGAACAATACCGGTACAAAGATCTTGATCCTGCTCACTATGAACCGGAAGAATATCTGCGCGTTCCGACCGCCGCCAGTTTCTATTTCGGAGGGACACAAAACGGCAGGTTCGAACGGGTCGGGGAGACATACTCGATAAAATTCGATGCTGTCTCGCAGATCTCGTCCCAGCAGGAAGTGAAGATTGGAGCGGAAGCCAAACTACCGCAGATGAAACAATTGAGTTTTACCGTCTTGCGCGACACGGTAAATTTTTTGACGCCGACGCTTCCCGATGTTGCCGATTCCCGGTATAACAGTTATGCCCGTTTCCCGAAGCAATATTCTGCTTACGGACAGACGAAGATGGAATTCGAAAGCATCGTAATGAACCTCGGGCTGCGGTACGATTATTTTGACGCGAACACCAAATCACCGGTGGATATAAAATATCCAAAGGGTGAAAAAGCGAATACACCGGTAAAACAAACAGTGAGTCCCCGTATCGGCGTTTCCTATCCGATTACAGACCGCGGAATCATCCATTTCTCCTACGGCCATTTCTACCAGATGCCGCAGCTCCGCCGTCTGTATGAGAATCCCGACTTTAAATTTTCTCCCGGCTCCACCGGTTCTACCTTCGGCAATCCGAATCTCGAACCTCAAAAAACAGTTACGTACGAATTTGGTTTGCAACAACAGATTTCCGATAACCTCGCATTTAATATCACCGGTTTTTATAAAGACATCCGGGATCTTTTTGCGCAGCAAACGATCCGAGTCAGCGGCGATACGACCATCAATGTATACGTGAATAAGGATTACGGCAATGTCAAAGGATTGACATTCTCATTGACAAAACGCCGATCGGCATCGGACCTTGTTGCCTTCACGCTTGATTATACGTATCAGGTTGCCGAAGGAAATGATGTCAGTTCCGATGCATTCTTTCTCGATACCCAATCCGGACGGGAAAGCGAAAAGACCGTTGTCTTTTTGGATTGGGACCAGCCGCATACCCTCAATGCCACGTTATCACTGGGTGAGTCCGATCAATGGAACGTCAGCCTTATCGGTAAGGTCGGAACGGGACAACCGTACACTCCATTTGTCGGAGAAAATCAGGTTGTCTTAAAACGAAACACCGGACGCAAACCGTTCACGACCATCATCGACATGTTGGCGCAACGGGAGTTGAAAATCATGGATGTCTCCCTGACTGTTTTCCTGAAAGTCTTTAATCTCTTCGATACGCTCAACGAACTTGTAGTGTACGACGATACCGGAACGGCGACCTATACCTTAGCACCAAATCGCGGTGAAGGGAAGGGGACCCAGCAACAATTCGATACCGGCACGCCCGGTGTCCATAGCATCTATGAATTTTTCAACAATCCCGGACTGTATTCGGCCCCCCGTCAGGTGATGGTCGGTTTCAGTGTTGGTCTGTAACGATCACAGTTTTGATATTACTAATTACGAATGTTATGAAAAAAATACTTTTATCGACACTCCTGATATCCACTGTTGCGCTTTCTCAATGGTACCCCGAACAACAATCCGAGAGAGAACAGACTGCCCGTGCCATTGAACAGGCAAGTATGGCGCAGCCCCGGACCGTATCGCGGTTGCTTCAACGGGCGAAAGGGGATGGCATAACGCCGTTATGGAAAACCACATCGCAGGCAGACCGGAAATATTTTTTAATGAACGGCAATCAGATTGTCGGCAATATCTATAACTACGGTGGTATCGGCCCCGGCGACGGTTTGATCCGTCACGTCAATAATATGGTCTGGAGAGGATTGGGCGATGTCTATCAATTCGGTCCGATCGTTGCTGCAGAAGTGGTCGATACATCCGGAAAAGTAATTCACATTTCATCCGATGCCATCAACGACGGGTATGCGCGGGATTTTAATCCGATCAATAATTCGATCATCTACGGTTGGCAGCCGCTGCCGGATTATGCGGATGCGGCATCACCGGTCATGGCGTCAAGCGGCGCATCCGATGTGAACCCGCAAGACGGCAAACCCGACAGCTGGCCGCGACAATGGTATAATCCTTCGAAGGGAGAATATGTTTGGCCGGGATACCTGCGTCAGGATGTTCCGAATGCCGACCTTGAAGTGTTGTGGGGAATGGATGACAGGGAGAATACAGAATTTGCATATTTCCCTTTCGGCTACGATACGATCGATGCATCGATTAACGTACCGATCAGAGGTTTGGGTGTAAAATTAGAGGGGAGGGCATTGCAATGGAGCAATGCTCTTGCGCAAAACACGATCTTCTTTGTCTATACGGCTCAGAACTACAGTCCCCGAGATCTTGCCGAAGTCCATTTCGGAATGTACGGAGACATCGATGTCGGCGGCAGCAGTCCGGAAAATCAGGATGACCTCGGATTTTTTATTTCGCCGCTCGATACGGTGATACGAGGAACAACAACGCTCATTCCTCTCTACTCACGCAATATCGTGTACCTCTGGGATAATCCCCCGGGAATCGGCGATCTTGGATTAAGGACACATTTTACCGGTGCCAAATTCCTGGAAAGTCCCGGTAATCCCAATGACAGCAAAGATAACGACGGTGACGGTTTAATCGATGAAAGCCAGACGAATCTGCTTGATGATGACAATGATTGGCGGTCCGTTTCGGACGATGTCGGTATCGACGGCGTTCCGGAGACCGGCGACTTTGGTGAGAATGACGGCATTCCGACACCGGGCGTTAAAAAATCTGACGGGACTGTCGATGAACTGCGTCCCGGCGAACCGAACTTTGAATTGACCGATCTTGACGAGTCCGATCAAATCGGTTTGACGGCGTTCCGTAGTTGGAGATGGACGGAAAAATTATTGCGTGACGACGAAGCAACATGGTATTTGCTCGACTCAGGATTTGTTGACAATTCAATTCCCAATTATAGTGATGTAATATTTATCTACGGTTCC
This sequence comes from uncultured Chitinophagaceae bacterium, assembly GCA_964371615.1. Taxonomy (GTDB): domain Bacteria; phylum Bacteroidota; class Ignavibacteria; order UBA10030; family UBA8401; genus SpSt-333. The sequence goes on from CAYJMS010000005.1 coordinate 72,497, forward strand.
GGAAGAATCCGTTTGAATAAATCGGGCTCAGACGGATCCATCAAACGTTTTTCGATTGCCCTGCTCATGGGTGTTGATTTGAACGATTTGTTAACAACAGCGCAGACCGTGCAACTGATCTACAACCAAAATTATCAATTCTATCGCCCGCCGGATAAACCGACCGTTGTTGCAGTGCCGGGAGACAAAAAAGTGACTTTGTATTGGGACAATGTATCGGAAAGCAGCCATGATCCGATTGCAGGACATGATTTTGAAGGCTATGTTATCTATCGGAGTACCGATCCGCAATTCTCCGACATTAATACGATCACGGATGGCATGGGGACGCCTATCCTCTATGCTCCGCTGAAAAATGCCGTCGGCACCGATGCCCGGTTCGATATCGCATTGCGGCCGGAACCGTTTACCGACATTAATGCGAATGAAATCCACGATCCGGGCGAACCGTTTGTCGATGTGAACGTCAATGGAAAGTTCGACACCAGCATCGAAGATTACTGGAAAGGATATTCACCCGTTCCGTTCGCGAATCGCGGCGTGCAATATTATCTCGGTGATAATACCGGATTGGTCCATTCGTATGTCGATTCGAACGGGGTCATTAACGGCCAAACGTATTACTACGCCGTCGTTGCGTATGACCACGGAGACTCCGTTAAAGTTCCTCCGACGGAAACCACGAAACGGATTAATATCGATCCGATCACCTCACAGCTTATTTTCGATTTAAACACCGTGCAGGTAATTCCCGGCCCGCGGGCAAGCGGTTATGTCGATCCGTCATTCGAGGGTACCGGAGTGGAAAAACTGCAGCGTATCACCGGCACCGGCACAGGACCGATTGATCTGCGTGTGATGAACGATCTTGCCGTGCAGGACAAGGCGGAATACGTGCTGCAGTTCCATGATTCCTTGCAGGTTAAAAATACGAAGGTTGCGCAGGTGAATTACTCTATATTAAAAATTACTCCGACGGTATTCGAAACGCCGCTGATCGATACTAATTTTGTCAAGGTCGGGATTATGAATATTGCCGATGACTCGGTACTCTCCGTCACCCATGCGCTCACCGGGCAAACCTATCTCCGCGATGTCGATTATATTGTCGACACAGTGCGGGGTTTAATCAGAAAGACTTTGAACGGTGCGATGGCGAATTCTTCCGGTCCGTACCGGCTCACGTATCGCTGGTATTGCCAGCCGCCAAGCTCTTATTTAAATTTCGAAGAAGCCAATCCGGTGTTTGACGGGATGAAAATATTTGTACGCAATCATTTCCTCTCTTTGGATTCGCTTGGAAGCAAGTTTGTCATCGATAATAAGAAGATCGGTTATATCGTCAATAAACCAAGCATCGGTGTCGAGAAGGTAGCGCCATTGGATGTTCAGATACAATTTAACAGCATGGACACCAGTGCAACAGGCGAATATCTCTTCCCGGGTGATACCATGCTCAATATCGCCGTTCAAAAGAAAATCGTAACGCCGTTCAAAATTGTGAACAATACCTCCGATACTGCGCGTTCGAAGATTCCCATCGAAGTGATCGTCCGTGAGAATAAAGTGAACAACCGGTGGGAGTACGGTGAGGCGCTTGTTTTTCGCACACCGGCACAGTACCGAACTGTTGCAAACAATACGATGTATCAGGTGGTGTTCAATTTAAAAGATTCATCCTACACTGCCGGAGGAGAAGTATTCCAGATGCGTACGAAACAGCCGTACTCGGCGGTGGACAAATTCTCATTCGTCACCATTGCCGGAAGCATCAGCCCAGAAATCGCCTCCAGTCAGCTGGACAAGATAAAAGTTGTTCCCAATCCTTATGTTGCTGTGAACGATATCGAACCCACCGATCGTCTGCCCGGCACTACCCGCGGAAGCAGAAGGATTTATTTCGAACATTTGCCGACGGTGTGTACCATCAGAATTTTTACACTATCAGGTGAACTGGTGAAGGAATTGTACCATCAATCGAATCTCGACAATGGCAGGGAATATTGGGACCTGTTGAACCGCGATAATCTCGGCGTTGCATACGGAGTGTATTTCGCACACATCGAAGCGCCCGGAATTGGAGAAAAGATCGTAAAGTTCGCATTGATAAAATAACATTGCTCAATTGTCCTAACATTCAGTACGGTATTTTATGAAAAGATTAATGTCTCTCTCTTTTATATGTTTCCTTTTGGCATATACCTCTTTCGGCCAATCGACTGCCATTACTAAAACCGGTACTACGGCTGCGTCGTTTTTAAAGATCGGAGTCGGCGCGCGGGCAATCGGTATGGGAGGTGCCTATACGGCGGTGTCCGATGATATTTCGGCGCTGTACTGGAATCCGGCAGGACTCGGTTTTGCTACATATGGAGAAGCAGTGTTCAATCACGTCGATTGGATTCTCGATACCCGATTCGATTTTGCCGCTGCAACACTCGTCATTGACGGACTGGGAACGATCGGTGCCAGTTTTTCCACTATGGGTGTCGGAGACATGTTTGTGACAACGACTGCGATGCCGGAAGGGACGGGAGAAAAGTTCACCGCCGGCGCAACGATGTTCGGGCTCCTTTTTTCCAAGAACCTTACGGATAAGTTCGCCATCGGTTTTAATGTTAAATATATCCGCGAGAGCGTATGGAACATGTCGGCGCAAAGCATCGGTATTGATGTGGGGACGATGTATATTGCCCCGGTATTGAACGGATTGCGCATCGGTGCCAGTATGGCCAATTTCGGACCGAAGATGCGCCTCGAAGGCAGGGATAATCTCGTTCTGGTCAAAACCGGAGCAGGAGGAAAGAACATTATTAATTCCGCCTATGAACTTGAAAGTTATGACTTGCCGTTGATTTTCAGAGTTGGTTTGGCGACTGACGCTCTCAAGATGGACAATAATAGACTGACGCTCGCCGTTGACGCTGTCCACCCCAATGACAATACCGAATATGTAAATTCCGGAGTTGAGTATTCCTGGGCAAATATTATCTCCCTGAGAGCCGGATGGAAATCTGCATATGAACGCGGGGGAGAACAGGGTTTGACATTCGGAGCCGGTGTCCAGTATGAGTTTTCTTCCCCGGTTGAATTCCTGATTGATTACGCATATCAGGATTTTGGCCGGCTGAAGGAGGTGCACTATTTTAGTGTCGGTCTGCGGTTTTAATTGGGGTTATTCTTGACACCGCAATAACGTTTACCTATATTTCATAATTATCCAACCTATTTAATTCAATCATTTATTGAACGGATCGGTTCTATGGTTAAGCGATACTCTGTTCTATGTCTCGGCCTTGCAATACTCTTGTCAAATCATCTTCTCTTTGCAGGAACAACGGGTAAAATTGCCGGAAAAGTAACTGACGGAAAAACCGGAGAAGGAATTCCTTCTGCCGTTGTAACGGTCGCCGGAACAACGCTCGGTGCAGCGACGGATTTTGACGGAAACTACGTTATTGTCAATGTCCCGCCCGGTACGTATTCTGTTTCCATCAGTTACGTCGGATACCAACCGACCCGCATCAACAATGTCGGGGTGAATGTCGATTATACCACGACACTCAATATCAAATTAAACGAATCATCGGTCGAACTGGGAGAGGTGATCGTCGAAGGGGAACGCAATCCGTTGATCCGGCAGGATCAGACAAATCCGGTGGTTGCGGTGACGTCCGAAAGTTTTCAATCGCTTCCGGTGACAACCATCAGCGAAGTGATCGGACTTCAAGCAGGCGTGGTCACCTCCGATGACGGTAATTTGCACATCCGGGGTGGACGATCCAATGAGATTGCTTTCACACTGAATGGTATTTCTGTTAATAATCCATACGATAATTTTAGTTCAATCGGTGTTGCAACCAATGCCGTTCAGGAAGTGACCGTTTCCACCGGAACATTTAGCGCGGAGTACGGCAATGCGTTGAGCGGCGTCGTGAACTATGTTACTAAAGAAGGCGGGCAAAAAACGACGGCCAGTGTCCGTTTATTGACCGGCGACTACTATACGACGAACGAATCAGTATTTCCTCACCTTAAGAATTATCAACCGTTGAATACCAATCGTGCCGAAGTGACATTGGGCGGTCCGCTCGGTCTGGACAATCTTTCGTTCTATGCATCGGGCGTGTTCGACAGAAATAATGGTTACCTGTACGGAAACAGGATTTACAATCCTACCGATTTTTATGTTACGAGAGATGAGTTCACAAAACGATTGGTGGTCAGGGATTCACTCGGCAATGTTATGGACGATCCGAACAATGCCGGTTTTCCGTTATATACCAACGATCCCCGTTTAGGAAGCAACTCGTCACCGTTCTATTTTAATCCATTGAACCGTCAATTGGTATACAATCCAATCGGACCTTTTCAGATCCCGCGATTTGATGTGCTGGGTCGTCCGACCGGAGACAGTTCACTTGTCCCGCTGAATACGAGCCAATCGTATAATATCCAGGGAAATATCTCCTATCGGTTCACATCCACCATGAAATTGAAATATGAAGTAGTGTATGATAATGCAGAAAGTCAAAGTGCGCTGTATTATTCCTATCGGTATAATCCTGACGGCCGTCCGACCAATTATAGCAACGGTCTGATGCATGCACTCGATTGGACTCATACATTAAGCAATGCGGCATTTTATACAGTAAAACTGTCGCTCAGTAATTCCGAGGATAAGACCTACGCATATGAAAACATCAATGATCCTCGCTACCTTCCAGAATTTTATCAGACCGTGCTTCCCAATACCGGTTTCCTGACCGGAGGAGTGTCGTTAGGGAGGACGTTCAGGACCACCCAATCGATTGGTGCAAAATTCGACCTGCAGGCGCAAATATTTGACATTCACGAAGTAAAAGTGGGCGGTGAATTACGTCTCCATACGTTGAATTTGGAATCGTATGTTTTGCAATTTTATAATGTGAATAATCCCGGTATCATTGTTGATGATTTTCAGGACGTGTATGCCGACAGTATGGTCTATGCGGCACGCGTACCCGGTGTTGATGCGGGATATACGAATTATGAACGCTCACCGGCACAGGTATCATTATACATTCAGGATAAGATCGAACTGGAAAAATCTTTTATTTTGAATGCCGGACTGCGGTATGAATATTTCGATCCAAGCGCTCAATTTAATCCGGTGCTCAGCCAGGAATACTCCGATCTGGGTGTGACATTTGTTACATCGGGACTGAAATTTGCGAGCATCAAACATACGATCAGTCCGCGTATCAGCATGGCCTATCCGATCACCGATCAGGGTGTGATACGGTTTTCCTACGGACATTTTTATCAATTAGGGAATCTATCACAATTGTATACAAATCCCAATTTCAGGGCGGCAGGTTCACGCCCGACATTTGGCAACGCCGATGTCCGGCCGCAGCGGTCTGTCCAGTATGAGCTCGGTCTACAGCAAGGATTGACGCCGGATCTGCGATTGGAAATCGTCGGGTTCTATAAGGATGTCCGTGATTATCTGTTCAGCCAGATCATTAAAGCGGGTAAGGGTGATATTGAATACAATATTCTCACAAACCTCGATTACGCAAACTCACGCGGTATTACCATTTCTTTGTTCCAGCGACGTGCGCCGGGAACCATCTTCTCATCATCGATCGATTATACATTTGCCGTCGCGGAAGGGAACAGGACTGAACCGGTGGAAGATTTCTTCTATAACGAGCTGACGGAAAAGTCAACCGAAACGTTCCTTGTTCCGCTGGACTTTGACAGGACGCATACGCTCAATACAACGTTGAATCTTTCTGAACCGGACGACTACAATGTGAGCAGCACCATCCGCATTCAGACCGGTTCACCGTATACCGCCAGTGTGCCGACAAGTTTATCCACGCAAATTGCACGATTCATTCAAAACAGTTCATCGAAGCCGTTCCAATGGACTGTCGACTTAAAAGTCGAAAAATATTTCGTTGTCGGCGGATTACGCTATTCTGTTTTTGCATTGATTGATAATGTTTTCAATTCCGAGAATGAAATCGCCGTGTATTCGAACAGCGGAAAAGCACTCTACAATGCTAATCAAATCGCCAATCCGACAGAGTTCCAGGATATCCGTAACAGAATGAATCGCGGCGACGTCGGCCTTCTTCCGGAATCCGCAATTGAAAACTATTACATCAATCCCCAGAATCTCAATCGTCCGCGATTGGTTCGATTCGGTGTCTCATTGATGTTTTGATCCCCGCACGTATGGTTGAAATGAACAAAGGAAATGTCCAAATGAAAAAAAGTGTATTTCTCGCTCTTCTCGTATGTTTTTCCATCATATTCGCGCAGGATGAAAAAATCGATTTTCGAACGGCGGATATAAAGTATCTGAACAAGCAACAGCGCGTTGAGTACCAGCGATGGCGCGAAGAACAGTTTAGACTGCTGAAGGCAACCGGTCAGCAGTCGGAAGTAAAAAGTCTTATCATCCAGGGGAATAAAATTCGTTCAATCATCTATAATACCGGTGCTATCAGTAATCCCGGCGTGACCGGTAATGTGCTCGATCTGGTATGGAACGGATTGGGATATGGATACGAATTCGGTCCGCTTGCCGGTGCGCGCGTTCCGCGGTCGACAATACCGACTGATTCTGTCAGCATCGTAATCGATGGTTTCGGGGGTGCAAACAGAAGCACCGCGGACGGCGATTTTGCTCCGGACGGCATCACGAAATGGGGTTGGTTGCCGCTCGCCGGGTATTCCGCGCAGGGGCAAAACGACGTCGCCAGTTGGGGTGCTCGGACATCCGATTTGCGTATCAAACCGAAATCGTGGCCCGAATCCTGGTATAATGAAACAATAGGTGAGTATATCTACCCGTCATTCCTCGGCGGTAACGCCTCCGTGCCGGACGAAGAAGTGTATTATGTCGTTGACGATTCTACAGACAAGGAGTTTGATTATTTACCGATAGCGACGGTGCCGGAACACGGCGGATTGGGTCTCGACCTTGAGGTGCGGACAATGCAGTTTGCCAATCCTCTAGCCGAAGATATCATTTTTTTGGTGTACACGGCTGAAATGGATCTGCGTGCAAAAAAGGTCGACAATATGTTTTTTGGCATGTTCGGCGATCCTCACATCGGCGGTCCGACTAATTACGGCGACGATGCTGCGTCGTTCATTCCCGGAAAAGCAATCGGTCAACCGTTATTCGACGATCTCTTGATTATCGACGGACAGACGGTGACGCAGCGGGCGAGGAATATGGTCTACAGTTGGGATCCTGACGGCAAGAGTGAAATTCCCTCCATTGTCCCCGGGTATTTCGGATATAAATTTTTGGAAAGTCCGAATAACAGCGTGGACGCGGTTGATAACGATGATGACGGTATAAGCGATGAAAGTCCGTTCAATGCCAAAGGATTCCAGATTGACGGGATTAACATTCTTTCGAACACCGGTGTAGCAGATGTAGCAAAATATACAGCATTGTATGGTGCGCCAAGACCGCGATGGTCCGGCGATGAAGATGGCGATTGGAACAAAGAAAATGACGACGTCGGTATCGACGGTATCGGCGGGACGGGGGATTTCGGCGAAGGAGATGGATTCCCGTCTCAGGCATTCTTCAATGATCTTAACGGGAACGGTGAATATGAATTCGGTGAACCGTTGGACACGGTGCTTCAATCGGGCTGGGGTTGGGCTGGTTCTGAGCCAAATTTCGGATTCAGAGATGTCAATGAATCCGATCAGATCGGACTGAGAAGTTTCTGGTCGTTGGTTTTCGGCGGCAACAATCGGCCTAAGAACGATAACCTTATGTATACATCAATTTCGTCGGAGATGGATACTGCTGCATTGGCATTACTCTATCCGATCAATCCCGAAAATTTGGGAGATTATATATTTCTGTATGGCACCGGTCCGTTCCCGATGGAGCCGGGTCATCGCGAACGATTCTCAATCGCATTATTGATGGGTTCTGACTTGAAAGATTTGTTGCTGAATTCAGAAACAGCGCAACTTGTTCTTGAAGCCAGTTATCGTTTTGCACAGCCGCCGCCGAAACCGATGGTAACGGCAGTGGCGGGTGACGGCCGGGTGACGTTGTATTGGGATACGAATGCAGAGAAAGCACGCGATCCATTCACCGGTAAACAAGACTTTGAAGGATACAAGATTTACCGCAGTCAGGATTATACGTTTAAGGATGTCTTCACGATCACCGATGGAAACGGCTATCCGTTTTTGGGCAAAGCGCTCTACGATGAAAAGTCCCGGAGAACAGCACAATGGCACCGACCGTGGACGCAAGCGGAGAGAGACAAGTATCCCGGAGGATTTCATCCCATTGAGTACCGCGGCCGATATATTAAATATTATATGGGAGAACCTGCGGATTCATCCGGTCTTCGCCATGAATATGTCGATTCAACGGTTACCAACGGAGTAACATATTATTACGCCGTCGTCTCATTTGACCATGGGGATGACAGTCTGCAATTGCCTCCGTCGGAGTCTCAGGCGATCATCCAGCGAGATCCTACAACGCAATTATTTAAATACGACATTAACACTGTCGGAGTAACGCCAAACGATAATGCGCGCGGAATTATTACCACGAAACACGATATTGAGAAAGGAGCGACATTATCCCAGACTCAAGGTTCGGGAACCGGTAAATTATCCGTTAAGGTTTTGGATGAGTTGGCATTATCGAAGAACGCAGCAACAATTAGTTTTGATACTGTTGCGGTCAATAGTATAAACACACTGACGTATAGCATTCTTCGTCAGATACCGGTCGTTGAGCAATTTGTGGGTAACGAGAATCTTTTCGTCAATCTTCATCATCGAAACCTCGTGCTTTCTTCGGTACGAGTTTTTAACGGAGCGGATACAACTGCACCGTTGATCGACAAGACGTTGCTCTTTGTCGATTCTGCAGGGGGTCGATTGCGTGCATTATCGAACGGAACATTGTTGAAAACAAAAACATATTCCGTGTCATATCAGTATTATCCTGTCATCAACAGCACCGCATATAATGATGCCGATGCTAACCCGGTGTTTGACGGTATCAGGATTTATGTCACCAACGATCTGCTCGGTTATGATGGTGTGGGAAGTTATTTCCTTCCTTCGACTCCGCAGGGAATAACCGGCACGATTGCGGCACCGACGCTCGGTGTTATAAAAATGGCGCCTATGGATATTAAGATCGATTTTGTGATCTCGACTGCCGATACCAACGCTCTGGGTGATTATAGTGCTCCAGCCGATAGTTTTGGCACCACCAATCCAAATGTTAAAACGGTTCGCACGCCATTTAAAATCATTAACGCAACCGATACGATTTCTCTTCAAGTGTTAATAAAAGACGGCGCTACTCCGGGGAAAAATGGACGGTGGGATATCGGAGAGGAAATTGTTATTCTGACTCCTCCGCCGTACAGGTCATCCGCGAACAATACGATGATGGGTCTTACGATTAAAAAGTCGAATGCCAACGGCAATCCGCTCATACCGGCAGGCACATCGTATACCGGAAGAATGAAAAAACCGTTTACCGATAAAGACGAGTTTTATATTACTACATCACCGGTCGTGTACGATGCAGCCCTTGGTGATGCGAACATCGATAAAATAATTGTTGTGCCGAATCCGTATGTTGTCAGCAGCGCATTTGAACAGCCATCGTTCCGGCAGGATCTTCGCGGGGACAGAGTAGTGCAATTCCGGAATTTGCCGCGCGAATGTACTATTCGGATCTATACCATTACCGGTGAATTGGTTCAAACATTGAGGAAGACCGGCAATACCAACTATATCAATTGGGATTTGCTCTCATCAGAAAGCGCCAGAATCGGTTATGGTATCTATATCTACCATGTCGAAACACCGACCGGCGCCACGAAGATCGGGCGATTGGGCATCATAAAGTAATTTTATTATCCACGGAGAATAACCGATGAAAAGAAATTTAATTAATTCAATAGTTGCTGCGTGTTTGATGCTCGGCGTACAATCGGCCGTTGCCCAACAGACCAGAGAGACATCAAAGGTAGGCACCACTGTCGCACAGTTCCTGAAAATTCCCGCCGGAGCCCGATCCATAGCCATGGGAAACGCCGGAGCATCGCTGGAAGGGGATGTCTATTCAATCTATTGGAATCCAGCGGCGCTTGCCAGAATGAGAACCGTCGGTGAAGCGACATTCAATCACGCCGAATGGCTTGCCGATATCAGTTATGACTTTGCAGCTGCGGGAATGACCATCGAAGGGCTTGGTACACTCGGCGTATCCATTACGTCACTCCGCGTTCCGGAAGATATCGTCCGCACGGAAATCAATCCCGACGGAGACGGCAGACGGTGGGATTACTCGTCATTTGCCATGGGATTTTCATTCGCCCGATCATTGACCGACCGGTTCTCGATCGGTTTCACTGCCAAATATATCCGTGAAGCAATCTGGAATATGTCGTCGCAAGGATTTGCATTCGACATCGGAACAATATACACGACGTCATTTAACGACATGAAAATCGGCGCCAGCATCTCCAATTTCGGCACCAAGATGCGCTTGGACGGTCACGATATCTCGTTTAATAACTTTCCCGGCGGCGATTTGGGTCAGGGCCCGCAGAATATTGAATCCATTTACAAAACCGAATCGTTCGATATCCCCTTAAATTTCCGGATTGGTGTTTCTATGGATGTTCTGCGAACGGATCAAATCCGTGCAACAGCCGCTGTCGATGCAACACATCCGAACGACAATGTGGAATATGTCAATTCTGGTCTCGAAATGGCATATGATGAGATGTTCTTCGGACGAATCGGTTACAAATCTCTTTTCTACGACGATTCTGAAGAGAGTTTGACATGGGGATTGGGAGTTGTGTTCGCGTTAAACAACACAACCGGTATTAAAGTTGATTATGCATTTTCCGATTTCGGCAGACTCCAAAATGTTCAATTTGTCTCCGTGGGCGTGACGTTCTGATCGATTCATAAATATTTATTCCGAATAGGTCTCATCCTTGTTATGGTGAGACCTTTTATTTTTAAATATTATTGAACCGGCGGTAATATTCGTGTTGTGATATATAATCGTAGGAATACAACATCCCCGCTGAATGTCTCCAATTGCTTATTGGGCGCTGAAGCAGTATTCAAATCCCGTGTCATATTCAGAAATTGCCGCCGTGCGTAACGCAGATTCCAATAGTATGCTTGCATTAATGGTTAGGATGCAATTGTTTGTATTTCTTTAAGGTTGCCCGATTGTAAAAAGAATAGACGGTGATTTTATATGATATTGCACTATGGATGAGAAGTCTCATCGAAAGTAAAAGTCGGTTTATGGCGGGAATTGTGTGAGATCATTTATTTGCGGTAGCAATAAAAAAGCCGATCGGAAAATCCGATCGGCTTTTTACTTCTTTATTTCCGCCGTACTCGCCGGTGGAAAATATGCTTCTTACTTCATCAACATCATCTTCATCGATTTTTCCATATTGCCGGAAGACATCTTGAAGATGTAGGTTCCGCTTGCGACCTGTCGTCCGTTATTATCACGGCCATTCCACACCACATTATGAGTCCCTTTCGCGAAATCTTCGCCATTGATCAACGTGCGTACTTCTTTGCCAAGGATATCATAGATCTTCGCAGTAACCTTTTTATTCAACGGAAGAGCAAAGGAGATCGTGGTTGAAGGATTGAATGGGTTCGGATAATTCTGGAAGAGAAGGTAATCATCCGGTGTAATCACAACCATGTCTTTATTTCCGACACTTCCGGCAACATCCGCTTCCAATGAACGGAATCCCCATTTTTTCGGGTTGGATACCTTTATCGACGAGTCTGTCGAGTAAACTGTATCCTTCCACGTCTGCCAGGTATAGGTTACAGAGTCAACCAGAGCCTGGTAGGGTAAAATCACTTCCAATTTACCATCGCCGTCGATATCATGAGGCCAGGTCATTTTCGAAACGAAGCCCTCGCCACCGGTCCTGACAGTATCTTTTGTCACACCGGCTGAATCTTTATAAGTAATGGTGCCGTAATTATCGGCCTCACCGGTATAGAATACTTTCCGGGTGTAATTGGCCGGATCTCGTAATGAACCGGATCCATTATATTCGACAGCGACAACATTGCTCGGATAGGACGAACCGACAAGAATTTCGGTTTTTCCGTTCCTATCAAGATCGGCGGCAACACCGGTAAAGCTCGAAACGCCGACACCGGATGCATTTTGTGACACTGCACTGGCGATATTTACGGCATGTGTCGAATCCGCTTTCTGCACATTATCACTGGGGCTGTAATCAACAATCCACAATGAGCCGGATGTTTCAGCACCGTCTGTATACAGCGGGAAGTACACTTCGCCATTTCCGTCATCATCCAAATCCGCCGGAATTCCGCCGAATAATGCGACGTGATCGGTTGCTGGCGTCATGTAAAAGAACTGCTCGCCATTGATCGGTGTTCCGGTAGTATCGGGCGTAACATAGGTATCTGCTCCGGTTACTTTCATAATCCAATAGTCTGCAAAATTCCAGTTATGACATACCAACTCCATTTTGCCGTCCCCATCAAGATCCATTGGATGGACTGCATAAGGAGAACCGCCGCCGAATTTTACGCTTGCGGTGCGAAATGACGTACCTTCGATCTGAAATGCTGCAAATCCCTGGTTTTCGAATTCCCATTCGCCCACGCCGGTAATAACGAGAAAATCGTCATTTGTTGCACCGGAAAGGTTCTTGGGAGCAACCAATTCTTGCTTACCATCGCCGTCAACATCCATCACTTCAAAATGTTCAACGGTCAGCTGTAATCCGCCTTCATTCGGTGTTCCTGCCAGCGGTCCAAGATTGGCGCCGTATGGTACATCTGCCGGAATAAATGCCGAGGGGATTGTACCGAATTTATGGCTTCCCGGAGTACCATCCCATTCAAAAATCAGAACACCACCGCCGACACCACCGCGGAAAAAGATCACTTCACCCTTTCCATCACCGTCCATATCGCCATGGCGAATGGTGCGGGGAGTGGATGCTCCGCCGGCTCCGTACGGCAAGCCTTCGACAAGATCCAAACGAGGTGACGACCAGATCCATTCCAGTGTGTCATTTCCTGCAGCCTGAAAAGCATGCACACGGCCGGTCTTTGTGTAATCGGTGACGAAAATTTCCGGTTTTCCATCTTGATCCAGATCCGGTGCAACCCATGCACCACGAATCCCGATATCGTTGGAATATGCAGTATCCGGATTTGTGATTGTCTGCTTGGGTATGAATTTGGCGCCGACATGGACCTGCGAATATGCGAATGCTACTACCAAAAGAGATAACAACACAAGAGTATGTGTTTTTTTCATCGTGGTGCTCCTTTGTTTGTGATTAGAATATGGTGCGTGTGGGATTCTCCTAATGAAAATAACTAATCTGACAAAGTGATGCAAGTATTCATTAAAGATTTTCTTACGGAAAAGTTTGAATTCTTACGTCTATTTGGTATTTTCCAATAAAATCAGCTCAGTGAACCAACCATTATTTTTTAATAGTATATCGTCCGTTTTACTAATAAAATTGCGAGCAATCGGCGATGTACTATTGTCAACTCCGGTCATCGAGAATCTAAAGCGGCAATTTCCTCATCTGCAGATCGATTTTCTGTGTGAAGAATTTGCATCTGATGTCGTCCGGGGAAATCCTTACCTCAATTCCGTCCTGACGTTCAATAAAAAATCCGATTCCAGCCTCGACCTGATACAAAAAGTGAGGTCTCGGCGATATAATGTCGTCATTGATCTTTTCGGCAATCCGCGGACCGCTTTGGTGACACGATTGAGTGGTGCGCCATATCGGATTGGTTTTCCGTTTCGCGGACGACGGTATGCCTATACCGACTATGTCAATCCCCGCGGGGGAGAAGTCCATAACGTCGATTTCAACCTTGATGTACTCCGTAAATTTGAAATCCCAATTTTCACGCAACAACCGTTATTCCCGATCGATGAACGATCGGAAGAAATTGCGCGGCAATGGATTGCTGCCGAAAACCTGGACGGAAGAGAATTGATTGGCATTAATCCCAGCGGCGGATGGATAACAAAACGTTGGGGCCTCGATTCATTCGCACAGCTCATAAACGAAATCGGACGGGATCGTCAGGTATCTGTGTTATTATTCTGGGGCCCTGGCGAATTCGAGGACGTATCGGCAATACGGGACAAAACTTCGGTACCTGTTCATTGCATTCCCGCAACGTCACTCAAAGAGATGGGAGCATTACTGAAACATTGTTCGTATCTTATCAGCAACGATTCAGGGCCGATGCATATAGCGGCATCACTCGGTGTACCGACGCTCGGTATCTATGGACCGACGAATCCGATTCTTCAGGGTCCGTACGGCCCCCGCAATACCTGGGTTCGTCATGAAGCATTGGATTGTCTGGCCTGTAACCTTACCCGTTGTCCAATCGGTAATGTATGCATGAAAGATCTATCGGTGACAACGGTCTTCACCGCGTTTCAACACATTAAAGAAAAAAATAGAATTGCACCATGAAAAAGAAGAAACCGACAAAAAAAACAAAATCTCCACTCACAATACCTGAATGTAAACGGTTCACGGGATATAAACCATGTTTTGCAGGTACTGCATGCTATACCGAATGCGTCGATCACCAACCTATTGGTAAAAAGATACTCATCGTTAATCTCGATGCGATGGGGGCGGTCGTACAAACGACCGCAATGCTCCCTGCCATTAAAAGAAAATATCCGACGAGCCACATTTCCTGGATTACATTGAAGAATGCGTACCGGCTGTTGGATAATAATCCGTATCTGGATGCCGTCTATGTATGGGAACCGGAAAATTGGATGATTCTGCAGCAGATGCAATTTGATATTTTATTCCAGACAGATAAAACCAAGCGTTCGTGTGCGTTCGGAAACACAATCCAGGCAAAAGAAAAACGGGGATTTGGATTGAATAAAAACGGTCAGATTGTGCCGTTAAACAAAGAAGCGCACTATAGTTACATACTCGGCCTCGATGATGATTTGAAATTCCGTAAAAACGAAAAATACGGGACTCACATCCTTCAGGAATCGATGAAACTGGACTATCAACGCGATGATTATGTTTTACATCTTTCGGAGGAAGAGCGGAAATATTGCAGCGCGTATAAAAAAGAACACCGGCTGGATGGGGGAGAGGTAATCGTGGGTTTCAATACCGGCTGCTCTTATCTCTATCCCAATAAAAAAATGACGATCGACCAGCATGTGGAGTTGATTAATCGGCTGTATGACACGCCCAACACCATACTCGTTCTGGTCGGCGGGCCGGAAGATACGGAACGGAATGCGGAAATTGTGCGCCGGGTGGGAAACAAGGTTCATTCCACTCCGACGAACGAAGGAGTACGGCGAGGGATATGTTATGAAAACATCTGCGACATCATGATCACCGGCGACTCATTCGGCATGCATGTGGCTATCGGACTAAAAAAATATGTCATAGCCTGGTTTGGGCTCAGCTGCTGGAGTGAAATTGACCTGTATGACCGGGGTTTGAAACTTGTTCCTGCCGGTTTGCATTGCGCCCCCTGCTGGAAGAAACAGTGTCCGTACGATCTTGAATGCATTCAAATGATTGATGTGGAACGGATTGTTATGGAAGTAAAGAGATACGCTTTAAAGCGCGACTAAAAAATTGTTCGACGGCGGCTGGGGATTCAAACGAGTGGAAATGAAAAACCCCGAAACAGATCGGTTTCGGGGTTTTTTAATTACTGCTTCACTCCCTTTTCGGCGAGATAATCGGCGAATTTTTTCTTTTCGTAATGGTTATCACCGATGAAACTGATGATATGCAGGAACATATCGGCTTCAGAATATCCCGGCAGGAGAGTGATCGGCTTTCCATCGCTTTTCAAAAACAATGTAGCGGGATAACCGTTGACACCCATCCCTTGGGAAAACTCTGCCGCCGTATATTTCTTTCCGTCGTATGTCACTGTTCCGTCTTTTTCGGGATTCATTTTAATGGTCACAAAATTCTTCTTCAGGTATTCCATCACCTTTTTGTCGGAGTAGGTCCCGGCATCCATTTTTTTGCACCAACCGCACCAGTCAGTATAGACATCGATCAACACTTTCTTACCGGTCTTTTTCGCCTCCGACATGCCGGCATCAAATGATTTCCATATTATTTTTTCGGATGATGTTCCTTTATTTTGAGCAATTCCGTTCGATACGATCAGCAGGAAGATCGCTGCTATTTTTACAAATTTCATACTTATCCCTTTAAAATATTGTGTACAGTTGATATGCCCAACAAGAAAACAACTATTTTCGTTCCGAAAGAGTAGTTCTCTTTAAAAGAATTTCCGTTCTTTGAATCACGGTGTCGATGCTGATCCCGTCAAAAGGACACATTTTCGGATCACCGGGACACTGATGTTGGCAATAATTGTCGTCCGGAAATACTATTTCCGCATCGTTTCCCTTTGGTCCCCAGAGAACCGGAGAACATGCTGTTAGGGGACAAAACAGTGCGACGGTCGGTACGTGTAATGCGGCAGCAATGTGCATGGTGCCTGTGCTCGGTGCAATTAAAATACTCAATTGAGAACACAGTGCAATGATCTCACGGATATCGTTTGGTGCATACACAATACACGAGTTATCCGAATCCTTGAAATATCGTTCAAGACCCGATCCGGCAGGGCCGACATTGACAAAGATTTGATGTGATTTTGAAAGTTCGTCTGTCAGTTTTCGGTATCGTTCGGGAGGCCAGTTGGGTGATGATTTGTTTGAACCGGGATTAACACCAATCACCGGCCGCGTCATATCGAATCCGCGCTGAGTAAAAAACATTCGTGCTTGGTGTTGCTCTTCCATAGAAATGAAAATTTCCGGATTCAGATATTCAGTCGAAACACCGATTTTCCGTCCTAAATCCATTACGTAATCTGCTTCGTGTCTCAATGGAATATATTTGTTTCGGCTGACAGTTTGGGTGCCGGTAAGAATTTGATAGATCTTGCCTCCGACACCGATCCGCTGTTGTATGCCGGCAAGTACCATCATCCATGCATGCCGTTCGCGGGGAAGCGGCATAAGTCCCGTATCGAACCGGTAGGAGCGGATTCGACGCACCTGTCGCCAGAATCCCTTTTGCCCGGAATCTTTTCCGGCGGGATCGTCGGTGATCACCACATCGATGTGAGGATTATTACGCAGGATCGGCTCTGTGTAGGATCCGACCAATACCCCGATAAAACTATCCGGATATTTTTTCCGTACTTCCCGTATCAACGGCGTTGTTAGAATGACATCGCCGATTCTATCCGGACGGATAATGAGGATGCGCCGTTGTTTCATGAAAACGATCGTTGATAAAAGGAGAGCGTTTTTTCTGCTACACGACTCCACAGAAATTCTTTTTCGATATGCTTTTGCAGCGTATCGGTTTTTGAAGAATTCAAAGCGGTGACAATGCCGCTTCGAATAGATTCCGGTGAAGAATAATCGACGTACTCTGCCATGGTTTCAAAATAATCTCGCGTGCCGCCATGAGGAGTGATGACAATGTTAGCGCCGGCGAGCCCCGCTTCCAATGCAGCGATACCGGGGGTTTCGAACATCGACGGAAGGGCAAAAACACTGCAGGCGGCGTACGCCGATGCCAGCATCTCGGAATCATTGTCTAATCCGGGAATAATTAAAATCTGCGATGCATCTTTTGCTTCGGCCATACAGCGTTGAGCGTAGGCACTATCGGTAATCCGTCCGATGATGACGGAAGGGTGGTCGATCTGTTTCAAAGCCCGAATAAGATTCAATACATTTTTTCGTTCCGGTCCGATATGGCCGACATTCAATATGAAGTTCTCAACACCGTATTTCTTTTTGAACAATGTTGGGTCGCCGTGACGAAATCGGGATTCAACGCCGTTGGGAATAACGGTTACCTTATCGGAAGAAATGCCCAATCCCTCAACTATTAGTTTCCGTTCATCGTTCGTATTCGGTGCAACTGCCTTCGACCAATCGCAGATCTGCCGGGTAAATTCGTAATTTGTCCATATGCCTGCTTTAACGGTCTTGAGAAGCGAATTGACAGCCAGTGTTGACCGCAAGAAAACCGGTGAATGCCGCGTGAAAAAAATTGATGAGGTGACAAACGGTATGTCGTACTGCCGGAAGACCGATGCCAGATGAAAAGTACCGACATTAGCAGAGAATAAATGCACCGGGGTGGAAGGTTTTTTGCCGGCAACAGCCCATGGATCGAGGAGATCTACATCAACACCAAGCTTTTCAAGTTCCCTCTTCGTCTGCAGGATTTGCACACGGGGTCCACCATGGATGATGGACAATGATTCATAACAGGCAAATGTGATCTTCATTCTGTAGTTTTAATCCACCAGTCTAAAATATCCTGAATAATATGTCGAACAGAGAATTGTCTCGCACGGATATCAGTTTGATCAAATTCACCGGCGGCCGCCGGCGAATCAAATGTTAACTCGGTAAGATCTATTACGTGTTGCACGGGAACTACTTTCTCTTTATGGTTTGGCAGGGTAATCCGCGCCCACAATTGTGCGTCGTCTATGCCGTGCAGGTGTAATGTGGTACCCTCGATGGTGCTGGTCAAACGTTGTTCAGAACGTCGTTTCCACCACCGGGCATAGTCGGCGTAACTCATTGCATTAATCTTCCGGGATTGAATATACTCAAAAACTTCCTTAAAGACCTCAATGTGATGGTGAGTCGGATGGTGGTATAAACAGATCGGTTCGAAATGAGCAAGTTTTGAATCGATCACTACCTTGTAATATGAACTCATAGCATCGGTCGAAAAACCTGCACGGCGTAACGAACCGGTGCAGATCGGATGTATCGGCAATTGCAGCACAGTAGACAAAGCGCTTCCGCTCGGAGGGTACGAGGGCAAATTATCGTAATCGTATCCAAACTCGGTTGAGTACTGCAGTCCCATTTCCTGAATTGCATTCCCGATATACGGGTTCCATTCTCCTGTTGGCGCCGCGATTCCTTCCGGATGAAATCCCTGTCGTTCCAGCAAGTATTTTGCTCTTTCAAAATTTTCTTTGTTGAGAACAGTGCTATCGTGGACCGTGTGATGGTAGCAGTGAATTCCGATTTCCTGCCGGGAAAATTTTTGGAAATAGGAGAGCCACGATTCATGACTTTTCACATCTAAAAACCATGTTGCGGGAATGTGGTATTCCTCGCATAACCGGAAAATCTGTTCAATCTCATCCTGAGATCCTTTGTCGGAATCTATTCGGAATGTAAATATGGACGGTTCGCCGTTCGGATAATACCATTTATGGACGAACGGTAAATTCCGTTTATGATGAAGATATTCAATGTGGGAATGCACCAGTTGACGAAGTGCATTTTTTGATCCACGTGCCACACGTTCATTGGGAAGCCGTGCTGCATCCGCGATGAATGCTTTTCGAGTAATGCGAAGGTCGTTGATAATGCCGGTGACATCCAACCCTAAATATGATACGATTCCGGCGCCGAATTCTTCGGAAAAGGTGAGTGAATCATTCGGAAAAACGAAGGTCTTTCTATATATATCAAGCAGAGTTGAAAACGAATACTCTTGTTTCTTTTGCGGCGGCAGGCAGCGAAGAAATTTCTTCTTGAAGGAAATCCGTTGGATTTGTTCCGTTACCGACGGAGTGAAAATGACTGCACCTCCGTTATGCGCATAGTGCCGCAAGGCGTCCTGCTGGTTTACCGTGACGGCACTATTGACAATGATGAGACTGTTATTCGACGGAGAGAGACCGGCGAAATCGGGAAGGACAGACCAATCGACACCGATCTGCTCCAGAATAATTTCCCACGCCGGTTCATAGGCAGTGATCCCGATCTTTATGGAGATTCTGGTATTCATCAATCACCCATGGTGGATGATATCGTGTAATTTCTGTTCACGGGCATGTTTTGAAAATGAATGTTGAATCCTTTTTCGCGCTGAATCACAGCGCGGCATCGCCATTCCCCGGGAAATTCCGGATACAGCTGCCTGGATATCACCAAAGGGAATAATCGTCCCTGTATCACCGATCGCCGTCGGAATGCCGCCGGTGTGTGTGCCAACCGGATAGCATTCACATAACATTGCTTCGCACAGTGTGTTCGGTAATCCTTCCCGCAGTGATGGCTGCAGATAGATTTTTGCCTGCTGATAATATGCCAATAATTTATCCTGCCCGATATATTCGATCACGGTGACATTTTTTGGGAAAGAAAAATGTTGTTGAACGGAAGAATGAATTCCCACGATGACAAATTGAATATGTGGGATTTGCCGGGCGATATCAATCAGGAATTCGATCCCTTTGATCCTTGCCTTGTTGATATCCGGGCAATGTGCTGCGGTGAGAACGATATTTTCCTTTTGTCCGGCGGGAATCCATTGACGGTCGTCATAACCGGTCGGGAGGACCAGAATATTATTCCCGCCATACGGGACAAGAGACATCGCGTCCTTTTTAAGAGATTCATCCACAGCCAGCACAACATCCGCGTTCCGTAATGCATACCGCACCAGCATCGATCGCCACCAGCTGTTCCAAATACCATAGCGATATTCCGGCAATTTTGCCACATCAACTCCCCCCAGCACGATGATTGATTTTTTCCGGAATACTTGTGCCAGGAAAACAACTGCTGAGGAATACGTCGATGCGAACCAGGTGAATGTATGCGTGTGAAACGGAATGTAGAAGAAATATTGCAGCAACGCAATTATTCCGGACCGGAGGACCACCGTTACATCAGATTCTTTTTTTATAGTGGTTACATCGGAAAGGATAAACGGCGTAGAAAAAGTCGATGTGAACAATATTTTCGGTCTGTTGTTCACCGGTTGATCCGATTACAATAAGAACGAGAGAGAGAACGTATGCGTGGAATTGAATGCACCGCTGAACGGAACGAATGCATAATCGAATTTCACCGACGAAAAGAGAACGCCGAATCCTGTCGAAAAGGAGCGGAATTCATAACCGGTAACATATCCTGCGCGGAGAGAGACAAAGTTGTCATATTGCAGTTCTCCGCCGGTGTGGAGATGCAAATGGTCATCGTCCAATGTTTTGACCGCCTCCAATGCCACGGTGCCGTTAAATTGATCAGTAACTGCCGAGGTGTACGAACTTCCCAGGCGAAGGGTTGTTGGCAGCGTGGTGGACCGGTCTCGCAATTCGTTCATCGATCCGACGTTCTGAAGGCTGACACCGAATGCAATATGTTCGTCATAGGTATAGAGCATACCGAGATCGAGACCGTATCCCGATGCTTCGTCGACAAGAATCTTCTCATATAAAAATTTCCCTGTCAGGCCAATGGCAAGGTGTTCACTTACTCCATAGGCAATGCTGCCTCCCAATGCGATATTCCGTGCACTAAAGATTCCATCTGCTTCACCCGGTATTAGACGCACTTCAATGTCGTCCACCGTTGTCGAATAGACAGAAAATCCGTAATTCCATCGATCGCCAAGAATGGTTGCACCGAGATAGTCCGTCGCCGTTTCTGAAATCCAATTCTTGTGCATCAACATCACTTCGTGTCGGTCGGAGAAATGAAGGGCAGCAGGATTGTAATAGAGCGCAGCATGATCCCCGGTTACCGCCGTAAACGATTCGCCCATGGCGACCGAACGTGCACCGACTCCCAGTTTGAGAAAGGATAATCCGGTTGACACCGATTGTGCAACGGCAATATTCAGGAGAAACAAAAAAATCACTACATTCTTCATTACGGACTCACCGAAAGAGATAAGACATGAATGGCAAATAACCGGTATGGTTCCACAATATACGCATAAGTAAGCGAAGGATTCCATATCTCGATTCCCGGACGCATCGTGAGACCGAAGGAAGGGTGTGCCTGCTGTGCATCGTCAAGATTCCAGCCGTCAATGCCGGCGCGAAAAGTAATTGCATCAACCGGAGAATATTCGCCGCCGACGCGGAAGAGTGAAACACGTCCTGTATTTTCGAATTCCAGAGAAATCATGCCGGCGTTGTCAGAGAAAGAGTATGAGATACCGGCAATTTTCCTCGCTGGAAATTCTTCCGTGGTGGAATTTCCCATCTGACCGTATAGATCGGTCGTTTCCCATTTGTATTTGGAATTGACATCCCTATATGCCGCCGCAATGGTGATTCTGTCGCTTAACGGGTAGAGTGCGCCAAAATCGATCCCGAGTGTACTGGAAGAGACCTCTTCAAACAATTGGTAATAAAAGATCTTTGTGGAAATTCCAAAAGTGATCTTCCGGATCTTTAAAGCGAATGAAAGGCTGAACATGTTTTCCGATGTGGAATAATTCTCTGTGTGAAATCCGTCGACATCCCGTCCGTCGATGTTGGCGACTCCTGCATTTAAAACACCGAACGATACTGCCGCGTTAGAATCGATCGGTTGCGTATACGAGAGGGCGTTATGGTTTCTATCCAACGATAATACTCCGTACGACGCGGAAACGATACGATGCCGTTGTGCCAATGCCACAGCAGGATTATAAAATCCATTCAGTTCACCGCTTTGCACTGCGACCATTGCGTTACCCATGCCCATACCGCGCGCTCCAAAACCCATGCGGGTAAATGCTCCGGGAGTGCCGCCCAGTTGACCGAATGAAACCACGGACAACGTCATCGTCAACAATACTATGCTATGTATTCTATTTAATGACAAGAATTTTTCCCCATCGTGGATCGTCAGAATCGACAATGACCTGATAAAAATAGACGCCGTTGGAAACCACCTGGCCATGGTCGTTCTTCCCGTCCCACAATTCGTCGAAAGTGTCTCCTGAGATGCGGATTCCGTTTTGAACAATGGTCTTTACCAAATTCATCCCGAAATCAAATATCCGGATCGTCACCAGTGCAGCACCGGATTTTCCCGTCGAATAATGGATCCTGACAGATTCATCATCCGGTGCGAAAGGATTTGGAAAGGCATACGTTTCCGTAACGTTTTTTAATGGCTGGGCGGCGTGCAAGATGGTCCAATTGCTGCCGAATGGATGGGCGGCATTATCGATTGTGTGCACTGCACCGTCGGCACCGCCGAACCAGATGGTATCGCCGGACGATGCAGCGGCATAGAATGTTGATTGTGTATATTGCTGCCGATTGGCCTTATCATAGATCAATCCGTTTTTGCTCCACGAATTTCCAATATCTGCCGACCGATAAATTCCGTTGTCCGTCGGGACGTAGACGTTGTCCCCGTTGAATCCAATATTATGTGCAAACTCTCTGAGTAACACCTGTTTCCATGTCGCGCCGTCATCGACAGTATAACTGACTCCGCGTACTTCGGTGTTGTCATTGGCATTGACCGTCGCCGCCCAAATAATTTTTCCCGACGAGGAATTCTGTTTTGCCATTGCGACGACAAAATTTCCTGTGATGGATTGATTTTGGTTTTGCTTTGTGAAACGGATCCAGGATTTCCCGTTATCAGTGGTTTTATTAATACCGCCGGCTGTTCCGATCCAGATGGTTGTGTCATTTTCAGCAATCACCGAAAATGCACGGTGATTGAGATTATTCTGCAATCCCAAAGCCCCGCCCGAAGGGGAAAGGTCGAACACCAGCGAATCATTCGGTGAAATTGAATTGAGGTTATCCGGAGGAATGATGACTCGGTTCCAGGTAGAACCATTATCCGTGCTTTTACGAACCATACCGGCAAAGGAGGTGATCCATACGGCATCCTTTGTGAGCGCAATATCGTAAGTGATGTTGTTGATTGCCGTCGTAATACCGAGGGCACGGATCAAACTTTTGTCGTTGTAATAGAGCGTATCGACGTTATTGGCATCGAGCGGCTGGGCTATGCTCGTCCATGTCTCGCCCCCGTCGGTAGAATGACGAAATCCGCTTCCTTCAGGGAGGAAATTTCCATCTCGTTCCACCGAATGCGCGGTTGCAATCCAGATATCCGTCCCTCTGACGGCAATAGCTGAAATGTTCTCTGATCCGAAGGCAGCGGTGCCGTAATAATTTTTCCACGAATATCCTCCGTCGGTGGAGCGACTGAGGCCTTTGCCGGTACCGAGCCAAATGGTATCATTGGAGATGACAATATCAACAATGCTGTTGCTGAGCGGAGATCGACCATCCGCGGTGCCGGTCAATGAAAATGACTCCAAACGTGACAGTGGGAAATGCTGGGCCAGCATTACCGAACAAGAAACAACCATCATCATCAGGGTTTTTTTCATTGTATATACACCCTTTTGATAACCGGAGTGGAAATTGCGTTGGATCGATCCGTTGCAGTAAATATGAACTCGCGGTACGTATTTGTTTGCGTCGAACTAAATATCGGTATCACCAGAGTATACCGTCCGTCATTGGCAATGCTGTCGCCACTGGAAATATTAAACGTCGGGCGGACGGTCGTGCCTCCGTCGTCGTACAGTGGAAATAAACCTGCAACGGAGGAATCGGGACGCAACGATTTTAAGGTTACGGAAACGATGTCATTCAATCCCTGTGAATCTGCGGCGGTAATCGAGACTTTGACAAAATTGATATCCGTACCGGATGGAACAATGACCGTATCCGGCGCCGACAGTCCCGATAACAGCGGGGGAGTATTATTTAAATTGAAAACAGCAATCGGAAGATGAATGGAACTGCTATATTCCTGCAAGGTATTATGCGCTGTCACCTGCACGGTAAAGGTTCCTACTAATTCTGTCGGAATTGAGATTGTTCGCCGAACTGCATAATGACCGTCACCAGCGACAAGATCGGGTGTTATGCCGTTGTCGGCGACCGTACCCGATGTAAACAGATCTCCATTCGGCGCATAGATACTATAGATTACTGCGGTGGAAGTGGGATAGGCCCGGTCGAGCGATGCACGAATCGTAATCGATGTATCGAACGACGTCAACGATGCATTCCCCCCAATATTGATAAATACCGGGGTGACACTCGCACTGTCCAGCACCGGTGGGGATGGGGTGTGGTCGAGTGTTACGCTCTGATCCAGTTCGCACGATACGAAAAAGAAAAGCGATACTATGGCGGCGATTGTGTGTTTCATCAAAAAAAAACCGAGGCTTTATCCTCGGTTCAGGCTAAAGCATTCTGCAATAAAAAAGAGTTTGTGATAATGACTATTTCGAACAACGGTATCAAACTTTTCTATGGCAGACTGCTCTTGTTGATAATAATAATAATGATATGGAAATTTCAATCGATTGTCAAACGTTAAAAAGTGATATTGAACGGAATCGGAGCAAAACTGACAATGAAAATCCCATAGGTCACCCATCCGATCATTCTTCTGTTCGGATCCAGTTCCGTTTCATCGTCGACCGGCGGATGGAATAATTTTATCACCAGATATAAAATCAACGCCCAGAACAACCAACCGGACCAGCCGTATGTTCCTTCGATGCCGAATTCAGGAAGCCAGCCGGAAATGCCCATGAGGACCAAAGCGCCAAACGTAGCGACAGCGAGTATACGGTGACGGGCTCCAAACATGGCGTACGAAAGATGCCCGCCGTCAAGTTGGCCGACCGGAAGAAGGTTCATAGCGGTGACAAACAGACCGAACCATCCGGTCATTAAAAAAGGATAATGGTACATCTCGGTCATGGGAGGAATAAATTCATTCAATGGATCGGTGAGCGTCAGTGAAAGGAAATCGTAGAGCAACGTTCTTCCGATTTCGAGGCCGACTCCCGACTGCTGCCCGACTTGTGTGAAATATTCGGGATGGATTGCAAGAATGAATTCTTTTCCGGGTAAATGAGTAAAACCGTAGACCAGCACCAGTAGTGTTGCCGCAAATCCTGCCAATGGTCCGGCGACGCCAATATCAAAAAGGACTTTTTTTGACGGGATGACAGATTTTGTTCTGATGACAGCGCCAAACGTACCGAAGTTCAAAAATCCCGGAACGGATGGAGCGGGAATGTAATACGGCAGCGTTGCTTCGACGCCATGATACCGTGCGGCAAAGTAATGCCCGAATTCATGACAGGTCAGTATGAACAATATGGAGAATGAGTACGGAAATCCGGCAGAAAAATTGCGCAGATCGAACGGATCGAGGTTTAACCAGGCAACGCCGGCAACCGTCGTGGTAAAGAATGAAACAATAAAAAGTCCACCGTGGATAAGAATCTGTTTTGCGGTCATGTTAAAAGTCGATGGAAAATCCTATTCCGGAATATTCATCCTTGCGGTCGTAATATTCACCGTGCATACTGTTGCCATAATGATACGTAAAAAAGATTTGAGTTCCGCGTCCCTGCCACGTACCAAATTTCGAGCCAAGCATCATTTCAAGTTTGGGTCGGAGGCCGGTTGCAGTGAATTGGTACGCACCGAACAAATGCGTGAACGAAGACAATGTAAAATGATATTCTCCGCCGGTATATCCCGTCAGCAACGGAAGGGAAGTGGGATCGACATGCCAAAGATACATGCCGCCCGCATACAAACGAATCGCATCGGTTGGCTCGAAAGCAATAGTCAGATCGAAAAATTCCCTGCTGTAGACACGCGGATTCAATCCATCCTTCCATATTCCCGCAGTCCCGTCAAAATGACCGTCCACAAAATGCGCACTGATATGGCTCACCCGTAATCGGGAAGAGAGTATGCCGGCATCGAGTGTATCACGATAATTGACATTGATTCCGAAGAGATAATCCACTGCGTCGACAGGAAAATGGAAATTCTTCTCGCCGCGGAGCATGGTGTATGTAAAAAAATCCGCACCGACCGTCACAAAACCGCCGTACTTCTCTTGACGATACTGAACAAGATCGACGGAATTTCCGATATCCAGCCGAAGACGGTTGTCATTGGCATGCCAGATAAGTCCGACGCGGGGTTCAAAGGTGTTTGCTACCAATGGTTTGAAATTGAGCGGTCCGTTGTAAAAGGAGACTCCATCTTCTCCTGCGGCGACGATTGCGGCCATTGAGAAAAGCGCAACGATCAACTTTTTCATTCCGGTAAAATCCAGATTGGGTTAGTGTAACAAAATCCTTCACGATCGACGCCCGTGCCGCTGGTGGTGAATGCTTCTGCTCTAATATACGAAATCGCAGGATCAGTTTCCCACTCGGTGAGTGTATGGAGTTCGTATCCCGAAGGAAAATCTTTCCATTCACGCAACACCCGTTCATGTTTACCGACGATTCCGGCAATGATCCGGATTGAAGCGAATGATCCGAATTCTTCCGTCGATTTTGCGCGGATTTTTAGTATCCACGACTTTCCCGTTATCGTATCACCGATTCTTCCGATACTGTGTCGGTTAGTTTCAATTTCTATGACGGAAATCGGCCCGTTGGTAATGACGGAATGTCCGGCGCTAAGCGCTGAGATTATACTGTTTTCATTAACGGAGGCGAAGAGCACCGTTTTCATTTTTCCGAACAATTGGCTCTCTTTTTCACGAATGGAGATAAACGGAATTCCAATCTGCACGAACCGGTTAAAATTGCCGTGGGCATCGTTGCCGGCAGCGATGAATTTTTTTTCTCCACGCAACAGCAACCAAATCCACACATCCATCCCATTGCGAAATGCATCGGAATTCTCCCCATTGAGAATTTGTATTCCATTCAGATCAGGAAGAGAAACGTCCTGTTTTGACCATTCACCCCGGCCGAGCAACAAACGTTGGAGCAGCGGTACATCTTCAGTCGGATGCCCTGCATAGGCGGCAACCCCGGCTTCTTTTGAACGAAGGACATAAGGGATGGTATGTTCACACTGAATCTGAAACCATTTTTCCGCTCCGTCGCCGGATCCATGGAAAAAAGTTCGCGAACCGAACAATAAAAGATGGACCGTCTTGCCGTCGGAATTCTCGCACGAAACTTCTTCGCCCCGTATGACGACGAATTCCTTCTGGCGGCTGTTGCTTTCGTTCACGTCATTCTGCAATTGATGCCACTTTGGAATTGCCGGGTCATTGATAAGGTAATTACCGATGGCATCGTCGAGATCGTAGGAATGGTCGGTAACGCAGTAATACGAAAGCCCCATGGCTTTGGAGAGTTCCACCGAAGCCTGAATCGGCGATCCGAATTCTACCTGATCATCCGTGTATGACGAATGAGTATGAGTATCTCCCGCAATCCAACCGGGAATAGCCGGGAGAGAGGATTTCGACCGATAGACAATCAGCGGTCTTTTCGATGAGGTTCGAATATTATTATTCTGTATCTTTCTAATTTTTCCAAAAATTTCATATGTGATGTCGACGTCGATGGTAAGCATGCCGAACACCGTTTCCAATTCTTTCCGGAACTCGATCTCCGCGATATTCCACCAATAACGGGTATTGACGTATATCGGTTGATCCGGTGCGATCGTTTCGGTGTAAAAAATTTCCCCTTCTCTAAATATCGTGATCTGAACCGACTGTACATGAACCGGATACCGATCGGCATCCTTGATCAATATCATGATCGGGAGAGAGCGGTCGGGATCAATCCTGTGTGGGGCATCGACAAGAATCTCCGGCTCGGATTTTCTGAGCAGGCTGGCAAAATATTTGAATCGATAATGCGTTTCCGCATATAACAATATGGGCAGTGCGATCATGTGTTACGTACCGATTAAATGGTCAATGCGTTGTTGTAAAATGGATAGATCGTTAGTTATTTGACTGAAACCGGAGTAGGATTCCGATTGTTCGAGCGAACGGCGAAGATCAAATTCATCCTGGTCTTCGTAATAACAAATCTTTTGTTCCTTCAATATTTGGGCAAGATATTCCTGCTCTGTCTGTCCCGGAAGATTGACAAAAATCGCCTTCGCACCGACAAAGGATAGATCCATTATCGTACTGTGTCCGGGACGCGAAATGATCATCCGCGAACCGGCAATCAATCGCGACATCTCATCCGTTTGCACGGAGTTGATCATGGTGATGTTCGGAGCTATTTTCATTGTCGTGTTCTGTTCCGGTTTTCCGCGGACGATAATGGAGATGAGGTCGGTCTTCATAAGTTGACCGACAAGCAACTCTTCAAGAATACTGCGCTGCGGTTCCGGTCCGGAGAGAATGACAAGAATATCGATCACCTTCCGTGCGTCGATTTTTCGAATTCTGGATAATGGCCCGACATAAAAGGCATTGTTCGGCAGTTTCGATGGATGCGCCATGATGCCGGCAATGTTCGGTTCGGATTCGAAATCGGGAATCCACACTTCGGAATAATTGTTACAAAGCATTCTGTTGACTGCGGCGACGATTCCGCTGGCGAACGATAGCACCGGGGGAAGCAGGATGTTCAATTGATGAATGATCAGCACGGATGGCACGATAGAGGAGAATGCACCGAACCGGTTGTCGGAAATGACTGCATCGATCGAATGGAGTTTCACGAGCACATCGACATAATGGTGTTCGGTTCTGAATCCGTTGAGTATTTTTGGCAATTGTTTGATAATCTTCCCGTGCAGATTCCCGGATTGCTGATACTGAACGGAGTATCCCGGAAACCGTACGTGGTGAAGGTCCGGAAATTCACGCCGCAAAAGATCGAAGGGCCGGTTGTCCGCTGCGATGACAACCTCCGCATCACGACGCAACAATTCGCGGATGATGGGAATGGAACGGGTCGTATGACCCAATCCCCAGTCTAGCGGAGCAACCAATATGCGTTTTTTCTTTTTCATCGTATGGCGCCGAATTCCCATCCTTGCTTTTTGATCTCAACAATCGTCTTGTCGAGGATCCCTGCAATTTTATTGCTGGTCAGATCATTATCATGAAAAACCAATATGGCACCGTTGTTCAGTTTGTGCAGCGATGTGCTGACGATCTTTTCTGTCGACCAATTTCGAAAATCTCCCGTCAAACAGCTCCACATGACCAGGACAAAACCGAGTTCCTTCGCCGCTGCGATAGTATTCCATGAAAAAAAACCAAACGGAGGACGAAATAAACGGATTTTTTGATCCACAATGGCAGAAAGAGATCGATGCGTTAGTTGTATTTCCGACAGGGTTCTTTTTTTTGAGAATGCCAGCGACCGCGCGTGGTCAAAAGCATGAATTCCAATCGCATGTCCGTCAGCATTAATTCGGCGAATGATCTCTTCACGGCCGTCGATATTTTTGCCGGTGATAAAAAATGTAGCAGGGATGTTGTGTCTTTTAAGGACATCAAGCACGGACTGAGTTGCAGTATCATGCGGGCCATCGTCGAACGTTAAAAATATTTTATTGGACGGCATGCGCCACAGAAGTGACGGAAAGAGAAGTGTATGGAGCAATCCCGTATGTGTGATCATCGTGCGGTTTCTTTCTTCAACGATCGGTCTTTCCACTCAAACGAAAAAAAATACCCGCCGATTGTTGCGATCAAAATATACGGAATGTGGATGAATGCCGTAGGAAGAAAATATTTCATGACGGAATCCGTCCGGGTGATGGAGGTGAATCGTTTCATCATAAAATAATCCGTCACTATTTTCCCTAAAAAAACCAGCCACGGCAGACTGCTCCATGCGACCAATGTCAGCGGGAGCGTCACCGCGAGGCCGATAAATAAAAGAAAAGTACAAATCATAAAGAACATCATTGCCGCAGGATAATAAGCTGTTTGGCCGACCCACCGGAGCCGCTGGTGCAGGAATTCCTTCACCGTCATTGCCGGCCGTGTAGTGATTGTCGCCTCAGGTTGGAGAGCAAAATGTGCCCGCCATGTCCCTTGTGCCGTTATATTTTGTGCGAGCAGCGAATCATCTCCGGAATTGACATGCATAAAACGTTCAAATCCGCCGCTCTCATCGAACGCTTCGCGCCGGAAGGCCATATTGCTGCCGTTGGCGATCAGGGTTTTTCCCATGCCGATAGAACCCGCGGCGATCGACGAAAATGAAAGGAAATCCAGGAACTGGATTCCCCAAAAAAGCATCGACAGGTTTTTCGGTTTTTCATACACCGTAAGTCCGGTGACGACACCGACTCGGTCATTAAAAGCCGACACAATCGACGAAACCCATCCGGGAGGAGCCGTGCAGTCGGCATCCGTTGTCATGATAATCGATGCCGGTGTGTGCAGCAGTCCGTGCGCAAGCGCTCTCAATTTCGGCGACGTAATTTCCTGATAGATTGTGACAGGTACAATAATAATCGGGACAGGAGAAGATGCGGAAAACAATTGGACTTCGCTGAACGTTCGATCGGTCGAATGATCATCCACAACAATAATTGAGATTTTATCGGCCGGATACTGTTGTTGTGCAAGAGACTGCAGGCAACGGATGATATTATGTTCTTCGTTTCTGGCGGGTATGATTACGGTGACTGCGGGGAGATGAACATTAGAACCACTCCGAAGCCGTGTGAGCCCGATATAAAAATAGAGAATTCGGTGAACGTAAACCAGCAGGAGGGCAACCATTATGTACGACGCATACGTCAGAATTACATCGATCATTTCGTTTTCACCTTAAGTATCAACAGCGCTCCGATGATGCTCGGAAGAAGCACGTTGATAAGAAACATGCACAGTGAAGCATTAAATGCTGCGGCAGATGAAACGCCGAATTTTGAAAAGAAAAATACCGAAGCGGATTCTCGCACGCCGAGATCGCCGATTGAAATGGGGAGGACTACCGCTTTAATGAAATACACCGACATCGAACCGATTGCGGTATCCGTCAATGATACCGGCTCAAAGGCATTAAGTAAAATAAAAAACTGCACGACAATAACACCGTACAATAAAAGACTGAATGCAAGCACCGGTCGTGCCTGGCGATTATGAAATGTCTCTTCGATAATGCCAATCATAGCAAAGAATTTGTGATCACGAATCCGCGACGGTAATAATTTGAATAGCGGCTGTATCTTTGCAGGAAGAAGGAATATTACCGTCACTGCAACAATACAGATCACGACCACTGCAGTAAATATGTGATTCCAGTAATCGGGGTAATAGAATGCCGTGAAAACCGCCAGCGCGGGAATACCGGTGATGATTGTCGCTGCCAGGATGTACATTTTGTCGATAATGGTAATCCCGATAATATGACTTTTCCTTATATCGGGATGGCTGGCGATACGGCCGGCGACCTCACCAACCTGCGCGGGCGTAAAAAACCCGGCGGAGAAACCGACCAGCAATGAAGTCAACACATCGGTATTTGTTATATCTTTCGAGAGTAAACGCAACAGGTATCGCCAGCGAATAAAATGTAGTCCGGTATTTGCGATAACGAGCACTGTCCCAGCCGTCAACAACACCGGATCAGCATACGCTAATGATTTCGCAATCTCATCCAGGTCAATATAGAGCAATAATCCGAAGAGCAGCGCTGCAGCGACGATGATTTTAAGGAGAAGGAAAATAAATGTTTTTGAGAGTAAGTAATCCACTTACGATGTGCTTTCTTTCCATTTGAATTTTTTGAAATAACCGAGCGGACCAATGATGATTGTATACAGCGCCAATGCGATTTCATTGACGACAAATTCCGTAACACGAACCTGTTCATGAATCAGTTTGTTACCCTGCGCAATGAATATCGCATCAAGATTCATCCGAAACAACAGAAAAATCAATCCGATGATAGGATCGATGAACAGGAGGAGAATAATAAAAAAGAGGAAGAGATGGGAAATTCCGTACGCTGCCATGCTGTCACCGACATAATATTTGCTGGCAGAAATATGACGAGTCCGCTGATGAATGAATTGTGAAAAGGATTCCGGCGGGCGTGTTTCTACAACACTGCCGGACGAAGTCATATACCGGATCTCCCATCGGGTGGCGGAGCGAACCAACTGAAGAAAGAGATCGTCGTCCCCGCTGACAGAATGTTTAATCTTTTCAAATCCGTCGACCTCATCGTATACTTTTTTTCTATAGGCAAAATTTCTGCCCGTACACAGATACGCTTTGTTCAAACCGACGGCGGCAAGAGCCGTTAAAGAATTCTTGAACTCCTCGTACTTTAGAAAAGAATGGGCAATGTGCTTCCGCTCAAACCGGTACGGCGAATAACCCGCAACTGCTCCGACGGAGTCCGTAAACTGTTTCGACAATTCCCGCAGCCACCCGGCCGGTACGATGCAATCGGCATCCGTGAATGCTAAAATCTCATTTCGGGAGACGGCAATGGCATTCCGTAATGCATTTTTTTTGTTCGGCATGTCCGTCGTGTTGCCGGTGATGGTAACGATGCGTAAAGTATCAGTACGGCGTGAATACTCTTCGAGAATCTTTTGCGTTGCATCGGTCGATCTATCGTTGACGACGATAATTTCGTAGTGATCTTTAGGATACTCCAAGAGGAGCAGGGAGTCCAGCAAGGATGAGATGTGACGTTCTTCGTTCCGTGCAGATACAATGATGCTGAATTTCAGAAGACGTTCGTTCATAGTGCCGGGCAGACGACGGAATCCTCTAATGAGGAAGACAACAATGATTCCGTACAGAACGGCAACAACACACGATACAATGAGCAGCAAAATGTTGAACATAGGTAGGACAAAATAGTGAAACATTCACTCTCATTCAATCTTGGGTAGTGTCTTAATTTGAAACTTAACACAAAATCATGATAAAAAAGAGGATTGGATTTGTTTAATTGGGGGGAGGTGATCGCAAAATAAAATGGTTGACCCCTCGACGGGACTCGAACCCGCAACCTAGGGTTTGCGAAAACCATGCTCTTCCATTGAGCTACGAGGGGCTGAAACAATCGGGATTATACGTTTGCGTTAGCCGTTTTTACGATTATTTAGTTTTCGCAAAAAAAATAGGCGAGTAAATATAAAACTTACTCGCCTAAATATCTACTCGTAACTGAATAATACGAGCATGGTTTTCGCACTTGAAATGTGTCGATATTTTGTGTTATAGTCAAGTTAAAAAACACAAATCCCGCACCTTGGGCTCGTGCGGGAATGGGTTTGGGCGTAACGGGTATATTTTAATTCATTCAATAAATAAAATCAAGGATAAAAATGAAACAGGATCAAGAAAAAACGCTAATGTTTGTCATTAGCAAGTCGTTAGCCGAAAATGAGGCGGAAAGTTTCGCCCGTACTTTGAGTAAAAATGATGTTTGGTATATGGCTAAAGTATGGGATAACCCCAATGAAAGACGAATTGCCAAAAGAGAAAGATTTGTCGTATGCAGACCCCTTCGAGACAAAGAAATCGTTGACGATGCTTACGGGCAGTATTTTAACTCTGGGGAATTAAGGCGGGTAAGTTAATTTTCACCGCCCTGAATTAAAACGCAAATTACTATAATTCAAATTGTTCTAAATCATGAGACCGAGAGGCTTTTTTTATTGATACATTCCCAATATGTGGATAGTCCAAAGATTTTCCGGAAAGCAATTCTTCGACTGTTATTATTTGAATTTTTGTATATTTTTTATCCATCATTTTTGAATGATAGAATCCTGCCGATATAGCCTCTTTTATCATAGGCCTTGATGGATTTTCAAGTGTTATAAGTGCGCCCATCTCGGCCAACTCTCTTGTCATGACCCCCTTCAAATCCCTTATGTCGGAAGATTTCACCCCGCCAGATTTTACAGAAATTATAATTTGTTTTGTTTTATTTGTTTTTAAATCATCGTGAAAATAAATTCTTCCATCAATTCCCTGATCCGCACCCTTTTTTTTGTCCGTTGGCCTTGCGCTAATTAATCCTAATGCCCACCATTGAAATTGGAATCTATCTTGTAGGGCAAGCTGTTGGGCGTCTTCAATGGTAACTGGTTCTCCAAGAATTTTATATTTTAAATTTTTCCCGTGTAAATCTTTCAGGCGGTGTTTTATTAATGACGTTGCAAGATATGTAATATCAATTCCAATCCACTTTCTTTTCATGTCTTCTGCAACGACAATAGATGTTCCGCACCCACAAAATGGGTCAAGTATTATGTCCCCCTTATTAGAACTCCCTTCAATTATTCTTCTTAGAAGTGCGTCTGGTTTTTGCGTGGGAAATAATTGTTTAATCGGTGGCACCCTTCCTATATCCCATACATCATCCATTCTTACGCCCTCAGAATCCTCGTCTTCCGTTTGAGAGGGAAGCCTAATTCCATTTTCATCATATCCGGATATAATTTTAGATTTCCCAAATCGTTTTAGCGTTGATTGTGCCCGATCCATAAATTGTTGATTAAATATTCTTTCTTTAGAATCTGTTTTTGAATAAAACAAAATCACATCGTGGTTTCTCTGAAAAGTATATTTTCCAGATGGCCACTTTCTGTAATGCCATATTATTTCGTTTTTATAATTTTTAACCCCAAATATTGAATCCATTAATATTTTTAAATAGTGGCTTGCGGTTGGATCACAGTGTAAATAAATTGAACCCGTTGATTTTAATACCCTTTTTAATTCTATAAGTCTCGGAGCCATCATTGCCAAATAAGCCATCATATCATTTTCTCCAAGAAACGCTCTAAATGATTGCATGGTTTGGGATGGCTTTCCACCAGCTTCTACTATTTCTCTATATGCTTCTTCTGCCGATACATCCCAGCTCCACGTATCTTCAAAGGCTTTGATCTGTGCTTTAGAGCGCGTGCCGTCTTGTTCTTCAAATAAAACGTTATAATCTCTATCGCTTTTAAAGGGGGGATCGAGATATATTAAATCAACAGATTCATCTTTAATATGAAGTCTTAAAACGTCGAGATTGTCTCCGTAATAAAGCATACTCTCATTCATTTTTACGCCACCTTTGATTGTTGTATTAATAAATCATGCCAACCCCAAACGCGGTTGGTTACTTTTGCTTCCATTGCGGGGGTTACTCTTAATGATGAGTGAATACGCATAAAATTATAATGATAAAAATGCAACGAAACAGCACACTCCAAATTTTTTAACTTCTTACTGAAAGCATTGGTTAAACGAGTAAACCGTCTCATGCTCATTCGCATAGTTAAGTTCTGTCTTTCAACATGAGAAGTGCTGATCTTAAATCTTTTGGGGTCTCCGATAAGGGGGCGTATTATTACCTCCTTTATCTGTGCGGGCGAATAACGTTTTTCTCCGGTGCTTTCTTCTCCGTAAACCTTGTGAATTTGTCCATAGTCAACGTCTGCCCCAAAGATACGGTCTACAGCGTTAAAATAAGGAATATAAGAGTCTGTTGAAAGTTGAAACTTCTGGGGGAATCTATATTTCAAGTCATTCATAATCGTTAAAGCCATTGCATAGTTTCTTTTGCCGACAAAAAACGAGGGGACTAATTTTGTCTCGCTATCAATTGCTACCCAGACATACTGATCCCCAAGTTCAAAACTGTCTTTTTCTTCACCCTTCAAACGCTTTTGTTTTTTGCCGACATAAGTCCAAATTTCATCTACCTGAATGTAACGGGACTTTAGGTTTACGAACATTGAATCTTGAATTTCTCTAGCAATCTCTCCCGCCTTAACGAGTAGAGACATGATGGTATTTCGATTAACTCCTGTAATCCGTTCAATAGACCGGATGGAAACACCCTCTACAAGCTGGGATAAAACGAGGGCTTGTTTTTCGTAGGATAATACGTTCATGGCAAATCTCCTGTGTTAGTTGTTGATTTTGCCCAAGCATGAACGTATATTTGTATCAGGGTTATTTGTCCGTTCACGCGGGCAAATGATTTTAGAAACCGTGAAGTGCTAGAACACTTTGCGGTTTCGCTTTTTTACTGCCTCTTTTTGTATTTAATCCAGTCCTCCAATTCTTCTCTCTTCAGCAATGTTAGCGTTTTAAACTTATATGTTGTTAGCCATCCCCACGATAGATAATTCCTTAGCGACCCGTTAGATATTCCTAAAAAACGGGATGCTTCATCTATGTTTAGATAGTCGTTTTCGTTTGCGACAGTAACAATGGATAAGTTGTTAAGTTTTAGCATATAGCAATATAATACCTACTTGACAACATGTCAAGTACAAAAGTTTAGTAAACCAAATTCTAATGATTGACCCAAAAGAATTTCTTTAGATAATTCAAAAATGACGATAAATGGCAATGATTTAGCAGTTTTTGAGATGTGGATAATGGTGGAAAGGTTTTACTTGCGTTGAGTGTCGAAAGTTATATCTTAGTGGATAGCACCTAACTCCATGGGTGTGGGAAATAAAAAAGGGGTCAAAATGACCCCTAATTCAAAACGATGCATTAATTGACACTTTTCGCGCCAACGATAAGTGTCGCACCAGAAAGGAGGTATATGTTAGACCCTATTAAAGCGCGTTCTTGGGCGCGATTTAAATACCCAAGAGGTATAATAAGGTAGCCCGCTATACCGGCGGGCTGTTTAAATCAACAATTAAAACTAACGCTAAAGTTTTACAAAGTCAATTAGATTAAAACAAATAGTCGGGAAACAAGTGGACAAAATTTTTCTTGACTGTCTTGGAAAAAACGCTTAGATTAAAAGTAATGCAGAGGTCTTGCAGAGCTCCCTTTTGGGATTTGTTGCCTGCCCCCAGGGCTCATAATACTGGGGGATTTTTTATTTTAAACAGCTCTCTTATCTGCTGTTTTTTTGCCTGTCTATCAATCTTAAAAGAAGTTGTAAAATTATATGTTCCATCGGTGTTTTTCTTTAGAACCACAAGATGTTTAACTGGATTTATGTAGTATCTGATCTTTTGTTCATCTTCCTGTAGCAATACATTTCTACAAAATCCGCCGATTATAGGGATTACCCACCCAATTCTTTTTACACGAATAATATCTGGTTTTCTCAATCCGTCCCACCCGTGAACCCCAAGCAAATGATATGTTGACGTTCTGCAAAAAACGTCTTTTCCATCGTGGGTCTTGCAGAATGGCAACAGTATACCATGAGAGTCTTTTTTATAAAAATATCTACGTGCATACCTTTCCCCTATTTTAAGTATTTCCTCGTGGCTTAACGAGGTCAAAAACTCATGTTCTTTTAACTTGAATGATTTTACGGAAATTGGTGGGTCGGGAAGTCGTATAACGGTGTTCAGGCATTCTCCGGGAATAATTGACAACAATTTAATTTATTCACCGGATAAGGGCAACCATTATTTACATTTTAACAAAGTCAAACTTACTTAACCGGATTTAGCCTAATGTTAAATTCAAATTAAGACACTACCCAATCTTGCTTCTGCAGCATCCTTCCTCTATATTAAAAAACATCTTTTGAAAGGCACCCCATGCGTCAATTGGTTATCGGCATCGCCGGCGGAACCGGATCCGGGAAGACATCGGTGACGAACAGAATCCTTGAACAAATTCATCAAACAGAGAATGTGATCGTCATTCAGCACGATTCTTATTATCGGGATATTTCGACATACGGCGGTATGCGGGGAGATCAGATCAATTTTGATCACCCGGATTCGCTCGAAACACCGCTTTTGGTCCGTCATATTAAGGAATTAAAGAGCGGTAAATCTGTTGAGCAACCGTTGTATAATTTTGCAACTCATGCCCGAATGAAAGAAACCCGTCCGCTGGAACCGAAAGATATCATCATAGTGGAAGGCATTCTTATCTTTGCCTCGAAAGAACTGAGGGACGTCTTCGATATAAAGATCTTTATCGATACCGATGCCGATGAACGTCTGCTCCGTCGCCTCAAAAGAGATATTGTTGAAAGGGGGCGTTCCATTGAATCGGTCATGCATCAATACATTACCACAGTCAAACCGATGCATCTGGAATTTGTCGAACCGAGCAAGCGGTATGCGGATATAATCATTCCCCGGGGAAGCGAAAACACCGTTGGCATCGATATGGTCGTCGTCAAGATCGAGGCGTTGCTTCGTTCATTGAAATAGCATGAAAACTGCCCAAAATATGAGACAAAATTCGAATGCGAGTTCGGGATTTCACTTTAAAGTTTACCAAAAATCATCTATCTTAATAAAGTACACATGACTTCATACACCGGAATTCAATGACATACAGGAATACTCTCTCCAGGCAATTTACAGATGTGCATCCCTCTTACAAGAAAACTACTCTTGAGAATGGTATTCGTGTCATTACTGAAGAAATTCCCACCGTAAAATCGGCCTCAATCGGCGTCTGGATCAATACCGGATCGCAAAACGAAACGGAAACGACAAACGGCATTTCGCATTTCATCGAACACATGCTGTTCAAAGGGACGAAAAAACGAAACTATGTTCAGATTGCGCATAGTGTCGAATCCGTCGGCGGATATTTGAATGCATTCACGACAAAAGAACACACGTGCTATTATGCGCGAGTACTCGATGAATACGTCGATCATGCGGTCGACATCCTTTCGGATATGGTGCAATTTTCCACCTTTCCTAAAAAGGAAATGGAAAAAGAAAAAACGGTGATCCTTGAAGAAATCAAACGGTCGGAGGACGATCCGGACGATCTCATCCATGAATATTTCGACCGCCATCTTTTCGGCAATCATCCATATGCCCGGCCGATTATTGGTACGGAGGAGAATATCCGGCGATTCACGCGCGATGAAATTTTAGAATACACCAAAAAGTTTTACACGAACGGAAATATCATCCTTGCTGCCGCCGGTAACATTACGCATGATCAACTGGTGCGCCTTGCGGAAAAATATTTTGTCCTCAAACGAAATTCCAGCGGGAAAAAACAACTCAGCGCCGTTCCCCGCAATGCTCGGGTGATCAGGGAATACGTCAAACCGATTCAGCAGGCGCACCTCCTGACGGGAACGCTGGCATTCAATGCGCATCATTCGATGCGGTATCCCGGTATGGTGATGAATTCTGTGCTCGGCGACGGGATGAGTTCACGCTTGTTCCAGAAAATCAGAGAGAAGCACGGCTTGGCGTATTCGGTCTATTCTTTTCTCAGCATGGCAAAAGAAACCGGTGCATTCGGTATCTATGTCGGCACCGACAAGGGATCGGTACGAAAAGCGTCGGATCTTGCCTACGCAGAGTTGGAAAGGATCAAAACTGTTCCGTTAAAACGATCGGAACTCCTCCGCGCCAAAGCGCAACTCAAAGGGAATATGCTGATGAGCCTAGAAAGCACCTCCAATAGGATGATGAGGCTCGGAAACGGGGAATTGTATTTTGGGGAATACCGGACGCTCGATTCGATCGTGAAGAACATTGACGCAGTCACTGCGGATGATGTGCAACGGACTGCACAAAAATTGTTCGATATCAATACGTTTACCACCGTTGTGCTTATACCACAACACAGCGACACAATACAGACAACAATCAATTCGTGAAATACCAATCCTAAACTACTACAGAGAGATGATACTATGATTATCGGAGTGCCAAAAGAGATCAAAACAAATGAAAATCGCGTCGGACTGGTCCCGGTCGGAGTGGAAACACTACGTCAATTCGGACATACGGTTCTCATCGAATCGAAAGCCGGCGTCGGCAGCGGTTTCGAAGACAGTGCGTATACGGATGCAGGCGCCAAGATCGCAAAAAATGCGAAAGAGGTGTATCACAAAGCGGATATGATTATTAAAGTGAAAGAACCGATCAAGCAAGAATACCATTCCATTCGCCGGGACCAGATCGTTTTTACCTACTTTCACTTTGCGGCAAGCAAAGAACTGACGAATGCGATGTTAAAATCGCAGGGTGTGTGCATAGCGTATGAGACGGTGCAGAAAACGGACGGATCGCTTCCGCTGCTTATACCGATGAGCGAAGTTGCAGGCCGGATGGCTCCTCAGGAAGGTGCAAAATATCTTGAACGGACGATGGGCGGACGGGGTGTATTACTCGGCGGTGTTCCCGGTGTGGAACCGGCGAACGTCGTCGTTATCGGCGGTGGAATTGTCGGTACAAACGCCGCAAAGATCGCAGCCGGATTCGGCGCCAAGGTAACAATTATGGATAACAATTTGTATCGCCTGCGTCAACTCGATGATTTCATGCCGAAAAATGTCGTGACGATGATGAGCAATCCGTATAATATCCGTAAAGCGATCCAATCGGCAGATCTTGTCATTGGAGCGGTTCTGATTCCGGGTGCAAAAGCGCCGAAACTCATCCGGAAAGATATGTTGAAGACGATGAAACCGGGTTCGGTCATCGTGGATGTCGCCGTCGATCAGGGGGGATGCATTGAAACCTGTAAACCCACCACGCACGAAAATCCGACTTTTGTCGTGGATAACGTGATCCATTATTGCGTCGCGAACATGCCGGGTGCCGTTCCGTTCACATCGACCATCGCATTGACGAACGCGACGCTGCCCTACGCGGTCGAACTGGCGAACAAAGGATGGGAAAAAGCGGTGCAGACAAATCTTGAACTCAAGTTCGGTCTGAACATGGTGGACGGTTTGATCACCTATAAAGGCGTTGCGGATGCCTTCCATATGAAATATACACCGGTGGACGCAATTCTTCGGTAATGCCGTTGAAACCTTGCGAAGGCATCGGCCTTCGCAGGGTTTTTATTTCTGCCGTAAATTTCCGCTTTCAACCAAAGACATTTTTTCATACATTTATACCGTTATCATTAAATAAAGATCACCAACCGACACACTATCGCATCGTACAATGCCAAACGTTACAGTAACGATCGACGGAATTCAACTCGCAGTCGACAGTAAAAAAACGATCATTGAAGCGGCACGGGAAAATAAGATTTCCATTCCGCATTTTTGCTGGCATGAAAAGTTGTCGCCTGCCGGCAATTGCCGTATCTGCCTTGTAGAAGTGGAAAAGATGCCCAAACTTGCTATCGCATGTATGACGCAGGTCGCCGACGGCATGGTTGTCTATACAAAGAATGAACGGGTGATCAATGCCCGCGAAGCGGTCATGGAATTCATCCTAATCAATCATCCGCTTGACTGTCCGATTTGCGATGAAGCGGGGGAATGTAAACTGCAGGATTATTCCTACAAGTACAGTGCAGGATTCAGCCGTTTTGTCGAGAACAAAGTACACAAACCGAAACGGGTTGATGTCGGTCCGCACGTAATGCTGGATGCTGAGCGGTGCATCATGTGTTCCCGATGCATTCGTTTCTGCGACGAAATTGCCGGACAACATCAGCTGCAGTTTATACAACGCGGCGATCGTGTGGAACTCACCACGTTCCCCGGCAAACAGCTGGACAATCCCTATTCGATGAATGTCGTTGATATCTGCCCGGTCGGTGCATTGACCAATAAAGATTTTCGGTTTAAATCCCGTGTATGGGAAATGTCGTTCACCGATACGGTATGCACCGGCTGTGCCCGCGGTTGCAATATCGAAGTCGGAGTACGAAACAATGAAATTCTTCGCCTGAATCCACGGAAGAACGATGCCGTGAACAGTATATGGATGTGCGATCACGGCCGGCTGGACACGTGGAAGCATGTGAATGAAGAGACGAGAATAAAAGCGCCGAAGATCAGGAAAGAAGGAAATGTTGTCGCTGTCGGATGGGACGAGGCGATAGCAAAAGTTGCGTCGGAATTGAAATCGTTCAATGCGTCACAGGTTGCCGTTCTCGGGTCAGCATTTGCGACAAACGAGGATAATTACATTCTGGTGAAATTTGCGAAAGAAGTGATCGGCACCCGGAACATCGACTTTGCACGTCATTTCTCGGGAGAGGACGATACAGTATTGATTCGGGCAGATAAGACGCCCAATACGGCCGGAGCATTATCGGTCGGAGTGCATCCGCCTGAAGGGGGATTGCATTTCGATCAGATTATAGCCGCCATTAAAGAAGGAAAGATTAAGGCGTTGTATTGCCTGGAAGACAACATTGCATCGATTCCCGGCGTGAAAGAAGCGTTGGAAAAGCTGGAATTCTTTGCCGTGCACTCGACCAATCACAACGAAACGACCGAGTACGCCGATGTCATTCTTGCAGCATCCACCTTTGCGGAGAAGAGCGGTACATGGACAAACTTCCAGCACCGCGTGCAGCGGATCAGACCGGCAGTTGCGACATTTGAACAGGATCGGGCGCTGGATCAATTTGAAATGAGCCGGTGGGATAAATTTGCAGCGCATAACGATCGGTGGGGCAAAGGACCGCGCCGGGATGCACGGCCTTCATGGAAAATTGTAGCAGGTTTAGCCGGTGCAATGGGGACAAAATATAAATACAATTCTGCGGATGAAATTTTCAATGAATTGTCGCACAAGAACGATAAATTCAAAGGATTATCGTACCTCAAAATCGGTACGTCAGGCGTTCCATTAAATACCACCGCAGTCACCGCGTAAGAGAAAAAGTATGGAAATAACTCCGGTTTCAATTGCAATCGAAGCATTGGTCAAAATCGGCCTGGTCCTGGTGGTCATGCTGACCGTTGTTGCGTACCTGGTGCTGGCCGAACGGAAGGTCAGTGCATTCATACAAAATCGTGTCGGCCCGGATCGCGTCGGACCGTGGGGTCTCTTTCAATCCGTTGCGGATATTGGAAAACTGTTCGTCAAAGAAGACATTGTACCTGCCGCCGCAAATAAATTCGTCCACTCTCTTGCACCGTTGATCTCACTGGCGGTGGCATTATCGACTTTTGCCGTGGTACCTTTCGGTGATACCATTACTCTCACATTCGGCGGTATTGACTATACGTATAAACTATTGATTGCCGATGTCAATGTCGGCATACTGTATCTGCTCGCCTTGACGTCGCTCGGTGTGTATGGAATCACGCTCAGCGGATGGTCGTCCAACAACAAATATTCACTCCTCGGCGGTCTCCGGGCATCGGCGCAAATGGTCAGTTATGAATTATCTATGGGTCTTTCGATTATCGGCGTGCTGTTGATTGCCAACTCACTCAGACTTGACGATATCGTGAGGGCGCAGGGGGGCTATCTCTGGGGCGTTCTTCCTCAATGGAATATATTCCTGCAGCCGATTGGATTCGTCATTTTTGTGGCAGCATCGTTTGCAGAAACGAACCGCTTACCGTTCGATCTGCCGGAAGCCGAACCGGAACTCGTCGGCGGGTATCACACAGAATATACCG
Organism: uncultured Chitinophagaceae bacterium; assembly: GCA_964371615.1. Taxonomy (GTDB): domain Bacteria; phylum Bacteroidota; class Ignavibacteria; order UBA10030; family UBA8401; genus SpSt-333. Next base: position 116,539 of record CAYJMS010000005.1, read on the forward strand.
GCATGAAATTCGGCGCGTTTTTTCTTGCCGAATATGCCAACATGATAACATCGGCAGCGGTGATCGCAACCCTGTATCTTGGCGGTTGGCAATTTCCCTTCATTGAGCATTTCGGTTGGTCGCCTCTGCTCACGAGTCTTGCACAGATCGGGGCCTTTTGCTTTAAAGTCGGGATGGTTATATTATTCTATATCGTCGTGCGATGGACGATTCCGCGGTTTCGCTATGATCAGTTGATGAATCTGGGCTGGAAGATTTTCATTCCGGTTGCATTACTGAACATTCTAGTCACCGGACTTGTTATCTTATTAGTACAATAATGAAGAGCGTATGAGCAACGATAAATTTCTGGAAAAGAGTGAAGAAATTCGGACGAAAGATCTGACATTTCTTCAACGTTTGTATTTCCCTGAAATCCTAAAAGGTATGACCGTTACGATCGCTGAGATGTTTAAGCCGAGCGTGACGTACCGTTATCCCGAAGAACGATTTGAACCGGCATCGTCATTCCGCGGCCGGCCGGTATTAGTCCATGAAAACGGAACGGAACGATGCGTCGCCTGCGGATTGTGCAGCAGAGTGTGTCCCGCTCTGGCTATCGAAGTGCAAGCGGCTGAAACCGAACTCGATAAGGAACGTTATCCTGAAAAGTTCGAGATAAACATGACGCGCTGCATTTTCTGCGGATTCTGCGAAGAGGTCTGTCCGGAAGAGGCGATTATCATGAGTAATGAATATGAATTGGCATTTACCAGCCAGGAAGAATCCATCTTCGGCAAAGACAAACTTCTCAAGTCGGTCGAAGAGATGAAACCGCGACTGGATTTCCTAAGGAAACTTCGATAGAATAAAAATTTCTCTCAACATTCCAATGCGCCCGATACGGAAGTATTCGGCGCATTGTTGTTTTTAAACGGATCTATGATTGTGTGGATAGACATCAACCATTATTATGGATGAATGATATGCTTACAACGATATATTCTGCCGCCACCTACGGTATCAACGCCTATCTCATTGAGATAGAAACGAACATCGAGAATACGGTACCGAATTTTTTTATGGTCGGATTACCGGATAATGCCGTGAAAGAAAGCAGAGAACGTGTTGCGTCCGCATTGAAAAACTCCGGTTTTGTATACCCAAATAAAAGAATCACCATTAATCTTGCTCCTGCGGACATAAAGAAGGAAGGATCATCGTACGATTTACCGTTGGCGATCGGTATGCTTGCCTCGAGCGGTCAACTCAGCACCGATCTCTTACAGGATTTTGTTATTCTCGGAGAACTTTCACTTGACGGCGCATTGCGCCCGATTCATGGTTGTTTACCTATCGCGGTTGAAATGAAAAGAAAGGGGATACGGGGAGTGATTCTGCCGGAAAAAAATGCCAGGGAGGCGGCCATGGTTGAAGGGATTGACGTCTTCGGAGTAACTATGCTCTCCGATGCTGTGGAACTGCTCGAAGGGCGGAGTTCGATTGAACCGCTCCGGATGAACCGGAAGGAGATATTTTCATCCGATCAAAAATATTACGCCGATTTTTCCGATGTGAAGGGACAGGAAAACGTCAAGCGTGCTCTGGAAGTGGCAGCAGCTGGCGGTCACAACATTATCATGATCGGTCCTCCCGGTTCAGGAAAGACTATGCTGGCACGACGTCTCCCGGGAATACTCCCTCCGCTGACATTCGAAGAGAGTATTGAAACCACAAAGATCCATTCCGTTGCCGGTACATTGCCGCCGGGATCGGCATTGGTAGCGCAACGTCCGTTCCGTTCCCCTCATCATACCATCTCCGATTCGGCGCTGGTCGGTGGGGGCACTATTCCCCGGCCGGGCGAGATTTCATTATCGCATCATGGTGTATTATTTCTGGATGAGCTTCCTGAATTTGCGCGCAATGTTCTCGAAGTGATGCGTCAGCCGCTGGAGGATGGCAGGGTGACGATCAGCCGATCCAAAATGTCGGTTGATTTTCCCGCAAATTTTATGCTGGTCTGTGCCATGAATCCATGCCCGTGCGGCAACTTCGGAAACCCGAATTCTGAATGTACCTGTACGCCAATGCAGATCCAAAAATACATGGGAAAGATTTCCGGTCCGCTGTTCGACCGGATTGATATTCACATCGAAGTACCGGCGGTGAAAGTGGCGGAATTGTCACAGAAGAAACCGGGGGAACTTTCATCGCTTGTTCGCGAGCGTGTTACTGCCGCACGGGAGATTCAATTAGAGCGATTTTCACAACGACATAAGACGATCTTCTCCAATGCCGGAATGACATCCAAAGAGATACGGGAATATTGCCGTATCGATTCTGCAGGAGAGGAACTGCTCAAAATAGCGATGACTAAACTCGGATTATCTGCGCGAGCCTATGACAGAATTCTTAAAGTCTCCAGAACGATCGCCGATCTTTCCCGGAGCAACGATATCTGCCCGGAACATCTGAGTGAGGCAATCCAATACCGCACGCTGGATAGAAATCTTTGGATGAGTTAGGCATGTCTTGACAAGTGGACCGTAATATCTTATATTAAAATAGTTCTTTATCATAATTTACTTTCATCAAGAGTGGACGAGGGACTGACCCGACGACTCCACAGCAACCGGTACCGATCACCCTCGGCATGTCAGGTGCTAAATTCAGAATCCCGATTCGGGAGAAGATGAACGAAAAATAGTGCCGCCACAAACGACCTTTTTTAGTTTATCTTCTAAAAAAGGTTTTTCGTTTTAAACAAGTCTAAAACCAATCCGATTGCTCACAGCTATCGGATTGGTGAAAACAACAATGCACCCTAATTCAAATCTACATCTTTTCTACGCTTGCCGGCCCGTTATGGAGCACCTCTCTCCGTATTTCGACGGGAATTTCCTCTGTTGTCGCTGATCATATTCACATCATTCTCATCGTAAAGAAATCGAAATACGATTTTGCACTACTTCTTTTTATCGAAAGGAATATGACCATGTCAACCAACGGAAAACAACGTCATTATCGGTTTGAAACGTTACAATTGCATGCTGGACAACAGCCGGATCCGACGACAAAATCCCGCGCTGTCCCTATTTATCAAACAACATCATACAACTTTAACAATGCTGAACATGCCGCCAATTTATTCGGTTTAAAGGAATTCGGCAATATTTATACTCGAATCATGAATCCGACGACCGATGTGTTCGAACAGCGCATTGCCGCGTTGGAAGGCGGTGTGGGAGCTCTTGCCACAGCATCAGGCCAATCGGCCCAGTTTCTTGCCATTACAAATATTGTTCAGGCAGGGGAGAACATCATTTCCACCAGTAATTTGTACGGAGGAACATATAATCAGTTCAAGGTTACGTTTCCCAGACTCGGCATCACGGTAAAATTTGTCGATGGGGACGATCCCGAAGAATTCGCAAAGCTCATCGATGATAATACCAGGGCGATCTACGTTGAATCGATCGGGAATCCGCGATTGAATGTGCCGGACTTTGAAGCGATCGCTGCAGTCGCCCATGATAACGGTATTCCGCTAATAGTCGATAATACATTCGGCGCCGGAGGGTATCTCATACGGCCGTTCGATCACGGAGCTGATATCATCACTCACTCCGCAACGAAGTGGATCGGCGGTCACGGTACCAGTATCGGCGGCGTTATTGTCGATTCCGGCAAGTTCAATTGGGCGAATGGGAAATTTCCGATCTTCACGGAGCCGAGCCCCGGATACCACGGCCTGAAATTTTGGGATGTCTTTGGTGCATCCGGACCATTCGGCAACATCGCATACATTATTCGTGCGCGTGTTGAGGGTCTGCGGGATATAGGCCCTGCCTTGTCGCCGTTTAACTCGTTTCTGTTGTTGCAGGGACTCGAAACACTTTCATTGCGGATAGAACGCCACAATCAGAATGCTCAAAAACTTGCACTGTGGCTGAAAAACCATCCGCTGGTCGAATGGGTTTCGTATCCCGGATTACAGGAGCATCCATCGCATCATTTAGCAAAGAAATATTTCCGTAATGGATTGTTCGGTTCAATTCTCGCCTTCGGAATAAAAGGTGGCGCAGACGCGGGGAAAACGTTCATCAATAATGTTAAACTCTCAAGCCTGCTCGCCAATGTCGGTGATGCAAAGACATTGGTCATTCACCCTGCTTCCACGACGCACGAACAGTTGTCCGCTGAAGATCAATTGTCTTCCGGCGTAACACCGGATCTCGTGAGAGTGTCGGTCGGGATCGAACACATTGAAGATATCATCGAAGATTTCGATGAGTCATTGCGGATTGTTGCATCATCCGTACTCGTTGGAAAATAATCCATTGATTATCGAATGCAGTAATACGCACATCGGAATCATCTCTCTGATTTGCGTATATTTATACTACTTATGAAGCCACTAACTTCTACAGATAATAGCGTTACCACACAATCGGTGACATTATTCGACAATGCCAATCCATTGGTGATGGATGTCGGTGTATCGCTTTCACCGGTGGTCGTTGCATTTGAAACCTACGGAACATTAAATGCGGATGGGACGAATGCTATCCTGGTCTGCCATGCATTGACCGGCAGTGCACATGCAGCGGGATATTCGTCCGACGATCCGAAATCCATAGGCTGGTGGAATTCATTTATCGGAATCAGAAAACCGCTTGATACATCGAAATATTTTGTCATTTGTTCGAATATATTGGGTGGTTGTTACGGTACAACAGGACCGGTGTCATTAAATCCACACACCGGGAAAAAATACGGAATTACATTTCCTCAGATGACCGTTCGTGATTTGGTTCGCGTACAGAAAGCGTTGCTGGATTATTTAAACGTACATCAGTTGCGCACTGTCATCGGAGGGTCGCTCGGTGGAATGCAGGTGTTAGAATGGGCATTGATGTATCCGAAGCTGGTTGAATCTATCATACCAATCGCGACGTCAGCACAACATTCGGCGTGGAGTATCGGATTTAACGACCTCGGGCGGCAGGCTATAATGAACGATCCCGATTGGCGAAATGGTGAATACTACGAATACGGTCAACCGAAGAAAGGATTATCTCTTGCCCGGCAAATTGCAATGATTTCATATCGCAGCGAAAGAGAATTCGCAGAACGTTTTGGTCGTGATAAGAGGCTGGTCGAGGGGAGCGATATTCCGGGACACAGTAGTGAAAAAAATCTTTATGAGGTCGAAAGTTATTTGCGGTATCAAGGGAAGAAACTTGTCGATCGCTTTGATGCAAATACGTATCTGAAAATATCACGGACAATGGACCTCCACGACGTGACGATCGACAGAGGTACGCTCGACGAGGTGCTCGGATCGATCACCATGCCGGTGTTAAATATTGGCATCGATTCCGATATACTCTATCCGGCTGTTGAGCAGAAGGAAATTGCACGGAGAATTCCCGGTTCCACATATCGTGAAATCAGAACGCCGTATGGACATGATGCTTTTCTCATAGAATACGAGCAAATGGAGAGGTTCGTAACAGAATTTCTTCAGTGAACAGTATCATTCCACTGTTTCATCACCATCCCGCTTCGGCGGGATTTTTTTTGTGCCTATTATTTCATATTTTGTTGTCAGAAAGTGAGAATATACTGGATGTCAACACCACTAGTCGCAATTGTCGGTCGTCCGAACGTCGGCAAATCAACCTTGTTTAATCGAATTCTTGGAGCACAACAGGCTATCGTACACAACGAGCCCGGTGTAACACGGGATCGTCATTACGGGAATGCCGAATGGACCGGAAAGAAATTTATGATGATCGACACCGGAGGCTTTGTTCCGGAGTCGGACGAAGTGTTCGAAAAGGCGATTCGGGAACAATCCCAAATTGCCATTCAGGAGGCGGATAAAATCATATTTGTCGTGGACGGCAAGGAGGGATTCACACAGATCGACAAAGAGATTGCCCATATTCTCCGCCGTTCCAATAAAAAAGTGATGTTGGTGGTGAACAAGGTCGATTCTGATCGCGACGAACACACCACTGCACAATTTCATGAGTTAGGTTTAGGAGATCCGTATTCACTCGGTGCACTCGGGGGGAGAAAAATCGGCGATTTCCTTGACGACGTCACGACTGATTTCCCCGTTCAGACCGACGACATTGTCGATTCGACCCAGCTAAAAATTGCCGTCATCGGAAAACCGAATGTTGGAAAATCATCCCTGGTCAATGCTATCCTTGGTGAGGAGAGATCGATCGTAACGCCGATCGCCGGAACCACTCGCGATCCGATCGATTCAACGATAAAATATTTCGGCGATGATATACTGCTTGTCGATACAGCCGGATTGATGCGGAAAAGCAAGATAAAACAAAATGTTGATTTTTATTCTTTGATTAGAACTCTAAAAGCGATTGATCGGTGTAATTTAGCGATCATTTTGTTCGATGCCAGCGAACCGCTGGAAAAACAGGATCTTCGCATTGTTCAAACGGCTGTGGAAAAAAATATCGGTGTGGTAATTGCGGTAAACAAATGGGATGCCATTGAAAAAGATACCGAAACTGCAAAATTATACGAACAGACACTCCGAACAAAGTTGCGTACGTATGATTTTATCCCGCTGATCTTTATCTCGGCAAAAACAAAACAGCGTGTGTACAAGATGCTGGATCTTGCCAAAATGGTCCACGCCAATCGAGCGATGAGAATCCCAACCAGTTCGTTGAACGAATCGTTACTTGCGGACATCAAGCATTATCCTCCTTCCACAAAGACCGGGAGAGATGTAAAACTCAACTACGTTACCCAGGTGAAATCATCTCCTCCCGTATTCGCATTTTTTGCGAATGAGCCGGAAATGGTCAGTGAGGTCTATAAGCGGTATCTTGAAAACCGTATCCGGCATCATTATGGATTTATCGGCGTTCCGCTCATGCTGGTATTCAAACGGAAGAGAAAATAATCGACGATTCAACAGGAGTTTCCCATGAACAATCTAACCGTCATTGATCATCCTCTTGTACAACGCGATCTTGCCATTCTGCGAGACAAAAAAACGTCGAACCAGATGTTCAGGAATGTGTTGTCCAGGGTTGCCGGCATGATGGCATTCGTTGTGACGCACGATTTTGCACTTCAACGCTATTCCCTGATGACGCCGCTTGAGAAAACAAACGGATTCAGACTGAAAAAAGAAATCGTCATTGTTCCGGTCCTACGAGCTGGACTGGGCATGGTAGAGGGATTCATGAACATTCTCCCCGAAGCAAAGGTGGGACATGTCGGATTGTATCGAGACGAAGAGACATTGGAGCCCGTCGATTATTATTCTAAATTCCCGAAAACATTGGCCAAGAGTCTGGTGTTGCTCATCGATCCGATGCTCGCAACCGGCGGCAGTGCGAAAGCCGCGTTGACATTTTTGAAGAATAAAGGAGCGACCAATATCCGGTTCGTTTGCCTCGTTGCGTCACCCGCCGGAGTTACCATTGTACAAAAACATCATCCGGACGTACCGATCTATACCGCTGCAGTTGATCGTGGATTGAATAATCGGGGATATATCATGCCCGGACTCGGTGATGCCGGCGACAGAGTCTTTGGTACGGAGTAACGTGTGAAATCTACCGTACTGTTGATCTGTTGTTACGTCGGAACACTGTGGTCACAGATTCTGGAGAATCCGCAACACCATCAATTGCTTCTGCAGGGGATCCATTATACGCTCGAGCAGCGGTATGATTCTGCAGAGACGACATTTCGCACGATCATTGCCCGATTTCCCGAACATCCGTCCGGATACTTATATTTGGCGGGAATGTACCAGGCTCAATATACCGACTATGGAACATCGTTTAATGCACGGCAATATGATTCATTATTGACGGCTGCTGGCGTATTGTCTGAAAAATTGGCCGGGAACACAATGTCAGCGGCATGGGGTTATTATTATACCGGAATGGCGGACGCATTTCGATCGTTTACTGCATCGGAGAACGGTAATTTGCCGACCGGTTTCTATTACGGCATCAGCGCCGGCGGATCGTTGGAGCGTTGTGTTGAATTAGATTCAACATTTCATGCGGCAAAAAATATCTTAGGATCTTATTACTTTTGGCGGAGCAAACTGGCGTGGATTCCGTTCATCAGCGATCGTACAGATGAAGGAATTCGATTGATCAAAGAAGCGCTGGATCATCCGTATGAAAAGCATCTTGCATCGCACAATCTGATGCTTATCTTGACCGATGAAAAACGATATGCCGAAGCGGAGATAATCGGACTGGCGATGCTTTCACACTATCCCGACAATCGATCGTACCTGTGGAATATGGTGACCGTCTATGAACAGTGGGGAAAACAACCGCAATTGGAGTCGGTGGTGGACAGATTGTTAAAAAGTGCACTGGAAGCACCGGTCATTAACCGGTACACCGAGGCAGCCTGCCGATTAAAAATTGCTCAGGAAGCCTATCGGCAGAATCGATATGAACACGTGAGGGATGAGTGTGATAAAATTGTTGCTCTTAGAAAATATATCGGTAAGACGAAGGGCGATCTGAAAAAGAAGATTTCTCAAGCAGAGGAACTCTTGTCTTTCATCAACAAAAAATAATGTTGCAACCACGATACAAAAAGAAACTGGACGACCTCCTTGCGGTATGTCATAAGAATCTCCGCAAGGTAAATGACGACCTGATTATCCGTGCTTTTGAAATGAGCGTGGAGGCGCATAAGCACGACCTCCGCAGTTCCGGCGAACCGTATTTCGGACATCCGTTTGAAGTCGCAATGGTTGTCGCGAAAGAAATTGCGTTGGATGATGTTACGGTGGCGTCCGCTCTTCTGCATGACGTAGTGGAAGATACCGAGATCGACATCGACGTCATCCGAAAGGAATTCGGCGAGCATATCGCTGAAATTGTCGACGGTTCGACGAAGATCAGCAATATCTTTGAAAGCCACGAGATTACCCAGGCGGAAAATTATCGGAAATTGCTGTTGTCGATGGTCAACGACATCCGTGTGATGATCGTAAAATTTGCCGATCGACTTCACAACATGCGAACGCTGGAATATCTTCCACCGGAAAAACAGCAACGCATTGCCCGTGAGACACTGGAAATCTACGCTCCCTTCGCAAACCGGTTCGGACTTGCGAAAATCAAATGGGAACTCGAAGATCTCGCCTTTAAACATCTCTACCGAAAGGAATACGAAGAAATTGCCCACGCCCTGAGCGCGAAGCGGAGAGAACGCGAGCATTATGTCAGAAAATTCATCGTGCCGGTGGAAAACAGGCTGCGTCAGGAAGGGCTCCAATTTGCCGTCGAGGGGAGGCCGAAACACTTCTTCAGCATTTATAATAAAATGATGAAGAGGAACAAACCGTTCGATGAAATCTATGATATGTTTGCCGTCAGAATTATTCTCGATACGGAAGATAATAACGAATGCTTTACGGTGTACGGCATTGTGTCGGAGATTTATAAACCGATTCCGGAGCGATTTAAAAACTATATTTCCATACCGAAAAAGAACGGTTATCAATCCCTCCATACGACGGTCGTAGGCCCCGAAGGGAAGATGGTAGAAGTGCAGATTCGGACGAAACACATGCACGATATTGCTGAACGTGGCGTAGCAGCCCATTGGTATTATAAAGAGAGCGGATCGCAGGCGCCGCTCGATAAGGAATTGGAGAACTGGATCAGCTGGGTGCGGGAAATGTTTGAGCAAAAGCAGGGTGAAGATGTCTCGCCAAAGGAATTGATTGAGAGTTTCAAGTTAAACCTTTTTCAGGATGAGATCTATGTCTTCACGCCGAAAGGGGATTTGAAAATCCTCCCGAAGAATGCCACGGCAATCGATTTCGCCTTCGAGATCCATTCGGATGTGGGATACCATACCATCGGCGCAAAAGTGAACGGCCGAATCGTTCCGCTGAATACAATCCTTCGCAGCGGCGACCAGGTTGAGATCATAACATCGAAAAAACAGAGGCCGAACAGAGATTGGGATAAATTTGCCATCACCCACAAAGCGAAGGCACATATCCGCCGATATTTCAAGGAGGAAGAACGGAAACTGATCGATCTTGGCAAGGAAATGTGGGAGAAAAAATCCAAAAAGATTAAACTCCACATCAATGACGATGATCTGATGAAATATGTTCACACTCGTAAATTCGATAATCTCCAGGAATTCTTTCTTGCCATCCAGAATGAACAAATCGATCTTGATATCGTCCTTTCCGAATTAACGGATGCCAATAGAGGAACGCCGGCGGGTGATAAAGCGGAAGATGCTTCGTCCATCTTCAACAAATTTGTCGATACGGCGCGAAGCATCACCAGCGGTATTTCGATCTTTGGAACCAAGGGGGATCTGCTGTATAATTATGCAAAATGCTGCAGCCCGGTGCCGGGGGATGAAATAATCGGTTATGTCACGACAGGAGAAGGCATCAAGATTCACCGCAAGAACTGCCGAAATATCCAATCCATGCTGAGTAATGGAGAGGAGCGTATCGTCCATGTGGAATGGCCGGAGTCGACCACGGGTGATTTTATCGCCGGTGTGAGAATTTCAGGCGAAGACCGGAAATCTCTCTTGAACGATGTCACCGAGGCAATCTCGAATTACGATAATACGAACATCAGAAGCGTAAATATTAGTACCAAAGATTCGATGTTCGACGGTCAGTTCGTTGTCTATGTGAGAAATGTCGAGCATCTCAACGGTATTATTGACAGGCTGCGCAGAATAAAAAGTATCACGAAAGTCGAGCGGTTCGATGAGCAGTGACCTGAGCAGGATCTTGGCGATCGACTTCGGATCTCACCGTATCGGACTGGCGGTAAGCGATCCGTTGAAAATTATCGGTCAAGGTTTAAAGACAATCATAAATAATGAAAAGAGCATCGACGAGATCGTTTCTCTTATTTCCGAATACTCTGTGTCTGAGATTATTGTGGGAAAACCTTTGCTGCTCAGCGGCAAAGAGAGTGCAACATCGGAAGATGTTACACGGTTTGTGAAAAAATTGTCGGAGAAAACGGATATTTCAATTGTGCTGGTCGATGAACGATTCACCTCTGTCTTGGCGCACAAGGCGATGATCGCTATGGGGATGAATAAAAAAAAGCGACAAAACAAAGCCAAAGTCGATGAAATTGCCTCAGCGATATTACTACAAGGATATCTTGATTCGCGGAAGAGATAAAGCAAACGAATTGCTCCGTTTCGCCTATGAACAGATACCTGCTGTCCGACGGTGGATCAAAGGCAATCCACTGAAAACTGTAGGCATTATCATTGGAATCTATCTCTCATTCCAGTATTTAACGCTGCCGAACAACAGCCTCCAGTATTACCGTAAACATAATCCCCAGCGCACCGCACTCATGGAGCAGCGGATTGACGAAGCAGAGAATGTCGGCACATCGTTTTCTGTCAAGCAACGCTGGATTCCTTTGTCAAAAATTTCGCAACACCTGGTCCATGCAGTAATTGTAGCGGAGGATGGTACTTTTTATGAACACGAAGGAATAGACTGGTTTGAGATTGAGGAATCCATAAAGAAAAATCTCGAAAGAGGGAAAGCCGCCCGCGGCGGCAGTACCATTACACAGCAGTTATCCAAGAACTTATTTCTTTCCACTTCAAAAAGCCCCGTCCGCAAATTTAAGGAATTGATTATCACATTGAGAATGGAACGGACATTATCCAAGCGTCGAATTCTGGAAATATATCTGAATGTTATTGAATGGGGGAACGGGATTTTCGGTGCCGAGGCGGCTGCCCGCGTATATTTCGGAAAATCTGCTTCGCAATTAACCCGAGAAGAAGCAGCGCGCATGGCTGCTGTCATCCCAAATCCTCGAAAATATCAGCCAAACGGTTCCTCTCGATATGTAACACGTCGATCGGCGTTAATCCTGAGCCGGATGGGTGCGCGGGGGTACTGATGAACATTCGTGCCGTAAAAATGTTGATCGAAGAAGGTGAAGGCTTTGAACTGGAATTTAAGCGAAAAGTCTCCTCACCGGAAAAGATTGCAAAAACTCTCAGTGCATTTGCCAATACCCGCGGCGGCATCCTCTTATTTGGTGTCGATGACGACGGAAGTATTGTCGGTGTCGAAAGCGAAAAAGCAGAGATTGAACTCATCCGGCATGCAAGCGAAATCCTGTGTGAACCGGTAGTGCCCATTGCGGTGGACTTTGTACCGTATCGCCATCGCGATGTCGTTGTAGTTACGGTCGACGAAAGCGACAGCAAACCGCATTGGGTGACTCACGACGGTGAGGAGAAAAACGTTTTTATCCGTGTGCGCGATAATACCGTAATCGCAAGCAGGGAAGTGATAAAAGTGCTGAGAGACGAATCTTCAGGAAAGTCGCTGACACTGTCGATCGGGAAAAACGAGAAACGATTGTTTGACTACCTTGAAGAACATCACCGAATCACCGTCGCTGAATTTGCGGGAGTCATCAATGTCTCTTCACGCCGTGCATCGAGAATTCTGACGACACTGGTGCGCGCCGGAGTTATTCGGATCCATACGCTGGAAAAATCCGAATACTTTACGCTTGCGTCGAATGACGCAGTATCCTCACACAGTCATAAATGACGATTCCGTATGCGACCGCAACGTTCAACGATTGTTTGTGTCCGTACATCGGTATTTCGATGGCTGAATCTGCCGCTTGAATAATGCTTTTCGACACTCCGGTGATTTCATTTCCGACCACAATGCAGCAAGGAAAATCATCTTTCGTCAGAGTATAGTAGGGAGTACTTTTATCCGTTAATTCCAAAACGCAAATCTTTATTTTTTGCGCCTTCATCTCATTCACGGCATCAATCGGATCTTTGTAATACGACCACGGCACAGTTTGTGTCGCACCCAATGCGGTCTTTTCGATCTCTTTCCGCGGAGGTGAGGGAGTAAAACCGGTCAAATACAACCTGCTGATCATCGCACCATCCGAACTCCGGAACATAGAACCGACGTTATATAAACTCCGGATATTATCCGCCAGTGCATAGATCGGATTTCGCTGAAATGAAGATATTTCTTCAATATTTTTGCGATTTCGCGATATCTCTTCATGTGTTAATTTGATCATACGAGCCATAAAATTTTTTGTAAGAAAACGATAAAATCCGTATATTAAAGTTCAATTTAAGCGAAAAAATTTGAGAATTGAAGAAAATAATCATTGCCATCGACGGTCCAGCGGCGTCAGGGAAAAGTACAACGGCAAAACTTGTCGCACAACGACTGGGATATTTGCATATCGATACCGGTGCCATGTATCGGGCAATGGCGTTGAAAGTGCTTCGCAGTAATATTTCCCCTACGGATTCTGCGTCGATTTCGAAACTTGCACATTCTACATCTATCCGTCTCTATGCCGGCAACGACACGACAGCCAAGGTGCGCCTGGAATTGGATGGTATAGAAGTCGGTGATGATATACGTTTGCCCGAAGTGACAAATATCGTCAGTCCCGTCAGCACCATTGCGGATGTTCGGGCCCAAATGGTGAAAGAACAGCGCACGATGGGAGTGAACGGTGGAATTGTTTTGGAGGGAAGAGACATCGGAACGGTCGTTTTCCCGAATGCGGAATTGAAAGTTTTTATGATCGCCGATCGGCACGAGCGTGCGCAACGCCGTTTGAAGGAATTGGAAAGCAAGCATATCGAAGTGACATTGGATACCCTCGAAAAAGAAATTCTGGAACGGGACTCCATTGATTCTCATCGCGATATCAGTCCGTTGAAAAAGGCGGATGACGCCATGGAATTGGATACGACGAAGCTGACGATCGAGCAACAGGTCGATATTATCGTTTCCAGAGCAAAAGAAATTATTGAAGGGTCTTGAGATAACCGGGTCGTCTTCCGGTCGCTCACACAATCGAATATGAAAGTAACGGTCGATAATAATTCTGGATTTTGCTGGGGCGTCGTCCGTACGGTCGACATCGCAGAACAGGAACTGGCTGAATCGGGAAACCTGTATTCCCTCGGGGAGATTATCCATAATCCCGTCGAAATCGAACGACTCGAGCACAAAGGATTGAAGACGATCCGTCACGATGATCTCCTGAAGATCAAAGACGCGAAGGTGCTGATTCGCGCCCATGGCGAACCGCCCGAGACTTACCGGAAGATGAAAGAGATGGGGATCACTGTTATTGATGCGACCTGTCCCGTCGTAACGAAGGTGCAGGAACGGATCAGAAAGTTTTACGACAAAAGTTATCAGATCGTCATTTTCGGTAAGAAAGATCATGCGGAAGTGATCGGACTGGTGGGACATACCAATGGAACCGCAATCGTGATCAAATCGGTTCAGGAAATCGACAAACTCGATTTTTCAAAAAAGACGGTCCTGTTCTCGCAGACGACAATGGATAAAGAAACCTTCTATGCGATTCGTGACGCGATCAAAGGACGCATTACAGCAGAATTTGAAGTCGGTACGTTTGAAGAGATGGCGATCGATTTTCACGCGAAAGATACCATTTGCGGGCAGGTGTCCGGTCGGGACAAAAAATTACGGGAGTTTGCGAAAAGCAACGACGTCGTGATCTTTGTAGCGGGGAAAATGAGTTCCAATGGAAAAGTGCTGTTCGAAATAGCGAAGTCGGAAAATCCGAGGACATATTTTGTGGAGAATGAATCGGAGTTACACGACGAGTGGTTCGACGGTATTTCAACGGTCGGTATCAGCGGTGCGACATCGACCCCGCAATGGCTGATGGAACGGGTCAAGAACAGTATTGAATTGAAATATCATTAGTCGCTCAGCGGAAGCGATGGGATTAATTCGGAAATATTTTACAGGTCATCCGCAATAACAATATCATACACTAAACAACACAATCGTTTTTGAAGTACGGCGTTGAATCCGATGACCGTTCATCAAAGTGCGGCAGAAACGATCGGTTCCCGATTCTGAGAGTTGATTCTTCAGGAAGCGGGGACGTGAGAGGTAATAATGTCACAAGAAAAAGATGTACTCATCGACGAGAAACTGTATTCCGATGAGGAAATGCAGCAGTTGATGGCGATGTACGAAGGAACCATGGGTAAGATTACCCAGGGCGAGATCGTCAAAGGGAAAATCGTCTTCATCGGCCATAACGATGTGGCGCTCGATATCGGATTCAAATCCGAAGGAACGGTGCCGATCAATGAATTTCCCGACATTAAAGATCTGAAAATCGGCGATGAAGTCGAAGTGTTTCTCGAAAGCATCGAAGATAAAGACGGTCAACTGGTTCTTTCCCGCAAACGGGCTGATTTCATGCGCGTGTGGGAAAAGGTCACCAAATCGTTCGAAACCGGCGAAGTTATCAAGGGCAAAATTATGCGCCGCATCAAAGGCGGTTTGGTCGTCGATGTTTTGGGTATCGACGCATTTCTCCCCGGTTCGCAGATCGATGTCCGTCCGGTTCGTGATTTCGATGCATTACTCGGCAAAGAGATGGATTTCCGCGTCGTGAAAGTGAACCATCCGTCCGAGAACATCGTGGTTAGCCATAAGATTCTCGTCGAAGAAGAACTTGCCGATCAACGGAAAGCGATTTTGTCCGGACTCGAAAAAGGACAGATCCTCGAAGGAATCGTGAAAGCAATCTCCGATTTCGGCGTGTTCATCGACCTCGGCGGTGTGGACGGCCTGGTGCACATTACCGACCTCTCATGGGGACGAATCAGTCATCCTTCCGAAATCGTGAAACTCGATCAGACGGTCAACGTCGTCGTGCTCGATTTCGATCAGGAAAAGAAACGTATCTCTCTCGGCATGAAGCAGCTGCAAGCCCATCCGTGGGAAAAAATCGACGAGCGTTATCCGATCGGCACCAAAGTAAGCGGAAAAGTTGTTTCGTTGACCGACTACGGTGCATTTATTGAAATCGAAAAGGGAATCGAAGGCCTCATTCATATCTCCGAAATGAGCTGGACCCAGCATATCAAACATCCGTCGCAGACGGTGTCCATGGGCCAGGTGATCGAAGCCGTCATCCTCTCCCTGGATGTTTCCGGAAAAAAGATCTCGCTCGGTATGAAACAACTCGAACCCGATCCGTGGAATACCATTCTCGGAAAATATCCCATCGGTTCGCAACACAAAGGCACCGTGCGCAACCTCACCAATTTCGGCGTATTCGTGGAATTGGAACAGGGTATCGACGGGCTCATTCATATTTCCGATCTCTCATGGACAAAGAAGATCCGTCACCCAGGCGAAGTGGTGAAAAAAGGTGAATCGATCGATGTCGTTATATTGGGTATCGATGTCGACCAGCGCCGTATTTCGCTTGGCCATAAACAGCTCAACGACAATCCGTGGGATGCATTCTCCAACGCGTACAAGGTCGGCACACCGATCGAAGGCAAAGTGGTACGGATTATCGAAAAAGGCGTGATCGTGGAGCTTCCGCTCGGCGTGGATGGTTTTGTTCCGCTGTCCCAGCTGTCGCAGACACCGATCAAGAATCTCGCCGAAGCGTTTCAGGTCGGCGACGATCTTCCGATGACCGTCATTGAATTCGACGGTGAAAGCAAGAAGATCGTTCTTTCCGTTGTGGAATATCTTCGCGGAAAAGAACAATCGATTATCGATGAATATGTTGCAAAACATAAGCTCCCGCCCATTACTTTGAAGGATGCACTGCCGATCGCATTGACTCCCGAAGAGAAGAGGGCCATCGATGAAGAAGCATCGTTGAAATAACAACAGTAATACCCGAGTGCGGCTCATCGCAGGATGAGCCGCACTTCCTTTTAAAACCCGTATGAACGTATCATTTTACACATTGGGCTGCAAATTGAATTATGCCGAAACGGCCACCCTGGAACGTCAGTTCAAGGATCGCGGTTTCGATATTGTTCCATTTTCCGAACAATCCGATGTTTGTGTTATCAACACATGCTCCGTTACCGAAAGAGCAGACCGCGAAGCGCGGCAGATTGTCCGGAGGGCATTGAGACATTCGCCCGATGCGTTTGTTGCCGTCATTGGCTGTTATGCGCAATTGGACCCCGAAACGATTTCGTCCATCGAAGGAGTCGATGTCGTGCTCGGCGCCAGCGAGAAATTCCGTTTATTTGATTATGCCGGTGATTTCCGGAAATTGCCGCATCCCAAGATATTTGTCTCCCCGATTGATTCGGTCAATGATTTCGGCCCAGCTTTTTCCGGCGGAGTGGATGACCGGACACGGGCATTCCTGAAGGTGCAGGATGGCTGCGATTTCAACTGTGCGTTTTGCACCATACCGCTTGCCCGCGGAACAAGCCGCAGCCAATCGATCGATGCCTGTGTCGCACAAGCCAACCAACTCGTCGCTCTCGGATACAAGGAAATTGTCCTGACCGGCGTCAACGTCGGCGATTTCGGGAAGAATAACGGAACGAGTTTCCTCCGGTTGCTTCATGATCTTGAAGAGGTCGAGGGACTACAGCGGATCCGGATCAGTTCCATTGAACCGAATTTACTGAATGAAGAACTGGTTGATTTCTGGATTGCTTCCGAAAAAATCTGCAATCATTTCCATATTCCGTTGCAAAACGGTACCGATGAAATATTAAAGCAGATGCGACGGCGATATACTTCATCCTATTATAAAAAATTGATATATTCCATACGGGAGAAGGCGCCGGACGCCGGCATCGGAGTGGATGTGATCGTCGGATTTCCGGGTGAGACGGAAGCATTGTTTGAAAAGAATTATAATTTTATACACGATCTTCCGGTCAGTTATCTGCATGTCTTTACATACTCGGAACGTCCGAACACTCCTTCGGTCGGTTTCGCCGGCAGAATCGAACCGCGTATACGGTTCTCGCACAGCGAGCAGTTGAGAAATCTCGGACTAATGAAAAAATCCAATTTTTATCAATCGCAACGCAATGCTGTCCGTCCTGTACTGATAGAAGGAACGGTGGAGAACAATCGGCTTTCGGGGTATACCGACAATTATATCCGCGTAGAAGTGCCGTATCACCCGACTCTGGAGAACAGTATTGTCGATGTGAGGATCGGTGAATTTAACGGCGAAAATTGCGATGCGGAAATAACCGGGCCGATGACGTCGGTTCAACCGCTGGCAATACACCTGCCGCTGCTGAATGTTTCGGCGCGGTAAAAAAAAGGAAAATGCTCCGGACCTTGTTACTACTTCACCATAACAATATCAGAAGAGGTAGTATGAGAATCAGATTCATGATGGTAGTCTTAACCATCGCTGCGCCGTTTGTAACGGCACAGACATCGCTGCATCATCTTCGCACGGAATTGACGCTCTCCGGCGAACGGCCGACCATTACCTATCAGGATCCGGTCATCACTCCCGAAAAGAAATCACCGGCAACAGCTGTACTCTATTCTCTCCTTCTTCCCGGATTGGGCGAATGGTATGTCGATAGATTCGATTTGGGGAAATTTTCACTGATTTCAGAAGCGGGCTTGTGGTTATCGTACTATTCGTTGCAACGGTACGGATCATGGATTCGGGACGATGCGCGCCAATACGCTGTTGTACATGCGAGTGCGCAGGTAGCCGGAAAAAATGATCAGTATTTTGTGGATCTCGGCAATTTCAACGACACGTATGAGTATAATGATAAAAAATTGATCGACAGAACGCCGGACCGGTTGTACGATGTCGATAATGGATTCTACTGGCAGT
Source organism: uncultured Chitinophagaceae bacterium (assembly GCA_964371615.1). GTDB lineage: Bacteria > Bacteroidota > Ignavibacteria > UBA10030 > UBA8401 > SpSt-333. The sequence continues at coordinate 135,225 of CAYJMS010000005.1, forward strand.
GGGATACCGATGACAATCGAAAAGCATATCGAGCGTTGAGAGTCTCCAGCGAAAAAGTGTTCAATAATTCCAAATTTATCATCGGAGCGGTTATCGTGAATCATATTATCAGTGCCGTCAATGCCGCCAGGCTTGCCCGCAACTATAATTCGGATATAGAATCCGAATTGAGTTACTGGCGGATGGAATCGTCCTTCATTGGCGCCGGGACGCTCCCTGACGGTATACAACTGAGACTTATTCGATCATTTTGATTCCTCACATAAGCCCCGGTCAGATATCGGGGCTTTTTTCTATGAGTAAAAATTTTAAAATAGTGCTTGAATACGACGGCACGAACTTCGTCGGATGGCAGCGGCAGAAAAACGGCCGAAGTGTTCAGGAAGTCATAGAACATGCCTTGCAGACGGTTACCCGGAAGCAGATTACCGTTACCGGCGCGGGACGAACCGACTCCGGAGTGCATGCACGAGGACAGGTGGCGAATTTTCATTCCGATACTCAAATGACAACCGTCGAATTATTGCGGGCATTGAATGGTGTTACTCCTGAGGATGTGGCAATACACAGTGTTGACGAAGCGATGGATTCATTTTCAGCACGATACAGCGCGAAAGAACGTGAGTATCGTTATTATATCTCCCGTACGCCGTCAGTGTTTAATCGGAAATTTTCTTGGCCTACTGGTTATGATCTGGATGTACCGTTAATGAATACGGTGAGCAGCTCGCTTATCGGGATTCATGATTTCCAGGCATTTTGTAAAATCGAATCAACGGTAGAAAATTATCTTTGCTCTGTATCGATTGCACAGTGGGAAGGAGACGATAGGAAAATTGTCTTTACCATTCGGGCTAACCGGTTTTTACACGGCATGGTGCGGGCGCTAGTGGGAACAATAGTGAATGTCGGCAGAGGATATACACCGCATAAAGACTTTGCCGTTATTATGCAATCAAAAAATAGGAGCAATGCCGGTCAAGCGGCTCCACCGCAAGGGTTGTTCCTCGAACGAGTGATTTATTGATATAATCTCCCATTTACAGTAAATTAAAACATGATACTCGACGCCATCCATAAGCTGATTGAAAAACAAGATCTTACGAAGCATGAATCCTATGAATGCGTGAAGGAGATAATGACCGGTACTGCATCGGAAGGGATGATCGCATCGTTTTTAACTGCATTGCGAATTAAAGGAGAAACAATTCCGGAGATCGCCGGTGCCGCAATGGCGATGAGGGAAATGTCGACTAAGATTGAAACATCCCGGCCCAATGTCATTGATACGTGCGGAACAGGCGGTGATGGATTGGGAACATTCAATATTTCAACGGCAGCGGCGATTATCGCTGCTGCTGCCGGCGCGACAGTGGCAAAACATGGGAACAGGGCAGTGTCAAGCAAGAGCGGCAGCGCAGATGTGCTGCAGACGCTCGGCGTGAATATCGATGCGCCGAAAGGAATTGTTGAAAAATGTCTCAATGAGATTGGTATCGCATTTCTCTACGCACCGGTTCTCCATACAGCGATGAAATACGCCACACCGGTACGCAGAGAACTTGGTATTCGTACGATCTTCAATATATTGGGACCGCTGACGAATCCAGCCGGTGCAAAACGGCAGGTTCTGGGTGTTTTTAGAACGATGCTGACGGATATGCTCGCCAATGTATTGCAAGACATTGGCACTGAACGTGCGCTTGTAGTTCATGGTATCGGTGGTTTGGATGAATTATCGACTTTTGGCGATACCCGGATTACTGAATTAAAGAACGGCACAATTACATCGTATAATTTTCACCCGAAGTCGGTCGGCATTACACTTACCGAAATCCGGTACCTTGCCGGTGGTAATAATCAGACAAATGCTGATATCATACGATCAATCCTCAACGGCAAAAAAGGGGCCCCGCGTGATGCGGCGGCATTGAATGCCGGAGCTGCCATTTATACAGCGGATATTGCACCGTCGATCGCTGAAGGGGTTGGTATGGCGATGGAGGCACTGGATTCCGGTGCTGCACAGAAAAAATTACAAGAACTAATTGAGTATACACAATAATGGAATACCGAACATTAGGTAGAACCGGATTGAAAGTATCCGCACTCGGTTTTGGTGCCCTGGAAATTGGGAGAAATTGGCCGTACTGGCGTCAGGAAATGGATGATTTTACTCGGCCCGATGAATCACGATCGGTGGCACTGCTCCATGAGGCAGTTGACAAAGGGGTGAATTTCTTTGATACTGCCCCGGCATATCAACACAGTGAGGAGATTCTTGGAAAGGCCTTTAAAGGAATGCGTAAGGATGTCGTCATCGGCACGAAATGCGGAGAATGGTTCGACGGCAAAAATTCAATTTACGATTATTCATACGCAGAGACCAAAAAATTTATCGATAACAGTTTACGACTGCTTCAGACCGATTATATCGATCTTTTACAGATTCACAGCGCCAATGCCGATGTCATTCGTTCCGGCGAAACGCTGCGGGCGATGAAAGAAGCCCAACAATCCGGGAAAACGAGATTTATCGGCTTGAGTACCGATGATATTGAGACCGCATTATTGTCAATTCACTCCGGTGAATATGATACTATCCAGGTAAGTTATAATGCCCTCAATATAAAATTTGGGCGCGAAGTGTTTCCGGAAGCACAGAAAAACAATATTGGGGTAATTGTTAAAGACGGTATGGCTCGCGGTAAACTATCAGGAAAATTCAAGGATGTACCGGATAAATCGGAATATGGGAAGATTGCCCTGATGAATGAATTGGCAAAGAAATATTCAATGGAATTGTCCGATCTTGCACTTCGATTTTGTTTGACGAATCCGGCGGTTGCATCGGTCATTATTGGTACAAAAAAAAGTGAACATTTTCTTTCTAATCTATTTGCAGCTCGGTTAGGAAAATTGCCCGATGAATTACATACAGTACTTATGGAAATGAATACTCATGTCTGACCCAGATAAGAAGGAATCGTTCTTTCGGTCGTTGATCCGGAAGATCGTCGATCGTACAAAACCAAAGACCGTATCGGAAGAAGAAGTCAAGCAATTATTGGCCGAAGGGGAACGGAGCGGTACCATTGATAAGACAGAACATGAACTGATAAAATCGATCTTTGAATTCACCGATACAACAGTGAAAGAGATCATGATTCCGCGGACGGATATCTTTGCTGTCGATCTCGCGATGCCCCGCGAAAAATTGATTCAAACGATCATCGATCAGGGGTACACACGCGTCCCGGTATACCGTGAATCGATCGACAACATCATCGGTATAATTTACGCGAAGGATCTCATCGGTGTACTGGAACATCGTCATCTGATCATCTTGCAGGATATCATACGGCCGCCGCACATGGTCCCCGAATCAAAAAAAATCAGTGTGCTGCTGAAAGAATTACAGAAAAACCGCCAACACATGGCTATTGTTATCGATGAATTCGGCGGTACAGAGGGGATTATCACAATCGAGGACATCATCGAAGAGATCGTCGGCGATATCCGGGACGAATACGATGACGAGGGAAGTGATATCACAACGACCAGCGACGGTTCGATACTTGTGAACGGCGGAATTCCAATCCATGACCTGAATGAACGTATTAATATTCATATACCGGAAGATCCGGACTATGACACACTGAGCGGATTTCTGCATAAACAGACCGGTCGGATTCCTGAATTACAGGAAGAGGTGCGGTATCACAATATCGTTTTCACTATTGTTAAAAAGAATGAACGTCGGATTCGACTTATCAAAGTAAAAGTCCATCCGGCCGAACAACAACCGGACAATGACAAACAAACTTGATGAAATAGTTGCAGCGAAAAAAGAGGAAGTCGAAAATGCAAAATCGATCCTTCCGTTCGGACAAGTTATCGAAAAGGCGGTGATGATGCCTCCCACCGATGACCTCCGGGCGGTTCTGTCGTTCCATGAACCTGCGGAACTCCTTTGTATTGCCGAATTGAAAAAAGCATCGCCGTCGAAAGGTGTCATCGCAAAAAATTATATTCCGGAAAAAATAGCACGCGAATACCGGCAGGGAGGCGCCGCGGCACTGTCGGTGTTAACCGATCAACGGTATTTTCAGGGGAAAGCGGAACACGTTGTGGCCGCAAAAAATTCGTCTCACTTACCGATCCTCCGGAAAGATTTCATCATTGATGAATATCAAATTTATGAATCCCGCATGATCGGCGCGGATGCCATATTATTGATTGCCTGTATTTTAAGCGGTCATCAGCTGCGGTCATATCTTACGACGGCAAACGATCTGACGCTCTCCGTTTTGGTCGAATGTCATTCCAAAGAGGACATCGATAAAGCGTTGAATGCCGGTGCCGGTATCATTGGGATTAATAACCGCGATTTGCGGACATTTACCGTTGATGTCGGTTTGTCATTGAAATTGAAGCGATTTCTTCCGAACGATTGCGTCGCGGTGAGTGAAAGCGGTATTCGAAACTACCATGCAGTCGAACAACTTGCACAGGCAGGATTCGATGCCATTCTGGTGGGAGAACATTTAATGAGTCAACAAAACCGGGCACAAGCAATTCGTGATCTGCTGGGAAAAAAAGAGAAAACGTGAAGACCCCGTATTTTATAAAAATCTGCGGGATCACGAATATCGAAGACGCCACGACAGCAGTCGAATCCGGGGCTACCGCCATCGGGCTCAATTTTTTCAGCGGCAGCAAACGGTACGTGAATGTTCAGACTGCTCAGGAAATTGCTGAACATGTCCGCCGTAATATTGCGATCGTCGGTGTTTTTGTCAACGAACCGATCGAATCGGTAAAAAAAATTGCTTCAGCAGTCAAATTGACATATTGTCAATTCCATGGCGATGAATCTCCCGAATATGTAAACATGTTTCCCAACGCTATAAAATCATTTCGTATAAGTAAATCGTTGCAGAATGTCCAATTTGATGATTACCAGTGTTCGGCATTTTTACTTGATTCATATTCTGCTATTGAATATGGCGGAACCGGAGTATCATTTAATTGGATGATGGCCCGCGAGGCAAACGAATTCGGGAAAATTATCGTTGCCGGAGGTTTGAATGCTGAGAACGTCCGTTCGGCTATAGAAATTGCTCAACCATGGGGTGTCGATGTCAGCAGCGGGGTCGAGCGCGAAACGGGGAAAAAAGAGAGAGAGAAGGTCTTTCGATTCGTGCATAATGCACAGGAAGCTTTTAAAGAGAACCAATGAGCAGTCAGTCTAAACAGAGAAATTATCCTGACCTTCCGAATGAACTCGGACGTTTTGGTGCATACGGAGGCCGATATATTCCGGAGACCCTTCTTCCCGCCGCCGAGGAACTTGCACGGTGGTACGCTTTGGTTAAGAATGAAGAGTCATTCGTAAAAGAATTCAAATATTATTTGAAATATTTTGTCGGTCGGGAAACGCCTCTGTATTTTGCGGAGCGCTTGACGAACGGCGCCGGCGGCGCAAAAATCTATTTGAAACGTGAAGACCTTTGTCATACCGGCGCTCATAAAATCAATAATACCATCGGACAGATTCTGATAGCACGAAGAATGGGGAAGAAGAGGATTATCGCCGAGACAGGAGCCGGTCAGCACGGTGTTGCCACGGCAACAGTCTGTGCGTTATTCGGCCTTCAGTGCGTTGTCTACATGGGTGAGGAAGACATCGAGCGCCAGGCACCGAATGTTTACCGTATGAAATTACTCGGTGCTGAGGTACGTCCTGTCTCATCCGGCAGTAAGACACTCAAAGATGCCACCAGTGAAGCTATTCGGGATTGGGTAACCAATGTAAAGGATACATTTTACATCATCGGTTCTGTAGTGGGAATGCATCCGTACCCAATGATGGTGAGGGATTTTCAATCAGTGATCGGTGTGGAAACCCGGCAACAGATTATCGAAGCGGAACATCGTCTCCCGGATGCAATCGTCGCATGTGTCGGCGGCGGAAGCAATGCCATGGGGATCTTTTACCCCTTTTTGAACGATACTGCTACGGTTGCTCTGTACGGTGTCGAAGCAGCAGGATATGGGATCGAATCCGGCCGGCATGCGGCAGCATTAAACAAAGGAAAGCGCGGTGTGTTACACGGATCAATGCAATATTTATTACAGGATGAGAACGGTCAGATTGATATTGCACACTCCATCTCGGCCGGACTGGATTATCCCGGCGTCGGTCCGGAACATTGTTATCTGAAGGACGAGGGATTTGTTACATATGTGTCGGTGACTGATGCAGAGGCAATGGACGCCCTCACGATGCTGTCGCGAAAAGAGGGAATAATTCCGGCATTGGAATCCGCGCATGCCGTTTCTTATGCGTTGAATCTTGCATCTTCGATGGCGAAGGATGCGGTAATTGTCGTCAATCTGTCGGGACGCGGTGATAAAGATCTCGGAACGGTAATGAAAGAATTACACCTCTGATATGCATATCATCCATTGCCTCACACATAGCACATTCGGCGGCGGTCAGGCAGTACCTTTCCTTCTTATAAAAAATCTTTTACACTATCATCCCGAAATCCGTCACACGGTAATGGCGCCGCCGCACGGGGAATATGGAGAACGGTTTCGATCGCTTGGCGTTACCGTTATCGAGTTCCCGTTCAACCGGATTCAACCTGTGCAATTCCTTCGCATCAGATCTTTCCTTCAACGGCTTCAACCGGATGTGCTACATTCCCATGGACGCGGGGCAGGATTATATATTCGTTCGATACCGAACAATGCGGTTCAGGCCGGACGGGTGCACACTCATCATGGTTTTCATGTCCCGGAATTAGTCATACAACAATTATCGTTTAAACTATTAGAGCGATTGTTGAATACGAATACTGATATCCATGTTGCAGTATCGACCTCAGAAGAAGAAGAAATACAATCCGTGGTATCGCCGAAACGATCAATCGCAGTAATTCCGAATATTGTCGATCCGGCACAGGTTATTCACGATGCTCAAGACGAATCTCCGATCACTGTACCATTCGACCGGTTTACGGTCGCAGTGGTCGGTCGCAACGATCCGATAAAAAATTATCCTCTGGCAATTAAAGTTGCGGAGGAGATCCTGAAAGAGACGAAAGCGATTCGGTTTCTGTTTATCGGAGCGGGAATGGAACAGTCCATTATTTCAGCGTTGCAAAAGTCGTATCCCGATAATGTGCGTGCGATGGGTGCAATCCGCAATCCGCTTCCGCTGTTGGGTCGCGCATCCCTCTTATTGATGACTTCGAAACGGGAAGGGGCACCGCTTTCGATTCTTGAAGCGCTTGCTCTCGGTAAACCGGTTGTCGGCACAAACGTTCGGGGGATAAAGGATGTAGTAAAACACGGTGAAACCGGTTTTTTGTCCAACGAATCATCGGAAGAAATGGCACAAATAATTATGGGTTTGATGAATAATCGACAATTATATCAACGGTTATCGTCTAATGCTTTATCATATGCTAAACAATTCTGTAATGTCCGGAACTGGTGTGAAGAATATGTGCACATGTATGAAACGATAAAAACACCATGTTGATCTATTGCACACTCTTTGATTCGAAGTATCTTTCACGCGGATTGGCGATGTATGAATCGTTACGTGCACAAACACGTGAATTCCGGTTATATATCTTTGCTTTTGATGATTTGACCGCCACAGTATTGAAATCACTGGCGTTGGATCATGTTGTGATCATTGAGTTAAAGGATTTTGAAGATCCGGTTCTGCTGGCTGTGAAACCGACACGGAATCCGGTGGAATATTGTTGGACATCGACTCCTTCAACAATTCGCTATGTCCTGACAACGTTTCATGAACCTCATTGCACGTACATTGATGCCGATCTTTATTTTTTTGGAGATCCAGCGGCTTTACTGAGTGAAATGGGTTCTCATTCCGTAATGATCACGGAACACCGCTACACGCCCCGGTATGATTTGTCTGTCCTGAGCGGTAAATATTGTGTCCAGTATATTACTTTTAAAAATACACCGGACGGGAATAGAGTGTTGGACTGGTGGAGGAATGCGTGCATTGATTGGTGTTATGCCAGGGAAGAGGATGGAAAATTCGGCGATCAAAAATATCTGGATGATTGGACTGAACGATTTTCCGGCATTCATGTATTGCAGCATCGGGGAGGCGGGGTAGCACCGTGGAATGCACAGCAATATAAGTTTACATCCGGAAAATCGTCTATCGACGGAATTGAAAAAGCGACCGGAAAGAAATTCCCTCTGATATTTTATCACTTTCATTATTTGCGTTATTACGACCGACACTCCATCGACCTGGGCGATTATATGCTGACAGAAGAGCTGCAGCAGACGGTGTATTATCCTTACTTACGACATCTCGATTCAATCGTGAACCGATTAGTGTTGTCCTATCGAGATTATGATTGGTATGGCAGCAGAAACATGGAAAATGGATATCACCGGTTTATGCTGAGAATAAAACGATTACTCAAACGGCAGTACAATGTATTCCCGCTAAACGATTTTCAACAACGTTATATGACTGATAAATGAATACACCGCCATTAGTTTCCGTAATTACAGTCTGTCTGAATGCAGAAAAGACGATACGTCGGACGATTGAGTCGGTGATTGGTCAATCGTATTCTTCCATTGAATATATTATCGTGGATGGCGGATCCACTGATGCGACATCGACTATCATTAAAGAGTATAATGACAAAATAGCAAAAACAATCTCTGAAAAAGATTCCGGAATTGGTGATGCGTTCAATAAAGGGATTGCCGTAGCTACCGGTGAATTTCTTCAATTTATTAATGCTGACGACGTACTTCTTCCTCAGAAAATTGAATATTCGGTACGGATATTTCAAGAAAATCCCGATGCTGCGTTTGTGTTCGGCGATATCATAAAGATAAACGAGAAGGGTGATGGATTACGGATTTCTGGCGATCCGTTTTATGCACGTTCCATATCATATGTCATGAATCGCGTCAATCATCCGACCATGATGGTAAAACGGTCGTTGTTTACTCGTTTTGGAGTTTTTGATAAGCAATGGCGGGTTGCAATGGATTACGACTGGATATTGCGAATTCATAGAGCTGGGCTGAGAGGAGTGTATTCTTCAGATATCGTGGTGCAAACACAATCCGGCGGTATTTCCGATGCGCAACGTCTTCGAGCATTTCGTGAATGCAGGGATATTTCGATTCATCACGGAAAAAACCGTATCTTTGCGTATTGCTATTACGGAATGAGAATTATGAAGCATATCATTTTAAAGACAGTCGGAGCACGATAGATGAAAATAGGAATCTACGGAGGTACATTCAATCCGCCGCATGTCGGACATCTGATCACCGTAGAATCGGTGCGGGAATCTCTCGCTTTGGACAGAATCATTTTTATGCCGTCATTCATTTCTCCGCATAAACAGGAGGGAGAAGAATCTTCCTCCCATCATCGGTTCACGATGACAAAAATAGCCATTGCATCAAATAGCCGGTTCGATATTTCCCGCGAGGAGATTGAAAAAGAGAATATTTCATATACAATCGACACTCTCAGGCATCTCCGGGACATATATGAGAACGGGTCGTTCTACCTGATTATCGGTATGGATAATTATATCACCTTTCATCTCTGGAAAGAACCCAAACAGATATTAGAACATTCAACGGTCGTGGTGATGAATAGACCGAATTATCCTCAGAGGATGAACGAGATTATTGGGACCACCAATGTCATTTTTGTTGATGTTCCGGATATCGACGTATCGTCGTCGGATATTCGTCAACGCATAAAAAGGGGAAAATCGGTGAAGTACCTTGTTCCGGATGAGGTTGAACGGTACATCATCGACAACGGTTTGTATAAATAAAAAAATCCTGCCGAAAGCAGGATTTTTTTATTGTGGACAGGGCCAGAATCCCTTGTCCGCCTTTTGCATCGTACGAAGGTGGCGGAGAACTGGCGACACATGTTGAAACGAAAATACCGGAATATATCCGGTATTTTATATTGGACAGGGCCAGAATCCCTGTCCGCCTTTTGCATCGTACGAAGGTGGCGGAGAACTGGCGACACATGTTGAAACGAAAATACCGGAATATATCCGGTATTTTATAGTGGACAGGGCCAGAATCGAACTGGCGACACACGGCTTTTCAGGCCGTTGCTCTACCGACTGAGCTACCTGTCCTGATGTGAGTAATAATATATAAAAAAAATAATTTCTTCCCAAATAATTTCTTCACATTCCTGTAATTTGTCTTTATGAAAAGAAGAGAATCCAGATTATTATCAGCATTGGAACCATGACCGGCAGTGTGTAATGCGTGATATATTTGAGAAATGACGGAGTTGGAATATGGTAGTGATCAGCGATTGATTTTACCATAAAGTTGGGTCCATTGCCGATATATGTATTCGCACCAAAAAAGACCGCACCAACGCTTATTGCTACGATATAATCCGCGAATTGAACGTTCATGAGCAGTTGCGGTACCGTTCCGGCAGTACCATCGATACTGCCGACCGCTACACTGAAGAAACTTAGGTATGTTGGAGCATTGTCCAAAAAACTTGAAAGAATTCCGGTATTCCAATAGAAGAACGAATTCGTCGGTGCGTTCAGTGCATGCGCGCTTCGCTCCAACATTTGTAATGCCGGTATCATTGTCGCAAAAATGCCCGCGAATAAAATAGCGACTTCCTGAATCGGATGAAAGGTAAAATGGTTCAGCTGATGAACCTTCTTTTTAGTCGTAAAATATGACGCCGTTGCAGCCGTTATAATGACCACTTCACGGAGGAAAACAGGCGTGGTGATAAAAACAGCGGCTAATATCATAACAAGAAACAACAGATTCGTTAATCCCTCGACATTCCAGTGATCGGAACTATCGATTTTTTCTTTGACCGAATGAGAGATGCCGCTGTAATTCTTTCTATCTGCGAAGTAAAATACTGCCAATAGAAATCCAACGCCTACACACCACATTGGAAATGTTTTCGCAATTATCCAGAAGAACGGTATCCCCTTTAGAAAACCGAGAAATAAAGGGGGATCGCCGATTGGCGTTAGCACGCCTCCCACATTTGAGACAATGAAAATGAAAAATACAATATGATACGGGGCGATTCGTAATTTATTCATCCGTATCCAAGGACGAATTAATACCATGGAAGCGCCCGTGGTGCCGATCAGGTTTGCAAGAATTGCTCCTCCCAGCAAAAACAGTACGTTTTCCATCGGTGTGGTGAGATCTTTAGTGACTATACTGATTCCACCAGAGACGACAAACAACGCACCAATGAGGACAATGAAACTGAAGTATTCATGCACGGTGTGGTAAACAATCTCCGGCTGCCGCAGTACAAATAGAAAATAAATGATCACCACCGCACCTAAACCGAATGAGACTTTCGGATAGTGATCAAGCCACCATTTCGGAAAGAAGAGCGGTGCCAGCGCAATGAGCAGCAACAGTGTTATAAAAGGGAGTACCAGGAATAATTCTGTGGTCATAATGAGTCACAATATGATTGGGGTACGTCAATGAAAAAACCCCGACTTCTTCTGAAGATCGGGGTTTTTATTAATCAAAACCATACAAAGATATTAAAGTAAAGGAGCAATTACAAGTGAGACAATGGACATGAGTTTGATTAGAATGTTCATCGCCGGTCCCGAGGTATCTTTGAAAGGATCGCCGACAGTATCGCCGACAACTGCAGCTTTATGCGCATCGGATCCTTTTCGTTCGCCTTCCACTTCACCTTTTTCGATTGCTTTCTTGGCATTGTCCCATGCGCCGCCGGCATTCGCCATCATCAACGCAAGCAGGACACCGCTGAGTGTAGCACCGGCGAGCATTCCTCCCAGAGCGGCAGCACCGATGGTGAATCCGACTACAACGGGTGCCATAACCGCCAGGAGTCCCGGCAAAACCATTTCTTTGAGTGCTGCTGCAGTCGAAATATCAACACACTTTGCCGCATCGGGTTTGGCATCGGGATGACCTTCCAGGAGTCCCGGAATTTCCCTGAATTGCCGTCTGATCTCATCGACCATTTTGCCTGCGGCACGACCGACAGCCGTCATTGTCAAAGCACCAATAAGGAACGGAAACGCTCCGCCGATGAACAGTCCGACAACAACCTGCGGATCAGTGATACGGATCTCCAATGCCGGCAATCCCTGTGCGAAGAGGGAGGCATTGACGGCCTGTGCAAAGGCCGCAAATAATGCAAGCGCCGTCAATGCAGCCGAACCGATTGCAAAACCCTTACCGATAGCCGCCGTAGTATTGCCGAGTGCATCGAGTCCGTCGGTGATTTTGCGGACATCGGGGCCGAGACCGCTCATTTCAGAAATTCCGCCGGCATTGTCGGCGATCGGGCCGTATGCATCGACAGACATGGTGATTCCGACAGTAGCCAGCATTCCGACTGCTGCAATACCGATACCATACAAACCCGCGACGTCATTTGCCCAGTAAATAGAAAAGGCGATAATGAAGATCGGTAAAGTAGTGGATTCTAATCCGACAGCCATTCCGCTGATGATGTTTGTTGCAGGTCCGGTTTTACTGGCATCGGTAATACGTTTGATGGGGGAAGCGGATGTATAAAATTCCGTGACAAGTCCGATAGCAATTCCAGCGACCGTACCCAACAGCACGGCATAAAAGACATTATTATTGACATGAGTGCCGTGTATATATAGATAGGCACTGACCAGAAATAAACCGGCAGCGATGAATGTTGAATACCGGAGTGCCGCTGCGGGATTGAATCTTTTCAGGATTTTCATCGAGCCGATGCCGAGCAGGGAGGAGATTAAGCCGGTGCCTGCCAACATTAACGGGAGGACCATCAACAACAATTTCATTTCATAGGATGAACTGCCGTCGGCAGTCAGAAATCCGAGTTCATTAGCGGTCACCGTTGCAGCAATGGCAATGGTCGCAATTATTGAACCGACATAGGATTCGAAGATATCCGCACCCATACCGGCGACGTCACCCACATTATCGCCGACATTATCGGCAATCACACCGGGATTTCGAGGATCATCTTCAGGAATATTCGCTTCGATTTTTCCAACTAGATCGGCACCAACATCCGCCGCTTTGGTATAAATGCCTCCGCCGACGCGTGCAAAGAGCGCTATGGAACTGGCTCCCATGGCAAAACCGCTGATGATTTGGGATTGGTCGGGGGTTCCAAAAAAATAAAAAAGGACACCGACGCCGATTAATCCGATGCTACCCACACTCAAACCCATGACAGCACCGCCGTTAAACGCGATGAGCAATGCATCTCCCTGGCCTTTTGACCGCGCCGCCTCAGCGGTGCGTACGTTGGCGATCGTTGCAGACTTCATTCCGGTAAATCCTGCAAGTATTGAACACGATGCGCCAAAGACAAAGGCAGTTGCCGTATACCATCCCAACGTCAATCCCAGAATAATCGCAACAACGACTATGAAGACGCTGAGTACCGTATATTCCCGGCGAAGAAACGCCATTGCACCGGCATGAATCTGATCCGCGATGGATCTCATTTTTTCGTTTCCGGCCGGCTGTGATTTCAATGAGAAATAAATTCCCAGCGATACAATCATACCGATGATACCAATAAAGATGTTTTGAAGAGAAGGATTTCCAAAATCCATTCCATTCCTCCTTATGATTTGTTGTATATAATACTAGAGGAGATCAGAGCTCGCTCATTGTTGGTGAAGTGAAAATTACTCCGCGTTATTTCCCTTTTTCCTGCGGTGTTTTCAGCACTTTGACAAAAAAATATCCCGTGAAACTGAGTATCACAAGCCACGAAACTGTGATGGTGATCAGCGTTGAAGTTTCCATAGTTGCTCCTTACTGTGTAACGGATTTTTTGCTCCATGCATGTCGGATAAACATGGCGATGGCGACGAATGTTGCAAGAAGCAACGTCCGTGTAATGTCAATGATAAAGACTTTTGTCGGTGAACCGTCGATAAACCAACGTGTATCTTCAATACCGACATGCAGAAGCTTCCCAATAATGCTGCCGCTATCAAATGCCCAACCGTTTCCCGAAATGAAATTTGTAAATGCTCCGATCCAATCTCCGCCGATCGGCGCCAATAATGAACCTACGAAGACCACGAGCAGGAAAACCGGCGTGACGTATTTCATGACATATTTGAAGAATACTGGTACCGTAATATCGGCACCGCGATTGATCTCTGCCCACGCTTTGTCGATTCCGAATACCCACACAAATGCTATTGTTTCCAAAAGCGCAAATACCACCAGAGCAAATGTTCCGGACCAATCATCGAACTCTCCGAATGCACCGGCACCATAAAATACAACACACCAGAGTGAAAGGAATATTGTTATTGAGCCAAATATCATAACAGAACGGTTTCGCGACATTTTATATTCATCCTGAAGAAATGCCATCACCGGTTGTCCCATTGCCAATGAGCTGGTAATACCCGCGAAAAAGAGCAGTCCAAACCAGGCAACACCGGCAATTGCGGCCAGAATCGGACCCCAGTTTTGGAAAAGTGTAGGCATGGTTTTAAATCCCATTGCCAAACCGACATTTGACTGAATCCAGTCCAAACCGAGGTATGCAACGGCAATCGGCACAACAATAGAACCGCCGAGGACAACTTCAACAAATTCATTCATCCATCCCGCAGAGGCACCGTTTAAAGCAATGTCTTCGTTCTCTTTTACATACGATGCGTAACAATGTATGGATCCCATGCCTACCGAGAGAGTAAAAAATATTTGTCCCGCTGCAGCAAGCCAGACTTTTGGATTTGTCAGAGAATCAAATTGCGGAGTCCAGAGGTAATTTAACCCGAGCACGGCATCATTTACTGCACCTTGTTCGCCGGCATCGAGAGTAAGAGAGCGGATGGCAAGAAATATTCCGAAGAGGATCAACAATGGCATTCCGACTTTTGCCGCTATTTCAATTCCTTTGCTTAACCCTCGCGATAAGATCCAAAGGTTCAAAATAATCGTGATAAAATAAAACACGAGAGATTCTGTCGATATGCTTAATATGGAACCTTCTTTAATACCGACATACGAATCAAAATACAAAGCAATTTCCGTTGCGGACATTCCTGAAAATGTTCCGGTGATAGAATGCCAGACATACGACAACGTCCATGATTCTATATAAGTATAGTAGGCAACAATTGTGAGATTTGTAAAAATTCCGAAAACACCGACATATTTCCATAAGGACGATCCGCCCAACACATCTAACATTCCCGGAGTAGAGTGATGTCCATAACGTCCGCCATGTCTGCCGATTGCCCATTCGATCCATAAGAGCGGAATTCCCATCAATAAAAAGGAGACCAAATACGGTATAATAAAAGCGCCACCGCCATTTTGAACAGCCTGAGCAGGGAAACGGAGGAAATTTCCGAGACCGACAGCATTTCCTGCCATGGCAAGAACAAGTCCGACTCGAGAACCCCAATTCTCTTTTTGAATGGACATTATTTCTCCTCTTTTTTGTGGTGTAAATACTGCGTGAAGAGTAACGGTGAGTGAAAATATGAAAAAATATTTAAGAAACGAAAGGAATTTTCACAAATTTGCGAACTTTTTACTGATTGCTAATGCTAGAATTGAAAAAAATGAAGCCACAAAAAAAGGGAGACTGGACGAGGTTTCAAATAAAAAACCCGCAAACATCGGTGTGATTACCATTGCACCGGTCATGATTGAAGCAATGATACCCATAATTTCGCCCTTCTTTTTTGAGTCAATTGTGTTGACTGCCTTGTTGGTAATAATGACCCTCAATATTGCTTGACTTGTTCCAAGGAAGGGAAGAGCAGCGAAAAATAGGATTATATTTTCAGATGCGATGAGCAGCAGACCGACCGATACCAAAATAAGCATAGTGATCTGAATTTGATCTTGTGTAAAACGGTGTAGCCAGAATTTTTTAAGTAAAAAAACCTGATTGATAATTATCACTATGCCAATGATCGTAAACACCATTCCGGTCTGAAAAGAATCAAAACCGAATACTTTTTGAGAAAATAATGCAAAAACAGAATTTATCATAACAAATGAGATGCTAAACAGAAACCATACTAAGAATAACGGTCTTAATTCGACCTTTTTGTATGCACTAATCAATGGAAATAATGGATTATATCGCAGTTTTGATTGATTTCTGTGAACGTTTGACTCTTTTAGAATAAAGAGTGCTGAAATGCCATTAATTAATGCCATAATCCCGGCAATGAAAAATGGAAATGCATGGGATACGGTGCTAAGTATCCCTCCAATTAAAGGACCTAGAACAAAACCTATCCCAAAAGTAGCGCCTATTATGCCGAGATTGGACATCCTATCATTTTCATCCTTCGAAATATCTACCAAATAACTCTGTGCAGTTGTAAAATTACCAGCCGCAAGTCCATCAATTATCCTCCCCAAAAATAGAAACATTATACTATTTGCAGAGGCAAAGATGAACCAGCCGGCAGCGGTCGAAAATATACTTAAAAGAATGACAGGTCTCCTTCCAATTCTGTCTGAAAGTGCACCAAGGAACGGACTACTCAAAAATGCACAAAAAGAGAAGATTGCGAAGAGAAAAGTAATAATTGAAGGAGAAGCACCAAATTCTAACAAATAATATGGCAAAATCGGTATAACAATACCAAATCCAAGAATATCGACAAAAACAGTGGCTAAAATTATGATTTTTTGCTTACTCATTTGGACAAGATATCTATAAATTTATGATTTTCAAACGAATATTTCGAAAGTGTGAAAACAATGAAAGTAACCAATGAGTATAAATAATAATGAAAATAATAATATTTGTCAAAATGTCCAATAATAACAATAAAAGATTTTATGAGAAGAGCCCTTTATTTCTTTTTGATATGGAGTAAATCTCGGAAATGTTACCTATCAATATAAAGCGTAATAAAATTATATTATGTTAATAAAATTTTAACAACCACATTAGAGCACTCTAATTATATATATATTGCCCCGAAATAAAAGAATTCGCATATTATACCAAGCAAAAGGGTAAACCGCTCAATCAGTTTAGAAACATTCGAAGGGTAAAAACATGAGTGAAATATTTTTTAACACACATGAAGTAGCGCAAATGCTACAAGTCGATAAGTCCACCGTGAAGCGTTGGACTGATGAAGGGAAGATACTCTGTTTCCGAACTCCCGGCGGGCACAGAAAATTTCGCTCGGATGATGTGTACAACTTCATGTCAACTTTTCATTATGGCGTGTCATCGACGAAGGCAGTTCCGCAATTGGCAACCGATGATGCGATCGTAAAAAAAATCGTCGATGAAAATGAATTCAACGTGTTGGTATCGGTGTGCTTTAATGCTGCGATCAAAGGAAAAAAGAACGAAGCATTGTCATTGTTTGTCGAGATCCATCGCGCCGGTCTTGAGCTCCACTCGATCTTCGACAACGTCCTCCGTCCTGCCCTGAAAAAAATTAACGACACCTTTGCATTAAACAAGATTTCCGCAATAGAATACCAGATTGCGAACACAGTATTGGAATTTGCAGTCATTCAATTGGGAGACAATGTGCGGCGGAAAATTAAAAATAACAGGACAATCTTGTTGGCATCAAAAGATCATGACACGTTCGGTATTGAATTGAAGGCATTGGCAACTCTGTTCGAATATGAAGGATATGAAGTGCTCAATGCCGGTATGGGAGTGGATGCTGAATCGGTCAATCAACTGGTGTACCGCACAAAACCATTTGCCGTATGTCTCTGTGCGGCGACGATTGGCAACGAAGAATTATTTCAACAGGAATTTGAAAAAGTTCTCCATGCAACAAAAGACAACATGTCATATCTCATTGCCGGCGGCAAAGCGTTTGAATCAACTTTAGTTCGCGAAAATTTCATCGGTATCACCGCCTGCGCATCATACAAAGACTTTAGCTCGGTGACACATCACCAGACTGAAAATACTATCAAAATATAAGCAACAATTATAAAAATAAATGAACACTCAACAACATAAGGAAAGCCGGTCATGGAACACAAACCACCCTGACGTACAGATATGCGAATCACAATGCAGTAAAAGTTTTACAAACCAAATACACACAACCATATCACTAAAAGGAGATACAACAATGAAGAACACGACGATGTTCTCTCGCTTCGGAGTCGCGATGGTAATCGCACTCTTAATATCCTCTGTGCAGTTTTCGTTCGCAGCAGGTACCGCAGCAGGTACTGCAATCACGAATACCGCCAGTGTTACGTTCAATGACGGCGCGAACGTCAAGAACAAAACATCTAACACAGTCACGATGTACGTCGGACACAAGGTTGCTGGTGCGTACAGCCCCGCGTCCGGTTCGACGAACACTTACGACAACATGACGTACTTTCATCCGATCGAGTTCTCGAACAGCAGCAACCGTGGTACACCGTATACGATCTCGTTCAATACGGTCACGGGATATACGCTGGCATTGGTTGCGGACGATAATCAGGATGGTATCCATCAGTCCGGCGAAACAACAGTCGTCGCGAACGATTCGATCGGTGTCGATGCAGCGAAGAAATACTTTATCCGCGCGATCGTTGGTACCATTGCGAACGGTACGGCAGACGACATTACGGTCACGTTTACGAGTGCAGCAGTCGACTCGGGTACCCAGATCGTTGTGTTGAATCCGGCCGCAGCATTCAATTATACACTGACATCAACGATCGTAAAACCGGTGATTTCTTACTCGGTCAGCGGTACCGCACCGTCCCCGTTGATCCCCGGCGCAGAGTTCAATTTCGACATCACATTGGATAATACCGGAACGGCAACACCCTACAGTTATGATCTCGGCGTTTCCGACTCAACGGTTATCCGCGTGCAATATACGGTCCCCACAAACTTCTTGTTTACAGGAGGTGCATCAGGTGTGTTCGATTTGTCGCCAGCGGGATATGTCTCTTATGAGTACTCGGGCGGAATCGTGACGATGTATGTCGATTCATCATACCTCGAACCGGCGGATGCGGCAATTTCGTTTACGCTTCCGGTTATTATAGATCAGTCACAGAATAACGGCACAGGTCCGGCGTCTGGATCTTCCATCAATTCACAAGCCGGTGATTTCGGCAATCTCACTTACAGCAGTCCTCAGAATCCGTTAACGGTTACTGCATCGACGTCCGGTACCATTTTTACTGGCGCAACAACGGTAGCGACATCCAAAGGCGGTAAATGGACGGTAACACCGGCGAATGACAGTTCCGCCGCAAGCGAGACAAGCGAATATATCCTGACGCTGAAGAACATGGGTAACCTCTCAGCAACATTCAAAGTCTCCGATGTTGACGCTGGCGGAAATGTTACAGTCGATCACTTAGTTGCTGAAACTACGAACGGAACAGATCTCGGAGCAGGAAACACTGCATCGGTTTCGGCGGGTTCTACGATCCAAATTTATGTTCGTGTGACGATTCCCGGCGGTGCCGCTGTGAATGATTCGGTCAAACGCCAGATCTCTGTTTCGTCGAATGCAACGGGAACCTTGTGGACGGGTGCGGTTGGTTCAGATACGACGCATACAATCACCACGGTTGTTATTGCCGCTACATTCAATATTACGTTGGCTGCGGAAGCAATTGAAGGCCTGGGCACGACGACAAATCCTGCACCGGGCGACACAATCACGTTCGCATTGACCATTGCTAATACGGGCAGTACAAACGTCACCAGTGTTGTAATTTCTAATCTCATTCCTTCGAACATGTTGTTCCTGACGGATGCCTATGCATTGGGCTCGGGAATAACGATCGATAATGTGAATAAGACAAATACCAATGACGGCGACGATGCTCATTATGACGGTTCGGCTGTAAAGACGAATTCGACATTCAGCGTCAATGCCGGTGTGACAAAGATTCTCCGTTATAAATGCACGGTGAACTAAACAGTAGTTTCGGACTTACCGGGAGTGATACCCGGTAAGCCCGCTAGTAACACAAACATGTTCAATACACTAAAAAAATATTGTCTGGTTCTCCTCGGAAGCGTGCTCCTCGCGGTTTCGTCCGTTGATGCGCAGGTCTTCATCAACGAACCGAAGGAAGGGATCAAGAGTCACTTTACGAGCCAGTTCATCGCCGGCAGCGGACCGACAAACGTTCCGGTCAAACTGCTGGTGAACGGCGTTCCGGTCGATTCGGGCAAAGTCCGCGGCGACGGTGTATTCGAATTTATCGGTGTTCCGGTGCCGCGTGGTCCGGTGACGTTTACAGTACAAATGAAGATGCCCGGTGGTCGCATTGTATCCGCTCTGCGGTCGATTCACATCTATGGCGCACCTGATTCCATCCTCATCGATCTTCCGGAAACGGATCTCCGTGCCGACGGCCGTTCGGTCATCGAGGCCAAAGCGTACCTCGTCGATAAATGGGGTGTCAGGATTAAAGACGGATACATCGTCACAATTGAATCGGACAGCGTGATTTTGAAATCGGAAGACCTCGATCCGAGCATCCCCGGAATTCAGTCCCGGTTGACGAACGGCTCCGTGTCGATTCCCATGCTGGCACCTCGGCTTGCCGGATCGTATTCCGTCTCGTTATCGGCTTCCGGTGCCACAACCCGTTTCTATAAGGAATACAATACACCGATCGAACCGTTACTGCTGGTTGGTTCGGCCAATGTTAATGCACGGTATCTGTCGGCTACCGGAGATATGTCGCAATTGAAGAGTGTTGATCTTCTCGACGATGGAATTCACAGCGACGGCAGAATGGCATTCTACGGCCGCGGATCGGTGTGGAATGATTACCTACTCACCGCATCTTACGATAATAACCGTAACCGCGATCGATTATTTAAAGAAGTGGATCCCGACCTACTCTATAGTATCTATGGTGATAACAGCACCGTCGATTATATGGCACAATCGAATAATCCATTCTTCGTGAAATTGGAACGCAACCGTTCTTATGCATTATTCGGTGATTTTAACACATCATTGACAATGAATGAACTTGCCCGATATGACAGAACATTCAACGGCGTAAAAGCGCATTATGAAACAAAAAGCCAAAATGCGGATGTGTTTGCGACATTGACCGACCGGAAGGTTGTTCAGGATGAAATTCGGGGCCAGGGTATTTCAGGTTATTATTTCCTCGGAAAAAACAACATCGTTACCGGAACAGAAAAAGTACGCATCGAAATTCGCGATAAACGGCAAAATCAGATTGTCCTATCACGTGTGGAAAAAGGCCGATTTGGTGATTACGAAATAGATTATACACAAGGAACGCTCTTCTTTAAACAGCCGGTGCAAAGCATCGATTCCGACGGCAATCCTGTCTATATTATAGTAACGTATGAAGCGGTCACCTCCACCGTCACAGAGTATAGTTATGTCATGGGTGTGCAGGGTGAAAAAGAGATTGCCGCGGGACTTCGAATGGGCGGTATTGCAGTGTTGGATAAATCGGCAAACGATTTCACGTTGCTAGGCGCTCATGCAAAATATGATCTCCAGAAGGAAATATCGCTAAATGGTGAATTTGCCCGCGGATTCGATGCTGTCAATGCCGGTGGCAATGCTTGGAAGATCGATGTCAACAGTACTCCGGCGGAGAAACTCTCGCTTCGTTCATATTATCGCAGAGTTGAAAACGGTTTTATGAATCAAACAATGGGTGCCGGCGGATTGGCCGGTGAATCAGGTTCGACTAAATACGGCGTCAGCGCTGCGTATGATAAAATTGAAAAAACTAAATTGACGACAGAGTTTTATCGTACCATACAACCGACAAACGGTACGAACGCGACAATCAACTCAATAATAGCAACGGGAGAACGGGCGATCGGTGATTACGCAACAATCGGTGCCCGCATAGAAAATGCATCGTACGATTCTCCTTTGGACTCCGTTGTAAAACAATCAACATTAGTGGCTTTGCGCGGTTCAGTTCGTCCGGTAGAGCGGTTGAACATTCTCACCGAATATGAACATAGCATTAGCAATTCAGAGCAAGAACAGTTGAAACCGTCCTCAACAACAATCGGTGCGGAATATCGCATCGTTGATCCGGTGACACTGTCGGTCAACCAGAAATTTTACGGTAACGGCGCAAGTGCATCGGTGTTCGGTGCGGTTACCGACCTCGGTTACGGAACAACAGCAATCGGGAACTATCAGATCGGCAACGGTATCAGCGGCCAGAGGAACCAATACAGCATCGGCTTGAAGAATACAACGAAGATCACCGATGAATTGACGTCGAACGTCCAGATCGAGCGGACACGGGCATTAGACAGGAATATCCTCGAGGTCCAAACCAACGATAACGATGCCGTGTCGGTCGGATTCGAATTCCTGCCAAATACTTCGTATAAAGCGTCGATAAAAGGAGAATTGGGAAAGAACCAGCAGTCAATCCGCCGCAATGTCACTTTTGGAGGCGACCTGCGGATTGCGAATGATTTTACTTTAATCGACAAATTCTCTTATTATGAGGAAGAACGGATACAACCGGTGGGAACGGAAGAGACCTTCGCAGACGGTACACTCTCATCGGCACAGATCGGCAGTCCGTTGGCCGGCGGTGTGATGAAGAAATTGAACAATGTCATCGGTCTTGCGTTCCGGCCGGTCGATTTCGATTGGTTGAATGCAATTGGAAAATATGAGAAGAAATTAGAATTTAACGGATTGGTGCAGCCCCAAACGTCGTACAATGTCGATATCGTATCTCTCCATACATTCGTGGAACCGGTTATCGGACTGGAAATCGGTACAAAGTATGCGCTGAAAATGGCAACGGACGAAGCATTCGGATTGCATGCATCAACCGTCACCGATCTGTACCTGATCCGCGCCGAGTACGATCTGCGTTGGAATAATTTTGATGTTGCTGCAGAGTATCGCGTATTGAATTCACGGATTTCGAATCAGGCAAATTCCAATTCGATAAAGAGGGGATACAGCGCCGAGGTTGGTTATGTGGCGTTCGAAAATATCCATGTAGGCGTCGGTTATAATTTTATCGGAACTGAAGAGCGCGATCTTGTCGGAAAAGACTACTGGTCAGCCGGCCCGTTCGTATCGTTCAGAATGAAGTTTACTGAAAAAATCTTGAATTACTTTAATAAATAAGATACACCATGTATACAATGACCACGATCGCACATAGTATCAGCAGCATGAGAATGGCCAGGATCTCGCTCCTGATTGCCGTGCTTGGATTTTTTGCGCACTCCTATGCTGTTGCCCAATCGATGGCGAACTATTCCGTTACCAGAACGACCGGAAACTCCTACGCCAGTATTACGGCGACGGGTAATTCCGTACCGTCGTGGAGAAATACAACGGGAGGGAATTTCAATCTCGATGACAATCGCAGTTTTCCCATCGCGATTGGTTTTGATTTCTGGTATCGTGGCGTACGATACACGACATTTTCGGTGTCGACGAACGGATATATGGATTTTTCCAGTTCTACGGCCAACGGCGGACCGACGACCGGTGCCTATGGTTATCAAAATACCGCATTCACGAGCAATACCAATGGTACGTTGACGGCTATTGCACCATTTTACGATGATCTCATGACGCAAGGCGGTGTTGATCCGCTTGGCGAGAGTATTAAATACTTGACAAGCGGAGTAGCGCCGAATCGAGTACTGACAGTTGAATGGATCAACATGACGACCTATTCAAATACGACGCCGAATCTGAATTTTCAAATCAAACTGTATGAATCGAGTGGTATTATAGAATTCAATTACAGCACGATGAACAACGGAACGATGACCTTTTCGTACACCAACGGTATCAACGGTCCGACCCAGTCATTTACACCGACGGTTTCAGAGGTCCTTATTCAACAAACGGCGAACACGGCCAATTATACTAATGGTCAGGTAAACAATCTTTCCGCAATGCCGGTGTCGGGTTCGCGTCATACATTTACCACACCTGCGGTGGCGGTGCCGACAGGTCTGTCGTTCAGTAATGTCGGCCAAATATCAATGCAGTTGAATTGGACAGACAACGCAACAAATGAAGTCGGATATGCCATCTACCGTTCCGACGACGGCGGCGCAACATACAATTTTATTGCACAGACTGCCGCAAACACGTCATCGTATGTCATGTCCGGCTTGTTGGCCGGAACAACGTACTATTATAGGGTTTATGCCGTCAATGAAGGACGGTTGAGTACTGCTCTTTCCGGCAGTCAGGCTACTGCTGCGCCGGGATCACCGTACACTATCTCTTCCGGGTCATGGAAGAATACGGGCACCTGGTCGACAGGCGTGGTTCCTGGAATTTCCGATAATGCCGTCATCTCCGACGGGCATACGGTACTCATCGATTCCACTGTAACGGTCAACAGTCTTACGGTCGGACAGGGTGCCAGTGGTACGTTATTTATCGGTAACGATAATACGGCCAGGACGATTTCCGTTATCGGCGATATCGACGTCAAAGCCGGCGCAGTCTTCCAGGTGAATACCGGTTCAAATACTTCGGCGCACGCTATCACATTGACGGGAAATATCTATAATGCCGGAATCTTTGATCTGCAGAGTGACGCTGACAGTCGGTGTGTTATCACATTCAATCGAAGCGGAACACAAAGCGTTAATGGAAACGGAACGACAACACGGTTTTATCTTATGACATTGAATATGGGCGCATCCCGGTCTAATGTATTGGATATTTTTGCCACAAATTTTAGCGCGCCCACCGGTAATTTCCTCACACTTACGAATGGAACATTTAATCTGGCAACGGGAGCCACCATAACGCCATTTACCGGAAATGTTACACTTTCCACGACGGCAGGTCTTCGCGTGAATCACGCATCAGCAGTGTTGAACACAACCGGCGGAAATATCACCGTTGCCGGGGAACTTCGTGTCTTTAACGGCACAGTGAACATCGGCAGTGTTACAGGAAATAATTTGGTTTCAACCGGCGGAATTTTCGAATTCTCCGGCGGTCTGACAACCATTGCGGGAGGATTTGTTCCGAGCACGGCCTATGTCACTACCGATTTCACGATAAACGGCGGCGATCTGGTTGTCGCCGACATCGGCAGCAATAGTACAACATATGCACCGTTCAACATCAGTACTTCCGGATCTGCTTTCAGAATGTCCGGCGGATCAATAATCATCCAGAACGAAGGAGGTACCGGCGCTAACGATCTGGGATATACAGTGACTGGGATTACAAATTATACCGTGTCGGGCGGAACTGTGCAATTCGGACAATCTGGCCTTACCAATGCCGGGCAGGTGATGCGGATCAATACGAGTATACCGATGTATAATCTTTCGGTGAACAGCACCAACGCAACGGCACAGATCGTCACATCGAGCGTTACGGTGCTGAATAATGTGTCGATCACCGAAGGAACAATGAATGCGAATACCTTCGACATCTCCGTCGGTGGAAACTGGATAAACAATAGCCAGATATTTACACCGAGTACTGGTCGGGTAACGTTCAATGGTACAGGTGTACAATCAATATCCGATGTAACCGGAGAAACATTTAATAAGTTGATAATCAATAAAATCTCCGGAACGATGACGTTGAACGATAATGTCACCGTGAGCGATAGTTTTCAATTGACTCTCGGTACGGTAGATGTCAGTTCCTCGACATTGACGCTCAATGGCAATGTCTCCGGCGGCGGGACGCTGGTATCCGGTCAGACCGGAACGGTGAATTATAATCGATCCGCGAATGGACAGAATGTTCTTGTCGCGGATTATGGAAATCTTACCATTTCAAATTTTACAAAAATCCTGCCCGCGTATTCGATCGGCATTGCCGGAACATTCACATCCGGGAGTGCTTCAGGACATACCATCACGGGGAACACGATCAATTTTAACGGAAGCGGTGCGCAAAATATTTCTTCATTCCAGTATAACAATCTGACCCTGAGTAACAGCGGAACAAAAACACTGCAGGCCGGCGCCGATACTGTCCTCGGTGATTTGACGATCGGATCGGGCACAATTTTGGCGAACGGTTCGGTAACATTGAATGTATTCGGAAATATTTCCAATGTCGGTTCGCAAAGCGGCACCGGAGCGGTCGTTTTGCGCGGATCATCATTACAATCCGTATCCGGTGGCGGACCGTATCAGAATCTGACCATCAACAATGCCACCGGCGTTGTATTGACAGGGAATACGGTTGTGAACGGTACGTTGACATTCACCGCCGGTATTCTGTCGACAGGAAGCGATACAGTGACGATCGCATCGTCCGGTTCCGTCAGCAGAACGAGCGGTCATGTAAACGGATGGTTGAATAAGAATGTTGCAACAGGAACGAATGTTGCGCGGACATTTGAAGTGGGTGATGCAACTGCAAATTATACACCGGTAACATTCACGTTTGGTTCCGTCTTATCTGCCGGCAATGTTTCAGTAAGCACTTTCAACAACGAACACCCCGATATTAATTCGTCATACATCGATCCGACGGATAATGTTAACAGGTATTGGAAAATCGTAAACTCCGGAGGATTTGCGTACAATATCGCTTCACAATACAGCGCGGTGTTTACATTCATTAACCCGGATGATCTTGATGCAACGCTGAATACTTCCATCTTTCGTGTCAACGTATGGAAGGGAACGCAATGGGATTCGACACTTGCTGGAACTCGAACTGCAACAACGACACAAGCGACATCGATCGATTCACTTGGCGAGTTCGCCGTGGGTGTGCAGGTGACGGCAGGTGCGTACCGGTCGAAAGCCACAGGTAACTGGAACTCTACCGCAACATGGGAGCGGTTTAACGGAACAAGCTGGGTCAATGCCGTTGCGACTCCGACCAGTGCGGACGGATTGATAACAATCAGGACGAGTCATACAGTGACGGTGACCGCAGCAGTGACAATTGACCAGACGATAATTGAGGCAGGGGGTCAAGTGACCGTAAATGGAGGAAATCTGACTCTCAACACCGTCAATAATGCATTAGTGGTCAGCGGAACACTCCGCCGTGAAGGAAATACTATCGCTAATGCAACAGCGGCACGGTTGGAATTCAATTCAGGAGGCGTCTACCAGCATGCAATGACCAATGCCGACCAGATTGCAGTACCGTTGGCGACATGGAATGCTAATTCTACTTGTGAAATTCGAGGAACAACCGGAAATGACAATAATACATTTCGGAATTCATTAGCACAATCGTTCGGAAATTTTACCTGGATGCCATCATCGATGTCCGGTTTGGTAAGTTTTACCGGCGATCTCACAACGATCAACGGAACACTTAGAATTGAGAGCCCCGGTACGCAGGTGCTTTCATTATACGATAATCAAACCACGGCACTCTCCATCGGCGGCGATGTAATAGTTGCAAGCGGCATTCTACGCATAAAAGACAACAGTGGCACGTTGAACGTTTCCGTCGGCGGGAATATTGTGATTTCCGGAGGCGAACTTCAAGTCTCAGACAACGGAACTACGTATGTCAGAGCAAACGGTGGCCTTTCGATGACGGGTGGGACGTTGAATATGTCGCTTGCCGGTATTAATGATTCACTGACATTAAAAGGAAATA
Organism: uncultured Chitinophagaceae bacterium; assembly: GCA_964371615.1. GTDB lineage: Bacteria > Bacteroidota > Ignavibacteria > UBA10030 > UBA8401 > SpSt-333. Next base: position 162,866 of record CAYJMS010000005.1, read on the forward strand.
TGTCTGTAACCGGTGGAACGATCACCGAAACGAGTACAGGTTCTGGAATCATTGCGTTTAATGGTAGCTCTGAGCAGCAATTTACGGGTGGGGCGACGATACAGAACAACATAAATTTTGTGTTAATCAGCGGTGCAACATTGAAGATGGGAACGGGAATACTCACGGGTCAAAGTTTTACTATGCAATCCGGAGGTGCACTGCATATTGGATCGCCCGACGGCATCTCTTCGTCCGGTTCGACAGGGAATATACAAACGACGACACGATCATACAGCAGCGGGGCAAAATATGTCTATGATGGTGTTGTTTCACAGATTACGGGAGTATTCACCACTACTCCCACGGCATCAACCGTCGGACAATTATCGATAGAAAATACTAACAGTGTATCGCTATCCGGATCATTGACAGTAACGGATTCATTGATGATAGTATCAGGAACTCTGAATGTTTCGACATATACACTCACAATTGCTGATTTTGCTTCAATTGCATCTGGTTCGTTACAAAGTAACGCATCCGGTACAGTCATCTATAATAAGGCAGCGAATGGCCAAAATATAGTAGCCGGAAATTACGGAAATCTTACGTTAAGTAACTTCAATAAAATATTTCCGGCAACCGCAATCGGAATTGCCGGCTCATTTACGCCCGGTTCTGCCACCGGTCATACAATTACCGGGAATACAATCAATTATAATGGCACGACCGTTCAAAGTGTTGCGGGATGGGGATTTTACAATAATCTTGAAGTAAGCGGAACTAGTTGGAAGACCCTTACCGGTGATGCAATGGTGTTCGGAAATCTCTCAGTATCGGGAGCAACACTCAGCGACAGTATTTACACAATGACTGTTGTGGGAAATATTGCGAATACATCACAGATTACCGGCAGCGGATCGAGCGGCAAAACAAGATTGGCGGACGGATCAACGGTGCATGCACTTTCCGGCAACGGCAGGTATAGAATTCTTGAATTGAATGATTCGTATGGAGCAATTCTTTCAAGCGATATTACTATTGACAGCCTTTTTATTCTTTCAAACGGTATTGTATCGGCAGGAATACACACCGTCATTTGTGATGCCGTGACCGGTATTTATCGCCCGGTCAATGGCGGTCATATTCACGGCAGAATTCGAAAAAACATTAAGATAAGCGGTGTGCCGCAAAATTATTCATTTGAAATCGGTGACGCGGTAAATTACACACCGATCGAGATAACGTTCTCCTCGGTCTCGGACGCCGGAACGTTAACGGCGTATCAGTCGGCATCGGACCATCCGTTGGTCAAATACTCCGGTATCGATCAGGATAAAAGTGTCAATCGGTATTTCACTCTTGCCGGAAACGGATTGACGTTTACCAGTTACGATGCCACATTCAATTTTGTCTCCACCGATATCGATGCCGGTGCAAATACGGCGTATTTTTTTGCGAAACGGTATAACGCACCATCCTGGTTTCCTTCCACAACAAATGTTCGCTTGTCCACAAGTACACGAACTCTTGGGATAACCGGCTTTGGAGATTTTGTTATTGGCGAGGCATCATCGACATTCTATTGGACAAAAGGTGCGGGGACGTTCAGCTGGGGTGATGATTATAACTGGAGTTCCCATAGCATCCCGACGTCCGGGAATACTGTGATCTTTGACGGAAAAGATACCATTGAGATTAATATTGACGGTGAATGTAAAGACTTGATTATTCAGAACGATACACTGCGACTTACAATTCTACAGGGAAAATCGTTGACGGTAAACGGAAATCTGACGCACTACAGCGGTGTGTTCAGTACAATGGAGGCATTTCCGACCATCGTCGGAGGCGGATCAATCTCGTTGCTCAACGGATCGACATTCGGATATGATGCATCGATCGGTACGCAGAATGTTGTTGCATTGCCATACAGAAATCTCCGTATCTCCGGAGGCGGAACAAAGACGGCTGCCGGGGCGTTGACGGTGAACAGAAATTTAGAAATTGGCAGCGGCGCAACATTCGGTGACGGAGGATTCGTTATCACCGTAAAAGACAGCCTGCTTAATAATGGCATTCATAATGGAAGCGGAAAAATCATTCTCGATGGCGCTACGCAGCATCGCATGACGGGAACGGGATCGTTCGCTAATCTTGAAATCAATAATAGCAGTAATGGAGTCACGCTCGATAGTACTATCACTATTACCGGTACGCTGAATCTCTCCAACGGCATTATCACCGCATTGAATGATACGCTCACCATTAGTTCGACCGGCACCATCGTGCGTACCGGAGGGTATGTTTTTGGGAATTTGAAAAAATATTATACCACCGGTCCGACATCGAAAATATTTGAAATCGGTTCATCCACCGATTATTTGCCTGTGACCGTTTCGTTCGGCAACGTGAATACCGGCGGTTATCTGACCGTGCAAATGGTGACCGGATATCTGCCCGATACCGCAACCGCAGGATTATATCCGGATTCAACGATCAACCGATACTGGAATCTGAATAACAACGGGATAAATTTCACGACGTATACCGCAGAATTTACATGGACATCCTCCGATGTCCCATCCGGCATCACTGATTTTTCGGATATGGTGATTGTCAAACGGGATAATGGATTATGGAACGATGCAGAGTCGGGCAGTATCACGGCAACATCGGCTCAGACAGTGAATAATTCATCATTCAGTACGTTCGGAATCGGAAAGGGAAGATCAGCGACGTTTACGTCGGATGAAACCGGAAACTGGAACGACAGTGACACATGGGATCTCGGCCGCGTTCCCAAAAAACGTGATAATGTCATTCTCGCTTCACCGTGGACTGTAACACTCACCGATAACAGAGAAATATCAGGTCTGGAAATTCAATCAGGCGCTGAATTTGCCGATGCCGGATTTACACTGGATCTTTTCGGTGATTTTAATTTTAACGGTTCATGGAGCGGAACTGGTACAATGAGATGGAATCTGGATGCGGTGGATTCATTATACGGAACAAACGGTACGGCTTCCGGCACGTCTACATTACTTGTGAACGGAAATGGTAAGAGAATCACTGCAAAAAATATTATATTGGATGCCGTCCAGATCGCAGCAGGTGATACGATTGACAACAGTGGATCGGTACAGCTGTCTGTAGTGATGGGCAATGACGCCGCATCGACCTGGATCAACGGACAAAACGCCACAGTAACCGTAACAGACGTTCTTCTTGCAACCGGAACTCTCGTCGCAACTTCAGAAGATAATACTGTGATTTACGGCGGGTCCGGAGCGCAAAGCATCAAATCAACGCTGTATTATCATCTCCAAACGGCTACTGGCGGTACTAAGACACTATCAGGGAATATTTCAATTAATGGTGATATTACGATAGGAGCGGGGACCACGTTGGCGGCTGCAACGACGATCGATACGGTTTATGGAAATTGGACAAATAACGGTACATTTACCCCGTCAACCTCCACCATCGTCTTTGCCGGACCCGGTTCATCGGCCATAACAGGTGAGACTGCATTTTCCACACTGTCGCTGAATAAGGATGACAGTACGATCACAGTGAATATGTCGAACAACATCACGACGGTGACATTAGCCATGATAAAAGGGATGCTGCTCACCGGCAGCAGTGCCATCACAATTACCGGAACACGAAGCGGGAATGGAGTTATTATCGGCACGATCACACGGACGCATTCATTTTCCGCGGAGACACCGTATGCATTCGAATCGCCATTCACAATGGTCAATTATTTCAATACGGGAACGCTGCCGACGTCGGTAACAGTACAGGTGGTACTCGACAGTGCAGCAATTGTCAATACTGAAATGAATCCGATCAACAGATATTACGTCGTATCGCAAACAGGCGGTTCGGGTACTCAATACAAACTGCAATTACATTACAACGATGCAGAACTAGGAAGTGCAAATTCGGAGACAACTCCGCCGCTGAAATTATGGCGGGAAAACGGCGGCACATGGGTACGACTCGGCAGCAGTGCCGGTAACACCGTCGAAAATTGGGTACGGTATGATACGGTAGCGAGTTATGGCACATTCAGCCTGTCGAGCAGAACCATCACCAATGTGATGCTGCAACTTTCTGCGAACGCCACACATCCCGGTCCGGGAGATCAAGTCGAATACACTGTTGCGTATTCAAACGACGGGGACGGTCCCGCGACAAACTTTGTGGTCGTTGCGCCCATACCAATGAATACAACGTATGTAGTAAATAGTATTAATGTGAACGGTACGCCAACCACAGATGCGTCCCCAGGTATAGTTGTTGCACCGGCGGCATTGACCATTAATTTGTCCACCGTATTAGGTGGTGCGGTAGCACCGAACTCGTCAGGATATTTTAAGTATACAGTCACTATAAACTAATCTCAAGGAGAGATCATGAAAGCATTCATCACCGCAATGGTGTGTATTTTTGTAGCGAGCATTTCCATGGCGCAGAGTAAAGCGCCGCACATTGCCATTTCGTACGCCTCCCAAACGGTGACGTATCATCCCATGGCTGTCTCTGCCGACGCAAAAGAACTTCCGTTTATTGTTTCAAAAAAACAGAACGGAGAAGTGTACGGCCTGTCATTTAAAGGATTTCCCCTCACCGCTCCATTTATAGAGTTGTTTGATGATGCGGGAAAGTTGATACGTACCTTAACGGTGAACGATATCTTCAGCGGAAAATCATCCAACACCGTTAAACTGCTATCCGTACAGAGTTCGGGATCATCCAACAGAATGGTGAATACCTATGAAGTATCACTAGGACAAGGAAAGGCATTACTGACACTCAGCAGTACGGCGACGTCGCTTGTCGACGGAACAACACCGGCACAACTGTTGGTGAAAATTGCCGTCAAGAATTATTCCGCAAATATTGCCTCGGCGCGATTTACCATACCGGTTATGGGAACTGTTGATGCACGAGAAAAAGGATTTATCCTTTCCGGCGTTAGAACGGGCCCTGCCATGTTCGGATCGGTATCGACGCCGGTTGAGCGGATCGCTGCCGCGAATAAAAAGATAACAGTAACAACAAAACCTGAAAGTGTCGGCGATGAGAAAGTATTGCTGTTCATGACTATTGACGCAGCCGGAAGTAAAACGGAGGCAGATGCGGATTTACGTGATCGTTCCGTAAACACACCCAATGATATTGTCATTGTAAATACTTCCGACAAAGAAAGCGCTCAGCCGGCCGATACTGTTACCTATAGAATATATTGTATAAATGTAGGCAAAGGACCGGTCTCCGACGTTGTCATCACCAATCCGATCGCAGACGGAACCAAATACCTCGAAGGAAGCGCCTCGGGCTCTAATACGCAGATCTCGTTCGAACGGACGGTTGCACCACTGCCGCAAACGGGTGAAGTGAAAACAATCTCATGGAAATTCTCAACTCCGATCAATATGGGAGCGGAAAAGCAAGTAGAATTCAAGGTAGTTATCCAGTAAGAGATCAACGAATTTAATAAGGGGACAAGATGAAAACGTCATTAAAGTATACATTTGCAGTCATCATTGCACTTGTATTTACCACGCACGGCGCCTTTGCTGTCGGAACACCGGCAGGGACCGTGATTCAAACGCAATCCAAGGTCATCTATTCTACCGTATCAGGGTTGGAAAGTGATACTGTCTATTCGAATACGGTGAGTTTTACAGTGGCGCAGGTGGCGGCAGTGAATATGACGCCGGCATCGAACTCATCGACTACAACGTCGGATAGTGTCTTTGCGGAATACCCGTTAACTATCGTCAACTCAGGTAACGGAACGGATAAATTCAATATTTCGAGCACGTCTACTAAAGGGTGGACCCGAACATTCTATTTCGACGCGAATGGCGACGGTGTCCTTCAAGCAGGCGAAATCTCCGGCGGCGCCGTCACACAATCAGCGGATATTGCTGCAGACAGTACGTACAAGATTATTGTGCGCGTCTTTGTCCCTCGGAGCGGATCGTTGAACGGACAAACCGATTCTACCGTAGTTACCGGTGCCTCGGTATTTGATGGAGCAAAGACAAATACTGTACAGATTTTTACAACGGTCAATACGGTGAATATAGCCAATATCGGATCCGCATTGACGGTGACTCCGACGAATCCGTCGCCGGGTCAGAATGTTACTTACTCTATGACTCTCACGAATACCGGCAGTGTTCCTGCAACAAATGTGGTGTTTACTGATCTGATCAATACCGGAATGTTCAGTTATGTCTCACATACCGCTTCGCAAGGTACATTCTCGAATGCAGCTCCTCCGGCAACTTGGACTGTTGGGACGATTAATCCGGGTGGAAGTGTGACGGTGTCCATAACATTACTGGTATTGCCGCTGCCGAACGGAACGGTACTATCCAATTCGATTAACGTGACCTATACAGTCGGACTGAATACATTCACCATTACTACAAATAATCCCTACGCCGCAGTCGGCGTTGTTCGCGGTGTGCAGATCTCTCCGACGTCCTTTGCCGCATCAAAAGAGGCGGAAGATACGTTGTCCTATGCGATAACCGTGAAGAATACGGGAAATTCGAGTGATATATTGGAGATGAGTTATAGTTCTTCGCGATCTTATACATGGTCATTTTATAAAGATGTGAACGGTAATGGAGTGTACAATGCCGGCGACACTCCGTTAACAGATGCACCGGGATCCACAACGGGTGTCGATGTCGATTCCGTGGCGTCTTCCGACAGTGTCAAAATCGTTGCCCGATTAATAGTTCCGAAAGAGTCTACAGACCAAACGCAGGATGTCACTACGTTCACGGTAAAATCCGATGCCGATCCGTCGAAATTTCAAAGTGCGATCGCGACAACCACCATCAATGTTCCGGTGTTGAGCATCGTCCGCGTCGTGACACCGGCAGGAAATCAGCCTCCGGGTGAAGAGATGACGTTTGAAGTAACGTATCAAAATAACGGAAATGGTGCGGCATACAATGTTGCCGTTACGGAAACCGAACCGGACAGCATGACATACGTCTCCAACTCGGTGACGATCAATAATTCCGCAAAGACGGATGCGGCGGATGCGGACGAAGTGACCGTCTCGACTGTCGGTGGGAAGAAAGTGATCACCATCAGCCTCGGCACGATTTCCGGAGGATCGCCGCAGGGAGTAATCAGATATCGCGCAACAATTCATTAATGAAAAATGCAGCAAGCGGTTGACCATACAATGAAAAAGTTAATTTCTATAATTGCGGCAGCGTTATTTCTGTACGGATTTCCGGCGGAGATATTTGCCGCAGGAACTCCGGCGGGAACCGTCATTCAAAGCCGCTCTCGCGCTGTCTATACAACTGCGTCCGGGGCACAAAGCGATACGATCTACTCGACCGTGGTGTCGATTACTGTCCGACAGGTTGCCTCACTCAATCTGACGCCAATGAACAGCGCTTTGAATTCACAAAGCGACAGCACCGTGGTCGACTATCCGGCAGTAGTGACGAATTCCGGCAACGGATCTGATATCGGCCGTTTGACGTCATCGTCTTCGAAAGGCTGGACGACGGAATTTTATGCGGATATGAACGGCGATGGAATTCTGCAAACGGAAGAATTTACTGCCGGCACTATTTCCCAAACAGCGTCGATCGCTGCGGATGCCGCATTCCGGATTATTGTCAGAATACGTGTTCCAAGGGATGAGTCGTTGGTGGGAGACAAAGATACAACGAGAGTTACCGTTACCTCAGATTTCGATGCCACAAAGTCTTCATACGGAGATTTTGTGACAACAGTACAGTCCGTAAATCTGATATCTTTTAAAAGCGGAATGACTGTCAGTACCCCTGCTCCCAATGCCGGAACGACTGTCGTTTACACGCTGGTATTCACAAACAGCGGCTCACGGACGGCGGAAAATGTAACCATACAAAATTTTCTTCCGAACGGACTGTCACTTATCTCCTCCAGCATAAGTCAGGGTGTCGTCACTAGTACAGGGGTCCCCACTATTTGGGATATCGGAAGTGTGCCGGCAACCGGTGTCGTTACCCTCACCATGACAACACAGATAAACGAAAATGTACTTCCCGGCACGGTCATCAACAATCAAATGAGTATGAATTATACTGTCGGCGTCAATTCTTATTCGCTGTCGAGTAATGTCGTTCAAATGACCGTCGGAGGGGTGCTGGCATACGGGGTTCAAATGACGCCCTTTACTGTTCAGATGGTTCGGGAATCTGGCGATACAGCAGTATACCGGTTAAACATCCGCAATACCGGATCATTCACGGATGTGATTGAATTGACGAATATGTCTTCCAGGGATTTTTCTTGGACATTCTTTAGCGATGCAAATGATAATCAATTGCTTGATGTGACAGATCCGTTATTGGTAAATACAAATGCATTTGGCGGGGCGGATACGGATTCACTGGAATCAGGGGATAGTCTCCGAGTATTTATTCGGACGTTTATACCTCGTGTGCAAAGCGATTTGCTGAAAGATTCTCTATTGGTAAGGGCTACATCGGCAGGAGAATCTACGAAGCGAGATTCCACCATTGTGGTCACCACGATTCTTTCTCCTATGGTCACACTGTCGAAAGACATCTTCCCGATCGGCAATCAACCGGCTGGTTCGGTCATGACGTATACCATTACGTATGCCAATATCGGAAGTGTTCCGGTTAATAACTTTTCTGTCATCGATGTGACACCTCCTTCAACGGAGTATATTCCTAATTCAGTAAAATTAAACGGATTATCTGTCAGCGACAACACTGGTGGGGTATCGGTTGTCGATGATCAGTCAAACAACACGATCATTTCTGTCAGCATCGGGGCATTGAATGCACAATCAACCGGTAGCGTGGAATTCAAAGTGAAGATCAAATAGCATGAAACTACGCACCATGACATATCGCTTGATTTCCCATGTGACGGCAATGTGCATCTTCATGCTGCCGTCGATAATCTTTGCTCAATCTGCTCCCAATACTCAGATCAGAAACCAGGCGAAGGCAGCATTCCAATATAAGACATTTCCGGGCGACACGGTGGTTTCGAATCAGGTACAATTCACCGTCCTCGACGCTCCGAATTTTGAGCTGCGCTTTGGCACGCGTGATTCTATGGTATTTGGCAAGGAGACACTGGTGGTACGACTGGTCTATAAAAATATCGGGAATAAAAAAGCTGATACCGCTGTCATTAACGGAATATTGCCACCGGCGGGCCTGCGGTTTGTTCCCGGCTCAACAAAGGGAACAATATCCGGCGGGACAGTATCATGGACTGTGTTTAACATGGATCCCGGTCAGACAGACTCCGTGGCCGTACAAATGGTTGTCGACAGCACATTATCAGCTAACACACAATTGGAATTGACCGGAAATATATCATGGCTTACCAGTCAGACGACGGCAAGTAAAATATTCGTTGTGTCAAGTTTTCCGCGATTGGACATTTTCAATGCACCGATAACCGCCGTGGTTGGTTCCGGCAGACCGATTACCTACCGTATAGTCTTAAAAAATAGCGGAAACGTTCAAGCCAATAACGTCATTGTGACCGACACGATTTCTGTCCTTGGATCATTTCTGTCTTCATCGTTGCCTCCCGACAGTATACGGAACAACGGTCGGCTCGTTCGATGGACAGTGGGGAATATTCCTGCCGGAACCGAACGGACGATAACAATGGATGTGGCTACTCAACCGAATTTAGTATCCGGAATTGTTCAAACCACCGCTGTAGCCGTTTCAGGAGGAATATCAGTCGGAGCATCTACAACCACTTCCATCGTTCCGATTGTACCGAAGGAAATTGCCGTTGTTGTCGAGCCGCAATATATTTTCGGTCAGGCGAATAAAGACAGCTCAAAAATTGAAGTATTTCTCCGGGATTCACTCGGGCAACCGATGCCGGATGGAGTTCCGGTTAAATTTACAGCCACTCATGGAACTTTTCAAAACACACAAAAAACCATCACTGTGGGTATGAACAATGGGAGCGCTTCGATCTATCTACGCTCGGAAAGTGTGGTCAATGAAATTATACGTTCCGTGATTACTGTCACCGGCGGAACGCCGCTCATCGGGGAGATCGAAGATACCGCATCCATATTGCTTTATCCCGGTGCGGTAACGGGAAAAGTGGTGAGTGGCATTGAACGGATACCATTTGCCGGTGCTATTGCACGGGTCTATAATCAGCAAAAAGATGTTGTCGGGACCGATACAACAAAAACGAATGGGATATTTTTTGTTCCATTGCGAAAAGATGTAACGTTGTATTTGCTGGAAATATTTGTATTCGATAAATTCGGCGATACAATCATTACCAGAGCGACCATCGATCCGACACAATTTCCCCGTCCGGCTGTCGAAATTCCAAATACGATCTCCGGAAGAATCGTATACAGCACCACCGGCCAACCGGTTCCGGCGGAAGGTATTACAGTATATCTCGATTCGGTGACGACCACCAGCGGACGATCCCGTATGCTGCCGAGAAATTCGATGCCGATTGGAATTTATTCCAGAATCACCCAACAAACTACCGATAAACTTGGTCGGTTCAAGTTTGAGAATCTCTCACCCGCAAAATATCTGATATCACTCGACAGTACTCAATTCCCGAGTTTTTCCGGTTATACTTTTGTTGCCGATACGGCAGCTGGAACATTCTCTATAAATTTGAGTTTGGAAATTCAGCAGGATTCTTCATTATTGTTCACGATGTCGGCTCCCGCTTCGGCTTTTGCAGGGGATACGATGACCTATTCAATCGCATTGAATAATAACGGAAATCACCTCCATAAAAATGTTGAAGTGATCGATACGCTGCCATCCTATTCATCATTGATCCGCAGCGCAAAAGGAAAATTTAAATCCTTTATCATTGACTCTGCCAACAATGTCGCACGGTGGACTTCTGATTCGCTTGAAATAAACGATATGGATTCGTTGCACATTACAGTGTTGCTTGATCGTAATATTCCAGACAGCACTATTCTGATCAACAGAGCGTGGTTCACTTCCGATCTCATCGCATCAATAGAGGCACGAGGAAGCACGAATGTGAAGTCTGCGCCGATTGTATCGTTTGGTAATTTCTTTGTCGGCAGAGATTCATTGGTGGCCGGAGACAGTGTGTATAAACGAATATGGTTCAGTAATACCGGAACGGATAGCATCAAAGGAATTACGATAATAGATTCTATTTATGCAGCCGGCAAGAGCCGCATTGGAATTGCAAAATCGCAGTATGATTCCGTCACCGTTCTTGATAGTGTTATGTTCGTGCATGTCGGTGCGATTGCACCCGGTCAATCGGATACCATTACGCTTCGGTTCTTCACTGATTTCACTCTCAGCACCGGAACAACTATCGTTTCGAGCGCGCATCTGTTGCAAGGCGATTCGTCGTTATTCAATGTAATAACAACATTGAGGATGGTCGAAAATTCGAATATTGCGACGTTCCTTTCGATCACTAAAACCGGAAACAAGAAGGTTGGCGAAATCGGAGATATCGTCACCTATCAGGTAGCGATAAAAAATAACAGCCCGGGATTTGTCCATACGATTGGAATTTACGATTTGTTGCCGCATGCGTTCCGATATATCAAAAACTCCGCTCGCTTTAACGGAACCGCTATAGAACCAATTCTCAATCCGCAGTTGAATTCAATATCGTGGACCATTCCGGATACCATTGCGGTCTCTGAAAATGCGACGCTGGTATACCAACTGGCAATCGGTGCCGATGCGATGGAAAGTGAAGGAATGAATACTGCCTATGCCAGCGCATTGACAGGTACTGGATTTATGCTGGTCTCTTCTGCATCGCAATGGCAAGTCACCGTTCGCCCCGGAGTATTTACGGATAAAGGATTGATCATCGGTAAGGTATTCTACGATGACAATCGGAATGCATACCAGGAATCCGGTGAAAATGGAATCAAAGATGTCGAAATATGGATGGAGGATGGTACGAGGATTACGACCGGTGACGACGGAAAATATTCGTTGCCGGAAGTACGGCCGGGTCAGCATGTTTTACGGATCAATGAACGAACACTGCCGCCCGGGTCGACGCTTCTTGCCGGTAACAACAAGTTTGCGAAGGATCCTGCATCGCAATTTGTACGGTTGACGGAGGGTGGAATAGCCAAAGCGAATTTCTTTGTTGTCCGCCACATTGCCGATTCGGTTCGGCAGGGAATGGCAAAGGTCAATAAACTGATCAGTACACGTCAGGCAGTGCCGAAATATCTGTATCGGGATACGTTGAGAAATATTTCGATCGATACCGTGACAATGGTCGTTTCCTTCGTTTTCTCGGGATCGAAGTATGTGCAATCTATTGAAGTGAATGAGGTGCTTCCGCAGGAAATGTCCATTGTGCCGAACAGCGCGACATTCAACGGAAGAAGAGTGACACCCATTATCCTTGGGACCAATGTGCAGTGGAAATTAGGGAGAGAGCAAGAGGTTGCTCAAGGGATTCTGAAATATCAAACGGCAATACGGCCGTTTCCTCGAAATAACGCCACGCTCTTGTCGGTTTCATCGGTAAAAATCATAACCGCCGACAGTCAGCGTATTGAAGGACAACGTCTCATCACCGAAAATGTCGTTAAAGATGTAGAAAGAAATAAAATTGAAACAGCGGATATCATGACTAAATTGGTAATACCGGAACCTGCACATGCATTAACTGATTCCGTAACGGTATCTGAAGGAGATGAAATATTCTTTAAGATATCGTTGTATGTCGATCCAAAGAAAAATACGACAACCGTAAAACTGTTCGATTCCCTGGAAGCAAATTTTGTCATCAACGAACGCTCGTTCAGTATTAACGGTATACCGCTCCCGTCAAAAAATCTTAGCGTACGAGTACGATCGTCTCAATTTTCCGCACGCATATTTGAGAAAAAAGAAATTGAATTTACTCGCATTGCCGCTGCTGACCTATCGACGATGGTACGGAAGGGATATAACGAGATTACATATTCTGCACGATTGATATCGGCACCGAAAGATACTGTATTAAAGAAAACAGCCTATATTTCTGTTGTTGATAAATTCAACAAAACGACAGTGACGGGATCAAACGTTAACAAAATTTACATAAATTCAATCCGGAAATTGCCTTCCATTCCAATGGAGACGAACTATGTCGAAATTCCGCGCAAAGTGAACCGTTTTGAAGAAAAGGTGGCTGAAGCGAAAAAAATGATTGAGAAATTACAGTTATCAACATCCGGAACCGTAGTGATGGAAGGAATTACTTTTGAAGCCGGTAAAACAATACTTACCACCGAAGCAAAGTTGATATTGGACAATATTGCCGAAATGCTCAAAAATGCACGGACATTGAAATTACAAATAAATGGTCATACAGATAATACCGGTAATGCTATTGTGAATCGGAAAATATCATTGGAACGTGCTAACGAAGTTCGAAATTATCTGATCGAATCAGGTATTGAAGAAAATAGACTATTTGCAAAGGGATTTGGGCCGGATAAGCCGATAAACTCGAACAAAACCGAATTAGGAAGATCGAAAAATCGACGGGTTGAATTTTCAAAATTAATTAAGTAAGAAAATATAAAAATCCTATACATAGGTAACAATTTAAACGTAAAATCTGCTCAAACTACACTAAAATACATTATACTTTTCTAATTGATCTTAGAAAAATCTTAATGTAACCAAAATCACTTCCTTTTACCTCCAAAGAATAGTAACTTAAAGCGACCAAAGAGACCAAATCGCCCATAAGTGTTTTTTTATTCTATTACTAATCTACGGAGGCTGTATGACTGAGTTGTATTATTCAACCGCTGATCTGTCAGAAATGATGCAGGTCGGAAAGTCCACCATAAAACGCTGGACTGAAGAAGGAAAACTTAGATGTTTCAGGACTCCCGGTGGACATCGAAAGTTTAAAGCAAGCGAAGTTCATCGGTTCCTTACAAATTACAAGTACGAAATCTCACCATCGTTTCAACATCTCTTCTCACACCACTCCAACACGACTCAACTTCCGGAAGACAATTCACCAGCATCGATCGCCGATCAATGTATAGCTAATGCTATAAAAAATAATCATGTCTATCTGGAACAGCATTTAAAAAACGCTTTTCTTCGTTGTAATGGAGTGGCAGAACTTTTTGATCTGCATCTGACTCCGATGCTTCGAATGCTGAACACGAAAAATCTGCAAAAAAGTATCTCCTCAGTTGAATTTCAAATAGCAAAAAGCGCTTTTATCCACGCATTAATCTCCGTCCTCAATAACGTACCCCGGCTGCAGGATAACAATGTTGAAATGTATTGTCTTTCCGTGAACGAGGGAATGAATGAGGTAGAGCTCAAAGCGGTGGAATTGTTGTTGGATCACATCGGTTTTACGGTGTTTAATTTAGGGACAGTGTTGACGAAATATACCGCACAGGATATCGTGAACCAGTGCAAACCGGAAGATGTCTTTGTCGTCCTATCCCTGGATGATTCATCAGATGAAATTATTCATCAATTTAATGCACTCGCGTCAGGTATTTCATCGTACGGCGGGAATGTGTATACGACTAACTTTTTTGATGAATCACAGGCTGAGAATATTTCCGAAAAACAAACCAAACAATTCCATTCGTTTTCGGAAATTGTGCAGCAATTCACGCAATTCATTAATGCTGAATAATAATAAGAAGAACAATAATTCAATAAGTGTTCCTTAAAAAATCCATACTTGCCGGCTTCAACAGGACAGCATTATTTATGCTGACGGTATTCGTATGTGCATCTGGTTCATTAGATGCACAAACAATTACACCGGCAACTGGAGGCTCTTCTGTTTCTGCTGATAATTATGGAACAGGTGCGTGGACAACGTTGACCGGACCGTACTACGAAGAGAGTGCAAACGGACAAGTACAAAACGGAACAATTATTCTTAATGTCCCAACGGGTTTTGAATTTGATACCGGAGGAACCGAACCAACGGTACTCATAACACGTGTAAGCGGAAATGGCCCGAATTCAAGAAATATCAATAATGTTGCGAGCGGTACGCCTGAGGCGATTACATCGATATCGTCGACGCAAATTACATTTACGATTACCGATTTCACGACGAATAGTGTCACCAATTCATTGACATGGCAGAATGTCCGGATACGACCGACACAGGGAACGCCTCTGGCGACAGGAAATATCACTACATCCGGTACTGCAACGATGTCCGGAGTTACAAATGGCGTAACGAATTTTGGAACTTTGACGGAAGTATTCGGAGCGCATGCTCGATTGGTTGTGTCCCTACCGGGTCAATCATTCACCGAAGGAAGCGGAAATTCCGGATCTGTATCCACTCAAACTGCCGGCAATTCGTTCAATATCGTATCATTGACAGCAACAGATCAGTATTATAACATTGTTACAACATATTCCGGAGCAAAAACGATTGCATATTCCGGTCACGGGGGATCGTTATCGACCTATACCACGAGCGTTAGTTTTTCTGCCGGTGTATCGACAACAACGCTGTCAACGACGTTAACAAAAGCAGAAAATACCACTATTACCGCAACCGATGGCGGTTCTTATGGATATGCATCATCGGTACTGACGGTAAACCCCGCGGCATTTACAAAAATGCAAATCATTGTTCCTGGTGAAACCGCGGATCCGGGATCGGCAACGGGGAAGAGCGGGACGCCGAATGCTCAGACAGCAGGAAGCGGATTTACCGTAACGGTGAACGCTGTCGATACATATTGGAATCTAGTCTCATCAACCAATACAGTCGGCATAACAACCAGCGATGCCAATGATGTACATCCGCTGAATGCCGCACTCATAAACGGAACAAAAGATTTCACCGTCACACTGAAGACGGCAGGAACGTCGACCGTGACGGCAACAAATATTTCGGATGGGACGAAAACTGCAGATACATCGCCGTCGATTACGGTCAATCCAGGCGCATTTGCAAAACTGCAAATCCTTGCACCGGGCGAGTCTGCTGCTCCCGGCACGGTAACCGGAAAGACCGGAACGCCATCGACACAAACCGCAGGGACACCATTTAATGTGACCGTCAATGCGGTTGACGCTAACTGGAATCTGGTAAATACCGTAACGGACAATGTCGGTATCACATCCAGCGACGGAAACGCGACACTGCCGGGAAATAATACGCTATCATCCGGAATTCAAACATTCTCCGTAACGCTTCGCACGGGAGGAAGCGCGACGGTAACTGCTTCCGATATTACCGATCCGTTGAAAACTACCAATACGACACCGTCGATTACAGTAAATGCCGGTGCATTCACGAAATTACAAAATCTTGTTCCTGGCGAGTCCGCCTCACCGGGTAGCGGAACCGGAAAGACCGGCACACCGGATGTGCAGACAGCGGGAATTCCGTTCAACGTCACGGTGAATGCCGTTGATGCAGATTGGAATCTGGTCAACACGGTGACCGATGTTGTTTCGATCACCTCCAGCGACGGAGGAGCGACACTTCCGTCCAACGCAGCGCTTGTCTCGGGGACCGGAATACGCAGCGTTACATTCAGCACGAATGGTTCGTTCACCGTCACGGCATCGGATGTGACCGATCCGGGAAAAACTGCCGACTCAAGTCCTTCAATTTCAGTAAATCCGGCAGGAACCGGAACGGTGGTACCCGCTACCGGCGGGGGAACTGTTTCAGCCGATAGTGTGGGCGGAGGATATTACACTTTGACCGGTCCCGCATATGAGGAAGGACAGGAAGGAAATATCTCTGCCGGAACAATTGTTCTTAATGCCCCAACCGGATTTGAATTCGACAACGGCGGCACTGCACCGACATTTTTGGTGACGCGCACAAGCGGCAGTGGTGACGATACGAGAAACATCAACAGCGTTACAAGCGGCACTCCCGTTGCGGCAACGAGCGTTACAACAACTGCGATTACTTTTACAATCACCAACAGTTCGAATAACAACGTCACAAACACAGTAACCTGGCAGAACGTGCGAGTGAGGCCGACAGTCGGATATCCGTTGGCGACGGGTAATTTGACCGTTTCCGGCACCGCATCCATTGCCGGCGTGAACGGAAGCACGAATTTTGGAACGCTGACACAGGTGCCGGGATCGACTGCAAATATGGTCGTTGTGTTACCGGGCGAGGATTTTAACGAAGGAACCGGCACAGCGGGAACCCCTACCGCGCAAACTGCCGGATCGCCTTTTACAATCGATTCATTGGTGGCTGTTGATCAATACTTCAACATCACGACCGCATATGCCGGTGTGAAGACGATCGCCTATGCAGGACCCGGCGGATCAAGTTCGAGCTATACCACTGCGGTCAACTTTACCGCAGGGGCATCGACGACAGCATTGACCACAACGTTGGCGCGTGCAGAAGTTACAACAATTACTGCAACCGAATCGGGTATGTATGGTTATGCATCGTCGAATCTCACGGTCAATGTCGGAACATTTATCAAGATGCAGTTGATCGTCCCCGGAGAGAGTGTCAATGCCGGATCCGCTACGGGTAAGACCGGATCGCCGAACGCACAAACCGCAGGGACGCCGTTCAGCGTAACAATCAATGCCGTCGATGCAAATTGGAACCTTGTCCCCGGTGCTCCGGCAAACAGTATTACGCTTACTACATCGGATGTGAATGCAACGATGCCTGCGCCGGCGAATCTTTCTGGCGGAACAGTCACATTCGCCACCGTAACATTGCCGACAGCCGTAACGGCAACGATCACGGCAACCAACAGTTCGGACGGCTCCAAAACTGCAGATACATCGCCGTCGATAACCGTCAATCCCGGTACGATCAATAAACTGCAGGCGCTCGTCCCCGGTGAAACTGCCGCACCTGGCACGGCAAGCGGAAAAACCGGCACGCCGTTAAATCAAGCGAGCGGATCTCCCTTTGCGATCACTGTCAACGCGGTGGACGCCAATTGGAATCTTGTATCATCGACCGACTTGATACAGATTACTTCTAGCGACGGCGCAGCCACATTGCCGTCGAATGCCAATCTTGTTGCCGGAACGAAAGATTTTACCGTTACGCTCAATACTTCCGGTGCGCAGACCGTCACAGCAACTGATGTAACGAACGGATCGGTGACCGCCGGTACGAGTGCGTCAATTACCGTAGCGGCGGTGATCATTACCGCAGCAACCGGCGGCAGTACAATCTCGGCGGATGATTTCGGAACCGGTTCGTGGACCTCACTCACAGGACCGGCGTATGACGAAGCAGCCAGCGGCGATGTGGGAACGGGGACCTTCATCATCAATGTACCGGACGGATTTATATTTGACGTCGGCGGAACGGCTCCGACGGTACTTGTCACCAGAATCAGCGGCGGCGGCGGCGACAGCAGAAATATCAACAGTGTCTCCAGCGGCACATCGGTGCCGATAACCACTATCACCGATTCGACGGTAACATTTACGATCACCAGCACTTCCAACAGCGGCGTCACCAACCGCCTGACATGGCAGAATCTTCGAGTCCGTCCTACCGCCGGAACACCGCTGGCAACTGGTAATCTCACAAAGACCGGCACGTCGACGATGACGGGAATTACCAACGGAGTCACAAATTTCGGGACTTTGACTGAAATACACGGCACCGTCAATAAATTGGTGATCACTCTTCCGGGTGAAACGTTTACTGCTGGCAGCGGAAATTCAGGTACGCCCGAAGATCAGATTGAGAATGTTCCGTTCAATATTTCCTCGATCACCGCAACAGACCAATATTTCAATATTGTCTTGACGTACGATTCGACCGGAGCGACGGTTGCCTATTCCGGTCCTTCCGGATCACCGACCTATACGACGAGCGTAAATTTTGTCGATGGTATTTCCACGACCACCCTCGCAACCACATTAACGGCAATTGAAAATACAACAATCACTGCGAGTATGGGAGGTGGATCTGTATCGGGGCCGGCCAGCAGTTCGTTTAATGTATTTGGTGCGCCGAAAACATGGGACGGCGGCGCTGCAACAGCCAATTGGAACGATGCCACGAACTGGTCACCGGACGGCGTTCCGACTTCGGCAAACGATGTAACGCTCGACGGGGCATTTACAATTAATGTCAATGTTGCGGCAAATACGAAAAACTTTACGCTCAATCATTCGGGCGTAATGTTAACTATCCTCTCCGGCAATTCAATTACCGTCAACGGAAATATGGGGCAATCGGCCGGAACATTTAACACGGAAAATACATTTCCTGCTGTTTCCGGTACGGCATCGCTGACGGGTGGAACATTCGGATATTCTGGAACGGGTGATCAGGATGTTTCACCGCAAACGTATTCCACCCTTTCTTTCGGCGGCAGCGGAACAAAAACTCTTCTCGGTTCGGTCACAGTGAACGGGAATCTTGTCGTCGGCGGAACGGTAACGGTGACGGATGACGGATATCAGATCGTCGGCAATGCCGGCGGTACGGTCTCAATCGGAAGCGGAACATCATTGATTCTTGGTAATGCTGCTACAGCGACGGCATTTCCATCCATGTACATCGCTGCAAATATTACCATCAACAGCGCCGGCACCGTTACGTATGCTTCGGACCAACCTCAGATCGTCGATGCTTTGAATTTCGGAAATCTTGTCAGTACCGGAATAGGGGCCAGGACTTTGCAATCATCACAGACAGTGGGAATTGCAGGAACATTCACTCCCGGTACGAATTCCTATACGGTAACGGGAAGCACCGTTAATATGAACGGTTCCGGCTCACAATCTATTCCGTCGTTCATCTTCCACCATTTTACACTAGGCGGATCGGGATCAAAAACGGCAGTAGGACCATTGACTGTGAACGGGAATTTTCTCATTTCTGGTTCGGCAATCTTTGATGCCGGGGAATCTTTGACACACACATTTGCGGGAAATTGGACGGTCAATTCATCATCGGGAACCCCGATGATCTATACTACTTCATCGGTTGTTAATTTCAATATTCCCTCATCACCCGCGGCGACTTCTATCGGAGGGACCTCTGCCGGAATTCTGAATTTCGATGATGTGAATGTCAATAATACCAGCGGATTCAGTACATCTCTAGACCTCATGGCAGACGGAAACCTTGCTATTGCCTCCAACGTGACGATGACGAACAGTGCTGAAATGACCATTACTGGAAATATAACAGGAGGAAACGGTTCGTCTACGATTGTCAATGCGAACGGAGGAATTTTAAATGCAGGATCTGCGCTGCTAATCACAGGAACATTGACGGCAACAGCAGTTTCAAATTCGGTCAATTATATCGGTACGACCGGTGCACAGACTGTTAAAGCGACGACATATCATCATCTCGGAATAGATAAAACCGCACAGACTGCGACCATCAGTACTACGATGACGGTAAATGGAGATCTCACCGTGACGAGCGGATCATTATCCGTCACAGCAGGTACCTTTACCGTATCAGGCACCGCAACAATTGACGGAACGCTTACCATGGGTGCTGCAACGGTTATCGATTTCAACGGTTCTGCTACGAACAACGGTACGATCAATGTTACGAGTACTACGGGCACAAAGGACCTTATCGATCTGACTAATAATGGAACGATTAACTTCACCGTTGCCGAAACGGTGACGCTCAGTAGCAACCTGGTGATGGGAACGAACGGCGTTATTACCGGAACAAATACCGGTATCATCAATGTCGGCGGAAACCTCAATGTTAACGGAACCGGTAATACCATTGGTCGTTCGACAATCACAGTGACCGGAACAACCAATGTCACCGGTGCAATCGATTTCAACAACGCTACGGGAACAAAGACGTTCATCGGTTTGATCACTGTGTCGGGGAGCGGAGAATGGTCGAATAGCGGCAACTCAGCTATCATACTCCGTGGCGGATTGACGCATAGCGGCGCATCGTTTAGTTCGGGTACGGGTATCTATACGTTCAATACAAATCCCCAGAGTATCGCCGGAACAAGTCAATTGACCATTTCGAGAGTTACGGTAACGGGTGTGATCGTAACAAACGACAATACAAATGGTGCAGGTTTGACAATCGCCGTTGCACTCGTTGGCACCGGCGGATTAACGAATCCGATGAATGCAACGCTGAATATCGGCGGCACGTCGACGATCACAACACTAACGGCAACGGCCGTACCGAATACCGTCCGCTATACAAGTACAACCGGTGCGCAGACTGTCAAAGCGACTTCCTACCATCATTTGACGGTCGATAAAACGTCAACGGTTGCGACAATAAGTGCTGCGACGACAATCAACGGTGATTTAAACGTGACTACAGGGACTCTGACGGTCGGCGGTGGGATTTTTGCTGCGAATGGATCGATCACAATTGATGGCACCATGACGATGGGTGCAGCGACTTCCATCGCGATGAACTCAACAACAAATGTCAACGGCGTACTCACAATTACCAGCGCTACGGGAACAAAAAACTTTACCGGCATCAATCTCAACTCGGGCTCGACATTAAATGGCAATGCAACTGAAACGCTGACACTTTCGTCGGATCTTGTGATGGCAAATAATAGCGTTATTACCGGGACGGCGACATCCATCATTGCAGTCGGCGGCAATTTAACGATCAACGGTACCGGTATTCTCATCGGACGGTCTACCATCAATGTTACGGGAACCACCAATGTTACCGGCAGCGTAGATTTTAACAGTGCAACAGGAACAAAAACATTCATTGGTGCGCTCACTATTGCAGGAGGTGCAGCCTGGTCCAGCACCGGAAATACGGCATTTGTATTTCAGGGTGGATTGACGCACAACGGCGTGTCGTTTGCGTCCGGGACGGGCATTTATACGTTCAATACAAATCCGCAATCGATCGACGGAGCCAGTCAATTGACATTTGCGAGATTGACTGCTACCGGCGTCACTGTAACCTATGGAAATACACATGGCGCCGGTCTCACCGTCACGACCGCTCTCGCAGGTACCGGAGGATTGACAATGCCGGTAAATGGCCTTTTGACACTCGGTGGAACGTCGGCAATCACGACTCTGTCCGTTACTGCAAGTCCAAACACAGTGATATACAATGGCACCGCAGCTGCGCAAACAGTGAAGGCCACGACCTATCACCACCTAGTAGTCGACAAAACAACACAAAATGCCACAATCAGCGGAACTACTACCGTCAATGGCGATGTCACGATAACGAGTGGTACACTCACACTGGGAGGGGGAACAATTGTCGTTACCGGCACGACGACTGTCGATGGGACGCTGGCATTGGGTGCGGCGACAACGAGTACGCTGAACGGTGCTGTGAATGTCAATGGCACGGTCAATGTCACCAGTGCAACAGGAACGAAAACATTCGGACAACTCCTGACATTAAACGGAGGAAGTGGATGGAATAATTCTGCAAATGAAGGAATAACTTTCCTGAACGGATTGACGCACAATGGTGCGACATTTACGCCGGGAACAGGAGCTTACACATTTACCACGAACGCACAATCAATTGACGGAAGCAGTGCATTGACGCTTGGTGCGGTGACGATCACGGGCGTTGTCGTCAATTATATAAATTCAAATGTCGCAGGCCTAACAATAAACGGCGCTCTCGGCGGAACCGGCCAATTAATCATGCCGGTGAATGGAATATTGACTCTGGGCGCAGCGGCAACAATTACCACACTGACCGTTGATGCATCGCCGAATGTAGTGCGCTATGTCAGTACTGCTGCCGCACAAACAATTAAAGCGACAACGTATCATCATCTCGAAATCGACAAATCAACGCAAACGGCGTCAATAGCCGGAACGGTTACGGTGAACGGCGATCTGACGATGACAAGTGGTGTCTTATCGATCGGGAATTCAACCGTCGTCGTTACTGGTACAACCGATATTAATGGTACGCTCAACTTCACGAACGGTACCGGAACAAAGAACTTTTCCGACATTAATCTCAACGCAAATTCGACCGTGAATTTCACCGCTGTCGAAACGGCATCGTTGTCCGGATCCCTCACGATCGGCAATGCTGTTTCCATCACCGGTACTGTAACCGGCTTTTTTGATGTAGGCACCAATCTTGTCATCAATGGCTCCGGTGTAACGATAGGGCGATCGACAATTACCGTAACCGGGACAACGAGCATATCGGGGGATGTCGATTTTAACAATGCAACGGGAACAAAAACATTCGTCGGAAATGTAACGTTGTCGGGAAGCGGTGCATGGTCGAGCACGGCAAATTCTGCATTCACCTTCCGAAACGGTCTTACGCACAACGGTTCATCATTCGTTTCCGGATCTGGTATTTACACGTTCAATACGAATTCGCAAGCCCTTGATGGCAGCAGCGTGATGTCATTCGACAATATTACGGTCACAGGCGTTACTCTCTCAAATGATAACTCCAATGGATCGGGATTAACTATCACGACATCATTGGTCGGAACCGGGGCTTTCACAAACCTTGCATCGCGCATATTGAATCTGAGCGGAACAACAACAGTATCGACATTGACCGCATCAGCCGCAGGCAATACGGTGAATTACAATGGTTCAACACAGACGGTGCGCGGGATTACGTACCATCACCTCCAAATGACTGCTGCTGGGCTTAAAACCGGCGGCGCAGCAATTGCAGTGAACGGAGACTTATTGATCTCCGGAACAGCATCATTTTCCGACGCCGGATTCCAGGTAACCGGCAATGCGAGCGGTACATTCTCTTTGGCATCAGGATCCGTGTTATCACTCGGATCAGTCGGAACGGCGACACTCTTCCCGGCCAATTTTATTACTGCGAATGTTTCGCTCGATGCGGCAAGCGAAGTGATCTATAATTCAAATCAGTCTCAAACGATCTCTGTCGTGCCGACGTATGGCAATCTTACGTTGACGTCGACTGCCTCCGTTACCAAGACAATCAGCGGAACGACAACCGTTGCGACGACGGTCACAGTGAACGCGAACAATATACTCAGTATCACCGGCGGAAGCATATTAAACATCAACAACGGTGATCTGGAACTTTTTGGCAATATCAATAATGCAGGCACAATTAACATAGGGCAGTAACGTATGAAACTAACCATGATAAATCGAAAGGAGGGTACCATGAAGAATCGCGCACCGCCGCACCAAACTCGGTGACCGTCATCTTTAGGATGACGGTCACCTGAGCGGTAGATATTGCATCACAATCATCAATCATTATAAAACATAATTAAAGGAATACAGCAATGGAAACAGCAGAAAAAGCAATACCCAAACAAGAAACACGCGGTACAACATCATCATCATTATTCACACTTAATAAAAGGAGCACTGCTATGAAACACGCACTCGTTTTTCTTATGACGCTTATACTGAGCGTATCGTTGACCTTTGGTCAGAATATAAAACTGAAAGGAAGCGGCGGCACGATAGGAGGGACAGTGAACGTTAAAGGCGATATCGATAATGAATTATCGTCCGGACCTTATACGTTTAGCGGCACTGTTAGCCTCAGTGGTACCACAGGTACTCAGGATATCGGTGGAAGTACCACAGTCCAAACACTGTCGTTTGCGACCTTAAATGCAATCGGTTCGGTGGCAAAGGATGTACTTGTCACTACTACGGTAAGCACCGCATTCACACTGAATAGCGGAGCGGCATTCAATGTCAATGACAACACGCTCAATTTTGGCGGAACTACCACGTCGACGAGCGGAACGTTCGATGCAAGTAATGCATCCAGCATAGTCAACTACACCAGCGGCTCACCTCAGATAGTTCTTGCATCCACCTATGGTGGTACACTCGGTCTTTCCGGTGCAGGTACAAAGAGTCTTGGCGGTGCAACAACAGCAGCAATCGTAAATCATACTGCCGCATCCGGTGCATTCACCATCGGAAATACGCTCGCGATCAACGGTTCTAGCGCAAGCGCGCTTGATGCTATCGTCGTGTCGAGCACATTGACGCATTCCGGAAGCAATACATTGACAATTGCAAACGTAACTGATTTGACCGGTGGTACTATCACAAATACGAGCAGCGGTACCACGACGTTCTCGCAGGCAGCATTGAACACCGGAACTGGTACAGTCAGTGCTTCAGACGGTGCTTTGACGTTTGCGGGTGATATTGATGTTTCAAATGCAGGTGGTAACTTCAGCGTATCAGGCGATGCGACAGCAACGTTCGCTGAAAACTTCACAAACTCTGGCGCAGGCACAATATCTTTTCTTAATACATCGACAGCAATATACAACAATAGCACTGGAAGCAATATCCAAACCGTTCTTGGTACACCGTACGTAAACCTCACGGTTAATGGAGCTGGTGATACTACCTTTGCAACCGGTGGTAAGAAACAGGTTAATGCTGCATTATCAGTATCCGGTACTCTGACGATTGCTGCTAACAACGTCCTCGATATGCAATCGAATACACTCGGTGGCGGATTTACGGGTGCCAACAGTGGTAAAATCATGTGGGCTGCCGGTAATTCGTTCGTCGCAGGATCCGGTGTGACAGAATTCTATTCTGGCACTGCCGGTACGGTTGCAGCGAATACCGGTTATGGCATAATCTGGTTGACCGGTTCAGGTACAAAGACGATCTCCGGTACAGTTACAGCAGGTCCGGGTTCGGGTTTAGGTACCGGTGTGATGGTTGCCGACAATCTTACTGTTGACGGTACGGGTGTTTTGACCGTCAATGGTGACCTGGATGTAGAAGCAACTGGTTCGATCACAAATACCGGATCGATCACTGTTCAGTAATAGTATCTATTTCGATGGATGTAATTATCATCGGATAAAATACGTGTGAAACAACAGATGACATATGGCCAACATTTGCCATTGTACATCCGATTTGGGAGATCCTCTCTTGCAAGATCTGATACTGCAGGGAGTACGATCACCAAAACGCATCCTCCGCGGGTAAATGTCTTTAGACCACCGCGGATAGATCTGGCGTGCCGGATGGGCATAGGGAAGAGTAGACTTGTCGATACAAGTCAATGGCGTACTCCGCTTGTTCATGGCCGATCGATTCTTGCTCGGTCTGATACAGCAAGCAGTGCCATGCAACATTCGCCATTCTACGAGTCGATGGTTCGTCCGACGAGGTCACCGATTTTCAAACCTCCGAGGGCGGATGTAGCAAGTAGAATTGGCAAACGGAAGGGCAGACTTGTCGATTCAAGTCAATGGCGTACTCCTCTTGTTTTTGGCCGGTCGATTCTTGCACGGTCTGATACGGCAAGCAGTACCATACAACATTCGCCATTCTACGAGTCGATGGCTCGTCCGACGAGGTCACCGATTTTCAAACCTCCGAGGGCGGATGTAGCAAGTAGAATTGGCAAATGGAAGAGCAGACTTGTCGATTCAAGTCAATGGCGTACTCCGCTTGTTCATGGCCGATCGATTCTTGCGCGGTCAGATACGGCAAGCAGTGCCATGCAACATTCGCCATTCTACGAGTCGATGATTTGTCCGACGAGGTCAGCGTTATTCAGACCACCGCGGGCAGATTTGGCGAGTAGAATTGGCAAATGGAAGAGCAGACTTGTCGATTCAAGTCAATGGCGGACTCCGCTAGTTCACGGCCGGTCGATTCTTGCTCGGTCTGATACGGCAAGCAGTGTCATGAAACATTCTCCATTGTCTGCATCAAGGTATCGGATCTCGAGATCGTTCATCCATATTCCCCTATGGGGTAAATGTATCAGGATGAATGAAAAATGGAGAAATACTCTTGTGAAAATTCTTCAAGGGTGTACTCCGTCCGTACCGGAATGCAATAGTACGACTCGAATGGATATAACAGGTATGCTATCCAGGTACATATTGTCCCGGTGGTTCGTATTGCATCCGCCGTCATTGTCTGGAAGTACTCCGTCCGTTCGAATTGTGAATAGACCGGAGTACGCAATGAGATATCGACAATGGAGGAGTGCGACCGTGTGAAAAGTATCGAAGAAATAATGAAGAATGACAATGAAACATAACAGAGCTCCAGATATAAAAGTGTGGAATAACACTGTTGTTTTTATTCCTTTAAATTCTCCGGAGAGTGATGACCTTCGGAGTACATAATAATGATGATGGATCTGCTGTCCGGTGTTTCAATACACCGGAACACCGGCAGCGGATTTTTAATCGAATTATGGGAGAAAATCATCACAGAGGAACATGTAATTAAGCAATGTAATGAACCATGATTTTTGTGATTGATAGAGCGATACCGTAATGAAGGATATAATGTCCGAACAGGTATAATTATGAAAAACAGACTGAAGCGAAGACCCGCTTCGTTGCCCGGATTGCCGTGGCAGCGATGGTTGTTCGTCTCGGTGACGATGATACTGCTAATGCGGCACGACGGCATTGCGCAGAATTTTGTTGTCAACGGAACGGTGAACAATACCGGAACCATCCGCGTCAAAAATCAAACAGTGATCGCCCAGCCGGGGATCGGTGGTGTATTGATTTTGACCGGTGCAGATCAGGTATTGCCGGCGAAGAACTATCAACACGTTCAATTGAACGGAACGGGGACGAAGACCACATCCGGGGGAGACTTATCGATCGCCGGAAATCTCACCATCGCTGTACCGGTGACATTGCGGATACCGCAGGGGAATATTGCGACGCTCGGCGACACATTGTTTGAATTGGGGAGTTTGAAGGGGGCAATACAAAAATCGGTAGACCTGACAGGGAGTACTACGTCTTCGAACTTCGGGAATATTGGAGCCACGATCAGTTGGTCATCCAATGCTCCGGGAGTTACGAACGTACTGCGTGCATCGGATTCGATGCAGATCGCAAACGGAAACCAATCGGCCAAACGGTACTATTCGGTTCTTACCGCCGACACTTCGGCAGTAGGGAACGTACTCTTTACATATTCCGACAGTGAATTGAACGGACACGATACGACGATCATCGAACTCTGGCAATCGAATGACAATGGCAATTCATGGAAACGCAGACCCGCAGTTGTCGATGCGGTGAATAGAACTATTTCAAAATCAAATGTTCCGTTGACGGGACTGTGGGCAATCGCTGATACTCTAAAGCCTCTCGGTCCATTAACTGCAGCAGGCGTACCGGCATACTTTACTACGTTAGCCGCTCCTGCGCCGCAGAGTATCCTGACCCAATTGCAGCCGCTGACGGTGATTATCACCGATGCATTCGGCGATCCGGTTGCGGGTGTTCCGTTGTCCTTTGCCATTACGGCAAAACCGGGTAATGCGGTCGGCGATACATTGAGTGTGTACAACACTGTTACTGACTCCCTGGGCCGTGCATCGACTCAATTAACGCTTGGGAATAAAATCGGTGTGTATTCAGTAACAGCAACATCACCTTCATTGAATCCGATTATCGTAAATGTGACTGCCTTCGCTGGTGCTCCGGCGGCATTTGCTGTTGTCTCAGGAAACAATCAGGCCGATACGTTGTTAACGCCGATCAGTTCTCCGCTCACTGTCTCAGTTAGGGATATAGGGGACAATCCGGTGGAAAGCACTTTTGTCTATTTTTCAATTACCTCCGCACCGCTCACGGCAACAGGACAGGTGTTGAGTGCCGATACGGTATTAACCGATTCTGTCGGCAACGCTTCAGTAAGTATGATGTTGGGGAACCGTCCCGGAACGTATACAGTGTCCGCATCTGCCGCATCACTTCCGGCGACGCAATTTACCGTCACCGCACTAAAGAATGCACCGGCACTCTTTGCACGAGTTTCCGGCAACGCTCAATCCGATACGATACTCTCGTCTCTTGATTCTGCAATGATAGTGTCAGTAAAAGATATTCGCGGAAATCCTGTTGACAGTGCGTCGGTACAGTTTGCTATCACGATATTCCCGCAGGGTGCAACGGGTCAATCGCTGAGCACATCATCAACATTCACCGATACAAATGGCGTTGCAGTCGTTACAATGACTCTCGGTAACAAGATTGGCCAATACATTGTGTCTGGAACGATTGTCGGACAGTCAATTCCCGCCGTGACTTTCTCAACCACTGCGCTCCGTGGTCCGGCGTCGTCAATCCAGATATTGGCCGGTTCGAATCAAAGCGGTCAGGTATTGAGTACATTGGAACAGCCGTTGGTAATATCTCTTGCCGATATTGGCGGCAACGCAGCAGATGGCGATACGGTATTCTTTTCGTTTATTTCGGTGCCGGCTGGTGCAACACAGCACCAATTAAGCGCTGCATCGGCAATTGTTGGCACCGATGGACTTGCCTCTTCACAATTAACTCTCGGTAATAAAACCGGATCCTATGTAGTCGGAGTATCAACGCCGAAAATAGCCGGCTCTCAGATATTTACGACAACAGCAATTCCCGGTGCCGCAACGGCATTTTCTGCCGTCAGCGGAGGCGGACAAACAGGCACGATCAATACGGTTGTCTCCAATTCGCTTCTGGTGACGGTTGTGGATGCCTTAGGGAATGGAGTACCGAACACGACTGTAACGTTTGCAATTACTTCTGCACCGGCGAACGCGATTGGTCAATTATTGACTGACACAAATGTGACGACAAATGCAAATGGTACCGCGTCAACACAATTACGGCTTGGTAATAAGGTTGGTACGTATGGGGTCACGGCTTCGGCACAGGGCATTTCTGACGTCGAAGTATCAGCGTCGGCAACTGCCGGTGCGGCTTCGGCGATATTCGCAACGACAGGACAATTCCAGGTCCGTCCGATCAACACGCAACTCGATACTCCGTTCGTAGTGAATGTGCTCGATGTCGGCAGTAACAACGTTCCGGGTACGGCAGTGCTCTTTACTCTCGTCTCAGAACCGGCAGGAGCAACGGGTGCACAACTTGCGGATTCACTGGTCTATACTGATTCGCTCGGTATGGCTCGAACATATCTGCAACTGGGGAATAAGGTGGGTGATTATCACGTCAATGCTACGGTGGTTGTCGTTCCTCTGGAAGAACGTATGCGAGACGATGAGGCTGTACGCTCTGTGACGATATCAACGCCGGCTGCCGATATCGAAACAGAATTTATTGCCCGCGCAACTCATGGTGCGGCTGCACTGCTTGCCAACGTCTTCGGCAGCGGTCAGACAAAACCGACAGAAACAACGCTCGATTCGGCGTTCACGCTTACAGTATATGACATCGGTCAGAATCCGGTTCCGAATATTCCGGTCTCATTCACCATCGATTCGTCTCCGGCTTTGGCCCAAGGTCAGCAATTGCGTGACTCGGTTGTGACAACTGATTCGAACGGATTTGTTTCGAATGCGTTTGTTCTCGGTGATTTGGAAGGTATGTATACGATTTCGGCTTCTGTCAACGGCGTGCCGGCAGCGAATTTTACTGCTAATGCGTATTTCGTATACGGTGATATAAACAAGGATATCGATATAAATATCGCCGATATCACATCGTATATCGATTATTTGTTGAAAACAAAGACGTTCACTTATGCCGATTCCATCAAGGCCGATATCAACAGAGACAGCAGTATTGACTTTGGTGATATCGAATTGATGAAAGAAAATATACTGAGTACTCCGATTCCGTTATCATTTATTGAATCGAACGAATTGACCGACATCCCACGTATCGACGCCGTAAAGATCAAATCGTCGAGACCGACCAAGACGTCGTCATATCAACATGCCACAGCAACACTCGAAGCGACTCCGCTGGGACTGCGGGTAAATCTCGAGAATGAAGTTCCAGTCCGCGGCATTGAAATGCGAATGCGACTGAAGGATACTCTGGTAATCCCGGCTGCAGTGAACCTGCAATTCACCCGGGCAAAGCAGTTCGATATCTATATAAAAATGGAGAGGACGGAAATGCGGTTGCTCGCATTCAATCCGTCAAATAGCGGTATTGAACCGGGTGCTGGTCCGATCTTTAGGATCGCCGGTATTACCGATGATGCCAATATCGATACCGTCCAGGTATTGTTGTCGGTGGAATCGAATGTAGCGGTTCAACCGACGTATAGCAAATCGACGGCGTCGGTAAATCAATACCCGGTAAAATTCAGTTTAAAACAGAACTACCCGAATCCATTCAATGGATCGACGACAATCATCTATGATATTCCGGACGGACAACGATTAATAAAGTCATTGGTGCAGGTGTACAACTTGTTGGGCCAAAAAGTGAAAACACTGGTCTCAAAAGAGCACGATCCGGGTACGTACACTGTGGTATGGGATGGTACCGATGAGAACGGAGTTGCAGTTTCATCCGGTGTCTACTTCTACCGGTTGATCACAAAAAATTATTCGACAGCGAGGAAAATGATCTATGTTAAATAAAACACATTGCAGTATGAAAACACCGCTGATGGTATCACTCATGGCTCTATCCTTGGTATCGGGGTGTGCCGGTTCGTTTTCCGCAACGAATCAACACTATAATTATACCTATACGTTGGTTTCTCCGTCTGTCAGCGAGGACTTAATGTATAAGGACCGATATATCATCATCCAATTCAAATTCGACGAATCAGCAGTCCGCTTTCAGTTACAGAATGTCTCTGAAGCACCGATCTCCATATTATGGGAAAATGCATCGATCGGTTTGAATCGAAGGACGTTCGCTGTAAAAAATTGGTCGTCGTTTTATTCTTTCTCGCAGGATCCCCCCGCACCGGTTGTGATACCGCCGTTGGGATATGTCAGGGAGGTCGTTATCCCTCGTGACAGGATTACGTACGAGAATAATGAATGGATTGAAAAAGAAATGTTTCCGACCCAGGATCTTGGATCATCGTACAGAAAAAATGCTATCCTTCGTTTTAAGGGGAGCCGAGTAAAATTGATATTGCCGGTAATGATTGGGGAAGCGGAAACGGAATACTCCTTTATCTTTAAAGTAACCGACATCACTCCGTTGCCGAAAAACACTCTACCGCCGAAAAAGGAGAGGCCGCCGGTGCCCAAAATTCCACTCCAGATGATTGGTGCCTCGCAATCGATTATGCCGATTGTCATTACGACCGGTATACTTGGAGTCGTGGTATATCTACTGTCTCAGAAGAAAAATCCACCCGGCGATCTATAATGTCGGAATTCATTCCGTTTGATATTGAACATTGTAGAAAAAATGTCTATACTTCTCCCAGAAAGGGCCCAACTTGATGAAAAGCATTGTCATTCTGTTGACGACATTGGTAATCATTTCCGGATGTTCGGTACGGCCGGTTGCAATGAAAACAGACCGTAAGTATTTTGCCCCCGTAAGAACTACGGCACAGGCGAAAACGATCACGACGCAAAAAACAACCAGAGTCGTCACTCTACTCAATGCCGAGAAAGAGATCGCTGCAAAAAATGTCACGATTGAAGTTTTAAAAAGAGAGAACAAACGCTTACGTGACAGAGTTGCGAAATTGGAGCAACGTCTGGCGATCACCAATTCTTGACAAACCAAAATGCATCTGATATTTTCCATTCCTCAGGGAATGGCGTGGAATTCCTTCCTCAAAATTAAACTTCCTTCAACCATTCCTTGCCCAAACTGCCCTAAGTCCGTAATCTATAAGACTCCAAAGATTTAAGTATCGATGACGGTGTACCTGATATCTGAAAATTTAGAGACGTCGTTAATACCAAAAAAAGGATTGTGACAACCACTAGTATGTCTGACAATGTGATACACGACATAGGATTTTGTCGAAAAAACGATTTCTTACCATCCAATTACACTGGTCGGATGTAAAAAGGGGAGTCACAAAACTATCTTCGGCCGGGGGGTAATCATACCGTACGAATGTCAAAAAATAATGCGACGACAGTACTTGTCGTAGATGACTCCCATAATAGACTTCTGATCCATTCGCTTATTCTGCAGAAGAGCGGATATGAAGTACTTCAGGCATCCGACGGCGCCGAATGCTTTCACATACTGCAATCGCATAAACCCGACATCATTATTCTCGATGTAGTCCTCCCGGATATCAGCGGTATCGAAATTTGCCAACGCGTAAAATCCGCTGATGACACAAAAGATATCCTCATTCTGTTGGTATCAAGTCTTGAAGTTGAAAGCGAAGATCAAACTCGCGGCCTCGACGCCGGTGCCGACGGTTATGTGATTTTGCCGGTAAAAAACCACGAATTCATCTCCAGAGTCCGCGCGCTCGAGCGAATTAAAAAAAGCGAAGATGAACTGCGTGAATCACATGCGTTACTGGAATTGCACTCGGAAAAATTGGAACGGATCAACGCGGAATTGCAGAACGAAGTGGAACAGCATAAAAAGGCTGTCGAAGCACTGCGCTTATCGGAACAATATTCTCGCAGTATCATCAACTGTTCGCTTGATATGATCATCACCGTGGATACCGAACGAAAAATTGTGGAATTCAACAATTCCGCACAAAATATATTCGGGTATACATTGGATGAAGTTGTAGGGAAGAATATCAGCATGCTCTATGCTGATTCGGATGAAGGGAAAAAAATGCACTCCGTTACGCTGTATGACGGTAGTGTCACACGGGAAGTGCGTAATCGTCGCAAAAATGGAGAAGTCTTTACCAGCTATATAGCCGCATCCTCACTTCTCAACGAAAAAAATGAATTGCTCGGTCTTGTCGGGGTATCGCGGGACATCACAGAACAGAAAAAAGCAGAAGCGCTGCTGCACGAAAGTGAAAAACGATACCGGTTATTGTTTTCAGAATCGCCGTTAGGTATTGTCCATGTAGACCGGAATGGATGCTTGCTGGATGCCAATAAGGTTGTGCAAGAGATCTTTTCTCTCTCTGCCGATTTGAATCCGGCCACGAACATGGTGAATCTGATCGGCGACCATCCAATGGCACAGACACTTCGGGATGCATTGAAAGGAATTGAAGGATTCTTTGAAGGGGACTTTAAACCGGCAGGATCACAAAAAAATTTTACGCTACGTCTCATTGCCCGTCCGTTGCAGTTGAAGGATCATACCGTAGAAAGTGTCATCTGTATTATAGAAGATATTACCGAACAACGAATTACCCAACGTCAGCTGATTCAATCGCAAAAATTGGAAAGTCTCGGCACTTTGGCCGGTGGTATCGCCCATGATTTCAATAATCTGCTGGCGATGATTCTTGGCAATGCGGAATTATTAAAACGGCATCTTGTCAACGATCCGAAGTCGAAAAAATATATCGAAAGTATTGTCGATGTTGCTCACCGCGGCAGCTCGATATCGAAACAGATGCTTCTCTTTTCGCATCAATCCGAGTTACGGATGCAGAATGTATCGGTTGCGCATATTATAGAAGATCTGAAAGTAATGCTTCAGCATTTTATTCCGAAGACGATAGCGATACAAACGTCGTATGACGGTGGAAATGGCAGTATCCTGTGCGATATCGGCCATATCAATCAGGTAATTCTCAATCTTTGCATCAATGCCAAAGATGCCATGGGTGATCATGGAACACTGTTGATTGCCGAACGTACGGTCTCCGGATCAGAGGTAAGGAATCGATATGCAGACGCCAAAGAAGACCGCTATGTCGCATTGTCTGTCAGCGATACCGGCAGCGGGATCGATGATGTCAATGTGCAGAAAATATTCGATCCGTTTTTCACAACAAAAGAACGGGGTAAGGGAACCGGGCTCGGTCTATCTATTGTAGACGGGATCGTGCGAAGTCACAACGGTTTCATCGATGTCTATTCGAAAAAGGGAGAAGGAACGACATTTACATTGTATTTTCCTGCAATGAGAGATGCGGTAGTTGAAGCGTCCGCAAAAGGCGTTAAAGAACATTTTTCCGGAAAGAAAATTCTCGTTGTCGATGATGAAGAGATATTGGTTAATATTTTAAAGGAATATCTCGAAGAGATCGGTTGTACCGTGATGACGGCAGTGGACGGCATGGAAGCGGTGAAAATGTACCGGAAAAATACAGATACTGTCGATGCAGTGATTTCCGACTTGGGTATGCCGAATATGAATGGTGTTGAAATGTATACGGAAATGAAAAAAATCAATCCTTTGGTTAAAGTGATCATTTCCTCCGGATACCTGGACCGCACCTTCCGGAACCAGATGAAAAATAACGGAATAGTTGATATTCTTAACAAGCCGTATAAGTTTGAAGAGATCGGTGATATCCTGGAACGAGTCTTTGTGCATTAACATTGTATAATACTCCGGTCTCACGAGAAATATAGTCGATTGAATCCCTCCTCATGCGCTCTCATTTTTTCATTGTTTCGCTCCGAATAGATGGTTATATTTACACCGTCGAATGAAAACACCAGGACTCTTAGCTCAGTTGGTTTAGAGCGCTTCCCTGACACGGAAGAGGTCAGTGGTTCGAATCCACTAGAGTCCACTGCATTTCATCAATAGTTCCATCTGCATTTTTGAAGTTCCTAATCCAGGACGTTCACGCATGTTCAATGCATGTTCCGGCCTCTTCCACACCACCATCAGTATCAGGAATCAATATGAGACTTCTACGCCATAGTATGCTTTTTGTGATCTTCTTTGCTACGGCAATTGTTGCCGGCGGAAAAGAATTGACCATTCAGGACATCTGGGGCACGGCAAAGTTCAGCGGAGAAAGCATCCGGGGTTTTCACTGGATGAACGATGGCAAATCGTACACGTTTCTGGAGGCCGATACCAGTAAAAAATCGACATCGATATATCGTTGTGAGATCGCTTCGCAAAAACGGACGTTGATAGTAAAGAGTGAGGACCTGAAAGTCTCTGACTCAGATCCCGCATTTTCTTTTACAACTTATCAATGGTCGCCTGATGAGAAGAAAATCCTTTTCGTCTCGCGGCCTCCGACACGACAATATATGTCGCGACACACTCCGGCAGGGAATTTGTTTCTATTGGATATCCTGTCAAAACAATTCATTCGCGTCACCGATGCGGTTGTTCCGCAGTACAATCAAAAATTCTCTCCCAATGGTAACCACATTGCCTTTGTACGGCAAAATAATCTGTTTCTATATGACATCGCAACAAAAAACGAAAGACAGTTAACCTTTGATGGATCCGAAAATATTATTAATGGGAAATTTGATTGGGTGTATGAAGAGGAATTCG
Source organism: uncultured Chitinophagaceae bacterium (assembly GCA_964371615.1). Lineage (GTDB taxonomy): Bacteria > Bacteroidota > Ignavibacteria > UBA10030 > UBA8401 > SpSt-333. The sequence continues at coordinate 198,975 of CAYJMS010000005.1, forward strand.
GCATTTCGGATGGATGGCGTTGGTCGCCCGATGGATCGAAGATCGCATTTTGGCAGATCGACCAAACACAGGTTCCGGAGTATACCATGACCGAATGGGACTCGGCTCATTTGCAATTGGTGACAATGAAATATCCGAAACCGGGAGACAAGAATCCGGTTGCAAAAATAGGCGTTCTATCGGTGGCCGATGGAAACATTCACTGGGTGGTGACTGGAGACGATACCGACATGTATCTGCCGCGGATGAATTGGGCCGGAGACAACAATACGCTGTGGGTGCAGCATCTCAACAGAGACCAAAACATGCTGAATGTCATCATGTATGATTTGTCCCGTGACACATCGCGAACTGTCATCAGAGAAAAAAGCGATTCGTGGCTCGAAGTACACGACGATTTCCGCATTCTTAAAAATGGAGAAATGATCTGGGCATCAGAAAGAGACGGATACAATCATCTCTATCGGTTCGATAAGAACGGAGAACTCAAAAATCAAATTACCAAAGGACAATGGGATGTTGAAACGATGTACGGTGTGGATGAAAAGAAAGGGATAGTCTTTTATACATCGTCGGAAGTATCACCGATGGAGAGGCACATCCATTCGGTAACAATCGATGGAAAGAAAAAAATGAACTTAACACCGCAACCGGGAACCCATTCTGCAAATTTTTCTCCTACATTCGATCATTTTATCGGCAATTATTCACACAGCGGACAACCGACACGGATCGCTGTCATTGCAAAAAATGGCAAGGAGCTCTTTCCTTTGGAGGATGCGGGAATCCCTGCCTTAAAGGAATATGATTTGCCTCTGGTCAAATACTGTACTATTACGACCAGCGATGGTATGGATTTAAACGCCAGCATTATGCTGCCGGTCGACTTCGATTCAACCAGAAAATATCCTGTGTTGGTCTATACGTATGGGGGACCCGGCTCACAGGTGGTAAAGAATTCATGGGGAGGGTCAACGTATTTATGGCATGCTCTCTTGACACAGAAGGGGTATGTCATTTTTATGCTCGATAACCGTGGAACGGGATTGCGCGGAACGGCATTCAAAAAAATTACGTATAAAAATCTTGGCCGCTGGGAATCACACGACCAGATCGAAGGGGCCAAATATCTTGGTTCATTGTCATATATTGATAAGAACAGAATCGGAATATGGGGGTGGAGTTACGGCGGTTACATGGCCAGCCACACAATTTTGGTGGGAGCCGACTATTTCAAAGCAGCCATTGCCGTTGCACCGGTAATTCACTGGAAATTTTACGACACAATATACACCGAACGATTTATGGGCACACCGGAAAATAATCCCGAGGGATATAAAAATAGCGCTCCATTGAACCATGCAGAGAAATTAAAGGGAAAGTACCTTCTTATTCACGGGACCAGCGACGATAATGTGCACTTCCAAAATGCTGTCACAATGGTTTCTGCACTTCAAAAAGCCAACAAACAGTTCGAAACAATGTTTTATCCGAATAAAAATCATGGCATTTCGGGTGGAAATACCCGGGTTCATCTGTATAACTTAATGACAAATTTTCTGTTGGAAAACCTGTAATTATTGCATTTCGCAAGGTTTTTTGGTAAATTTACAATGCAAAATGGATAAATCCCTTGGTCGGAGATTGCCGTTATTTTCTCCGATTTTTTTTTATTGAAATTCATGAGTTCTGAACAAATTAAAATAACCTTTCCTGACGGAACTGTTAAGGAATTTGAATCCGGCATAACCGGTATGAAAATTGCCGAAGGAATCAGCCGGGGATTGGCGAAAAACGCACTGGCGATCTCCGTCAATGATGTGGTATGGGATCTCAGCCGTCCGATTCGATCGGATGCGTCAATAAAAATTTTGACTTGGGAGAATGAAGAAGGGAAATCGACGTACTGGCATAGTTCGGCCCACCTCATGGCGGAAGCGATCGAGACGGTGTTTCCGGGTACCAAGTTTGGCATCGGACCTCCAATTGAAAATGGATTTTATTATGACATCGATATGGGCGATCATTCGCTCACTGCCGATGATTTGAAAGTTTTGGAAGAGAGAATGATCGAATTCTCCAAACGCGATGTTCCGTTCGAACGGAACGAAGTATCGTGGGAGGAGGCGGTCGCATACTTTAAGAAAAAGGGAGATCCGTACAAACTCGAACTGCTCGATGAGTTTAAGGGACAACAGATCAGTATGTACCATCAGGGAAATTTTACCGATCTATGTTATGGACCGCATATCCCTTCAACAGGAAAAATTAAAAGTATAAAATTACTCAGCATTGCGGGAGCGTACTGGCGCGGAAGTGAAAAGAATAAAATGCTGCAGCGCATTTACGGTATTACATTCCCGTCAAAACAGGAATTGGACGATTATCTTTTCCGCCTGGAAGAAGCGAAGCGGCGCGATCACAGAAAACTGGGAGTCGAACTGGAATTGTTCATGCTGACGCCGAAGATTGGGGTTGGTCTTCCGGTATGGCTGCCCAAGGGAACGATCGTCCGAAGAAAGCTTGAAGAATTCATTAAAGAAGAATTGGTAAAACGAGGATATACGGAAGTGATCACACCGCACATCGGTAATCTGGATCTTTACCGGACCAGTGGACACTATCCCTATTACGCCGAATCCCAATTTGCTCCGATAAAAGTGGAAGATGAGGAGTATATTCTGAAACCGATGAATTGTCCTCATCATCATCAGATTTATTCCAGCAAACCGCGGTCGTATCGCGATCTTCCGGTACGGCTTGCCGAGTTCGGAACGGTGTACCGGTACGAGCAGTCGGGTGAATTGAGCGGATTGTCACGAGTGCGCGGCTTTACGCAGGACGATGCGCATATCTACTGCACGCATGATCAATTGAAAAGCGAACTCGAAAATGCCATTGAATTGACGCAGCTTGTTTTTAAAACTTTTGATATGCCGGTAAAGACCCGGTTGTCCTTTCGTGATCCCAAAAAACCGGAAAAATATGCCGGTGCTCCCGAAATGTGGGATCAGGCGGAACGGGAAATCAAAGAAGTTGCCGACGCTATCAAGTTGGATTACTTTGTCGGTATTGGCGAAGCGGCCTTCTATGGTCCGAAATATGATTTTATCGTGAAAGATGCACTGGGAAGGCAATGGCAGCTTGGGACGGTGCAGGTTGATTATGTCATGCCGGAACGGTTCCAATTGGAATATGTCGGACCGGACGGACTGAAACATCGGCCCGTCATCATTCATAGGGCGCCGTTTGGATCAATGGAACGATTTCTCTCAATCCTGATCGAACATTATGCCGGCGAGTTTCCACTGTGGCTGACGCCGGTGCAGGCGGTCATTATGCCGATTACGGATGCGCACAATGACTATGCATACTCGGTATTCGAGCAACTTAAAAAAATCGGTTTCCGGGTTGAACTTGACCAGAGAAATGAGAAAATTGGATACAAAATACGGGAACATGAAGTGAAAAAGGTCCCGTATATGATCGTCATTGGAGAGAAGGAAAAACAGTCGAACACGGTCTCGGTACGACAGCACAAAAAAGGTGATCTTGGCGCAATGACGGTGGAAGCGATTATTTCGAAATTAACATCTGAAAATACCATTACCACAAAAACTACGTAGGAGATACATCTATTAAAGAAAAACGACCTCGCCTTAACGAGGAAATTCGCGGCGACCAGGTTCGCGTCATCGAAGATGGCGGTGGACAGGTCGGCATTATGACCCCTCGGGAAGCTCACGCACTTGCGGTTCAACGGGGAAAAGATCTCATTGAAGTAGTTCCGAATGCCGTTCCGCCGGTCTGCAAGATCATGGATTTCGGCAAGTTCAAATATGAGATACAAAAAAAGGAAAAGCTGCAAAAGAAACATCAGCATGTATCACAATTAAAAGAACTCCGGTTTCATCCCAATACCGATACGCATGATTTTGAGTTCAAGACAAAACATGCTTTGAAATTTCTGGAAGAGGGAGATAAGGTGAAAGCTACGGTGATCTTTAAAGGTCGTGAAGTCGCCTATAAGGAACTGGGGGAGGTGCTGCTGAATAATCTGGCAGAACGGTTGTCGGCCGTCGCAAAAGTAGATCAGCCGTTGAAGATGGAAGGTCGTTTCATGGTAATGATCTTTACGCCGGATAAATCGGCGAAACCGAAATCAGAAAAATCGAAACAAGAATAAATATCATAAGGATGTACATATGCCAAAAACAAAATCCCACCGCGGTGCCCGAAAGACCTTTGGTGTTACCGGCACGGGAAAAATAAAACGACGCAAAATGAACCGCCGGCACATTCTGACGAGCAAAGCAAAAAAACGGAAGCGTCAGCTGCGGAAATCAACGTTGGTATCGAAAGCCGATGCGCCGAAAGTGCGCGAGATGCTGGCGTTATAGTTTTTTTTAATTCACCGATCTATTCATTTAAAAGGAGCCAAGCGCAACTATGCCACGTTCGCAAAATAAAGTTGCCTCCCATCGCCGCCGCAAGCGCATCTTAGCGCAAGCGAAAGGTTACTGGGGCGCGAGAAGCAAAGTCCTTACGATCGCGAAACATCATATTGACAAAGGAATGCAATATGCATATCGCGACCGGAAGGCAAAGAAACGAACCTACCGTCAATTATGGATCGCTCGTATCAACGCAGCGGCACGCATTCATGGTATCACGTATTCCAAATTGATCGCCGGTCTCAACAAAAAAGAGGTGTCGATCAATCGGAAGGTACTTGCTGAACTCGCAGTGCACAATCCGGACGCATTTGCCGAAATCGTCAATTTTGTCAAAGCGTAATTGTGACTTCCCATCGCTGCGGTTTTTTGGACGCACGCGGTGGGAAGTTTTTTATTGTAGTATAGGACAGGTATGATACGTCAAAAGATTCAGGATATTCTTACCCAGATTGATGAACTTGCCCGGACTGTTTCCACGCCTGAAGCACTGGAACAGTACCGTATTGAATTTCTCTCCCGAAAAGGGAAGATCGCTTCGCTCTACGATGAACTCAAAAATGTTTCCGTCGATCAAAAACCGCACACCGGCCAGCAGATTAACGCATTAAAAAAACGGGCAGAAGAGATTCACGATTCCATAACAGAACGGTTATCAAGTACGGCACACCCGGAACAGGATTCTGTCGATCTGACACTTCCCGGACGTATGATGCCGCATGGAAGCCGCCATCCCATTTCTCAAACGATTGAACAGATGAAGAGTATCTTTGTATCCATGGGATTCGGAATCGCATACGGACCGGAAATTGAAGATGAGTATCACAATTTTGAGGCGTTGAATTTTGCCGCCAATCATCCGGCTCGAGACATGCAGGATACATTTTTTATTAAAGACGATGTGGTTCTGCGGACCCATACCACACCTGTGCAGATTCGCATCATGAAGAGTCAAAAACCTCCCATTCGAATGATTATGCCGGGAAGGGTATATCGAAACGAAGCTATCAGTGCCCGCAGTAACTACTTTTTCCACCAAGTGGATGGCCTTTATGTGAACGAAAAGGTCACCTTTGCAGAATTAAAGGGGACGCTCATCACATTTGCCAAGAGTTTTTACGGAAGTTCCATTAAATACAGATTCCGGCCCAGTTATTTCCCGTTTACGGAGCCAAGCCTGGAAATGGATATCACCTGTTTTCTGTGCTCCGGTAAAGGTTGCCGAATATGTAAACATTCCGGTTGGTTGGAAGTATTGGGTGCGGGGATGGTTCATCCGAACGTATTTCGTAATTGCGGGTACGATCCCGAAAAGGTGAGTGGCTATGCTTTTGGGATGGGCGTAGACAGAATTTCCTTATTGCGTTATGGCATAGACGATATACGGTCATTCTTTGAAAACGATGTTCGCCTTCTAAATCAGTTTTGATAAAACCGCTATGCGTATTAGTTTCAATTGGTTACGAAAATATATTGATCTTAAAGATAGCCCTGAAAATGTCGCAATTGTTTTAACTTCTCTCGGCCTGGAAGTTGAATCGATTGAATACCTTGGAAAGCAATTCGAAGGTTTTGTTATCGGGGAAGTGGTCGATGTTAAAAAACACCCGAACGCAGACCGGTTATCGGTGTGTAATGTCCGGATAGAATCTATTGGAGAACCGGTCCAGATCGTTTGCGGCGCTCCTAATGTCGCGAAGGGTCAGAAGGTCATTGTCGGCACGCCAGGTGCAATCGTCCCCAGAAATCAGCATGATCCCAAGGCGCAGCCATTGAAATTGTCTAAAACAAAGATCCGAAACGTTGAATCCAGCGGTATGATCTGTTCCGAATACGAACTGGGTATCGGAGAAGATAAAGACGGCATAAAAGTTCTGCCTGAAAGCAGTACAGTAGGATTGCCATTAGCCGATTATCTTGAATTAGATGATGTGGCTATGGAGATCGGTATTACCCCAAACAGGCCGGATTGCCTCAGTCATATTGGTATTGCACGGGATCTGTCGGCATACTACAATATCGGAATTCATTTCCCTATAGAAACTCTGGAAGAAAATTCGAAGGATCAGATACGGTCACTTGCATCAGTGACCGTTGAAAATTCAAATGCATGTCCCCGATACTCCGCACGCGTCATTAAGAATATCTCCGTCGCAGAATCTCCCGAATGGCTGAAAAAAGCGTTGACCGCAGCCGGGCAAAGACCGATAAACAATATCGTCGACATTACAAATTTCGTTATGCTCGAATACGGACAACCGATGCACGCATTCGATTTCGATCGCCTTGCTCACCATAAGATTATCGTAAAAAATTCCGCCCCCAAAGAGAAATTTGTTACCTTGGACGGGAAGACGCATGAATTAACCGGAAATGAATTGATGATCTGTGACGGCGAGAGGTCTGTTGCCCTCGCCGGTGTTATGGGAGGAATGAATTCGGAAATTGATCCGTCGACGAAGACCGTACTGTTGGAAAGTGCGTATTTCGATCCGGTCAGCGTACGGCGCACCGCAAAAAAACTTGGTATCTCTTCGGACGCTTCTTATCGATTCGAACGGGGTACGGATCCGAACATCGTTGTCACAGCATCGCAGCGTGCCGCCATGTTGATTGCAGAATTGGCTGGTGGCGATATCGTTTCCGGAGTGATTGATGTCTATCCAAAACCGATCGGTAAAAATGAAATTTCGTTGCGTCCAAAAAGGGTCAATGATTTACTTGGTACGAATGTATCCGACATTCGGATGCAGGAGTTGCTTGAATTAATCGGTATTACAGTGACGAAATCCGGAACGGAGCATTTCGTTTGTACAGTCCCGACGTATCGTCCCGATATCGAGCAGGAAATTGATTTAATTGAAGAGATCGCAAGACTGTACGGGTATGACAATATTCCAAACGTATCATCGGGAGAAGTTGTCTTTAGCGAAGCATCAATCGTTGAACGAATGATTGGCGAAATTGCCGGTTGGCTGCAGTCAAATGGATTCAACGAAATCGTTACGAACAGTCTGATCGATGCATCAAGTGCTTCGATTTTTTCATCGGAAACCATTAAAGTACGAAATCCTTTAAGTGTTGAATTGGAAGTGCTCCGGCCGCATTTGTTGCCGACGTTTCTCCAGGCTGTGGCTTTCAATCTCAATAGAGGTGCTACACAAATCAGATTTTTTGAAATCGGTAGCACGTTCGAATCTACCTCAGACCCGAACAAAAAAACGTATGTCGATGGGGTACAGGAATTTCGAAAAATCGGAATTGTGATTTCAGGATTTGCCAACGATGGTGCATGGTATGAAAAACAGAGAGAATTTGATATTTTTGACCTTAAGGGGACCGCACAGTCACTATTAGGCAGCATTGGTCTTGACAATATTCATTTAATTTATTATGATGCATCAAGTTCTTTAACTGAACAGACCATCGGCATTGAAATTAATGGCACTTATGCCGGTTTTCTCGGTCGCTGTCCGGAAAATATTCGCAGGAAATATAAGATCGAGAAAGAAGTATTCATGGCAGAACTCGACATTGATGTTCTTGCCGCATATCGGGGAAAGAAAAAATTTTCTGATTTTTCCAAATTCCCGACAGTTTTTCGTGACGTGGCTTTTATCGTGAAGAAAGATCTTCGCATCAGTGACATCGAAGAGACCATCCGGAAATCCGGAGGTGCACTGGTGACGAAAGTTACACTCTTTGATATCTTCGAGGGGACATCGATAGGAGAAGGGAAAAAGAGCGTTGCATTTTCACTGTGTGTCAATTCATTCGAAAAAACATTGACCGACTCGGAGATCGATGAAATTGTGACGAGGATCGTAACAGCGATGTCGGCAGCACACGGCGCCACATTAAGAAGCATACAATGACGATGGTGGACCAAAAAATCGAAAAAGAAAACATTGACTCAACGCAATCCATCGAGACTGCGTTGACTGCGCTCTGGGAAAAAGCCAGAGAGGCATCCTATCTCATTTCGACATTGCGCGATGAAAAGAAGAGGTTGATTGTTCGGATAGAAGAGTTGGAAGAGGAATTAGCGCAGGAGAAAAATGCGGTGCGACAGAAAGAGTTGCACATCGAACGGCTGAACGATGAATTGACGTCGGGGGAAAAGCAGGAAGGCATTGCGTTGGCTGCGGAGGAAAAACGGATGCTGCAACAGAAGATTCGCAGTGCAGTCTCAAAGTTAGATCAATATCTTTCATCATAATTTCAGGATCATAACAACAAACGGCTGATCAATACCGGACCGGAAACACGGCTTATGGACAGGAAAAGCGTACGCGTTAAAATATTCGGATCTGAATATCCTCTGCGGGGTGAGAGTGAAGAATTCACCAAGAAGGTCGCGAATTATGTTGATCATATGATCACCAGCGTTCACGATAAGATTCCCGAACAACCGCCGCTGACTGTCTCAGTGCTTGCTGCGCTAAATATTACCGAAGACTACTTTAAAGAAAAAGAAAAGAGTGCACAACTCGTTTCTTCATTGGAATATGAGCTGTCAAAGATTGCTAATTATTTAGACACCAGCATCAATACCACTGAGTCGTGAACTTTCGGTAAGGAGAATTGATACCATAAAAATGTAATCCGCATTGTCGGCCGTAGACAGATAAAAAAGAACTGATAGTTAATATCATAGGGAGCTGATCTCAAAACCGTGATATTACAGGCCTCCTCCTTCGGGAATGTGCAACAAGCCTTCGGGTTTTCCGGATATCGGAATAGCTAACAGAGGAAGTAAGAGGCGGTTTGGTGAGCACCCACTGTGTAGAGAAAGCGAGTTCTTTCATACACTTGTCTATGGCGGAAATGCGGATTTTTATTTTAAAGACCACGGAGATGGTATGGGCATTGAAGCAATTATAGTTACCGGAATTATCGGCATCACATCTTTTTTCATCGGATGGTTTGTCAATTCCAAGATCGGGCAAAACAAGATCTCATCGGCAGAAGAACGGTCGAAAAAGATCATGGCGGATGCGGAACGCGATGCTGCTGCAGTCCAAAAAGAAAAAATGCTCGAAGTGAAGGACGAATGGTATCGAAAAAAACATGAATTCGAGAACGAAGCAAACCAGAAAAGGAACAAACTTCAAGCCTACGAGAAGCAACTCAACGGCCGCGAAGAAAATATCGATCGCAAGGTAGATTTACTCGGGAAGAAGGAGAAAGAAGTCCAAAACCTTCAAAAAAACAATGAAGTACGATCGAATGAACTCGACCAAAAACTGCAGCAATTGGATCAGATGATTGCCGAAGAGAACCTCAAATTGGAACGTGCATCCGGGATGTCCAGGGATGAGGCCAGAAAGTTGTTGATGGACAATCTACTGGATTCCGTAAAAACAGAGGCAGCCCAGACCCTTAAGGATATTCGCGACAAGGCAAAAGAAGATGGGAAAAAAGAAGCGCAGAAGATTATTGTTCAGGCCATTCAAAGAACCGCCGCCGACCACGCTGTCGAAACCACAGTCAGCGTTCTTCAAATTCAAAGCGATGAAATGAAGGGAAGAATCATCGGCCGAGAAGGAAGAAATATCAGAGCCTTTGAAGCCGCAACCGGAGTAGATGTTATTGTCGATGATACACCCGAAGCTGTTATCCTGTCGGGATTTGACGCGTTTCGCAGAGAAGTTGCTCGAATATCATTGGAACGGCTGATTGCCGACGGAAGGATCCACCCGGCGAGAATCGAAGAAGTAGTGGAAAAAGTGAAAGCCGAATTGGAGGAAGAAGTAAAACGGGTGGGTGAGAATACTCTCCTTGAGGTAGGATTACCCGGCGCTCACATCGAAGTGGTGAAATACATCGGAAAAATGAAATACCGGACCAGTTACGGTCAAAATCTCCTTCAACACAGCATTGAGGTGGCATATTTGTGCGGAGTAATGGCGGCAGAACTCGGTATTGACATCAATCTCGCAAAACGAGCCGGCTTGCTGCATGATATCGGGAAGACTGTCGACCGCAGTATCGAAGGTCCTCATGCCATCATCGGCTTGGAATTGACCAAAAAATTCAACGAACATCCGATTGTTGTCAATGCAGTCGGTGCTCATCATGATGATATCCCGATGGAGCACCCCATCGCTGCACTCGTGCAAGCCGCAGACTCCATTTCCGGAGCAAGACCGGGCGCACGACGAGAATCGGTTGAAGGCTACATTAAACGATTGGAAAAACTCGAAGAAATTGCTAAATCGTTCAGAGGCGTTCAATCGACTTTTGCAATACAGGCAGGCCGGGAAATCAGAGTCATTGTGGAACACGATAAAATCGATGATGCAATGGCCGATCAATTGGCTCAGGATATAGCCCATAAGATACAGCAAGAGATGGAATACCCGGGGCAGATTAAGGTGGTGGTGATCCGAGAGGTTCGTGCTGTATCATTTGCTAAATAAATAGCATAACTCATGATTTGTATAGGTGTTACCGGCGGTATCGGAAGTGGAAAATCGTTGGTATGTTCAATCTTTAAAAAATTGAACGTACCAATTTTTTTTGCCGATGAAGTAGCAAATGCTATTGTCGATGAAGACAATGCTGTTCAATCGGCAATCAAAAGATCGTTTGGCGAAAGTATTTTTGATTCAGACCAAAATCTCAAGAGAAAAGAACTTGCGTCGATAGTTTTTCAGGATCCGGAAAAACTAATGGAATTAAATGCCATTGTCCATCCGGTGGTTTTTCTTCGGTTTGGAGATTGGAAGAGGAAATTGGATGGTACTTCTAAGGTTCATTACGCACTTGTTGAATCAGCCCTGATGTTAGAATCTGGTTTTTACGAACAAATGGATTATCTCTTAGCGGTAGAAACCGATGAACAGAAGAGAATTGCGAGGGTGATGCTCCGGGATTCAGTCAGTGAAGTCAAAGTACGAGAACGTATGAACAACCAGCTTTCTACTGAACAATTGCGCGAAGAGTCAGATTTTATCATTCAAAACAATGGATCAATCGAGGATCTTCATACAAAAGTGAAATTCTTTCATGCTGTATTTTCCAATCTTAAAACGAGACAAGAGGTAGAATGAAATTTAAAGAAACTGAAGAAGCACTCTTCTTCAAGACCTACAAACGTCTTCCACTGGAAGTGGATAGAGGCGAGGGATGTTATCTCTATACAAAAGACGGCCGCCGATATCTCGATATGTTCTCCGGCCTCGCCGTCAATGCGCTGGGGTATGCCCATCCCGCTGTTATTCGGGCGATCGATGAACAAGTCCGCAAATATATTCACCTCTCGAATTTTTTCATCCAGGAACCCCAACTACAATTGGCTCAAAGGCTGTTACAATTGTCGGGATTTCAAAAGATCTTTTTTTCCAACAGCGGCACTGAAGCGATTGAAGGAACGATTAAACTGGTCCGGAAATGGGGAAAGAAAAAAAATAAAACAATGATGTACGGTATGAGCAACGGGTTCAGCGGCAGGACGATGGGCGCGTTGTCGTTGATGGACAAAGAAAAGTATCGCGATGGATATGAACCATTTCTTCCCAATATCTCTTCTATCGACTTCAATGATGTGAGTGATCTCGAGTCTAAAGTCAATGAAGATACCGCCGCCGTTTTTTTGGAATTCATACAAGGTGAAGGCGGTATTGTCGGCGTAACGGAACCATTCGTAAAAAAATTGAAGGAATTGCGTGATACATATGGATTTCTGATTGTTGCAGACGAAATTCAATCCGGCATCGGCCGTACCGGAAAACTTTTCGGCTTTCAACACTTTGATATAGTACCGGATATTATCACCGTTGCTAAACCAATCGGCGGGGGATTACCGCTGGGAGCTATTCTTGGTTCTTCCACTGTTGCGGATGTGTGGTCATACGGTGTTCACGGTACGACATTTGGCGGAAATCCGGTGGCATGCGCGGCAGGCATTGCGACGATTGACATCGTTATGTCCGAAGATTTCATGGCGCAAATTCGTTCCAATGCACAGTATTTCCGGAATCGGCTGAAAGTGATTCAATCGAAGTTTCCGATCATCAAAACGGTACGTCAATATGGATATATGATCGGTATCGAATTGGATCGCGACAGCAGTCTCATCGTTGAAGAGATTCTCAAAAAAGGTATATTGGTCAACGCCACCGCCGTTACGGTCATCCGGATTTTGCCCCCGCTGATTGCCGGCAAAGAAGAGTTCGATAAATTATGTCAGGTTTTGGAAGAAGTGCTCGCATCGGTCTCATCGGGCGGTATCGTTGACAATCACTAAGGAATTTTCTATACTCACTCGATAATGTGACGGCCTCTATGAAAAAAATCCTTTTACTGTTGCTGGTGAGCGGTTCGTTTTTGTTCTCGCAGAATAAATTTTACAATTTTTACGAGAATGGCTTGGAATTCATGGAGAAGCAGGATTGGCAGCGGGCAATCGGTGAATTCAAGTCTGCAATCTCGTTGGAATTTGAAGATGTCCATCGAAAACGAACGTACGGCACCAAATTCATTCAATACTATCCTCACCGTGAAATGGCGATAGCCCACTTTTTTCTCGGAGAAACGGAAATTGCAAAGAGAGAATTGGAATTGTCTATTGCGTATCGTTCTTCCGATCGGGCCGAAGAATATTACTCAAAGATCACCGGCGGTATCGCCCCACCGAAAGTAATTGTAAAAAAAGAAGAACCTCCCGTTTCGAAAGAACCAATCGCGAAAAAAGAGATACCATCGACGAATCCCGTGCCGACAATGGAACCCGTGGCAGGAAAAAGCAACATTATCGTTGTAACGAGAAAGTACGATCCAAATGCCTCCACACAGGTTGGTTCGCGCCTGGCGGTGGCGGTACTTCCGTTTGAGGCATTTGGCAATGCCGGACAGTATAAAGAAGCCATTACCAACGAAATGATTAATGAACTTGTAAATCTACGCCGGTTCAAAGTCATTGAACGGTCTGCAATCGACCAAATTGTTGCCGAACAAAAAATGCAGGCGTCCGGATTTGTCGACGACAGGACCGCAGTGAAATTAGGTAAAATCGCCGGTGCCGATGCATTGGTGATAGGAACGGTAACCCGAAACGGAGAAAGTCTTAAGGTATCCGCCCGTTTGGTTGATGTGGAAACAGCCGAAACGCTCATCGCGCAGGATGCTGCGACAGACGATCTCGCGCTTGAATCCATTGACCGGACGATTACCAATGTGGCAACAATGCTCTACAATGAATTGCCGATCATTGAAGGGGATATTATCAGAGTCGACGCCGAAGAATTGTTCATTGATATTGGCAGCACCAAAGGATTGCGCAAAGGGACTAAGTGCGTTGTCTTTCGTGAGGGAGAAAGCATCAAACATCCAATATCCGGTGAAATTCTCGGCAAGAAAGTAACGCGGCTCGGCGAAATCATTGTCATACAGGTGCAGGATAAATTTGCAACGGTGAAACCCGTTGAGACAGAACAAGACATTAAAGTGGGCGACAAGGTCATCATAAAATAACGAAAGAGGAACGTATGAAAAAAATTGCCATCGCACTTCTTGTCAATGTTTGCATGCTCTCTGCTCAGGATTTTAATCTAACCGGTGCCGGAGCACGCGCAGAAGGTTTTGGCGGTGCATTTATCGGGCTTGCGGATGATGCGACAGCGGTCGTCTGGAATCCGGCTGGACTGGCGCAATTAGAACGTGCGGAGGCGTCTATCGTGACGCGATACATTTCCGAAGGTGCTGAATATAAATATTCATTCGATCCGACATTGAATGAAGAAGAAAGTCAGGGACATTTTTCTCTGAATTTCGGCAGTGCAGCATTGCCGTTTTCATTCGATGGAATCAAATTGGTCTTTGCCGCAGCATACCAACGGCAATTGGATTTTTATTACAGCAAAAGTGAGCGGTACGAAATAACGAACGGCTCAACCACTTATAAAGTAAAAAATAGAGAAGAAGACCGCGGCGGTGTCAATACCATTACACCAGCAATTGCCGTCAGAATTTCTCCGATGCTATCATTCGGTCTTTCAGCGAATATTTGGATGGGTGATATCGACTCAAAAAGCCGGTATGAAATCGAAAATGTCGGTAGAAACATTAATGCATTTGCGTTGGATTATTCGGGATTAAATTTTGTCTTTGGAGGATTGGCAGATTTCGAAGGAATGAAAAACGGATTCCCGTTAAAACTCGGCCTCACGGTGCGAACGCCGTTCCGACTTGATGCCGATGGTTCTTATGATCTCGATGAAGAGATACCGGACATTCTGACTTCTCCCGGGGAAGCAACGTTTACGATGCGTCAGCAAATCGAAATGCCGTTCATGCTCGGCGTCGGCGCTTCATACCGCATTGGCGATAATCTGACAGTGGCGATGGATTATGAGATGCGTGCCTATGGCAATAAAAAAATAAAATATGAAGCGACGTATGAACCGACCGGAGATGTGGGAACATCCGAAGGGGATATCAGCGAAAGTAAATCAAATTTTAACGAATTGCGGTTGGGAGCTGAATATTTAATTGTTCTGGAGAATGCTGTCATTCCATTGAGAGTCGGATATAAAACAGTACCGACAGGGTATGCAAATTATGTTTTTGATTCTGCCATCGATAGTTTTCTGCCAACCAATGAACAGGTTACCGGGTCTTCGATCTCATTCGGATCGGGTTTTATTATTGATGTTTTAGCGTTCGATATCACTTATAGTTCGGTTTCGTATATTCAAAAGTACGATACCGATGGTGAGATTGATTTCACCACCGGGACGTTAAGTTCGTCTGTGATATTCTATTTTTAGAATCAATTAAGATAATTTCTCTTGACAATTGGCTAAACCCCTTATATATTTGCATTGCCTTCACTCACTAATTCACATTTTTACCATCATAAGAGAGGTTACTGTTATGAAAAAAGCACTTCTTGTTGTTCTTGCTGTGTTGCTCGTTTCTTCGCTTTCCGTTGCTCAATTGAGTGCCGGAAAAATCGGTATCACCACTGACATTCCTGGAAAATCTATTGGTGCGGCATATGCACTGTCAGAGAACATGCGTCTTGATGCCGGTTTAACCTTTGAATCAACAGCACCGCCATCACCTGCAACCTCAACAACTGAAATTGGTATCGGCGCAAGCATTAAATTATACCATCCCGCAGTTGAAAATGTAACATATTATTATGGTGGTGGATTTGGATTTAATACTGCTGGAGATCCTGCATTCTCAACAATCGGTATCAGTGTCATGGGTGGAGCAGAATATTGGTTTTCATCGCGCTTTGCGGTTGGTGCCAATGTCAGTTTGGGATTCACAAATTCTGGTGTCTCCGGTGCAAAAACAACAAGAATCGGTACACAAGGTGTCGGAATGACATGGACATGGTGGATTAACTAATTCCACTGTTTTTCTGTTGTAGAAAAAGGAGAGAAGGCTTTTCTCTCCTTTTTTATTTTTGTATCTTCCTATAGTATGAACATCCAATCTGATTTTCTTGTCATCGGTAGCGGTATCGCAGGTCTGTCGTACGCACTCAGAGTGGCCGAATTGGGTACGGTTTCTATCGTAACCAAAAAAGAAAAAGCAGAATCCAATACGAATTATGCGCAAGGGGGAATTGCCGCCGTTGTCGGCAGTGACGACCAATTCGCGTACCATATTGAAGACACAATGAAAGCAGGGGGATTCCTCTGTCATAGAGATGTCGTTGAAATGGTCGTAAAAGAAGGGCCGGCAAGGATTAAAGATTTAATGGAATTGGGTGTTCAGTTCACATCCAATCAAAAAGGGATAGATCTTGGAAAAGAGGGAGGACATTCACATCACCGGATTGTGCATGCCGCAGATCTTACTGGTAAAGAAATAGAACGCGCTCTTTTAGCAAAAATTGCAGCCCATCCGAATATTACAATTTTCGAAAATCATATCTCCATCGATCTCATCACGGAACATCACCTTTTTCGAACGGAAAAGCAGTCAAAAAACACAACCCATTGTTGGGGTGCGTATGTTCTGGATGTGGAAAAAAATATCGTGAAAACCTTCCTTGCGTCTACTACACTGCTGGCCACAGGAGGAACCGGGCATGTCTATTTACATACCACCAATCCTCTTATTGCTACTGGTGATGGTGTTGCAATGGCATATCGGGCAGGCGCACGGATCGCAAACATGGAATTTATTCAATTCCATCCGACAACATTATATAATTCCGGCTCTCCTTCATTTTTAATCTCTGAGGCAGTTCGGGGATTTGGCGCAATTCTGAAGAATACAAAAAACGAAGATTTTATGAGCAAATATGATCCTCGAGGCGCTTTGGCGCCAAGGGACATTGTTGCACGGGCTATCGACTCAGAATTAAAAAGAAGCGGTGACGAATTTGTCTATCTCGATGTGCGGCATCTTGAGAGCGAGAAAACAAAGGAACATTTCCCGAATATCTTCCAACGCTGCTTGCAGCATGGTATTGATTTCACCAAAGATCCCATTCCGGTAGTTCCGGGAGCACATTATATGTGCGGGGGAGTGATAACCGATACGAACGGTGCTACCTCTATCTCCGGCCTCTATGCCATAGGTGAAGTGGCGATGACAGGATTGCATGGAGCAAACCGACTCGCCAGTAATTCTCTGCTGGAAGCAGTGGTGTATTCTCATAGATCTGCACAATCAATAAAAGAAAACGGGAAGGGGAATCCGGTTCCCTTGAACATTCCCGATTGGGATGAATCAGGGACCGTTAACAGTGAAGAATGGGTGTTAATTTCCCATAATCGGAAAGAAATCCAGCAATTAATGTGGGACTATGTCGGTATAGTCAGATCGAACCACCGATTGGAAAGAGCCAAACGGCGTATCAACCTGATTCTTAACGAAGTAAAAGATTTTTACAAAAGAACAAAAGTTTCTGAAGGACTTATCGAATTGCGCAACCTTTCATACGTCGCCGATATGATAATCCGGTCTGCGCTGGAACGAAAAGAAAGCCGGGGTCTGCATTACACAACAGATTACCCGTTACTAGATGATAAAAATTGGTTAAAAGATACGGTCATAAACTAAATGAAATCAACAATAAAACGCACTACATCGAAAGATAAACCGAGGACTGCTTGCGGCATCTTTGGTGTGTTTGAACACCAAAATGCTTCTGTGAATACCTATTATGGTTTGCATTCATTGCAGCATCGAGGGCAGGAAGCGGCGGGGATTGTCTCAAGTGCATATAATCCGGAAAAAAAACGTACTCATTTCAATATTCACAAGGGAATGGGACTGGTAACTGATGTTTTTAGGGATTATTCGATTCTCAAGGAACATTTAAACGGTACCTCTGCGATCGGTCATACCCGGTATTCGACTTCTGGATCGGCAAACAATGAAAAAAATATTCAGCCTCTTATTGTTAACTATCGAAATGGTAATCTAGCGATCGTTCATAATGGAAATTTGACCAATTTCCGGACCATACGGAAGGAATTGCAGGACGAAGGAACCATATTCCAAACTACCTCCGATACCGAACTACTGCTGCATTTAATTGCCAGAAGCAGAAAAAAGAAGCAAATCGATCAAATTAGAGAAGCATTGGATCGTATTGAAGGAGCCTTTTCATTTCTTATCCTCACCGATTCAATGATGGTGGCTGCACGGGATGTCCACGGATTCCGACCAATGGTTCTCGGTGAGAAAGATGGCAGTTATATCGTTGCATCGGAAACGTGTGCATTTGACATTATTGACGCGAAGTATATCCGCGATATCGAACCGGGTGAGATCCTCGTCATTGATAAAAAGGCAGATTCCAATAAAAAACTGATTTCCCATCGGATTAACAAAAAGGTAAGTAATCCTCATCATTGTATATTCGAATATATCTATTTTTCGAGACCGGATAGTCAGGTATTTGGTGAAAGTGTCGATAAAATTCGGAGGAAACTGGGAAAATCCCTTGCCCAGGAATCACCTGTTGTACCAGAAAAAGGTGAAAAAACGATAGTGATTAGCGTTCCGGACTCCAGTAATACCGCTGCATTGGGATATGTTACAGAGTCGATAAAGCAGGGAATTAATACGAAACTGGAATTAGGATTGATTAGAAACCATTATGTCGGACGAACATTCATTCAGCCGGAACAGGGTCAGCGCGAGATGAAAGTGAAGACAAAGTTTAATACCGTGAAGGGTGTTTTAAAAGGGAAGAAACTGGTAGTTGTCGACGACTCTATTGTGCGAGGAACTACTTCTAAACAATTGGTTAAGTTGTTAAAAGAAGCCGGTCCAAAGGAAATTCATTTACGTATTTCCTCGCCTCCAATTGTCAATTCCTGCTACTACGGTATGGATTTCCCCAATCGCGAAGAATTGATTGCCGTAAAGTGCAAAGAGGATATTGAAAAGATTCGGGAATATCTTGGTGTCGATAGTGTTCAATATCTCTCCACCAAAAAATTACTGGCTTCTGTTCCCGGCGGAGATAAAAAAGGATATTGTACTGCTTGTTTTGGCGGAAAATATCCGGCGCCGATCGAAAATGTTTCGGATAAAAATGATCTTGAGTCTTAATGCGGTGGATTCAATATTGGTTGATAAGTGTTTTTTTATGCGGAATTCAATATGTTTTTCCGCAATCGTACATCATTAAATTCAAGTCTGAATCTGCTGATACGGTGTTTGTCCGATCTACTCTCGCCGATTTTTCAAAAAAAATCAACCCATCCCAAAATTCTCTTCGTCGTTATACGCTTACCGGACTTTTAACCGGACCTGTTTCACACACCACAAAGTTTCCTTGGGGTAAATACATTATTCTGCGTGCGAACGATGGAATTGAACCGCAAATAATCGATGCAATTAAAAGACATCCAGATATTGAATATCTGCAGCCTGTGCAGACATACAAAGTGTATTCTCAACCCAACGATTCAGCCTACGCCTCTCAATGGAATCTCGGCAGGATTGGAATAACACGCCTTTATGCAACGGGAATCGTTTCACCATTGCTCCCTCCGGTAATTGTTGGCGTAATAGACACAGGAATCGATGACGAACATCCCGATCTTGCATCGGTCATTGCAGTGCATCCCGGAGAGAGTGGGGTGGATGGATTGGGAAACGACAAGCGGTCTAACGGTGTGGATGATGATGGAAACGGATTTATCGATGATTGGCGAGGATATGATTTTGTTGAGTCCGAATCGCAAACCAATGGTGATTGGAAAGAACGGGACAACGATCCGTTCGATGAGAATGGTCATGGCACGGCGGTTTCGGGAATAATCGGTGCGCAAATCAATAATGAAATCGGATTGGCCGGTATTGCACCGTGTGTTATTCTTCCCGTCAGGGCTTTTGGGAAAGACGGAAATGGCAATGACATCGACATCGCTTCGGCAATCATTTATGCGGCGGACAATGATGCTGAAGTTATCAATATGAGTTTTGGGGATGTTGTTCGATCGTTGCTGCTGCAGGATGCAGTCCGATACGCGCGGTCAGCCGGCAGCGTATTGATTGCCTCGAGTGGAAACGACGGAAGCAGCAAACCTCATTTTCCATCCGATTTTCCCGAAGTAATATCAACCGGTTCCGTTAATCGATTCGATATACGGTCATTTTTTTCTTCCAATAGTCCATCGCTTGCCCTCATGGCACCAGGCGAAGAAATCGTCACAACGACCGTGGGAGGTGGTTACACTGCAGATTTTTCCGGAACATCGGCTGCGGCACCGCATGTATCGGGAGTGGTTGCGCTTCTCCGCAGCATGGAAAAAAAGAAAATGGCAACCCAACCGAATTACATTCCGCTTTCGGCAGAGGAAGTAACCGGCGTTCTCTTAAATTCGGCGGATGACGCCGGAAAAAACGGTTGGGATGAAATGTATGGCGCAGGTATTCTCAATGCCGAAAAGGCACTTCAAGCAGTGTCCGGTTCAGTGGTGCTTATCCATTCTCCACAACAAGATGAAATACTGACAAGTGAGTTAAACAGAGTTATTGTTACTGCCGCAACCCCATATCTTCAATCCGTGCAATTGCTCTATGGCAGGGGATCCTCGCCGACACAATGGACGACAGTGGCATCTGTCGAAAACACAATACTCGTTCATGATACTATTCCTTTGAGTAAGACAGACTCACTGCCGGATGATTTTTATGTTCTCAGGCTGATTGCAAAAAACAGCAAAGGCAACGATATCGAATATCGCCAGAGAATACGAATTCTTCGTTCCCTCCCACGAATACTCTCTCTCCGTTTTAGAGATTCGGTGATCATCGGCAACCGATATGGCAGTGTGATCGAAGTTCGAACAGATAGAAACACATCAGCGCAATTACACTTCCGCCCGGTCGGCAATCAGAGCTATGAGCAATTGCGATCGTTCGGCGACCAAATGAATCACTCGTTTGTTCTTTCGACAGAATTATTCCAACCGAATGTCCACTATGAATTCAATTGCGAGCTTACCGAAAGCTCATCCCCCCGGCGTTCGGTGACATTCGCACTGACGGATTCGATCGGTTCTGCGTTGATATTTTCGTCGAAGACAATTCCAACCACCGGTTTCAGTAAAAAATCGTATTCGCTCCCAAAAGGATTTATACTCAATTCCGTCCGGAGGGTGAACAATCAACACGCAATTATTCTTAATGAATACGATCAGAACGAAGATTTTGGGAAATTAAAATTATTCAGTTTCACCGGGTCTCAATTTATTGTGCACGATTCTTCAGAACGGTCATGGATTCCTCGCAGTTATTACAGTCCTATGAATTCTTCTATACAGTGGCTACTCGTGCAGGATCATGGCGTCTCTTCCATAATAGGAATTGACTCTGTGAACGGATCATTTTTACCTTCACCGATATGGGGAGACTCTTCAGACGTGTGGGCGAGCCAGTTGATCGATCTTGACGGAAATGGCCTTCCGGAAATCATCGCGCGAAACAGTACTGAATACTTGATTTATAAAAATGCCGGAAATAATTCGTTTGTCCTTACCGACCGACTTCCGAACATCTCTCCGCCGCTGTTCGGTGATGCAAAAAATCAATTCGGTCCCCCGCGTTCCATTGTCGGAGATTTCACAAATTCCGGCCGATCCGAAATAATATATGCGGACTATGACGGTGATTTGTTGATGTACAGACAAACAGAAACAAATTCTCTTTCATTTGCTTTGGCGGGAATTGATACAACCGATCTGTTTGAACAGAGCGATTATATTACGGCGGGTGATTTTAACGGAGATGGGAGGCTTGATTTTGCGGTTGCCGGTCACAGCAATATTGACTGGAATCAAGATCGGGAGTACGATCTTCCCGTGTGGACCGTTCGTGTATTTTCCCATCGAGCGACGGATCAAAACGGTACTGTCGCAAAAATATGGGAGCAGCATTTTATCGGCGTCCGCTCCGGAAGCAGGTATGATAATGGTCTTACGGCAGGAAAATTATCACATGCGGATACGAAGGATGCATTATTGTTGTCGTTGAATCCCAATCTGTATGTCTTTCAATGGAATGAGTCTGCACAGACTTTCGAGCCTGTGTGGAATCATACTTCGCAATCGAACAGCATCATCGTACATGATTTCGATAATGACAACGTTAACGATTTAGGATTTACTGTTGACGGGAAAATTGAATTTTGGTCACAAAACACAAACCAACTTCCGGTTCCCTGGGGATTAAACGCTGTGGTTCTCTCTCCCACGCAAGCACGAGTTCGATGGTCATCCATGGCGATGAATCACAATGTCTATCGCGGTACGCATCCGGATTCCTTGGCATTTATTGCGGGGGTAACCGGAGTAGAATGGCGTGATACTGTACTCAATGAAAATTTAAAATATTATTTTGCAGTTACATCGGTCAATCCTGGTGAGAGTCAGCGTTCAGAAATCGTTTCAATTGTTCCTCACGCTCCGGTGTATATCCTTGCGGCAGTGCAGCATTCCCCGACGCAATTGAAGATTTCTCTATCGTATGATATTCTTTCGGAAGACGTTGGCGCCATTACCTTCGCTGTGGATTCCGCCAATAGATCATCATCGGCAGTATGGACATCGCCCCGATCGATTGTGGCAACATTCCCGGATACCATAACAACGGGACTTCATTCTCTTCGAATCGTACAACTGATCGATGCGTCAGGTTTATACGGTAATACGACGGACACTTTTGCGTTTACTTCTGCGTATCAGCGTAGCGACAAATTCTTTGTTCGTTCTGTAATCGTAAAGTCGCGGAACGAGATCACCATTGAATTTTCTGAAATTCCAGATACGATGAATGCGCTGAATCCGGATAATTATTCGGTAAAATCTATCGCGAAGGAATTCCCTGTCGTCTCGGTGAACCGTGATACTCTTTTACCCACAAAGGTATTCTTGCGGTTTTCGGAAGCCACGAATCTTTCTGCCATTGCGCTCCGGTTGGAAGTGTCGGTGAGCGAGAACATTATTTCTGCCGGTGGTGTTCCATTGATGGAAGGGAAAGGACAAATTCTCTCCATTTCCCAGACCATTGATCATATTGCGGATATTGTCGTTTTTCCCAATCCGGCTCGCTCGGAAGACGCGCTGCATTTTGTCAATATCCCTGTGAATTGCATCATTACTGTATTTTCATTATCGGGAGAGAAGATTAAAATTATCGAGGAGGTTTCAACCGGGGAAGGAATTTCATGGAATTTACGCGATGAACGTGGAAAACCACTTTCCAGCGGCGTATATTTGTATCGTGTGGAAATGAGGGATGACCGGGGAGGCACAGTAAAAACACATCTCGGCAAATTTGCCGTCATACGATAAAATTATGAAAATTTGGACTGCTTCAAATATTCTTTCATTCAGCAGGATCTTATTGATGATTCCGGCATCATATTTCCTTGCAACTCCGGACATGTACCACCGCGAGATAGCAGTGTTGATCATTTTAATTGCTGTGACTACCGATGCAATCGATGGTTATGTGGCAAGAAAATTCGATCAAATATCCGATCTTGGTAAGGTCATTGACCCGCTGGCGGACAAATTGGGAGTGGCAATTGTGGTTGTAATGCTGACCATTTATAACGATATTCCGTTGTGGTTTGCCGTCGGAATCCTTGCGCGGGATGTCGTCATCTTTCTTGCCGGACTCTACATTAAAACCAAAACGGGAATTATACTTCCATCCATGATGTCGGGGAAAGTGGCAGTATCGCTCCTTGCCTTGTATCTGGTGCTTGCAATTTTACGTTACGACAGCATTGACGTCATTGTTCAATCGGTGTTCATCGCCGCGATGGTTTCGCTTCTCGTTTCGTTCCTGCAATATACTCAGCGCTTTTTTTACACAATCCGTACACACCAAAAGAAGGAATAAAAGATATTGGGCTTTTTTGATTCGTTGAAATTATCGCGATTAAAGGAAGGACTTGCCAAAACACGGGAAACTCTTGCCGCAAAAGTGAATAAGCTGATCTTTGCAAAGGGTAAAATCGATGAGGAGTTTCTGGTACAATTGGATGAGATTTTAATTGCCGGCGATGTCGGAGTGGAAACATCGCACCGTATCATTGAAAACATTAAACGTCGGACAAAAACACAAAAATACGAAACGCAGTCGGAACTGGATCAATTGGTCCGATCGGAAATTGAGCATGTGCTTTTGCGAACTCAATCGAACGATGACGATCCGTTTATCCTACCGGCGGCAAGCAAGCCCTATGTCATCATGGTCGTCGGCGTTAATGGCGTAGGGAAAACGACCACAATAGGCAAACTCGCTTATAATTACAGATCTGCAGGCAAGAAAGTCATCATCGGGGCGGCGGATACATTTCGAGCTGCCGCCAATGAACAACTGGAAGTGTGGAGCAAACGTGCCGGTGTCGAGATTGTCCAGCAGATGCACGGATCCGATCCAGCTGCCGTTGCGTTCGATACCGTCAAAGCGGCTCAATCGCGCGGAGCGGAAGTGGTGATTATTGATACCGCCGGAAGACTGCACACGAAAACGAACCTGATGGAGGAATTGAAGAAGATCAAAAGAGTGATTACAAAATGCAGTGCGGATGCACCGCATGAAGTGCTGCTGGTGCTCGATGCGACAACCGGACAGAATGCCATTCAACAGGCGAAACTGTTCAACGAAGCAGTCGGACTGACCGGATTGGTGATTACAAAACTCGACGGAACGGCAAAAGGAGGTGTGGTATTTGCGGTCAGCAACTCCTTAAATATTCCCGTTCGATTCATAGGAGTAGGGGAAAAGATCGAAGACCTTCAACCGTTTGAACCGCATAAATTTGTCGAAGCATTGTTCGATACTGAAACACACTAAAACCTTTCTATGGCAAGATAAAGAGAAATGCTATGAAGATCTCATGGAAACAATACGAACTTAATCTCAAGCATACATTCCGGATTTCTCGCAGTGCAAGTGATTCGGTAAAAGTGATAATCGTTGAAATGGAGCATGACGGCATTGTTGGATATGGGGAAGCGTCTCCCACGAAACGATACGGTGAATCTGTGGAAACCATTACGGCGTTTCTCGGTCAGATTGATCTTTCGCGGTATGAATCTCCGATGATGCTGGAAGATATCCTCAATGCCGTCGAAGTAATTGCACCCGGAAACACCTCTGCAAAATGTGCGATTGATCTGGCACTGCATGATTGGGTTGGGAAAAAATTGAACATTCCGCTCTATCAATTGTGGGGGTTGAATCCCGCCAAAAGTCCGTTATCATCCTTTACCATCGCGATCGATACGAAGGAAGTGGTGGAACAAAAAGTACATGAAGCGGAGGAATTCCCCATTTTAAAGGTAAAAGTCGGTTCCGACAACGATGAAGAAATGATCACCACAATCCGAAAACTCACGGACAAAGTTTTATATGTCGATGCGAATGAAGGGTGGAAGGATAAAAACCTAGCCTTGAAACGGGTGCAATGGCTGAAAGATCAGAATGTAGGATTCATCGAACAGCCGATGCCTGCGTCGCAATTGGACGATATTAAATGGCTTCGGGAAAAATCCGGAATTCCGCTGATAGCCGACGAAAGCGTACTTCGGCTTCGTGAAATTCACAGATTGGCCGATGCATTCGACGGCATAAATATTAAATTGATGAAGTGCACAGGCCTCCGGGAGGCAATGCGGATGATTAATACCGCCCGAGCACTTAATCTGAAAGTGATGATGGGCTGCATGATCGAAACCGCCGTCGGAATTTCGGCCGGTGCACACATTGCACCGCTGCTCGATTATGCCGACCTCGACGGCAATGTGTTGATCTCGAACGATCCGTTCGACGGGGTACGCAATATAAAAGGGAAATTGACACTTTCAAATAAACCGGGATTAGGAGTCACGCTTCGGTAATATGTCCTCTGTCATCAATATATTGCCCGAAATTCTTGCCAACAAAATCGCAGCCGGGGAAGTGGTTCAACGCCCGGAATCGGTTGTGAAGGAGTTGCTCGAAAATTCCATTGATGCCGGAGCGACTTCAATTTCCGTCACGATCAAAAATGCCGGTAAATCGTTGATTCAGATCGTGGATAATGGAAAAGGAATGTCCGATGTGGATGCCGAAAAATCATTTTACCGGCATGCGACGAGCAAAATATCGGAATACGAAGACCTGGAAAATATACGTACTCTCGGTTTTCGCGGCGAAGCGTTGGCTTCCATTGCGGCGGTTGCACAGGTCGAGATGAAGACCCGAATGGAGGAGAATCCGGTCGGATTTTCTATCCGGATCGAGGGAG
Source organism: uncultured Chitinophagaceae bacterium (assembly GCA_964371615.1). Lineage (GTDB taxonomy): Bacteria > Bacteroidota > Ignavibacteria > UBA10030 > UBA8401 > SpSt-333. The sequence continues at coordinate 225,165 of CAYJMS010000005.1, forward strand.
GGGTAGTAAAAGAACGTGCTCAGGTGGCTCACCAGCGCGGCACGACAGTCTCAGTCAAGAACTTGTTTTTCAATACACCTGCGCGAAGAAATTTTCTCAAATCCAACAATACAGAATTCAAGCATATTTACGATACCGTGCAGCGTTTGGTATTATCCCGCCCGGATATTGCAATTGAATTTACCAGTGACGATGATACGATTCTGGCACTTCCATCTCACAGTCTCGACGATCGGTTGAAGAGTTTGTTCGGTGACCGTCATTTTACAACGTTGATTCCGGTGGAAGAACAGACGGAACTGTTGTCGATTCACGGGTACGTCGGGAAACCGGACTTTGCCCGGAAATCGAAGGTCGATCAATATATTTTTCTTAATTCGCGATTCATCATCAACCGATCGATAAATCATGCGGTCTTTTCCGGGTATGAGCACCTTGTTGAAAAAGGGAATTTTCCGTTTTTCCTGCTGTTCCTGACTATCGATCCGCACAAGGTCGATGTGAATGTACATCCGTCCAAAATGGAAGTAAAATTTTCGGATGAACAAAATATCTATCGGATTGTCGCTTCGGTGATTCGCAAAACACTGGGGGCAAACGATTTGGTCCCGAACATTGAATTCCAATCCCGTGAACATCAGACCGGTTTCTCTTCGTTCCGGCATACGGCGTTGCCGCGATGGAATCCCGATATTTCCGGACCGGCAGCGGGAGCGCCATCGCAACACACGGAAGATTTCCCGTTCGATTTGTCTCGTCAGTTAGATCAGATATTTGCGGCCCAGGCGACGCCGGCAGAACAGCCTCAACAGTTTCCGGAACAATATCGTCATATTCCAAGGGAGCTCGAAGAAACGGATGCTAAACCGATTTGGCAATTGCATAACAAGTACATTTTAACGCAAATCAGAAGCGGATTGATGATTATCGATCAACATGTCGCGCATGAACGGATACTGTACGAAAAAGCGCTGGAAAGAATGAACAATGCAGTACCGTCGTCACAGCAATTGCTTTTCCCGCAGACAGTGACGCTGACATCGGGAGATTATTCGCTGGCCAAAGATTTGCTGCCGTATTTGCAGACAATCGGATTTGAGTCGAAAGTATTCGGAAAAAATACCATTGTTATCGAAGGTGTCCCGCCGGAAATAAAAGCGGGGACCGAATCGAATATTGTTCAGGATATCCTTGATGAATTCAAAAACAATCAATTGCGCGTGAAATTGGAAGCAAAGGATAACCTTGCGAAATCGTTTTCGTGCAAGGCTGCTATAAAGGCGGGCGAACGGCTTACGGATACAGAAATGCGATCGTTAATAGATCAATTGTTTGCAACCTCGATGCCGTATGTTTGCCCTCACGGACGCCCTGTTTTAATTAAGGTATCGCTTGCTGAATTGGATCGAAGATTTTTTAGAACTTGACACTATGCAAATCGTCACCGTAGAATTTACGTCAACACCGGAAAACCGTAACGCCATCATTCACTTATGTCGATCGATGATCGGTCCGTCCCGGGCGGAGGAGGGGTGCATTAGTTACAATTTTTATGAAAATGCCGACAACAAGAATTCATTCTTCTTTTTCGAAGAGTGGAAAGATCAGGATGCGATAGATGCTCATAACAAAACAAAACACTATATTGATTTTATATCGAAGTTCAATTCACTGCTTGTGGGCGAAGCAGTAGTGTTGGTGCGATCTATCCGGTAAGATCGCAGCAGCAAAAACATTTTGTTAAAATATTCAACAATAGGAGCACGTACATGGCAACATTCAACGATCCAAAGGCGATCACAGAAGCAGGGGAGAATTATGCAGCGAAAGCAGCATCGTCAAAGGTTCGCAATGTAAAATTTACGACGGTCAGCGGTGAATCTGTACTGCCTTTATATACTCCCGATGATATTAAAGAAATCAACTACCTTTCAGAGATTGGATTTCCGGGTGAATTTCCATATACCCGCGGTATCCATAATACGGGATATCGAGGAAAATTATGGACCATGCGGCAGTTTGCCGGTTTTGGCACGCCGGAAGACACCAATCAACGGTTTAAGTACCTGCTCGAACATGGGCAAACGGGACTTTCAACAGCGTTCGATCTGCCGACATTAATGGGAAGAGATGCCGACGATCCGTTTTCCGAAGGGGAAGTAGGCATATGCGGTGTTGCAATCAGTTCGTTGGCGGATATGGAGATATTGTTCAAAGGTATCCCGCTGGATAAAGTCACCACTTCTATGACCATCAACGCTCCCGCAGCGATGATTCTTGCATTTTATATTGCCGTGGCGGAGAAACAGGGGTTGAAATCGAATGTCCTGCGCGGAACGATTCAAAACGACATCTTAAAGGAATACATCGCTCAAAAAGAATGGATCTATCCCCCAAAACCGTCGATGAGAATCATCACCGACATGTTTCAATACTGCGCGAAAGAACTTCCGCAATTTAATCCTATCTCTGTGTCAGGCTATCATATACGGGAAGCTGGTTCAACCTCTGTCCAGGAGTTAGCATTCACACTGGCAGATGGTTTTGCATATATCGAACATGGTATTGCTGCCGGAATGGATGTTGATGATTTCGCTCCGAGAATTTCGTATTTCTTCAATTCCCATTTGGACTTTTTTGAGGAGATTGCAAAATTTCGTGCAGCACGCCGGATTTATGCAAAACGGATGAAATATAAGTATGGCGCTAAAAATCCAAAATCGTGGACCCTTCGTTTCCATACGCAGACCGCAGGATGCACTCTGACGGCACAGCAGCCTGAGAACAATATTGTCAGAACTGCAATTCAAGCGCTTGCCGGGGTTTTAGGAGGTACACAATCACTTCATACCAATTCTATGGATGAAACCCTTGCATTGCCGTCGGATAAGGCGGTAAAGATCGCATTACGAACACAACAGATAATTGCTGATGAAACCGGCGTCGCCAACGTTATTGATCCGCTGGGAGGAAGTTACTTTGTAGAGGCGCTCACATCCAAAATGGAGGAAGAAGCGGAACAATACTTCGAAAAGATTGATATGTTGGGAGGTGTAATACCGGCAATCGAACAAGGATTCTTCCAGCGCGAGATAGCCGAAGCGGCCTATCGCTACCAACGTGAGTTGGATAGCAAGGAGAAGATCATCGTCGGTGTCAATCAATACGTTGAAGAAGGCGAAAAAATTGACATTCCAATTCTTGCCATTTCACCAGAAGTGGAGATTGTTCAGAAGAAAAGACTTTCAGCGGTGCGGAATAGCCGAAATCAGGAGGAATGGACAAACGCTATCAATGATTTAAAGAATGCAGCCGTAGACGGAACCAACCTCATGCCGCATTTGCTTAATGCTACACGAAAACACGTAACTCTCGGAGAAATGTGCAATGCGTTGATTGAACATTTCGGTATTTACGAAGAACAAGCGGTTTTTTAAACGGGGATCCAATGTTCGTTCCGACCATCAAATTGATGCGTCCACTTCAATGGTTGAAGAATGGTTTTGTCTTTACTCCATTGATTTTTTCCAAACACCTCATGCATGCCGACTTCGGTGTCAATGCCATGCTTGCTTTTTTTGCCTTCTGTTTTGCCTCCAGTGTTGTGTATATCATTAACGATATACTTGATAAAGAATCGGATAGAGTACATCCGATAAAGAAAAAACGGCCTATTGCAACAGGTGAACTCTCTGTGCAGTTTGCTCTCGCCGTTGCATTTGTATTATCCATTTTTGCCGTCGCACTTTCTTCGCTGCTTCCGTCGGGATTTGCTTGGATCTTGTTGCTGTACGTCGTTATCCAAATCGCCTATTCTTTTCGGCTCAAAAAAGTTGTTATTCTGGATATCTTTGTCATTGCAGCGGGTTTTATGTTGCGTGTCTTCGCCGGAGCAATGGCAATCCAGGTGACTATATCGCATTGGATCGTTATTACTACTCTGTTCTTATCGCTGTTCCTGGCTATTTCAAAACGACGTTCGGAACTTGTAATGGTCACGAAACAAAACATCGAATCGCCTCGCAGAGTGCTGAAAGAGTACAGCATACCATTCCTTGATGCATTGTTGATTATTTCGACCACCGGTATGGTGTTATCATATTCACTGTATACAATGGCTGATAAAACAATTGCGGTGTTCGGTTCTGAATATCTCATCTTTACAACGATCTTTGTTTTATTCGGAATATTCAGATATTTATTCCTCGTACTTGTCCGTGACGAAGGGGAGAATCCGACGCTGATTCTTGTGAAAGATGCCCCCATGGCTTTAAACATGATTCTCTGGCTTTTGACATGCATCGCAATTATCTATTTCTCATAACAGCATACCTGGGATGACAGGAATCTAATTGTGTGTCTAATTACAATGCCTCACAGAGTATGACGACGATATAATATACTCCATTGATGGTCCATGCCTCTCTGAATTTCACTTTCCGCTTCATATAATCCCTTTCTTTTTGTATTTTTCAACTATGAAAATATCAAATTGGGGCAACTATCCTTTCGTTGAAGCCACTATCTTTTCTCCTGCAGATGATAATGGAATCAAAGAATGCATTGAAACATCCGACGAACTCATTCCTCGAGGTTTGGGACGATGTTACGGTGATTCATCGCTGAATACGACGATTGTTTCGATGCTTCGCATGAATCACTTTCTTGCATTTGACGATATCAACGGAATATTGACGTGTGAAGCGGGTGTATCATTGGAAGAAATTCTTGATGTGTGCGTTCCCAGAGGTTGGTTCCTTTCCGTCACGCCGGGGACAAAGTATGTTACCGTTGGCGGGGCAATTGCATCAGACGTCCATGGCAAGAACCATCACGTCGCCGGATCGTTTTCACGCCATGTAGTATCGATCAAAATGATGTTAAGCGACGGCACTGTCGTAAGGTGTTCAGACAATGAACGTCAGGATCTCTTCTGGTCGACATGCGGCGGGATGGGATTAACCGGAGTAATTCTTGAAGCCACAATTCAACTTTTAAAGATCGAAACTGCATACATCCGGCAGCGAATTGTGAAATCAAAGAACATTGATGAAGCGATCGATCTGTTCGAAACGAACAATCACTGGACATATTCCGTTGCCTGGATTGATTGTCTTGCCAAAGGTAATTCACTCGGCCGTTCGGCATTGGTGCTTGGTGAACATGCAACACAAGCTGAGGTGGGATATCGATACAGGAATCCATTGAATATCGATAAAAAACGTCCCATCCCGGTTCCAATGTATTTCCCGAATTTTTTGCTGAATACGTACACCGTAAAATTATTCAACGAACTCAGATACGCAACGTATATCGCAAAGGATTCCGTGGTGGAATATGTGCCGTTCTTTTATCCTTTGGACATTATTGCGGATTGGAATAAGATCTATGGAAGGAGAGGATTCACCCAGTACCAATTTGTATTGCCTAAAGAATCATCGCGTGAAGGCTTAAAAAAAATTCTTACCAGAATAGCACAAAGTGGTGAAGGATCATTTTTGGCAGTATTAAAATTATTCGGGCAGCAAAGCGGAATATTGTCATTTCCGCGCGAAGGCTTTACTCTCGCCCTTGATTTTCCGATAACCCCGACAACCATGGTTTTATTCGGCGAATTGGATGCTATGGTTGCCGATTTTGGGGGACGGATGTATCTCTCGAAAGATGTTCGTATGTCGAAAGAGCTATTTGACAAAGGATATTCCTCTGCGACACAATTTCGTGCGATAAAGAAACAATTCGATCCATTGATGAAATTCCAATCACTACAATCGAAACGGATTGGTTTATGAGGAAATATATTTTGATTATTGGGGCAGGTTCGGATATCGCACGTCCGCTTGCTCATCACTATGCCAAAGCGGGTTATGGCATTTATCTTGCAAGCAGAAGTATCGATCATTTGACAATGGATGCAAATGACATAGCAATCAGGTATAACACCGAAACGGCTGCCTTTTTTCTTGATGTCACTGCAACGGAGACACACCATTCTTTTTATAACGCGTTGCCGGTAAAACCGTTCGGTGTGATTTGTCTTGCCGGAATACTCGGTGATCAGCATCGCTCTGAAGTCGATTTCTCCGAAGCCAATGCAGTAATCGCTGCGAATTTTACCGGATTAGTCTCCCTTCTGCACATTATTGCAAGCGATTTTGAATCCCGGCGTGGCGGATTTATTGTCGGTGTCAGTTCGGTCGCCGGTGAACGAGGCAGAAAAAGCAATTATGTGTATGCAAGCGCCAAAGCCGGATTTACAGCTTTTCTTTCGGGATTGCGTAACCGTTTATATAGCGCTACGGTACAGGTGATGACGGTGCATCCCGGATTCATACGAACAAAAATGATAGAGGGAAGGAAAACCCCAGCAATCATCACGGCAACCGCTGAAGATGTAGCGAGGGATATCTTTCGTGGGCAGCAAAAAGGGAAGGACTTTTTATACTCAACGTGGATATGGCGCTACATCATGGTAGCGTTTAGAAATATTCCGGAATCCCTTGCAAAAAAACTCGACCTCCAATGACCTTACGGACTAAAGCAGAACTGTTCCTATTTGGTACAACTTTCATTTGGGGCAGTACATTCGTTGTCGTGAAGGCGGGGATGGCGTTTATTTCTCCTTCGCTTTTTGTTGCGTTACGATTCGGCATCGGTGCTCTCTTGTTTGCAATTATCTTACGGAATCAATTTAAAAGCATTGAAAGAACAGCGATAAAAAAAGGAATATTTCTTGGCGGTATGCTGGGAACAGGCATCGTACTGCAAAATTACGGTATCTATGAAACGACGGCATCAAAGGCAGCTTTTATAACCGGTTTGATGGTGATATTTACCCCGATTGCCCAATTTCTGTTAGTGCGTCGGGCTCCCAAAGCAGGCAACATTGTTGGAGTTGCGGTAGTCATCGCCGGATTATTTCTGTTAACCTCACCGACGGGTTCAGGAATTAATTTCGGCGACGTACTGGTGTTGGTTTCGGCGGCGATTTTTGGTGTCTATATTGTGTATCTGGACGTGTATACAAGAAACGAGAATGTGCTCCATCTCGCATTCATCCAAGTGACGGTGACATCTCTGACGGCAGGCGTGACAATACCGTTCGAGAAAATCGTATTGATCCCGAACAATCAGTTGCTTATTTCATTGTTCTATATGGGAATCTTTGCCACAGTGCTGACAACGTATGTACAAACACGGTATCAAAAGGATACTACGCCAACACGGGCGGTAATCATTTTCACCATTGAACCGGTGATTACTGCCGTACTTGCTTATTATGTTCTGAATGAAGTATTAGGCTTTGTAGGGATTATCGGTGCCGTTACGATTGTTATGGGAATATTTATCTCGGAACTATCAGATCCTATATCAAAAAAAATCGATTCTATCTCCAGTGGATTCTCAAACAAATGACAGCCAACGCCAAAATAACCGTTTCCGGTGTCGTCCAGGGTGTTGGATATCGGTGGTATGCCGATCGGTCAGCGCGTAAGTACGATTTGAAAGGTTTTGTGGAAAATAGGGCGAATGGATCGGTATATTTGGAAGTGGAAGGGGAGAGAGGATTAATTGAAGAATTGATACAAGATCTGAAAGTCGGACCACGGTCTGCTTCCGTTACTGATGTCCATGTTGAATGGAACAAACCACATAATTTATTCATTAATTTTAAGATAAAAGCATGATAAGAGTAGGCTTTGGATTTGATGCGCATAAAATCGTACCGGGTCGAAAATTGATACTGGGGGGAGTAGAAATTCCGCACGATAAAGGACTACTTGGCCATTCCGATGCCGATGTCCTTCTTCATGCCATTTGCGATGCATTGTTGGGTGCTGTTGCTCTGGGCGATATTGGAAAGCACTTTCCTGATACGGATCCACGGTATAAAGGTATTTCCAGCTTGGAACTCTTAAAACATGTTCATTCTCTCATTGAAAATAATGGGTATTCCATTGGAAATATTGATACGACAGTCGTCTTGGAATATCCAAAAATTGCACCATATATCGATACGATGAGAAAACGCATTGCGGAAACTCTGTATATTTTGGAAGAACAGATCTCTATCAAAGCAACAACAAATGAGGGAATGGGATTTATCGGAGCAAGGGAAGGCGCTGTTGCATATGCTGTTATATCTATTAATAAAAGAAAATAATATCATTTGGAAACCTTCGTATCACAATTGCAGCAGCTTAATCCGCTTTGGGTGTACACAGCAATTTTCATAATTGCATATATTGAAAATCTGTTCCCTCCGTCCCCCAGTGATGTAATGATCGTTGCAGGTGGATACCTTATTGGGATCGGTCACATTGATTTTACCACAACACTATTGATTACTACTATCGGCAGTACCACCGGGTTTATGACTATGTATAAAGTCGGAGATTGGTTTGGAATAAGGATCATCGAAACCGGAAAGATGAAATTCCTCCCATTGGATTCCATACATAAGGTTGAGGCGTGGTTTAGACGGTATGGATACTGGTTAATTGTCATCAATAGATTTTTGTCAGGAACACGTGCCATAGTCGGTTTTTTTGCGGGAATATCTGAAGTAAAATTTCTCCCCACGACATTATTGTGTTTTATTAGTGCATTAGTGTGGAATGGTTTACTTTTATATTCCGGTACTCTTTTAGGCGAGAATTGGGAATCAATTGGATTTTATTTATCGACCTACAGTCAATTTGTTATTGTGTCATTAATTACGGCCGCTCTCATAAGTCTGATTATATGGTATCACAAGAAGGAAATTCAAAATGATTGAATTTCTGTATTCAATCGATGTAGCAATATTTTTTTTCATTAATCAGACGATCACTAATCCGATTTTTGATTGGCTGATGCCGCTTATCACTGATCTGAATCATAATATTATTGCCCGAATTGTAGTCATAATGTGGATTGGACTTATTATCTGGAAAGGAGGTAATAAGGGACGCATTACTGTTGGAGTATTAATTTTTGTAATAATCGGAAGTGATCAGTTCAATAGTGTAATTCTAAAAGACATATTCGGTAGAATTCGTCCCTGTAAAGCATTGGAAGGAGTAAGATTATTGGTGGATTGTGGCGGTGGCTTATCGTTTCCTTCATCCCATGCGGTAAACAATTTTGCCGGTGCTGCAGTAATAAGTCATTTTTACAGGAAACAAGCCAAATATTGGTATGCATTTGCTGCGTTGGTAGCTTTTACACGCACTTATGTCGGAGTCCATTATCCATCAGACATACTTGCAGGTGGACTCATAGGATTAGGCATCGGCTTTTCTGTAACATATATTTGGGATCAAATCAATTCATATTATCGAATACAAAAGTCAAGAGAATCGTATAAATCCTTGTGATATATAAATTTAAAATTGAGACTGAAAGTAAAAATTTGCTATTACTTTCTGCGTCAACAGCCATTGCATTGGGCGTAGCATTCCCGCCATTCCCTTTGGGAATCTTTTCTTGTTTTGCATTTATTCCATTCCTTATGTTGGTTGAAAAAATCCAATCCTATGGTAGGTTTTTTCGTTATTCATACGCCACTTTTCTGCTCTTTGTCTTGATCACTCTTTATTGGGTAGGAGGATTCACTCATTTCAAAGATCCCTACCTGATGATAGCCGGAATAGCATTATTTCTTTGGCAACCATTTTTTTTAACTATCCCTGCTTCTTTATATTTCCTAGTCAGAAAAAGAATTTCACATGATATTTCAATTGTGACATTTCCGTTAATATGGGTAACATTTGAATGGTTATATGCTCTAGGTGAGTTTGCATTTCCATGGTTAAGCATCGGGAATACACAAACTTACAATCTTCTTAAGATACAATTTATCGATCTGACTGGGGTTTTTGGATTGTCGCTTTGGGTTCTTTCCATTAACATGTTAGTTTTTTTCTTTATTAAAAGTATTAGCAACTCTTACTCAAAGTCTATTCGTTATGTGCTACTGACAGCCATAGTAATTGTATATATTGCACCGGATTTTTATGGCAGACACAAAAAAGCATCGAACTCAGTACATTCGGAGATAGCGGGTATCACTGTTGGCGTTGTTCAGCCAAATGTAGATCCATGGAATAAATGGGAAGGGTCTAAAACATTTTTAGGTAGATGGCAGCAAGTCCAATCATATCTTGACATTATACGTGAGAATATAACAGATAGCACGGATATGGTCGTATTGCCTGAATCGGCAATGTTAATAAATGTACCCGAACTATTTGAACAATCGAACGAAATACATCGTTTGGTAGACAGCCTAAATGTCACACTATTAAGCGGTTATGCAAGGGTATCTTATTATTATGATAATTCGGCCCCGGTTTCGAGTAATATCCTCAAAGGCACAAACATCAGATATGACTCTTATAACTCAATTATGATGTTTGAACCCGGCTCACGACAGATACAAACGTACAGCAAAATGCGGTTGGTGCCATTTGCGGAACGCATACCATATGCTGATCATGTGCCATTTTTGATTGAACCACTGCGATGGGGAGTCGGCATATCGAATTGGGGAATGGGGAGAGACAGTACCATTTTTGAAAATGACCGACTTGGATCAAAATTTTTATCGATGGTTTGCTATGAATCCATATTTCCTGAATTTGTCGCCTCATTTGTCAATAAAGGGGCAGATTTTCTAGTTTTCATCACAAATGATAGTTGGTGGGGAAATACATCCGGCGCACGACAGCATAATCAATATGCTCTTTTACGTGCAATAGAGAACCGACGATGGGTGGTGCGATGTGCAAATGGAGGAATTTCCTCATTCATTGATCCTTTTGGAAACATATACGATCAAACGGAAATGTACACACAGGCATATATTCAGAGAAAAATATTTCCATTAAGCGAAAAAACCTTTTACACCAGCCATGGCGATTGGATTGCCCGAATTAGCGCGAGTTTAACTCTTTTAATTCTTATTGTAACAATGGGTTATACAATTTATCGGAAGCGATTATGAGTACTCAATATATAGATTTACGAAGTGATACCGTTACACGACCGTCAAAGGCAATGAGGGAAGCAATGGCAAATGCTGACGTCGGTGATGATGTCTTTGGCGAAGATCCGACCGTGAATGATCTCCAGCAATCTGTTGCCGCAATGTTGGGGAAGGAAAGTGCACTTTTCGTTCCGAGTGGATGTATGAGCAATCAATTGGCATTAAAGGCCCATACGAATGCAGGTGATGAAGTAATTATGGAGCAGGATGCCCATATGTTCAATTATGAAACTGCCGCCCCTGCTGTACTGTCGTCGGTTCAGGTTAAGACGATACCGGGGATTCGCGGTGTATTTCGGGCTGAAGATCTATTGCCGCATATCCGGCCGGCATTGTATTATATGCCGAAATCTAAATTAATTTGTATAGAAAACACCCATAATCGCGCCGGGGGGACGGTATTTCCGCTTGATGAGATCAAAAAAATATCAACGTTTTGCAAGGATCATGGAATTTTGTTCCATCTTGATGGTGCACGATTGTGGAATGCATCGGTTGCGACCGGTATACCGGTAAAAGATTGGGCGCAGTATTTCGATTCCGTTTCGGTTTGCTTTTCAAAGGGTCTGGGTGCACCTGTCGGTTCCGCTCTTTGTGGAAATCAGCAGTTTGTAGCCACGGCTCGAAAGTGGAGAAAAGTGTTCGGTGGCGGTATGAGGCAATCCGGTATAATTGCTGCCGGTGCATTGTTTGCTCTTCGTAATAATATCGATCGGCTGAAGGAGGATCACAAAAAAGCTGAATTCTTTGCGCGGGAAATATCTAAAATTCCGTCTTTCGAAATCGACGTGGAGAGCGTACAAACGAATATTGTACTCGTTGATGTTCAAAAAACCGGTAAAACACCGCAACAAGTGATTGACACTCTCAAAGAACAGGGTGTACTCGTTTCAGGAGGAACATTTACAAAATTTCGTGCCGTGATGCATCTTGACGTGACCATGCAACAAGTTGAAAATGCTGTTGAGACTATACAACGGATGTATCACTAAGCACCAGTCGGAATATTGCATATGGACAATACGAAATTTAAGCATTCGCATGCGATTACGGTTCGTAATTATGAGATCGACTGGCAGGGGATTGTTCATAATGGAAATTATCTTCTGTATTTCGAAGTGGCGCGTTTGGAGTACTTTAAGAAATTGGGTATGGATTTTGACCAGCGAGCAATTAACGGGCATTCGAAGGTCGTTGTAGTCCGCAACGAAATTGATTATCTATCCCCGGCGACGTTTGGCGATACATTGACAATACACACGCGGACTGTTTCGGTAAATAACTCAAGTATTACGTGCGAATCAATTATGATTGACGAACAAAAAAATATAATTGTATCAAAAAACAAATGCATTCTAGTATGGCTCGATCACGTGACGAATACCGCAATGAGGGTCCCGGATCACTTTCGACAACGCGTACAACAATTTGAAGGGATCGACGCGGCGACGTAATGTCCTGTTGTTCATGTAAACCTATGATATCATTTGATGAATTCAAGAAATTATCGGCCAATGGTAATGTCATTCCGTTATTCGACGAGATACTGGCAGACACTGAAACTCCGGTCTCGGTGTACTTGAAGGTGCGGGATGAAAGTCCCTATTCGTTTTTGCTGGAGAGTATCGAAGGGGGAGAGAATATCGGACGGTATTCGTTTATTGGATTCAACCCGTTCAGCAATTTCATTATTCGCGGCACCTCTTTCGAAATACAATCGCGGCATCCGGATGTTACCGTGCTGCCAAAGTTGGTCGAAGGAATAACCCATCCTGTCGAAGCATTGCAGAAAATATTTTCTCACTATCATACCGCTTCAGTCGAAGGATTGCCGCGGTTGGCAAGCGGTGCGATAGGATATTTCGGATACGAAACGGTGCGGCTGTTGGAAAATATTCCGACGCCAAAAATCGACGAATTACATCTCGACGATGCGCTTCTAATGTTTCTCGATACTTTGTTCGTGTTCGATAATGTCAAACGGAAGTTGCTGATCGTATCGAATGCCTATGTTCCCGCCGGCTCATCTGACGTTGTTTTAACTACGGAATATGAAAAAGCAGTTTCTGAGATCGCCAAAATGAGAAAAATGCTCTTGAAGTCTGTCCCGTCTCATTTGTCGACACCGTCTGTCGGTCCGTTGGAACAATCGATTAGTCAATCGGAATACGAAAAAATGGTGGTACGGTCGATTGCCTACATTGTCGAAGGCGATATTTTCCAGGTGTTACCGTCGCACAGGATGAAGCGAAAATACGACGGAGACCCATTTGCCGTGTACCGTATGCTCCGCGTCATAAATCCATCACCATATATGTATTATTTTTCTCTCAACGGACTCTGCATTGCCGGTTCATCGCCGGAACTATTGGTACGCGTTGAAAATAATATTGTCGAAACCAGGCCGATAGCGGGAACGCGCAAACGGGGAAAGGATCAGGAGGAGGATAAACGTCTCGCAGCGGACCTTCTTACGGATCAGAAAGAGCTCGCAGAGCATTTGATGTTGATCGATCTCGGCAGAAACGATATCGGCCGCATCAGCGAATTCGGAAATGTCGATGTGACAGAATACATGGTCATTGAAAAATACTCGCATGTTATGCATATTGTTTCGAATATCAGAGGGAGACTGAAGAAAGGTCTTACGGCGATCGATGCATTTTTCTCCTGCTTTCCGGCAGGAACGCTTTCCGGAGCTCCCAAGATACGCGCCATGGAGATCATTGCCGAACTCGAATCGGTAAAGCGAGGAGTCTACGGCGGTGCAATCGGATATCTTGACTTTTCCGGTAATCTCGATTCGTGCATCGCGATCCGCACGACGATTATAAAAGACGGGTATGCATATTTTCAAGCCGGAGCCGGCATTGTGTATGATTCAATTCCGTCACGCGAATACCAGGAGACGCTCGATAAAATGTCGGCGAGCATCCGTGCGGTTGAAGCAACAGTTCGAATGGATGTGACAGTATGATCATCGTTCTTGATAATTATGATTCGTTCACTTATAATCTCGTCCAATATTTGGGAGAAATGAATGTAGAGTTGTTTGTGGTGCGGAATGACAAGATCACTACTGATGAAATCCGTCATCAACGTCCCGATGCTATCGTCATCTCTCCGGGTCCCTGTACTCCACGGGAAGCGGGCGTCTCAGTGCCGATTGTGAAGGAACTGTATACCGAATATCCCATCCTCGGGGTTTGCCTGGGGCATCAATCGATCGGCGAAGCGTTTGGCGGGAATATTATCAAGGCATCGTCCGTCGTCCACGGCAAGACATCGGAGATTCTGCACGACGGCCGGGGAATATTCCGTTCGATACCGAACAAGTTTCGCGCAACGCGGTATCACTCTTTGGTCATCGATCCGCTTTCGTTACCGGACGTCCTTGAAGTGACCGCAACGACCGGCGACGGCGTGATTATGGGTGTGCAGCATAAGAAGTACCCCGTGTTCGGTGTTCAGTTTCACCCTGAATCGGTCGCGACGGAGCACGGAAAAGTGTTGTTACGAAATTTTGTCGAGAAAAAATATTAACGCAATGGACAAAACGCAGATCGCTGATATCCTTGATGAAATCGGAACCTTACTTGAGTTACGAGGGGAAAATCCCTTTAAAGTGAGAGCGTTTCAAAATGCCTCCCGCGTTTTAAGCGGTGTGTCGGAAGATATCGAAGCGCTGGTGAAGCAGGGTCAGATCCGGTCAATCAAGGGAATCGGCGAAGGAATTGCAAAAGTGATTACCGAATTAATTCTTCACGGCCGGTCCTCCGATCATGACGGTTTGAGAAAAGGATTTCCGCCGGGTATTTTTGATATGATGAAGATCCAGGGTATGGGGCCTAAAAAAGTATCACTGTTGTATAAGAAAATGAAAATCTCGTCGATAGACGAGTTGGAAAAAGCGGCAAAAAAAGGACAGTTGGGGAAATTAGACGGCTTCGGAAAAAAATCCGAAGAGAATATACTCCTCGGCATCGAACAGATGCGAAAGCACGCTTCCAAATTCCTTGTCAATGTTGCCGAATCATCTGCTGAATCCATATTTAAATCTGTTAAATCTCTTAAAGGAATAATTCGCGCAGAATTAGCCGGCAGTCTCCGCCGCCGGAAGGAAATAATCGGCGACATTGACATTGTCGTCAGCGCCCGGAAAAAAGATGCCCCAAATATTATCGCATCATTCGTATCTCACGAAAGTGTGGAACGGGTAACCGGAAAAGGGGATACGAAGTCCAGTGTGGTATTAAAAACAGGCATACAGTGCGATCTTCGAATCGTCGAGGATGCGGAATTCCCGTTCACGTTAAATTATTTCACCGGAAGCAAGGAACATAATCTCCGCATTCGCTCTCTGGCCCGTGAACGGGGTTGGAGTTTGAACGAATACGGTTTCTCGGAAATAGATACCGAAAAAAAACAAACCAAGGCCAAAAAAATTGTTACCTGTAAAACTGAAAAGGATATCTATTCGGCAGTCGGTTTGGAGTATGTAGAACCGGAACTGCGGGAATATTTGGGTGAAATCGAGGCAGCACAATCAGGAAAACTTCCTTCTTTGGTCACCTATGATGACATCCGTGGCACTTTTCATTGTCATACAAATTACAGTGACGGAAAGAATACCCTTGATGAAATGGCAGCAAGCGCCCAAAAACTCGGCTGGGAATATCTCGGTATAGCCGATCATAGTAAAGTTGCATCATATGCCAATGGACTCACCGAAGACCGGGTTAAAAAGCAGCATAAAGAGATCGATGGACTAAACGAAAAATTTAGCAAATTTCGCCTATTCAAAGGTTGCGAAGTGGATATTCTCACTAATGGAGATTTAGACTTTAATGACAAAACATTAGCAACATTTGATTATGTCGTTGCATCGGTTCATAGCAATTTTAAATTGAACGAGTCCGATATGACAAAACGGATTATCAAGGCACTCAAGAACAAGTATGTTACTATGCTTGGACATCTCACAGGCCGATTATTGCTTGAAAGAGAGGGCTATTCATTAAACCAAAGTGAAATTATTAAGGCAGCATCTGATTACGGTAAAATAATAGAAATCAATGCCCATCCAAGGAGACTGGATCTTGATTGGAGGATGGTGAAATTCGCAGTACAGAAAGGTGTTCTTATTTCAATCAATCCTGATTCACATATAGCAACGGGATTATCAGATGTAAAATACGGGGTAGGAATTGCCAGGAAAGGGTGGTGTGAAAAAAAGGATATATTGAATACAAGGACAACAAAGCAAATCGATAATTACCTTAGAAAACTATAGGTTATTTTACGATAGATATAACTTAACATAATACATATTATATCCACTATTCAGTGTCTCTAAAATAATAATTCCCTTAGAAATCAATCTCACCGGTAAATGTTGTTACTGCACTTCCTTTTAAGAAAACATCGACTACCTCGTTTCCATTTCTGGTAAACGTTACTTCCAAAGTTTCATTGCTCAATACTTCGACGATTATGGGACTTGTGATTCCATATCTCTCTGCACCAAGAATTGCACTTGCCACTGATCCGGTCCCGCAAGCCAAAGTTTCCGCTTCAACACCACGTTCATATGTCCTTATTTTGATATGGTTAGCAGCTGATCGTTCCACAAAGTTTACATTGGTACCTAGCGGCTTATAAACTGCATGGAAACGGATCTCCCGTCCAATTTCTTGCACCACCTTTGTTGTTAAAGGCTTCAGGTTAGGATTATCTTCCATAAACAACACACAATGGTCGGTTCCCGTATTTATATAATTGGCTATCACTGAACAATCTGATAAGACAATTTTTTGATTGTTTTTAATATTGTATGGATTTTTCATCCTTAATCGGTATTCATCTCTGTTTATTCTATTTGCGTTATAAATATGTCCAAATCCCTCAAAAGCGAAGACTTCGGTCTTGACTGCACCTATATCATAGGCAAATTTTGATAGACATCGGCCGCCATTACCACACATTCCGGCATTCGATCCGTCTGCATTGTTGTATTTCATCTCAAAATCAGCGCTTTTACTATTTTCCAGTAATAGGACCCCATCGGCACCAATTCCAAATCTACGGTCGCATACTTTTATTGAAAAGGAAGTTGGATCGCTAATGATCCCGGACCGATTATCGACTACAACAAAATCATTACCGGCACCACTCATCTTTGTGAAGTATATTTTCATATAATAGGGTTGAAATAAAGTTGCCAAGTCATTGAGACTTGGCAAGATAACGTGATTAATTCATTAATTTTGTGGAGGTGCGGGGATTCGAACCCCGGTCCGAAGCAAAAACCAGTAAACCTTCTACATACATAGTTCAGCAGAAAACCTTAATTTCGGACTCTCGGCTGAACTCAAAACATCCGAAACGCAGTCAAGGATTTTTTGTCTCACCAATGCTACCTCAACCGAACAATGGCCATCCTGACAATGTCGACGCCGTTACAAACCCGTCAGGAGAGGTCTGTATTGGCGCTCGTGGCTAATTAAGCGGCGAGTGCGTAACCGTAGTTATCTGCATTTATTGTTTTGCCCTGAGATTTGCGTGCATTAGGCGCGCACGGTATGCTGATCTACCCATTCTCTACCCCGTCGAAACCATGTCACCCCCCTCTCACACTTCAAGTTACGTATTATAACTGATACTATCAATAAATTGTCTGATAGTTTCGATACGCTCCAATTCCTCTTTCTTTTCGAGGGATAATATGATATTCCGAAGAATCCTTTCGAGGATTTGCATGTTGCTGACAGGTTTAAGGTACTCTTCTGTGTAAGTGAATCCCAGATTTTTTACCATCGCTTTGCAGTCGTCGATGGTTACAATCTTTCCGGCATTGAAAGGATCGAAATAGACGTTTGTTGACCCAAATGAGAATCGCAATGTAAAATGTCCCGGTAAGCCGATACCCCGGATAGGAAGATTTATCCGTTTACCAACAAGCAGATAGATAATACTGAGTGATATCGGTATACCGGTCTTGCTGTCCACTACCTTATTGATATAATGATTTTGCTCGTTGTAATAATCATGTTTGTTGCCGGTAAATCCTTTTTCTTCGGCAAAGAATGCGATCATTCTTCGCATTATTTCGGTGTGATCTCCCACCGAACTGAGTTTTTCTTTCAATTCAGCCGCATAGTCGTTTAAAAGCAATGTATAATAGTTCACATCAAGTCCGACGTAACGTTGTTTAGCAATCAGGAATACTCCTTCTTCAAGATCGAAATCGCCGGAGGGCTCCTTTTTTAAGTTGCGAAACTGGTCTTTGTACACATTCCGAATTATGGTCTCACGGATCAGAGTGATGCGTTTGGACGCAATCGATTCGTTTTCCGCGACGTCGGGTAGGAAGGGAAGAATGGATTCATGATGGTGCAGCAATCGATCGCGCGCAGCCGTATAAATTCGCTCATCGTCATCGTCAAGCAGTTTAATGAGAGATCGGATTTCTGAAACATCCTTATCGGATTGTTCGGTCATCGATATTCCGGATAATTTTCTTCTATTGATGATTTTAAAATCTCGAATGCTTCTTTCGGGCTGTCGGCGAATTTGAACAGATCGAGATCATCATGATTGATCATCCCATATTTGACCAATGCATTGAAATCAATGATCTTTGTCCAAAACGATTTTCCGAACAGAATAACAGTCATCTTCTTTCCCACTTTCTTCGTTTGCAACAGAGTCAACAATTCAAAAAACTCGTCGAGCGTTCCAAACCCACCGGGGAATGCCACCAGCGCCTTTGCAAGATACATAAACCATAACTTCCGCATAAAAAAGTAATGGAATTCAAAATTAAATTTCGGTGTGATAAATTGATTTGGATATTGCTCAAACGGCAAACTGATGTTCAATCCGATGGAATCACCTTTGGCGAGAAGCGCTCCTTTATTGGCCGCCTCCATGATGCCCGGGCCACCGCCGGAACAGACGAGCAATCTGTTCTTGTGTTTGAGCCGTTTCGCCCACACCGTAATGAGTCTCGACAATTCTGCTGCATCTTCATAATACCGGGACATTTCGACTGCGATTTCCGCCTGCAACAATTCCTGTTGATATTTTTTTGTATGTACTTTCTTTCCGGTTCCATTTTTTGCAAGCATTCTGAGATTTTTAATAGCCTCCTTGCGAGGTCGAATTCGTGCCGAACCGAAAAATACGATCGTATCCTTTACATTAAAATAATTGAACCGGCTTAATGGCTCAAGAAATTCGGAGAGGATTCGCAACGGCCGGGCATCTTTACTTCCGAGGAATCCCGGATTTTTATACGCTTTCGGTGCTTTTAATAATTTCTTGATTTTCATTAGTTGCGTTTAATCCTTTCAGTGTGTACTGCGACGATTTCTTCAAGGTACCGTTGATCGATGGTATCAAAACAATGTAATGCATAACTGTCGACATCGAGGACACCGACCGGACGGCCATGGTGACGCACAGGAATTACGATTTCAGACCTTGTCCCGCCGTCACAATAGATGTGACCGGGAAAGTGTTCGACATCGGGCACAATAATCGTTTCATTCCGTTGAAATGCCGCCCCGCAGACACCTCTTCCGGCGCCAATTCGGGTGCAGGCGACCTTTCCTTGGAATGGGCCCAGCACAAGCTCGCCTGACGAATCCTCATGAAGATAGAATCCAACCCAGGAAAATTCTGCAAATGTCTGTTTTAATGCAGCTGTAATATTTGCCATATTCGCTATCGGATCGGATTCATCGCCTACCAACGAATGGATTTGCGGCATTAACTCACGGTACCGATCTTCTTTTGTCACGGTAGACGTTCTAATTTCTTCCATGTCTCCCCTTTCGAACGATCGGCTCGAGGACAATTTCACGGTTATCACCCTTCAACGTTACGGTATTGTGTCGCTCCGGATCTTTTGTTTTGATTACCGCAAGTCCCGTTCGGACGGTACCATTATTGATTACACTGGTGATTTTCCCAATCGCCATACCTGTATTGTCGGCGAGCATTTCTTGTTCATTGACATTAAATGGAGTGGAAAAACGATAAAGCGCACGTTGAACTTTTTTATAAGTATCCAACCGGGCAATAATTTCCTGACCGATATAACATCCTTTTGAAAAATTGATCCAGTCCCGGAGATGCAACTCGAGTGGATTGTAATCCTCTACCAGTTCTTTTCCGGCAAGTGGAATGCCGTTGTGTACTCTCCATAAATCATACTGCGGAGGAATTGAGTTCTGTTCCTGAGGAGGATTCATTTTAAAATCGAAATGGACAGGAAATGAAAAATAATCGGCGGCATATCCCTGGCTTTTGCCATGATCCGTAAAATGAACTGCAATCGTATGTCTACCGGTAATATTCGTCAGCACAAGATCTTCCATGATGATGTACCGATTCAACCAGTGAATAATCTCTTCCGCCTTGTCCTTACTGACTGCCATCACGAGGAAATCTTTTTTATGAATCACCCATACGGCGTCTATTATCCTACCTTTATCGGTGATGAACAAAGTATTTTGAATGCTCCCTGCGGAAAAACGTGAAAAATCATTGGTGCTCATGCGTTGAAGAAAATCTACGGCGTCCCCCCCGCGCATTTCGATGAGGTCGAATGGAAATGCGTTTATCACCTCAAATGGAATACTGATATCTGCGTCGTTCACCAATGGCATTGTCAAGTATTGTAAATTTTTCGATGAAGTGCATTGGAATACAAATCGTTGACTTTTGTCAAATCGACAGAGAATTCGTTGTTGATTTTCAAAACAGGCTCTGCTACTACGGTCCCGAGTTTTGACACCGGCACGTGATGGTTTCTGCATATCGCAATGATCGTGCCGACCTGTGATTCATCCGCCGTGATAATGATCCTTGATTGATCTTCACCAAATAAAACGGCATGCAATGGCAAATCATGGAGTTCAATGGAAAGATCGCACCCCATTAGTTTTCCGCCGATCACACAACTTTCGATCATCGCAATGATCAAACCGCCGTCTGAGATGTCATGTGCTGACCGAACATATCCATGCTGAATCAGTTCTAACGCGCATGCCTGCAACCGAACTTCGAATTGTAGATCGAAATATGGCGCATCGCCAGCGGTCTTTCCATATTCCTGTACGAGGAATTCGCTCCCCGAAATATCACCGCGGTTTGTGCCTAGGAGAAATATAGAATCTCCTGCATTCTTGAATTCTGCAGAAGTGACGTGTGATGCTTTCTCAATAATCCCCAGCATACCGATCGTCGGTGTCGGAAACACTGCCGCTTGCGGACTCTCGTTGTAAAAACTGACGTTTCCGCCCGTCACCGGCGTATCCAATGCCACACATGCTTCACGCATACCGGCAATGGATTCAACAAACTGCCAGTATACTTCCGGTTTATACGGATTACCAAAATTTAAACAGTTGGTAATCGCAATTGGTTTCCCTCCTGTACACACGATATTCCTTCCCGATTCCGCAACCGCAATGGCAGCGCCCTTTCGCGGATTCAGATACACATACCTGCTGTTACAATCAGTTTTTACCGCAAGCAATTTATCCGATTTTTTAATCCGTACTACCGCAGCATCGGAACCCGGTGCAAGAACGGTATTTGTTCGCACCATTGAATCGTACTGTTCATACACCCACCGCTTGCTGGCGATATTCGGTGATTGGACAAGTGTATATACCGATTCCATAAGATTGCGTGGCACAGGCAATGACTGTACGTCGAATGTTCGGGTCTGTTTCAGATACTCCGGTTCTTTTGTTTCCCGAATATAGACTGGGGCTCCCCCTCCCAATACACAGGTTTCTGCCGGAACCATCGCTTTTTGTTCCCCTTGATGATACACGGTCACCATCCCATCGTCAGTGACCGTGCCGATTGTTACGCAATGCAGATCCCATTTTTCAAAAATGTTTTTAATTTTTGTCTCATGCTTCGGTTCAGCGACAATAAGCATACGTTCCTGGGATTCGGAAAGCATAATCTCGTACGCCGACATATGTGTTTCCCGCGTCGGGACCAGATCGAGATTTATGTGCATGCCGCTTTTTCCTTTTGCACTCATTTCGGTGGTAGAACACGTTATCCCTGCAGCACCCATATCCTGTATTCCAACAATCAGACCCTCGCGAATAACTTCCAGCGTTGCTTCCAGAAGCAATTTTTCAGTAAAGGGGTCTCCCACCTGGACAGAAGGCCTTTTGGATTCTGATGCTTCCGAGATCTCTTCTGATGCAAATGTAGCACCATGAATACCGTCCCGTCCGGTAGCCGACCCGACGATCATAATGATATTCCCCTTCCCACGTGAAATTGCCGATGCGACATTGCCGTGTTCAACTACACCCACAGACATCGCATTGACTAAAGGATTTGTTTGATAACACGGATCAAAGAATACTTCGCCAGCAACTGTCGGCACTCCGAAACTATTGCCGTAATCACCGATTCCTTTGACTACGCCTTTTAATAAATACCGGGTCTGTTTGTCATCAATATCGCCAAAACGGAGTGAGTTCAGTGATGCAATAGGTCTTGCTCCCATTGTGAATATGTCACGCATGATACCGCCGACACCTGTCGCGGCACCTTGATACGGTTCCACCGCAGACGGATGATTATGACTTTCAATTTTGAACGCCACCGCCAAACCATCCCCGATATCGACCAATCCGGCATTTTCTTCTCCTGCTCCTACCAGTAGTCGCTTTCCCGTTCGCGGAAGTGTCTTCAATTGAGCGATGGAGTTTTTATAACTGCAATGCTCGCTCCACATCACGGAATAAATTCCCAATTCGGTATATGTCGGGGTCCTGCCTAAAATTGACAATACTCTTTCGTATTCATCTTCTGTTAATCCGTGATTGAGAGCAAGGTCTTTGGTGACGGCCGGTTCGTTTATTGATTTCATACTGTTTCTATGGTAAATAAATGATCGTTCTTTTCAACCGTTTGTTTTTCGATGACATCGAGTGCTATGATTGTACCGCTTTTTTGTGCAGTAATCTCATTTTCCATTTTCATTGCTTCTATGATCACAATCCCTGACCCGGCTTCTACATACGTTCCCGCAGTTTTGAGTACTTTTGTCACCAAACCAGGCATTGGCGCTACATGGGTGATTTTTGTGGAATGTATCTCTGATTCGAGTTGTAATGTATGTAGTAACTTATCCCTCAGTCGTTCCAGTTTTATTTCAATGACGTGATTGTTCACGACCGCAGTGGAAGTACCGTTGATTCGAGTAATAAATACGTGAAACGAAAATCCATTGATAATAACGCTGTATTCTCCATCGGATAATTTTCGAATGTCAACGATTTTGTCAGACTGATCCGTGGGAATAATATTTCCATCGTTCTCGTCGAATTCGAACGTATGACCGGCAATATGCACTGTCGATTTAGTCATTACCGGATTGTTTTTTCCATTGTGATCCGTTACCGCTTTCAATTTTTTGAAGCGGTCTTGATGTATATATCGCTGAGGTTTCAGCAAATGCAGAAGCGACGGCAAACCGTTCGTCCGCCGACAAAGTAATTTCCGGTTGTTGGAAATGCAGGGCGACAAAATTGATGTCGTATGTCCCCTTCCGAAACTCCGGATGATCAACAACGAATTCGCAAAATGGAATTGTTGTATGCACGCCGTTAATTTTGTATTCACGTAGTGCGCGAAGCATTTTGGCGATGGCTTCATAGCGTGTTCGTGCATGGACGATCAATTTTGCTATCATCGGGTCATAATGCATGGAAATTTCAGATCCGGACTGCACACCGGCGTCATTGCGAACACCCGGTCCTGCGCTGGGTTGATAATGTGTAATCGTGCCGATTGATGGAAGAAATTTGTTGGCAACCTCTTCGGCATAAATCCTTGATTCAATGGCATGGCCGTTGATCACGACCGCCGATTGAGAAATAGAAAGACTCTCACCTTCCGCGATTCTGATCTGTTCCTTTACTATATCGATTCCATAGACCATTTCCGTGATGGGATGTTCGACCTGAATCCGGGTATTCACCTCAAGAAAATAATAGTTCTGACGACTATCCAGCAAGAATTCAACGGTGCCGGCATTGATATACCCGGCAGATTTTGCCGCTGTCACTGCCGTCATGCCCATGGCATTCCGCAATGCGGGACTTATTGCTGTACTGGGACATTCTTCAACCACTTTCTGATGTCGTCGCTGTATCGAGCATTCCCGTTCTCCTAAATGGATGACATTACCTTGTGAATCTGCAAGAATCTGAATCTCAATATGCTTGGGATTTTCAATAAATTTTTCGATATAAATTCTGTCGTCAGAAAATGCCTTTAAAGCTTCGTTCCGAGCTCGTTCTAATGCCGATGGAAGTTCATCAAGAGAATCTACTTTGCGCATGCCTTTCCCCCCGCCTCCTCCCGCCGCTTTAATAAGCACCGGATATCCAATACCGGATGCGATGCCAATCGCTTCTTCGATGGTCTGAACCGGTGTCGTGGTTCCGGGTACGATCGGAACATTGTGTGCTGCCATCATAGCGCGGGCGGATGTCTTATTCCCGAGCAACTCGATAGTCTCATGCTTCGGACCGATAAATACTAAACCGGCATCTTCAACTGCTTTCGCAAAACCGCTTTTTTCCGAAAGAAATCCATATCCCGGATGAATGGCATCAGCTTTTACTTTAAGTGCAATGGATATGATCTTTTCGATATTGAGATATGTCTCAATCGAGGAAGTCCCGTAAAGAGGATATGCTTCGTCGCAAACAAGCACATGGGGCATTGTCCTGTCCGGATCTGAATAGATTGCAACGGTATTAATTCCGAGTTCCTTAGCAGAACGATGTATTCTGACGGCAATTTCGCCGCGGTTTGCAATCAATATTTTAGTGATCTTTTTCATTTTCGATTATGCCAATTCAATGATGGTGACACCGGCTCCTCCTTCATTGCTTTCGCCAAAACGACTCGATTTCACACGGGTGTCTGTATCCAGCATTGTATGTATCTTTTTCCGCAATGCCCCGGTACCATGGCCATGGATTATACAAAGTCTTTGGATTCCGGCCAATAGGGCATCGTCAATAAATTTATCAATTATCGGCAATGCCTCATCACTATACAATCCGCGAACATCAACTTCAGTTGAGAATGTCTTATCCCTTGTCATTGAATAGGATACCGTTGTTGTCTGCTCCGGTTTCGGGAGGATTGATTTAATGTTTGACTTATTTACTTTGGCCTTAATGGAATTAAACGCGACGGTCAGGTCACCATGTTTGTTTGGCAACGTTTGAACGGTTCCAACCTGACCCCCCGACATCAGCACTATTGTGTCCCCTATTTTTAATTCAATCTGTTTGTTCTTTTCTGAGTCCATCGATTCGGATATATCCTTTTCCAGTGCCGTGATCTCTTTTTCCAATTCTGCAATCTGTTTTTTTCCCTTTTGAATGATATCTTTATGCGCATGTTCAGTTCGAATTTCTTTTACAGTCATTTCTATAGTACGGGAAGCGTTCTCAACTATTGACTTTGCCTCGTCGACGGCCTTTCTTTTAACATCCTTGATTTCGACATTTAATTGCGATAATTTGGTGTCGTAAGAAGCCGATAACTCTTTATATTTCAATATCTCCTTGTCTGCCATTGAAAGTCGTTGCTCGAGTAATTGAGATCGATTTTCCATATCTACAATCAACTGCTCTAGTTTTGATTGCTGATGTCCGACGAGGTTTTTTGCCTCGGTTATTACCGATTCTTTAATTCCAAGTCGCTGTGCGATCTCCAATGCATAGCTGCTCCCCGGCACACCGAGTTTGAACCGGTAAGTCGGTAAAAGCGTCTCTTGATCGAATTCCATCGCACCATTTTCCATCTGTTTTTCGTTGTGGACAAATGCTTTTAACGCCGCCTGATGAGATGTTGCAACGGTAATTGCTCCTGCAGTCGATAAATGCTTGAGTACCGTTGCTGCTATGGCACCCCCCTCATTCGGATCTGTATTCGATCCTATTTCATCGATCAATACCAGTGAAGATTCGTCAGCAGATTCCAAGATTTCCTTAATCTTTAAAATCTGAGAACTATAAGTGCTGAGATCGTTTTCAATTGACTGGTTGTCACCTATGAGGACAAAAATCTTCGAAAAAATAGGAAATTCAGAATCAGGAGAGACCGGTACATGAATTCCGCACTGAACCATCAGGACTAAGATACCGATGGATTTTAATGTCACGGTCTTTCCACCTGCATTTGGTCCAGTGATCAGTAACGTGTTGAATGAAGTCCCCAATGCAACGTCCAACGCCACAACAGACTCTCTTGTATGCCGGAGCAGTAAGACTGGATGAAAACCGTTTCGAATTACAACCGAACCAATTTTTTTTAATAAAGGTTTATTTCCTTTAATTTCAATCGAGTAACGAGCTTTAGCATAACAAGAATCTATAATTTTTAGCACATCAACGAGATTACGTATTTCTTGAGCGGCTCTTCTGACGAGGTCGGTGAGATTCCGAAGTATTCGGTCGATCTCACGTTGTTCATGGAAGAACAATTCGGTGATTTCATTGTTCAGTGTAAGAGTTTCTGAAGGTTCAATGAAAACTGTTTGTCCCGATGCCGACGTGCTATGAATGAATCCAGGGAAACGGTTTTTTAACTCCGCTTTAATCGGTATAACCATTCTTCCGTCGCGAGTGGTAACGATTTCTTCCTGCACCATCCCCTGCTCGGCAGTTGCCCGTAGAATTTTCTCCAGGGCTCTTCGAATGGATTGCTGTTTGTCCGCGATTGACTGTCGAATTGAGCGTAAATTTTTACTTGCGCTGTCTTTTACTTCCGCATTCTCATTAATAGCCTGATTTATATTGAAGATAAGTTCATTACTTATTGTAACATCGGAAGTTAGATTGCTAATTTCAGGTAAAATATCCCTTCGTCTATCGATAAACGATTTTAAATTCTTGGCTGTTTGAAGAGTTCCTGCGATGCGGTGAAGATCCTTGGGAGGCAAAACAGCGTTTTCGATAGTCGATCTGTTTATCGATGTCCGGATATCTTTGATTCCGTCAATCGGGAGGTTTTCACCTCCTTCAAGAACGCGTTTTAACTCAGAAATCCGGTTATGTTCTTCCGAAATTACGGTAATATCTGTGAGTGGGCTAAGATCACGCAGCGCCTCTTTTCCTAATTCGGATGTGGCGTACGTTTGAATTCGGTTGAGGATTTTTGAGAGTTCAAGTTTTTCCGCGGCACTGTCAAAATGACTCATTGTTCTGATCATTGCTCCAACTTTTTAAACTCTTCTGCCGCATAGTTTAAAATTTGAGAGTAAAAATCCTCCGATTCAGGAAAGAATGTATTGATATGATCGAATACCATCGGAGCAAAATTTTTCATAGGTTTATACAACTCGGATCGCCCTTTAGTCTCATCGGCAGGTATATCGAGATAGATGCTCATGACGATCAATGTAATGCTGACGGCCAAACTTCCTTCAAATATTCCGAGCAGGCCGCCCAGAACCTTGTTCCACATTTTATCGACCTTTTCTTTAATGATAAGCCGATAAATGAGTGATTGCGTGAGAGTAATCCCAATAACTATTAAAAGAAATGAAAATATAAAGCCAAGTTGACCGGGTAATCCCATCGGTTCAAACAACATTTGACTGATGTCTGCGGAAAATTTAACCCCAACAATGAGTGCGATTATGAGACAGGCAATTCCGATGATTTTTTTTATAAAACCGCTGGTAAATCCGGATATCATAAAAATGACGATCGTCAGCACTATGACAATATCAAATACGGACATGGTTTATGCTAATTTTTGTTTTACAATTTCGTTGATGATTTTTCCGTCTATCTTCCCTTTAAGTTCTTTCATGACTGCCGGCATTACTTTCCCCAAATCCTTAGACAACACGGCTCCGCTTTCAGAAATTATCCGCGTAATTATTTTTTCGGCATCGCTGGGATCCATCTGCTTCGGTAGATATTCCTGGATTATTTCGATCTCTTTTTTTTCCACAGCGGCCAGTTCCGATCGGCCGGCTTTTTCGTAGAGATCGATTGATTCTCTCCTTTTTTTGACAGCGGAAAGCAAGATCTTCATTTCATCATCTTCAGACATCTCTCTGCCTGTTCCGCTTTTATCGAACTCCAATACCTGCGCCCGTACCATTCGGATTGTTTCAAGCCGGACCTTATCGCCGGATTTCATTGCCGACTTTAAATCTTCATTGATTTTTTCTTTGAGCCCCATGGTTATTCCTTGCCGTACATTTGAATAATATCACCGTTAAAACTTTTCCCATTGTCAGAACAAAGTTCCACAATTTTCTCAGCAATCTGATCGGGAGTAACCCATTTCGGAATTTCCTCGGCTGTACCCCATTGCTTATTTTCCTCGGTCAAAATAACATTCGGGACAATCGAATTAATCGTGATGTCGCCGAATTGTCGCACTTCCTCAGACACACTCTTTGTAAAAGCAATGACTGCTGATTTTGCGACGTCGTAACCGCTCCGGCGTACTTCCGGTTGCAGAGCCGGTTTCGCTCCAATGGTGATGATCCTGCCGTACCGGCGGTTCTTCATCAACCGCACCGATTCCTTGACCATCAAAAAACAGGAATGCAGGTTTAATGAAATTACTTTTTCCCATTCATCAAATGAGACTTCTTCAATCCATTTCTTCTCTGCAACACCCCCCACAAGCGTGCATAATACATCGACAGTGCCATATCGTCGTTCAATAAGATTAAAGAAATTCCTTACGGATGATTCTGATTCGACATCAACCTCACGAAAGTCCACGTCATAATAATCATTTTGATTGTCCGCAATGAATTTTTTCGACCGGTCACTGCCGCTATGCGTTGCAATGACTGAATACCCCTCCTTCACCAATCGACGGACAACTATCCTGCCCAGACTACCTGTTCCGCCGCTGACAACCGCAATTTTACCAAGTTGTTTTGCCATTTCCTTATAGCAATATATTACAACATTCTTGTAAAATCAATGAGTACAATAGTTCATTGATTATCCAAATAATTGAATGTATATTGAGTAAAATTTAAGAATTGTGTGGACACTATGGACTGGATCAATTACCGTCAATTAGCAAATCAGGAAATAGTCACTTCGTTGTATTCCGACTACCTCAATAATTTTTCGCGGGTAGCCGGATACTACTCTGGTAATTATGCCGACCGTGAGTCGTGGCATAAAAAAATTCAGGCAATACAAAAAAAGAATTACGACCGTCCCCTTTTGCAGCGGGTATTAAACGAACAGAATCGTGAATATCAGGGGGGAATAAAAGCACTGGCAAATATCGATCTTTTGGGAAACGATAATACATTTGCTGTTGTCACCGGCCAGCAATTGGGATTGTTTACCGGTCCATTATATACGATGTATAAGGCGATTACTGCCGTTAAACTTGCAGAGAAACTATCTCTCGATTTCCCAGAAGATAATTTTGTCCCAATTTTCTGGTTGGAGGGCGAAGATCATGATTTTGAAGAGATCAACAAAATCCAATTCATCAATGCAGCAAACGAAATTTCTCAGGCTGAATATTTAATCGACGGAAAACCGCTGGAAAAGAACGTCGGCGCAACCGGCGGCGTCCGTATCGATGAATCGATCACCACTCTCTTTGCTTCCCTGGAAACACTCTTGCCAAAGTCTGAATTTACTTCGGACTTGATTTCGGTCATGAAGGGGTATTATAAATCCGGCAATTCCCTATTACAGGCATTTGCCATGTTCTTCAATCATTTGTATGAAGATTCGGGTTTGGTTTTCATCAATGCCAATGTGCCGGAACTGAAAAAACCTCTCGCTCCACTCTTTCTGAAGGAGCTTCAATCGAATGCTCAAACATCCACTCTTGTTATTCAAAAAAGTGCCGAGTTGGAAGAACAGTACCATGCGCAAATTAAAGCAAAAGCAGTAAATATTTTTATGTTCCATAAAGGCGGCAGGTATCTTGTAGAACCGTCGGAGAACGGCGATTATTACCTTAAAAATACACGGCAACGGTACACTAAGGAAGAACTCACCGTACTCGTCTCTCAATCGCCGGAACTCTTCTCTCCCAATGTGGTCACACGACCATTGTGTCAGGATGCTCTGCTGCCGACCGTGGCCTATGTTGCCGGACCGGCCGAAGTGGCGTATTTCGGACAATTGAAACCGGTCTATGACCACTACGGCGTCACGATGCCCATTATTTTTCCGCGTGCAAGCATCACTCTGGTAGAGGAAAAGATTCAGAAGATCATGGAAAAATATTCGTTGGAACTGGTGGAACTTTTTGGTGATGCTGATGCGGTTCTTGCAAAAGTATCCGAACAAGTGTCTGAAGTGAAAGTCGATTCATTGTTTACAGCGATGGAAACCCGCATTATTGAAGCGATTAACGAAGCCCGTTTCGGAATACAGCAGATAGATCCGACGCTCAACGGAAGCCTCGACGGTACTATTCAAAAATTCCAGCAGCAGATTGAAGTGTTAAAACAAAAGACACAAAAAGCACAGCAGCAAAAAGAAGATATATCACTGAAACAGATCCGCAAAGCGTCGATGCATATTTTTCCGAATGGTAATTTTCAGGAACGTGAATTCGGTATTATCCAGTATGTCAACAAATACGGACCGGATTTCGTGAAATGGATATCGAATGAAATCGTTATCGACAAATTCCAGCATCAGGTATTGACTGTCTGACGCGAATATAATGTCTTCCGGAAATTTCTGCCGTGATATTTCCCTCACCGCCAGTTCTCAGCGGATTACCAATTCCGTGGCAGAATCAAAAAAATGGATATGACCCGTATCGACGGAAAAATCTCTCTTCTCTCCCGCTTCAATCTCTATCGGCGACATTCGTGCAACAAGTTGTGAAGCGCCGCACGTACAATACACGAACATTTCATTTCCCATCGGTTCGACGACATCAACAGTCGCGTTGATCCTCGACGTTCTGGTTTTTTCGCAGCGGATATGTTCGGGACGAATACCCAGCCAGATTTCCCGGCCGATATAACCGGAAAGAATTTTCTGCTTTTCTTTCGGAATATCGATCGACAGGCGTGTTCCTTTTTCGGAAAAAGTGAATCCTTTTTCCCGTGAAAGAGTCCCTTCGATAAAGTTCATCGCCGGGCTGCCGATGAATCCGGCAACAAATTTGTTTGCGGGATTGTTATACAAATTCAGCGGTGTGTCCGTCTGCATGACATCGCCGTCTTTCATGACAACGATTCTGTCCCCCATGGTCATCGCTTCGGTTTGATCGTGTGTCACATAAATCATGGTGGCGCCGAGACGCTGATGCAATTTTGAAATCTCAGTGCGCATTTGAACGCGCATTTTTGCATCGAGGTTTGATAACGGTTCGTCGAACAAAAAGACTTTTGGTTTCCGTACTATCGCTCGACCGACCGCAACTCGCTGTCGTTGACCTCCGGAAAGCGCTTTTGGTTTTCTGTCCAGATATTCTTCAATATTCAGGATCTTTGCCGCTTCCTTGACTCTTGAGTCGATCTCTTCCTTCGGGAACTTCCGCAACTTTAATCCAAACGCCATGTTTTCATACACGCTCATGTGAGGATACAGCGCGTAGTTTTGAAAGACCATTGCGATATCCCGATCCTTCGGAGGGACATCATTCATTATTTTGCCGTCGATACTGAGCGCTCCGCCGGTAATGTCTTCTAACCCTGCAATCATTCTCAAGGTGGTCGATTTTCCGCATCCGGAAGGACCGACAAGAACGACAAATTCTTTGTCATGTACTTCGATCGATACATCTTTAACGGCGACAACGCCCCCCTCATATTCTTTTCTGATTTTTTCAAGTTTTACATTTGCCACTGGAATCTCCTAATGCTGTAATCGATGCATGATATCCCAAAAAGCAGGGAAAGAGATTGACACACATTCCGAATCGACAATCGTCGATTCTCCGTCGATCGCCAACGCTGCTATACCAAAAGCCATCGCAATCCGATGGTCACCATAGCTATGGAATTCCTGAGGAAGGAAGTTATTTTTTGGCTCAAATGCAAACCCGTCATCGAATTCCTCAACATCAATTCCCATCCGTTTGAGGTTACTACAGACAGCAGCGATACGATCCGATTCTTTATTCCGTAAATCCTTTGCTCCCGAAACTGAAAATGATCCATCGGCAAAGGCCGCAGCAACCGAGAGAATCGGAATTTCATCGATGATATTCGGAATAATTGCACCCTCTACACTCAGGTTAGATTTTAACCGAGATGATCGCACTACAACATCGCCCACCGGCTCGCCGCCGATGGTGCGGCCGTTTTCAATCAAAATATTTCCGTTCATTTTTTTCAGAATCTCAAGGAATCCGGTTCTCGATGGATTTAGTCCGACATTGCGTATGACAATCTCGGTATTTGGCAGGATCAATCCGGCAACGATAAAAAATGCAGCAGAAGAGGGATCTCCAGGAACGAGAAACTTCCGCCCATCCATCGGCATTCCACCGGTGACAGAGACGACTGTTTTACCGTTCATGCGGGTCGACGAAAGATTGAGCATCCGTTCTGTATGATCACGTGAAGGTTCGGATTCAACAACGGAGGTAACGCCATCGGCAAACAATCCCGCCAGAAGTACTGCGGATTTTACCTGAGCGCTGGCAATCGGGAGCTCATAGGTAATAGGTTGCAACGGGAATCGACCATCGATCATCAACGGTGCAGTCAACGAACCGGAATGACGAATGACCGCTCCCATCTGCTGCAGCGGGTCTATAATCCGTTTCATCGGCCGTTTCACAAGAAATTCGTCGCCGGAAATGACGGAAGAGAATGTTTGTCCCGAGAGAATACCGGTCAGCAAGCGTATTGTCGTACCAGAATTCCCTGCGTCGAGAATCCTGTCGCATTTCTTTAGCCCGTAGAGTCCCTTTCCGATAATTCGTAACATTTTTTCTTCAAACACAGTCGAAATACCAAGGGCATGAAAACATGAGATTGTACTTAACGGATCGGCAGCGTGGAGAAATCCTTCGATTTCCGTCGGGCCATTGGAAAGAGCGCCAATGATGACAGCGCGGTGAGAAATTGACTTATCCCCGGGGACGGTAAATTCTCCCCGGAAGTGTTTTGCAGTTTTGACAGGTGTGTTCATAAAAAAAATCCCCAATTTTCATTGGGGATCCATTTCCATCACATGTTAATTCTGAGGTTGTTCAGGAGCAGATTCTTTCTTCTCTTGTCCCAGTAGCGCTTTGCGGCTGAGATTCATCCGTCCTTTTTCATCGATCTCCATGAGTTTCACGTCAAAAACATCGCCGACCTTTACGACATCGGACACTTTCGCAACCCGTTTTGTATCGAGTTGTGAAATGTGAATCAGACCTTCTTTGCCCGGCAGAATTTCCGCAAAGGCACCAAAGTCCATAATCCGTTTTACTGTCGCTGTATACGTCTTCCCTATTTCCGGGACGGCGACAATGGCATTGATCAGCGCCAGCGCCTTATCGCTTGCAGTTTGCGAAGTAGCGGCAATCTGAATGGTTCCGTCGTCTTCAATGTTGATCGAATCTGCGCCGGAATCGGCAACAATACTGCGAATCATCTTGCCGCCAGGTCCGATTACCGATCCGATAAGGTCTGTCGGAATGCGTATTGAGGTGAACCGCGGAGCGTACTTGCTTAATTCACTTTTCGGCGCACTGATGACAGCATTCATTTTATCGAGTTTATGAAGTCTGCCGGCTTTTGCTTGATCGAGCGCAGTCGCCATCAGTTCCAGCGTGATACCCTGAATCTTAATATCCATTTGAAATCCGGTTATGCCATCCACAGTACCGGCAACCTTAAAGTCCATGTCGCCGAGGTGGTCTTCATCCCCGAGGATATCACTTAAGATAGCGGTCCTATCTCCTTCTTTTACAAGGCCCATGGCAATTCCAGCGCAAGCTTTTTTAAGCGGTACGCCGGCATCATACAAAGCCAGTGAACCTGCACAAACTGTTGCCATTGATGAAGAACCGTTCGACTCTAGAATATCCGAAACAATACGAATGGTATACGGAAATTCCTTCTCGTCACCGATTAGATTGATCAACGAACGCTCTGCCAGGTTGCCATGTCCTATTTCCCTGCGTCCTGTGCCCAGACGGCCAACTTCGCCGACGCTGAAAGGGGGGAAATTGTAATGCAACATGAAGCGGCGCGGATCCTTCTCGATAAGCCCATCGGTTTTCTGTTCGTCTTCTTTGGTACCCAGTGTGACAGTGGTCAATGATTGTGTCTCGCCACGAGTGAAGAGTGTCGAACCATGTGCGCGCGGAAGAACTCCTAATTCGATGCTGATGGGACGAATATCTTTCAGACCACGTCCATCCAACCGTTTCCCTTCAGCAAGAATCATTTCGCGCATTTCGCGCTTTTCAATGTCATGGAGAATCTCTTTGATCTCAGATTCCTGCTCCGGATATTTCTCCTTCAGCGATTCGAGAACGGTTGTGACAATCTGATTCTTTGCTGCGCTCCGCTGATCTTTTGTGAGAACGGAATGCGAATATTCACGGATTTTTACAGCTGCCATCGTTTCAACGTCATTGACGATGTCTTTATTTCTCTCAACAGGTGCGATCACCCTCTTTTGTTTCGCTACTGCATTTGCAAATTCTTTTTGAATCTGACAAATCGCTTTTATCGAATCATGGCCAAACGCCAGCGCTGCAAGCATGTCTTTTTCCGATATCTCACTTCCTTCTCCCTCGACCATGAGAATCGAGGTCTCCGTACCGGCAACCGTCAGGTCCATATCGCTCGTTTCGAGTTCGTCAAATGTCGGATTAATGACGAATTTTCCGTCGACTCTTCCTACCCTTACTTCGGCAATCGGACCGTCGAACGGTGCATCCGAGATCATCAACGCCGCCGAGGCTGCGCACGCTCCGAGCACATCGGCATCATTTTGCTGGTCCGACGAAAAAACGGTTACCACGACCTGTGTTTCACAGGTATAATTGCCGGGGAACATCGGACGAATAGGACGGTCGATCAAACGGGCTGAGAGTATTTCCTTATCCGACGGAGGTCCCTCTCTTTTTTTAAATCCACCGGGAATCTTGCCGGCCGCAGATAATTTTTCCCGGAATTCCACCTGCAAGGGAAAATAGTCAGCATCTTTTTTCGGTTCTTTTGCCGAAACGACTGTTGCTAATACCATTGTATCAGCATATCGAACCATCACCGCACCGTCTGCCTGTTTGGCGAAACGACCGGTTTCAAATTCTAGTTTGTAGTTTCCTATTTGTACGCTTTTTGTCATTATCATAGTATTCTTTAATCCTGTTGAACTGCATGAACCGCACTTCACTGTGCTCCGTGCGGGTGACAACAAATGTTGTCTGTTATTTTCGTATTTCCAAATCAGCAATGATCTTACGGTACCGGTCGATGTTCTTTTCCATCAGATAATCCAGCAGACGACGGCGCTTACCGACCATTTTCAATAATCCCACACGGGAGTGATGATCCTTTTTATGTGCTCCGAAATGTTCGGAGAGGGAATTGATATTTGCAGTCAGAATCGCAATTTGGACTTCGGGATTTCCCGCGTCGTTTGGATTCTTTCCGTATTTTTTTACCAACTCCTGTTTCTGTTCTTTTGTTATTGCCATGATGACTCCTATTGATTGATGAGTTTGTATTTTTTTAAAATCAATTTTGTTTGGGACTTATCCCTGCCCATTTCGGTAATCAGATCATCTACCGAATTGAATTTCATCTCGTCTCTTGTTCGTTCGATGCAACGCACGGTAACGACATCGTCATAAATATCCATATCAAAATCGAATATATTCACTTCCGTCGTCCGCTCATGGACATCGTCAAATGTTGGATTATATCCAATGCTCATCATGCCGTCGTACCAGATGCCGCGCACCAGAATGTGAACAGCATATACACCGATCTTCGGAATGAGTTTCTTCGGTTCTTCCAATCGTATATTGGCGGTTGGATAACCAAGTTTCTTTCCCCTGCCGTGACCGCGAACCACCGTCCCGGTGAAACAATATTCAAATCCCAGGATTCTATTTGCTATAGGAATGTTACCGATTCGCAGAAAATCCCGTACAGTCGAACTGCTGATAACATTTTCCCCTTCCTTGAGCAGCGGTATTGTTTCTACGGAAAAATCGTATTGTTTTCCCAATTCACTTACTTGATTCATTCCCGCTTCACGATCTCTGCCGAATTGATGGTTATTCCCTTCGACCACACCGCTGATTCCCACTCCGTGAATGATATATTTCAGATAAAATTCTTCGAATGTCAATCGGGAAAAGTCATAGGTAAAAGGTATGATGAACACCGCATCGACATGGTTTTTCTCGAAAAACGTCATCTTTTCATTCACTGTCGAAAGAAGATCGACCTGTCTCTTCCCACTCGTTACCACTTCCTTTGGGTGCGGATCAAACGTCACGACAAGACTTCTGCCATTGATCGCTTTTGCCTTTTCGACGATGTTATTGATTATCTCCTGATGAGCACGGTGAGTTCCATCAAACATTCCAATCGAGACGATTGTCTTTTTATTATATTCAATCTGATCAAGCGATCGGAATATCTTCATATCAGACTGATTCCCGTCGAATTTTACTGCCTAACATATGAATTTCTTCCATGGACATCGCATCAGTGAGAAGGTAAGAGCCAATTTTCGTCCTCACCAAAGTCTTTAAGTACGCACCGCAACCAAGTTTTTGACCGGCATCGTCCGCTAATGCCCGGATGTATGTCCCCTTTGAACATACTACACGAAAACCAACTTCCGGCGGATGAAATGAGGTCATGTCGAATTCTTTTATTATCACTTCCCTGGTTTCCCGCTGTATTTCCCGCCCCTTTCGAGCATATTTATACAGCCGTTTCCCATCTTTTTTAATTGCTGAATACATTGGCGGCAGCTGTTGTTGTACGCCCAGAAATGTTCGGAATGTATCCCGAATTACCTCCGGAGTAACATGACTAAACTCTTTTTTATCAATGACTTCTGTCTCAGAATCGAAGCTTTTTGTAACTGCACCAATTTCCATGATGCCGATGTATTCCTTTTCAAAATCCTGGAATTCAGAAATTTGCTTTGTCATTTTTCCTGTACACAATATCAGCAATCCGGTTGCTTTAGGATCAAGCGTCCCGGCGTGACCTATTTTTTTGATCCCATAAAATGACCGGATTCTTGCAACAACATCGAATGAAGTCCAGTCGAGCGGTTTGTTGACAAGTATGATCTCTCCCGCTTCAAAGTCCAGTATCTCTTTCGTCCCGGCATGTGGTTTCATTCCAACTCTTTTTTATCATCCTTATGGATTTCCCGTATCAGATTTTCGATATGCATCGCATGATCAAGCGATGTATCGAGAAAGAATTGGAGTGCCGGGGTGAACCGTAATTTCAAGCGAGATCCTATTAATGAACGATAATGTCCCTTTTGATTTTCGATGAAAGCGAGGGTTTTTTCCCGTTTCTCATCCGAACCGAGGATGCTGATGAACACTCTTGCTGTGCGAAGATCGGGAGTCATTCGGGTTTCGGTTACCGTCGCAAAACCGTATTCGCCGCTGCCGTTAAATTCACGGCTAATGATCTGGCCGAGTTCCTGCCGTATCAATGAAGCAACTTTTTCAGCACGAATCGACATTATGTCAGTTTCCTCTTTGTCTCAACAAGTTTATACGCTTCAATAATATCTCCGACTTTCACATCATTGAAGTTTTCAAGTCCCATTCCGCATTCAAATCCCTTTTCTACCTCCCTGACATCGTCTTTAAATCGCTTTAACGAGGCTAACGTCCCATTGTAAATGGACAGACCGTCTCTGACAAGGCGCACTTTATTATTCCGGCTGATTTTACCGTCTATGACAAAACAACCAGCCACAACGCCAATCTTCGGCACTTTGAATGTATCACGTACTTCGACTGTTGCAACCACTTCTTCGGAAACAGTCGGGGCCAGCAAACCTTCCAACGCATTCTTAATCTCATTAATCGCATCATAAATAATGCTGTAAAGCCGGATATCGACTTTTTCGATCTCCGAAAGACGGCGTGCATTCAGATTTGGACGGACATGGAATCCCACGATAATTGCCCGCGAAGCGGCGGCAAGAATAACATCCGATTCGGAAATAGCCCCGACACCTTTATGAATAACTTTGATCTTCACTTCTGCCGTGGACAATTTCATCAATGATTCGGCCAGTGCTTCAACAGAACCGTCCACGTCGCCTTTCACCACGATCGACAATTCCCGCACCTGATGTCCGGCCTGAATTTGTTCCGAGATATCATCCAGAGTAATGAAGTGAACCTGACGGAAATCCTGTTCACGTTTCAATTGCTGGCGCGTGATGCTGATTTCGCGGGCAATCCGCTCATTCTCCACTACGATAAATTGATCGCCGGCTGTCGGAATTCCGTCAAAACCAATGATCTGGGCAGGCGATGACGGCGGTGCTACTTCCATTTTTTTCCCGCGTTCATCGAACATCGCCTTCACTTTACCGCTGAAGACGCCGGCAATGAATGCATCACCGACTTTTAATGTTCCTTTTTGGACCAAGACTGTTGCGATAGTACCTTTTCCTTTGTCAAGCTGTGCTTCCACTACGACACCGCGTGCAAGCCTGTCGGGATTGGCTTTCAGATCGAGGACTTCCGCTTCCAGAAGAATTTTTTCCAGTAACAGATCCATATTTTTTCCCGTTTTCGCAGACACTTCGACGGATTGATACTTTCCGCCCCATTCTTCTATCAGGACTCCTTTTTCCGACAATTGCTGTTTTATTCTGTCGGGATTTGCTTCGGGCTTATCGATCTTATTGATAGCGATGACAATCGGTACGTTCGCTGCTTTGGCGTGGTTTATTGCCTCGATTGTTTGCGGCATGACGTTATCTTCCGCCGCAACCACCAACACCACAATATCGGTCAACTGTGCGCCGCGGGCTCGCATTGCAGTAAACGCTTCGTGACCGGGAGTATCGAGAAATGTGATGTGTTTTCCGGAAGGAAGCGCTACTTCATACGCACCGATATGCTGCGTTATGCCTCCGGATTCGCCGGCAACGACATTCGCATTCCGAATATAATCGAGCATCGACGTTTTTCCGTGATCGACATGTCCCATAATCGTTACTATCGGTGCTCGGAATTTCAGATCCTCGACTTTATCCTGAATATCTTCCAGCACATCAACGGTAAATTCCGATTCAAACTGGATCTCTTTGCCAAATTCATCGGCAAGCAGAATGATGGTATCTTTATCGAGTCGCTGATTGATGGAGACCATAATACCGAGACTCATACATTTTGCAATTACCTCCGGCACAGTCACCTTCATAAGGTTTGCAATCTCTCCGACGGAAACAAATTCGGTAACGCGGATTTTACTCGCTTCCAACGCGCGTTCTTCCTCCTGCAATGCATGCTGTTCTTCACGCTCTTTTTTCCGTTTTTTTCTGTGCGCGGCGCGGGTGCTGACGACGGTCTCCGCCTCACCAATCTCCGCCAACGTACGCTTGATCGCCTCATCCACCTGTACCTCATCGACGGCGTACGGACGAAGTTTACCTTTTTTCTTTTTCTTTTTCGATATTTCTTCTTCCGACTCTGTTTCTG
The DNA here is from genome assembly GCA_964371615.1 of uncultured Chitinophagaceae bacterium. Lineage (GTDB taxonomy): Bacteria > Bacteroidota > Ignavibacteria > UBA10030 > UBA8401 > SpSt-333. The sequence goes on from CAYJMS010000005.1 coordinate 264,895, forward strand.
CGCCTTTGACTGCACCCGGTTTGTCCGATGAAACTTTCTTCTTCTTTTTCTTTTTCTTCCGTAATTCTTCCGCTTCGCTCAACGTTGTTTCTTTTCCCGATTTATCGGTTTTCCGCTCGTCTTTTTTCGGTTTGGCAAGTTCGATTTTACCTTTAACGGTCAAACCTTTCATGTGCGATGTGCGGCCCGATCGGACTGCTTCCAGCGGTGATTCCCGTTTGTGCTCTTCTTTTTGCGCCGGTGTTTCTGCTGCGGCAGCGTTATCGCCAAATTTTACAACGACAACTTCACTGGACGGAGCGGTTTCCTGAACTCCCGCCGGTGTTTCGTCCGATTCCTTTTCAAGAATTTCTTCCTGTGGCTCACCGATCTTTTCGATTTGTTTTACGGCATCGGATTTCGATTTCTTTTCGTCTTCGTCTTCTTCTTTTGTCTTCGGTTCAACAGTCTTTTTGCGAGTTTCTTTCATCTCCGCAATTTTACGCTGATGACGGTCTGCACTATCCTTTTCCTTCTTAAAATGATTAAGAATATCGCGCATCATGTCATCGTCAACGGCAGACATCAGCGTCTTCACAGCCGAGTGTCCCTTTTTGTGCAAAAAAGAAATGACATCGTTATGACTGATGTTCAGATCTTTGGCGACATCTTTGACTTTGGTTTTTTTCGATACAGTTTCAGACATTGATTTCCTTTTTGATAAAACTCAATTATGATGATACTTTTTCCGGTTCCGGTTGATCGCCGGGTTCTTTTTTGTCATCATCATCGTCTCCTTCATCGTCTTCCGCTTCTTCGTCATCGTCCTTTTCATCGTCGTCATCGACCTCTGCTTCTTCATATTCCTTTTTAATCAGATCGACCAATTCTTTCATTTTCTCCTCTTCGAGCCCGATTTCCTCGCTGAGATCGCTAAGATCCGCATCAATGACCTCTTTAGCGGTTTCATATCCGGCTTCTACAAATTTCGCATACACAGCTTCTCCAAGCTCACTCTTGAATTCGACGAGGTCGATATCGTATTCACTTCCTTCTTTCACCAATTGGATATCGTATCCGCTTAATTTGCTTGCCAGCCGAATGTTCTGTCCCCCTTTGCCGATCGCCATAGAAACCTGATCTTCTGCAACGGTTACAATCGCTTTTTTGTTCTCTTTGTCGAGTTTGATTTCTTTCAATTTTGCCGGCGCCAGCGCCCGCGAGATAAACGCCTGCGGATCATCGGTGTAATTGATGACGTCGATATTTTCATTGTTGAGTTCCCTGACAATCGCATGGATGCGAACGCCTTTCATCCCAACGCAAGCACCGACAGCGTCAATACGATCGTCCGACGATTCGACTGCAACCTTCGCGCGTTCACCGGGTTCACGGGCAATACTTTTTATTTCGATGATACCATCATAGACTTCGGGGATTTCGAGTTCAAACAACCGTTCCAGGAATCGCGGATCGGTGCGTGAAATGATCACCATCGGTCCGCTTGTATTCTTTCGCACTTCCTTGACAACTCCACGAACGGTGTCCCCTTTTTTAAATCGCTCCTTGGGAATTTGTTCGCTACGGGGAAGCAGCAATTCGTTCTTGTTATGCATGATCAGCAGATCATTGTTCCTGATCTGATACACTTCGCCGACGACGATTTCGCCGTTGGAGTTGGTATACTCGCTGTAAATCAGTTCCTTTTCGATTTCTTTGATTCTCTGCGTAAAATTCTGCTTTGCCGTGGTAATGAGCCGTCGGCCGAATTGTATGAGAGGAATGATTTCGACATACTCCTCGCCCACTTCCAGCTCTTCACCGGAAAGTTTACGTGCCGTTTCTACGTCGATCTGAGTGTTCGGGTCTTCTACCGCCTCGACGACCGCGCGTTCGAGGTAAATTTCAATATCCCCTTTATCCATGTTAACGACGACATCGAATTTTGCATCCGGACCATATTTTTTTCGTACCATCATGCCAAAGATATCTTCGACGATACCGGCAAGTATATCTTTGTCGATGCTTTTCTCTCGCACCAAACCGGAAAAGGATTCTACGATCTCATGGTTCATTGCTTGTCTCCCGCCTTAACTTCTTATTTAATTTGAGGTATGATAAATGTTTCTTTAATCGCCGTGAAGGCGATCGCTGTATTAATTCCCTTTTTTTGCAGCTGAATGCTCTCCGCGCTCACTGTATCCAGAATTCCTTCTCGTGTAATTTTTTCACCGTTTTCTTCGGCAGTAACACGGCACATTCGGCCGATGTTTTTTTCATATTGCCTCCGAAGTTTCAGCGGCCGATCGAGACCGGGAGAAGAGACATCAAGTCGGTATCGGCCTGTTATGACATCGGTCTCATCTAACTTTACCGACAATTCTCTGCTAATTCGTGAACATTCTTCCAGTGAAATACCCTTATCGGTATCGACATATACTTCAATGACCTTACTGGATCGTTCGCCTCTCAATACAACATCCACCAAAAAAATATCGCTGCCATCGATAATAGCAGAAACCATTTGTTGTATATTTTCAGTAATTAGAGCCATTTTTGCATATATGAAAAAAAAGTCCCGCATTGAAGGCGGGACTTTGACGACATAAATATACTGAACTTTGCTACTATTTGCAAGAAAAGATCGACTAAAAGAAAGCCCGTAATTCCACTTTACCGGTATGAATAATGCCGATACTCCGGGTCGTTCTGCCGTTATATTGCGCGGAAAATTGGATATTTCCGGTGAACCGATACTCGGATGCAAAGGACCACAAATACTGCTTCCCAATTTCACGGCCAGATGTGAGTTCGTACGGGAGTGAATAATTGACCGTTTGGGACTGTACTACAGTTTCTTCGCGTGAAAAATCGGAGCGAACCTGGCCATTCCCTTTAAATCCATAGACGATGCGAAACGATTGGCCGTTGTAATCGGCAATCACAGGAACCGCACCCGGATGATCTGTCGACTGGCTTGTCTCAATTTTAAAACCAAATTCGACATTTGCTTCCGGTTTATACGATATGTCCGTTACGAGCGCAACAGTTTCAATTTGCCGCGTTTGATTAATCAACGAAGGCGTTATTGCATTATCATCTTTCCATACTATATCGGTCTGATTATAAAGATCGTTTGAGACCAGAAATCGCGATCGCACTGATCGTTCACGTGTATAATTCTTTTCCATACCGGATGAATACCGGCTCAAACCAACCTTTTGATTAAAACGGAAGCGAAATGAATATTCAGGCTTATTGTCAAAGAGAAAAACGTCGTGCTGCATAAATTGTAGCCCATACAATGTTGTCGTCGGATGAAGAAAATATCGATGATCCAAAAAATAGATCTTCTCAAAATTCTGTTCGGTGCTTTTTTCTTCCAACCGGAAAAAGGATTCTGACGAAAGAGAATTTCCAATCATTCCAAGCAATCCCTTTGTCCCGGAAAGAAACTGTCGTGGAACGATCTTTATCCGTGTTGATGCCTTGAGATTGATCACCGGCCGATAATTATCGCTGTTGATGATGATCGCATTATATTCGCCGTCGTACCGGTCCGGCCGGAATTCGTTTTCATCGGAGAGGTCGACAATACTGTTTCCATTGGCATCGTTCCATACATAGAGACCCTCACCTTTTCTCACTTTGTAGAATACCCGCTCCAGCGCTGCTGTTCGCTGTGTAGCGATATCGTAAAAAAGATCGATATCCACACCACCCGAAAACGGCCGATACCGAGACTGTATTTTCATCAATGTCGTTTTTTGATTGGTGTTCTCCGCCTGGAATGCGGGTTCGAATCGCAAAGTCCTCAAAGTCAATAATGTCGATACCGATAAGTCATACGTTTCCCGCATGACGAATGCATAACTCTGAGTGAAGGATGACGATTGACGGATCACCGCTCCGGAAGAATACCCATCATTAAGTCTCCACTCGAATTCCGATGATAGTTCGATGTGAGCGATACCTGTGACAGATATTTTCGGCGCATACGAAACAAAACCGAAACTGGGAGAGAATAATGAATCCGATATACTCTCTTTAACGGTACGACGTTCATTTTCGAATCGGATCGATGGATTAACCGAAAAAACTGAATATTCTGCATACCCTTTTTGCCTGAACCATTCACTATAAATATTCGATGATTTCTCGTCACCCGTAATGAATTCGGCAAAATAGGAGACTTTTGGCATTGTTTCGGTGTTGACATCGAGGCCACCGTCATATCGACGCGACGAAAATTGATTTCCCCGTACAAGAGTTCCGGTCCCTGTTTGAATTGACAGGCCGGCAATCGGCATGTAAACGATACGTCCCTCTCTCGTCTCTTCACTGGCGGCGGTAGTCAGTTTTAAGCTGTCCGTACTCCATTTTCTACCGAACTCTACGTCATTGATCCGGTCCACCGGGGTGTATCGACTGTCCACGAATCGCTCCGACAACGACACATCAAATGACCCGATATTTTTTCCGGCTACGACTACCTTTTCCGGTGCGTACCGAAGATGAAATTTATACGCCTGTCCGGCGTTCATGTCGTCGCCGATACGGGAAAACCTGTTCGGATCTGCATCACTTGCAGCAAATTCTCCGTCGAGGATAAACGATTTTCCAACGGCATATTTTGTTTGGAGTGAATATTGTTGATGCAACTGCGGTGAAGGTACGATAATCACCGGAGCATAATTTCCTGATCCGATGCCGGCAAACGTGTATCGTCCGATGCCCTCTCTGATATAGTTACCGTTTCGTTCTCCCACCACCGAAAAGACGATATTATAAACGGATGAGGTCGTACCGGGCTCATAGCGATACAATGAGATCGGCACTGCATTGATCAGCGTATCAATCCGGCGATAATTTCCTTTTCCTATTCCATTGGAGTCAAGTCCGGCATCAAATACTCCGCTTTTTGTAGCGTAACTATTTCCGGTCTGACGGAGCAATTCTTTATCGTCATCCGTAAGAACAAGATCTATCGGAGCATCGGGGTCATCCCCTTCCCGGAAATAATTTACGCCGATGGAAAACGAATTTGAGAGCGCAGTCACCGAATGCATTCCGACAATGTTCCTGGTGTATTGCCTGTCGGAATATTCATAGTCGATGACGATTCTTGACATTCCGGTGACCAATCGTCGAGTAGTGAATGTCAATTCCGCAGACCCGTAATCTATCGTATAATCGTTACTCTCACCGCGGATCATTTCCGTCCCATCGACAAATACTTTTTCGGAGCCGGCAATGATGATGATGTTCCGTTCATTATTACGGCCAGTCAATCGATACGGGCCCTGAACACCCTCGATGCCGGAAATATTGAGAGAATTGAATTTTCCACGAGCCGTTGCACCGGTGACCGTCGCCTGAGTGCCGGAGAAAAGATCGGGATATTCCGCTTTTATCCGTGCGCCCTGAAGTTTTCTGGTAATAGTGAAAAATTCACTCCCAGACTGAGAATAAACAAAATCGCCCACCGTTGCTTTATACTGCGGACTGGCAATCTCCACAAACACATTGTCGATCTCCTGCAGCGTTTGCGTACTGCCCTGAGGCTGAATGGGTGTATTCTCGTCGGTCAATGCTGCCGTAATATCGATCTCATCGGTCAGTTTTCCGATCATTTGAAGCCGAAATCCCGAACTGACGGTGAAGTCGTTATTTGTACCGACCAAAAAGCCGCGGTTGATGGATCCTGATTTTGAAAGTTCACTGCCAAAAAGATTGGAATACCCGGCATCAGGAGATATTCCCGTTACCATCGACCGCGGAGATGCCGTCGAATCGCTCTTTATAATAATCGATCGCAGTGCATAATCCTTTTTCATCCGGACAGGGAGATAATGATATGCAATTGATACAGTTCGAGTTTGGGAAAATTTCGAAACGGATGTTAGGATGACAGCATTCAAATCACGATCGTACGTGTAGTCCATGATTTGTATGGAATCGATAGTGACAGCGATTGTTGATGGAAGTATAAAACTCTTCGAGAGCGGTAACGTGTGGTGTGAGGTATCAGGTGAAACAGTAAATATATCGATATGATAATTTGATGCGGATTGTCCGAACATCAAAAGAGGTACGCAGAACAGAAATTTTACTATTGAATGGTTCATGGTGATCAACTGTATCAATAGTAAAAAGTTACGGTAATCCTCCCCGAGATGAAACAGCGATAAATGAAAAAGTCATTCCCGGTTGGAATGACTTACCATCAATTGTGCCGAAGGTCGGACTCGAACCGACACTCCTTTAAAGGGAACAGGATTTTGAGTCCTGCGTGTCTACCAATTTCACCACTTCGGCATCGGCTCTGTCAATATAAAAAAAGGTTCCTCGATTTCAAATACCTTTTGTTATTTTGAGAATAAATATGCGGAATCCGATTTCGAATTCGTACGGCCGTTATTGTAGGAAAAAGTCGCACCCTTCCAGATAGACGCGCTTCCGTACTCACCGCGCTTATTGAGGGCATAAAATGTCACATTAAAATCCGGCCGTCCATCGGCAACCTGCAGCCGCTTCATTTTGGTATGGTCGACAATTCTCCGACACGCCATTAGACAGGCTTCTTCCGGAGATTTTCCTTGTCCCATCCATTCGACAATCAAAACAGAACTGCAATTCTCCAAATTTGCCTCTCCCCGTCCCGTTGAACCGGCACCGCCGATTTCGTTATCAATATACAAACCTGCTCCGATAATCGGTGAATCACCGACCCTGCCGGGAATCTTCCACGCCAGTCCGCTGGTCGTGGTAACACCGGAAATATTCCCGTTCAAATCTTTTGCCAGGCAATTAATAGTCCCGTTCGTTTGCATCACTTCGTTGAATTTTGATCCGATATCCTTGGTATCGACAGTGTGCGGCGGTAAATAATCGTCTTTTGTTGACAAATGCTCTTTCCATTTTACCCACATCTCGCGAGATTTGTCCGTCAGCAGCTCTTCTTCCTTAAATCCATGCATCTTTGCAAAACGAAGTGCTCCGTCACCGACCAACAGGACATGATCGGTTCTTTCCATGACAACTTTTGCGACATTCGACGGATTTTTTATATTGCGCAGCGATGCTACTGCTCCACACCGGTGTGTTGGTCCGTGCATAACTGACGAATCCAATTCCACAATACCTTCTTCATTCGGAAGTCCGCCAAGTCCGACCGTCATGTCATCCGGATCATCTTCAACGATATTGACACCGGCAATGACAGCATCAAGGGCATCTGCACCATTTCGGATCATTTCCATTGCCCTTTCCGTTGCTCGTAATCCGTTACCGCTGGCAACAACAAGGGATCGCAATACTTCCGATTGGTTTTTTTTCTGTTGCGGCAGGAGTAGTGATGGCATTGCTGTCGACGATAAACCGATCATTCCGGTACGCGATATGAACGATCGACGGGTTATGTTTTTCATGATTCACCTTTATGCTGCGATTGTTATTTGATGAACAGCATTTTCCGCATTGCGGTGTATGATCCGGACATCAACCGGTAATAATAGACTCCCGATGAGAGTTGCGTTCCATTAAATTGTCTCGAATACATACCGGCATCAACAATTTCATTCATCAATGTTGCAACTTCCCGTCCCAACAGATCATAGACTTTTAATGTCACGTGAGAGGTATTCGGGATGGTAAATTGTATGATCGTCACGGGATTAAAGGGATTCGGATAATTTTGTAAAAGGGAATAACTGGACGGGACAGCATCATTTTTGCTTGCGAGTGAAGTGACGAATTGATCCGTCACAATTTCCATTTCATCTATATAAATTCCGTCCGATTGAGTGGAATCATCACTCTTCATCCTCATTTTGATCAATACATTATTCCATGGGCTCCCTTCCATTGCATGAAGATTAATTGTTTCCTTCTTCCAGAACAAATTTACCCCGGTAAATTTTCTTGCGACCTGCCAATCGGTACCGTTATTGGACAACTCAATGTATGCTGTATCGGAATTGTGAATATTGTACCGCTGTTGAAATGTCAATTGAGCGTAAGTGAACGGCGTCAGATCGTACCCGCTGATGAGCGTGACAATTCGCTCAGTATTCGGCGCATACAAAGAATCCGGACTGTCCGTTATAGAATATACACCCCGGAACTTTTGCTTCTTTGTATGCCCCCATAAACCGAGATTCCAATTCCCGGAAATCGGATTTTCAAAATCATCAACGGTTTCCCATCCGATTAAAAACTCTCGTTCGCCGACGACCGGATATCTGCCGGAATTATGCAATTGAGAAACATCATCCACGGAAATATAATATGAGATTCGATCGCCTGACGTTAATGCCGCGACCGATGTGATACCGCCGATGAAAGTATCATCACCGGTATGCACCATTGTGGAGACATGCTCCTCTCCCCCGTTCACACGATAATGAATTGTTGCCGACGATGTATCGATTCCAATGTCGTCCGCGGCGGAGACCGAAATAGTATATGGTCCGTTGACGCGAATACTGTTTTTAATCGTATCTTCCGCTACAACGACCGGTTTTATGGTATCGACACCCACAAAGAATGTTGACTGTGTGAAGGGAAGAAATCCATTGACACTATTTGCCAAAACAAAGTATCCGATCGTTGAATTGGCCGGTTGAGCGGGAATGGATGCCGCATATATGTCACCGACAAGATTCATCGCAACTTTATTGTATGGGAATGATCCATTCGAATTCCACAGCAAATCCACGCTTTGTAAAGATGATTTCGAAGAAATTACCGAATTCACCGGATACGGTCCCGCGGTATTTTCCGTGTTTGACAAATGGTCAGTCGTAATAGAATATTCAAACAGCCATTTCAATATACGGTCCATCACCGTTATCCTGACCGATGAGTCCACAATCGCTTCAAATCCGCCAAATCCGAAATACAATAATTTATAATCGCCGGTGTACAGAATCGATGCGCCATTGCCCGACTGTGAACCGTCGGCGTATTGAAACGAGACGACCGATCCACCCATCGGATTGAGAACATCCGGGTATTGTTCTTCGGTCGCTCGCAACGGTTGGAATCGAGTGAATGAAAGGTTCATGCCGATTGTATCATTCAGCGCACCAACGATGTTTCCTGTCGACGCATTGTCATTCACAAATGTGGATTTTAAGTATTGTTCAAGGAAAGTTTTTGACGCACCAGACGAAGATACAAATTCAAGACCATCCTCGCTGGCAAGATCCCAGGCAATATCCTGACCGGAGAGGAATAATTTACCGCCGCCGGAAAGATACGATGCTAAAACTGACCGATCTGATGAATCGAGCGACGGGAACGCCCACTCACAGGACCAAAATATTGCAGAATATTTTTGCAGTATAGCCAACGATGGCGTTCCCTTGACGGTATGATTCCAAATATCATAGGAAGCACCCAGCGTCCGCATGGCAGAAGTATAATACTGTTCGACATTCACCGATCCGTCATCATCATCGACCAGTAAAATTCTGGCACCAATGGAAATCTCGAAACGGAATACTTTTGTATATCCGTTTGCGGAGAATACCTCAATCGAAAATGGAAGTGCTTCGGGAACAGCGTTTGCATTAATGGTTACCATGAACGCATCGCCTGCATTGCTGCGTTGATTGCTGTCGAGATTGGATATTCCCCGCAGTGTGCCATACGTGGCATTTGATTTGGTAATGGTTGCAGCCCAATGGGGTGACGATAGTGTAGCCGTCAATCCTGTTGCATCTCCCCAATTATTTTTTATTGTGACTGAAATTCCCAATACTTCCCCCGCTTCCGGAATTCCATTATTGTTTCCTCCGGAGGCATCGCTGATACTGAATTCAACAAATTCAATATCCGGTTTTGGATCCAGGGGAGTTTCCGTCATTGCACGCAATGCATTCATTCTGCCGTATCCAAGTTTTCCGGCATATTGCGGATTAAGGACATCGATATTATCGCTTGTGCCGGTAATCTGAAACATAATCTGAGCCGGAGTCCAGTCTTTATGTTTCGATTTTATGAGCGCAGCCAATGATGCGACGAATGGCGATGACATCGACGTTCCCTGAAATTCAACGTAGAGACTGTTGCCAAAAAATGCCGACGGATTAACGACTGAACTCAAAAATCCTTTTCTGTTTGCCGAATTAAAATCACCTCCCGGCGCGGAGATGTCCACCCGGTCGTTATATGATGAATAACTTGCCTTTCCGTCGCTGCTATTCGTCGCAGCAACAGATAATGCCCATGGTTCCGAACCCAGGGATGCGGCGAAATCGGTATTACTATTTCCGGCAGAATTCACAATCACCACTCCGTTTTTGTATGCGTACCGAGCACCGTCCAGTACTACACTCGAAGTACCGGAACTTTGATTGCATACCGACGCACCATTATCAGCAGCATAGACATAGGCTTGAGAAGCGTAGATTGATGAAACGTATCCGTTTCCGTCTGTGGCATGCCAGCCGCTTCGGAGCGGCATAATACGGCATCCCCAACTCAATGATGAAATTCCGATAGTATTATTTGTGGCGCCTGCAGCAATTCCAGAAACGTGCGTCCCGTGTCCGTTAAAATCCATAGGATTATTATCTTCATTCACTCCATCTTCTCCCGCACCGGCATCACTTACATTGGCGACAAAATCCCACCCACGAATATCGTCGATATATCCGTTTCCGTCATCATCAATACCGTTATTCGGAATTTCGTCTGTATTCGTCCATATTACCGATGACAGATCCGGATGATCCCAATCAACACCAGAATCTATAATGCCAATTACTACGGATGTATCTCCTTTCTGATAAAACCATGCTGAGTCGGCTTTAACGATGCCGAGAGGATATACCTGATTATACAGTGGATCATTGGGAATAACGTGTGTACGGAAATAGTAATGCGGCTCTGCATATTCAACATCCGGGTGGCCGGATATTTTCTTTGCCAACGCTTCAACATCGGTTGCAGACGGAGCAGTATAAACAACGATGCCTTCCAGTTCTTCTGCCGCAATTTTTGCCCGTCGCTCCGAAGCCGGAAAAAGTTGTTTCGATGCAGTAAGTTGAAATTCAGATTGTATGTTTGTTGCAGCAGTCGCTTTATTGATCTGTTTACCGGATGAAGTGTGCCGTTTTAATTTTACAACAATTTCACCAGGTGCAATCCTATACTCCTTTTGAACCGGCCGTACTTTCGCATCTGCTTGAGGAGAAGCGACAATCAATATCAAAATGAGAGCGAAAGAGAGTTTTTTCATTGAAACCTTTAAAAAAAGTGAACGCCACTCGATTGAATTAATTCTTGAGCAACCGCTCCTCGATATCCATGTCGGGTTAACGCAAAAGCAACATCTTTTTAACCGAAACGAAGGACACAGTTTCCATCTTATAAAAATAAATACCGCTGGTTAATCGACCGGCATTAAAAGTGAAGGAATATGTCCCCTGTTTTTGTTCGGTGTTCACGGGAACAGCGACTACTTTACCGAGAATATCATAGACCGTGATCGTGACCCTACCCCGCTCTTTCATGGAATAGGTAATCATCGTCGAAGGATTAAATGGATTGGGAAAATTCTGATGCAGTGAATATTCGGATGGCAGAGATACGATTGCCGGTTGAACAGATGTTAAAACGGGAGAAAGAGAAATATCATCGACCAGCCATCCAAAATCAGTATTTGCACCATCGGTTTTTAACCGGAATCGGATCAGGATCGTATCCGATTCATATCCGGTAAGAATGATTTCTTTTTTGAACCAGGTGTTGAGACCAGACTGCCATTCAGAATGTGAATTTTTATTCAACGTTAAAATCGTATTCCACGTGGCACCTTTGTCTTTTGATACCTGAACAAATGCAGAATCATTCGGTTCGATCCTGCAGATGGTCCAGAACCTGATCATCGGCGATCCGTTTCCTTTAATCATCGGAACGTACGCAGACCCATCATAATTGTTTTGATAATTCAATACTCCGAACGACAATGTACCGGATCGAGAAACGGTATTTGTACTATCCCATCCGTCGTCGTTTACAACACTGCTTCGCGACACTTCAAAATTCTCAGTATATTCACCCGCAAGTACAATGCCTGCTTTGGTTGTCGGAGTGACCACTGCTGTACCTTCGGCATGATACGGTGCATCGCCGACAAACGAGGCGTGGAATGTATAATTATTGAGAAACCGCGGACCGGGCGTATCGATAAAATAAACCGTTTTTCCGGTATCCGACGGGAGCAACGCGATGCTGTCTTTTACATTTGGTTGTGATGCCGTATTCCGATAAAATTTTGCATACTTCAAATTATGCAAAACGGTATTGTCGTCGTGTTTAGTGGGAATAGTAAATTTTGCATAGACGGTCGATTGGTTAGATTTAATTTCTACAAAACTGCCCGCTGTGGGACGCGGCGATCCGCTAGCCATTGCAGTAATGGTACGACTATAACCGGTATCATTTCCCGGAAGGTGTACCGGAACAATTCGATATGTATATGATTGGTACTGTGTCAGATTGGAATCGATGAAAGAGAGCATTGAACCTGCAGGCGGAGAGTCAAATACCTTATGCGCAACACCGTTACGAAAGAGAATAATTTTATAAGTGGAAATGATGAAACCACCGAAATCTCTCGTTGGATTTTTCCATTGTAAATGAATCGATGTCGGAGTTTGGTAATCGGAAGCAGCCGCAAGTTGCTCAACAGGATTTATCAGATTTCCAAGATCGATCTGCCAGCCCATCATCGATAATGCTTTAAGATCAGATAATTTTAAAGTATCCCGCACTCCCGATGCGATGTTCGGATCCATAATTCCTATCTTCCTCTCGGCAATCGGGACCGATGTTCGCAAAGCATCGTCGCGCCAATGAGAGGCCTGCTGACCATCACCTCCCGTCCGGCTTCCTGTGGCAGTGGATAATTCCCATTCCCTTGATCCATCCCAAAAAACATGATCGCCACCGGATGGATTCGGTCCCGGGGTCAGCACCCTTTGCGTATTCTTGAATGTGATCGTATCGGTGACAACGCCCGGTCTGAACCGAAAGATATCCCATGTGCGTGCATTCCCGGTGGAACCGATAACTGACACAAATCCGAGTGCATGACCGATTTCATGGACTGCTACTGCGTCGAAATCAGTTTGTCCAGCGGTAATTCCATTGGACGGATCAAGATCAAATGTAAAATTAGAATTAAATCCGATGGACGGAGCACTGGAAGTAACCGGAGCAAGTCCAATCGCCAACAGATTGGCTAAGGTTCCGGACGGCCGTGGATTCACTATTCCGGAAGTGTTATAGAGTGTATCGGGAATATTATTATAGATGTTGCTGTATTGAGGATTTTGTGCTATCAATGCATTTGCGTATGTACGCCATGAGGTGGAATTTAAATTGAACACAGCAGAAGATGTGGAACCCAGGACATTCGCACTGGACCACGGTTCGCCGAATCGGGTCGGCCCACAATCAACATCGATTGTTACCGTCACCGGATTCATCAGGCGTTCTTCCCATCGCGCCGCGGCAGCCGCGAATGCTGCTACGGCTGCGGGATCAGCATTCAACTGTGCCGTACCACGCAATACAATATCCAAACCGGTTTGGACTTTTAATAATTTCCCTTTTCTGTCACGCCGTCCAACTGTTTGCGGAATAACCTGCAATTCCTCTCTACCGATAGCGGCAGCAATTCGCTCTGTATATTCTGCTGATCGCGGCACTTCGATACAGTGAACTGTCCCTTCCGCATCCACAATTTTCATAAACTCAATGTAATCCACTGTATAATCATGGGTATGGCCATCATGTTGTTGCGCACTTATAATACCAGCATAAAGGAACAGCAATAAATATTTTCTCACAGGTACTCCAATAGTTATAGGTTATACACCATTCGTAATAATGTAGCAAGATGGACGATTTTAGTGTTTAGGGAATACTGCCGGCACCCATGGTCAATTTGCAGAAGGCAACCCGGATTGTTCGCAACGACAAATTCCGCTTTTGTAATGTCGATATTCCGCATCTTTCGTTCAAGTATTTTCATCGAATCATCGTAATGAACAACATTGTAAATACCGGCACTACCGCAGCACCATGACGCTTCGTTCAATTCAACATATTCTATTCCAGGAATTGCTTTGATCAATGCCCGCGGTTGCATCGATACTTTCTGAGAGTGGATCAAATGACATGCATCGTGATACGAGACTCGGTGAGGGAATTCATTCTCGGGTTTCCTGAGTCCTATATCAAAAAGGAATTCGGAAATATCTTTAATCTTTGATGAAAGAATTTCCGCCTTGGAATGATAGTACGGATCATCCTTCATATAATGACCGTATTCTTTCATCATCGCTCCGCAGCCAGCGGAATTCATTATGATCGCATCAAGGTTGTAGCGCGAAAAGACGTCGATGTTTATTTTTGCCAGATCTCGCGCGACATCAAAATCACCATTATGTGCCTGCAGCGAACCGCAGCATACCTGAGATTTCGGAAGGACCACTTCGCATCCGTGATGGAGCAGCACTTTTACCGTGTCATCATTCACAGCGGCAAATGAAACGTCCATCAAACATCCGGTAAGGAAACCTACTCTGTATTTTGCCTCCCCGCTGGGAGAAATGACTTCCGCTCGATTATCAGAATAGAAGTGCCTGTCTACTCTCGGGGCAAGATCCTGTATTTTTGCCAGCCGCGGTGTGATGAACCTCAAGATCTGCGATTTTTTTAGGAGATATTCTATACCGCTGTTTTGATACGTCCAAAGGATGCGAGCAATGAATCGGAGATATGTTTTGTTGGAAATGACATTTTTCAGGAATATTTTTTTGAGTATTCTTGCTCCAACGCTCTCCTTACCTGCTTTTCTGATTTGATTTCGGGCAGATTCAACCAGAGAACCATATTGTACTCCTGCCGGACACGCTGTCTCACACGCCTGACAATCAAGACAAAAGTTCATCTCTTCGACAAACGCGTCCGTGATATCCAATTTCCCTTCTGCCACCGATTTGATGAGCCGTATCCTGCCGCGAGGAGACGACTTCTCCCTGCCGGTAATGGAATACGTCGGGCATGTCGGCAGACATAAACCGCAGTGCATGCAATTCGTGATGACATCATCACTTGGGATATCGATTCCGGCAAATCCGCCGGTGGAATTGTTATCGTAGATCAAAAACTTTTCCCGGATTGAGGATATTGTTAGGATCCAACGCCTTCTTTATCGTCCGCATAGTATCGATTGCGGTGTAACCGGTAACCAGATGAAGGAATTTCTTTTTTGCCAGACCGGTCCCATGTTCGCCGGTGATCGTTCCGCCGAGCCGAACCGCCTCTTCGAATATTTCGGTGTAGGCTAATTCGGCACGGTGAATTTCTTCCTTGTTCCGTTCATCGGTCAGACAGGTTGGATGTAAATTTCCGTCCCCGGCATGGCCGAATGTACCGATGAGGATATTGTACTTTTTAGAGATTGCTTCGATCTTTTGCAGCATGACGGCAATCTCGCTGCGCGGCACGGTGATGTCTTCCAGTATGGTCGTGGGCCGCGTCCGGGCAAGCGCAGAAAATGCAGAACGACGTGCAGTTTTTAATTTCATAGCTTCTTCAGACGTCTGTGCGACCTTTACTTCCAAAGCATTATTCGCCTTGCAACAGGCTTCGACCTTTTGCGCCTCTTCCGCAACCACAGCAGGATGTCCGTCCACTTCGAGCAGCAACAATGCTTCAATATTTGTCGGCAATCCAATCTTTGCAAAATCCTCTACACAACGGATCGTAGTTCTATCCAGAAATTCAACCGTCGCAGGAATAATTTTTTGTGCGATGATGGCCGATACGGTTTTACCGGCATCCGCTGTTGAATTAAAGTAGGCTAACATCGTCTTGCTGGATTCCGGCTTTGGAATCAACTTTAATAGAATCTTTGTGAATATTCCGAGCGTCCCTTCCGAACCAATAAAAAAATCCTTGAGGTTATAACCGGCAACATCTTTCACCGCCTTCCCTCCGCAAACGATCAGATCTCCGGTCGGCAGTACCACTTCAAGACCCATGACATAATTTTTTGTAACACCGTATTTCAAACCGCGTAATCCGCCGGAATTTTCCGCGACATTGCCGCCAATCGTGCAAATATTCATACTCCCCGGATCAGGCGGATAAAAAAGTCCACGCTGTTCCACCTCCTGATGCAGTTGCGATGTAATCACTCCCGGTTCGACCCATGCCGTCAAATTTTCTTGGTCGATCTCCAGAATGGAGTTCCATTGGGACATATCGAGAATAATGCAGTTCTCCACCGGAACAGATCCACCGCTCAAGCCCGTACCGTTGCCGCGGGGAACGATTGAAAACTTTTCCGTATTGGCTAATTTCACTATATCACAGACGTGCTCTTTGTTTTTTGGCCGCACGATTGCATCCGGCATCTGATCGAGCATCGGCGTTCCGTCGTAGGAGTAGGTAATTTTATCTTCTCGCGACGTAAAAACATTTTCCTTTCCTACCAATCCTGTTATTTGTTGAAGAATTTTTGGTGTGAGCATGAGGTATCAGAATTTATGTTCAGATCGAATCGTGAGGCATGTGGGAGAAGAACAAACGTTTATACGGAATGTCCAGTAATTGCTATCGAGACACTGGCCAATCAGTCATTGTTTCTCCACAGAGTCTTCCGTATATTTTGATGTATAATACACTTGAAAGTAACAAAAACAGCACCGAAAATCAATGAATCAGGAGACGCAATGAAATCCATCGAACGACGGTCATGGGCAGAACCGTTCAAAATTAAGTCTGTGGAACCACTGAGAATGACGACACGGGAACAGCGGGAACAATTTATTACAGAAGCAGGATACAACACTTTCCTACTCCGGTCACGCGACGTATATATCGATCTTTTAACCGACAGCGGTACGAACGCTATGAGTGACTATCAATGGGCCGGTATCATGCTCGGTGATGAAGCCTATGCCGGCAGCGAAAATTACTATCATCTGGAAAAAAATGTTGAAGAGTACTACGGTTACAAATACCTCGTTCCCACACACCAGGGACGAGGTGCAGAAAACATCATTTCCCAGATTTTGATCAAACCGGGTCAGTTCGTTCCGGGAAATATGTACTTTACGACCACGAGACTCCATCAGGAACTTTCCGGCGGAACATTCGTCGATGTCATTATCGACGAAGCCCACGATGCCCAAAGCGAACATCCTTTTAAAGGCAATGTTGACTTGAATAAATTTGATTCGCTTATCAAAAAAGTCGGTGCCGAAAAGATCGCGTACATCACTATTGGCGCCACTGTAAATATGGCGGGCGGACAGCCGATATCGATGGAAAACCTCCGATTGGTATATCAACTGGCATCCAAGAACAAAATCAAAGTGGTGTTCGACGCCACTCGCGCAATGGAAAATGCGTACTTTATAAAAATGAGAGAAAAAGGATATGAACATACTCCCGTAAAACAGATTCTCAAAGAAATGTGTTCGTATTCCGATGCAGCGACAATGAGCGGAAAAAAAGATCTATTAGTAAACATCGGCGGATTTCTGGCAATGAATGATTACGAGATCTTTGAGGAAGCGAGAAATATGGTTGTCGTGTATGAAGGACTTCATACGTACGGCGGGCTTGCCGGACGTGATATGGAGGCCATGGCACGTGGAATCGAAGAAGCTTGTCAGGAAGCGCATTTACAGGCGCGCATCGGTCAGGTGGAATATGTCGGAAATCGCTTGATTGAACTCGGTATCCCTATCGTACGACCGATTGGCGGTCATGCAATATTTCTGGATGCAAAAAAGTTTTATCCGCATCTTGAACAGTTAAAATTCCCCGCACAAACCCTCGCAGCCGAACTCTATTTGGACTCCGGAATTCGGGCAATGGAACGAGGCATTGTCTCCGCCGGACGAAACAAAGAAACGGGAGACCATTATTTTCCGAAACTCGAACTGGTACGGTTAACATTTCCGCGGAGAGTCTACACTCAGGCACATTGTGATGTTACGGTTGAATCGGTATACGAAGTATGGAAGAATCGGGAAACAACGAAAGGTTTGAAGATGATATATGAACCGAAGTACCTCCGGTTTTTCCAAGCACGTTTTGAGAAATTGTAGAATCTGAGACCTCACGGGTGCATTCACCCGTGAGGTGCTCTAGCGTAAATTTACCAGCCAAAAAATCCGAACATAATTCCTGCATTGATAGTATATCCGGATGCCTTTATATTCGAAGGAACTGAGTTCACTTCATATTTTTCGTCCAATTGCCATTCCGGCGAGAACATGATCGGATATCCTACCCCCACTCTCAGTTGCATCCATGTCAAAAGTGTATATTCAATATTTATGTGTGGCGTAAATACTACATATGAGCCCTGTAGTTTTCTGGTATAACTGGACGTGAGCCTGTTGACATCGCCGTAATTTGCCCAAAGGGTATCCCATTCTTTAAAATTTCCGTTATCCCTTCTCATGGTAATCTCCACCATTCCTCCCCCAATCGAAGCCCCCAAGGCGACATCCAGTTTATATGCAATCGGTTGCACATAGTCCATTAAAAATCCTCCGTATGAAACGGTATAGTCAACCTCTTTTCTGACATTTGCAATTGCGTCGTATTTATTCACCGTCTGTGTACCGGTTACGCCGAATCCTCCCATCCGAACATTCTTCAGAAACATGATATATCCATATCCCTCGCCGCCGATCAGATACATAGGGTCGGATCCAAGAGTCGGCAATCCTGCTTTGGAAAGATATGCGTCTATGCCTTTATTATCGAACATCCCAACGACCGGGGTAACGCCGCCGGCACCGCCTATTTTGGTTCGATTCCAATATGAATATCCTCGGTCATTCTCGTCCTTGTCATCTTGAGCAATGGCAGTAAATGAAATTGCAAGAATGAGGCAAATTACCGGATAATACATTTTACTCATATCTATTCTCCTATTTTGAATTACTATTTAAGTGCAGCAATTGGTAAGTGGGCATCGCTTTTTTACGAAAAACAATCAATTGGGTTACAGACTATTTAGAGCCCTAAAACCGATGCATTGAGACGTAAGGCAGTGATGACAAATTGAATATGGTCATCCAACGGGATTCCGATTTCACCCGCGCCGTGTACTATATCCTCCCTGCTGACATTGCGGGCGAATGCTTTGTCTTTTAATTTCTTTTTTACAGAAGACACTTCAAGTGTTTCAATTTTTCTATCCGGCCTGACCATGGTGCAAGCGACAAGGAATCCGCATAATTCATCGCAGGCAAAAAGTGTTTTTGCCATAAGTGATTCTCGCGGCACATTGGTATAATCGGCATGACCGAGTATTGCAACAATCATTTCTTCCGGGTACCCTTTTTCTCTGAGTATCTTCGAACCTTGCAGCGGATGATCAGGAGGATTCGGATATTTTTCATAATCAAAATCATGCAGGAGTCCTGTTATCCCCCAAAGATTGACATCCTGTTGAAATTTCTCCGCATAGGACATCATCGCCGTTTCAACACACATCATATGCTTTCGAAGTGATTCGCTTGCCGTGTATTCCTGCATCAGTGTTACTGCATCTGTTCTGTTCATGGTTGCACCTGAGCCGAAGGACATAAATTATTGAGCGTACATTCTATGCACAATGGATTTCGGGCTTTGCAAATCTGCCTGCCATGGAGAATCAGAGTGTGTGAAAATTGCCTCCATTTTTTTTTCGGCAGTACTGTCATTAAATCTGTTTCTATCTTGACGGCATCCGTTGCTGTCGTCAGGTCGAGTCTTTGTGATAATCGCGCAACGTGTGTATCGACCACGATGCCTTCAGTTATATCGAACGCCTCACCAAGAACCACGTTTGCTGTTTTTCTTCCAACACCGGGCAGTGCATGAAGTTCCTCCATCGTTTTTGGTACTTTGCTATCGTGGCGTTTCAGTATCTCAATCGAACATGCTTTAATATTTTTCGCTTTATTTCGGAAAAAGCCAGTAGAATGAATCAGTCTCTCTATTTCGGAAACATTCGCATTGGCAAAATCGAAAGGGGTTGCAAATCGTGCAAAGAGTTCCGGTGTCACTATATTCACGCGAGCATCGGTACATTGCGCTGATAGCATGACCGCAACCAATAATTGGAATGGATCGCGGTAGTAGAGTGCCGTTCGAGGGCGAGGATAAAGCACATCGAGTTTTTTGACGATCGACTGAAGTCTCAGTTTTTTCCGATCCATCAGATCTTTTGATTTGTTTTTGTTCACGTTATTTTTTCGAGAACGAGCAGCGAACCCTGTGTGGTAAATGCATCCTTCAATTCTTCATCGTCTTCGACAAGCGAGAGTAGGACGGATCCAAGCGCGTGTTTGTTTAAATCCGCCGTACATTGAAATTGGTATGTCATACCAAATCCGCCAAAGAGTGATTTTTTAATTAAAAGGATGTCCGTTATTCCGAATTGCTCCGATAACGTTTTAAATCGGGTGTGTAAAGATGAGAGCATTGAGTCGTTCCCATCCCATTGTAACACAATGGTGTGGGCTTTGGCGGCCTTTTCTACTGACGACCGGAATATAATTTCGCCGATAAAGTCACTGATAATGCGATACTCGGCGGATATTGAGTCGGCAGAATATGCTTGTGCTGAGGAATGCATTGCGGGGAGCAGCGAATAATCTGAAAAGTCGATCAATGAACAATAGATCTGGCCGGCATTTTTGCCGACGGCAATTCCCGTGTCAGCAAGGTGAGTTCTGCCGTTCTTCAATAATTTTCGAATCACTCCGACTATTTGTCGATGCATCGGTATGTGCGATGCCTCCATCACCCTGTAGGTAGAGATCGACGGTAATGAATTACTCGACAGAGCACAAAATTGCTCCATCATAAACTGAAAATTATCTTTGAGTGCCCGATCAATGTCACTCTTATCAGATGTCAATGGTGTTGAAAGATAAGGCGACAATACTCCACGCAGACCGGAAATACTCTTGGCAATCATTTCATCCACATTTTTTTTGTTCTCTGCTATCACGGTAGTAACCGAAGCAAGGACCACACGATGAAATTCGCTGAAAAAAGAAATATCGTCCGTAGTCTGTTCATCACTGATCATTTTTTGAGCGATAAAAGAATACTGGAATCGTTTCATATCATTTCGTCTTTAATGGTACATTCATGGGATGACGGAGAATGTGTTTTATTTGCCAAAACATGACGGTATCGGTTTGGGAGTCTCTTTGTTCCCGACGACCATCGGCACAACGTAACAATATCAAAGTCAATCGACGTATGTTTGCAGCAACCAGACACTATATTACAATACTAAAAATCTTTTGAAATGAAAAGTCCCGCAGAAGCGGGACGAATGGTTTTTTTACCTTCTCGGATTTTTATGTAGAGGGGGATTAAAACAAAAAAAGGAGTGAAAACAGTATCGCTTCCAGTCCTTTTATAGTGCACCTACCAGGACTCGAACCTGGAACCCACTGATTAAGAGTCAGTTGCTCTACCAATTGAGCCAT
>CAYJMS010000006.1:0-157748 GCA_964371615.1 uncultured Chitinophagaceae bacterium
CATATCGACGGCAAGGTTTGGCACCTCGATGTCGGCTCATCGCATCCTGGGGCTGGAGAAGGTCCCAAGGGTTTGGCTGTTCGCCAATTAAAGCGGTACGTGAGCTGGGTTCAGAACGTCGTGAGACAGTTCGGTCCCTATCCTATGCGGGCGCAGGAAACTTGAGGAGTCTCGTTCTTAGTACGAGAGGACCGGAATGAACGGACCGACGGTGTATCTGTTGTCACGCCAGTGGCATTGCAGAGTAGCCATGTCCGGATGGGATAAGCACTGAAAGCATCTAAGTGCGAAACCCGCTCCAAGATTAGGTTTCCCGGGGAAACCCCTAAAGGATCCAAGAAGATGACTTGGTTGATAGGCTGCAGATCTAAATACAGTAATGTATGAGTCGAGCAGTACTAATAATCCGTGCGACTTGCCAATTCTTTTTTGAATACATATACCGTGCATCAATAAACTTATAAGATCACGCATACTTACACTGTGCTTCCTAATTTTTAAAAATTCAGGTGTCTTTATCGCGGGTGTTACACCTCTTCCCATTCCGAACAGAGAAGTTAAGCCCCGCAGAGCCGATGGTACTATATGGGTAACTGTATGGGAGAGTAGGTCGATGCCTGATTTATTTTCAAATCCCGTTAAATATTTATTTAACGGGATTTTTTTTTGCTTGTCCGTCTCATTGTTGAAATGTCGGCCATCTCAACAACCCGATGTGCTGACGATATTTTCATTTTTGTTCATGAGGGAAAATTCGTATCTTTCAAAAAATTTCTTCCCTTTCACATTAGAGAACTACGGAAATGAATGTTCTAATTACCGGCATCGGCGGATTTGCAGGAAGTCACCTCGCAGATTATGTCATTGCACACACTCCGTCGACCGTCTTCGGCATCCTGCGTGACCTGGAAAAAGATGACAATATTCATCATCACAACGGAAAGATTTCTCTTTCTCATTGCGATATCGGAGAATTTCAGCCGGTCTTTAAGGTGATCAAAGACATTAAACCGGATATCATTTTTCACGTTGCAGGTCAGGCGTTCGTGCCGAGCTCGTTTGAATACGCCGCAGAGACATTTAAAACGAATGTCATCGGCACCATTAATATCTTTGAAGCGGTAAAAGCGTGCGACATCAATCCGCGCATCGTTGTCGTCACGTCCGGCGAAGTCTACGGCGAAACGTTCGGACTCCCGTCGCTGCACACCGAACAGTCCATTCCGCAGCCGGTCAATCCCTACGCCGCGAGCAAGACAAGCGTGGACTATATCGCTCAAACGTATAAAAAGTACGAAGGGCTGAACATCGTCATCGCACGTCCCTTCAACCATACCGGCCCGCGCCAGAGGCCGAACTTCGTCTGTTCATCGCTCGCACGGCAGATTGTCACCGGCCGAAAAAAATCCGGCGCCAAGATGCTGAACGTCGGCAACATCAAGGCACGGCGCGATTTCAGCGATGTTCGTGACATTGTCCGCGGTTACTGGATGCTGTCGCAAATCGACAATAAAATGAATTACATATTCAACCTCTGTTCGGGAAACATTTACTCGATTGAAGAAATCATTCATCGGTATGAACAGATCTCCGGCGAACGGTTCGAGTTGAATGTAGAAGCAAAACGCCTGAGGGGATACGATATCCAATTGCTGGCGGGAAACCACAGCGCGGTTACGCACTCTGTCGGATGGAAACCGGAAATACCGTTTCAACAAACATTGACTGATCTGTTACACTATTGGACTGAAAAGGAATCTTGACCATGTCGAAAAAAGCATTGATCACCGGAATCACCGGACAGGACGGCTCGTATCTGGCGGAATTGCTGCTGGAGAAGGGATACGAAGTACACGGAATGATCCGCCGAAGCAGTTCGTTCAACACCGGACGAATCGACCACATTTATAACAATCCGAAAGTATCCGGAAGCAGGTTCTTCCTTCATTACGGTGATACCACAGACACGAGCAACATCAACCGCCTGCTCGAGAAAATTGAACCGGCCGAAATCTACAATCTGGCGGCGCAAAGTCATGTGAAAGTCTCGTTCGAAGTACCGGAATATACGGCGGAAGTGGATGCAGTGGGAACGCTGCGATTTCTCGATGCGATCCGTGAAACCGGTATCAAAACGAAATTCTATCAGGCATCCACCAGCGAGCTCTACGGCAAAGTGCAGGAGATACCGCAGGATGAAAAAACGCCGTTTTATCCCCGCAGCCCGTACGGCGTTGCTAAATTGTATGGCTACTGGATCATCGTCAATTATCGTGAAGCATACAATATCTTTGCCTGCAACGGAATTCTTTTTAACCACGAGTCGCCCCGCCGCGGCGAAACATTCGTCACCCGCAAAATCACGATGGCGGCGGCAAAGATCAAACTCGGATTGCAAAAAAAATTGCTGCTGGGAAATCTTAATGCCAAGCGGGATTGGGGATATGCGCCTGAATTTGTCGAGGGAATGTGGCGAATGCTGCAACGGGACACTCCGGAAGATTTCGTCCTGGCAACCGGAGAAACTCATGAAGTACGTGAATTTGTCGATGCGGCGTTCAGCGAACTGGGAATGAACCTGAAGTGGGAAGGGAGCGGGGAACAGGAAAAAGGTTTGCTCAACGGCGTCGCCGTTGTCGAAGTCGATCCGCGGTACTACCGCCCGACCGAAGTGGATCTCCTTATCGGAAATCCCGCCAAGGCGAAACAACACCTGGGCTGGGAAGCGAAGACAAAGTTCGCCGATCTTGCCCGGTTGATGGCAAAAGCCGATCTTGAACTGGTGAAGCGACGGGGGTACTAGTGCAGAAGGATTCAAAAATTTTCGTTGCAGGCCACAGAGGCCTGGTCGGATCGGCAATCCTTCGACTGCTGAAGGAGCAGGGATTCACCAACCTGGTGGTGCGAACTCATGCTGAAGTCGATCTCTCCGACCAGCCCTCGGTTCAAGCATTCTTTGAACGCGAACGTCCGGAATATGTCTTTCTTGCCGCCGCAAAAGTCGGCGGAATACTGGCGAACAATTCGTACCCCGCGGAATTTATCTATCAGAATCTCGCCGTCCAAAACAATGTTATCCATCAATCGTACATCACCGGCGTACAACGGCTTTGCTTTCTCGGCAGTTCGTGCATCTATCCGAAACTGGCTCCGCAGCCGATGAAAGAAGAATATCTTTTGACCGGTACGCTGGAACCGACCAATCAGCCGTACGCCATTGCCAAGATTGCCGGCATTGAAATGATCCGGTCCTATAACCGTCAGTACGGAACGAAATATTTTTCCGTGATGCCGACGAATCTGTACGGCCCGAACGATAATTTTGACCTTCAAAACTCACACGTACTGCCGGCGCTGATCAGAAAATTTGTCGAAGCAAAAAAATCCGGCGCTGCCACCGTTACACTCTGGGGGAGCGGAATACCGAAACGGGAATTCCTCTATGTCGATGATATGGCAGATGCGTGCATCTTTTTGATGAACTCATACGAAGGGGACGATTTTGTCAACATCGGCGTCGGTCAGGATATCACGATTCTCGAATTGGCGGAATTGATTAAAGCAGAAGTGGGTTTCACCGGCACACTGCTGTTCGATGCTTCTAAACCGGACGGCACACCGCGCAAACTGCTTGATGTCTCAAAAATTCATGCTCTTGGATGGACAGCAAAGACCACGCTCAAAGATGGTCTTAAAAAAACTATTCAATGGTATATCAACGGGCATGGGTGATTGTGCAGTTTGGTTATTGAATTCTGGGCGAAGTATCATTATATTAGTAAGAACGGAAGGGGCTGTAGATCAGTCTCGCCAGACAGCGGCGGGATTTCGTGACATAAAAAACACGTCACTCAATTTGGGATCAGTTCCTTGTATTCTTTTCAATAAAAAATTGGGGCTGTAGCTCAGTTTGGGAGAGCGATTCGTTCGCAACGAATAGGTCGGGAGTTCGATCCTCCTCAGCTCCACAAAAAACGGTTCTGCGCCGGAGGCGCATCCGCCTATGGCGGAGATCCTCCTCAGCTCCACAATAAATTTTGAAATTGTAAAATTGACAAATTTACAAATTGGTGTTTTTTTAACAATCAACGTCAATTTCCAGATCTGATTTTTTTAGCAATTCCGCAATTTCTCAATTTTTAAATTTATCAATTTTATTGCCAAGCCCTGCGCAACTTATTGTTGGACAATCCTGCCAGGTCCGGAAGGAAGCAACAGCCTCCAAACGATAGTGTGATGCAGTAAGCTTGGCATTTTTTTTACCATTCTTCGGTTTTTACCGTTTTCTCTCCATTCTAATATATTGCTTCTTCCCTGAAAACTCACCTTGCAAGCCATACAAACATTTAGTAAATTTCAACCAAATTGTGAGGAAAAGTGCTGTTTGTGTTGATATATCAACCGATACAGCTGGGATTGAGAGGGTGAAAAACATAAATGTTGTCCGTTATGACGGATATTTGCAGATATCCTGCGTTGGACTGAACTCATTTCATCGGCATTGCTGGCGGAATGTGTTCAGTTCAACTAAACAATTGCAGGATAAAATTCCATTATAGAAAGGTTGTAATGAAGAAAGAAATATTAATCAATTCTGTCGGAAATGAGATCCGGATCGCGATCACCGAGGACGGAAGATTGGCAGAATTGTTCGTGGAAACTCCCGAAAAGGAAAGAATGGTAGGCGATATTTTTCTCGGGAAAGTAGCCAAAGTGATGCCGGGAATCAAAGCGGCATTTATCGATATCGGTATGCAGCAAGACGGATTCCTTCACTTCTCAGATATCAGCAGTTATCAGGATGAATTCAATACGATGTTGGATGAAGATGAGGATGACGATGAGAGCGATGATGATGAACACGATGGAACTGTCGCTGCCAAACCAAAACCCCATGTAAAACCGCAGCGGGACGATCGGCACAAAGAAGTTCAGCTCACCAAAGGGCAGGAGATCATCGTTCAGGTAACCAAGGAGCCGGTTGCAAAAAAAGGGGTCCGGGTGACCTCACAGGTTTCTCTTCCGGGTCGATTTCTGGTGCTGCTGCCGTTCGACGGGAAAATCGGCATTTCGAAAAAGATCACCAGTTTCCGCGAGCGCCGTCGCCTTCGCCGTCTGGTCCGCAGCATTCTTCCCAAAGGATTCGGCGTGATCGTTCGGACAAACGCCGAAAATCAGGACGAAAAACTCTTCTTGCAGGATCTGGAATCCCTTCTGAAGACCTGGCGGGATATTGAGACCGGAGCGAAGGATGAAAATCCTCCTGCGCTGATCTACAAGGATATGGCGACGACGTCGAGCGTTATCCGCGATCTGTTTACCGAACAGGTGGAACATGTGGTGGTAGACGATAAAAAACTGTTCCGCGAAATAAAATCCTATATAAAGATTGTCTCGCCGGAAATGTCGGACCGGATCGAATACTACAGTAAGCGGGAACCGATCTTTGATGCGTTCGGTATCGAAAAAGAAATCGCCACGCTGTTAACCCGAAAAGTCTGGCTGAAACACGGCGGGTACATTATCGTCGAACCGACGGAAGCAATGAACGTGATCGATGTAAACAGCGGCCGGTATGCGGCAAACAAGGAGCAGGAAGAAAACTCTCTCCGTACCAATCTCGAAGCGGCCCGCGAAATCTGCCGGCAGATCCGTCTGCGCGACCTCGGCGGCATTATCGTCATCGATTTTATCGATATGCTCGACGACCGGAACAAGAAAAAAGTGTACGACGAGATGAAGAAGGAATTCAAACGGGATCGCGCCAAACATACCATTCTTCCCTTGACCGATTTCTGCCTGATGCAGATTACCCGCCAGCGTCAGCGTCAGAGTATCATCCACAGCTTTACCGAACCGTGCCCGACATGCGGCGGCAGCGGCAATATCCAGTCGAAGACGACTATCATGAGCAATATCGAGCGGTGGCTGAAGCGCTTCAGTTCCGAATCGCGAGAATGGCGGCTGCGCTTACGGCTCTCGCCGAGCATGGCGGAATATCTGATGGACGGGAAAGTATTCAACCGCAGAAATCGCCTGGCATTCCGATTCAGAACGCTCTTGACGCTGGAACCGGACAAATCTCTGCCGATCGATGAATTCCAATTTGTTTCTGTCAAACAGGATAAAGATATCACATCGGAGTTTTCGAATTAACCGCCGGACATTCCCGACACCAAGGAGACGTTATGAAATTTTTTATTGATACCGCAAATCTTGAGGAGATTAAAGAAGCCAATGCGCTGGGTGTCTTGGACGGCGTGACGACCAATCCGTCGCTGGTCGCAAAGGAGGGGAAAGAATTTATTCCCTTGTTGAAAGAGATTTGCGCCGTCGTGGACGGCCCGATCAGCGCCGAGGTTGTCTCGACGGAATTCAACGGTATGATGAAGGAAGCCCACGATCTGGCGAAGATCCACAAAAACATCGTCATCAAGATCCCGCTCATCAAAGAAGGGCTGAAAGCAGTCAAAGCGTTGCACGGAGAAGGAATCAGGACAAACGTTACGCTGTGCTTTTCTCCGAATCAGGCGTTGCTGGCCGCAAAGGCCGGAGCGTCATACATCAGCCCGTTTGTCGGCAGACTGGATGATATCAGCACGGACGGCATGCAATTGATTGAACAGATCATTACCATCTACAACAATTACGGGTACGATACCGAGGTGCTCGTCGCCAGCGTCCGGCATCCCATCCATGTGGTGCAGGCGGCGTTGATGGGCGCCCACGTCTGCACGATGCCGTTTAAAGTGATCGATCAGCTTGTCAAACATCCGTTGACCGATATCGGCCTGGAGAAATTTCTTGCCGATTGGAAAAAAGGACAACCGAAATGAAACGCACACCGTTCTACGCCATCCATCAACAGCTCGGTGCAAAGATTGTTCCATTCGGCGGATTTGAAATGCCGGTGCAATATGCAGGCATCATCGAAGAACATAAGGCCGTTCGCAATGCGGTGGGAGTGTTCGACGTCTCTCATATGGGTGAATTCTTCGCGTTCGGCGCCAATGCGCTGTCGTTCCTCCAGAATATTACGGTGAACGACGTGTCGAAATTGACTCCGGGAAAAGCGCAGTACTCAGCCTTGTGTTATGACACCGGCGGTATTGTGGATGACTTGCTTGTCTATATGCTGGCGGAACATTCCTACATGATCGTCGTGAATGCCGCGAATATCGATAAGGATTGGGAGTGGATGTCGAAGCACTGTCCGGCGGACGTGCGGTTCGAAAATAAAAGCGACGCAACCGGATTGCTGGCCATCCAGGGGCCGCGGTCGTTGGAGACATTGCAGAAATTGACCTCCGTCGATCTCGCTGCGATTCCTTATTACAGTTTTGTCCGCGGGAATCTTGCCGGATTCGACATGACCATTTCACGGACGGGATATACCGGTGAACTCGGTTTTGAAATCTATTTTGATGTCGCCCATGCCGAAAAAATCTGGACGGCGATCTTTGATGCGGGAAAGGATTTCGGCATTGCGCCGATCGGATTGGGAGCCCGTGATACGCTGCGTCTCGAGATGGGGTACTGCCTGTACGGCAACGACATCGATCAGACAACGCATCCGCTCGAAGCGGGACTCGGCTGGATCACCAAATTGAGTAAAGGCGATTTCATCGGCAAACCGGCGATCGAAAAAGCCAAAGCCGATGGCATGAAGCGGAAGCTGGTGGGAATGCAGCTGCTCGAGAAAGCTGTCCCGCGCCACGGTTATCCTATTGCTGTCAACGGAACTCCCTCCGGAGTAGTGACCAGCGGAACATTTGCTCCGACGCTGGAAAAGGGTATTGCAATGGGATACGTGAATGTTCCGCATCATGAAGTAGGGACGAACGTGCAAATCGATATTCGGGGAAAAATGGCGGACGCAACGATCGTTGCACTTCCGTTCTTG
Organism: uncultured Chitinophagaceae bacterium; assembly: GCA_964371615.1. Taxonomy (GTDB): domain Bacteria; phylum Bacteroidota; class Ignavibacteria; order UBA10030; family UBA8401; genus SpSt-333. The sequence continues at coordinate 7,904 of CAYJMS010000006.1, forward strand.
AAGAAACCATAGATTTTTTAGCAGGGGGTCTGCAGGATGAAAATTGAAGTTTTCTTTTCACAGTCTCAGATCGATGATCTGTTCCTACGGGACAAGAACGTTGTCGTGATCGATGTGCTGCGCGCCAGCACCACGGTCATTACGGCGCTTAACAACGGCGCCCGCGAAATTATTCCGGTCAACACCATCGAATCGGCGGTGAAGGTGTCGGGGAATCTTTTCGGCGATGTGGTCTTGCGCGGCGGCGAACGGAACGGGAAAATGATCGAAGGTTTCAACCTCGGCAATTCTCCCGCCGAGTATACGCCGGAAGCGGTGAAAGGGAAATCGATCATCTTTTATACCACGAACGGCGCTCCGGCAATGTGGAAAGCCCGCTACGCCAAAAATTTGCTGGTGGCAGGCTTCGTGAATATCACCGCCGTGATCAATAAAATTAAAGAGATTAAGGAAGACATTTACATCCTGTGTGCGGGAAAACATACGCAGTTCTGCATCGAAGATGCCGTCTGTGCCGGCATGATCACCAAATTGCTGATCGACGACGAAGAAACGGAAATCGATTTTAACGATTCTGCCGTGGCGGCCGTGGCATTGTTCAAGAGCTTCAGCAAAAACCTTCTGAAGATGGCCCGGACGTGCGATCACGGAAAATATTTGATCGACATCGGCTTCGATAAGGATATCGAGTTCTGTACGACCATCGATTCGTTCGATGTCGTTCCGGAACTTGTCGCCAATGTCATTAAAGTGAAGAAGAAGAGCGATACGAATTCCGCTCCTCACGTTCCCATCAGCATCGATACTACGGGGGCAAAAGCAGAGTGATGGAAGAGTACACGATGACGCAGGAACCGCAGCATGCACCGGCCCCCCGCCGGAAGAAGTCGGACAACGGTTCGAAAAAGAATTCCTCCCAACGCAAACAAATCTTTTCGTTTCTCATCATCGTCTTCGGTGTGATGACCCTGCTCAGTATGGTCTCTTATTCACCCGCCGACGAAGCGAACGGCGAAATCAGGCTGACGGATCTCTCTAAAGTGTTTGTGAACGATCCGATGCTGCAGTTGAAAGCCGAATCAACGTCCAACTGGCTTGGTTTGTTCGGAGCAATTCTGTCGAATTTTCTGATCAACTCCACCGTCGGATTATTTGCCTTCGTATTTCCGGTATTGTTGTTGATGTGGGGTTGGACGATGCTGAGAAACGGAGAGATCCGCCGGCTGGTCTACTTCACGAATTACGCTGTGATCCTCGCACTGCTGGGATCGGCGTTCTTTGGCCTGCTGCGAAAGACCGGTGCCGCGGAGGTCATCTCACCGGAATGGCACGGCAGTTTAGGATCTTTCTTTGCGACGGTACTGCAGCAATCGATCGGATTGGCCGGCGGATTAATCGCCGCTCTTTCGCTGACCATCGTGACGGTGACACTGGCGATCGATCTGGATCTGCATAAAACTTCCGAACGACTGAAAGAGGTGGTGATCGCGGTCGGGAATTTCTTCGGTGCCAAAATGGATGCGTGGAAAGAGCAGCAGGCAGTCCGTGCCGCTCAGAAAGAAGAAGAGAAAAAAAATACACCTGCAGAGATTCGCGTCAAACGGCCGGATGAAGAACTGATCGGTTTAAAATCCGCATCTGCCAAGAAAGAATCATTCCCGCCGGTCCCGCCGGAACAGCCGGAACCGGAAGAGGAAACGGGTATCGGCATTCCCACAGCTTCGTCGCCCTTGATTGCCGAACCTCCGCTTGAGATCAAGGAAGGCGTGCATGAAAAGGAAGCGGAATTGGAAGAACGCGAAGTGGAAGATGAAGAAATCGACTATGTATTTCCCTCCGTCGATCTGCTCGACGCGAAAAAATATGAAGAGAAAATCAGCGACGAAGAGCTGAAAAATAATGCAGCCTTTCTGCAGGCAAAACTGGCCGATTTTGGCGTTGAAATTGCCAACGTGAGCGTTACACCCGGACCGGTGGTGACGCTGTATGAACTCGTTCCGGCGACCGGCGTCAAGGTTTCGAAAATCACCTCCCTGTCGAACGATCTTGCCCTGGCGATGCAGGCGCGCGGCATCCGTATCGAAGCCCCGATTCCCGGCAAAGGAACGGTCGGCGTCGAAATTCCGAACAATAAACCGCAGATCGTCACGATCCGGAGCATATTGAATTCGGAGAAGTTCCGCGATAGTACTGCGGCGCTTCCGCTTGCGATGGGGAAGACGATCACCGGCGAAATATTTATAGACGATCTGGCAAAAATGCCCCACGTGCTCATTGCCGGCGCAACGGGTATGGGAAAATCGGTCGGCATCAATTCGATCATCGCCAGTTTGCTCTACCGTCTGCATCCGTCCGAAGTGAAATTTATTCTGGTCGATCCGAAAAAAATCGAACTGAGTCTGTATCTGCAACTGCAGAATCATTTTCTTGCTGTCTCACCGGACATCGACGAGAAGATCATTACCCAGCCGAACAATGCCGTACTCGTATTGAAGTCGTGTGTTGTTGAGATGGAACGCCGGTACGATCTGCTGGCGTCTGCCGGAGTACGACATGTCACCGATTACAATCAGCGATTTAAAGAGGGACGGTTGAAGGGGAAGGATACGGAGACCGTGAAACACCGCTTCCTGCCGTACATTATTGTTATCATCGACGAACTGGCGGATTTGATGTTGACGACCGCCAAGGAGGTGGAGGAATCCATCGCCCGTATCGCCCAATTGGCCCGTGCCGTGGGAATCCACCTGGTGCTCGCAACGCAGCGTCCCTCGGTGGACGTCATCACCGGAGTAATCAAGGCGAATTTTCCCTCCCGCATCGCATATGCGGTCTCTTCCAAAATCGATTCCCGGACAATTATTGACGGCAGCGGTGCCGAACAGCTGATCGGCCGGGGAGATATGCTATATCTTTCCGCCAGTATGCCGCGCCCGCTGCGTATCCAGAATGCGTACATTTCTTCCGAAGAAATCGAAGAAGTTGTGCGTCATATCAGCAAGCAAAAGGGATACAGCAGAATGTACGAACTCCCCTCCGCGCTCGAAAAGAAAAAGAACGGCGGCGGAAACGGCAGCGGCGACCGTGATGAATTGTTCGATGACGCCGCACGGATCATCGTTCGTCACCAGCAGGGTTCGGTGTCGTTGCTGCAGCGACGGCTGAGTGTCGGCTATTCCCGTGCCGCCCGACTGGTCGACCAACTCGAAGACGCCGGCATTGTCGGACCGTTCGACGGCAGTAAAGCCCGCGAAGTGCTGATTGAAACCGAAGAACAACTTGAAATCCTTCTGAAAAATTTGGATTGATACCGTGACTGCTCGCCTGATGCTCTCCGTACTCTTTTGTATCTCTGCTGCCGTGGCACAAGACCGCCTCACATCGCAGGAGGTACTGCGGAACGTCCAAAAAAACTATACCGGCATCACATCCGCCACCGCTTCGTTCGTCCAAAAAGTGACACCCCGTTTCGGTAAAAAAGTACAACGGCAATCCGGCACAATAAAAATCAAACAGGGGAATAAATACCGCGTTGAAACACCGGATCAGCGGCTGATCGCGGACGGTAAAACCGTCTGGATTGTATCCACGGCCAATAATCAGGTTCTGATCGATTCTTTCAAGGAAAATGCGCGGGTTTTTTCCCCTGAAAAATTTTTACTCGGTCTGCCCGATGACTTCTCGGCAAAGGAATTACAAAGGGAACAGGGCCTCGTAAAAATTTCACTCGAACTGAACGGTGCATCGGTAAAGACAGGACATATTCGGACGATGACGGCATGGATCCGGGAGAAAGATTGGACCGTCGTGCGGATTGTGTATACAGACAGAAACAGGGCGCAGTATGATATTACGCTCAGCGACGTCCGGTTCAATGCTCCGGTGAGTGATGCGGAGTTTGCGTTCGATCCTCCCGCCGGCATGCAGGTGGTCGATCTTCGAAAAGGACAATGAGAACCATTATAAAAAATATCATTCGAACGTTCTTCAGTATTTTACTGGCGGGAGTTTTTCTGTACCTCGCGTTTCGCGGAAAAGATATTTCCGAGATATGGAATTCACTCATCGACGTTCATTGGATCTGGTTTGTCATATTGTTCGTCGGCAGCGCTCTCAGTCATGTCATCCGGGCGTGGCGTTGGAAATATCTGTTGGCTCCCATCAAAGAGAATATATCTCTCCGCAATACGTTTTCGGCAACGATGATCGGATATCTGATCAACAGCATCATTCCCCGCCTCGGCGAGTTCGTCCGACCGTACGTTATGGGTAAACTGGAAGGGATTTCTAAAAGCGCAACCCTCGGAACAATCGTTCTGGAACGCATTCTGGATATCGTCACCTTTGCGTTGATTGTGCTGACGGTACTGGCGATCTATGCGGAACCGTTTGCACTCTGGTTTCCGGCGATGGCCGAATATGAATGGCTCTTCTTTGCAGGTGCGGTCGTGATGTTCGGAATTTTTATGCTTATGTTCTTGCGCGCCGAAATGCTCTTTCGGTTCGTCACAAAGTTGACATTTCTGCTTCCCCAAAAACTTCATTCGCAGGCTGATCATATCTTTACGTCGTTTCTCTCCGGTTTTGGGGCATCGAAACACGCACGGAATTACTTCATGATCGCATTGACGAGCGTGTTAATCTGGCTTTCCTACGTCGTGCTGCTTTATATTCCGTTCTATATCTACGGGTTTCAGGACGAGTATGGATTGAATTTTGGATCGGCGGCGGTTGTTCAGGTCGCATCCGGTATCGCCTTTGCACTGCCGACACCGAGCGGAATCGGCAGTTACCACGCATTTATTTCCTTTACGTTGTCTCAACTCTTTTCCGTCGATGCAGAGAAGGCATTGAGTTATGCCTTCTACACTCACATCGTCGGGTTTTTGACTACGACAGTGCTGGGTGTGTATTATTTCCTCAGAGATAATATACATATGGCGGATATTTTGAACACCAATAAAAAAGATGAGGGAGAAGAGGTGTGACGCTGTGAAATGGATCGGATTGATATTGTTTTTCATTTCTTTTAAGGCGTCGGCGCAGCAACAGCTCTTTATCGAACGGACGAATGACATCGCAATTTTCGGGGGGATGGGTGTGGCTGTCGTCTCCGCACCGGATATGGTCGAATATATCAACGGTACGTCCATTTCGTCTCAACGAGTGGACGATTTTGGCACGGCGATCACTTTTTTCGGTGGAATCGAGTTTCCGATCGCCGATGGTTGGGGAGTGAAAGTCGAACATTCGTATCTGTTTAAATCGTATAATTTTTTGGGAACAAACGGCGCATTGCACGACGTGTTGTATGAAGTACATGCTCCGTCCGTCTTGCTCCAAAGGGTGGTCACCGGAAAGGGGTTCTTCATAAAGGCCGGTGCCGGCGGAGGATATCATTTCGGGAGCGTGATACAGAAAACGTCGACGTTCGGCGTCGAAACACGGTATACGGCAAACGGTATCGGGATCAAAGGCGAAATTGTCGGCCAAACGGCATTTGATGAGAACTTCTTTGGGTATATCGGCGGGGAATTCGGCTGGGAGTTTTTGGGAAAGGTGCGCGACGGGAACGGCATTATCCTCTCTAATTCTCTTCGGCGGCAGGATGCTTCGTTGGATTATTTTTTTGCCGGACTGCGGTTCGGCGCCATGGTATATTTTTAACAACAATCTCTCGGGGGATATGAAACAGACCGCTTTACTGCTCTGTGCGTTGATCGTTGTAATAACGACAGCAGACGCACAACAGAAGAAAACACAAACGAACAAAGGGAGCACCACAGTGACAGAACAGAAAGAGAATCCGAAAAAAGGAATGGTGGTCGTCGAGACGACACTGGGCGATATGACCATTGCATTGAATGATTCCGCCGCACCGAAGCATGCCGCCAATTTCCGGAAGTTGGCCGCAGAAGGCTATTATGACAGTACCACGTTTCACCGTGTTATTCCGGGATTCATGATCCAGGGAGGCGATCCGAATTCAAAAAGCGGTGAACGCCATACACACGGTATTGGTGGACCGGAATACCGCATCGATGCGGAGATCGGTCTGTCGCACAATCGGGGAGTGATCGCCGCAGCGCGTCAGGCGGACCAGGTCAACCCCAAAAGAATGTCCAGCGGGAGCCAGTTCTACATTACCGTCGCCGATGCGAAATTCCTCGACGGACAATATTCCGTTTTCGGCACAGTGGTGGAAGGAATGGATGTTGCGGATAAGATCGTCGCCGTACCGCGTGATCCGCGCGACAATCCGTTGGAAAAGGTGATGATCAAAAAGATCCGTATCATCGAATAACTCCCGTCACTCACCGTCCTGCCGGACATGGTGACGGCGTCCGGGATTGTATGGCAAAATCCAAAGAAAAATTCGATTTTAACGCATTCCACGAATCCCTTCGGAAGAAGAAATTCTCCCCCGTCTATTTTTTTTACGGCGAGGAAAAGTATCTTATCGAGGAATGCGTCGATGCGATTGTGGAACACTCGGTCGATCCGGCCATGAGGGAGTTTAATTTCGATATCCTGCAAGGCTCCGAAGTGGATGCAAACACAGTGATCGCCATTGCCTCATCGTATCCGATGATGGTGGAACGGCGCGTCGTTATTCTGAAGGAGTTTGAACGGACAGTCAGAAAAACGACCGAGGATCTGTACTCAAAGTATTTCGACGATCCCTCGCCGACGACCGTGCTGATCATCATTTCCTCCGGCGCGGATTTTCGGAAGAAACCGTACACCACGTTGCGGTCAAAGGCGGTTGTCGGTGAGTTTCGTCCGCTGTATGACAATGAAACCATCGCATGGATTGAAACACGCGTAAAGAAAATGAAACGGTCGATCGATCCTGCCGCCGCTGCGTTGCTTCATTCGTATGTCGGGAATTCCCTTCAGGAATTGGCAAACGAGATAGAAAAATTACTGATTGCCATTGCACAAAAGCCTTCCATTACTGCGGACGATATCGAGCGCGTGGTGGGCGTATCCCGCGAATTTACTGCGTTTGAATTAGCAAATAAGATCGGCGAGAAGAATATGGCTAAATCACTGGAAATCGCCGATCGACTTGTCCGGACGGGTGATTCCGCCGTTGCCATTATTGCTGTTTTGACGATACACTTTATAAAATTGTATAAATTGCACGATGCACTGCGGCAGCGAAAACCGGAAAATGAGATTTCCCATCTGATTGGTGTGCATGCCTTCTTTCTTCGAACCTTTATGGCACAGGTAAAAAAATTCACAAAAGAAGAAATAGAACGCACTTTCGTTCTCCTCGCCAAGGCCGATCTGGCCGTTAAATCTTCCGCCGACCCGAAGCGGGTCCTGACGCAAACGATTGCCGGAATAATATCCGGTGTGGAACAACAGGTGGAAGCATTATGAGTCTGTTCGCTCAACCGTCCGGTGCCGAATGGACCGTGTTTGCCATAATTCTGGCCGCTATCGGTTTTTTCATCACGGTTGCGGAATTCCTGCGCAAAAGTTTTAACGGATCGCCCGAGATAACCCGAAAATTGGTGCATATCTTGACCGGGCTTCTGATTTTTTTTGCTCCTGAATTGTTTGTATCAGGTATTCCCGCCATCACGCTGGCAGTGATCTTTATCGCCGTGAATTATGGCGCCGTTCGTTTCGGGCTGTTGCAGGGAATGCACGGCACCAATCGGCAGTCATACGGCACGGTCTATTATCCACTGTCGTTTTTAATCCTTGTACTGCTGTTTTGGGATTCCGCCCCGATCATCATTTCGATCGCCATACTTATTCTTGCACTCAGCGACGCCGCTGCGGCAATAGTCGGAGAAAATCTTCCGTCGGCGCACAATTATTTCCTGACCAGCGATAAAAAATCGTATGAAGGTTCGGCGGCGATGTTCATAACAACGTCGATTATCGTCATCGCGGCGGTGTGGAAGGAAAATCTTCCGTACGAAAGTATCGTGGTGTTTCAAATCGTCGTAGCGGTGTCGTTGTTTGTGACAGTGTGGGAAGCGATTTCATCCAAGGGATTCGACAATCTGACCGTTCCGCTGAGTGCGGCGTTTGTGCTTCATTACTTTTTTGTGGATCATCCGCATCTGGACATTCAACAGATGTCTCATGCAATTGTACTGGCCGGAATTATTGCCGCAGTATCGTTCCGGTTTCATTTTCTTACGCCGAGCGGTTCACTGGCGACTTTCCTTCTGGCAACGGTTATTTACGGTGTAGGCGGATGGAAATGGACGATCCCCATTTTCGTCTTTTTTGTCGCATCGAGCCTCTTGTCAAAATACAAGAAGTCGAAAAAGAAGAAATTTGAAACGGTGTTTGATAAATCCGATAAGAGGGATGAAGGACAAGTCGTTGCAAACGGTGGTGTTGCCGGTATGATCGTGCTGCTCTGGTATGCAGTGCCGGAATGGTCTCAACTGTACTATGTGTACCTCGCGACGATTGCGGCGGTCACCGCCGATACCTGGGGGACCGAAATCGGAATTCTCGGAAAAGGAAAACCGGTTTCCATTACATCGTTTAAAAAGGTTGAACCGGGAACAAGCGGCGGCGTCTCGCTAACGGGACTCGCCGGCGGTATTATGGGATCGGCGTTGATCGTTCTGTCTGCATGGCTCTTCGATCCCGCCGGTATTACTGCGGTTACTGCGGGCATCGTTATATTTGCCGGTTTCACCGGTTCACTGGTTGACAGCATCGCCGGCGCAACCATACAGGCGCAGTATCGGTCGGTCGATGGAACGTTGACGGAGCGGACGCATTTTCACGGTTCGCAGACGACTCTGATCAGCGGTATTCGATGGTTCGATAACGACAGTGTGAATTGGATGTGCGCACTTGCGGGCGCAGTATGTGCACTGGCGTTGATCTAACGCAGCTCCTTTCGGCATCTTTGCATAAACGGACAAAGAATAGTACCTTAATCAACAGATCATGATCATGACAAAAAAAGTTTCCATAGGTTCAATACACATCGGCGCCGGCAATCCATTGGTGCTTATTGCCGGTCCCTGTGTCGTGGAGAACCGCGATCTTGTCTTCTTCACTGCCGAACGGTTAAAAAAACTGTGTGAGCAGTTCTCCATTCCGTTCATCTTCAAATCGTCCTACAAAAAAGCGAATCGCACCAGCATGAGCGGTTTTGTCGGCCTTGATATGGATCAGGCATTGAAGATATTGGGGGATGCGAAAAAAGAATTCGGCGTTCCGATCCTGACCGACATACACTCCGAAGCAGAGACCGTCGCCGCTGCACAGGTCGCCGATGTGCTTCAGATACCGGCATTTCTCTGTCGGCAGACGGATTTGCTGGTGGCGGCAGGAAAAACGAAGCGTGTCGTGAATATTAAAAAGGGCCAATTTCTGGCGCCGGACGATATGAAATATCCCATTGAAAAAGTTGCATCGACAGGAAATACAAATATTCTCGTGACGGAACGGGGAACGACATTCGGTTACCATAATCTCGTCGTGGATATTCGCAGCTTGCCGATCATGAGGGAATTCGGATATCCGGTGGTACTCGATGCCACGCACTCCGTTCAATTACCGAGCGGTTCGGGGGGAATGAGCGGCGGACAGCCGGAATTTATCTTTCCGCTGGCGCGGGCAGGAGCTGCCGTCGGCATCGACGCGTTGTTTATTGAAACGCATCCCGATCCGGCGAAGGCAATGAGCGACGCAGCGAGTCAGCTGCCGCTTGCCGAAATGGAAAAATTGATACGCCAGGTGATCGCCATAGACTCCGCAATGAGACAAACAACAGAGTAATATGTCAAAAGAATCGAACGATATACTCAAAGCAAAAGAGGTCATCCGGATCGAATCCGAAGCCGTCGCGGCGTTGGAACAAAAGATCAATGCCTCATTTCAACAGGCAGTGGACACATTGTTTGCGTGCAAAGGAAGAGTCATTATCACCGGCATGGGGAAATCGGGGATTATCGCGCGGAAGATTGTCGCCACAATGAATTCGACCGGAACGCCGGCCATCTTTTTACATCCGTCGGACGCGGTCCATGGCGATCTCGGCATGGTGCGAAATGACGATGTGGTGATGTGCATTTCCAAGAGCGGCGATACACAGGAGATCCGGCAGCTGCTACCGATGTTCAAGCGCATCGGTGTACCGGTCATATCGATGGTCGGGAACTCCGCCTCCCATCTGGCGCAACAATCCGACATCGTTCTGGATATTACGGTCAAGGAAGAAGCATGCCCCCATAATCTTGCGCCGACCTCTTCCACCACTGTTACGCTGGTCATGGGAGATGCACTCGCGGTTACTCTGCTGGAAAAGAAAAAATTCACCGCGAACGATTTTGCCATGTTCCATCCCGGAGGGAATCTCGGAAAACGATTGCTGCTGAAAATTGAAGAATTGGCGATAACGGGAGACCAGGTCCCCAAAGTCTCATTAAAGGCAAGCATTAAAGATGCAATTCTTGAAATTACCGCCAAACGTCTGGGAGCGACATGTGTTTTAAATGCCGACGGCACGCTCTCCGGCATCATCACGGACGGCGATTTGCGCCGGTTGCTGCAAAAGACGAGCGATATTTCCGGATTAACGGCGCTCGAGGTGATGTCGAAAGATCCGAAGACGATTCGCAAAGGTACGCTCGCGTCGATAGCATTGCAGGAAATGGAACGGTACAGCATCACGCAATTGGTCATTGTTGACGAGGAGAAAAAACCGTTCGGCGTAGTACACTTGCACGATCTTGTACGCGCGGGATTGGGCGGAGACTCGGCAACGTGAGACGATTCTGGATTTGTGCTATAATTGCACTGGCGGCGATCGGTTGTGAAGAAAAGGTAAAACCCTCCGTTCTCAGCGGTGTATCGGGCATGCAGCTTCCGTCACAGGAAAGCTGGAACTCTACCATCACCTTTTCAGATTCCGGCACCGTGAAGGCGATTGTTCAGGCGGGACACATCTACGCATACGATAATTCCACCGTCACCCATCTTGATTCCGGCGTGATCGTTGATTTCTTCGACGAAGTAGGCCTGCATACCACAACGCTGACGTCCCGGCATGCCGTAGTCGATGAAGGAACAAATAATCTTGAAGCGACCGGCAATGTTATTGTCCGTTCCGACAGCGGGACGGTCGTCTACACCGAGAAAATGTTCTGGGACAATAAACGGCAATTGATTCACTCTCCGGAGTTCGTCAGAATCGTTTCTCCGAAAGAACGGCTGCAGGGAACCGGATTCGAATCGGATCACAATCTGCGAAATTACAGGATCTTTAAAGTCACCGGCACGGCTGAATCGCAGTAATATTTATGAAACAAACCCATCCTGAGAATCACTATCACGCCATCCCGACTCGTCAGGCTGGAGAATGGCGTTTGATAACGGCGCTTCTGATTTTGATCATCGGTGTGTGGACCGTGGTCGCAGCGCAACAGCGGGATCTGATACTGCTTCAGAATGCCGACATCTTTTCCGGAAAACGATTGGCGGGAGGTGAGGATATCCGGGAACTGCAGGGAAACGTCCGTTTTAAACAGGGGAATGTGCATGTCTGGTGCGATAAAGCGATCCAGTATCTGCAACGCAATGAGATTGACTTGATCGGCAATGTTAAAATCGTGCGCGATACCGTCACGCTGACCTCCCGGAGAGGACGATACTTCGGCGATAAACGGCGAGCGGATGGAGAAGGGAATGTGCAATTGACAACGCCGAACGTAACGTTGTTTGCCGATATCGGTACGTATTATATTGACGAAGATAGGGCGTTCTTTCAGCGCAATGTCCGGGTGGTCGATTCATCGACAACTATCTACAGCGAACAATTGACGTATTATGAAAAAGAGCGGAAGTCGATCGCACTGCTGAATGTGAGAATTGTCAACGCCGGCAATAATGTCACCATGTTCGGCCATTACCTCGAGCATTTTGATTCGACACGGTACAGTAAAATCACCGATTCGCCGAGGCTGATGCAGATCGATACGTCGGATGCCGGAGAGATCGATACCCTTGCCGTAAAAAGCATTGTCATGGAATCGTACGACGACTCGACGAAACGGCTGATTGCAACCGACAGCGTTCTGATCGTCCGCGGAAGTATGGCGGCACGATGCGGCATTGTGAAATATTATACCGGCAAGGAACGGATCGAACTCTACCAAAAGCCGATTGTTTGGTATGATGAAAACCAGGTGACCGGAGATACCATTATTCTGAACCTTGAAAAAAACAGGCTACGTACCGCTTATGTGCGTACCAGGGCGTTTGTTGCGTCGCTCAGCGACAGCCTGTATCCGGACCGGTATAATCAACTCACCGGACGCACCATCACAATGCAATTCAGCAATAATAAACTGAACGAAACGTATGTGGAAAGAAACGCCGTCAGTTTGTATTATCTCTATGGCGACAGTGCCGGGAACGGTGTGAACAAGACGACCGGGGATTATATCCGGATGAAGTTTAACGAGGGGAAACCGCACACGATCAATGTGGCTAAGGGTATTGAGGGATCGTATTATCCCGAAAATCTGCTGTCGCGGAAAGGTGTCGGCACGTATAACCTTGACGGATTTCTGATACGGAAAGATCGGCCGCGATTGGAAATGATCTTTCCCACAAAAAAAACATTATGAATGAAACACCACAAATACCGCAGCAATCGAAAAGAGTACTCCGGGCAGAGAATCTGGTAAAGCGGTATAAAAAACGGACCGTTGTCGATACCGTCTCCCTGTCCGTACAGCAAGGAGAGATCGTCGGATTGCTCGGTCCGAACGGCGCGGGGAAATCGACCTCCTTTTATATGATCGTCGGAATGATCCGCCCGAACGGCGGCACGGTATATCTCGACGATCTGAACATTACAACACTGCCGATGTACAAACGGGCGAGAGCGGGAATCGGATACCTGACGCAGGAAGCGTCGGTGTTCCGTACCATGACCGTCCGGGACAACATCAAAGCGGTGCTCGAGATGACGTTGCTGTCCGTTAAAGAACAGAATGAACGATGTGAAAAGTTGATGGACGAATTCGGCCTGGCGCACATCCAAAAGAGCAGGGGATATATGCTCTCCGGCGGAGAACGGCGCAGGACGGAGATTGCCCGTGCCCTTGCAACGGATCCGAAATTTATTCTGCTGGACGAACCGTTTGCGGGTATCGATCCGATCGCTGTGGAAGACATCATGGAGATCGTGATGCAGTTGAAATACCGAAACATCGGCGTGCTCATCACCGATCATAATGTGCACGAAACGCTTTCCATCACCGATCGCTCTTACCTGTTGTTTGAAGGGAAGATCCTGAAAGCCGGCAGCGCCGAAGAACTCGCGAATGATCCCGAAGCGAGAAAGTTATATTTGGGAGAGAGTTTTAAACTTGACAGATATGAATAAATTATAAAGCGAAGGTAGGAATACAGAAGACAGAATACTGAATTATGGAAGGAGGAGCCCTATGAGCGATCAAAAGCCCGCACAATCCTTTCGTGACCTTGCCATGTGGAAACTGGCGCACCAATTTGTTCTGGATATTTATAAAATTACAAAGGATTTTCCTCATAATGAGATGTATGGATTGACATCTCAAATCCGCAGGGCCGCAATTTCCATCCCTGCAAATATGGCCGAGGGATTCAAGAAAAAAGGAAGTCGTGATAAAATAAGATATTATAATATCGCTCAAGGTTCATTGGAAGAATGCAGGTATTATTTGCTGCTCATCAACGATTTGCACTATGCCGAAACAACTGAAATCTCCGATCGCATTGATATCATTTCTAAGATGATCGATTCATACATTAAAAGAATAATCAAATCAGAAAAATAGGTTTAATTCAGTCTTCTGTCTTCAGTATTCAGTCTTCTTATTTTTTTTAAGGAATAAAATGGTCGTCGTTGTTGAACAAAACGCAAACGAAAAAGAAATTGAAGGAATCATCAAAGTCCTTCACGATTTCGGCTTTGATGTCCACCGCTCCACCGGTGTCAACCAGACCGTCCTCGGGGCGATCGGCGTGCAGCCCGATTTCGATACGCGCCAGGTCGAACTGCTCCCCGGCGTGGCGCATGTCTACCGCATCACCGAACCGTACAAACTTGCCAGCCGCTCGTTCAGGTCCGAAAGGACGGTGATCGATGCGGACGGAGTGAAGATCGGCGGAGACGAGATCGTTGTGATGGCAGGACCCTGCTCAGTAGAAAATGAAAAACAGATTTTTACCATTGCGGAGCATGTCGCGAAAGCCGGAGCGAAATTTCTTCGCGGCGGCGCATTCAAACCCCGCACGTCGCCGTATGCATTTCAGGGGCTGGGTGAAGAGGGATTGAAACTGATGCGAAAAGCGGCCGATGCATTCGGACTGAAAGTTATTTCGGAAGCGATGGACGGTGCGCAGATCTCCGTCATCGAACAATATTGCGATGTCATACAGATCGGCGCGCGGAATATGCAGAACTACAATTTTTTGAGGGAGTTAGGGAAGGCCAAAAAGCCGGTGCTTTTAAAGCGTGGACTTTCCGCGACGTTCGAAGAGTGGCTGATGTCTGCCGAATATATCCTTTCCGGCGGGAATATGCAGGTGATGCTCTGTGAACGGGGAATCCGCACATTCGAAACGGCAACGCGCAATACGATGGATATCAGCGCCATTCCGGTGATTCATGCAAAAAGTCATTTGCCAATCATCGCCGATCCGTCTCACGGTATCGGCATCCGTGATAAGGTAATCCCAATGGCGCGGGCAGCAGTGGCAGCCGGTGCGGACGGCATTATCGTGGAAGTGCACAACGATCCCGACCACGCAAAATCGGACGGCGCGCAGTCGCTCTTCCCGAATCAGTTCGACGAGATGATGAAACAGATCCGCGTCATCGCCGAAGCGATCGGGCGGAAAGTCGCTTAATTCTTTTTGCCACAAAATCCCGCCAAAAAACTTGGCGGGCAGGCACGAAATCACAAAATTTTGTGACTTCGTGATTTGGCGGCCATTTTTTTATGAACATTACCATTATCGGTCTTGGTGTTATCGGCGGGTCGCTCGGGCTCGCGATAAAGCAGAATCATCCCCGGATTTCTGTTACCGGATATGACCGTACCGGCACTGTAATAAAGGCATTAAGAAAAGGGGCCATCGATCTCGGAGCATCGACAATCGCCACCGCTGTGCATGATGCGGATATCGTTTTCCTCTGCACTCCGGTCTCAACCATCATCGAACTTCTTCCTCCAATTGCCGCAAGCGTTAAAAAGAACGCTATCATTACCGATGTCGGCAGCACAAAAATGAACGTCGTTTCCGCCGCAAACCGTCATTTTAATAAGAACGGCATTTTCATTGGCGGTCATCCTATGGCGGGATCAGAGGGGAAGGGAATCGAGCACGCCGACGGGCTGCTCTTTCAGAATGCGACGTATGTGCTCTGTGCCGATTCAAAACAACGGAAGAGGATCACTGCATTAACATCGCTGCTTCACTCCGTCGGTGCTCGTGTCTTGTTTCTCTCCGCCCGGGAGCACGACGAAGTCGCCGCTGCCATCAGCCATCTGCCGCAACTTGTAGCCGTTGCGATGATGAATCTAGCGGGGAAGAAGAACAAGAAGAATCCTGCATTTCTGCAACTCGCAGCAGGAGGATTCCGGGATATTACCAGAATCGCTTCAAGCCCGTACGAAATGTGGAAGGACATTCTCTCCAGTAACTCAATAGAGATCAGATCGGTGATACGAGAGTTTGCAAAATTACTTGGTTCATTTGAAAACGATCTCCGAACAGAAAATACTCAGCAACGCTTTGCTAAGCAATTTACTTCTGCAAAATCGCTGCGCGATGCCATTCCAAAAAATTCAAAAGGGTTTCTTCATCCGCTTCATGATGTCTATGTCACCGTCGACG
The DNA here is from genome assembly GCA_964371615.1 of uncultured Chitinophagaceae bacterium. GTDB lineage: Bacteria > Bacteroidota > Ignavibacteria > UBA10030 > UBA8401 > SpSt-333. The sequence goes on from CAYJMS010000006.1 coordinate 23,792, forward strand.
ATAAACCGGGGGTGCTCTCGCAGTTGACCGCTGCGTTGTATAAGGCAAAGATCAACATCAAGGATATTGAACTTCTCAAGATACGCGACGGACGGGGAGGAACATTCCGTCTGTCATTCGATTCTAAACTCGCGGCCGGCTCCGCCAGAGCAGTGCTGAAGAAAAAAGAGATCACGGTGCTGTAAAACCGAAACGCCGCTGTGAAAGCGGCGTCGGAATTTTAAAGATACAGTCCGATTCCATGAATACACTGTATCCCGAATCGATTAAAGATAAATTTGTCCGTTTAATATCCCGAGAAATATTGGAAACATTCACCAATTCTTCGTACCATACATCGTATTATTGATACGCACATTCACCTCAATTCTTTTTCGCTGCATAACAGAAAATAGCACCACACACAACAGCACGAACGCAACATCCCAACAAAAAGGAGGTTGTATCACTCATGAGCGTCAGCACACTTGCCAAATCGATCGCTGAATCGCCGACACTGAAATTGAACGAAGAGGCGCGCATTCTTCGTGAGAAAGGCGAATCAGTCGTTCACCTCGGAGCCGGTGAACCGAAGAATAAAGCTCCGATCAATGCCATCCTCAGTTCTGCCGCAAAACTCAGCACGGCCGATATCAAATATACACCCACGGACGGGATTCCGTCGCTGAAGAAGGCAATCATCAAATATACCGAAGAGAACTACGACCGCATCGTTGCGCCGGAGAATGTCATTGTCTCCGCAGGAGCCAAACAATCGGTCTATAACGTTCTCTATTCGATCCTCAATCCGCAGGACGAAGTCATCATTCTCGCGCCGTACTGGGTCAGTTATCCCGAAATGGTAAAGATGGTGTACGGTATTCCCGTGATCGTCACACCGGAGGATGGAAGTTTTTATCCGAAGATGTCGGATGTGATGAAAGGAGTCAGTTCCTATACCAAGGCGATTATTGTGAACAGCCCGAACAATCCCTCGGGAGTGATGTACTCGGAAGAGTTCATCGCCGAGCTCGTGGATTACTGCGAGAAAAAAGGGATCTACATCATCATGGACGATATCTACCATAAACTGGTCTTCGACGGGAAGGTCTCTCCGTCGGCCTATAAATACACGAAGAAAGATATCGAATCCACAAAGATCATCTCCATCAACGGCGTCTCGAAACTCTACGGCATGACCGGCTTCAGGATCGGCTGGGCGATTGCGAATAAGGAACTTGTCTCCATTATGACCAATGTGCAGAGCCAGATCACCTCCTGCACCGCATTGTTGCTGCAGGCAGCGGCCGAAGGTGCATTGACGGGCTTGCAAAGCGCGGTGGAGAGCCTCCGCCTGACGTTGGAGAACAATCGCAATGTCATGATCGAAGAACTGAAGACATTCAACGGAATAAAACTGACTAAACCGAACGGAACGTACTATTGTCTCCCAGACTTTCGGGCGTATTCCAACAATTCGGTGGAACTCTCGCGCATGCTCCTGAAAAAAGCGCTGGTCGTCACCGTCCCGGGAAAAGAATTCGGTATGGAAGGACATCTGCGTCTGAGCTATGCGGGATCCATTAAGGACGTCACCGAAGGGATTGCACGCATCAAATGGGCTCTCGATCCGGCGTCGCCGAACGAGATCTACATCGGCGATCGTAAATTAGTGAGGGACTGGTTATGAACAACATACTCGACATCAAAACACCCGCTCAGGGAGAGGCCGCAGTCCTGAAAAGCGATTACGGTCTCGACAATCACGGTATTTCCAATCTGCGGATGGCGTACTGGAACCTTACCACCGAAGCGTTGTACGAAGAAATTACATTCCGGAAGGAAGCGCGCATTTCCCACCTCGGGCCAATCGTTGCCAATACCGGAAAACACACAGCCCGTTCGGCGAACGATAAATTTATCGTCAAGGAACCGTCCAGCGAAGAAAATATCTGGTGGGGACAGTACAACCGTCCGTTTAGTCCCGATAAATTCAACGACGTTTTTAACAGAGTTCAGGGATATCTCCAGGGAAAAGATGTCTTTGTGCAGGACTGTTATGCCGGAGCAGATCCGAATTACCGCATCCCGGTCCGCGTCATTGCCGAACATGCGTGGCACGCGTTGTTTGTCAGGAATATGTTCGTTCTGCCGAAGACCAACGAGGAATACCGCCGGCACATTCCGGAATATACCGTCATCGTTGCGCCGGGATTCAAAGGAATTCCGCAGATCGACTCCACGGCGACCAATACTTTTATTGCGCTGAACTTTGCGCAGAAACTCTGCGTCATCGGCAATACGGCGTATGCGGGCGAGATCAAAAAGTCCGTCTTTACGATACTGAACTACGTTCTCCCTCTGCAAGGGGTTATGTCGATGCACTGTTCCGCCAATATCGGCGATAAGGACGATGCGGCGGTCTTCTTCGGATTGTCGGGAACCGGCAAAACGACGCTGTCGGCCGATCCGAAACGCCGGTTGATCGGAGACGATGAACACGGATGGAGCGACGAAGGTGTCTTTAACTTTGAAGGTGGATGTTACGCCAAGGTGATCCGTCTTTCGGCGTCGGCAGAGCCGCAAATATTTGCAACGACACGGATGTTCGGGACGATTCTGGAAAATGTCGTCATGGATCCTGTGACTCGCATGATCGATCTCGACGATGAATCACTCACGGAGAATACACGCGCTTCGTATCCGTTGGATTATATCAGCAATGCAGTCCCGGAAAAAATGGGGGGACATCCGAAGAACATCATTCTGTTGACCTGCGATGCTTCGGGAGTAATGCCGCCGATCGCAAAATTATCGCCAGACCAGGCACTCTATCAATTCATTTCGGGTTATACCTCCAAGATTGCCGGCACGGAAGTCGGACTCGGAAAAGAACCGGAGATGACATTCAGCACCTGTTTCGGCGGTCCGTTCATGGTGCTTCATCCGGCTTTCTATGCGAATTTGCTCAAGAAAAAGATCACGCGCTACGGTGTCAATTGCTGGCTGGTCAATACCGGCTGGATTGGCGGCGCCTTTGGCGTGGGGAAGCGAATCAGCATCCAGTATACCCGGGCTCTGTTAAATGCGGCGTTGAGCGGACAATTACTCAAATCGAAATATGCGGTCGATCCGGTCTTCGGTTTCGAAGTGCCGCTGGAATGCGAGGGAGTTCCTTCCAACATTCTCGATCCGTCGACATCTTGGCCGAGCAAAGAAGTGTATACGCAGAAATATAAACAGCTTGCCGCCCGTTTCATCGAAAACTTCAAGAAGTTCGAAGAGGGGACTCCGCCGGAAGTGATTAAAGCCGGTCCTAAAATCTAAATGACGGTATAGGAAAAGACTAAAAACGGTATCAAAAATACTTATCATTGTCATGCCGAGTCCGCCTTCGGCGGATAAACTGCGTCGAGGCATGCACCATCTAACATTGTCACCCCTCGTCTTCGCTCGGGGTGACAGAAAAGAAATAATAAAAACAAACGTCGCTCAGTGAGCGGCGTTTGTTTTTGAAAACCGAATACTATTCTACGATTCGGATTTTGCACCGGACGAAGGCTTAGAAGTTGTATCGGAAGAAGCAGTATCCGATTTCTTTTCGCTGCCGGTTGCCTCGGTTTTCGCTGGATCGGATTTCTTGCCCGCCGGGGTACCGGCAGTTGAGGTATTACTCTTTTTATAATCTGTCAGATAAAATCCCGTTCCTTTGAATATCATTCCTCCCCCCAATCCGATGACACGGAACAAACTATCGTGAGAACACTGTGGGCAGGAAATAAGTGGAATGTCCTTCATCGACTGGAACTCCTCGAATTCATGGCCGCAATTGCTGCAACGGTACTCGTACGTCGGCATACAGTCTCTTACTCCTATTGTAACTTGTTAAATCCGCGGTGCATTCGCTCTGCCGCTTTTTCCAATTCTTCCATCGAGCAGGCGTAGGAAAGCCGGATAAACTTATCCGCCCCGAATCCGCTCCCGGGCACGACCACGAGATTTTCTTCCTTCAACAGAAAATGAGAGATGTGTTCGCTTGTCTTCAATGTCTCGTCATTATACTTTCTACCGAAGTATTTACTGACGTTCGGAAAGAGGTAGAACGCTCCGGCCGGTTTCACGCAGGTGATCCCTTTAATGGAACTGATTGCGTCAAAGATAAAGTCGCGCCGTTTTCCAAACTCCCCGGTCATATATTTTGCATCATGGTCCGAGCCGGAAATGGCCGCCAATGCTGCACGCTGCGAAATGGACGACGCATTGGATGTCATCTGGCTCTGTATTTTTTCCGCGGCGGCCGTTACGTCATGATTGGCGCCGAGATATCCGATGCGCCATCCGGTCATCGCATAGGCCTTCGAAACGCCGTTGACGGTGATTACCTGGTCTTTGATGGCCGGGATGGAACCGATACTAAAATGTTTATGATGATCGTAGATCACCTTTTCGTAGATCTCATCCGAAATAACATAGATGCCGCTTTTGTGCACCACCTTTGCCAGTTCCTCGAATTCTATTTGCGAATAGACCGAACCGGTCGGATTGGACGGGGAACAGAGGATCAACGCCTTTGTCTTTTTTGTGATTGCCTTCCGCAACTGCGCCGGATTGATCTTAAAATGCGCTTTTTCAGTTGTGGGAATCACCACCGGTTTTGCATCGACTAGTTTCACCATCTCCGGGTAACTGACCCAATAGGGAGAACCGAAGATTACCTCGTCGCCGGGGTTGCAGATTGCCTGCAACGCATTGTAGATGGAGTGCTTTGCACCGTTCGAAACCAGAATCTGCGAGACATCAAAATGAAGGTTATTCTCGCTTCGGAATTTTTCAACGATTGCTGCCCGCAATCCGGGAATACCGGCGTTAGCTGTATATTTAGTGAAATCGTCCTTAATGGCCTTAATGGCGGCTTGCTTGATATGCGGCGGAGTGGGGAAGTTCGGTTCTCCGGCGGTGAGACTGACGACGTCAACCCCTTCCGATTTCATTTTTAATGCTAGCGCGGTCAGCGCCAATGTTTGGGACGTTTCAAGAAGAGCTGTTTTTTTGGATAAACGCATCACGGCGAAATTAGTATCCTTTCGTTGATCGGTTAAAAATTATCGTGAATCGTACGCAGATCGTACCGTCAATCTCTCAATTTCTTTTTCATCGCCTTGTAGACAGACGGCGGAACGAAATCCCGGAAATTGCCGTTGAGCCGTGCGATCTCCCGCACGATGCTCGAATTCAGGTAGGTGTATTTCTCGTGCGGCATCAGGAACACTGTGGTGACCGTCGGTGCCTGCTTGCGGTTCATGAGCGCCATCTGGAACTCGTACTCAAAATCGGACACGGCGCGCAATCCGCGGATCAATGCCGTTGCCTTTTTCTTCCGGGCAAAGTTCACGAGCAATCCGCTGAAATGTTCCGCCGTCACATTCTTGAGACGGGCTTCCGTGATCGCCGCCCGGACCATTGTCAGGCGCTCTTCAGCGGAGAACATCGGTGTTTTCGATGAGTTCTCAGCAACAGTGACGATGACCCGGTCGAACATCTTCACGGCACGCGAAATGATGTCCAGATGTCCGTTGGTGATCGGGTCGAATGTTCCCGGATAAATGGCGATCTTCATTGGTCCTTTTTCCTGTGTTGAAAGAACGACACGGTGGTGCGTCCATACGTCTTTTCGACCGCAGATTCCCAGTCCGAGCCGGGCTGGAATTCAAAACGCGTCGGATGTTCGATGATCAGATACCCGTCGTCGGCGACGACTTTGCTGGCGAAAATGATGTTCGGCAATGCAGCCAGCGATTCCAGCGCATACGGAGGGTCTGCAAATACGACGTCGTACGATCGATACGCGGATTTGAGAAAATGAAAGACATCTCCCTGTACCACCTGCGCATCGTTTGCGGCGCCAATTGACTCGAGATTGGCGCTCAGAAATCTTACTGCGCTGCGGCTGTTTTCGACAAAGATCACTTTCTTTGCGCCGCGGCTCAATGCTTCGATACCGACGCTGCCGCTGCCGGCAAAAAGGTCCAACGCCACCGCTGCAGTCCAGTCGATGCGGGATTGCAATATGTTAAAAATCGCACCGCGTACTTTATCCGTGGCAGGGCGGACGGAGTTGTCCGGGACCGTTTTCAGAATCCGGCCCTTATATTTTCCGGCGATCACTCTCACTCTTCGCGGATCGCCAATCCGACGGCGGCAGTAAATTCCTGCCGGCGGTCTTTAATTTGTTCGATGCCCGGCAATGTTCCGGGTAATGCCAATGTGCGGAATGGATCGGCTACCTCCACCGGAATGGCGGTATGCTTTCGCAATTCATCCGCCATTGTCGGCGTAACGATCCTGCCGTGCAGATAGATGACATCGGCACGCTGCGATTGTGCGTACCGGTCGATAATGGAAAAATCGCTTCCGTTCCATTCCAGCGTACGGATGTCGGCATTTTTCCCTTTGATCAGCAGACTGGCGTCGAGCGAATCTTCGTCCATCCCTATCACAACCGTTCGTTTTGCGGCAATTCCGGGATCGCTGATCGTCAGGCTGCTTTCTGCGCAGAATTGATCGATATCGACGATATGAAGCGAGCAATGTATCTTTGCACACACATTGCTGAGAAAATTGATGAACGATCGTTTCACCGCTATAATCATGGCATCCGATCCGGGAATTCCGTCGTCGTTGACCAATGCATACGGCATCATGACGTAATGCTCGGGATTTGCCTCCGGATAATACTGCTGCAGTTCCCATTGCAGATGGATATCGAATTCCTCGTCCGTTAATGATTGTTCGACGGGGATCCGTTGCACCATCGCCATCGTACTGTTCAATCCGAACGACAGCGAGTGAGCACCGGCGCTGATCGTCTTCATAAAGGATTGGATTTCCCTGATGAAGGTCCTTTCGCGGGTCTGGCTTCCGATTTCGGAGAACACCTCCGGAGAGTCGAAGTTGATGCTTGAATCGAACGATCCGGCTGCCGTCAATGTTTTGCCTTTCGGGCCGTGAGCGACCTCGACTGCAGTGATATGTGAACGTTCGATAATAAAAGCGAGGTACCGTTCGGTGCCTTTCATTGAACCTCGATATAGGATTTCAGTTTTTCAAATTTCTTTTCGCCGATCCCCTTGACATTTTTCAGATCGGCCGACTTTGTGAATCGTCCCTTTTCTTCGCGGAACAGCAGAATCCTTTCCGCAGTTGCCTCGCCGATACCCGGCAGGGTCATCAGTTCCGTTTTGGTGGCAGTGTTGAGATTCACTTTCCGGATCGCCCGTGCAGCGCCGGTACCGGAACCGCTGTCGGCGTACAGCATAGTCGATCGCTCCAGAAAAACGGAATCCGATTGCGAATAATCGAACTGCGGCAGCGCCGGCGGTATAACGTAAGTCTTATAAATCGTAATTGCAACGCCGGTCAGGAAAACGGCCGACAGAAAAAGGAAGACCTTTTGCTCGTTTTTAGTGAACGCAAAGTATTCTTTCAGTCGGTTCAGCAATGACGGATCCCGGTCTGTTACGAGAAGACATTCTTCATTTTGTCAAAAAAACTTTTTCTTTTCTCTTCCTCGGTCGGATTGATATGCTCGCCGGCGGAGAGTTCCTTCAGCAATTCCTTTTCCTTGGAATTTACTTTCGACGGCACCCAGATCTGTATCCGGACCAATTGATCGCCGCGTCCGTAACTGTTCAACCGCGGGATTCCCTTTTCCTTCAATCGCAGCATCTTGCCCGGCATGGTGCCGGGTTCAATCTTGATTCTCGCTTTTCCGGTCAGCGTGGTTACTTCCAGGTCCGATCCCAGCACCGCGTCGGGATAACTGATCACCGCATTGTAGATGACGTCATCGCCGTTCCGGACGAATTGTTCGTGCTTCTCTTCGACAAACTCCACATGCACGTCTCCGGGATGCCCGCCGCGTCGGCCGGCATTTCCCTGTCCCTGCAGCGTCATATATTGTCCTTCAGAAACACCCGCCGGAACGTTGATCTTTACCGTCGTCTCACCTTGTTCGCGTCCCTCACCGGTGCAGGTGGCGCATTTTTCTTTAATGATCTGTCCCGTACCGCCGCAATAGGCGCAGGGGGAGATGTTGACGAACTGTCCGAACATCGACCGGGAGACCTGACGGAGTTCGCCGGTACCGTTGCAATGCGAGCAGGTCGCTTTCGACGTTCCGGATTTTGCTCCCGAACCGTTGCACGTGCCGCACGTTTTCCACTTTTTGATCTTGATCTTCTTCTCGACGCCGGTCGAAATTTCCTCAAGAGTCAGTTTCAACCGGATACGCAGATCAGATCCCGGTTCACCGGCGGAGCGGGGGCCGCGGCGCGATTGCGTTCCGCCGAACATCTCGTCAAAAATCGAACCGCCGAAGATATCGCCGAACTGGGAGAAGATATCGTTGAAATTGGTGTAGTTGTGATAATCCGCTCCGCCGCGCAATCCCTGGTGGCCGAATTGATCGTAGCGCTGCCGCTTTTGCTGATCGGACAGAACCTCGTACGCTTCGGTCGCTTCCTTGAACTTTTCTTCCGCCTCTTTGTTATACGGATTCCGGTCCGGGTGAAACTGCAAAGCGAGTTTCCGGTATGATTTTTTTATTTCGTCGGTCGATGCGCCGCGCTGAACGCCGAGCACTTCGTAATAATCCCGTTTCTGTGCCATCAGTTCTTTGCTTCCTCCTCTGCGGATATTGAGACGATCACTTTCGCATGGCGAATGACCTTGTCAAACAAGAGATATCCCGGTTCCACTTCCTCGACAATCGTATGGGACGGAACGTCTTCTCTCGGCACCTGCATCAATGCATCATGGAAATCCACATTAAACATGGTTCCGACAGTCTCCATCTTTTTTAATCCCTGCGATTCGAGGACCTTGCTGAATTTTGCATTGATCAGTTCGATCCCTTTATAAAAAGGATCGTTCTCATATTTCTCTTTGCCGCTCGAAAGTGAGCGGGTAAGATCGTCGAGGACAGGAAGAAATTGACTGATAATGTTCTCTCCGGCAAATTTCATAAATGTCATTGTTTCCGACTCAGTGCGGCGTTTAAAATTCTCAAATTCCGCCGCTTTCCTGAATAATTGATCCTTGTACACCGCTGCCTGTTTTTCCAGTTCGGCAATCTTTTCGTTCAGGAGATCGATATCGGATTTCTGTCCTTCCGCGGGAGTATCATTGGCAGTCGGCTGCGTTTGCTGCTCGTCGGTAGTGTTATTCGTTTCTTTATTTGACAATTGCTGCTCTTTCATGTTTGGAATACTGTATTATCTGGTTTGGTGAAATAAATTGGTAATGGTTTTTGCGACGTAATCGACAAGGGGGATCATTTTGGAGTATTCCATCCGTTTTGGTCCCAGTATGCCGATCGTGCCGGTCAGATCGCCGACTGTATACGTTGTCGTCACGACGCTGAAATCCTTTAAATTCTCAATCTTGCTCTCTTCTCCGATGGTGACGGTTGCATGTCCGGTTTTCGGATCCGTATTCTCGAGTACGTGAATGATCATTTCCTCGTTATCCATCAGCTCGATGATGCTTTTAAAATTTTTCGCCGTTTCAAATTCCGGTTGTGAGAGAATACTCTTTGTGCCGCCGATGTGGATTTTATCCTTCCGGCTTTCGTCGAACAGCTTATCGACCGATTCAATGAACAAACGGATCAATCCGGACTCTTCATGCTGAAGATCGCGGACCCGCTCGGTGAACGTCTCTCTGATTTCGCTGAGCGTCAATCCGGTCAGCCGTTCGTTGAGATACCGGGCAACTTCTTCCAACTTTGTTCTGCTGATCTCGGAATGGATTTCCATCATGATCGTCTTTACCATTCCCGAACGGATCGAGATAATCACCAGCAGACGTGTTGCGGAGACGGAAATGAGTTCCAATTTTTCAAAAATCCCTGACGTCATCTGCGGCGCCGTCACCACACCCAGCTGATGCGAGATTGTTCCGAGAATCTTTGACGCTATCTTCAGGACCTCATCGGTTTCCAGATTTCCCTGTAACCGGGCATGGATCGCGGATTGATCCTTATCCGGAATCGACTCGATCTCCATTAATTCGTTTACATAAAACCGGTATCCCTTATCGGTCGGTATTCTTCCGGCCGATGTATGCGGATGGTCGAGATACCCGAAAAACTCCAGATCGGACATAACATTCCGGATTGTGGCAGGACTCAGACCGATATCTCTTCTTTTCGAAATGAATCGGGATCCGACCGGAATTGCTGTCTGGATATAACTGTAAACGATATTATGGAGAATCGTTCTTTCTCTGTCGTTCAGTTCATTCATACACAAAAGCCAGTGAGAAATTACGAAAAAACCTTAATTTTCAATGAAAAATACGAATACTTCGCATGGATGTCAAGGCACCATATGTCAGCGGGAGAGGGGCGTTCTTATTCGAAAAAAGAGAAATGTCCGGCGGTATGGGGATTTTACACGATTTGGGTTTGTGTCTCTTTCAAAATATTGAGATTTTTTTCCAATTCTTTTTTGATGTCGATGATGTTCTGATCGGTCACATAATTGGTATAGACAACGTTAGAGAGTTCAACTAACGATCGCACAACCGCCTCAATAACCGATGCCTGGCCTTTGAGATCGCTGATGAGTGAGATAATCTGATTGGCGGTTTCAGGATCGAGGCTTTTTTGGGCGTTTCGTTCATAGGCGGAAGAACGGAGCATGATTACCGCAAGGGCGTTGTTGACGTGATGGGCGATCGTACGGACAGTCGTTTGGAACATCTGGACTGCCGCCTTCTGTTTTTCCTCTTCTAGTCGTTCCACTTCACGCTGTTTCATCTCCTGGCGAAACATATATCGCTCGTATACTCCGTTCAGCAGAACGGGAAGATGATTCAATTCAAGGCGTTCTTTGCGGGCATAATCGTATGCTCCGAGTTTCATCGCGTTCACGGCCACTTCTTCGGTGCCGGCGGCCGTCAACATAATCACGGGAGTATCGTTCTTTTGTTCACTCATCCATTCAAGCACCTGCAAACCGGTCATCGTCCCCAAATGATAATCGAGCAGTATCAGGTCAAACGAGTTTGATTTTAGTTTTTCGATCCCCTCTTCGCCGGAATTTGCGGTTGTCACTTCATAATCTCCGCTCGAACTCAGGTCGATGCTTAATAACATTGTGAATGAGACTTCGTCGTCGACAATGAGTAATTTGAGTGGTTTTTTCATTCCTGTTTTTCCCCTTAATCATCTAAATTAGTAGCATTATATTACTATGTCAAGTTGTATTTTTCTAATATATCATCGGAGAAGGGTGACAGAATAGACAAAAAAAATCCCGGTTTTTCACCGGGATCGCGCTGCCCTAGATGGAGTCGAACCACCACGTACAGATTCAGAGTCTGCTGTCCTGCCATTAGACGATAGGGCAATCAAGTAATTCAAAATACAATAAGATTACCAAAAAATCTACAGAAGTTTTATTCCCCGCAAAATTCTGCCGACAAACTCCTTATTCTTGCTGCTGACACGCAACGAAACGTGAACGCCGTCTTCTTCAAAAGTTTGCTGCGTCACTTCGGCGTGGTCGTGCAACTGGGAGAGTAATTTATATCCATCCGCCGGAAGAACGAATGAAAGGTCCGAATACGATGAATGGAGCATGGACAAAAGCAGTTCCTTAAATCCCAGAATATTGATACCGCGGCTCGCCGAGATGAAGATTGCCGGATCATATTTAGCCTGAAGATCCTTGATCATTGCCCTGTCATTCAACAGATCGACTTTATTGAATACATGGACGACCGGTTTGCTCGAGGCGCCCAGATCGGCTATGGTCGATTTAACAACGCCAATATGCTCATCCATTTGCGGATGGGAAACGTCGATAACATGCAGCAGGATATCCGCTTCGGTGACCTCTTCCAGTGTGCTTTTAAACGACGCAACAAGATGATGCGGAAGTTTCCTGATAAAACCGACCGTGTCGGTCACAAGCACCTTGTTTGACGGATCGAGTTCGACCAACCGTGTTGTGGCATCCAATGTTGCAAACAGCCGGTTCTCGACAAAGACGTCGGAATCGGAGAGTGTGTTCAGCAGCGTGGATTTTCCGACGTTCGTGTATCCGACAAGCGAGATGTTGTAATATTCTTTTCTCCCTTTCCGTTGCGTCGCGCGCTGCGTGACAATCTTTTCCAGCCTTTCTTTCAGATTGGCGATACGTTCCCGGATCATCCGGCGGTCGGTTTCGATCTGCGTCTCACCCGGTCCGCGCGTTCCGATGCCGCCGTATTGTTTTGAAAGATGGGTCCACATTCTTGACAAACGGGGGAGCAGGTACTGCAATTGCGCCAATTCCACCTGCGTCTTTGCTTCGTTTGTTCTGGCACGCGATGCGAAAATGTCCAGAATCAATCCGCTGCGGTCGATGATCTTCCGGTCGATCATCTTTTCGAGATTCCGCACCTGGGCAGGAGAAAGATCGTCGTCAAAGATGATAAGAGAAATATTCTCTTCTTCGGCCATCTGTGTTATTTGTTCGACCTTTCCTTTACCGATATAGTACGCCGAATCGTACCGGTCTTTCGATTGCAGCACCCGGTGAATCACGTCCGCTCCCGCCGTGTCGGCAAGAAGCACCAGTTCATCGAGATACTCTTCCGCCTGCACTTTTTGTGCGGTACTTGTCGATACACCGACGGCAATCGCCCGTTCACGCGTTGTGGATTTCAGTTCTATCATTGTGTCGACCTCTCTCTTCCGATGATCATTTCCAGCAGTCCAAGCAGTACCGCCGCTAATGCAAAATATCGCCAGAGTTCCATGCCGAATCTGCTCTGCATCACGGTTTCCTCCAGCGATGCATCCGGCTCCGGAAATGCAACGGACCGATCATCCGCTCCCAATGACGTGAGAAGTTCAGTGATATCGCTCTCGGATGAAAGTGATCCATCCGATTCCGCCTTGTCGGTATTGACGGACAACGCCATGATGGTATCCCTCTCAGAAGCGATATAATATTGGCCGGTACTAATCATCTCCGATCCGGTGTATGTGATTTGCGAGATTCCTTCCGGCATCATTTTGGAGTAATACTGCAACGGCGAAAATCGATGTTCCGGGTCAATTGACCGGAGTGTTCCCGTTGCGGCCTGTTGAGCCCGCTGATGCCTCGATGTTGTGAATTCCATGTTCTCGCCGGAGACGAATTCAATCGAAGCGGATCCGAGATACATTTCCGAGGTCAGATAAAGGATCGATTGATACATCATGGGCACAAAGAGACCGGTATAGACAAAATCGGACCATGATGATGTTGCCGGTGTGGAAAATCCGAGAATCTTTCCTTTCCGATATTCCCGCAACCATAGAAATGGAAGACCGTTGGAGAGGGTAATGATCGGTCTGACAGAGGTTTGAGAGGGAACACGCAGAACGGTTGTGATGTCCGGCGATTCAAGATTCCGTCCATCCTTTGGTGTATCGTCGAACATGCCGGCGAAGATCGGAAAATCAAGGTCTACTTGATTGAATGTAACGGGAGAGTTCGCTGTTGCCGGAACGGTGCCGGCGATTGTTAGTGAAAACTGTTCCAAATACCCATATGCTTTTTGTGTCGTATCACCGGATGGGAAAAAGATCAGGGAACCGCCGCCGGCAATATGCTGGTGCAGCAATCGAGCCGCCGGTTCCGGAAGACCGGTAATGCCGGAAAGGATCACCACATCTGCTGCAGCGAGCATCGATGATGAAATCTGATGAGGAAAAAACGTGTTCACATTCACCGATCCCGACGCCGTGAGCGTATTAGCGACATTCAATGCGGTAGTAATGAACCGTGCATGCTGTTCGTCGGGGGCGGCCAGTGCAATGGAGACTTTGTCGGGGATGGAAAGGGAGAAATAGTGTCTGTTGTCCGGTTCAAAGTTATCATCTTCCAGCTCAATTGAGCCGGTTAAAAATCCGGATCGGACAGGTGTGACGGAGAGTTCAACCGTGCTGCTTTCGCCTCCCTCAAGCGAGACGCTTTTTTGCATCACTCGTTTGTTCCCGATCGCAATGCTGACGAGATGATTGCCGACAGGCGACGAACCGTAGTTTTTCACGACGGCGTTCACCGTCACCGGTTTGTTTGCTTGCAACACAGTGGGGGGAATTGTTACGCGTTCAATGCCGATGTTCTCCGCCGGAGTGTCTGAAATTCGGGTGACGTAAAATCGTGTTGAGGGATCGAACAGAGGTTCCGGTACAGTCGGTTCGACGGACGATGACGTGAGTGTCGTGTGTTGTCCATCGGTAAGAATATAGACTTCTTTATTGGCGTTCTTCGAGCGCTGCAGAATGGGAGAGACGGCGCGCAACGCGTCCGATAATGTCCTGCGTTTCGATGATAGGGTCGTTTCCTGAATCAATGAGAGCAATCGCTGCCTGTCGTGCGATGGCGCATCCATCGTCACGGTAGGAAGATCGGAAAGACGCACAATAATTGCATCGTCATTCTCCTGCATCAATGCGATAACCGCCGATGCCTGTTCCAATGCCTGATTAAGATAGACACCCCGTTCATTATGCAGCTCCATGCTCGGAGTATTGTCGATAATGATGGCGACGGAGGTTTTGGCGTGCGAACCGATGGTGCCGAAACTTCCCTTAAGCGCTGGACGGGAAAAAGCCAATACCAAAAAAAGGATCATGAATGTCCGCAACAGAAGCAATAGCCATTGACGGATGGCAATTTTCCGCATTGTATTCCTTTGGAGTTCCTTCAAAAACGAGAGGGTGCTAAAGTCAATTGTGCGGAGTTTTCGCTTATTCAGCAGGTGGATCAGAATCGGTATGGCCGCCGCCGCAAGTCCGAGCAATACAAAGGGATTAAGAAATGTCATTGTTTACGGCACAAATTCACAGAAATAATACATTCACTGAAATATACAATGAGTTCGACTCAAATCAAAAAATATGAGTATTTCCTCAACAACACAACCGAATCCTTTCCTCCAGGAGCGCATCCTACATTTATACAATAGTAAGAAAGTAGATTCTATGATCGAAAAATCCATCCCGATTGAAGACCTTGTCACTCAGGTGCCCGGTTCTGTGCGCTATATGATGACACACGGCATCAAGTGTCTGGCGTGCGGCGAGCCGATCTGGGGTACTTTGGAATCCGCTTCCCAAGAGAAGGGATTTTCGGATGAACAGATTGACACTTTTGTAAAGGATCTCAACACTTTGGCAGCACAGGAAGGGTCTACACCAAAGTAATGATAATCCTTGTTCCGTAATTATTCTCTCGGTACTTTTACCTGTCACCAAGCACATCTATGACCAATTCTGATTTCCATATTCTCATTGTGGATGATGAGGCATCTCAGCGCGAGATTCTGGCTGGATATTTAAAGAAGAAACGATACGATGTTCATCATTCCGGATCTGCCCGTGAAGCGTTGGTGAAGATCCGGAACAATCGTTTTGATCTTGTCCTTTCAGATTATCGCATGCCTGAAAAATCCGGTTTTGATCTGTTGCAGGAGATTAAATCCATCAATCCGGAAACGGATGTCGTACTCATGACCGCTTTTGGCACCATCGAAGGCGCCGTTGCCGCTATGCGGGAGGGTGCGTTCGATTATATCAGCAAACCGATCGAACTCGACGAACTGGAATTACTCATCCGGCGTCTGCAAGAGCGCAGACAATTGATTTCTGAAAATAAATTATTGAAAGAACAATTATCCCGGCGGTATTCATTTGAAGGGATCATTTCGCAATCGTCCGCAATGCAGGAGGTCCTGAATACCGCAGCGCGGGTTGCGGAGACCAATGCTCCGGTTCTCATCCGCGGTGAAAGCGGAACGGGGAAGGAAGTGATTGCTCATGTTATTCACTATAATAGCCAGCGGAAAGACAAACCGTTCATCGCGGTAAACTGCGCCGCATTGAACGAGAATTTGCTCGAAAGCGAATTGTTCGGCCATGAAAAAGGGGCATACACCGGAGCGGAAAAGCAGCGACGCGGACGTTTTGAACTTGCCGATTCGGGCACTATTTTTCTGGACGAAATCGGCGATATCTCTCCCGCCACTCAGGTGCGGTTATTGCGTGTGCTGCAAGAACAAACTTTCGAACGGGTGGGCGGGACAGAGACCATTGAAGTCAATGTCCGCGTTATTGCGGCGACGAACAAAAATCTTGAACAGGCAATCGAAAACGGATCGTTCCGGGAAGATCTTTTTTACCGGCTGAATGTCATCACTATCGAGATCCCTCCGCTCCGCAAAAGGAGAGACGATATTCCGCCGCTCCTGGAGCATTTTGTTTCTGTTTTTGCAAAAGAACACAAACGGAGAAAACTCTCCTTTTCAAAAGAAGCATGGGATACGCTGGTGCGGTACGACTACCCCGGTAATGTACGGGAATTGGAAAATATCATTCAACGAGCGGTCATTTTTTCCCGGGGCGAACACATTACCCGCGAAGATCTCCCTCTTAATGTCCGTCCCACCGCCGCTGAAGCAACTCTTCCCTCGGTACCGAAAGACCTGCAGCAACAGGTGGATCGGCTCGAGAAGGAATTGATTTTTGATGCCTTGAGAATTTACGGCAACAACCAAACGAAAGCGGCAAAGCAACTGGGTCTTACGGAAAGAAACCTGCGATATAAATTGAAAAAGTGGGGAATGAAATAAAAGGAAACGGCAAATCCGGGGATTTGCCGTTCTGACGTGCGGTGTTTATGGCAAGCGTTCAAGATTCCGCATGAATGCCGCGAGATGATTCTCCGATCCTCTTTTAAGATTCCTGTAGACGAACGCTATATCCGATTCCTCGCTCAGAGTGGATAACTGTTCATCCAGATCCTTGATATCCGTCTCCTCAACCAACACTCCCGCCTGCAACGCATCTTTTATTGACAGCGAACCTTTGGCAATAAGATCATCATACATCGCTTGCAATTCAGCATTGGTAAAAATTCCTTCCTTGTTCTCGCCGATTGGGTCAGTCAGACCATAGCGTTCAATCAATACCAGCAATGCATCCATATGCCGTTGTTCGCTTCTTGATATATTCTTGAAGACACGCAGGTTCCATTTGTTCCCCAGAGCGATATAGACATCCCGGGCAACCTTTTCTTCCTCTCTCATATAGAGCAGGCCTTCAATAGATTCCGTTTGTATATCTTCCTTCGGATATGCAGCGATCTGCTCTGCCAGAATATCCGGATCATTGTGCAGCATTATTTCAGCGCCATCGGTCGATAACGGTTCCGATGCCTGTCCCTCTTCGCAGCCGGCGGTGATGAATAATGAAAGTGTTGCCAGTACTATTCCCGTGTATTTCATTGTGTAATTCCTTTCGTTTTTAAAAAATGTATTTAGTGATAATGATAGTACTGCAATAGACGTGCCACAATTGCTTCATATTTGCAATAGTACATTCCCTCTGTTTTTTGGTTTTCACTCGAAATCCTCCGGTGAGAAACAAAGATCTCGACGCTTTGGTCGCACTGTTTCGACGATAACGTCGAATGTGTTCGAACCGGTTCTGAGATGCAGTTAAAACACAGAAATTTCATTCATTTTAATTTGGCACGGCGATTGTAGGAATCATATCCAGAACGACACAAAAACAATCCACACATACATTCACACAACATTACAGGAGGTTCATATGAAACGCATCATCAACATGGCACTGACGCTGGCGGTTATTCTCGCACTCGGCGTTCTGTTCACCGATTCCGCATCGGCACAGGAAAAAGGAACAAAGACCCAAAAAGAACAAAGCAAAGGTCAATATTTTGTCGATCAGGACGGTGACGGCATTTGCGATAACGTCGGCACAAAAATGGGACAGAAGTCGGGGAACGGGATGAAGGGCAAGGGAAATGGTCCGAAGGACGGCACGGGCAACAAGGGAGTCGGCCCGAAAGATGGCACCGGATACGGTTCAGGAAACGGAACGGGCGTCTGTGACGGCACCGGTCCGAAGGGAACACCGCAACGAGGCCGTAAGTAATACGCATGACGGGCTGGGGATTTCCCCAGTCCGTAATATTTTATTTAAAGTGAACTCATGAAATCAATAATTACCATACTGCTGCTCATCATCCTTTCCGGTAACAATGCATTGTCACAGAATGCAGACAGCGCTTCGGCACGAAACAAAAAAACCGAACAGAAGGAATTTAAGGATCAGAACGCCGATGGGGTGCCCGATTCGCCGCAGGGGAAAAAAGTACAGCGGCGCGATGCATTCATCGATGCCAATGGTGACGGAATTTGTGATTCACGCGAGCAAGGGCTCGGATTTAAACGAACCGGCAAACACTCGGGGAGCACTGCCGGAACAAAAACCGGACAGCATCGGGGAGGGAAAAAATGAGAACATTCACACTGATAGGAATAATGGTGATTGGCGTGATCTTCACTGCGCAATCCGTCAAGGCTCAATTTTCGGCTGAAAGCCGGATACATATGATGGTCGACGACAACATCAATAATAATTCTTTACAGATTACAGACAATATTACGTCACTCCAAGCTGTGGCGGGCTATGACTGGGATGGGGATGCATGGACCGGAAAGATTTTCTACGAAGGTTCCCTGAATTATTATCGTACCGTTCTATCACGGACCAATCAATACCACTCCGGCGGAGCATTGTATTCGCTCAACACCGGCGCAGACGGAGACGACATCCTGCAACTGACGACGTCGATCGGCACGGGCATTTTCAGGGATGACTATATCTTTTACGATCACCGTGCGTTTTCACTGGCAATGGAGTATAAATATTTCCTTTCCGAACGGATCATCAATAAATTCGGGTATTCATACCGATCGACCTCGTTTGTCAATGCCGCCGGTTTCAGCTCCTCCGAACATTCCGTGTATGGCCATGCAGCGTTCGCACTGCCGACCAATACCACGGTGATCCTTCAGGCGGATATTGGGACAAAATACTACACCGAACCGATAGCGACAACGGTGCAAAAAGGGGGCTGGATCAACACAATCAATCCCGACGTGACGCAGCTGACGGGCGTCGCGCGCTTCGGACAGCGGATTACGGATGAGACGGGGATCAGCGCGACGTTCCGATATCAGTGGAATCTTCAAAAGCAATCCCGCTATCTCATCGATGCCGACGGATATCTTCTTTCCGATGATGAAATATTCGATGACCGGTACGGATACGAGGGCCTGCATTCATCCTTGATGTTCACCCAATTGCTGTCGGAATCCATGAAAATCCGTGTGACCGGCGGAATAATAAACAAACTCTATTCGTTATTACCGGCCTACGGAATCGACGGATCCGTTCTCGCCGATCAGCGGGAAGATCAACGGTCATACCTGAGTATTCTCCTGGAGAAAGAATTCACCGATCTCGGATTTGGAGTGAAAACATCTCTTGATGTTATTGCGAATTCGTCGAACGATCCGTTCTATGACTACAATAATAAGGCGGTCGCAGTCGAATTCTATGTGCCGTTTTAATATTCCGCCGTTATTTCTTATCGTGAGGCGAATCGGTATATTGCACCATTATTTCATCACCGGAAATCCGCCGTGAAAATCTTATCATTGATTCAGCCCCGCTATGCGATTGCCATTACGTTCGGCATTGCCATCATCATGTTTGTCTCCGCTTTCGTTGAACTGCAGCAGAGCAAGTCCGAACTCTTCCATATGCTGAATGACCACGCAGTGACACTCACGGAAACCATCGATCAAAGCAGTAAAAACATTGTCGTAGCAACCGAATATATCGAGCAGCAGTTGTCGGATCGGTTGTTGAACAATGCATTCTATATCACACGGCTCGACAGCGCCGGTGTATTGACGAGTTCCGAGTTGGCTGAACTGGCACGCGCCAATGCGATCTTCCGGATCCATCTCTTTAACAGAAAGGGGAAGAGAATTCTCTCAAGTCACCCCCCGTTGGGATTTGGAGGCGGAGCCGGTGGACAGGCACCGTCTTCGAGGATGTTCGATCCGATTCTTCGGGGCGATACGGACCGGGTGATTATCGGTTTCCGGGAATCGCGATTTAAGACGGGAGAACGATTTGCCGTTGCCGTGAAAAGAACACACAAAGCAGGCGGGGTCATCGTACTCACACTCGATGCGCGGGAAATAACAGAATTTCGAAAAAACATCGGCATCGGCCGACTTATTCGCGATCTGGGGAATAACAGCGGCATCGAATACATTGCACTGCAGGACGAAGAGGGAATTATCGCCGCGACGGCCGGCATCACCGAGATGTCACGCATTGAGGACGATCCGGAGTTGAAGTACGCATTGCACATCGATTCCGTCCTGACGCGTCGAACGATGTACGGCGGCCGCGAAGTCTTTGAAGCGATTCGGACGCTCAGCATCGACGAATCGATTGTCGGCATCATGCGGATCGGAATTTCGATGGACGAGATCCGGTCGGTCGAACTGCGGATGTGGCGGAGAATGGTCATTATGACGATTGTGCTTATCGCCATAGGCACGGTGATACTTACAGCAATCTCGGCCAACCAGAACTACCACATTGTGTCGAAAAAATATGAACGTGTGAGGATATTTACCGAAAATATTCTGCATCAGATGCAGGATATTGTCGTCACGCTCGACGAAAGCGGCCGCATCACCATTTTCAACCAACGGGCGGAAAAATTCTTCGGTGTACCCGCATCTGCGATGATTGGACACCAGATCAATGAGATACCCGACGGACTGCGTCCGGTTCTGCAGGTGATGTTCAATGCCGGCAATGAACAGCCCGAACATACCGTCGTCCTCCCCGACGGGATAGAGTATGTCGTAATGGTGTCGGTGACAACCACGCTGAAACAGGACGGAACGCCGGAAAGCCGGACGCTATTAGTGAAAGATTTCACCGAAGCGAAACGACTGGAACGGGAGATTCAGCGGAAAGAGAAACTCACTGCAATGGGGGAATTGGCGTCCGGTGTCGCCCACGAGATCCGCAATCCATTGAACGCCATCTCGATGATCGCCCAGCGGTATGAAAAAGAATTTATACCGAAAAAAAATGCCAAGGAATACAACGCATTGACGCGCGTCCTGAAAAAAGAAGCCGTGCGGGTCAATAAGATTATTCAGCAGTTCCTTCAATTTGCCCGTCCGCCGAAAATCCGTCTAGAAAAAAAATCGGCAAAGGAATTTGCGCAACATCTTTCCGTCCTTTTCTCACCGCTCGCAGCAGATAAACGGATCGCCTTCCGGTCTTCCGCCGACGACAGTATGTTGTCCATCGATGAGGAACAAATGACGCAGGCATTGTTGAACCTGCTGCAGAATTCACTGGATGCCACTCCTGAAAAAGGTGAGATTCGCTTGACCATCAAGAAAACGGGCAACAACAGTGAATTGACAGTGTCGGATACGGGAAGCGGAATACCACCGGGCGAACGGGAACGGATCTTCGATCTCTATTATACGACAAAGTCGGGAGGCACCGGGCTGGGGCTGGGCATCACGCACAGAATCATTTCGCAGCACGGCGGTACGATAGAATTGAGCAGCGATGTTGGCAGAGGATCCTCAATGATTATCAGGATACCTGCCGTGTAGTGCATTTTTGTGCCGAGAGGGGGACTTGAACCCCCACACCTTGCGGTACTGGCTTCTAAGACCAGCGTGTCTGCCAATTTCACCATCTCGGCTTAGGTGCTTTATCAATATACGAATTTTGCCTTTTTTTCACGAGAAAAATCTTAGTACTATATTCTTGCTGCGAAAGAGCAGCGCCCACTTCATAGACTCCCGGTAATGATAATGACACACATACATCAGCATCAACAACAATTTGCGATAAAACTCTCCCTGGCGGTCGGCGTACTGATGCTCATCGGAAAATGGTATGCGTACCTCATTACCGATTCAGCGGCCATCCTTTCCGATGCGGCGGAATCGGTCGTGCATATTATTGCCGTTGCATTTGCCGCTTACAGCATGTGGCTCAGTTTCCGGCCGGCGGATTCAAGCCATCCGTACGGACACGACAAGATCAGTTATTTTTCTGCGGGAACTGAAGGCTTGCTGATTATCGTTGCAGCCGGTTTCATTCTTTATGAATCGATCCTCAAGCTGCTCACAGGTATTACGCTGGAGAATCTCGATCAGGGAGCATACATCATCTTTGGTGCATCGGTCATTAATCTCGGCCTCGGCGGTTTTTTGGTCTGGCGCGGAAAAAAATCCGGTTCACTGATATTGATTGCAAACGGAAAGCATGTTTTGACTGATTCCTGGACGAGCTTTGGCGTGGTCGCCGGATTACTATTGACAATGTGGACCGGCTGGCTCCCGTTCGATCCGATCGTGGCGATACTGGTGGCGTTAAATATCCTGTGGGAGGGAGGGAAACTGGTGCGTCAATCGGTGGGCGGTTTGATGGACGAAGCGGATGAGAATATCGAACAAAAGATACGGACATCGCTCGAAAACGAGACGAAACAACGGTCACTGGTCTATCATGAATTACGGTGTCGGAACAGCGGTAACGCTATCTGGATCGAATTCCATCTTCTTTTTCCCACCTCCAC
Source organism: uncultured Chitinophagaceae bacterium (assembly GCA_964371615.1). Classification (GTDB taxonomy): domain Bacteria; phylum Bacteroidota; class Ignavibacteria; order UBA10030; family UBA8401; genus SpSt-333. The sequence goes on from CAYJMS010000006.1 coordinate 46,324, forward strand.
GCTGTTGGAGGATGCACACCGAATCTCAACGGAGATCGAAGCGCGTCTCTGCGCGCTTTTTGAGACGAATGTTCATATCACTACACACCTCGAGCCGATGGAAAGCCACGACGTTGTTCATGTGGGTGATCTCAAACACTAACATTCGCAATACGTCGGATATTATTGCATTACGGATATCCTTTAAAACAGAAACTCCCGATCGATGATCGGGAGTTTCTGTTATAGGTATCAGCAGTACTGCGTTAGAATTGATATCCAAAATTCACGCTGATCAGATGTGCGCTGCTCGAATAAGTTCCATTGAATCCCGTATATTTTGATTCTCGGTCTTCAAAAAGAACAATAAGATACGAAGCATCGATGTGCATGTGTTCGTTGATTTTATATCCGCCACCGATAGAGAGATCATTTCTGTCGGCATCCGGTAACATCGGTTCTACAAACGTTGATTTTTGCGGTGTCATGTCCCGAATATAACCGGCGCGAAGTGTTACTTGATCATTTAATAGATATTCACCGCCGAGTCTGAGCAATATGCCATCCATCCAATCTTTTTTTGAAGGAGCGGGGCTTTTTTGCAGCGGCTGCCCGCCAAGTCCGGCAGGAGCTGTAGGACCCGTAGGAAGTGTGATTGCCAATTGATCGTACGCTGACCAGCCGACATATTGGAAATCAGCCTCTACCGTTAATTCCGGCATTACATCATAGGCAACACCAGCCTGCAAGCTGCTCGGCATTGGCAGGGTGACAGATCCGTCTCCGCCGGGGAAAAATGACTGTAAAGCCTGCATATTGGTAAAGCTGGATGCGCCGGAAAATTCTATGTCCACCAGCGATCTGTAGGAAATTCCCACAGAGAGTTTTTCCATCGGTTTATAGATCACGCCGACATTGAAACTCATTCCGCTGCCATCGCCTTCCAGGCCTGCAGTACCATCGACCGTTGCCGGGGTGGGTGGTGCCAAAGAACTATAGGTAGGTACCCGATAGTTAATTTTGGCATTCGCTACAACATAACTTACTCCAACGCCGACGGAAAGATCATCGTTGATCTTGTATGCAACAGTCGGATTAATATAAAACGTCTGCAGATCGGTCTTTACCGAAAGTCTTCTGCCTACCCAGTCATTCGGCCATTCGGAACCGAGTCCGTACGGATTGTAAACGCCCAATCCGACGACCAGTTCATCGTTCACCGAGTACGTGGCATAGAGATTAGAGGGGTAGAACATCTGACTTTCCATGTCAGTTTCGGTTGTTGCCGGTGATGGCCCGGTAAAAGTCGTTGACGGGAAAATGAGGGTCGTTCCAACGAGGACGTTAAATCCTTTTTGAAACCCTAATCCGGCAGCATTAAAAAATATTGCCGATCCGTCCGTTGCTCTTGCAGCAAATGCACCGCCCATACCGGTTGCACGCGCGCCGTGCTCATTGATCTGATACCCGCCGGCAAAGAGGTTGGTTGTTGCCGCGAGAAGGAAACAGAAGAAGAACTTTTTCATCATTGTAATCTCCATGTTAGTTTGAGGTCGCCAAAATATGGCAAATGCCTGTTTGAAAAGCAAAATTACAATCGAAAAACAAAATTTTTAAGATACTTGACTCTTTATGTTCCAATACCTATACTTGGCAAAGTTGAGGTGTATTAAAAAATCATACCATTTTGTCTTAATTTTACGGAGGATGTATGAAAAGATCGATATTCTTGGTTTTATCGTTGTTGTTTGTGGTTTTGGTTTCCTTGTTTGTCGGTTGTAAAGATGATGAAAATCCATCGTCTGCTGCCGATACTAAAGTGCCGGACAATGTTTTTCCATTGACAACCGGACATCGGTTCGAGTACTCAGGATATTTTACCAATCAGGACACCGAAACTCCAATTGCCGGAACGAATACGTTCTATAGCACATCATGGACATTGGGATCCCCGGTTACCCCGTTATCGGCCATCTTCGGAACTCAATACGGTGCGATTGTCTCTGCCAAGAACGGAGGCAAGACAACCGCGACACTGGTATATGATTCTACGTTAACGGCACCGGGCGGAGCGACAAAATTCACCCCAATTTTCGCCTATTATGATTCGTTGAATGCCGAGTACTATTACATGACCAATTTGGGTTTATTCTTTCGCAGTTCGAATATTAAAGACTCCGCTTCTGCGCCGGGTGTTCGGATCGATTCGCTACGTTTCATCAAGCTTGCTGCACCGAGAGCCGGCATAAACGGGACGTTCACTTGTCTCGAAGAGAATTTCGTCAGTTATGCCAGCGCACAGACGACGATCACATTGAAGATCACCGGTAAATGGGAAGCAAAGCAGGATGTGATTGTGAACGGTGTGACCTATTCCGCCTATTACCTTGTCATCAGTCGTGCAGCCTTCGTCGGAAGCGCTCAGGTCAATTCCGGTGTTACGGCAAAATTGTGGCTGGCAGAAGGTATCGGCCCTGTGAAGATGTTCCTGGCGGGTGACGCCGAGGTTCCGGGCAATTACCGGGAATTGAAATCAAAAAATTTCTAATTATATAATGCCGTCCACGGTGTAATTTAAAACGGAAGCCCCGATTCCAACGAGGAGTCGGGGTTTCCTTTTTTCGATTTACGGAGAGATGATCTATGAAACCAATCGGAATGTACTTAACGTTATTATTTTTCATCCTCATCCATTCGGCAGAATCCCAGGTCGGACAGGTGGGAAAGATTGGTGATACGAAGACCGGTACGATCACCGGCATTACCCGACATGCCGATACGCAGGAACGGATTCCGTTCGCAAATATCCAGGTGAAAGGAACCTCCTGGGGTACTTCGACCGATGAGAACGGCGAGTTTGTTCTGGTGAACATACCCGAAGGATCGTACACGATCGTTGCGTCGGTCGTTGGCCACAATACGATGGAAAAAAATGTAACGATCACCGCCGGCGGAAAGGCGTCATTGATCTTCGCGATGCTGAACGATGTCGTGCAAATGAATGAGATACTGGTCTATGGCGCATCATTCCGGAAGGAGAGGATCACCGAAGCACCGGCCGCAATGACGGTGGTCGAAGGGAAGGGACTGCAGCGCATCGCTTCATCCGGCCAGCTGCCGAAACTTATCGAAGGACAGCCGGGAGTCGATCTCGTCCAGAGCGGTTTATACGATTTCAATCTCAACACACGCGGATTCAACTCTTCTCTGAACCGCCGTATCCTGATACTTTTGGACGGACGGGATTTGGGGACCGCGTTTCTTAGCGCCACTGAGTGGAACGGTCTCTCAACTCCGCTGGAGGATCTCGGCCGCGTAGAAATGGTGCGGGGACCCGGTTCTGCATTATATGGTGCCAACGCCTACAATGGCGTTTTAAACATCACCTCAATACCGCCGAAAGCAATGTTAGGGACAAAAGTCACCGCCGGAATCGGCGAGTTGAGCATGTACCGGATGGACGTACGCCATGCGGGAGATTTCGGCGATCATTACACATTCAGAATCAATGCCGGCGGCGTTTCCGGCAATACGTTCAGTAAGACCAGAATAAAATCGATTACCGGAAGCCGGGTACAGGATATTTATAATGCAGCAACGGATGGAGCATTCCAAAACCAGATTAATAATAGTCAAATGTTCGAGTACGCCGGATTCAACGCATTGAACAATGAAGCGGCGGAGATGCGGGATGATCCGGTGAAGCAATTTTACCTCTCCGGCCGGCTGGATCATGATTATGACAATGGCGGTACGGTGATCGTTGAAGGGGGCGTTACACAGGTGGAAAACGAAGTGATCGTTACCGGTATCGGCCGTGTGCAGGTTCAGCGCGCCCGCCGTCCGTTCGGCCGGCTCAGTTACAGCGGCCACGGATTCAATTTCAACGTCTGGTCGCAATCCAGAATCAATATGGCACCGGAAGTGTCCCTGTCCACAGGACTGGATCTGGTACAGGATGCGAATATCTCACAGGGAGAGCTCCAGTACAATCATTATTTCTTCGATCAGCGGTTGTTCCTCGTCGCCGGAGTGTCGCATAGAATCCTTTCCATCGATACTAAAAACACATTAATGCTTGGTGCGCGCGAAGATAATTCATCGGGATTCTTCGGCCAGGCGGAATTCCGCTTCACGCCGGAAATCAAGATCGTGGGTGCGGCGCGGTACGACCGGTCATCGCTGCACGAAAGTTTCTTCTCTCCCAAAGCGGCACTGGTAGTGACTCCGTTTTCCAACCATACATTCCGGGCGACATACAATAAGGCATTCCAATCCCCGAATTATTCTGAATTGTACCTGCATGTCAATCACCCGTATCGCGGTTTTACCACCTTTTTTGGTGCGTCGACAACCGGGCTGGTGTACCGCGGCAATTCAGAATTGAAAGTGGAAAAGATCGAAGGATACGAAATCGGATATAACGGCGTGATCGCTGAAGCGCTCTTTCTTACCGTTGATGTGTATTACAACACGCTGAAAGATTTCATTACGGATCTTGGTGCGGGTTTCAATCCGGTATTGACATCGCCTTCCATCATCCAGCGTACCAGTTATCGCACCGGGTTGGATACGAGTTTTTCCCACGGCGTCTGGTCGTATAAGAATGTCGGCATGGTCGATGAATACGGTTATGAGATGGGATTGAATTATTACATTACCGACGACCTAATCGTCGACATGAACTACTCGTATTTCCAATTTGAGATCGATAAGAGTGTCAGCACCGCGGATGCATCGCAGATTCAGCCGAATTCTCCCCGCTGGAAATCGAATGCAGGGATAACGTATCAAAGCGCGGATAATTATGATGTAGCGGTGAAGGTGAAATATATTCCCTCATATTTCTGGTCAGCGGGTGTGTTTTCCGGCAGGATTCCCGCCTATGCGCTGGTCAATCTTTCTGCGGGATATCAGGTAAACGAACAGATGAATCTGAATATTAACATTTCGAACATCCTTGACCGCCGCCATTATCAGATCTTCGGCGGTTCCCTTCTTGGGCGGCGATCAACACTGAGCGTCACGTATTCATTCTAACAAACGGTCATCCGGCGGCGCACTGCCGTCGGATGACCGACGATATCATTCGTTTTGAATTTTTTCCAGTAATTCCTTCGCCTCTTTCTTGTAGCGGTCGTCGTCTTCATCCTGTTTCGGAAATGCAGCGATGGTGATCAGATGCTCCTTCGCTTTTTTAAAATCCTCTTCTTCGACATACGCCCGCGCGGCATCAAGCCGGTACATGATAAAATTGGACCGGAGCGATATCGCTTTTTCATAGTTTGCTATCGCTTCTTCCATATTTGCCCAGCCGAGTCCCAGCGGCCACCGTATCATCTTCGACTTCTCGCATAGTTTGGCATGCGTTCTGCCGAGGATGTAATGGGCAACATGATCTTTCGGATCGATCGCAATCGCTTTTTCGCAGTCGGTTCTGGTCTGTTTCACAAAATCGATCGCGCTCCAGACTCCTTTGAACAACGCCACTCGGCCGTTGGCAATGGCCCGTCGGACGTATCCGGTCGGTGCATTCGGATTTGCCGCAATGGCTTTCACGGAATAGTCGAGCGCCTTTTGGTAATACTCCAGTTGTTTTTCCTTCTCCTCGTCGGTGGCACCGGGCAGGTGTTCGCCGATATCGACATACGCCCTGCTGATTCGCCAGAGTACCTCATAATTTTCCGGTGCAAGTTTTTCAGCCTGCAGGAGTTTATCCAGCGCTTTTTGATTTTCAAAATCGACCGTGGCAAGCCGTTCTGCTTCCGCCGTCAGATCTTCGGCCGACTGCGAACGGGCCGGGGTCAGGAGCATCGTGAATGCGATGAGAATCACTGCGATATATTTCATAAGGGGATCCTTTATTGTGTGGAGAGAGTGTACGAAGAGAGTATCATTAAATCAAATGCGATTTTTTTGCGAAAGATTGTTACATTGATACACTATGAAGAGAGGACTGGATATTATAATCGCTGCGGCAGCAATCTGGATCGCCGGATTTACCTTTGCACCGCTTCTTGCCGATACACTTATTGCCGACATCCTGTACCGGTTTTACGGAGTTGTGTGTCACCAGTTTGCATCACGGTCCATTACCCTGCACGATCATTCCCTTGCAGTCTGCGCGCGGTGTTCGGGTATCTACATTGGATTTCTGGCCGGTGTGATTGCCGTTCGCCTCTCTCCGGGACTGCGGAACATACACTGGCGGCCGGTCATGCTGTTGGCAGTATCGGTCGTTCCGATGGTGATTCATGTTGCGGGTGAAATGACACGAATCATTGAACCATCACTGACAGTACGTGCCGCTACCGGGGTCTGGTTCGGTGCGGGTATCTCTCTTTTACTGCATCGGTCGCTGTCGGCCGCATTGGACTCATTGTTTTCAAACATCAAAAAACGCTATGAACTTACAGCCTGACAAATTGATGCCGTCTTTGTACGGCGGATTGTTGATCGCCACTTTATGGGCGATCCCCGGATTGAATTTTATTAACTGCCTCTGTTGTGCCGGCGTATTGATAGGCGGATTTCTCTCCGTCCTTCTCTATCAAAAAAATATCGGTCCGGAGATGCCGCCGATGACAATGAACGACTGTATACATCTCGGACTCTATACCGGCATCATCGCCTCCGTAGCGGCGGTGATCATTCAGGTCGCGGTGACGTCGATCTTCGGTGATGTGGCGGTGGAGATGATGCTGCGGATCGTCGAAAACATGAATGTAGAAATGCCACCGGAATATTACGAACTGATTGAACAAGCGCGGAATGAGGACCCGACAATAGCTGGATCGATGCTGGCGATCTTTTTTTATATTATTCCGAACACGTTGTTTTCGGTATTGGGATCGTTGATCGGTTGGAATGTCTTTAAAGCACGGACGTAGCCGCCGGATGCCTTCGCACTGTACGTCACCGTTTGAGGAGTATCCGGAATGTCGTACCTTCGCCGACAGCGCTCTTGAGCACGGTGAGTTTTCCCTTGTGGTAAATCTCGATGATCCGTTGTGAGAGCGACAGTCCTAAACCCCATCCTCGTTTTTTGGTCGTGAATCCCGGGCGGAAAATATCGCGATGATAAGAGGGATCGATTCCTTTTCCCGTATCCTGCACATCGATGATCGTAGTATGCATATCTTTCCGAACAAAAAACGTGATTGTTCCCTTCCCGTCCTCCATTGCATCCAACGCATTTTTGATCAGATTTTCGATCACCCATTCGAACAATTCGGCATTGATTGACACGGTCAGGTTTTCTTCCGCATGCACCACGATATCCACTTTTTTGTCCATCTGGGGGATTCGTTTTTCGAAGTATTGGATCACACGGCGCAACAACTCGTTTAAATCCTCTTCTTTCAGATCGGGTTTTGAACCGATCTTTGAGAATCGTCCCGCCACTTTCGTGAGACGGCGTGCATCGTGTTCGAACTCCGATACCGTATCCAGGATTGTGGGATGTCCGGCTGCCTGATGTTTGAGGAGTTCAATCCATCCCATCATGCTCGTCAAAGGCGTACCGAGCTGATGGGCGGTTTCGCGTGCCATGCCGATCCAGATATTGCTCTGTTCGTTCCGTTTGATATAACTGAATCCGATATAGCCGACCAGCATAAACAATCCTGCAATGACGATCTCGATAAACGGAAGCCACCGCAGTCGTACGATCAGCGGTGATTCGCCGTAATGCACATAATTCAGAACAATGGAATCCTGGAAGGAGACGCGAATCGGCTTGTTTTCTTTATCCATCGACCGAATGAGGGAGAAGACATACTCATGCTGCTGCGATGTCGTGAGTGTTGAGTCGATGTCAATATTTTTCGTCGTTATGATTTCGGTATCATTCCCGTTGGTGAGCACCACGGGGAAGTCGATCGAGCCGATAATCTCATCGAAGATAAACGTATAGTCGGTACCATAGGTGGGGCTATTTGCGATATATTCCAGGGAACGGGCGTACAATGCCGCCGTCTCGCGCTGACGTTGCTGCAATTGATTGACAAGATTATGCGTGTACAGAAGGATCGGTATGACGATGCACACAGCCGCAACGAACAGGGCGATCTTGATCTTTCCCGATTTCGGACTGCGTGTATTCAGTTTCATAGGCGGTGACGATGTCCCATTGCAGTACAGTATCGGCGGCCGATTCCGGTCACCGGAGGATTGTCTGATCCCGGCGTGCTCCGACGGAGACGATAGAAACGGGCACACCGGCAAGCCGTTCGATAGATTCGACGTACGAAATACATCTCTTCGGCAGTTGCTTCCATTTTTTTATATCGGAGATTTTTTCGCTCCATCCCTTGAATGTTTTGTACACCGGTACGGCAGACTCGAGTTTCGGCACATCAGTCGGGAAAGAAGTGACCGTTTTTCCGTTGATCGTGTATCCGACACAGATCTTGATTTCGTCGAATTCATCCAGCACGTCAAGTTTTGTCAGCGCAATCTCGTTGATGCCGTTGACCATCAATGAATATTTCAAACTGACCATATCCAGCCAGCCGCACCGGCGCGGCCGTCCGGTGGTGGCGCCAAATTCATGGCCAATTTTCCGGAGTTGTTCACCTGTCGAATCGATAAGTTCTGTCGGGAACGGGCCGTTCCCCACGCGGGTCGAATATGCTTTGGCTATGCCGATAATGCGCTTGACGGATGTCGGCGGTATGCCCAGTCCTGTGCACGCACCGCCGCTTGTTGGATTGGAAGACGTTACGTACGGGTAGGTGCCATGATCGACATCCAGCAGCGCTCCCTGTGCACCTTCGGCAAGTATGCGTTTCTTTTTGCGCAGTGCAGTATTCAATAAGGATGTCGTATCGGTGATATACGGATCGATCATGGTGTCGAACTGTTGATATTCTGCAACAATCTTGTCGACATCCATCTCTGTTTTTCCGTACACCTTGCTCAAAATCTGGTTCTTCTCTTCGATATTACGGGTAAGTTTTTCCCGCAGTGTTTTGCGGTCGAGCAAATCGACCACACGGATTCCCGTTCGCATGTATTTGTCGATATACGCCGGACCGATACCGCGCCCGGTCGTGCCAATTTTTTGTGCGCCTTCTTCCCGTATCGAATCCAGTAATTTATGATACGGCATAATCACATGTGCATTATGACTGATGAACAGTCTGCCTTCAATCTTGATGCCGAACGAGGTGATCATTTTTATCTCGTCCATCAACGCAACCGGATCGATCACTACTCCGTTGCCGATAACGCATTGTACTTTTTTATGGAATATTCCGGAGGGGATCAAATGAAGCACATAATTTTTATCGCCGATACAGACGGTATGTCCCGCATTCGCTCCGCCTTGATATCGCGCAACAATATCGATATTTTCGCTGAGCATATCGACGATCTTGCCTTTGCCTTCGTCGCCCCATTGGGCGCCGACAATAATAGTCACTGACATAATAATTCCGGTTCAAAGTGTAAGGGAAACGGTGTGAAAAACAATCCCAGTATAGTAAGATTTGTCTCGAATCTCAACCGTTGTTTCTAGGAGGCGATAAGCAGATGCCGAATTCTGCACTCTGTTGTCTTGCAACTCCATTCATTTTTAAGTAATTTCATTCAAGATTAATTTTAACAATTTTGACAGAATGCCACAACAAAAGAAGACTTCCTCATCATCGACAGTACCGCCCCCCGCACTGACCAGAGAGGAAGTTCTCGCCCAACGAAAACTCGCCTCCCGCAGGGAAGACTCCCGGTTGATTAAAGCGGCGTTGAAGGGAGATCAGAATTCCTACCGCGGTTTGATGAAAAAATATCATGATCAGGTGTATAACCTGTTGTACCGTATGGTGCATGACAAGGATGAAGTGGAGGATCTGACGCAGGAGGCGTTCATCAAAGCATTCAATTCCCTACAGCATTTTAATGAAGAATTTGCATTCTCGACATGGTTGTACAAAATTGCAACCAACAATTGCATCGATTATATCAGAAAACGAAAACTTGCCACTTTTTCCATTGATAAGCCATTGGAATCAAAAGACGGCGAATTTTCTTTTGAAATCCCCGATTCGACGTATGAGCCGGACAAGACATTGATTGCCCGTCAGAGGACGAAGATTCTCGAAGAAGCGGTCAATGCACTACCGGAAAAATACCGGACCGTTATTCTGATGCGGCATACGGAGGATAAGGATTATCAGGAGATTGCCGATGAACTTCGGCTGCCGTTGGGTACGGTAAAAGCTCATATTTTTCGGGCTCGGGAGATATTATACAAACGGCTGAAGAAAAAAATACACAATTATTGACCGAAACTCTGTGTGATGATTATCGTAAATAGACGGTAAGCCCCGTCCAAAAAAAGGCGTTTTTATGAAAAAATTTACAATCATCACAAGTGCTGTTATAGCACTCCTCGCCGTATCCTCAGCAACGGCACAAACCATCCTCCGGGAAGTCAAACGAACGAACGAAAAGGAGTTGTCAGTCAGAATCACCTCCTCATTCGGTTCGGTCAATGTCTCCAAAGGGGATGCCGATCATATTGTGAAAGTCTTCTACAAGAAGAAAAGCAACGACCAGGTTCCTGAACTTGATCTCAACTATTCCGTCCGTAATTCCGCGGGAGATCTCGACATAGAAATGCATCCTGAAAATTCGACGTATTCCAGATCCGAATCAGGAGAAGTCAGCGTACATGTGAACGATTTTAATTTTAGAACAGATGAATGGTACGTCACGCTCACCGATGCCGTTCCCATCGCCCTCGAAGCGGAGTTAGGTGCGGGAAAAAGTAATTTTGACCTTTCGGGTTTGCATCTCACCGATCTTACCATCGAAACCGGTGCCAGCAAATCGACACTGGCGTTCGACTCCAAGAACAAAGGGGAGATCGACGACTTACGTATCGAAACCGGCGTCAGCAAATTCACTGCGGAAAATCTCAACAACGCCAATTTTAAACGACTGTCGTTTGAAAGCGGTGTCGGATCCTATCATCTGGATTTCGGCGGCGAACTGAACCGCACGGTCGATGTCACCATCAATGTCGGATTAGGCGCCGTCACCGTCGTCGTCCCGAAACGAATCGGTGTAAAAGTGCGTTACGAAGACAGCTGGCTCTCCAATTTTTCGATCGACGATGAATTTATCCGGAAGAGAAAAGGGACCTACGAATCGGATAACTACGATTCTGCAGAGGGGAGAATGAATATTTTCATTGAATCGGGATTGGGAAGCGTTAAGGTAAAGCGATCCAAATAACCCATCATTTATTCCGGCTTCGGCGGCCGGCCAAGCGACCGCCGGAGCACCGACATGCCTGACAACATCGTATTCACCGTTTTTATCATTCTCTCAATTCTCTCCGTCGCATTCGGATCTGGTGCGGCATTCTTTGCCTACAAAAATTCCCACAAGGTTGAACATGAACTGCGGATGGTATTCTGGGGTATTGCCGCCATCGGTGGCTTCGTGTTCGGCGCACTGTGCTGGGCATGGTTCCTGATTCCCATCATCATCAATCATCTCTGACGTCGCCGGGCGGTCTCCTACAATCCGTAATAGAAATACGAACTCGAAAGGGAGTGTCCGGTACCATTGGCCTGTGTATTCAATTCCACCATCGCTTTTCTGTATGCATGGAACGGATTCAACGTTGCGGAATACCCCGCATAAAAGTTTTCCACGAAAATTCTCGATCCCTTCGGCGTCAAAGGGAATTCGTTGGTGATGACCGCGGCCGAGCCGTTGAGCAGCCAGAGCAGGGAATGCAGCCCGGTAATGGAATTACCGCGCGGAGTGATGTCGTTCAATACCACGATAGGAAATGGATGCACAGCGGTGAACTGTGATACCGGCACCGTTATGCCCATCAGTGATGCGGTACCGTCGGACAGAACAAATGTTTGTTCATTGCCGATCGTCGAACCGAAACGGGTCGAGAGGTGCAGCACTTCGCCGGAGATGTCCTCCAGTTGTTCCAATGTCGCCGATTGATTCAGGTATAATGAAACATTCCGGAAGAAACTCCGAATATCCCGCAGTTCGAATTCCAGGCCCCATCGGGTATCCGAAGAGAAACCGAATGCCGCGATGTTGGTGACGATATTCGGCATGGAGACGGATTGTTTCATGAAATACATCGACGGAAGGTAGGAGACTTCGATCATCTCCATAAGGGGTTTGCCGTTTTTGCTCAACGCATGGAACGGAAATTTTTCAAAACCGTCCGGCGGGATAATTACAAAACGTTGACTGCCGAATTGTTCTACCGGTTGGATGAGTACAGTATATAACTCTTCCGACAGCACGGGGAAAACACCGGATGGTGTATTACCCATTGCAATACCGTCCATATATCGGTTCATCTTGTCAGTAAGAATCGAACCATAGGAAGAGACCTTGAGTGCGGTAATCTCTTTCCCTTCGCGCACGACAAAAACCCAGCATGCATCTCCCGTGATAAAATACCGAAGCACCGTGGTCGAAATGGGGACACGCGCCGAAGAAAGCGTCCCCGCCGAAAGAATGCCGAATTCCGGATACCGTTCAATAATTTTTCGCAGTGATTCCGATCCTGCTCGCTGTTCATCCGCAACATTTCTTTGCAATCGCAAATAATACTCGTGATCATGAGCTTTCGTGAAACGTGCAAGTTCTGAGGAGAGAGTCCGTTGTACCGAGAATGCGTTTGCCCAAGCCGAATACAACGAGTCCTTCAGCGGTTCACGAAACTTCAGGTGCTGAGCGGCCATGTCGTCTCGTATCCTGTATGCACGGCACCGTTCTATCGTCGAGAGTGCATCGGAATATTTTCGTTCTTTAATCAGCAATGCGATCAATCGCTCGGCATGCGAGTGATAGGCATCGGTCTCAGAACGATTCCACGGTATCAACGCGGCAGGATCGACCTCGTTGGGGGCAGAATTTGCGGTTCCGGAAACATCGACGAATTTTTCAAACGCCCGCTTGTAATAGACAATAGCACTGTTGTGATCCCCAGCGGCTTCTTTTACCGTACCGATTCTTTGCAGAACAATAGCCTCGCCGAGCGGAATACCAGCCCGCGCGAACAAACTCTGTGCATGTTCGTAGAATTGCATCGAACGAATCGACCGTTCCTGCGTAAGTCCGAAGATCGATTTTTTCACCTCGCAATCGGCGATTCTCACCATCAGATACGCCTGTGCGGCAATATGTGAATGATTTTTTGCGATGGAATACGCTTTGATGAAATTTTGCTGCGCTTCGACGAAAGCGAAATTTTGAAACAGGATCTCGCCGATGCCAAGGTACGGTGCAATTCTTGCCATGCCGTCGGCGGACGAGGGGAAGGGACTGGCAGCGGCCTTGTCGAAGCACGCTTTGGCAGTTTCCCACCGTTCGTTTTTCAGGAACGCAAATCCGCATTGTGCATATGCCTCTGATGAATTGACTGCCGAAGCGCCGGTGAGAACGATGTTTTCGTATTGAGTCAGATACCGGTAGGCCTCCGCTTCCTCGCCGATCTGTAAAAGTGAATGTATGGCGCCGGTGATGGCTTTCAACGTGTGCGGCAGATCGTTGTGAACGAGAAACAGGGCCGATGCCTGAGAAAAATATGGTGCGGCAATCCGGGGCTGAAGTGATGACGCATACGACATGCCCAAATACAACTGCGACAGTGCGTTCTGATCATTCACCTCATACAAATCGCTATTTAAATTCGCTTCTTTCAGATGCACAATTGCGTCATCGATATTTCCCAATAACAGGTGCACTCTGCCGATTTCTACCATCGACCGGATCTCACCGGCTTTGTCGCCGCGGCGGCGGTAAAGGTCGCGGAGCGTGGTAAGACTATGGAGCGCAGACGAGAACTTGCCGGACTGAGTTTGAATGTCGCAGAGTGACGAATAGGCATGGATGAGAGACTGTTCGGCATCGATCGCCGAATATATTTCGATTGCTTCGGCGAGAGACCGTTCCGCTTCCGCAAATTGTCCGTCGGTGCGGTATACCGCCGACCGCTGTGCCCGTTCTTCCGCCTTTTCGGCAGGGGACATATCGGATCCGCCTCCGCATCCGGAGAATATGACAGGCAGAAACAGGCCGATGAGAGCAATATGTCTGATGGAGGTAGACAGAACGTTGATAATATACTAAACAGTCTTTAAAACAAAAAAGCCATCCCGACAGTACTGTCGGGATGGCTCAGAATGGAACATGAATCGATTAGAATGCGAAGAACAATCCTGCGGTTGCCGAGTTATTCTTGCCAAAATTATAATCGGCATTGATGTTTAGAACCAGCAGGCGGATGCTCAATCCGACTGTGAGACGAGTTGTATTTTCGCCCTCAAGTTCAAAACTGATATTATCGGTGATCGTCGTATTGCCGGGTCCGATTGTCGAATAGGCGTAATTGATCGTCATGGTGGAGGATTCGAACATGAATCCAGCGTACGGCGTCACGTTCAGGAACGCAAAGCCGAATTGCTTGCTTGCGTTAATGCCGAATGCCGTCGCCTTTGTTTCAAATACCGTTCCCACTTTCAGGTTTTGAGTAAAGAAACTTGCGGCGAGATCGATCGGCAACGGATTCGGGAACCAGATGCCGGGATTGTGCTGAATGCCGAAACCGAAATATTTGAATTTTCCGATCTCTTTATCGATCTCAACTTCGGGCAAATAGCGGAATGTTGCCTGCGTGCCGAATACGGTGCCGATGCTGAACTGCGGGGCAGCCAGCGGAATCATCGCTGCGCCATCCATTACGCCCGTGACGCCGTCCAGCGTGATTACCTGTGTCGGGACGGTATGATTGATGCTGTTTGCGGTTATTGTTTGACCCGGGAATGTGATTTTCATCGTATCTTGCTTTGTACCAACGATCGTGGGGCCTTTTATACTAACCGTGAATTCGGTCGACGAGATCTTGTCGACGATAGCTTGTTGTTGTGCAGCCGGTAATAAAGACCAATTACTTATACCGCTGGCAATATTTTCGGCTTGACTTTTGGTTCCTGTATTGACAGGACCGCCGCTGAATTTGAATGCGCCATTGGCTTCGAATGTCTTGTTTTCATCGGTGGTGAACGTACCCATTGCCACCAGCCCGACTTCGAGGTCGATGCCGAAGATCTTGGATTTGGGAGCTTTATGGAACCAACCGCCGTTAAGGTTTGCACCGAATCCGGTCACTATCGGCTGCACATATCCTTTCGCGGCATCGCCGGCCATTTTCTTTAATGTCGATTCGATACCCTCGTCCTGTGCAAACAACGATGTGCTTGCAACCAAAATTGCAAGACATACGATGAGTAGGTTTTTTTTCATACAGTACTCCTAAGTTGATGATAAAATGTGAATTGGTGAAGAAACAGAAATCCTTAACGTCAAACCGATGGGGGAGGTTAGAAACACGTCAATCATTCAGAGTTTGAATTTTTTAGGTGAAGGCACTACAAATATAACGCTTTATTTTCTAAACACAACAGTTTTTTTGTTGCGATTGGGCTCCTTTTTTTTTAACATTGTTACAATATTTAAGAGGTTTTCATGAAGTCCATAGGGATCAAAAAGTTGTATTATTCGATCAGTGAGGTAGCCAAGATCACCGATCTGGAACAATACGTCCTGCGCTATTGGGAGTCCGAATTCGAGCAATTAAAGCCGCAAAAAAACCGGGCGGGCAACAGGGTCTATACCAATAAGGACATTAAATTAATCCTTCACATCAAGAAACTTTTGCGGGAAGAACGGTACACGATCGAAGGGGCGAAACAGGTATTGCACACATTTGTAGTGGACGAATCCGGTGAACAGACAGTTCTGCCGTTCGGCGAGCCGACAAGCGAAAGCACGAAGCCGGTGTTGCAAACCCCCGTTGTAAAAATTACAGACCAAAAACTGAAGGAAGATTTGCGGGAGATAAAAACAGTTCTGGAAGATCTTCTTGTAAAGATTGATTGAACAATGTGAGGTGCATAAAAAAAAGTCTCTGCAGAAACAGAGACTTTTTTTATTCCATGTCGGAACGGCGGGATTCGAACCCGCGACCCCTACCACCCCAAGGTAGTGCGCTAGCCGGGCTGCGCTACGTTCCGAAGACGCAATGAATTTACGAAAAAGTTGTCAGAAAAAAAATCTGAATATCATGAAAAACTCCATTCTCCTTCTTATCTCACTTTTCCTTTTTCCCCTTGTTTCGAAGACACAAGTCATTCAGGCCGAAAAAATCATACTATCTGTCTCAAAGGATTGGAAGAGCAACGAAGGGACTCTATATCTCTTTGAAAAAACCAGCACGGGATGGGGAAAAGCGATTTTTTCAGCGGGAGTGCATTACGGTTCCGAGGGAATGGCATGGGGCACAGGACTGCATCCGGAGGAGTTCAATTTCGACAAAAAGAAAGAGGGCGACAAACGATCTCCGGCGGGGATTTTTTCTATCGGTACACTCTATGGACTCGATCCGACACCGCCGAAAGGTGTCCGGTATCCATATCAACAAATATCCGACCGAACGCGATGCATCGATGATGCCAAATCTTCCTTCTATAATACCATAGTGGAAGAAGATAGTGCGAACAAACAGTGGAAAAGTTCCGAGCACATGGCGAAGGTCCGGCCGGATTATAAATACGTACTCGTTATCAATCATAATGCATTAAATGAATCCGGCAGCGGCAGTTGCATTTTTCTTCACATTGTGAATGTGCCCACTACCGGATGCACGTCAATGGACGAAACGACGATGATTGAACTTCTCCGTTGGCTCGATCCGGAGAAGCAGACGGTTATTGTCCAATTACCCCATCCGGAATATCTCCGGCTTCGGACCGCCTGGGGACTTCCCGCGATACCGGAGAGTATGCCGTGAATAAAACGAAGATTGTCATCGGCGTATTCGTATCGCTGTGTGCCATTGCTGTTGTGCTGTTCTTTTCCTTCCGCTATCTGTTGACAAAATCATTTCCCGAATACGACGGAACACTCACCGCTGCGGGTCTTCATGACGAGGTGACAATCTACCGGACGGAGTTTGGCATTCCCCATATCATTGCGAACAATACCCATGACCTCTTCTTCGCACAGGGATATGTTCATGCCCAGGACCGATTATGGCAGATGGATATCGCCCGGCGGGCCGGAGAAGGGAGGCTTTCAGAGGTTCTCGGTACTGCGACGATACCATTCGACCGGATGCTAAAGACTATCGGCTTTAAAAAGATTGCGGAGCAACTCGAGACACAACTCCATCCGCAATCAATGGAAATATTACGGGCGTACAGCGACGGTGTAAACGAATTTATCAGAAGCCATAAAGGGAAATATCCGATCGAGTTCGATATGCTGAATTATGAACCGGAGGAATGGACTCCGGCGCACAGCCTGATGATTGCGCGACTGATGGCATGGGAGTTGAATATCTCCTGGCATGTGGATGTGGTATTGGGAGAACTTGTTGCAACTTTGGGAGTGGAGAAGGCGCGCCAGGTATTTCCGACATATCCGGAGAATGGTCCCGTCATTGCGGCGAATGTTTTTTCGAAAGAGAGACTCACGGCATTGCGTTCATTTACCGATGCCCAGACGGCATTCAAACAGTTCTTTGGAACGGGAGGGACTCACATCGGCAGCAATGCGTGGGCGGTGTCGCCGTCGCGGTCGGCAAGCGGGAAAGCGATGCTGGCGAACGATCCGCATCTGGGACTCGGTCTCCCCGCGAAGTGGTACGAGATCCATTTGAAAGGAGGAGAGTTTGATGTTGCCGGTTATTCGTTGCCCGGCGCGCCGTTGGTCATTCTCGGACATACGCCGGCCATCGCGTGGGGATTTACCAATGTTATGGCAGACGACGCCGATTTTTATCTCGAGAAAACGGATTCACTCAATGCCGGAACATATTTGTTTAAGGGTGAGTGGAAAAACTTCGACGTAACCTATGATACCATTTGGGTGAAAGATTCCCTTGAGGTACCGATAACGATTCGCCGGACACATCATGGCCCGGTGATCAACGACTGTTATCCGATTACCCATTTCAACTCATCGGATATCATCACCATGAAATGGACCGGATATGAAATGAGCGATGAGCTCTATGCCATCTATCATGTCAATGTGTCGAAGGACTGGGACGGATTCCTGGCGGGAGTGAAAGAATTCACCGTTCCGGGACAGAATTTTGTGTATGCGGATATGCAGGGAAACATCGGTTATCAGGCTGGCGTACGGCTGCCGAAACGGCCAACGAACGATCCGACACTGCCGTTTCCCGGCTGGACGGGTGAGAATGAATGGACCGGTTTTATTCCGTTCGAAGAATTGCCGTCGATCTATAATCCGGCAGAAGGATTTATCGCCACGGCAAACAATAAAACGACCGATCGGGTGCCATACCATATCAGCAATCTCTGGGAACCTCCATCACGCATTCAACGCATTAGGGAAGTGCTCCGGTCCAAAGAAAAGTTCGATGTGCACGACTTCAAAAAACTGCAGAACGATAATTACTCCCATTTTGCGCGGGAGTTAACGCCGTACATTCTTTCGGCATTCCGCACCACCGGACGGAGCGAACGGATTGAGACGGCGTTGAACTATTTCCGCAATTGGAATTATATTCTCGACAAGGACGACGTTCCGACGACAATCTTTGAAGTCTTCTTCCAGCATTTAATCAATAACACGTACCGGGACGAGATGGGTGATGAATTATACAATCGCTATATCTTTCTGGCAAATATGCCGTATCGCGTGACGATGTCGCTGTTGGCTGATACATCGACAACCTGGTTCGACAATACGGCCACTCCGGCGATTGAAACACGGGATGACATTATCGTCAAAAGCGTGAATGACGCACTGGATGAACTGTCGGTTCTTCTCGGCGGCGAGATGAAGGAATGGCGTTGGGGACGACTGCATACATTGACACTGCAGCATCCGTTCGGAGAAATGGAGATCCTGAAGTCGATCTTCAATATCGGACCAACGCCCGTGGGCGGTTCCGGTACGTCGGTGAATAACGGCGAGTATCGGATGGGTAAACCGTACTCGATGTGGCTGGGCCCTTCCATGCGGCATATCGTCGATTTTTCGAATGTCAACGGGTCCTTATCGGTCATTCCGTCGGGGCAATCCGGGCAACCCCTTCACCCTCATTATTCCGATCAATTTCCTCTCTGGAAGAACGGAGAATATCACATCATGTCGCTTGATGTCGACGAGATCGCGACAAAGTCAAAAAATATTTTGTATCTTACGCCGTCACGGTAATGTAATTCACGACTGAAATAAAAACGAACCTCACTGTTATGCAAAGAACTATCGGTAAATATGGAAGGACAAAGATTGTCTGCACACTCGGGCCGGCGTCGGCATCCGTCGACACGTTGGTAAAAATGATAGAAGCGGGAATGGATGTCGCACGGTTGAATTTTTCTCACGGCTCGCATAACGACCACCTCGAAATGATGAACCGTGTGCGGCAGGCGTCAGCGAAGTCCGGCGAGCCGGTGGCAATACTGCTGGATCTGCAGGGTCCGAAAATCAGGACCGGCAAGATGAAAGAACCGATAGAATTGAACGACGGCGATCATCTGACCATCACCATCGACGAAATGCTCGGAGAGAACCATAAAGTGTCGACGACGTATCAGCATCTGCCGAAGGACGTGAAGCCGGGCGATACGATTTTAATGGACGACGGATTGCTGCAATTTAAAGTGTTGAGCACTTCCGAACGCGAGGTCGTGACGGAGGTGGTGCACGGAGGCGTATTAAAAAGCAACAAGGGGATCAATCTACCGGGCGTATCGGTCAGCGCGCCGTCCCTGACGGAGAAGGATAAAGAAGATTTGTTGTTCGGAATCGCCAACGACATCGACTACGTGGCGTTGTCGTTCGTCCGGACCGCCGCCGATGTGGTGCATTTGCGGAATTTTGTTATCGCACACATCGACAAGAGAAAAAAGCTGCCGATAATCGCAAAGATTGAGAAGGACGAAGCGCTGAAGAACATCGACGAGATCATTCGTGAAGCGGACGGTATTATGGTGGCACGGGGAGATCTGGGAGTGGAATGTCAGACGGAAGAAGTGCCGATTGCGCAAAAGATGATCGTGCGAAAAGCGAACATTGCGGGGAAACCGGTGATTATTGCCACGCAGATGCTCGAGTCGATGATCGAGAATCCGCGCCCTACGCGGGCGGAAGCGAACGACGTTGCCAACGCAGTCTTAGACGGAGCCGATGCGGTCATGCTGAGCGGAGAGACCTCCGTCGGCCGATATCCTATACAAGTGGTGAAGACGATGGATTTGATCGTACGCCGGACGGAGACGGTACAGGGAGACCGTCTCGATATCGAAGACGAGATCAGCAACCAGCAGGATGCGGTGTTTAAAGCGCTCGGCCGATCCGCCTGCATTCTTGCAAAGCAGATCAATGCTGCGGCGATCATTTCCTTTTCGAATTCGGGCGATACACTGAAAACGATTGCACGGTACCGTCCGTCGATTCAAGTTATCGGTATTACAAACAGAGAGCGGATTCAACGGCGATTGAATTTGATCTGGGGTGTCAGTTCGGTGCTGATAAAAAGTTTTGAAGTAGGTGAAACAGACGTGACGATAGCACGGGTCAACAGAATGCTGGTCGATCAGGGATATCTGAAATCGGGAGATTGGGTGGTGATTACCGCCGGTATACCGTTGATGGCGCGCAATTCAACAAACATGATTAAAGTTGAAAGAATAGCGTAGCACCATTGAATGTTCAACAGGAAGAGAGGCCGGCACATGCCGGCCTTTTTTATTTTACAGGCCAGACTCGGAAATATAATCGTTAATATCGTAACGGATATTTTCCTGATCCGCTTCCGCTTCATCCATTTTTTTCTTGAGTAAAATGGGAATGGCAATAACACCGGCAACGATCGCGGTCCATTTTACGATATTCAGCAGCTGTTTCATAACTACACCGGAAAGATTTAACGTGAGTGAATTGAAATATTATTAAGAATAAAATAACAAAAATCCATCAAAGTTGTGTTCCAAATCATACGGCGAAGCGAATATTTTTGATCTTTTTCCCGGATGCGGTATGTGATCGTCCGCGGGCGTTGGGGGGAGGCTGTCCGCCAATCACCCGGACGCAAAAAAAACGCCCGGGTTTCACTCCGGGCGTCAGTAGCGATCTCACTACAACAGTATCATTTCACATAGTATTTCTGAACATATTCCGCGACCATCCGGTGGGTATTGTACTGCGGAACGAGGGTTGCGATCGCGTGCCGCATCCGTTTGATCCATTTTTTCGGTATTCCCTGTGCATCCCGGTCATAAAATTCGGGTATTATCCGGTCGCTGAGGAGATGGAAGAGATTTTCGGAGTCCTGAACATCCTGAACATGAGGATCGGCCGGTTGTTCATCCCCGCCGATGGACCAGCCATTATGTCCGTCGTACGCTTCGCGCCACCAGCCATCCATGATCGAACAGTTCATACCGCCGTTTATGGCGATTTTTTGGCCGCTCGTTCCGCTTGCTTCCAGAGGTCTGCGGGGATTGTTCAGCCAGACATCCGCACCCGAGGTGAGATAGCGGGCGACATTCATGTCATAATTTTCGAGAAAGATAACCTTTCCAAACAAATTGGGATGTTTCGAGAACTCAATGATTTTCTGTATAAATTTCTTTCCTTCATCATCCCGAGGGTGCGCCTTTCCGGCAAAAACGATCTGCACCGGTCGTCTGGAATCGTTGAACAGGGAAAGGATTCTCTCGAAATGCGTAAAGATTAACGGCGCCCGTTTATAGGTGGCAAACCGGCGTGCAAAACAGATGGTCAATGCGTCAGGATTAAGAACGGTGTCGTAAATGGCGGCGCCGTTGCCGTATCGGGAATGCTGCTCATGCAGTCGAAACCGTGCGAACTCGATCAATTTACGGCGGAGCGTATAACGCAACGCCCAGAGTTCTTCATCGGTGATCTTTTTCGGATCGACAGCGTGTTCCCAGAATTTCGGCTCAAGAAAGTGCTCCCGCCATTCATGACCGAGTTTTTCCGTCCAAAAACCGTTTGTTTTTTCGTGCATCCAGCTGCTGACGTGAATACCATTGGTCACATAACCGATCGGTACTTCTTCCGCTTTTTTAACAGGAAACATCGATTTCCACATATCACGGCTGACTGCACCGTGCAATTGGCTGACTCCGTTTGCCGAACGGGACATCTTGAGCGCCAGTACCGTCATGCAAAGCGGTTCGCCGTGTTTTTCCGGATGTTCGCTGCCGAACGTCATTAATTCATCTATCGACATGCCGTAGGCGGCGACTTTGTGGTCAAAAATAAACTTCATCAGATCCGCGTTGAACCGATCGTGTCCGGCCGGCACAGGCGTATGTGTGGTGAAGATACATTCCTTTTTTACGTTCTGAATCGCTTTTTCCTTCGATGTTCCCTTGGAGATCTCTTCCCGGAGTAATTCGAGCGTTAAAAATGCCGAATGGCCTTCGTTCATATGATAGACAGAGGGCTTAATTCCCATAGCGCGAAGCATACGGACGCCGCCGATGCCGAGGAGGATTTCCTGCGAGATCCGTGTGGTGGCGTCGCCGCCGTACACGTGGGCGGTAATATCACGGTACCGTTCTTCGTTTTCAGGGAGATTGGTATCGAGCAGGAGTATTGTACTCCGTCCGACCGCCAGTGAGCGGGCAATGAAGGCCACTTTGCTGAATCCGATCTGCACTTCGCATTTAATCGGATTGCCGTTTTTATCCATAACAATCGACGATGCCTGCCTCCGCAGATCGACCGGCAGATATTGTTCCTGCTGCCATCCGTCGGCGCTGATGCGCTGCTCAAAATACCCTTCGCGGTAAAAGAGAGAGATACCGACAAACGGCACGCCGAGATCGCTGGCGGATTTGGTATGATCGCCGGCGAGAATTCCCAGGCCGCCGGAATAGATTTTCACGCTTTCGTGCAGACCGAATTCCGCGCTGAAATAGGCGACAGGACCCTTCATTTTTGCCTTTACGGATCCCCATGTATCTTTACGATTCATATAATCGGAAAAATCCTTCAGCACGACAGACACTCTGCGGGCAAAATCCTTATCACCCAGCCGTGCGTGTAATTCCTGTTCGGAGATATCAGTCATCACCCAGGGGGCGGAATGGTTTGCTTTTTCCCACAGGCGGGGAGAGAGTTCACGGAAGATGTACTGGGCTTCGGGGTGCCAAGTCCACCATAAATTTTTCGAGAGGGAGTGAAGCCCTTCCACGAGTTGACGCGTCGTTAATGATTTTTGCTGTGTCATAGAATATTACCTTACTGTACCGAATGTATGGATGAAACGGTTTCAAAATATATAGAGACCATTTCAAAAACATTACATCAATGTCACCCCACTGCCGAAGGCATCCTCCGAAGGAGTCCTTCGGACTTTCGGGAGTCTCCGCTCGGGATGACAGATTTGTTTAAAAAACTATTATTTGAAATCGCTTCTTGTAAGAAACTGAAAATTGACTTGAATTCCAAAAAGAAAAAATGGGATGAGTTCTATAAGGAAGCACAATGCTTACAGGATGTTTCTCACCATATCCGGATTGATGAGCCATAGCAAACGGCCGTTCCCTCTGGCGGGGGCACCATGTGTCTCGACACAGGCAATGCTTGCCGGTTTCATGATGATTTGCGACGATTCAGTACCGGAGATCAACGATGAGATACAAGTGCTGGCAAACGGTTCATGCGTGACACAAAGAACATGACTTTCGTTCGTGAAAGAGCGGAGATATTGGATCATATTTTTTGGATCCGCATTAGGCGTCAGGAAATCGGATTCTTCAATTGTGAGCGCCGGTTGGTGTGCAATTGCCAGTACGGCGGTCTGTTTTGCCCGAAGTATCGGACTACATACCGCATGCGTAAATGTCACAAGAGAGCGCCTGCACAGCGATGCGATATTGGATGAATCGCGTTCACCGATGTCGGTCAACGCACGGTCGACGTCGGAAATGGCTGCGCCGGCTTCGCCGTGACGTAAAAAATAGATTTTCATGATAGTGTATTCTTTGCTGCAGCGTATCCCGGTTTCAGGATATCGTAGATGATCTTGATCCTGTCCTTGTAGGGAATGAACGCACTTTTCATGGCATTGATCGTCAGTTTCTCTAAGTCGCCAAGCGTCAGCCCGTAATATTTATGAGCAACGTGGTATTCGTCTGTCAACGTTATGCCGCTCATCAACCGGTCGTCGGTATTGAGTGTCAGGCGGAATTTATATTTATGATAGACAGGGAAGGGATGCTCTTCATAGTTTCGTACTGCGCCGGTATGAAGATTGCTCGTCAGGCAGATCTCGATCGGAATACGTTTGTCGAGAACATATTGTGCAAGGGTTCCCATGCTCAGCACATCTCCATCTTTCACTTTCATGTCTTCAATTAACCTTGTGCCGTGGCCGATGCGGTGAGCGCCGCACCATTGAATTGCCTGCCAGATGGATTCTTTTCCGAATGCTTCGCCGGCATGGATCGTAATGTTGAAATTTTCCCGCTGAATATAGTGAAATGCATCGACATGCTTTTTGGGAGGATAACCACCTTCTTCGCCGGCGAGATCGAATCCGATCACACCCTGATTTCTGAATTCCACAGCCAGTTCGGCGATCTCCTGCGAAACGGCAGGTTCCATATGTCGCATGGCGCAGATGATGACGCCGTAATAAACACCGAAATCTTTTTTGCCGCGTTCAAGTCCTTTAAGAACAGATTTGACCACCCGTGATGTCGAAAGGCCTTTGCCGATATGAAAGACCGGAGCAAAACGGGTCTCCACATAGACGACGCCGTCTTTTTTCATGTCTTCCATCATTTCATACGCCACGCGCTCCAGTGCTTCTTCCGTCTGCATCACTCCGCAGGTATGATCGAATCCTTCAAGAAAAAGCGGCAGGCTTCCCCGCTGTGCGCCGCGCTGGAACCATTGGTCCAATTCACCGGGATCGTTGGTCGGCAGTTTGTCGTAATGCTGTTCTTTTGCCAGATCGATCACCGTTTGCGGCCGGACGCCGCCATCAAGATGATCGTGCAAAAGGACTTTGGGGACGGTGCGGAGAAAATCTTTAGTTAGGTTCATAGTCAACGCCGGAGTGGTGATGCGATTGAATTCTTGATATTAAAGGTAGCGAAAGAAGGGATATGAAAGCAAGTACTGAAAACGCCTCCGCATAATCAAACCGCGCAATGAGCATTCCGGCGGAAAATGCGGCGAATGATTCGCATAAATTTGTTCCCCCCATAAAGGCGCTGAATTGTGTCGCTCCTAGATTCGGATCCGTGGCCGACATGAACAATGCATAGGAAGAAGAAGTAAACAGACCGATTCCGAAATAGAGAAGAGAAAAAATTGCAAAAAATACTACCTGAGAACGATACGGCGAAAATGCATCGATTGCCGAAATCAATCCGACAATAAGAACAACAAAAAGAGTGGATAGTACCGCCGAACGATGCTT
Organism: uncultured Chitinophagaceae bacterium; assembly: GCA_964371615.1. Lineage (GTDB taxonomy): Bacteria > Bacteroidota > Ignavibacteria > UBA10030 > UBA8401 > SpSt-333. The sequence continues at coordinate 71,801 of CAYJMS010000006.1, forward strand.
CCCGATCCGGTCGCTGAGTGTTCCGCCAATCAATGCACCGGCCATCATTCCGGAGACCGAGAAAAGAGAGAAAAAGAGTCCGATCGATTCACTCGCAATGCCCCTGTCTACAAAGAACGGACCGGCGACAGAACCGACTCCTTCATAAGCGGTTCCGCCAATAACGGCAAATCCCAATCCGTACCATGTCGATCGCCGCCGGAAGACGGATCGGATTCTGCGAAATGTCTCCTGTACGGAATTTGAACCGGGCGCGGAAGTGAGATCAAGAACAGAAATAAGAACGGTGACACCAATCAGTAATCCGATCATTGCGCCGATCACCCACGGCATGCCGACAGAGGCCGCCACCATGAGCGCAACGCCGCCGAAGAGTGAGCGGCCGGTCAGCATTCCGACCTGCATCCAACCATTGAAAACGCCGTGGTGTTCCGGCGGTATTGTGGAGATGCATAATGCGTCGATCGCCACATCCTGCGTGGCCGCGGCAGCTGTATGCAGCAGCAGGGATGCCATAATAATTGGGAAATCATTTGCGAAATCGAAAAAAAGAAGCGGAATCAGTGATATGGACATGACTGTTTGTGAAGCGACAATCCATGACCGGAGATTCCATCGTTCGCTGCGGAACGAATCCACAACAGGAGCCCAGAGGAATTTGAATGCCCACGGCAAGACGAGAATAGAGGTCAGTAGCGTGATCTGCTCAATCGGGACACCCGCGGAACGCAGCTGTGTCGGAAGCGCCCACCAGATAAAGCCGATCGGCGCCCCTTCGCAAAAATAGAGAAGTGCGAAAAGGAATTTTTGCTGCGTTGGTGACAATCGATCCATAGATTCCTGATGTAAGTCTATGGATAAGATAAAAATTTACGGGAGAGTTCCTATAAGAAGCGATCCGTTCATCAAGCAGCGTTCCGTTTGCTCCAAGCGAACGGAACGCTAACAAACAAAGCCGCCGGTCAGGAGACCGGCGCTACAAAAAACAAACCGCCGACCGGGAGGCCGTGCCTTCGGCAGGCAGGTCGGCGATACATGGTTTTCCGTGATCTCCCCGCCAAAAAGCGCGGCGGGCGAGTGTGTGCTCCGTGGAGATTACTTTAGACAGTCGTTACGACAGTGTTCCCACAGATTTTTCCACTGCGGTCAAGATGGATCCGTCGGCGACGAGCGAGAGCATCTTCTGGATATCGTCATGAATAATCCTGTCATTGTCCAGGAACGACACGCGCTTGCGGATCGTCCGGTACGCGGCGTCTGTCCCTTTTCCGCAGCGAAGAGGCTTATGGAAATCGATCGCCTGTGCGGCGGTCATCAATTCGATCGCATTCACGGTTTGAGCGTTCATTAAAATGCGGAGACATTTTTGCGCGGCGATGGAGCCCATGGAATTATGATCTTCCTGATTTGCTGAGGTTGGGATCGAATCGACGCTCGCCGGATGCGCGAGGACTTTGTTTTCGGAGACAAGCGATGCCGCTGTATATTGCGCTATCATCAAACCGGAATTTAATCCGCCGTTTTTCGTCAGAAAGCGGGGGAGACGGCTCAACGCGCCATTCACCATACGCTCGATTCGCCGCTCGGAAATGTTCGCCAGTTCCGAGAGGGCAATAGCCGCAAAATCCATCGCCAACGCCATCGGCTGCCCGTGAAAATTTCCTCCTTCAAGATGCTGTTTCTCGTTTGGGAATATCAGCGGATTATCGTTGGCGGAGTTGATTTCAATACCGACTTTGTCCTCCACATACTCCAGCGCGTCGCGCGATGCGCCGTGCACCTGCGGTGCGCAGCGGAGTGAATACGCATCCTGCACACGGTCGTCATTATGACGATGAGACTCCCTGATTTCGCTCCCTTTCATCAGTCTGCGTAAGTTTTTGGCGCTTGCGAGTTGGCCTTTGTACGGACGGAGTGCATGGATCCTCTCATCGAAAGCAGTGTCGGTCCCTTTCAGCGCCTCCACGCTCAGTGCGCATGCGATGTCCGCAAGTTTCACCAGCAGTTGCGATTCGTACACGATAAGCGATGCAAACGCCGTCATCATCTGCGTGCCGTTGATGAGGGCGAGTCCTTCTTTGGCGGTTAATCGCAGCGGTTTCAGTTTTGCCTTCGCGAGCGCTGTTTTAGAATTCGTAATTTGGAATTTGGAATTCATTATTTTTCCGTATCCCATCATCGCAAGGACCATATGGGCAAGTTGGACAAGATCGCCGCTGGAACCGACGGAACCTTGCGAAGGGATAATCGGAATAAGTCCGGCATTAAAGAACCGGACGATGAATTCGACCGTACTCGGCCGGATGCCGGAAAATCCTTTTGCCAGCGCGTTGACACGCAGGATCATCATCGCCCGGACAACTTCCGGAGGAAGCGGTTCGCCGGCGCCGGCTGCGTGGCTCTTAATAAGATTGGTCTGCAGTTGTTCGATCTTGTCGAACGGTATGCGGACGTTGGCAAATTCTCCGAATCCGGTCGTGACGCCGTAGATCACTTCGTCGTTCTTCAGCCATTCTTCGACGAGACTACGTGAACGCTGCATTGCCTTTTTTGCTGATGGAGAAATGGCGATTTTGCTGGCTGGATCGGTTGACGCGAAATATAACTGTTCAATTGTAAGAGAAGAACCGGTTAGAATGAGGTTCATAAAAGGATGAAGGATGAATTATGAATTATGAAAAATATAGATTAAGGATGAAGGATGATGTATTAATTATGAAAAATCAAAAATAATGTTTAAGGATGAAGGATGATTTATAAATTATGAAAAACATAGACTAAGGATGAAGGATGAAATATGATTTATGAATTATGAATTATGAATGTTACGTTTCTTTGTTTTTACGATGGATGTAAAAATTGCTATGAGTTGGTCTGATTCGTCGAGTAATGATGAGAGTTTTGATTGATGGACGATTTCAGACTCGGCGAGTAATTCGAGCCAATATACTGTTTCTTCGAGTTCTTTCAAACAGATGCCGAGAATCGATACAAATTCGGCGTCTGATCGGGCACGATATGCTTCTCTATAATTTGCCCCAACTGACGTGCCCGAGCGCAAGAGCTGTTTTCCGATCAATTGGGATTCGGGAGATTTGGGTAAAGATGGGAATAGTTTTATGACCTGTATTGCGAGGGCATTCGAGCGAATCCGTAAATCTTTCTCATCACTCATGTGCATGCCGTTTTAAAAAAGGATGAAGGATGAATTATGAGTTATGAAAAATCAAATTTCAAGGATGAAGGATGAAATATGAATTATGAATGTCATTTTTTTGAGTACTCTGTATGCCACTTCCTTCATACTTCATCCTTCATAATTCATCCTTCTATAATCATCTTTTCCCGTATTTTTTTATAAATTCCTCAAGTCCTTCCACGATTTTTCCTGCTACCTTCTTTCGGAATTCCTGATCGAGCAAGAACATCTCATCTTCCGGATGGGACATGAAGGCGACTTCGACAAGGACATTCGGGAATTGCGTCGGGCCGCTGAGAGAGAAATTGAAATTACCGGTGACGCCCCATTGCACCAGGCCGAGTTCCAGCATTTTGCCGTACATGATGTCGGCAAGGGATTTAAATCCGGGATAGCGGTAATAGGTGCTTGTGCCGCGCACCTGTTCCGGATCGGAACTTTCGCCGATGGAATTGCAATGGATACTGACAAAGATATGTGCTCCCGAATCGAGGACCTTGTCGAGGCGGTCGTTCATGAAGACGTTGGAATCGGTATCGCGTGTCATTGCGGTTTGGACTCCTGCCGCATTTAACTGTGATTCCAGCTCCTTAGCCAGAGCGAGCGTAATGTCTTTTTCCACAACGCCGGTGGAACCTTTGGCTCCTACGCTTCCGATACCATGGCCGGCATCGATCGCTACTATGATGGAGGAGAGTGGTTTTGTTGAATCGGCGATAACGGGAGGACGGCGGATTCTGATCTTCATCGAATTTCCTTCGTAGCCGATATCATATCCCCAATGCTGATCGTAGTTCAACGGGATCGTCAGCAGATATCTGTCCGCGCCGACCTGCGTGCATTTCACCATCTCGATGCCTTGCGACGAGAGTTGATGCGTGATCCAGTTGGTGTTTGAGGTTGCGCCGTAAATGCTTACAGCGAGCGCCGTCGGATCGAGCAATTGCTCGCTGGTATACGGCAGGCGTTGTCCGAGACTGACCCGCACAATATCTTCCGTGTCGGTGCCGGTGACAGAGATGGAACCGGTGAGCGTTTTGGGCAGCGGCGTTTCCGGCGGAAGAAGTATCGCCTGCTCCTGCGGCAGCCATGCTTCCATGCCGTCGGAGAGTTTCACGCGGTATTGACTGCCGACCTTGCCCGTAACGGCAAGACGGACACCTTCCACGAGAAATCCCAGCTTGGCTCCGCCGAGTCGATCGCTGCCGAGACCGGCATTAAGGAAGGGGCGTTTCGAAGTCAGTTCTGCCACGCGCGGCAGCGAGTCGGTAATGATCGAGACCGTTCCCCGCGAGTATGCCTTTTCGCTGCTGAAAAAATTCTTTTTAATATGAACAAGCACCGGGCTGTTGCTGCATTCGTCCTCTTCCTCCACTTTATACCGTCCGATATACAATCCGGTGGCAGTGCCGTTTTTTCCGTTGACTTCGGTCATCGGAATATCCGATTCCACTCCGTCGATGTCGAAGACCGGCTGCTGTCCGGGAGCACCTTTCATGCGCACTTCAAGAATGTCGCCGGCCATCAGCCACATATCCTCGCTCGGGGAGGAGACGCTTTCGATGTAGATCTCATCCGAAGGATACGTTTTCGGAACCGGTTTCATGAAGATGAAGTCCTTATAGAGCGAGTCGCCTGCCGGATTAAAAACGGCAATATGCAAAACGGTCGTATCGGCGGTCAAATAATGTAATCCCACAAACGCACCGGTGGGATAAATTTTCACTTCCTTATAATTGATAAATGCCTTTGATGTCAGATTGGTGGAAGCGGCAATCCGGTACCGCGACGCGCTGTAATTGAGCGTATCCCGTTCCGGCAATACGATGCGCAGGAAGAGTGAATCGCCCGTTTGAGCGGCAACAAAGGGTGACAGCAGGATGAAAAAGAGTATGATTCTTTTCACGACGGTAATCCTTTACAAATGATGGAAAATCCGATGGCGCTTAAATGTAGCGATGATTGGGAGGAAGTTCAAGGAAAGAGTCAGAATTGGGGGGAGGTACCAGGACCGGGTATCTTGTTTATTTTTCTGCGAATCGGAGATTCGCTGGACATGCGTTCCCAACCAGTCCGCCGATCTTACGTGCTTTTAACGTCCGCCGCGCTGTTTGGCGGAATGGCGGACGGGACGTTGGGAACCAGATTAAAATGTAGCGCGATTTTCCAAATCGCGGCATTTGTGCCAGGTATGTCGCGAGATGGAATCTCGCGCTACGCTGCGTTCCGTTCGCTCCAAGCGAACGGAACGCTATCCGTCGTAAAAGCCGCCGACCGGGAGGTCGGCGATACAAATTTCTCTGCGACCTCAACGCACTCTGCGGTAAAACAATAAAAACACCGACCTGATGGTTTGCATTCGGTTCAACATACACCTATATTTTATGCACCCATATTGCATTCCTATTTCGAGGACCCCTTCCTATGCCTGCCAAATATATTCCTCTCCTCATTTTTATTTTTCATTCAATGGCTGCTCAAACGATCAGCTGGAATGATACGAACGGGGATAGTTTAGATCAGATCAAAATTATCAATATTACACCGACATCAAAAATATTTGTTGTCTCAGCAAATCAGATTTATTCACTGGATTCAAATCGGATGTGGACGGTTTCTTCCGCTGGAATATCGCAATCATATTTGCTATACGGCATAGCCGGAATTGGCTATTCACCAACAACTCGGTTTGTTGCGATACCCATTGGGAATGGACTCTTTCGTTCTTTGGATGATGGAAAGAGTTGGCAGCTTTCAAATACCGGTGTGGTGAATTCTTACATCAAAAAGTTTTTAGCTAAAGGTGATACAATATTTGCCATGCCCCCGACGGCATTTTATCTTTCTGTCAACAACGGCGATAGTTGGGCGTATTCGTACGAGGGCATCATTAGACCAAGTTCCAACAGAGATGTCGTGCTATTAAATGACGGCTCATTACTTTTGGCAACCAGCAGGGGATTGTTTCGTACAACGAACAATACAGTGCTATGGAATGAAATTATTCAATTCAGCGGACGGTATTGTTATGCATTAGCTGTTGCGCCGAGTGGGGAGCTATTTGCCGCGGTCGATACATCTCTCTTCCGCTCGACAAATAATGGGGTTTCATGGTCAGAATTACCGGTTCACAATAAAGAAGTCACAAAAATGTTCTATGCTGATTCAAGTTTGTTCCTATTGAATGGTTTTGGAGAATCAGATAATCTGTATCGGCTCCGTCTCGGTCCCGATACGGCGATATTTCAAGATCTGGACATTAACTCTGCCGTAGATATGGATATTGCGCCAAACGGGGTACTCCACATTATCAACAATGTCGGGACTTTATATACATACGATACGAGCGTATCTCAATTTGCAGAAGTCCCCACCGGATTCAGGCATGACCGAATAAGTGCGGCAAATTCTGAGTTTGGCATCACCTATATAGGAATACAGGAGAGGGGCATTTTTAAGACGACGGACAAAGGAGTGACATGGAACGCACTCCTGACGCAGTCTCACAATCCCAAAGCAATATATCTTTCCCGTCCTCATATCTTCATCGGCGACAGCACAACACTCTATCGCTCAAGCAATTCGGGCACAACCTGGAATAGTACGAATCCCGTGCCGGGGAAGGGTGCAAGTGCAATAGTGAAATCAGGGACGAATTTCTTTGCAGTTGTTGAGGGGAGCGGAATCTATTGCTCAACTGACGGCGGCAGTACCTGGGAACAACGAACAAACGGAATCGGATCGAACGTCGTACCTTCGTTAGTAAGCCTGCAAGCAGATGTGCTGATGGCTGCAACGATGAACGGACTCTACAAAACAACAAATGCAGGACTGCATTGGACGAACATCGAACCCATCAATAACACTACCGTCTTGTACCGGATGCTCAATGGATTCCTGTATGTCGGCACTGCCGACGGAGGTTATCGCTCCACCGACGGAGGGACATCATGGGTAAAGATGAATGGTTTGGAGGGAAGCGTCACTGCGTATGCTTCAATCCTGAATTCATTGCTCTTGGCTTCTACCTCTAACGGATTATATTCTTCATCAGACGGCGGAGTACAATGGCAAAGTTCCAATGCAACTCCGTTGCACAATATAGTTGCGGACGGAAACACTCTTTTTGGATTTCCCCAACTGGGAATGCTTTCAACAGATATCGCTGTGGCAAATCCTGCAATCAATCTGCGATGGCTGTCGGTAGGTTCATTGCATAATTGGTTTTCTTCATTCGGCAGCGAGAGAGAAGAGGGAGCCGTGGCCGCTCAACAATACGGCTGGCAATATCCCGCATTGCGTCCCTATCAAGATATGCAGGTGTCGAAAGGATTCTGGATCGGAACGACGAATTATGCAGATCCTGCAAATGGAATTGTGTATCCGGCAAAAGTGGTACACCACGGTCCTCGTGCAAATGGTACAAATGAAATCATACCGCAATCGCTTTTACTAAGCAGCAAATTTGATCCTCCGGTTGTTACGGTAAACGATGAACCCACCGTCGACAAGAATGTAGAGATTGACGAAGTAAATCCTGCTCAATCGGCAGACAGAATTATTCAGAATGAAATCGTTACTTCCATCGGTATCTCAATGAAACGCGTCATTCGGCAATTCAGCCAGCAATATCATGACAACTATAATATCGCGGAATATACATTTGTTAATACAAATTCTGTTCCGTTGAACGGAGTGTATTTTTATTATCTCTATCGCTGGGGAATAAATGCAGAAACACGTTATGTGATCGGCGGGAATCCAACGGGATGGGGAATCAACACAATGCTGGATTCCCGGGGAGACGGCCTGAATCCTGCCACCACATTTTTTCCGGGGAACAAAGACAACGACGTACGAGCGGTATACGGCTGGCATGGTAAATATCCTCCTTTCACAAACTATGACAACATCGGCGGACCAATCTTTGTCCCCTATTATGATAAATCCGATACAGTAGGGCGACTAGGAGCACCTCAATTTGTGGGCGTTGCCACCATACATGCGGATAAGTCTGCCAGCGACACAACAAATGATTCGTTGCAACCGTCGACAATTAACTATGTCGGATCGGATGAGTCATTCATGATCTATAATAGTCAATATGATTCCACAAAAATGAATGCTGAATACAACCTTATGAGCGCAGGACGAGCCATTGAGCGTCATGCGGATAAAGTGGGCCCGAACGGTGATCCGGCGATCGGTACTTCCGGCGGTTGGAGTGCGACACTCGGATTTGGGCCGTATTCGCTTTCCCCTGGCGACAGCATACGGATTGTTCTTGTCGAAGCAGCAGCGTGTATTGATGAAGAGACGGCGCTGAACACCGGAATGCAATTCAAACTCGGAGCGATTACCGCAGCACAAAAAAATCAAATCGTATACACCGGGCGCGCCTCATTGTTTCAGACGTTTCGCAGGGCGATGGCAAATTATGCATCCGGATATGCGATTCCTCAGCCGCCACTTCCGCCGAAGACATTTACCGTGACGAAAGAAGAAGATAATTCGATACGGCTTGAGTGGACGGTGTACGCGGAAAACGATCCAAGATTATCAGGCTTTGAGATTTATCGGACAAAAGGTGACTATTTCCGCACATATACAAAAATTTATGAATGTAACAATACAATCCGATCGTTCATCGATTCAAACGCAAATACGGATGAGAAGTACTTTTATTACATTGTCTCGGTAGGGAACAAAGCCGACAATGACGGCAACGGATTAACGCCTTCCGGCCGTCTTAAAAGCAACCGGTATTATACGCAAACATATGACCCGATCTATGGAACATTATCAGCCGTCGAAAAAAGCTTTGAACCGCGCAGGTTTTATCTTAATCAAAATTATCCGAATCCATTCAACCCGTCGACATCCATTCAGTATGAAATACCGGGGGACGGTATTGTGACATTGAAAATCCATGATGTTTTAGGACGCGAAGTGCAGTCGATTATCAACGAGTTCAAAAAAAGCGGCAGGTATGTTGAAATGATCAATGCCCGGTCTCTTTCCAGCGGGATATATTTTTATACGCTGCAATTCCGGGAATATAAAGAGACAAAGAAAATGCTTCTATTGCGGTGATTAATTTTACGAATCGGAGATTTGCTAGAATTGCGTTCCCAACCTGCCTGACGCTAGGCGAGTGGGATGTTGGGAACGAGATGAGAGATGGAATCTCGTGCTACGCAGCGAACCGTTCGCTTGGAGCGAACGGTTCGCAAATCGTCATAAAAGCCGCCGGTGAAGACACCGGCGTTACATAAAAAAAACCGTCGACCGGGATTCCATGCCTTCGGCAGGCAAGTCGGCGATACAAATTTCTCTGCGATCTCAGAGCTCTCTGTGGTGATATTTTATCGAACGGATTTCTGTTAAAATTGGCTGCTACTATTGTTATTGATCTAATTTACCATCAATTATTACCGCTTTAAATATTGCATCAAACTTATCACCCGTTGCTGTTATAAGATAAATTTGTAGTGCGCCGACACCGCCTTGAAGGCCGTGGATGTAATGAAATTCATACGGGTTTCCGGTTTCCGTAACAAATCGATCCGGTAAAGCTGTCCAAATACTTGATGATAGTTGATAATACAGAACAACCGTTCCGCCCCGCACCACACTTTCCGTAATAAGCGGGGTTAACTTGTTCACATAATAGGATGTAGAAGTCGACGAAATAAGCTTCCAATCCGAACTTGCCACCGTAAATTGAATTGTGCGGACATCGGCATTCCCGGTTGGTCCCACCGGTCCTGCATCGCCTTTTTCTCCCTTGCATCCTGCAATGGTCATTATAATCAACACTGCGAGTGAAAAACGTATCGAATTGATAGTCATAATATCACCGTTAAAGATTTATAATTTGTTTAATGTTGAAAATATAATTCTCTTTATTTTCATACAAGGAACTTTTTATAAAGTAATTGCCATTGACAATATCGTATATTCGCGAAACGGTGTCTGCGGCAGAGAGAGTTCTGTTGTTAACGATGATGCATTATAATTTGTTATTGCATCATTCATATTATCCTTACCTGCACTGTCAAGAAAAAACGCACCGATTGATACCACCCCGCCAACAACCGCCAACGCAACATTTGTTGGTTTGGTTGTTAAGCCATAACCGATACAAAATCCTCCGCCAAAAGCAAAAACCTGAGCTATTGCAGACTGCGTTTCGCCTTTTGAATACAACTCATAAATAGTTTTATCGGACGTTGATTGTAGAATTTGATCAAATTCCTTTGAAGATATTTCTTTACTGCCATTAAAATATGATAATCCCCAAAATCCATCTTTTACCGATAATGTGTCGACCGAAGTATTTTGACTTAACGCAAGTGTTGTAGTGGAAATAAACAGAATGAATACTTTTGCAATTGAGTGTGGCATGGAATGATTCCTTTATTTGTTGTTAGTTTTCTATTGTATTCTATAGGACTGGAACTGATGTGCAAGGCAGCACGCATGCCGGCGGGCAGACACAAAATAATTCTCAGCGTCCACAGCGGTGAAGATATTTATAGAACGATCGGATCGCCGCACCGGCAAGGACGATGGGAGCGAGACGATTAGTGTTGGCGTCAATATTATCTATAATTGAAGCCAATAAACAGTTGTGCGCGTGTCACACCGCCGATAATATTGAAATCGATGCCGATCGGTATGCGTAATGTTTCTAAAAAGAGGTTTGTATAGATATTCAATCCCAAACCGGTGCCGATTGAATTTACCACCGGCCCCAATCCGCCGCCGATTGCTTTGTACCGGCATCCAAAATATCCCCATATGTTCGGATATAATTTCTGTTGTTCTATTCCTAACAGCGTGACACCCGCTTCACCATATCCGGTCAGGTCACCGCTTGTGTACGGAAGTTCAACATGCCAGCCAAACGCCGAATGAATGCCATCCTTCATACTCGATGAACCGCTATTGGTGAGATTGCCGACTCCGGCAATCGGACCGAACCATTGCATTTCCTGACCATAAACGTTTGCTGCTGTAATACATACTAGTGCAAATATGTACAATGATTTCATGTTAATACCCTTTGAGTTTTTAAAATGCGAGTTACTTGGAATTAGATTAAACGATAATCGTTATTATAGAATTGTCTGAAAAGTTATTTAGCGGATTCCATTTTTAATACGTCCAGGTAAAAAATCATTATAGCGTAAATGATATACCGCCAATGATACTCACATTGCTTCCGGGTTGTGCATACGGCGGCCCGCCATTGGTTGGCTGATCATCATCACCGAGTGATGTTCGTGTAAAATTGTGATTTGGTTCATATACTATAATCCGGTCTTTAACTGCCAATGTCTGTATCCTCTCTTCGCCGTTATAAATATATTTTACTATTTCAACCCGTTCAGCGTAATACGTCAGCATCGTTGATTTAATTTCGGCAAATATTGAAATAGCCGGTGTGACAGGAACGCTGGCGCCAATAAATCCGACATATCCTATTGGATTATTCACCGTTAATTTTTGTTCGATAATTCGATGAATGCTGCCTCCATATTTAAATTCTTCTCTTAGTGCAATATCGTTCTGAAAAAATATTCCCGCACCAACTCCGCAATATGGTTTGACAAACCACTTAGAAAATCTGTAATGGAATCCGGTGGAAATAAAATATGAGCTGAAATCAATATTTTGTTTGGTAGTAGTTAATTGCTCCCATCCCTGACCGTACTCTTGCACAGTTTTGTATGCATTTTCATCGCTTGACGAATAGCCAATTTGTAAAAATATGCCAATGTTCTCTTCAATGTAATAGTTCAGTTTCCCTTCGTACCGAATACCCTGACTTAACGAAGTGTATTTATCTTCAGCGTCTCTTACGGTTACTATTAATCCATTTGTCGGCCTGTAATCCACAGTTCTATTAAAAGCGGAAAGCGCACTGCCGCCGACAGGGAAACCATATCCTCCGGAAACGAACAATTCAACATTCTGTGAAAGCAATTGGGAGGAACAAAAAAGAAATAGTACAGTAATATTCTTCATTGCAATGTAGACTCCTCTTTCTATTATGAATTGAAAATTCGATGGTGACGGAAAGATAAATCGCGGGCGGCAGAACATATTAATTTGTTCTACCGTCCACCCCCACATAACGGCGTGCCTGTCATTACGATTCTATGAATCGTTGATTCGTTGAACGCCCAAAGAGGTTAATTAGCATCTTCTGTTTAAATCAAAACACGTCACATTTTCAGCCGGTATCATTGGCCAAATAGCAAATACAATCCGGAAAACTTATTAGATTCGAAATTGAAGTACCGATATTGCACACCGATTTTTGTAAAACCTACATCAGCATTAATCATCAATCCCGGCGAAAAGCATGCAGCGGTGGCATCTACCGCATTGTACGCGATAATGCTATTAAACTGGGCCTGACCATAACTCAAAACCGGTTTTATTGCAACATCGCCAAAAGAAAAAATCCCGCCTATTTGCGGCCCCAAATACGTAAACGATGAATTTCTTTGTGACGCGCTGCCAAAGTGTATCACACCGATAAGGCCGGCGAAGAAATGCTCTGTTGCAAACTGTGCTTGTGCTCCAAATCCAAATCCTCTTCCATTATTAAGTGCATATCCAAAATATATATTACCGGAAATATATTTTTCCAGAACACTTCTTGAAGATACCGGAGCAGGAAGTACAATAAATGCTTTTTCTGCGATAAGTGAATCATAAACTGACGTCGAAGACAAATATGTTATATCACTCCAATCAAACTCCGTATTTCCAATTCCATCCACATTTATCGTGATGCCGCCGGAATTGCTTGATTGTATTGTTCCTCGAATTCTGGCGCCCGATTTTAGTCTAGCGCGTACCGAATCTGTCGTACCGGCAAATCCTATCGTGGAAACTATGAGGACTATTGATATGAGTATACTGAGATGTTTTAATTTCACGTATTAATCCTTTGAAAATTAATGCTATCTGACGCTATAGATAAGCAACGGGATGCGAAGCAGACCGTCCGCTTAAACGAGCAGTTAATTGCCGTTCTGTAACCGCATCACATAACGGACATGATTCGTTGACGTATTGACCAGAAATATCCAGACTGTTTTATTGGCGATAAATTCAAATGCATCATATCCGTCTTTTCTCTGTTTGGCGAAATAGGATTGGCCTTGTTTAAGATCAGGATTGCTGACGGAATAAGGTTTTAAATGACTCAGAAACGCATTTGTTTCTATGGCAGCATATCGGAAATCACCCTTTGAGGTATTGATATCGAGATCAATAGACGTCGTGATGTCTGTCGCAGATTTCGGAATAATACTTGGCAACCAGCCTTTCTCAAACAGATTATCTTCTTCGGCTTTGGCACGTGTTGGGTAGTACTTGGTGACAATTTCGCTGCATCCATCGAACAGGAATACTGAGAGCAAAAGAATATATACGGTTTTATTGTTCATATTTCACCTCACGTTCCGGATCCCCATTTGAGGAGAATAGATATGCCGCGTACGATAGAATATGATTGGTTTCGTTTTGCTGACTGCCTTTTTTGACGGCTTTTGTGGTTTAATGAGTGCAATGGTTAATATTTCTGTTGATACCATCTAAAACGATGCCACGTAAATCGGTGATCGTCAATCTGTAACGGGAGTTTTAAGTACGCGCCGACCTCATTCAAATCAAATTCACTATTCAGAAATGTGTAATTATAGTATGGGTGAAATAGCGCTCCAATAAATGGAATTACACTAAATCCTGCATATCGTTGTCCATTTTTCCAGGCAAATGTCGGTCCAATATCCAACCCGCCAACATAGCGAATGTATTCAAATCCTATGTGTAGTTTGGTAATTTCACCACTCCAATCATAGTTAAAGACAATTCCATATATTGGATCATCTCCATATACACCGGTTCCTGTTATCGATCCTTCAAATCCGAACACAAAACCGCCATTCTCACCCAAAGCATATCCGAGTTTGATACCCGGGTTAAAAAAATAATGATGTTGAATTTGACCGCTAGTGGTATTTATAAATAGCAGTATAAGTATTGAATATTTTCGCATTCCTTATTCAACCGCATCTAATGGACCGGACCTCCGCCGTTGGTGGTCTAGTAAGCCGCGTGCGGTAGAAAAATATAGTTTCGGTCTGTGGTCCGTCCCATCATGACGGCTAGTCCTGTCTCAATGAGATGGAATCGCCATATGTCATAAGTACTCTTTCGTAGCGCGCCGAGAGGGGGGACTTTGTTAGATTACAAAATATTAGTTCTCATGAATGAACCATTTTCCACCCAGCGTGTCACTTACTTCTCTTTTGAAATAATAATTATTGCCTTCAATACTTATAAGCTGAGTTTTTATTCTATTCCAGCCTTTTCTGTAAATAATATGATAGTTAAATATCATATTCCCATTACTATTGCTGCCCTGGTGCGTACCAGTCATAGTGACATTCCTATCGGCGTATTCAAAAAATATTGTGTACGTTCCAATGGTAAGCATGGAATCATAGAGAGCGTTAGCATTATAAATTGGTTTAAAAAAGGTTCCACTGGGAAGAAATAACCTCAGGATAACTATGGATACGAATTTCGCTTCCGGGTCTGAAAATGTATATTCTTCATCAGTATAACTGACTTGCAATAGTTTTGGCGGTGTATACACATCAATAGAAAAACTCCCATCATTATTTACCTTTGAAGATCCAAATGTGTACAGTGAATCAAGCAAATCGCTTCCAGCGATAAGTGATATAGTATCGCCGTATATCCAATTTTCAATCTTTCCGGTAATAGTATAGGGTTTGTCGTTCTCCGGTGATGGTTCTGTTACTGAATTCTCTGAACAGGATGCGAAAAAGAAAAAAAGTGAGGCCAGCGAAAACAAAATATAGTTATACTTTCGAGTATACATAAACTTCCCTTGTTTGTAATCTAATGAGTTAACAGAAGATCCGAGTCTGTATAAAATGGTCAAAGAGCGTGTAAGACTGTATTCGGTTGTTCTCGAATAATTGTAGGAAGGTAGTATTATTCGCAATTATCATCAACCAATATCTCCCTGCATACCAGAATCGCCAATACTTTTTTTTGAGGCTAAATATTAGAAAGGTATGATATTTGAGTAGTAGGGGGGGGATATTTAAGATTGTAGCGCGATTTTCTAATTCGCGGCAGTCGCGCTTGGTATGCCGCGAGATGGAATCTCGCGCTACGCAGCGTTCCGTTCGCTTGGAGCGAACGGTTCGCTTCTCGTCATAAAAACCGCCGGTGAGGAGACCAGCCATGCCTGTCCGCCGCGATTAATGGTGGATTTCTATTTAATATAGTTATGCAGTCGAAGACATTTTTAGCATCTCTTGTACCGCTTCACCTGGATACCTGAACTTAATTGGACTATATGGAATATTGCGTAATTCTCGTTCTAATTCTGCTGCCGTAAATGAATCACGGCTATAAGCCATTGATTTTACATGATAAACAAGTTCGTTCATCGAGCCTAAAATACTTCTATTTGTATTTGTTGCAAGAACAATTTCTGATGCATGATGAAGTTCGGTTGCTATTATACGTTCAGGTACTTTTAACTCCTTTAGTTGTTTATTTAACGAGTTAATAAAATGTAAATTGAAATTCTTAAATTCTTTTAGTGGGAACAGAATGGACAACAACGTTTTTTCATTCGTTACCAACACAAATGGAAATCGGCTAATATTAAACACGTTTGCACACCATGCACCAAGAAGGTTTGTCGATTCTGGTGACACGCTTGGTGCTTCATAATGAAGTCTCTTCAATAATTTTTTTGTGCAATTGATAACAATCATTGTTAATTTTCTTCTGCTTTACGGATATATTATGTTAATGTACACCTCTCAAAGGGAATTTTCAACAATATGGATTTATTGATTAAAAGCCGCCGGTGAGGACACCGGCCATGCCTGCGGCATGGCGGGCGCTACAAAAAAAACGCCGACCGGGAGGCCATGCCTACGGTAGGCAGGTCGGCGATACATGTTTCTCTGCGACCTCTGTGGTGAATTAGTTTTTTATTACAACATTGAAAAACCGATACTAAAATAGCCCACCGCACTGAATCGGTTTATCAAATCAACTTGCTTGAATCCATATCCAAATCCAATATTCCAAAACAGAGCATTATTTATGTTGTTTTGAATACCAAAGCCGGGAGCAACTTGAAGAAGTTTCCTGTCCATTCCTACTGAAATTGGCACGCCTAAATATATCCCTGGGATATTATCAATCACATTTAAATAATACCGAGGTTCCAATGTCACCATTGCGTTTTTTGATATTTCAGATGAAAAATCTCTTTCATTACCATAACCATAAACATGCGTCCACAAGTTCAGATCTATTGAAAAATTATTGAAAAGATACTTTTCAAATGATATTCCCGGAGTCATAAGACTGATTCGAACGTTATCGTTTTGCATCTCGGCGTTAGTATTATTCTCCGGTACCTGTGCCAGCAGTTGAATAGAACAAAGTATTACTGTAATACACAACGAGATTGTTTTCATATAATCACCCTGCCTAGTAAAAACAAAATAATTGTTAATTATACGCCAAACGCTTGTTCATGATTTAACAATTTATGGTTTCAAACACCTCTCAGTAAAAATTAAATAAAGTATTGAAGCGGATAATTAGCACATTGATGGTGTTGGTTCTACTAATGGAATGAAGTTAGTATATTTCGCTATTATCATCAACCGATATCTCCCTGCATACCGGAATCGCCAATACTTTTTTTGGAGATAAATATCCGAAAGGTACGATCTTTGTGTAGTGAAAGATGGGGCGAAATTTACGTCAATATGGGGAGCAGGAGTGAAGTCTGGTATAAAATGTATAAAAAAACGAGAGGGAGATTGGTGATAAAATTGTTTCGCCGGTGAGGATACTGGTTTTTATGTAATTCTCTGCGTACTTAGCGATCCGATCGCTTGGAGCGATCGGATCGCTATTCGTCATAAATGCCGCCGGTGAGGAGACCGGCCATGCCTGCGGCATGGCGGGCGCTACAAAAAAAACGCCGACCGGGAGGCCATGCCTACGGTAGGCAGGTCGGCGTTACATTAATTCTCCGTGTCCTAGGTGACCTCTGTGGTGAATTTTATAAGGCCGGAGAAATCCGGCCTCTACATATTTTAATAAATCACCTTGTTCAGGGGATATTCGATGATTCCTTCGGCGCCGTGGCGTTTTAATTGCGGTATGATGGCGCGGACGATCTTCTCTTCGATGATCGTTTCGATGGCAACCCAGTCAGGATCCGATAATTGAGAGACGGTCGGTTTACGGAGCGCGGGAATGAGCGAGGTGACCTTCTCGAGATCCGTTTTGCGCAGGTTCATTTTTAATCCGACGCGATTACCGGCGTTGATCGCACCTTGAAGCAGCATCGCCATATTTTCGATTTTCTCACGCTTCCAGGGGTCGTTCCAGCTCGCTTTGTTTGCGATCAGTTTGGTGTTCGATTCTAGGACGACATCCACAATGCGCAATTTATTGGCGCGCAGGGAGGAGCCGGTTTCGGTCACTTCGACGATTGCATCGACAAGATCGGGGGTTTTCACTTCCGTTGCGCCCCAGGAGAACTCTACGACGGCATTGACACCGTGTTTGTTCAGATATTCTTTTGTAATCCCGACCACTTCGGTGGCGATGCGTTTTCCTTCTAGATCCTTCACTGTCTTTACCGGCGAATTCTCATGCACGGCAAGGACCCATTTCACTTTGCGCATCGATTGCTTGGAATAGATCAGATCGCAGACGCTGACAACATCGACGCCGTTCTCTATGATCCAGTCATGTCCGGTAAGCCCGGCATCGAAGACGCCGTCCTCAACATATCGCGCAATCTCCTGCGCGCGGATAAGCATCGCTTCCAGTTCCTCGTCATCAACAGAAGGAAAGTACGAACGGTTGGAGACAGAAAAGTTGAAGCCTGCCTTGCTAAGGAGTTGGAGGGTTGATTCTTGGAGACTGCCTTTTGGTAAACCGAACTTTAGTTTAGTCATAGAAAAAAAATTGAAGTTATATAATTACAAAATTGCAAGATTACAAGATTGCAAAATTAAATATCAATGCCATACGAGTAAGAAATCATTTTTTATTTTGCGATCTACGTTGCTTCAGGTATTTGATGAAATTTGCAAGTTGGGTTGAGATATTAATTGATGAATCATAAAGCAATTTAAATGTTGATTCATCAATATACATTCGATCGAGGGCGACGTAGAGCAAGCTGCGTACTTCGCCGATGGAGCCTTTGGAGTAGCCGAGAAACTTGATGAACTCATTATTGCTATCCCGTTCATAACCCTCGGCGATGTTGGACATGACAGAAACCGACGCTCTTTGAATCTGATCACGCAAAGGATAATCTTGTTTGAATTTTCCTTTTGTCGTGATACTAAATATAAGATTCACCGCTTTCCGAGCATCCTGCCACACACTCATCTCTTCGAAGTGTTTGATCGTCATATCGCTCCTCTGTATTTGTTAATACGAAATACTTTGGGCGATTATTTAATTTTCATTCAATCAACTTCAATTTCAAAATACCGAACTAAAATCATGCAATTTTGTAATTTTGCAACGATTTAGTTTCCAAACACAAAAAACAAATTTATTGATGGGTAAAATATTAGATACAATCCCCAAAGCACAATCCCTACCGAAAAGGGGATGGAGAGATTATCGTCGATTTTCAATGATGCCGCTTCGGCAAATGTTCCCGCCAGTGCGGCGACCGCACCGATAAGATATTCCACCGGAGCGTATTCGACTTTTGGCGTCACGGCGATGACCAGCAATGCAAAAAAGAAAAATGCCGTGCTCCCTTCGAGACTCTTCTGTAAAAACTTTCTACGGCCAAATTTTCTTCCGATCAAAGCGGCAAACGAATCGGAGACGATCAGTATCGAAAACGCCGTCAGGACGATTAATTTCGGGAAGAAGATGACGCACAGCGTTGCGGCGATCAATACATTGGTGGCGCCGTTGAGCCGTTTCGATTTTTCGTCCAGTTCGTGCGTGCGGAGCATGAATCGGAAGATCCGGTAAAACAGATCCGCCGTGGGCCGGTGATAGTACCGGAGCAGGTCGACAGTAAGAAACGACAACGTGACCGGCACAAGCAACATCAGCGCCAGGTCACGGTCGATGAAATAGTAGATGATCGGAATACTGAGCGACGTGAGATGGATCCCTTTGCGAGCGATCTCCGCCCGGTATTCAATATTCGCTGCGTCGATCATGCTTAGGACTGTTTCTTGCGTGATCGAGGAGAGGACTTCACCGTCGCTTTTGCCTCTTCTTCCTCTTTCTTTTTCATATCCGCAGTCACCTGTGCGACGATTTCCGGCGGGATCACGGCCGCTTTAGGTGCAGCAGCGCCATTCGTGCTTTTCACTATCGGAGGAAGCGTCTCTCCGCGAAGCACCTTGTCGATCTCTTCACTGTCCAGTATCTCCCGTTCCAAAAGGACGTTCGATAACGCATGCAGTTTGTCGATATTGTCGGTCAGGATCGTCGTTGCGCGCTTTTCGGCGTTCGCAATAATTTTCTTTACCTCTTCGTCGATCGTCTTTCCGGTATCTTCGCTGTAATCGCGGTGTTTGGTCACTTCCCGTCCGAGGAATAATTCTTCCTCTTTAGCGCCGTAGGAGATGGGTCCCATTTTGTCGCTCATTCCCCATTCGCACACCATCTTCCGGGCAAGATTCGTCGCACGTTCGATATCATTTCCCGCACCGGTGGTCAGTTCGTTAAAGATCAGCTTTTCCGCAATCCGTCCGCCGAAGAGCATTGCCAGCAGCGCTTCGAGGTACCGTTTTGAATATGTGTGTTTTTCATCCATCGGAAGCGATGTCGTGACACCCAGCGCGCGTCCGCGGGGAATGATGGTCACTTTGTGTACCGGATCAGATTCCGGAGTGAACTTCGATACAAGCACATGTCCTGCTTCGTGATAGGCGGTGATTTTCTTTTCCTTGTCGGAAATGATCATCGACTTGCGTTCGGTTCCCATCATCACTTTATCTTTCGCCTCTTCAAAATCGCGCATGGTCACTTCTTTTTGATTCTTGCGCGCGGCAAGCAGCGCCGCTTCGTTCACAAGATTCGCCAGATCGGCGCCGGAGAGTCCGGGCGTGCCTTTCGCAAGCGTTTCAAGTTTGATATCAGTCGCCAACGGTATATTCTTTGTGTGTACTTTCAGAATACCTTCCCGTCCGCGCACATCGGGACGATCCACAACCACCTGACGGTCGAAGCGGCCCGGGCGCATCAGTGCGGGATCGAGCACATCGGGGCGGTTCGTTGCGGCGATCAATATGACGCCGCTATTTTGTTCGAAACCGTCCATCTCAACAAGCAACTGGTTCAATGTCTGTTCACGTTCATCGTGACCGCCGCCCAATCCGGCGCCGCGGTGACGGCCGACAGCGTCGATCTCGTCGATGAAGATGATACACGGAGCGCTTTTCTTTCCCTGTTCAAACAGATCGCGCACGCGGCTTGCACCGACGCCGACAAACATTTCGACAAAGTCCGCACCGCTGATGGAGAAGAAGGGAACACCCGCTTCGCCGGCGACTGCACGGGCAAGCAACGTTTTACCTGTACCCGGAGGACCGAGCAGCAATACGCCGCGCGGAATTTTTCCGCCGAGACGCTGGAACTTCGCCGGATCGCGCAGGAACTCGATGATCTCCTGCAACTCCACTTTCGCTTCATCCGCACCGGCAACGTCGGCAAACGTTACACGGATCGATCCTTCATTCAGCATTTTCGCCCGGCTCTTGCCGAACGAGAAAATGCCTTTGGTGCCGCCACCCTGCATGCGCCGGAAGATAACGATCCAGATCGCCAAAAGAATGACCCACGGAAGAGCGCTGATAAGCATGTTCGTCCAGAGACTGTCTTCCTTCGCGATGTTGAACTGCACATTATTATTGTTCCACTGTGCGATCACGTTATCGTCGATGTTTGTGTAAGGGAGGGTGAGAGTGAATTTTTCCACCTTTACCCGTTTGCCGCTCGGAATGGTAACTTCCTGCGGTTCGCGGAGCGTTCCGTGAAAATCGAAGTCGTTAAAGTTCGATTTTTTGACCGTCGCTTTTGAGATCTTCTTCGCATTTAAAAATTCCTGATACTGCGTGAAGGTGATCTCGTGCTCGGTCGTTTCCGTTCCCTTAAAAATGGTCATCACCAAAAAGACCGCCATGATAATGGCGGACCAGCTGAGCACCACCCGGAATGCCTTTGGCCAATTGAACTCATCGTCGTTCCGCTGCGGCATTTTCGGTTTCTTCATCTTCGGAAATATCGGACGCTTTTCGTCTTTTTTGTCTTGCTGTTCGTTCTTCTTTTCTTCAGCCATGCTGCTTTTCTCCAAATAAATTATTTTTCTACAATCTTATACACTGCGGGGATATTGCGCCCTTTTTGGGCGTAATCCAGGCCGTAACCGACCACAAAATCGTTCGGAATCTTGAATCCGATATACTGCACCGGAAAATCGATTTTTACGGCTTTTGTTTTATACAACAGTGAAACAACGGAAAACGACTTTGGGTTCTGTGCCAAGATCAACCGTTTGATGAAATCAATCGACAAACCGGAATCGATGATATCCTCAACGATGATGATATGACGGTCCATGACCTGGCAATTCAGATCCTTCAGCATATGGACATTGCCGGTCGAGACCTTCGCATCACCATAACTCGATAATTTTAAAAAATCCACTTCGCACTCAATAGTGATCTCACGGACGAGATCGGAAAAAAAGATAAACGATCCGTTCAATACGCCAATAAAGATCGGCTGCTTCCCCTTAAAATCACGGCTGATCTTTTTTCCGAGTTGTTTGATCCGTTTGCTGATCTTTTTTTGGTCGATATACGGGGCAAACTCCTCGTTATTGACGATGATCGTTTTCTTTGCCATGATAGGTGATCGATAGTTGATAAATTGATTTTGTTGATCTCGTAATTTTAAACCGGTCGTCCAGCCGCACGCCGGCGACCCACACGATGGCATCGCCCGACACAACGACAGGTGTGAACGATTTCTGCTCCGACGTCATTTTTTTCTCGCCGAATAGATCGCTGATTTTTTTCCTCCCTTTCATTCCCAATGGAATAAAGGCATCGCCCGCCGACCAGGAGCGTACGGTCAACGGAAAGGAGATTGTGTCACCGTCGATATACTCTATAGACGGATCGCTGCTTCGTTTATTTTTTCCGTTCCGTACACGACGGACGGAAAATGAGAACCTGTCGTTCACCACCGACGACGGGGAGGTGATCACATGCGAAAATCCGCCGGATTCGCTCCGCTCCCGCAGAATAATCCGATCGACGGTACGTTCGGCGATCCATTGTTTGTGAATATCGGCTGCGCTTCCTTTCTGGCGGTTCGCCAGATCCAGCACGGCGTCGATAATCGAGAACGACGGCTCAATATGTAACTGCAACAACAGTCTTTTGACGATCATGTGTCTGAGGTACTGATCTGCCTCACGCAATGCTTTGAGCGCGATCGATGTTCCATCCACTGCCGCCGGATAATGCCGGTCCACTTCTTTATTCACAAATTCCGACAGGAGCGAGAAAATTTCCGACTCCTTTAACAATGTCTGCGTCAGTCCGGGATTGATCCTTCGTTCGATCTGCGGAACGATTGTATGTCTGATAAAATTCCGCGTATAATGTTCTTTTTTGTTGCTGGAATCTTCGCGGAATTTGATCTTGTTGGATTTGGCATACTGCACGATCTCTTTTCGCGTTACGGGCAACAGCGGACGAATATAATGTTCGCGCATGACCGGAATTCCCGACAACCCCTCAATTCCCGATCCCCGAAAGAAATGAAACAGCATCGTTTCGGCGTTGTCGTTTGCACTGTGGGCTGTTGCAATGACATGCGCACCGAGTGAAATTTTCAAAGTATCAAAGAACTCGTATCGTAATTTCCGTGCCGCTTCCTGAATGGAAATCTTTTCCTGTGCGGCAATTTTTTCCGTCTGCACTTGCTTTACGAAGAACGGAATTCCATATGCATTTGCAGCCCGAACGACCAGCTTTTCGTCTGCCTTAGATTCCTTGCCACGCAGCATGTGGTTGACATGAGCCACGGAGACCGAGATATTCAATTGGTCCCGATGCTTTGCAAGCAGATCGAGCAGCACCATTGAATCGATACCGCCACTGACAGCCGCAATGACATGTTGTCCCGTCTTGATCAATCCCTTTTTTTTGACGAATTGCAGGAATGATTGTGAGACCGGCTCGTGATATCGTTCCGTTTGCTTCATGTATTTACGTAATCAACAATTTACGAAAAAAGGAGCCTATCTACAAGGATAGTGTAATTGGCGGGAGGTGAGATACGTATGAGTGGATGGTAAAAATGACGAAACCGGATCATTGTCCGGCTGGCATTTAACTTGCTGACATAATAAAAACACCAAATCATTGTCATGCCGAGCGCCCGCCATTAAGATTGGCGGGCAGGGAGTCGAGGCATGATTATCCCTAAATTGTCACCCCTCGTCTACGCTCGGGGTGACAATTTTTAGTTTTTTATATAGTTTCAAATATTGGTTGGTATGCTTCCGGAATAGAGCAATTTACGTATAGAGATGCCGTTTAATTTTTTGCGTTGCCGTTTTTTCAAACGGTTCTGTTTGTTCGAGGATGCGTGCAACGCGGGAATACGAAGGCAATCGGTCATTAATGGAAATTTTCAATTCGTCCAGTAATTTCCGTATTTTTTCCCTCATTTTAGATTCTGATGACTGGTCGTCTTTAAACATCTGTTCGATTTTATCATAATCCAGGTATATCCGCGCAAAAATCTGATGTTCCTGTTCGTTAACGAGCGATTCGAGGACAAGATCGAACTCGTTGATAATCGATTCGATCTCTTCGGGATAGATATTCTTGCCGTTTGAACCAAGGATCATGTTTTTTGATCTTCCTTTAATATAGATGTACCCGTCTTTATTAATGATACCAAGATCGCCGGTTTTAAACCAACCGTCCGTGGTAAATGCGGCTGCAGTACGCTCTTCATCTTTATAATAACCCTGCATCACTGTCGGACCTTTGACGATAATTTCTCCTTCGCCATTCTGCGGATCAGGATTCAGAATATTGATGGTCGTTTCCGGCAGCGCTATTCCCGTCGCGCGGTATTTCGTCAATTGCGAATTTGTACCGGCGATCAGCGGGGAAGTTTCTGTCAGGCCGTATCCCATGGCATACGGAAAATGTGCTTCGCGAAGAAAGAGTTCGACATCCGGTGCAATCGGCGCTCCGCCGATGCAGAACAGACGGAGTGCGCCGCCGAACGAGTGTATCAGTTTCTTTCCGGCGATGGCATTGATTCGTTTGCGCAGAAACGGAATCTGTTGAAGTTTTCGTTTAATGTAACTGCCGGTCAGCTGCGGATATATTCTCGTTTTAAAGATTTTTTCGATGACCAGAGGAACCGAGAGCATCACCGTCGGTTTCACTTCTTTCATCGCAGGGAGAAGCGCGCTGGCTGTCGGGAGTTTATCCAGATAAAAAATCGATGCGCCGACCGCCAGAGAAGTAATCAATCCGAGCGTACATTCGTACGTATGCGCCAACGGAAGAATCGACAACAATCGGTCGTTCTTGTTGAGATCGACAATGTGCGTCGTTCCGATGACATCCGACACGATATTGCCATGCGACAGCATTACTCCCTTGGAGTGGCCGGTGGTGCCGGAGGTGTAGACGATGGATGCGAGCGTTTCGGGGGTAACGGTGGACTCGTCTTTACCGACCAGTTTTCGTACCGCTTCTTTCAAATGAGAGAGTTCCTGTTCTCCCTGTTCTATAATGGAGGAGAGGAGATTCTTTTTTTCACCAGCATTCATCACGGTAAGATCGTCGAGAATAATTACCGTGGAGATGGAGGAGGGAATTTCTTCTTCTATCTTTGTGAGGAATTTTTTCGAAACGAAGACCGCTTTGCTTTCCGAATGACGCAGGATGTGCAAGATCTCCGTTTGATGAAAATCCGGAAGAATGGGAACGGCAACGGCACCCATGGTGGTGATAGTAAAAAACGAGATCCCCCATTCGGGGCTGTTCTCTCCCAGAATTGAAATTTTATCACCCGCACCGATGCCGCGCTCACGCAATGTTGATGAGAGCACCGTGATGCGGTCGTGCAGATCGCGGTAGGTGTACGACCGGCCGCCGATGGTGGAGAGCGCAGGTCGGTCGGCATAGAGTGTGGTACTGTTGTTGAGCAACGATTGAAGCGTGCGAGGTTGAAGTGTCAGCATGATGATTTCCGATAGACTAAATGTCGGTTCTATGAATGAATCGTTTGCAGGTGCCGCGAAAGGGCGGAGGTCAGTTGACGGAGAAGCGATGGCGGCGGGAAATATTTTTTCGAACTCACCGTCTCTTGGTGGCAGTGCTGTGTGGGAAAAGATATGAAATGATTTCCAGAAATGCTGTCAATGAATTTCACAATTCGATTTAGCGGCATCCGGCGGGTGAATTCGGAGACGACAGTCCAATTTTATCGGATGTACCGATTCTATCGATTACCGTTAAAGATCTTGTACTGTTTAATTTTTTCGAAGAGTAGCCGCCGGCTCATTTTTAAGAGCACCGCCGCCTTGCTCTGGTTTCCCACCGATTTCCGAAGCGCATGGATAATGACCGTCCGTTCAAAATCCTTTACCTGATCGCGGAACGACCGTTCATCCGACGCATCCGCCGGTCCCGGCTCGATGGGTGCAGCATGGAAATTCAGAGGTAAATATTCCGTGGTGATCACATCTCCCTGCGCCATGACAATCATGCGCTGAATAATATTTTCCAATTCGCGGACATTGCCGGGCCAGTGATAGACGGCAAACCGTTTTAATACCTCGGGCGACACGACGATCTTATTCGAGGGGCTGTATTTTTTGCAAAAATGTTCGACCAGCGAAGGGATATCTTCGACCCGTTCATGAAGCGACGGAATGCGGATGTGAATGACATTCAGCCGGTAGAAAAGGTCTTCACGGATTTTTCCGGAGCGGACATCCTGTTCGATGTCACTGTTTGTCGCCGCGATAATCCGGACATCGGTCGTCAGCGTCTCATTGCCGCCGACGCGCTCGTATGTTTTATGCTGGAGTACGCGCAGCAGTTTCATCTGCAGCGACATCGGCATATTATTGATCTCGTCGAGAAAAATCGTTCCGCCGTTGGCGATCTCGAATCGTCCTTCCCTCCGGTTGACCGCACCGGTGAACGATCCTTTTTCATGGCCGAACAGTTCGCTTTCCAGCAGCGTTTCGGACAATCCGCCGCAATTGACGATGATGAACGGCCTGTCTTTCCGGAGCGAATGGCGCTGGATCGCCTGTGCAATGAGTTCCTTTCCGGTTCCGCTTTCTCCCTGAATCAGGACGGTCGTGTCGGTGGGGGCGGCGCGTCCGATCAACTTCGATACCTCCTGCATCTTTACGCTCGTACCGATGATCGATTCCGACACGGTGATCGGCGATTCTTTGGATATCTGCGACCGTAACTGCTGCACTTCCTTCAAGAGGTCGGCATAATTTACCGCCCGTTTGACGATCAGGAGAAATTCATCTAGCTCGAACGGTTTGTCGAGGTAATCATACGCGCCGGCTTTCATCGCCAGAATGGCCCGTTCGCTGGTGCCGTACGCGGTAAAAATAATCACGGGAATATCGGGATTGATCTTCTTGATCTCGCCCAAGACGGTGATGCCGTCTTTCTTCGGCAGGGTGATGTCGAGCAGGACGAGATTCGGAGCGGATTCACTGAAGAGCGCCAGACCTTTTTCGCCGTCCGCCGCTTCGATAATGCGGAATCCTTCCCGCGTCAGCAGGTCGTTGACGTTTTTCCGCATTGAAATTTCGTCATCAATAACGAGGACGGTCTTTTTATCCTTCATGTGCCGCATCCTTTCGATCCACGGGAAGTGTGACAATGCACCGTGTTCCGGCACCGCCGGGCGGTGTCGAAAATTCAATCATTCCCCCGTGCGCTTTAATGATTTCATATGCAATGGACAGTCCCAATCCGACGCCGTGATCTTTTGTGGTAAAAAACGGGTCGAAAATTTTTCGATTGATCGCCGGATCGATTCCTTTTCCGTTGTCGTCGAAGATCACGTCGATTGAGTCAGCGCGGACAACCGATCCGACGGTCAGCGTCCCTCCCGGCGGCATTGCTTCCAGTGAATTCATGCAGATATTCAGAAACACCTGTTCCAGCGATTGTGCATCCACCGAAATGGCCGGGAGCGGCCGGCTGTGCGCAACGGCCACGGTGACCGAACGTTCCTTTGCTTCGTCCGCAATAAGCACGCAGACCTGTTCCAGCAGCACCGACGGATTGACGTGCTGCAGTTTCTGCGACGCCGGTTTGGAAAACAAAAGCAACCGTTTTACCAGGCGGGAAAGTCGGTCGATCTCTTCCACCACCAGTTGCATCGATTCGGGCTGGATGACTGAATCGAACTCTCCGGGATTCTTCAACTGTTTCCGGTCACGCTGCCACATTTGAATCCTTGTTTTGATGACCGCCAGCGGAGTCTTCACTTCATGTGCCACGCCGGCGATCAGTTTGCCGAGTGTCGCCATCTTGTCCTGTTGATGCAATTCCCGTTCGAGCTGTTCCCGTTTGTGTTGTTCATCCATCAATGCGTTGACCATGCTGTTGATGGAGCGGTTGATGATGCCGTACACGCCGGAACTTTCCGGCAGACGATAGGATTGGTCGCGGCGGATTTCTTCCAAACCGACCCTGATTTCGTCGACATGCAGTTTCCTGATCCACAAGAGAATCAACGCTGCGCCGAGCGCACCGATGGCAACAATGGCGGCAATGTTTAAAATCCTTGCCAGCTGGTTCCTTGGCAATTCCTTTTCGACATGGATCCGTGCCCAGACGGCACCCACGATGCTGTCGTTTACCCAGATTGGTTCTGTTGAGAGCGGATAAATGGCAAAGTCGTACGAATGGAATTCCACCAACGGAATCCGTCGTTCAATCGACTCAAGAATCTGCGCTTTGATTGTCGGGTAAGAGCGGGGAGCCGGACCGTACGCCGGTTTCGGGGGCGGAGAGGTCGGCCAGGAATATCCGATCATCTCATCGGCATGGCGCAGGTAAAATCCTCCTTCCATCCCTATGATGGAGATCACCTGAGACGCAGTGATGGCACTGAGAAGAGAATCGAGATTCACCCGATCAGATTTGTCCAGTTCCGGAGTTTTAAGAAGTCCTGAATTCCAAAGGCTGTCCATCAAGGACTGTGATGCTGTCGAAATCTTGTGGAGCGATTGCTGTGTCAATTCGGTATTCGTCCGAACGATGTCGAGTGTCCAGCGGTCAAGAAATTCCAATGCTGCCAAAATAGCGATGCACAGTACGCCGGTTGAGGCCAATCCGATGATGATTGTCCGTTTTGTCATGCCGAGTGATTTCATTTTCTCCATTATCATCGTGCTAATATTGTGCCAGTTCCCCAGATGTTATATTGTATAAAATATCAACCTCTGTGAATATTATAGCGCTAATTTAGCACACATATTGTGAAAAAACAGCACAATTTTTAATCTTTAATCGTCGAGTTTGGTGAATTTAATGCATTTTGCAGTGGCATAATAGTTGAGTATAATGTTTAAAGAATATTCTCATCAATAGAACGAGGTGTCGACATGAATTCTATTCTACGATCGCTATTCCTTCTCCTGTCCCTTCTAATCTTCTCAGCATCATCATCCCAAGCACAAAAATTCGCGGTTGTTTCCGGGGATTGGAATGGTTCCATATGGGCACTCGAAACGGGCGGAGCAGCGGGCTCCGCTACAGTACCGGGTGCGGCGGACAGCGTCATTATTAATGCGGGAGTCACTGTGTCGGTGACCGGAACGAGCGGAGTATCGTCTTCCATTTCGTTTGGCGATGCGACGGCAAAAATTGCCATGGATACCGGTTCCGTTTTGACGGTGCACGGTCATTTTACACTTGCAGCGACAACGCACAATGCATTCGCTTCGTGGGCGCCGGGAGCAAAAGTGGTGCTTGCCGGAAGCAACGATCAGAAGTTACAAGGGTGGAGCACAACAGGTTTTTCCACTTCCTTCAATTATCTTCAGGTCGACAAGACGGGAGGCAAGGCCGTCACCGAGGGAGTGAATATGCGGCTCGGTATCGGCGATACATTGGAAATTCTCAACGGCACATTCGAAATTGCCAGTACCGATGACATCGAATCCCGCAATGCTGCGGGGAGCGCCACTTCGTTCACGATGATCGTCCAACCGGGCGGGACATTCACTATGGTCGGCAGCACATCGCACATCCGCAGGGCGAGCAACACGTCGCTGGAATTGAAACGGATCGGAAAAGTGATTGTTTACGGATCGGCAACGATGCGTTCGACGTCGACCAACGGATTGAATTTTTCGGGTATCGATGTCGAAGCAGGCGGTGAACTCGTTGCGGCAAGTTTCAGCAACAGCGCCGTCGGAAACTTCAATTGCGGCACGGTGACCGTAAAAGAGGGAGGAGAGCTGAGGGTGATCAGCACGGCGCCGTTCTGGGAACCGACGACCGCCGCCGTCATTTTAAATCAGGGCGGAACACTGCGGAGCAATGCGGCGACTCAAACGAATACATTTCCCCCGTCATTCACAAACGACGGCACGGTGCGGTACGGTTCGTCGAACGATCAAACGATAAAGGATATGGACTATCATCGTCTCGAACTGAGTTTCGGCGGATTGAAGATCTGGACCGTTGAAGCAAACCGCATTATTGCGGACAGTCTTGAGATCAACAACAGCGCCGACCTCCGGTTTTCCGCGGCATCACCGCAGACAGTGACTGTAAACGGAACGGTACGTCTTACCAGCGGTATCATCAACAATCTCGACAGCGGCAACGTCAATATCGTGTTGGCGGACAATGCGAATGTATCGCGTGCGACCGGCGAATTTGCACTGCCGGTGATCTTCGGTTCGAGTGTGAATCTGCGGTACACCAGTTCGGTGCAGACAGTCACTCCCGGTCCGGAAATGCCGTCCGATCCGTCGACTCTAAAGCAATTGACAGTAGCAGCGCCGATGGGCATTTCGCTCGGATCACCGGTAACGGTGAACAACGAATTGACGCTTGATGACGGTTTTGTCTATTTAAATGAGCATCCATTGACTTTCGCTGCGGACGCAGTTATGTCCGGCACGCTGTCTGACTCATCGATGGTGGTATATAACGGCAGCGGAACGATGAAAAAACTCTTTGCGTCGCCTTCCTCTTTCACATTTGCCATCGGCGATACCGTCAACGGCGGCCGCTACACTCCCGCAACGCTGAACTTCACCTCCGGCACCTTTAACGCCGCCTCGGTGGAAATATTGTTGACGGCAGAGAAACATCCGCACAACATGAGCGCTAACGACTTTATCAATCGATACTGGACGGTGATCCCGACGGGAATTTCGTCGTTTGTCTGCGACGTCGCGTTCGGATATCATCCTTCGGATATAAATGGTACGGAAGGAAATATTTATCTTGGCCGATGGACAGGATCCGCTTGGGGTCCGTTGCTGAGCAAGGCAGATACCGGCAATCATCGCCTTTTTGGTACCGTGACTGAATTCTCGGAATTCACGGGGGGGGAGACCAACGGCCTTACATTGGTGGACGAATCGGAACCGGTTCCGAATACGTATGCGATGTGGCAGAATTATCCAAATCCATTTAATCCCACGACAATGATCTCGTATCAATTACCGACAACGAGTTCCGTTACGGTAACGGTGTATGATATTCTCGGTAAGGAAGTTGCGGCATTGGTCAACGGCACACAGGAGGCCGGACGATACAGCGTCGGACTGGATGCGTCGCGGTATGGCATGTCTTCCGGATTGTATTTTTACAAGATCGATGCGACAAGCGGCGCGCGGCGGTTTGTCCGTGTCATGAAGATGCTGCTGCTGAAATGATGCGCATCATTGTATGCACAATAGTATTGGCTGCCGCCGTTTTTTGCGGCGACCGCCGTACGCCGCAGGAAGCGCTCGCAAAGGATGAAGTGAGAATTCTTATCACCGATTCCGGACTGGGCGGTCTTTCCGTTGCTGCGGACTTCGAACGGCGTCTTCGGGCGAGCCGTCAATTTAAAAAAGCGGAAATCATTTTTGCCAACGCTCTGCCGGGGGGAAGAGGATACAACGACATGAGCGGCACCAACGAAAAGGCAGAAGTATTTTCCGCCGCACTCAATGGAATGATATCAAAATATTCGCCGGACGTCATCGTCATCGCCTGCAATACGCTCTCCGTCGTTTTTCCTTTTACTGAATTATCCCGTGTCACCACAATTCCCGTCGTCGGCATCGTCGAGATGGCGACGATAATGATCACGAAGAACCTGAAAAACGATCCGGATGCTTCGGTCATCATTTTTGGGACGGAAACGACGATCGCTTCCGGCGCACACAAAGGAGAGTTGCTGCATCACGGCGTTGACTCGACACACATCGTCACACAAGCATGTCCGAAACTGGAGAGTGAGATCCAAACCGATCCGTCCAGCGATATGGTGAAAACGTACATCGACTGGTACGTTGAGGAAGCGGCGGAATTGATTCCGACATCGTCCGCAAAGGTGTATGCCGGATTGTGCTGCACGCATTACGGTTACAGCGCGGATATGTTTCTGGCGTCGCTGATCGCAGCGGGAGTGAAGAATCCAGTCATCATTAATCCGAATACGGCAATGGCGACGGCAATTTTGCCGAAAGTACAGAAACAATTTGACAATGCTGCTGTTACCGTTCTTGTCGTCTCCCGCGCCGTTATTTCCGATGAGGAGATCACATCCATTGCCGCATTGATCAGAAAAGAATCCGAACCGACAGCTCGCGCGCTTGAACACTACCGGCACGATCTTCATCTTTTTCCGTACGCCGAAAATTAATATTCCGTGATACGCATCCGACATACAGTCCTGATCGTTATCTGCCTTCTCGCAGCCGAAGCGTTGCAGGGTCAATCGTATGTACCGGGAGAATCGTATTACGGCAGGAACAATTATATCGAATATATCGCCGGCAATTCACCGTTCATCATTTCTGCACCGCACGGCGGCACGCTCGAACCGTTGGAAATACCGGACCGCATCGTCGGCACGACGACACGGGACGCCAATACCGAAGAACTTGCCCGAGCAATTCAAGCGGCATACCTGAAACAGACCGGACTGTATCCCCACGTCGTCATCTGCCGCCTGCACCGGAAAAAACTCGACGCCAATCGCGAGATCATCGAAGCGGCGCAGGGGAATGAATTTGCGGAACAGGCATGGAATGAATTTCACGAATTCATTGATTCGGCGAAAGCGGTAGTGACGAGCTCGTTCGGCAAAGGATTCTACATCGACCTGCACGGCCACGGGCATACCATTCAGCGTCTCGAACTCGGTTACCTGCTTTCCGCATCACAACTCGATCTCTCCGACAACACACTCAACGGAACCATCGCCTATCGCAACATCAGCAGCATACGGAATCTTGCAACAAATGCCGGCGTTTCGTTCGCCGAAGTACTGAGAGGCGAGTCCAGTTTCGGCACGTTTCTGGAGTATCGCGGATATCCATCTGTGCCGAGCCTGCTGCAGCCCACGCCGGCATCCGCGCCGTACTTCAACGGCGGTTACAACACCGAACGTCACGGCTCAAAAAGCGGCGGAACGATCAGCGGGTTGCAGATCGAATGCAATTATACCGGCGTTCGCGATTCCGATGCGAACAGAAAAGCCTTTGCCAATGCCGTCGCCGATGCAACAGTCCGTTTCTCGAATCTCCATCTTTTTAAAACAGTTACCGCTTCAACGCCGAGCGTAGTTCTGAACGAAGTTCTATTCGACATTCCAACGGATAATGCTGCAACGCAGGAACCGGAGGGAGATGTCAACGGCGACGGAGTGCGAAGCGCGCGGGGGGATGAATTTATTGAAGTGATGAATACCGGCGTGATCGATGCCGATATCAGCGGGTATCAGATACTGGAACGTGAGTTGAGTCCCGTCTTTACATTTCCGGATAACACCATCCTGCAGCCGCAGGAAGTTGCGGTGGTCTTCGGCGGCGTGGGTCCGAACGGTTTCGGCTCGGCGTTTCCGCAATCGTTGAAAATATTTTCGGCGAAACCCGGATCAGCGGATTCCGGCTTCTATTATTCTGGCTCGAAGACGAATTTGCTGTCCGCTAACGACAATGTTATCCTCATCGATCCGAAGAGCAACTATGTTGCCGATGAACTCACCTGGGGATCGTCGACTCCCAGGACGAAATGCGGCAAGAAACTCGTCGCTCCGAACACCGTCAACGGAGACAGCATCTCCGGTGCAATTCAACAATCGGTCACTCGTCATCCGAACGGCACGGGACTGTGGACGACGCATAAGAGTATTTCCGCTCTGCCGTATTCGCCGGGCAACATCGTCCCTTCGCGTGCAGCGGACAGAACGACGACGGTTGTCAACGGATTTTCGCTATCGCAGAATTATCCGAATCCGTTTAATCCGACCACCACGATCGGATACGTGCTTCCGTTTAATACCTCCGCCCGTAGTTCGGGAAATGAGGTTTATGTGACGCTTTCCGTTTTCGATGTCATGGGCAGAGAGATTGCCGTGGTTGTGAACGGGATGCAGGAGCCGGGATCGTACTCGGTACCATTCGATGCTTCAGTTGTTGCCAGCGGATTGTATTTCTATCAACTGCGCGCCAACGGATCGATTCTCACGAGAAAAATGAGTGTTGTTAAATAGTTCAAACATTGTCATCAACCGTTTCCGCACGGAATGACATCCGATCCACACAGATACAACGCTGCGCCGTGCGGAGCATTGGTGCAGCGATACAATGGAACTCCTATGAAAAAACTACTTGTTGTCGCATTACTTTCCGCAATGGCAATGTACGGTTGCGATCTACTCGGGCCGGACGGCGCTGAAAACGAAAGCATTTCGCAGCGCGGCGGTTACTTTTATATGCTCGACCGGTCCACCGTATCACTGGTAATGATGGACCATCAACTGCGCGAACTTCAGCGGTGGGATCTCCTTCCGATCACGAACGATACAAGCCTTCAAGGGATCACGTTCGACGGGAAAAATCTCTGGATTACCTCATCGGGGTCCGCATTGAGGATTTTCCAGCTCGACATTCAGGGAACGTCGATAGCCGCATTGAAGTCGTTCGATGCACCGCCGCAGCGGCGCGGAACGGTGAGGGACATTGCCTGGGACGGCGGATCGTTCTGGATTGCGAACAGCGGTTCGCGGACATACTCCATTCCCGCAATGCTGTATAAAATGGATCCGCTCACCGGCGCCACTCTTGATTCGGTCTTCCTGCCGTTTTCAGAACCCCGTGCGGTCGGATATATTCCTCCCTTTCTCGATATGTACGGACGCGGGAACAGCGATCCGATGCTCTATATAAGTGACGGAAATACCGGAATGGTGTACAAATATAATATTGCAAAACCGGCTATGGATACCGCATTTTCCGCTCCGGTTCCGCCGCGGGGGACATCCTACGTTAATGTCGTCGGATTGACCGGTGACGGCCAATCGATCTGGCTGGTGAACGGCAGCACAACGACACCGGCGGATCATCTCTATAGGATCAATTATTTCGGCCGGGTCGACATCCGTTACGATCTTCCCTACGCATTGCCCGGGCCGATTGTCTGGGCTCCGACAGATGTCCGTGCAGCTGTAACAGCTCCGCTGACACTGTTATCGGTGTCGCCGGTTTCGGCGCGGCGCGATACGTCAATCGTCGTCGATATTTTCGGTACAGGTTTTAAATCCGGCGCAGGCTTAGCGACATCGTTCGGTGCAGGTATCACGACCGATTCCGTTCGGTTTGTCTCGACAACGCAATTGACCGCAGGAATCACCATTACGTCCACCGCTGCGCTGGGAAAGAGAAACGTCACCGTGACAAATCCCGATGGAAATTCCATTACGAAAGATTCCGTGTTTGAAGTGACCGCGCAGACACAAGGACCGGGATATCTCTGGCTGGCGGATCAAAATTCGTTCATGCTTTATAAGATTCGCATCACCGACACGACGATTGTTGCATCGTACAATACATCGGGATTATCTTCCGCCGGCCCGCAAGGAGTGGCATACGACGGAACAAATCTCTGGCTGGCATTTTCCAGTACGACACGGCGGCTGTATAAAATCGATACGACAGGCGGCGTCTTGAGCGAATTATCTTCTTTCGCTGCACCTGTCTCCGGAGGAACGATTCGAGGAATCGTCTTCGACGCCGGATCATTGTGGATGTCGGTCAGCGGCATTGCCAAAATCTACAAGATCAATCCTGCCGACGGATCGTTGCTCGATTCTGTCGATTCGCCCGGCGCCGAACCCCGCGGCATCACGTTCTCGGGGGGCGAGATGTACTGCAACGATACGTCGATCGATTCGGTCTTTTCGTACAATACAACGTCAGGGACATGGACATCCCGGTTTGCCACGCCGACACCCGCCGGCGGTTCGACCACCAACCGGTTTGCGACCGGACTGACATGGGACGGCAGCAACTTCTGGATCGCGAATTCATCCGGCAACTACGATCATGTCTATAAATTGACTCCGTCAGGAGACCCGCTGCTGGCTATTCCCGGACCGAATCTCGGTGCGGCACAATTGACAGGACTAACGCATACACCAAATTAAAGGTTGAACGATCATGACTACTCGAATTATTATGATGCTCCTGGCGTGTGCGGTCACCGCATCCGCTCAATTCACCGTCGAAGGAAATTTCCGCGTGCGGTGGTATACGGACAGTTTTTACGACGCGCTGGACAACCGCGGGAAGGAAAATTTTATGCGGTACCTCGGACGGCTGCGCGGCATGACCAATCTCGGCGGCAATACAATCTTCCGCACGGAACTGATTACGCTGATCGACAATCCGAACGCGCCGGTGCGCAACATCGCCGGCACGGGTGCGATGCGTTACGGCGTCAGCCAGATCTACATGGAGATGACGCAGCCGAACTTTCTCCTCTTCGACGTGGTACGGTTTCGCGTGGGACGTCAGCAGTTTCCGCTCGGAAAGGGATTGTCGATGGGAGATTCCTATTATTTCCTCGACAAGTTCGACGGTGCGAGAGTCGACATGCTGTATGCGCCCTTTACATTATCTCTCTTCGGCGCCATCACGGGACAAAACCTGAGCGGCACGGGATTGTATCCCGATCCGGGGAGCGACCAGCTGTATGTTGCGCGGCTCGGGACATCGTTGTTCAAACAGGACCTGATGGCATATGTGATTAATAATAAACTGCGGGGGAGTTTCAACGATTCATATACTATGGGCGGCGGTGCTACCGGCACCGTCGTGTATAAGGATCTCGATTACTTCGTCGAAGCGGCGTATCAGCAATTCAATACGCTGCCGGGACTTCCTGAACAGGGAGGAATCGGATATATGGGAGGACTGTCGTACCGGTGGGGAATGGGGCCGTTCCGTTCCATTAAAGTCGAAACCCGGTATGCGGCGTATGAAGGAGACGATGCCGCCACCAAAGAGATTGAGATGTTCAGTCCTCCGTATCCGAGTTTTTGGTGGGGCAGCCGTGCCGGATTTGTCGACGGCGACATCGGCGGCGATTTTCCGCGCAACGGGAGGAACATCGAAGGAGGCCGGCTCTGGTATTCCCGCATCTACGTTATTCCGTCTGCGTTTCCGAAAATTCGTCTGCAGCTGCAGTACGTGAGAGTGGACGAGTACATCGACAACGATAATTATAATACGATGGACGACGAAGTTTCAGCGCGATTATACTATACGCTGTCTGCGCAATCGGCGATCCAGCTTCGATATTCTAAAGTCTACTACAACGGACCGGACAAAGATATGAATGGCGACGGAAGAATATCCAGCACCGAAGACCGGTACGGCAGCAATAGTTTTATGGTGGAGTGGCAAGTGCAATTCTAAAAAAGGATTGCGATATCATCGACATACTCAATAGGATAGTACAACGATACACATTTCAATCATTCACAGAGGAGGTAGCAATGAAAACAATCGCGCGGTATTACACGGTACTGGCTCTGGTTCTGCTGACTGCGACAACATCGTATGCACAGATCACATCCGCTGGATCGGGGAATTGGAGCAGCACAAGCACATGGGTCGGCGATGTCGTTCCCACATCGGTCAACGATGTCGTTATTGCGGCAGGACATATTGTTGCCGTGGATGATGCAAGTGCTGAATGTAATAATATTTCATTCGGCGATGCAACTGCACAACTTGATATGAGTTCATCAGGCAGTGTGCTGAATGTATACGGCAATTTTACGATCGCTTCAGTAACACACCAAGCCTTTTCCGCTTGGACAACGGGGGCAAAAGTAAAATTTACCGGGAGTGCTTTAACACAAATAATCGGCGGATTTAGTACCACAGGGTTTTCCACTTCATTTAGTGAATTGGTCATTGATAAATCTGCAGGGACGGTGACAACTGATGGATCGAATATGCGGCTTGGAATAGGTACCAGCTTTGATATTGTCAACGGTACGTTTGAATTGGCGACGCCTGATGATATCGAGACGAGAACTTTTTCGGGTAGCGCTTCGTCGATTGCGTGTACCGTCAATAGCGGCGGAACACTTAGAACTGTTGCCGGATTGAGTCACATGAGAAGAGCGGGTAATACGGGTGAAGAAACGAAAAAAATGGGGACGCTTGTCATCCATGGGCTTGTCGAATTGACTACCACCAGCACAAATTTTATTAATTTTAATAGCATAGATATTGAAGATGGCGGGATGCTGAGAATACTCACCGGATGGACTTCCAACAAACTCAATTCAGGTACCATTACAATAAAAAGCGGCGGGATACTTGAAAATACGACTACCACAAATGTATGGTATACAAACACAACGACTCCAACCACTGTCGTCGTCAATGCCGGTGGATCTTTCGATACCAAGTCATCCACTACTTCGTTACCCCCGGTGTTTACAAACAACGGTACCATGCGGTATTCTCGATCGGCATTGGATGGCAGCCAAACAATTTTGGATATGGATTATCATCGATTAGAAGTAAGTTTTGCGGGAGATGGCACAGGATCAAAAACATGGACAGTGGCAGGTACCCGTGCTATTGCCGAAAGTCTCGAAGTAAACAATAGTGCAAAATTCGTACTAACCGCAGCGTCAGCACAAACGGTAAACCTCAATGGTACATTAAGAATGACGAGCGGATCCGTTGATAACAGCGATGCCGACGTTTTGTTAACGCTGGCAGACGGAGTGACTCTTTCCCGCGCTACCGGAACGATCACCAATGCTCCGGTATTCACCGGAAACCATACTGTCCGATACACAAGCACAACTACCAATGTAACGACGGGACCTGAATTACCCTCCA
This sequence comes from uncultured Chitinophagaceae bacterium, assembly GCA_964371615.1. Taxonomy (GTDB): domain Bacteria; phylum Bacteroidota; class Ignavibacteria; order UBA10030; family UBA8401; genus SpSt-333. Next base: position 110,566 of record CAYJMS010000006.1, read on the forward strand.
CCGTCACAAATCTCTACATGGCATCGTCACAGACAGTCACACTTGGCGGTAACACGACCGTGACCGGAATATTGACCTTGGCGAACGGTACATTGGCATTGAACGGTACATCGTCAAGTTTCGGCACTATAGTCGGCATGGGAGGTGCATTGGCTGAAACACAATCATTGAACGCTCCATCTTCCGTCGATGTGGGAGGATTGGGCGCACTGATCACATCCGGTGCAGATCTCGGTTCCACTATAGTTCGGAGAGGATATAATGCACTGACGGGGAACAGCAATAACAGCATCTTGAGATGGTACGACATCACTCCGACGACAAATTCCGGACTGAATGCGACGTTGGTATTTCCGTACAGCGAAGGTGCTGAATTGAACGGCATAAGTGAAGCAGATCTGCGGCTCTTCAAATCTACCGATGACGGTATAACATGGACCCTTGAAGGAGGAACTGTCGATCAGGGTGCAAATACAGTTACATTGACCGGCATCGACGGATTTTCACGATGGACGCTCGGCAGTGCCGGCGCACCTCTTCCGGTTGAATTGACATCGTTTTCGGCCGCACTCAACGGTAAAAATGTCACTTTGCACTGGTCAACCGCCACCGAAACGAACAATCTTGGATTTGAAATCGAGCGAAAAGGTTTATATCGATCGACCGATGGATCAATGAATCAATGGATCAATCTAGGATTCGTTGAAGGAGCCGGTACCAGCAACGCTCCCCGGTCATACTCATTTCTCGATGCATCCGCTTCCGGAGCAGTTGAATATCGCTTGAAGCAAATCGACCGGGACGGATCGTTCTCATACAGCACAACGGTCGAAACTCAGATCGCATTGTCACCGGAAGAATATTCGCTGCATCAGAATTTTCCGAATCCTTTCAATCCGACAACGGTGATCCGCTTTGCGGTGCCGAACGACCAACGGGTGACCGTGAAAGTGTACAATTTGCTCGGACAGGAAGTCCGGACGCTGTTCGACGGGATTGCCCCCGGCGGAGAATTGCATAGCGTGAATTTCGACGCATCGGGACTTTCGGCCGGTGTCTATTATTATTCGTTGACGACGCCGGATCGATCCGATGTAAAGAAGATGCTGCTATTGAAATAATGTAATTCTGCCCTGCACCGGATTGCTTCCGCTGCAGGGCACAACTAAATACTGAATTTAAATACGAAGGGTAATTTTGAAAAAACGAATTTCGTTATCAATCGTCATCCTGGTGCTTTGTACTATGCCTCTCACCGCTCAAGTGACGGCATCCGGCAACATCGAGTCGTATGTCGATGCGTATATCGGCACTCTGCCGGGAACTGCGATCGAGGACCAGAATAAGTATCAGACCCCAACAGCACTGCAATTGGCAACGTGGGGCAATACGATCCAAAAGATTGCGGAAGGGAAGTACGCCGACGCACACGACAGCGCAGGAACAATCGGCTATACGGTGGTTCAGTATACGCATACATCATCCTCACCGAACATCGTCTATTATATTTTGGAAAAAACTGCCGAATCATCCAATTATTGGGGAATGTATGTCTATAATCCGGCGCCGAAAAGAGGGAAGTTGTTCATCCAATCGCCGCATCCAAAGTATGATACCAACACCGGCCAGCAGGGAATTTTGATTTTCCACAATGTCGGTGCGCGGGCGTTCTATGTGAGCGGAACACATCGATGCAACAGCACGACCGAATCTACATGCGCCGGCACGTCGTCGGTGTGCGGGGGAACGAAATACGCGATCTCGGATCAGGCACACGTGGTCGACGGCCCGCTGTTTCAGGCGACTGTGACGTTGAGTTCGGTGATAGACGATCTGATCGTAATCCAGAATCACGGCTTCGGAATGGATGAAGGAGATCCGTACGTCATTATGGGAAACGGCAGAGCGACCGCACCGACCGGTACCGACTACCTGTCTTTGGTGAAAGATGCATTGTACGCCATCGATAACGTTTTGACATTTAAAATAGCGCACATCGACACTGACTGGACTGAATTAACAGGCACGACAAATACCGAGGGCCGATTCATTAACGGCAGCGGAAATCCGTGCAACACATCCCCATCATCGGCAAACGGAAGATTTCTGCATATTGAACAGGAACTGAATCGCCTGCGCAACAACAGTACCAACAGGAAAAAACTCTCCGATGCGATCGCTGCAACGTTCGACGAAGAAACACTTACACTGACGTCGCCGAACGGCGGCGAAGTTGTCACTTCCGGAACGACGCATAATATCACATGGTCATCGTCCGGATTGATCAGCGCCGTGACAATTGAATATTCGACAAATGCAGGTTCGGACTGGCATTCGGTCACAGCAAATGCGCCGAACACCGGATCCTATGCCTGGACGGTTGCCGGCACAGGAACATGGAAAGCGAAAGTGCGTATCACGAATGCGGAGAACAATGCTGTGGGAGATACCGGCGCTTTGACATTTAAAATCCTGCATTCCTCTTATCCGACTACGGGGACGACCGCGTTTGTCGATCCCGCCGCCGCATTCGGTGCGCGAAAACTGAGCGGCGTGTACGACTTCCATCGCGGCGTTGATTTTGCCGGCACATACAACGTACCGATCCGCCCCGCACGTGCGGGAGTGATTGTCAGGAGAGAAGATTCGTCGGTTACCGCAGGTACAGGGTTGCAGAGATTCGGTACGTGGATGCTGGTGAAGATCGACTCTGCTGAAGGACAAGCACGGTTCAACGCCTATTTGCATTTGAACGGATTCCATTCGTTCAACGTCGGCGATACGGTGTCGACAACGGATACAATCGCATACATGGGAAAATCCGGTTACCAGATCAACACCGTGCATCTCCATTTTGAATTGTATAAGGACCTATCGGGAACCTCCATCAATAAAGACAAAGCCAATAATCCGATGGAGACGTTGCCGTACGTCGATGCAAATTCATACACCGTTACATTCCAGTCCGGCAACGATTCGTCGGCAGTAGTGATTTCGATGCCCGAAACCGAGATCGATTTTGATGCCGTGACGATATACGGTTCGACGGCAACGCGAACGGTTGCGTACAACGCACGCACAAGCATCGATCCCGTTGATAACGACAATCCCCGCTACAATAACGTGTACATCGATCCCGATCCCTTCGTCAGCGATTCCTCAACACAGCGTTTGCATTTTTGGACAAAAGACAGCGAAACGGGGACCATCGATTCGGCACGTATTACTGACATCAACGGATATTCCTTTACCGTGTCGCCGTCGTCCATCGGTGCGCGATATGCGGTTGCAACGGGAAACTGGAACGGAGCGATCTGGGCATCAACATCGGACGGAGCAGCGGGGTCGGCGTCCGTACCGATTTCGCTTAACAACGTCATCGTCAATGCCGGCGTTACTGTAACGGTCAATATGCCGTCAGCCGTATGCGGATCGATATCGTTCGGATCGACAACATCGAAACTTGATTTTGCCTCCGGAAGCGTCCTCAGTGTGCACGGAGATTTCACTCTTGCGGCGACGGCTCACAATGCATTTTCGTCATGGGCGGACGGCGCAAAGATTGCATTTAAAGGAAGCGCCGTGCAAAAAATCTCCGGTTTCGGCGATTTTAACGCCAACAACAGCTCGATGAAGGAAGTATCCGTCAACAAGAACGGCGGATATGTGACCACTCCCGGAGCCGCATCCGGCAACGGCATGTGCATCAACATCGTCGATACGCTGGATGTCGTTAACGGATCGTTCGTCCTGGGATCACGGGATGATATTCAAGGACGGAGTCTCACAAGCGTATCCGCTGCAACGCCGGTCATAGTCGTCCGAAGCGGCGGTGTATTTTCCATGGCCGGTTCCGCTTCCCACATTCGGAGCGGCAATGTATCCGCATCAAGTACGCCGATCGGGAAATTGATCGTCCATGGATCTGCCTCCCTCGCCACGACAAGCAGCAACGGAGTGAATTTTTCCGGCATCGACGTTGAAAACGGCGGCACATTGATTTTGGAAAGTTTCAGCAACACACTACCCAATAATTTAAAGACCGGCACACTGTCAGTCTCTGCAAATGCCACCGTGACGAACAACAGTACGGTGAATTTTTGGAATGCATCCGCAATCGTCGCACTCTCCGTGGGGGCGGTATACAGGGTTGGCGCGGCGACGACGGTATTTCCCCCGACGTTCAATAATAGCGGAACCGTGGTCTATGCAAGAACGGCGGGAGACGGTAGCCAGACGATCTCCGACATGAATTACAGCAGTCTCAGCATCGCATCGAGCGGCATAAAGTCATGGGACCTCTCATCATCGCGCACGATCTCCGATAAGCTCGAAATACTCGACGGTACCCTCATGCTCACATCATCCGGGCAAACGCTTTCCGTCCAGGGCATCTTGAAACTGACGAATGATACGGTCGTGACAGGATCAAATTTCCTGTCACTCGGTACGTCGACGAGCAATCGCGGTACGCTGCAGTATTCGTCGGGCATCATCATCGGCAGTTTTCGCCGATGGTTTACCACAGCACAAGCCGATTCTACGCTCTTTCCCGTCGGTGTGTCAGAAAAACAGCGCACTGCAGCACTCACTTTCACTTCTGCGCCGTCCGTCGGCGGAACGGTCACTGCATCGTATTCCGCGATATCGCCGGGTGCAAACGGATTGCCGTTAAATGACGGCGGTACATCGGTCGTCAATGTCAGCAACGAAGGTTATTGGACTCTCACCGCCGGCGATGGGTTGAGCGGCGGGACATACTCGCTGGATCTTTCTGCGCCCGGCCATCAGGGGATCACCGATTACTCGTCGCTGCGAATACTCAAACGATCGTTCGGAAATTCTTGGACGCTTGACGGAACGCACGCAGCCGGCGTCGGCTCGAATGAGAATCCGACGGCACGCCGGGCCGGAATGACGGGCTTCTCCGAATTCGCGATCGGCGCCGCATCGGATAATCCGTTGCCGGTCGAACTGGCATACATCGCGGGATACGCCGACATGTTCAATGTCAAAATCGAATGGAAAACCTCCGCCGAAGTATCGAATTATGGATTCGAGATCGAACGGGGTGCGGAATTGGAATTTCCATCGTCGTGGATTAGCCTCGGATTTGTTAAAGGGAACGGCACATCGAACAGTACGTCGCTCTATTCGTTTACCGACCGTGTTCCTCGCGGCGGAAGGTATGTCTATCGCATTAAACAGATCGACACCGGCGGGTCTTCAAAGTACAGCCAGCTCATTTCTGTAGAAGTCGGAGCAATGCCTCGTCAATTGATGCTGTTCCAGAATTATCCAAATCCATTTAATCCGACAACGACGATCGATTTCACGACTCCGGCGGACGGACGGGCAATAGTGCGTGTCTATAATATGCTCGGACAGCAGACGGCGGAACTGTTTAACGGCCAGGCTCGCGGGGGATACCTGTACCAGGTCCGCTTCGATGCGGCAACATTCCCGGCGGGCATGTATATCGTCCGATTGACATCGAACGAAACGTCCATGGTGCGGAAAATACTTTTAGTAAAGTAACGAAAGAGAAAAAAATAAAACGGTGACATTCGAAATTGTATATGTCTATTGAACTGATCATACTCATTGCCATGCTCGTCGCCTTTGTGGCGGGGGTGTTTGTATTCAAAATTCCCTCTGGCGCCGCACTGGCGCTGGCGGCGGTTGTCGGGGCGTTGGCCGGCGGATATGGAATACCTGTCCGGCATCTTGTCGAAGGGAGTTTCGGATTTATCGACCCGCTGCTGATCATTGCCACAGCGATGATCTTCATGAAAGTGATCGAAGCGAACGGCGCTCTCGGCACGATCAGCTATGGTATGATAAAGAATCTGTACCGATACCCGACGCTGTTGATGATTCTCGTGGCGTTTTTCGTCATGTTTCCCGGCATGCTGACAGGACTCTCATCCGCTTCGATTCTTACCAGCGGCGCATTGGTGGCGCCGGCGCTCGTCGGCATGGGAATTCCTGCTGCCGCTGTCGGTGCGATGATCGCCATTTCGGCGGTCTTTGGCGAGATCGCACCGCCGATCAATATTCCCGTCATGATCATCGGCGGCGGTGTGGATATGCCGTATGTCGGATTTGAAGGGCCGCTGTTGCTGCTGACAGTGCCGCTTGCGATCGTGACCGCCGTGTATTACCGGATCCGGTATGTCCGGAAGATCGATATCGACGTGATACTTTCAAAACTGCCTCCGTCGGTGTATGGAAAGCACGGCATGCTGTTGTTCCTGCCGCTGATCGTAGTGATCGGATTAATGACCGGAATGAGGATCGCACCGGATCTGATCCCGGATATCGGCATTCCGTTTATTTTTATCATCGGTGCGGCCATCGGAATGTTTACCGGCGAAAAAATCCAGCCGGTGACCGTAGCACGCAGAGCGATTATGGGAGCCCTTCCTGTACTGGCGATACTTGTCGGCGTCGGTATGTTCGTCCAGATCATGACGTTGACCGGGGTACGCGGTTTCATTGCCGTCAGTGCATTAAAAATCCCGACAGAGGTTCTCTATCTCGGCATTGCGCTGATTATGCCGGCAATGGGATCGGCGTATGCTGCGGCTTCTGTTATCGGTGTGCCGCTTGTTTTTCTGTTTCTCGGCAGGAATGAAATTGTCGTAACATCGGGACTGTCGATGCTCGCCGCCATCGGGGATATGATGCCGCCGCCGTCGCTGCTCTGCGTCTTTGCGGCGCAATTGCTTGGCATCAAGAATCATTTTCAAGTGCTCAAGGAAGCGATATTCCCGATCATCCTTTCGTTGCTGGCGGCGACGATGATGATCGTGTACGCGGACAAGATCAGCCAATTATTTTAGGAGGCGCGATGCTGTATATTTATCTGGGCATTTCCGCACTGATCGCCGTGATCGTGCTGACCGAGATGTTCAAGGAAAAAAACTGGAAGACACAACTGGCGCTGTCGCTTGTGCTGATTCCGCTGATTCTCAGAATTTTCATGATAAAGTAATGCCATGATTCAACGACACCATTATACCGCCGCCGGATTCCTTCTGATGGTCATTCTCTTGTCGGTCATCGCCGGGAACGACTTTCTGGCGATGTACGAACCGGATACGTTTCAACCGTCCGAAGGACTGACAAGAACAGGAAAGTTAAGCGACTATTTCGACGGCATCAAAGGGACATCCGGCGATGTCGATGTCTATTTCTTTGAGAGCGGAAAACCCGGAGCGACTGCGTTGCTGTTGGGCGGAACACATCCCAATGAGTCATCCGGATTCATCACTGCAGCCGTGATGGTGGAAAACATCACTGTCTCCGCCGGACGGATGATTGTCGTACCGCAGGCATGCGGCAGCGGATTCACCAGCACCGATCCGCTGGAAGGATGTCCTCAGCATTTTACCATTACGACACAATCCGGCGAACGAACATTTCGGTACGGAGCGCGCGGTGGAAATCCGTTGGATGAATGGCCGGCTCCGCTCATCTATCGTCATTTTCCGTCGGGACAGCAGCTTTCCAACAAGGAAAGCCGTAATTTGAACCGCGCATATCCCGGCAGAGCGGACGGATCGTTCACCGAGCAGGTCGGGCATGCGTTCATGCAACTGATCAAAAAAGAAAATGTCGATATCGGATTCGACCTGCACGAAGCGGCGCCGGAGATTCCGATCATCAACGCCATCGTGACGCACGAGAAGGGGAAGGAGATCGCCGCGACGGCGGTGTTCACTCTCGAGATTGAAGACCTGCAATACTCGCTGGAGATCTCGCCGAAAAATTTCCGCGGACTCAGTCACCGGGAATGGGGCGATTCGACTCATGCATTTCCGTTCCTGATGGAAACGAGCAATCCCATCCAGGGGCGATTACGCGGCGAAACATCAGAACAATTGATTCTTGACGGCAACGACAAATTTTATCACGAAGCGGCGCAATTGGGAAATGTCCGTATTACGTACGATCTCGGCGGAGAACCGCTTTCCCGCAGAGTGGCACGTCATCTTCAGGGAATACGGAGACTGGTGGAAGCGTACAACGAGCAGTTTCCCGAAAATACCGTTATTATAGAAAATATGCCGGAGTACGAATCGGTGGTCGCCGACGGGGTCGGAAAGTTTTTACGGTAATATACTAACATACTTAACCAGAGGAGAATCACATGAATACAGTGTGGAATATTTTTATCATAGCGGCGATCGCGGTTGCGGCGGTTCAACCGGCTGCGGCGCAGACCGGAGTAAAATTCCAGCAACCGATACTGATCACGTCCGCCGGCCAGAGCGCCGATGTGACGATGGCGGGCCAGCTCTGCAAGCGGTTGAAACTGGAATACACGGCGGACAATAAAGCGACTGCGAAGAGTCTCGACGGTGTAAAAACGCTGATCATTGTTCCTGGATTCAGCTCCAAAGGACTCGGTGCGGCGGGAATCAGCCGGGAGCAGGAAATGTCCCGCGTCAAAGACCTGATCGAAGCGGCACGATCGAAGAAATTGAACATTCTCGTCCTTCATCTCGGCGGCAAACCGCGCCGCGGAGCGCAGTCCGACGATTTCAACAAGGTGGCGGCGGAGGCGGCGCTGCATATGGTGGTGGTTCAGCAGGGGGATGAGGATCAATTCTTTTCGAATATCGCCAAAGAAAAAAAAATCGGCATCGATCTGGTGGAGAAAATCGCCGCGGCTATGAAGCCGCTTGAAATACTGTTCAAATGATCGGGGAATTCCATCATTCGATTCACAATAAACATTTATAAAGCAACCGGACCGGTTGCGGCTCGGTCTTGAAAATCAATGGAGTTACAATGAAACGGCATATAGTCTCTCGTCTCGCTTTGCTGGTTGTACTTTCCTTTTCAATACTCTTCGCGCAGGAGCAGAGCATTGCCATGCGCGGACAGGTTGCCACGAGCACCGAAGCGATGGTGGCGACAGCGCATCCGCTGGCTTCACAGGCGGCGCTGGAGATGTTGCGAAAAGGGGGAAATGCCGTCGATGCGGCAGTGGCAGCGGCATTCGCAATCGGTGTTGTCGAACCGGACGGATCCGGTATCGGGGGGGGAGGCGGAATGCTGATTTATCTCGCCAAGGAGAAAAAATCATTCTTCATCAATTATTATCAGCAAGCATCCGAAAACATCGAATCGGTGAGTTACAATTCGAAGACCGACAACCGGTCCGCCAAAGCGGTCACGGTGCCGGGAACGGTAGACGGCCTGGTGACGGCGTTGCAGCGGTACGGTACGCTTCCGCTTCCGACGGTGCTGGAACCGGCCATCCGCTATGCCGAAGAGGGTTTTCCCGTAGATGAAACGCTGGCGAAGATCTTTCTTGACAACAGCGATTTGCTGTCAAAATACGAATCGACGGCGAATATTTTCCTGAACGATGGTTTTCCATTCGGAGAAGGAGATATTGTCAAACAAACCGATCTTGCACGAACGCTGCGCATCATCTCGGAACAGGGCCGGGCCGGATTCTATGAGGGACCGGTCGCCGAAGCGATGGTGAAGGAAGTAACAGAGCACGGTGGAGCTCTGACAATGAACGACTTGAAAAACTATCGGTCGGAAATCGGTGAACCGGTCAGAGGATCGTACCGCGGTTTTCAGGTTCTCTCGGCCATACCGCCGCTCTCCGGTATTTCCATCGTGCAGGCGTTGCACATGCTCGAAAACGAGAATATGAAAAAACTCGGCCATTTTTCAGAATCCGCCGAAGCGCTGCATATTATGGCGGAAACCATGCGCCGCGTGTACGCGGATAGAATTGCACATATCGAAGATCCGAGATTCAGCAGCGTTCCCTCGATAGGGATGACATCAAAAGGTTTTGCCCGTGCACGGTACAACGATATTAACCGTGCAATCGCCGATCCGCCGGAATATCGCGCGACCAAGGCGGGAAATCCCTTCAACTTCAATACCGCAGCGGAAGAGACACAACCGCAGCAGAAACAGGCTGCTTCGGACGATACGAAAACGGACGTTATCGATGATCAGGATGATGAAGGAGTCTCCTCCTATCAAAAATACGGTGACGATCTGTTCGATTCATGGGGTTCGAAGAAGTCGAAAAAATCACCGGTGCAAAAAGAGACAAAACGTCCCGCTGCGGATGATACACCCGCCGGTCCGGACGACATTGTCGACGATCCGGAATTTCAGGTGATGGGATCGGAAATGTCTTCCGATGAGCTGATTGCCGAAGCAGCGGGTGAAGGCGGACACACGACTCATCTGTGTGTTGTGGACAAAGACGGGAATGCCGTTTCGCTGACACAGACGCTCGGTACATTTTTCGGATCCGGATTGACCGTGGAAGGCATCTTGCTGAACACCTCGATGTCGAACTTTGCAACCTCATCGGCGATGAATTCCATCCAACCGAACAAGCGTCCCCGCAGTTCCATTGCACCGACCATACTGCTCTCCGGCGACAAACCGTTTCTGGTCGTCGGCTCTCCGGGGGCGGGACGCATTATTGCAACGGTCGTTCAGGTGATCAGCAACATCGTCGATTACAATATGGATGCCGGTGCTGCGAACACGGCGCCGCGGTTCTTCTGCCAGAAATTTGACGACTACCTGTACGTCGAATCCCGTATCCCTGAATCCGTACGCGATGCGATCGCACGGAAAGGACACCCGGTCAGTGTACGAGGCGACTACGATCTGTTCTTCGGCGGCGTGCAGTTGATTGTGGTCGATCCGGTCACCGGCATTATGAGCGGTTCTGCCGATCCGCGGCGCGGCGGTGCGGCAATGGGAGATTGAGTCTTTCTCGATTCTTTTGTATCGTAAAGAATAATCACTCATCGAAAGAACCGTTGTGATGCTTCTGTACTGGCTATTGGGATTGTCGCTCATTGCTTTGTTCGTCGAAGCATATCTGTTGCGGAGGGCGGTCCGGTCAATACCGATTCGCATCCACGTCAACGGTACGCGCGGAAAATCGACCGTGACGCGATACATCGCCGCCGGTCTTCGCGCCGGCGGATACTCCGTCGCGGAAAAAATCACCGGTATTGTCCCGACGTATTTTTCTCCCGCCCGTCAGTCCCGAATCCTTCGTCGCCGCGGCATTCCCCGCGTGCAGGAACAAGTCTCGATCGTCCGGCGGGCCGCAGCCGACCGGGCTCAGGCGTTGGTCATTGAATGCATGTCCTTACAGCCGGAATACCAGCGTATGGAATCCAGGATTATCTCTCCGACCGTCAGTGTTATCACCAATGTTAAAAACGATCACCGCGAAGTAATGGGAAATTCCATTTATGAGCGAATTGCTGCGCTTTCCGAAAGTGTCCAGCCGGGTGCAACGGTACTGACGGCGGAACGAAATGCTTTTCAGGAACTTCGGGAACGGATCACCGACAAACAGGGAGTGTTGATCGCTGCCGATATTCTTGATCGTGCGGTTCCCGCAACGGCGCACAAAGCGAATGTCGAAATTGCCGTGACGGCATGTTCTTTGATCGGGATCGATCGTGCGGTGGCAACGGATGGAATCATGCAATTCATCGCGGAAGAACGCAGCGAATTATCGCGAGGGATTGTGATGAAGAAGGAATTTGTCTTTTTCAACGGCTTTGCGGTGAACGATGTCGAATCGACGCAGGAGCGTTTGCTCTCCCTCCGGGAGGAATTTCCCGATCATCATACCGTCATCATTTTCAACACACGGAAAGACCGGCCGGTGCGGACGGCGGATTTTGTTGAATGGCTGGGAACGAATAAAGACATTGACAGAGTAATCGTATCAGGCACGCATGCCGATGCGGCAGTCAGAATGCTTCGAAAAAAATCTCTTCCGTTCGCCGTATCACCGTGGGATACGCAATTCTTTAATTCCGTATCAACAAATCTCGCCCCGAAGCTGCCGCAACGGTCATTGATTATCGGTATTGGAAATATCGCCGGCGACGGATTTCGCTGGATCGCAGTACTGAAGGGACTGGAGCAATGACGATCGAGATTATATTTTTGGGATTGTTGGTCGGATTCATCTACTATGAATTGGCCGGCTATTCGGCCGGAGGCATCATTACACCGGGATATCTGGCAATTTCGGTGTATGATCCGTCGAAGATAGTCGTTACCATTGTATTGGGACTGATCGTCTATTGGTTGGTCGATCTGTTGTCACGCCGCACAATTCTTTATGGCCGAAGGAAGTTCCTCCTTGCACTGTTGATCGGCGTTTGCCTGAAGATCGCCGTCGATCGATGGATTCAGCCGTTGCCGTTCGTGCAATTTGATCTGAGTTCCGTAGGATACATTATCCCCGGATTAATCGGCCTTGAAATGACAAAGCAGAAGGTTATGCCGACAATCTCCGGCATCGTTATAGTCAGTGTCATTATTGCGCTGGTCCTGCTTCTGCTCCGATGAACAAACGACTCTTCACACTCAGCCTGGTGTTGACGGCACTTGTATCGCTTTCACTGTTGATCGCGGTCCGGCGCTATGCGATTGACACCGAACCGCATCCCGCATCGGCAGCAATGGTGCGCGCCGTGGAACGAACGCAGAAAGCCTTCGACCTGATCCGGAATGAGAAAATACGACGGGGAATCATTGCACCGGATGATGATCTGCGCCGTACTTTTCCGCTTCTTGGCATCGAGTATTCCGAAATATTGACGACGCTCGGATCGTACGAAGCAAAACTCGCGTCGTCCAATCACGAATTCTCCGCACTCGTCGTACGAATACTCTCTGACCATGGATTCGATTCTACGAAAAGAATAGGAGTGACAATGTCCGGATCGTTTCCGGCGATCGGGATTTCCGTCCTTTGTGCGCTGGAAGAATTGGGGATCGACCCGATCATCATCAGTTCGCTCGGGTCGTCATCCTACGGGGCGAATGATACGGCGATGACGTGGGCGGATATTGAATTATTGCTGTATGGTGCGGGAATTATTTCGCATCGCTCAGTATTCGTTACTCCCGGTGCAGATTCCGATACGGGCGGCGGGCTGCCGGAGGGAGGTATAGAAGTGATCCGGTCGGCGGCACAAAGAGCTCAATCGCAGTTATTTATACCCGAATCGTTGCCGTCAGCAATCGCATTCAGAGAATCATTGTTGGTAACCGCGGGAATTGATATGATGATAAACATCGGCGGCAATCATGCCGTTCTCGGGAATTGCGGCCATGCATCCGCATTTCCGAATGGATATACTGATGCGGTGCGATCGTGTTTTGATGATGAGAGAGGTTTGTTGATGCATATTGCAGAACGGGGAATTCCGGTATTTCATTTTCTGGATATTCGGGATCTTGCCAGAAGGAATGAGATCGAAGAAAATGGAATCGATGCGGAACGTTCTGCTATGATCTACACAAAGACAAAAACGGATACCATCGCGGTCATCGGTTCACTGCTTCTGATCGGCGTTTTATTGGTGGTGATACGAACGATAAAAATGCGTCTGTATTCGTATTATCGACCATAAACACACCATTACTTCCTTTCTTCGCTGCCTCGGCAATGCTTCTGTAAATCTGTTTTTCCATTGAGTTTAAGTGATTCTCGACAAGAGAGACATTGACGTCTTATTTTAATATTTCTTCTCTCAAACAATAAAAATTCCCGTCAATCGCAGCGTTTTTATCCGATTTTCATGGCAGTTTTACGAAACTCCTCGTACATTACTCAACGTTTCACACTTACGATCACCACCTACGGATTCCAAGGAGCCCTCCATGAAAGCGAAAGATTTTCTCTCAATACGCGATATCAGCACCAAAGAAATACTGGAAACGTTCACCATCGCCCGAAAGATGAAGGCGAACAGGAAAAAATACGCCAAAGTGTTACAAGGAAAAGCACTGGCACTGATCTTCGAAAAACCCTCGCTGCGCACACGCACCTCATTCGACATCGGCATTCAACAACTCGGCGGCTATTCGTTGTATCTCTCCCCTGCAGAGATCAGCCTCGGCAAGCGCGAATCGGTGCACGACGTGGCGAAGAATCTCGAACGGATGGTGCAGGGAATCATGATCCGCACGTTTGCGCACCAGATCGTGATCGACATGGCGAAACATGCGTCCGTTCCCGTCATCAACGGCCTGACCGACTATTCCCATCCGTGTCAGGCGATGGCTGATTTTATGACCATACAGGAAAAGAAAAAGAAACTGAAAGGATTAAAACTCTGCTACGTCGGCGACGGCAACAACGTCGCTCATTCGCTGATGTTTGCCGGCGCACGGCTCGGCGTGAACGTGACCATCGCCTGTCCTCCGGGATACGAACCGCACATGACTGCCATCGACGATGCGATGCAGGATGCCAAGAAGACCGGCGCTTCGATCGAGATTGTTCATTCACCGATAGAAGGGGCAAGGAACGCCGACGTCATCTATACCGATGTCTGGGCGTCGATGGGCCAGGAGGCGGAAGCGGCGGAACGACGGAAGATCTTTATGCCGTATCAGGTCAACGCGGCTTTGATGGCCGGCGCAAAGAAAGATGCCCTGTTCATGCATTGTCTGCCGGCGCACCGCGGCGACGAAGTCACGGACGATGTCATCGATTCAAAAAATTCTGTTGTGTTCGATGAAGCGGAGAATCGACTTCATGTGCAAAAAGCAATCATGTATCAATTGATGAAGTCAGTGAAGTAATGCCGAAGACCGCTTTGATAGCGATCGGAGGAAATTCCCTTATCCGCGCCGGCGAACGGGGGACGATCGACGAACAATTGGCGAACGCTCACGCAACGGCGAAAAGCATCGTCCGGATGGTCGGGCAGGGATGGAGGATCGTCATCACACACGGCAACGGCCCGCAAGTCGGCGCTGCGTTGCTGCGTTCCGAGCGGGCGGCAGGGGAAGTCTATACGCATCCGCTGGATGTCTGTGTTGCGACAACGCAGAGCGAAATCGGATACATTATTCAGCGTGCGATGGAATTCGAACTGCGCGAGATCGGCCTGCTGACACCGGTGATGACCGTGCTGACGCAGGTGAAGGTCGATGAGAACGATCCGGCATTCCTGAATCCGTCGAAACCGATCGGACCGTTTTATTCCAAAGCCGAAGCGGACGAGAAGCAACGATCGCTCGGCTGGCATATTATTGAAGATGCATCGCGCGGATACCGTCGCGTTGTGCCGTCTCCCGAACCGGTGGAAGTATTCGAGCAGGATATTATCCGGAAAATCCTCGACCTGAACATGATCGTCATTGCCGTCGGCGGCGGAGGAATCCCTGTTATAGAGCGGGACAAGTATCTTGTGCTCGGCCGGGAAGCAGTGATCGATAAAGACCGCGCCTCGGCGCTGCTGGCAACCGGATTAAAAGTCGATCTGTTCGTAATCAGTACGGATGCGGATAAGGTATACGTCGACTTTAAGAAGCCGACACAAAGGGGAATCGACACTGCCACGGCGGATGAGATGCAGCGGTATTACGATCAGCAACAGTTTCCCGCCGGCAGCATGGGTCCGAAGATACAATCGGCAATCCGGTACCTTCGCAACGGCGGGAAAAAAGTGATCATTACCTCGTATGAATATCTGATGGACGCATTGAACGGAAAAGCGGGAACGCACATCGTTCCGTAACAGAAAAAGGAAAGTGACGAGCATGAAATTACCCCATGTCATAGAATCGCAGCAGTTTACCGTGCCGCTCTTGATGGAATTGTTCGAACGGACCCGCCGCATGGAAAAGATCGTCGAACGGGGCGGCACGCGGGATTACGAAAATAAAATCATGGCGACGCTGTTCTATAAATCGTCTACCCGCACACGCTTTTCGTTCGAATCGGCGATGTACAGACTCGGCGGTAAAATTCTATCAACTGAGAGCGGAAGGGAATTCTCCTCCGAGATCAAGGGAGAATCGCTGGAGGATACGATCCGGATCATTGCAAATTACTCCGATGTGATCGTGCTGCGGCACACTGAAGAGGGAGCGGCAAAACGGGCGTCAATCGTTTCCGCTGTTCCGGTAATCAACGCCGGGGAGGGACACGGGGGCCAGCATCCGACACAGGCGCTGCTCGATCTCTATACTATTTATAACGAATGTAAAACTCTGAACGGGCTGTCCGTGGCGTTGATCGGCGCGCTCGACAACGGACGAACCGCACGGTCGCTGGCCTATCTCCTCAGCAAATTCGAACGGGTGAAGTTTTATTTTATCGCCCCGCCGGAAATGCAGATTAAGCCGGATATTCTTGCCTACCTGGATAAGTACCGTATTCACTATGAACTTGCTGCAGATCCGGGTGCGATTATCCCGCAGGTGGATGTAGTGTATCAGACAAGAATCGATCGCGACCGGTTACAACAGCGGGACATCGATCTCTCGAAATACAATATCGATACCGCCGTCTTAAAGAAAATGAAATCCAACGCCGTCATCATGCATCCGCTTCCACGGTCGGTGGAGATCGACTCTGCCGTCGATTCCGATCCCCGCGCGGTATACTTCCGCCAGGCGCGGAACGGATTGTTCGTCCGGATGGCGCTCTTAACAATTCTATTCGATCAGGAGTAATTCCATGGCGCTTCTTGTATATTTTTTGAATATGACGTAATACGCATGATTGTCGCGTGTCAACGAATACGTTTTTATTCAATTATTACACAGGAATCGAACCATGAAAACACAAGAGTATATTGCACTCGAAGAAGAATTCGGCGCTCATAATTATCATCCCCTAGACGTCGTCATCCAAAAAGCAGAGGGAGTGTGGGTGACCGATGTAGAGGGAAACAAATATCTCGACTGTCTCGCCGCCTATTCCGCCGTTAATCAAGGCCATTGTCATCCCGCCATCAAAAAGGCGTTCATCAGCCAGGCGGATCGCGTTACGTTGACCAGCCGAGCGTTCCGCAACGATCAATTGCCGCTTCTCTATAAAATGCTGCACGATCTTACCGGATTTGAAATGTCGCTGCCGATGAACTCCGGCGCCGAAGCGGTCGAAACTGCCGTCAAAGCGGCACGCAAATGGGGATATAAAGTCAAAGAGATTCCCGACGGCAAAGCGGAGATCATTTGCGCTTCGGATAATTTTCACGGACGGACAACAACGATCGTCAGTTTTTCAACCGATGCGCAATACAGAGACGGTTTCGGTCCCTTTACACCGGGCTTCCCGATCGTGAAATACGGCGACATTCAGGCATTGAAAGCGGCGATCAATAAAAACACCGCGGCTTTCCTCGTCGAACCGATACAGGGTGAAGCGGGAATCGTCGTCCCTCCGGAAGGTTACCTGAAAGAAGCGGCGAGACTCTGCAAGGAAAACAATGTCTTGATGATTTGCGACGAGATTCAATCGGGACTCGGCCGGAGCGGAAAAATGTTTGCGTTCGAATACGACGGCATCCGTCCCGACATGGTGATCATCGGAAAAGCACTGAGCGGCGGGTTCTATCCCGTCTCCGCAGTCCTGTCATCCAAAGCAGTGCTCGGTGTGTTCCATCCCGGCGATCACGGCTCTACATTCGGCGGAAATCCGCTGGCAGCTGCCGTTGCCTGCGCCGCATTGACGGTATTGAAAGATGAAAAACTCGTCGAACGGTCGTTTGAACTCGGCAATTATTTTATGGAGAAACTCCGTTCGATTAAGAGCAAACACATTTCGGAAGTGCGGGGACGCGGGCTGTGGATCGGATTCGTACTCGACACCAAGGCACGACCGTACTGCGAACGGTTGATGAAGGAGGGGATTCTCTGTAAGGAAACGCACGAGAATGTCATCCGCTTCGCGCCGCCGCTGGTCATCACCAAAGAGGAGATCGACTGGGCGTTCGAGCGGATCGAACGGGTCGTTCTCTCGCTGGATTAAATCAAAGAAATTGAAAATTTTATTGAAGGAATTTTATATGGCAACAGTCAAAGCAATCAACACCATCATTGTCGGCGCCGCCGGACGTGATTTCCATAATTTCAATATGATCTATCGCGATAATGCGCAATACAACGTAGTGGCATTTACCGCAGCACAAATACCGGACATCGCCGGCCGTAAGTATCCTTCGGCTTTAGCGGGAAAACTCTATCCCAAAGGCATTCCGATCGTCGAGGAAAAAGATCTGGAGATGATGATTAAAAAATATTCCGTCGAGGAAGTGGTCTTTTCCTACAGCGACGTCACCTACCGGCATGTGATGAGCATCGGTTCGCGTGTGACGGCAGCGGGAGCGCACTTCAAACTTCTCAGTGCCGGCGGAACGATGATTAAAAGTTCCAAACCGGTCATCTCCGTTTGCGCAGTCCGGACAGGAAGCGGAAAGAGCCAGACCACCCGGCGTGTTTCCAAGTTGCTTCAGAATATGGGATACAAAGTCGCGGCGATCCGTCATCCCATGCCGTACGGCGATCTGGAAAAGCAAAAAGTGCAGCGTTTTGCCTCTCTCTCCGATCTGAAAAAGCACAATTGCACTATCGAGGAAATGGAGGAGTACGAACCGCATATCGCTTCCGGTACAATCATCTATGCCGGCGTCGATTACGCCGCCATTCTTGAGCAGGCGGAGAAAGAAGCCGATATTATTCTGTGGGATGGCGGGAACAACGACCTGCCGTTTTACACGCCGGATCTCCATATCGTCGTCGCCGATCCGCTCCGTGTCGGGAATGAATTGAATTATTTTCCGAGCGAAGCCAACCTCCGCCTGGCGGATGTGGTGATCATTAACAAGATCGATTCCGCCGCTCCGGAAGCAATTACGGCGTTACGCGAGAACATACGTTCCGTCAATACGCACGCATTGGTTGTCGACGCGGCATCGCCGATCGCGATTGAGCACAGCGAGCGGATCACCG
Organism: uncultured Chitinophagaceae bacterium; assembly: GCA_964371615.1. Lineage (GTDB taxonomy): Bacteria > Bacteroidota > Ignavibacteria > UBA10030 > UBA8401 > SpSt-333. Next base: position 129,358 of record CAYJMS010000006.1, read on the forward strand.
GCAAAAAGGTATTGGTAATTGAAGACGGCCCGACGCTGACGCACGGAGAGATGAAGTTCGGCGCCGGAACCGTGGCGGCGGAAAAATTCGGAGCGGCGGAACTCGTCGATCCCCGTCCGTATGTCACCGGCGAAATTAAAAAGACTTACGAAACGTATCCGAAAATCGGTATTTTGCTGCCGGCGATGGGATACAGCGACAAGCAGATCAAAGATCTGGAAGTGACGATCAATAAAGTGCCGTGCGATGCGGTCATAATCGGCACGCCGATAGACCTGAACCGCATCGTGAAGATCAAGAAACCGGCGTTCCGTGTCACATACGATCTGCAGGAAATCGGCGAGCCGAATCTGCAGACCATCCTGAGCGGTTTCGCGCATAAAATACGGTAGCAGTACAACGCTAGTATTAAATTACACCGCCGGCGCCGTCATGGTGCCGGCAATCATTTTCGAGGCAGATATGAAAATAGTAACGATTGTTGCATTCCTCTCTATTATAGTGTTACAGATTGCCGATTCCTGCACCACCGCCGTCGTGTCCGGAAAAGCCACCGTTGACGGCAGGCCGTTGTTGCTGAAGAACCGGGACGCAGACGACCTTCAGAACAAACTGGTCGCATTCCTCGACGGGAAATATCATTTTGTCGGCCTGGTGAACGGGAGAGACAGGGACAATAAGGAAGTGTGGAGCGGATACAACAATGCGGGATTTGCGATCATGAATTCCGCCGCATACAACCTGAAAGGGGAGGACACGACCACTCTTGCCGATCGCGAAGGACTGATCATGAAACACGCGCTGGAAGTCTGCGCGACGCTGGCGGATTTTGAATCGCTGCTGGTCAGTCTGCCGAAACCGCTCGGTGTTGAAGCGAACTTCGGCGTCATCGATGCATTCGGCGGGGCGGCGTATTTTGAAGTGAACAATTTCCGCTATACGAAATTCGATGCGAACGATCCGGCCGTTGCGCCGAACGGATACCTCATCCGGACGAACTACTCATGCGCCGGGGAGGAGAACAAGGGATTCGGCTATATTCGGTATGCAACAGCAGAGAATCTGTTCCGGAATGAATATGAGTCGAAGAAACTCTCCGCAGGATTTCTGATCAACGATGTTCCGCGGTGTCTGGTGCACTCCTTCACCAAGGAGGATCTGGGAAAGAGCCTTCCTCAAAACAGCAGTGATACAACGTTCGCCTTCTTCCGGGATTACATACCGCGCTATTACTCCAGCGCTGCCACGGTGGTGCAGGGAGTGCGCCCGTCCGAATCGGCAACCCTGATGACGATGTGGACGGCGCTGGGATTTCCGTTAACCTCCGTGGTCGTTCCGGTCTGGCTGTTGGAAGATGGTTCGCTGCCGACGATTCTTATTGCCGATTCTTCCGGACATGCACCGCTGTGCGATATGGCGCTGTCGCTGAAAGCGAAAGTTTTTCCCGTACAAAACGATGCGAGAGACAGTTATATCAATATCGCACCGCTTATGAACAAAGAGAAGACGGGAATCCGTCAGAGATTGTCGCGCGTGGAGAAAAAAGTTATGGAGAAAGCGAACCGGTCACTTGTCGCATGGAGAAAGAAGACAGTGAACGAAAAAGAAGCGAAAGAATTTTACCAATGGATAGACACCGAGTTGCCGAAGGAAATGAATAAAGCCTCCGTCCGCTAATCATTGACGCCGTCGGGAAAAATGAAAAGTCCCTGCAGTGCAGGGACTTTTTTATTGGTATTTCGAAAACATTCTGACAGAAGAAAACAATAGATTATTTACCGACCGCAAAGATGGCGTCTTCCCGTGAATCTTCCGTAAGGAAAATAGTTGAGAGTTTTGTGACAAGAAAAATGTTCGAGACACTTTTATTCACATTGCACAGGATTAATTTCCCCTCCCGTTTCTTGTAGGAATTGTGTGCAACCGTCAGAACGCCGATGGCGGACGAATTCAGATATGAGACATCCGCGAGATCAACGATCAGTTTCGTATTTCCTTTCTCCTGCAGTGAATTCACCAGATTTTTCAACTCCGTAGTTTCGTCCCCGCCAATCAGCGAACCCTTCGGTTCAAGCACGACAACATTTCCGTCATCGATTGTGGATGTTTTAATACCCATGGCGCCTCCTTAATAAGATAAAATAGTCCGATATAATGATGCATAAGATATTCAATCTGAATCGAATAACAAACGCAATAACAGATAAATTTATCTACAGACAAAATTATCTTTGATTGTAGCGAGAAAAAGATTACTTTTCTCCCCAATAAATGCAAAGGGAATATTTGAATGGCTGAAAAGTCGACGACAATACAATCGGCGGATGCGTTACAGGACGAAGTCAAGCGGTTACGCCGTGCGGTGGAGGAATTGTCGATTTTAAACGATATCGCCCGTGCGATCAGCGCTTCGCTCAACGCCGAAGAGATCATGCAGACCCTCATCCGGAAATCGATCCGTGCAGTGAACGCGGAACAGGGAGTGATCACGCTGGTGGAAGAGGAACAGAAATCGATGAAGACGCTGATCCGCACCATGGTCAGCTCTGCCGGCGCACCGGCATTCCACATGCATCAGGCGTTGATCGGCTGGATGCACCTGAATAAAAAGCCGCTGAGTGTGGACGATCCGGCAAACGATGCCCGCTTCCGCGGAGTCCAGTGGGATTCGAATATCAAAACATTGCTCTGCGTTCCGCTCATCGTCAAGTCAGAACTGCGCGGAGTGTTGACCGTGTACAATAAAAAAGACGGGCAATCGTTCAATACGGACGATCAACGTCTCCTGGCGATTATTTCGGCACAATCCGCTCAGGTGGTCGAGAACGCGCGGCTCATCGAAGAAGAAAAACTCTTTATTAAAATGCAGCAGGAGGTGGGACTTGCCGCGAAGATCCAGCAGGATCTGCTGCCGCGGAGCAATCCCGGCCTCCATGGGTACGATATTTTTGCCAGGACCATTGCGGCACAGTCCATCGGAGGAGATTATTTCGATTTCATTCCGATGATCGACGGGCGCATGGCGGTCTGTCTTGGCGACGTTTCGGGCAAAGGCCTGCCCGCATCACTTTTGATGGCAAACTTGCAGGCAACACTCCGCGGGCAAACACTGGTGGCACAACATCCTTCCGAATGCCTGCTTCGTTCCAATAAACTTCTGTTTGAAAGTACGAGTCCGGAAAAATTCGCGACACTCTTTTACGGGATTATCGACACAACACATCACAGCATCAATTACTCGAATGCGGGACACGATTGGCCATTTTTGATCGGACGAGGAAATTCGATCCAGCGGTTTAAAACCGGTGGATTGATGCTGGGCCTGATTGAACAAGCGGCGTATGAAGATGAAGAGGTGCCCATTCAAATCGGGGATGTGCTGGTGGTACAATCCGACGGTGTCAGCGAAGCGATGAACAGCAATCATGACCAATTCGGCGAAGAACGGCTTCAATCGTTGATCCTGAAGCACGTGAACAACACCGCTGAAGAGATCATCGATGCCGTGATCAAAGAAGTGCGACAGCATGCCGGCGCTCATCCGCAATCCGACGACATCACCATGATGGTGATTAAACGGGTGGCATAACAACTCTGTTTAAAAATAAATATCTACCGAGGAGGATTCAGTGTTTCTGAGGATGGTTACCCATGCAATCCGCAGCAACGAAGCGGAGCATATGGCGGAATTATACCACCGTACGGTAATCACCGCACTCCGGACCACTCCGGGCTGCGTCTTTGCCGCGCTGCTTCAGAATACCGCCAATGCGCAGGAGTGCATTTCCCTGACAATCTGGAATACTCCGAAGGATTCGTTCGACTATGAAGAGAGCGGACTGTTCCAACAGCTGGTCAATGCACTCCGGCCGTACTTTGTGGAATCGAACGAGTGGAAACTGGAATTATCGGAAGATCTATCTCTTGAATATACCCCGATCCAATCGGAGCCGACTGTTGAACGGTATAACGAATCGGACGAAGGAGCCAAGCAGATTGCCGCCATGAAGGCCAATCCTTTCGCGGTGCAGATTCTGACATTGTCGGTACAGGAAGAGAAAATTCAGGAATTCCGGACAATATTTTCTTCCGAAATCCATCCAAAATTCAAAACGCATAAGGGCTTTATTGATCTTATTCTTGTTCGCCAGAACCGCGAATTTCACATCATCTCGTTTTGGGATGAGACGGTGGATATCCAGTCTGCATCGGGCATCCATTCCATTAATGATTTGCTGAAATCCATCTATTCGATCCTCCCCTCATTCATCCGATGGAAAGTGTCACACCGCAGTACGTCACACACTTCCGCTTCCAGCGAAGATATCAAGGCAACGGTACTCCGTTCACTGGTGGCAGAATGGTTTACACAATAACATACATCGAATATTCAGATTACGGCAGTCCGTTCACACACAGATCACGGACTGATTCAATAATTTCAACGGGGTAGGTATGGTTGGCACGACAATTCTGCAGTACGAGGTGACCGAAAAGGTAGGCGAAGGAGGAATGGGAGTAGTGTACAAAGCGCGCGATACAAAACTCGACCGCTTTGTCGCCTTGAAATTCCTTACGAAGAATGTCGCATCGTCCGAGTCGGACCGGCAGCGCTTTATGCAGGAAGCGAAAGCGGCGGCAACGCTCAATCATCCGAACATCTGCACCATCTATGATGTGGCGGAACATGAGGGCCAACTGTTTATTGCGATGGAATTTATCGACGGTGAAACGCTCCGCGACAGGAAAAACAATATTTCACTGAAACAAACGATCGATATCGGCATCCAGATTGCCGAAGCTCTTTCTGCGGCGCACGAGAAAGGGATTGTCCACCGGGACATTAAACCCGAGAATGTAATGCTGCGGAAAGACGGACTTGTGCAGATCATGGATTTCGGTCTGGCAAAATTGCAGGGAGTATCCCGTCTCACCCGTGAAGGGAACACTGTTGGAACGATGGGTTACATGTCACCCGAACAGGTGCAGGGGTTCACCGTCGATCACCGGACGGATATATTTTCATTCGGAGTGCTGATGTACGAACTGATCTCCGGACAATCTCCGTTCAAAGGAATGCATGAGACGGCGATCATATATGAAATTGTCAACGTCGATCCGGAACCGATCTCGATCCTGAAACCCGACCTACCGCCGGATCTCGACGCGATTCTCCTGGAATGTCTCGCGAAAGAGGCGGATGAACGGTACCAATCGGCAAAAGAGATCGTCAAAGACCTGCGGAAATTGAAACGGGAATCGAGCCGTCAGACAGCGAGCAGAATTCTTGCCGTGCGAAAAAGTCAGGTCTCATCCGGATCATACTACGCTCCGAAAACGACAGAATTTGAAACCGTACCGCAGCGGATGCCGTTTCGGCTGAACGCATGGATCGTCGGCGCTGCAGCGGCGCTGTTCACTGCCGCAGCGTTTATCGCTTGGATGTTGATCGTCGATACGGAGGAGACGGAGTTGATGCAGCTCTCATTCGATACCCCTCCGTTCAACATCTTTAACGCCACCGTCGGCGGGCATATTGAAATTTCTCCCGACGGAAAGAAGATCGCCTACATTGCAACCGATTCGTTGGGGAAAAACAATTTGTGGGTCCGTCCTCTCGATGCTCCCGCGTCGACGATGCTTGCCGGTACTGTCAACGCCTATTATCCGTTTTGGTCCTTCGACAGCAGAATGATCGCATTCTTTGCGGACGGCAAACTGAAAAAAATCGACGCCACCGGCGGACCGACATTCAGTATCTGCGACGCACCGAACGGCAGGGGAGGCGCATGGAATGAAGAAGGAATAATCGTATTTGCTCCCAACAGTGCAGGCCCTCTGCATCAGGTTCCGGCCGCCGGCGGTATTTCCAGGCAATTAACAGCGCTCGATTCGACGGAATATGAAGTGAACCATCGCTGGCCGTTCTTTCTTCCGGACGGCAACCATTTCTTGTACACCGTTCAATCCAGCAAAGCATCGCTGGAAGAAGATGCTGACCACATACGATTCGGATCGGTGTCCGAGGGAACGGGCAGTGTTATTGTCCGCGCTTCGAGCAATGCCGTATTCAACGACGGCTGGATGATGTATTACAAACAAAATTCCCTTCTCGTGCAGCGGTTCGACGACCGATCGTTGAAATTTACCGGCGAACCGATCCCGATACTCGAGAATTTACTCTATGCTCAGGTTCGGAGCAAAGGTGCATTTTCGCTTTCAAAGAACAACCGCCTTGTCTATTTGGGTATGTCCCGTTCGAATGTCGAGATCATAGAATACGCCATGACAGGAATGGTACAGCACACGATGAAAAAGAAGTTTGCGCCCACGACTGCGTCATATTCGCAGGACGGGAATTTTATTGCGATGGATTTGTATGACGAAACGTCGAAAAATACCGATTTGTGGATTCACGATATCCGCCGCAACAGCGACACCAGGCTGACGTTCGATAAAGGAGTGGAAATTGTACCAGTGTGGAGTCCGGACAGCAAAAAGATTTATTTCAGCTCCAACCGGACAAATGTTTTTGCCGTGTATGAAAAAAACAGCAATGGGACCGGCGATGAGAAGATGGTATTCGACACAACATATCCGGCATATGTTACGGACATTTCCGCCGACGGGAATAAATTACTTCTTTCACTGAATACGCAGGGGCAGCAAAAATGGGATATCGGCCTCTACGATATTCCGTCTCAAAAATATACACCGCTTTTGACATCCGAATTCAGCGAATGGATCGGTACGTTTTCCCCCGATGCCCGATGGTTCACATATCAATCCAACGAAACGGGCCGGTACGAGATTTACATACGGCCGACTGACGGCTCGCCGAGTAAATGGCAGGTTTCAACGAACGGCGGGGAAGGGAGTCGTTGGTTACGGAACGGCAGTGAAATTGTGTACGGTCTCAACGACCAGCGCGTGTTTTCTGCTTCCGTTGCAGTGTCCGGCAATCAAATCACCGTCGGGAATACACGCCAGGTATTCTCAATCGACGGAGGGTATCAGACATCCGTTCTGGATGTTTCGTTTGACGGGAAAAAACTGCTGACCAACAGGGTGTTGAACACACAAACGCTAAAGAGCGCCTCGTTGATCATCGACTGGCAACGCATGGTGGAGAACAAATGATCGGACTATCTATTTCCCACTATAAGATATTAGAAAAGTTGGGAGAGGGGGGTATGGGTGTCGTCTATAAGGCAGAAGATACCGATCTCAACCGGATCGTCGCGTTGAAATTTCTCCCGCCGCAGAATTCCATCACCCAGCAGGACAACGATCGTTTTGTGCGCGAAGCGCAGACGGCGGCCGTGCTGAACCATCCGAATGTCTGCACGATCTATGCCATTGAAAAGGATGAGTCGTCCGGCGAGAAACGTCAGTTCATCGTCATGGAATATATGGAGGGAATGACGCTGCGCGAAAAACTTGCGGAAGGTCCGCTCTCCCTCGACACGGCGTCGCAGTTCGCCATCCAGATCGGCGAAGCGCTCCATGAAGCGCATTCGAAGAACATCGTCCACCGCGACATCAAGGCGGACAATGTGATGGTCACGCCGAAGAATAAGATAAAAGTGATGGACTTCGGGCTTGCGAAACTGAAGGGATCGTTGAAACTGACGCGGACCTCGAGCACCGTCGGTACTCTCGCCTATATGGCACCGGAGCAAATTCAAGGAGGCGAAGTCGATTCCCGTTCGGATATTTTCGCATTCGGTGTCCTCTTTTATGAAATGCTGACGGGACACATGCCGTTTCGCGGCGAACACCAGGCGGCGATGGTCTATTCCATTGTGAACGAACCGGCCGAATCCATCGCCCGGTATCTTCCGGATGCAACCGTCGAGTTGATGAACATCTTTGCGAAAGCGCTGGAAAAAGATCCCGACCAACGGTATCAAACGGCCATCGACATGGTGGTCGATATCCGCCGGTTGAAAAAGCAGACGTCAAAAATTACCTCCATCCGACCGTTGCAAAAAGATTCCTCAATCGATCCGTCGGCCGTGCACTCATCGGCGCAAGAGATTCCGGAAAAGAAAACGGGAAGTGTATGGAATATGCCGATTTTTTGGCAGGGAGCATTCGGCGTCGCAATCGTCGCTTTGCTCGGTATATTCTTCTTTAAAACGGGAGAAGCGCCGGCACTTCAGACGATGGTCAAACAGGTCACCGATTTGAGCGGAGAGGAATTGCAGCCCGACGTTTCACCGGACGGAAACTATATCGTCTTTGTCAAACAGGAGAAGGATGGGCGGAATATTTATCTCCAAAGAATCGGCGGCGGCAACCCGATTAACCTGACGAAAAATTCGAAGACTGTCAATCAATATCCTGTTTTTTCGCCGGACGGCGATCGCATTGTTTTTCGCTCGGAACGGGACGGCGGAGGTTTGTTCGTCATGGGATCGACGGGAGAATCCGTACGCCGGTTGACGCATGCGGGATTCAATCCGTCGTGGTCCCCCGACGGAAAGCGGATCGTGTACTCGACGGAAGGAGCGGAACAGCCGTTCTCCCGCGGCACAGTCAGTCAGCTCTGGATCGTCAATGTCGATGACGGAACGCAAAAAAAGATTTATGACGGCGATGCCATTCAGCCCAGCTGGTCACCCAACGGACATCGCATTGTATTTTGGGGACTTCCGCAGGGTACCGGCAGAAGAGATTTGTGGACGGTCGACACAGAAGGGAAAAATCCGGTTCGGATTACTGACGATCCCGATGTGGATTGGATTCCGTCGTGGTCGGCCAATGGTCATCATATCTACTTTTTAAGCGACCGCGGCGGCACCATGAATGTGTGGCGTGTCGGCATTGATGAGCGATCGGGAAATGTCTCCGGCAAACCGGAACCGGTAACGGTTCCCTCGTCCAATTGTTCCTGGTTGACGCTGTCGCACGCCGGACAGAAAATTGTGTATTCGTCGCTTGAAATGCGGGCAAATATTTTCAAGACAGGTTTCGATCCTGTTGCAGAAAAAATGATCCCACCCGTAGTACAAATTACAACCGGATCGAAGACGTATGTCTGGCTCGACGTTTCCCCGGACGGGAAATGGATCGCTACGGCCAGTTCCGGAATACAGGAAGACATCTATACGCTCACTACAGACGGAACAAATCTCCGGCGTCTGACAGATGATAAAGCTAAGGACCGAGGCCCGAAATGGTTTCCCGACGGGAAGGCATTGTTATTCTATTCCGACCGGATGCAGAAATATGAGGCGTGGAAGATCAACGTCGACGGCAGCAGCCTGGAGCAGGTCACAAAATCGGACAACATCTTCAATAATCCGGTCTTATTTCGTGACGGGAAAAGAATGCTCGGTTTTAATCATTATACCACAGTGCTGGTCGATCTGGCAAAACCGCTGATGGAACGCATTGTCTTTGAACTGCCGAAAATACCTTCGACCGATACGTACTTATTTTGCACGGATGCCTCTCCCGACGGTAATACATTGATCGGTGCAAGACAATTCAACGACGGATCGGCGCGGGGATTATATCTCTATACCGTTGACGACAATACCTTTCAAAAGGTCCTGGAGTACGGCAGGGAACCATTATGGGTCGACGGGACCAACAAAGTCCTCTTCTTTGCTGACGGAAAGTTAATGCTTCTCAATAGAAGCGCCAACAGGGTAAAAATAATCGACGAAACATTATCGTGGGAGAGAATTGAATATAGCACTCTCTCACCCGATCAACGGACTCTTTATTTTATCAAGGAGGAATCCGAATCGGATATCTGGCAGGCATCAATAGAATAAATTAGAATAACGTATTTCAATGGGGATCGTACTAATGATAGGTTCGACAATTTCTCACTATAGAATATTAGAAAAGTTGGGTGAGGTCCCAATTCGGCTGGACTTATCGAGTACAACGAAGATTAGTCCATTTGCCGAATTGAGGATCCCGACGTCTTTTGTCGGGAGCGGCCGGAGATGCATATGATTGGACAAACTATTTCTCACTATAGAATATTAGAGAAGCTGGGTGAGGGGGGCATGGGCATCGTCTTTAAGGCTCAGGACACCAAACTCGACCGCTTTGTTGCGATAAAATTTCTTCCCAAGCACCTCTCATCCAACGCTGAGAATAAAACACGCTTTCTACAGGAAGCGAAGGCAACCGCAGCGCTGAATCATCCGAATATTCTCTCCATTTATGAGATCGATGAACACGACGAACATCCGTTTATCGTTTTGGAGTTTATTGACGGGAAAACACTGAAAGAATATCTGGCGGAACTGAATACCGGTTCCGGTCTTCCGGTGAAACAGGCAATCGAATGGACAGAGAAAATCGCACATGGCCTGAAGGTGGCGCACGATAAAAATATTATTCACCGGGACATCAAGGCAGAAAACATTATGCTGACCGCCTCCGGTCAGTTGAAAATTATGGATTTCGGCCTTGCAAAATTACGGAGCCAGAGTTCGCTGACCAGGGCCGGTTCCTCGCTGGGAACATTGGCATACATGTCGCCGGAACAGGCGCAGGGACTGACCGCCGATCAACGATCGGACCTCTGGTCGCTCGGCATCCTCTTTTTTGAGCTGCTGACCGGCGATCTTCCGTTTAAGTCGGAGCACGAAGCAGGTTTGATGTATTTGGTGGTCAATCAGGATCCGCCGATGCCGAGCGAACTCGACCGCAGGCTCTCCGACGCGGTCGATGCCGTCGTGATGAAGATGCTGGAAAAGGACCGAGATAAACGGTACAAGAATGTTGATGAACTTCTTGAAGCATTATCGTCGCTCCATTCGAATATTGATGTGCACCAGAATCAGGCAAAGAAATTAGCGATCGCCGTACTGCCGTTTTCGACGATCGGCGGGGACAAGGACAATGAATACTTCGGCGACGGACTGACGGATGAACTGATCGTCAATCTTTCGCAGCTGAAAGATTTCGACGTCATCTCCCGCACGAATTCCATGCAGTACAAGAACACCTCCAAAGACATCAAGACAATCGGCAGAGAACTCGGCATCCGCTACCTGCTGGAAGGGAGCGTGCGGAAGTTCCAGGATAACCTGCGCATTACGGTGCAGTTCATCGATGTCGAGAACGGCCGTCAATTATGGGCGGAATCGTTTAAGGGAAAAATGGAAGATGTCTTCGATATTCAGGAAAAAGTCTCGAAGCAGGTGGTCGATGCGTTGATGATCAAACTGTCTCCGAACGAAAAAGTCATCCTGACAAAACGATCGACCGTCAATGCCGAAGCGTTCGATTGTTATCTTCGCGCGCGTGAATTTCTGTACCGCCGCACCAAAAGCAGCCTGCAGTTCGCCATCCATCTTTTTCAGAAGGCGATCGAACTCGACACACGGTATGCCGCTGCGTATGCGGGACTGGGAGAATCGTACGCAACGCTCCATTATGACTACGACACGAAAGAGATCTGGGTTGAAAAGGCGATTGAATCAAGTCTGAAAGCGCTGATGTACGATTCAACGGTTGCCGAAGCCTATGCTGCATTGGCAATGGCATATTTCAGCAAGAAATCGATCCAGGAAGCCGAAACAGCGGCTTTGAAAGCGATCGAACTGGGACCGAACATTTTTACCGGCCATTGGGTGCTGGCCAGAATTTGTCATGTCATGAATCGCGATGAAGAGGCGGTGGAACTGCTCAAGAAAACCATCGAACTCAATCCCGATTTTCACACGGCTTTCGGCGAATTGCGCATGGCGTATGAACGGCTCGGCGATAAAGAGAAAATGAACGAAATCATCCAAAAGATGCTGACGATGTTTCCGTTGTACCTTGCCAAACATCCGGATGATGCGCGATCGCATATCCATTACGCAACACAACTGGCCGTTGTCGAAAAAGCGGAAGAAGCGTTGGAACAGACCAAAAAAGCGATCGATCTTAGTCCTGACGATCCCTTGATGTTCTATAATGCCGCGTGTGTTTATTCCCGGCTGGATCAAAAATCGTTGGCTGTGGAGACATTGCACAAGTCCATCGTGGCTGGATTGGAAGATTACGAATGGATAAAATCGGATCCGGATTTCGACGGCATCCGGAACGAACCGGGATATATTGAATTGATGAAAGGAAAGTAGACCGTGGCAGGGCAAAGGATTTCGCAATATACGATTCTTGGAAAACTCGGCGAAGGAGGAATGCTCGAAAGTCATCCACGAGCGATTTGTACGAAGGGATGTGATTTTCAGAATCCGCCGAATCGAAGTGTAGGCGGAGGTGTGGTATGATCGGTCAAACTATATCCCAATACAATATTCTGGAGAAGTTAGGCGAAGGGGGCATGGGCGTCGTCTATAAAGCCCAGGACACCAAACTCGATCGTTTTGTCGCATTGAAATTCCTGCCGGCGCATCTTGCCGCATCGGAACAGGACAAAGCCCGGTTTATTCAGGAAGCGAAATCCGCCTCTGCACTGAATCATCCGAACGTCTGCACCATTCACGATATCGCCGACCATGAAGGGCAATTATTCATCGTCATGGAATTTGTCGACGGGAAATCGCTGAAGGAGAAAAAAGAACAACTCGCACAGAAACAGATTTTGGAAATCGGCGTCCAGGTGGCGGAAGGATTGGCCGCCGCGCACGAAAAAGGGATCGTCCACCGCGATATCAAGCCGGACAATATCATGATCCGGAAAGACGGCATCGTGCAGATCATGGATTTTGGCCTGGCGAAATTATATACATCGGGAAGCGGTTCCCGACTGACGAAAGCCGGTACGACGATGGGAACGATCGGGTACATGTCTCCGGAACAGGTGCAGGGAATGGATGTCGATCATCGGACGGATATATTTTCTCTCGGTGTGGTGATGTATGAATTGCTCGCCGGTGAATCGCCGTTCAAAGGAGTGCACGAAACTGCCATTATGTACGAAATCGTCAATGTCGATCCCGCGCCGCTGACGACCGTAAAAGAAGGAATTGATCCGGAACTTGATCAATGCATTCTTGAATGCCTGCAAAAAGAGAAAGACGACCGCTGTCAATCCGCAAAAGAACTGGCGAAAGACTTGCGGAGAATCAAGAAATCGACCGGACAAACACACAGCCGGTCGTATTCCGTTCTGCGATCGTCCGGGAATATCAGTCCCGCTGCATCACAGCAGAAGCCATCGTCCGGTTCCTTTGTTATTGAAGTGATGAACCGCCGTATCGATCTCTCGTCGTACTTTGGCTCCTCACTCCTGCCGTGGAGCATGACGATTCTGATGGCGGCGGTTATTGGAGCAACATGGTTGTTCTTCCGGATGCCGACAACAGAAAACATTGTCACAAAATTTACGTTGGATATCGGAACTGAGAAGATCCTCGACCTTACTGCCTATCCGGCGCTGGCCATCTCATCCGACGGAAGCAAAATAATTTTTAAAGCAAACAACAAATTCTATCTTCGTCCGATGAATGCCTTGGAACCGACGGCCATACCGGGCACGGAAAACGGATCGTCTCCGTTTTTCTCACCCGATAACCGGCGGATCGGGTTTTTCAGGAACGGTAAGATGGAAACGATGGTATTGTCCGGCGGCACATCGCTCTCTCTGGCCGATGTTCCCGATAACAGGGGCGGTACATGGAACAATTCCGGTACTATTGTCTATGTCCCGAATGCCCTCTCCGGCCTCCATAGCATTTCGGAAAATGGGGGCATCGTAAAAAAAATTACCTCACCGGATGGTGCAAAGAATGAACGGACCCACCGGTGGCCGACATTTCTGCCGGACGGCGTCCATGTGATATTCACCGTCGGCGTGCTGGCGAGTCCGGATTATTATGAAAATGCGTCGATCGATATCGTCAACATAGAGACCGGAGAGAGAAAAACCGTACTGAACGGAGCGAGCACGGCAAAGTATATCACCTCCGGCCACCTGCTGTTTTCCCGTTCTGGCATTTTGTACATCGTTCCATTCGATGCGGACAAACTCGAAGTGACCGGCCAGCCTCTTCCGGTGATCGAGGGAGTGTACAGTTCCGTCACGACCGGAATTACCAATTACGTTGTCTCCGATAACGGCACGCTGGTCTATCTTCCCGGGTCGACCGAAGGAGAAGGCCGCACCATCGTCAAAATCGGTTTGACGGGGGAGGTCGCCGTCCTTGATTCCGCGGCTCATCCGTTTATTGAACCGAGTGTGTCGCCCGACAACAAAAAAATTGCCATCGTTATTCGGGAAGGTGAAGATTTTAACATCTGGATTTTTGACATCGCTAAAAAATCGTTGAGCAAGCTCACTTTCGGCGGAATCAACCGTACGCCGCGCTGGTCTCCCGACGGCAAAAACATCGCCTTCATGAAAAGGACGAAAAGCGGAAAAACCGGCATCGTAATAAAGCCATCCGACGGTAACGGAGATGAGAAGGAGATTTATACCGGGCCCGGCAGGTTGTATGTAAATGAATGGTCACGAGACGGGAAATTTCTCATCATCGACCATTTAACGGAGCAGTCGCAGTCCGATCTTTTGATCATTCCGTTGACGGGAGAGAAAGTACCGTGGAAATATTTGAACTCGTCGTTTGACGAATACGAAGCCTCCCTTTCTCCGAACGGAAAATGGATCTCGTATCTGTGCGACGAGTCCGGCTCCTATCAGATCTATGTGCGGTCCTTCCCCAACAAAGAAGGTAAATGGCAGATTTCGACGGACGTGGCGGAAGAGCCGCGGTGGTCGCCGGACGGTACCATGCTCTATTACCGCAAAAATTCACAGATGATGGCGGTACAGGTCTCTACCGCATCGACATTTTCCTCGGGAACGCCGAAGGTGCTGATCAATAATTTCCCGGCAATGAACGTCGACAGCGGTATCAGTTATGAGATTTCTTCCGACGGCAAATACATATTTACGACACAACCGGTGTCGGGAGTATCATATAAAAATATTTCAGTTGTACTGCATTGGACGAAAGAGATAAAAAATCTTACCACAACGGACAATTAATATCATAAGGTCGGTGCCATGATTGAACAAACGATATTGCAGTACAGAATCATCGAGAAATTGGGAGAGGGAGGCATGGGGATTGTGTACAAAGCCGAAGACACTCGGCTCAATCGGATTGTAGCACTCAAATTCCTCCCCGACCGTGTGAACAACGACGAAACGGCAAAAGCACGGTTCTTTCAGGAAGCACAGGCGGCAGCGGGCTTGAATCATCCCAATATCTGCACCGTCTTCGGCGTCGAAGAATTTGACGGCAAGCTGTTCATGTCCATGGAATATGTCGAAGGAGGAACGCTGTCCACTGCCATTCCTTTTAAAAAGATCGACGATGCGATTACCATCGCAGCACAAATCGGCGACGCATTGCAGGAGGCGCACGCCAAAGGGATTGTCCATCGGGACATAAAAGCGGACAATATCATGCTCTCGTCCAAAGGGCAGGCGAAGGTAATGGATTTTGGCCTGGCGAAGCTCAAAGGGGCGATGAAGCTGACACGCACCTCCAGCACGGTCGGAACGCTTGGTTATATGGCGCCGGAACAGATCCAGGGGGGAGAAGTGGATCACCGCAGCGATATTTTTTCGTTCGGTGTGCTGCTGTTCGAAATGCTCGCCGGACGGCTGCCGTTTCGCGGCGAACACGAGGCGGCGATGGTCTATTCAATCGTAAACGAAGAGCCGCAGAATATCGCGCAATTCGTCCCGGATCTTTCACCCATCGTCGTCAATCTCATTCACCGTTGCCTGGAAAAGGATCCCGCCGAACGATACCAGCATTTTGACGATATCACGGCGGATCTCAAGCGCGCGCTGCGAAAAACTTCGAAGGTGATGAGAAGTACTCCTGCAATGCCACAGAGCGCTGCCGATCAACCTGCGCCGTCTTCACAATCGTCCATTGTCACCGTCAGTCCCACTGCTTTTTTAAATTCTACGGCGGTACGAATCGGCCTTGCTATGGCGGGTGCGTCAGTTGTCGGGCTGATTGCATGGATTTTCTTTGGCACATCGCAGCCCAAAATCAATCCGAACATGGTTACGTCCGTTCTGCAGATTCCTGCGACGGAATATCAATATCCCGACATTTCGCCGGACGGTAAGTGGCTGGCATTTCCCGGTTCGGATGTGAAAGGCAATTGGGATATCTATATGATGTTTATTGAAACCGGAGAAAGTCGACGGCTTACATCCGATTCTGCCCGTGATCAGGGGAATGCTGCGACCGCTCGTTTTTCGCCCGATGGAAGTTCCATTACATACGGCAGAATGTTGGCCGGGAAAACAACGACTGAAATTTGTGTCGTGTCGGTGCTGACCGGTTCGTCCCGCGTCGTTGCCGATTCCGCCCTTTCGCCGACATGGAACGCCGCAGGCGACCGTATTTATTTCTATCGCAACAACAGCCGATCCGGCCGTGCTCCGAGCCAATCCGGTTGGAGGGAATACTGGAGTGTCACGCCTCTGGGATCCGATCAGAAACTCGAATTCATCGATTCTCTCGCCGATGGAGCGTTGAACTATTTTACGTTCAGGATCGCACCGGACGGTGAACGGATTTTATTCACCCGGCCGATGAAAGGGGATTACAACGAGATCTTTATTCGGGACATGAATACAGGCAAGGAAACGCAGATCACCGACGACAAAAAGATCATCGATGAAGCGGTACTGCTTGAGAATGGAATGATATTGTACTCTTCCAATCGCAGCGGGAATTTTAATATTTGGGCGATTCCCGAAGACGGCGGAAATGCGGTGCAGGTGACACGGGGTGCCGGTCCCGATTACGGTATTTCATACTCGCACAGTGCAAACCGTTTGATCTTCTCGCAACGGACCGAAACGTCGACGCTGTGGATGATCAACACCGACGGTACGGATAATCGTCAGGTGTTCCCTGACGAAAACATCTCGCGGGGACAACTTTCTCCCGACGGGAAGAGCATCGCACTGCAGGTCTTAAATCCGGTGTTGTGGGATGCATTGATGATCCGTGATCTCTCCGGGGGACGACAGGAATTTATTTTTCCCTTTGACATTTCCGTTGGTCGGGGTGAACCGGTCTGGTCTCCGTCGGGAGATCGGCTTGCGTTTCTGGAATTTCAAATCAGCGGCGACGCGGAAAAACTCACCGCCAGGGTCATCGATATCGCCGGCGGACGGCGTATACAGGACTTCGGCGAAGGCGTTATCGATCGATGGATTTCGGACTCCGTTGTCCTTATTGTCCGTAATACCTCAAAAGATGCAAAACGGCCAAAGTACAACGAATCACATTTGCTGAACATTCGTTCAGGCAAAGAGACTCTGTCGTATAAAGATACGACCTACGCTTTTCCTCTGCTTGGAAATTCCATGATTGGATATGTGGATGGAGAAAATAACATCCGCATAGTCACCCGACAGGCATTGGAGAAACATCCGGCAGCCGCAGGGGACATAGTGTTGAAGGGGAGTGAAATCGTATGGGCGAACGCATCCCAATCCTCAATCTATTTTGTCACGTCCAACAGAAGCGCTCTCTGGAAGATCGATCCGAAAACACGAATCCGGACAAAAGTCATGAACCTTGCGCAGGGAGAAAATGTGGTATTCTATCGTGCGGATGAATCAGACAAAGTGTTGACCTATAACAAGCACAGACGCAAAACAAGCATTGTAAAGATCGATAATTTATTTGACCAGTAATTGGTAACATCAAATACTTACATTTGATTATGAAGTACGCAATCATTTCCGATATACATTCGAATCTTGAAGCGCTGAAGAAAGCCATCTCTATCATCGATGATCGCAGGGTGGACGAAATCATATGCCTCGGTGATATCGTCGGCTACGGTGCCAATCCCAATGAATGTGCCGACATTGTTCGCACGCGGTGCAGCACCGTTGTGCTGGGAAACCATGATGCCGCCGCACTGGACACATCGTTGGCGTACGACTTTAATGCCATCGCCCGGAAAGCGGTGTACTGGACCGCCGAGAATTTACTGCCGGAGCATGCGGCATTCCTTTCATCCCTGCCGATGACGGCAAAAAAAGAGGATGTAGTATTTGTCCATTCATCGCCGCAGATGCCTGAAGCGTGGGACTATATTATCGACGCCGGCGACGCTCACATGGCTTTTGGTTATTTTGAAGAGAAGATTTGTTTCATCGGACATACACATGTTCCGGGAATATTCTCCGCGCGGGGAAGGGCAAAAAATATAACACGCGACGAACAATTTATAGTCAATGTCGGCAGTATCGGCCAGCCGCGCGACGGAAATCCGATGCTTGCCTTCGGGATTTTCGACACGGCGACCTGGGAGTATGAATTGATACGTGCTGAATATGACATGCAAACCGCCGTCGATAAAATATTTGCTGCAGGACTTCCCCAGGAACTGGGATACCGTTTGATGTACGGATCGTGAACATCCTCCTCTGGTGGAGGTGTCGATCGTTGCACGCATTGTTTCTCTGCTCGGAATTCATTTCGTAATTCACACCATTCACTCCTGTTTTCGAACAATCGGTGTAACGCAAACAACCAAATATCTGCGATATCGGTTGACATTCGTTTGCCTCTTTGATACATTCACACTAAATCTTCGGTAATCACATCGTGATCGAGAACTGCCTATGCTCGCAGTTGGTGATAATTCGGGCAAGCGGTACTCCTGGTCTCATCGAACTATTCAAACCACTCTTGAGATCTTTCGCTTAATTCTGCGCCCATTCCTGCCGGTATGCTCCGTACGATCCTCACCGAATATCATTACTGACACTTTACTATGGTTATCTTTAGTTTTATCGAATTGCTCCGCACCTCATGATGTCATTATAACACGTTGTTGAAAGGAGATTCGTATGGCTGAGAACATCACAGTGACAAACAGCAAAACGGGAAAGACCTATGATATTCCCAAAGAGATTGTCATGCCCGACAATCTTACCTTAATCGACAGCCGGACTAATAAGGAATATATCATTCCGATTGAGAACGGAACAATCCGTGCAATGGACCTCCGGCAGATCAAGACATCCGACGACGATTTTGGAATGATGACGTACGATCCTGCGTTTATGAATACCGCTTCATGCCGGAGTACCGTCACTTTTATTGACGGAGATAAGGGCATTTTACGGTATCGCGGGTACCCCATCGAACAACTTGCGGAAAAGAGCTCGTACCTTGAAGTGGCATACCTGGTGATCAACGGCGAATTGCCCACGAAGGCTCAGTTGGAGGAGTGGAAATATAATATCGTTCATCACACAATGCTCCATGAAAACACGAAGAAGTTCATGGAGGGATTCAACCATGACGCTCATCCAATGGGAATGCTCGTCAGCACGATCGGCGCACTGTCGACGTTCTATCCCGATTCCAGAAATATTCACAATGCCGAATCAAGGAAGTTGCAGATCTACCGGCTCATCGGCAAGATCCCGACGATCGCTGCATATTGCTACCGTCATCGCCTCGGCTTGCCGTACATTTATCCTGATAACGATCTGAGCTATACCGGCAATTTCCTCTCGATGATGTACAAGATGACCGAATTGAAGTACACACCGAATCCAGTGTTGGAACGTGCGTTGGACATACTCTTTATTCTGCACGCCGATCATGAACAAAACTGCAGTGCCAACGTTATGCGCAGCATCGGCAGTTCGCAGGCAGATCCGTTTGTTTCCATGGCGGGTGCGGCGGCAGCGTTGTATGGCCCTCTTCATGGCGGTGCAAATGAAGAAGTGCTGAAAATGCTGCATGAGATTGGTTCGAAGGAGAAGATTCCAGAATTCATCAAGAAGGTGAAGAACGGCGAAGGGAAATTGATGGGGTTCGGGCATCGTATCTATAAAAACTACGACCCGCGGGCGAAGATTATCAAACAAACTGCCGAACAGGTGTTTGAAGTCACCGGCAGAAATCCGCTGCTCGACATGGCAATAGAATTGGAACGTATTGCACTGCAGGACGATTATTTTGTGAAACGGAAACTGTATCCCAACGTCGACTTCTATTCCGGAATTATCTACCAGGCAATGGGATTCCCGACGGATGCATTCACGGTGCTGTTTGCAATCGCCCGCACCTCCGGGTGGATTGCTCAATGGCAGGAACTCTTGCTTGATGCGGAACAAAAGATAGCGCGGCCGAGGCAGGTTTATCTGGGCTCTGACAAGCGTGATGTAGTGCCGTTGGCAAAAAGATAATAATCACTTGAAGAAAAGAAAATCCTTGAGATCCCGGATTCTCCGGGTTCTCAAGGTGTTCAATCGGCACCTCTGACACTCGATCCAGATACATTCAAATAAAAATCCCCCGTGTTGTACAAGAATTTGTTTTTCTGATCATCGATAAAGCCCTTGATTTCTCCCATTCTTCGAATAAAACTAATTGATATTCTCGGAATATTCTGACAGATTATCAGCATAATTGTATTTTTTAACGCCGACAATGATTGTGATAGATTAATGGAAGCGGAAGATTCCTTCTTCATCGACATTATTCCAAATACTTCTCCGGAGACCAGCAAGATGAAAAAATTCTCGTTATGCGTCCCAATATTGACAGTGCTTATTTTGAGCATACTTGATGCACAACCGGCGGTTCCGAATTATCATTCAACCTCGGAGCTTCTTCCCGCGGCCGGGGGAGTGTTTCACAACGGTTTATACGGACTCGATAATCCTGCGTGGCTGACGAATGTTCGCACAGCGGAAAGTGCGCTGATCTATCAGGCCGATGCCGCGAATTCCGATCATGGAACTTTCGGCGTCTTCACCGCTGCGCCCGGAATCGGTGCGTCGATATTGCAGACGAACACCGCGGCTGGTTTGGTGAACGATTATTCGTTTGCGCTCGCCGGAGGAAGCCGGACGCTCAGCGTCGGTGCGGGATATCAATGGTCTTCCGGAAATAGGAATATTTACAGGAGAATGGATATGATCGCCGCCGGCGCGTTTCTGCGTCCGAACGAATATCTTTCCGTCGGTGTGTCCGGCAGAACAGTCACGCATGGCGAAGCATCACAAGGGGTGATCGATGTCGGTATCCGTCCCTCCGGAACACCGCTCTTAGTATTATTTGGCGATTATTCCGTCGATAATTCGCAAAAAATATTTACCGGAAACTGGAGCGCCGGGGCAATGGTCGAAATGTTCGATGGAATTCGATTTGCATTACGCTATTTCGATTCTCGTTCGTTCACCCTCGGCGTGCATATCAGCTTCGGTGCTCTTGGCGCCGGCATACATCCCGGTTTCGACAAGAATTCGAAGAGCGTTTCGACCACATATATGGTCCGGGTGGGTGGATATGACCGGAATTTATTCCGTTCGGCAATTCATGGTGGGGATAAATTAGTGAAGAACACGATGGACAAACCGGTTAGCCATACTAGAGGGACACTCTTCAGTCAAAAACAATCGCTCACCGATCTTCTTCGGGAAATTGAATATGCAAAGAACGATCAGGCCGTTTCGGGAATCGTTATCAATACCACAACGCTCAGCGGTGGCCGCACGCTGCTCTGGGAAGTCCGCGAAAAATTGAAAGAGTTCCGCTCCGTCGGGAAGAAGATCGTGATGTATATTGAACGCGGCGGGATCGACACCTATCATTTTGCATCCGTGGCGGATTATATTGTCATGGAACCACTCGGCAATATTTCACTCGGGGGTTATCTGATGGGACGTTCGTATCTGAAAGGAACGCTCGAAAAAATCGGTATCGGTTACGATGAGTTCCGTTTCTTTAAATACAAATCCGCAATGGAATCATTCTCTCGCGAGAGTATGTCCGATGCGGACAGGGAACAACGTCAGGCGCTGGTGGACGATATGTATGCCGTCGCAAAAAAAGACATTTCCGAAGGACGCGGGATGTCCGATGAACGCTTCGACGCGCTGGTGGATTCCCGTATTGTCCTTACGGCGGAAGATGCGTTGAAGGAGGGACTGGTAGATACGCTCGCACGCTGGACCGCCATTGACGATATCTTGAAAAACTATCTCGGTGAAAAAAAATCTTACGCCGGCAAAGGTACGCTTGAGGGTGATATGATGCCGTTTGCTACGTGGAGCGAACCGCCGCAGATCGCCGTCATTTACGCGCTCGGCGCTTGTGCGATGGACGACGGTATCCGTGCCCGCGATCTTGAAAAAAGCGTCACCGCTGCAGTAAAAAATTCAAAAGTAAAAGCGATCGTTTTACGGGTCGATTCTCCCGGCGGGGATGCAATGGCATCTGATTATGTTTCCGAAGTGCTTAAAGAGGCGAAAGGGAAGAAACCGGTGATCGTTTCGCAGGCAGACGTCGCTGCTTCCGGTGGATACTGGATTTCCATGTACAGCGACGCCATTGTTGCCGCTCCCACTACTATCACCGGATCCATCGGTGTCATCGGCGGGTGGCTCTATGACAAGGGATTCAAAACGTCGATCGGCGGATCGACCGATATGGTGAAAGCGGGAAAATACGCGGATCTTGGCTTCGGATATACCCTTCCGCTGATTGGACTCACCATTCCCGACAGGCCGATGACGGAGACGGAACGCGGAATGATAGAAGCGATGATCCGGGGCTATTATAAGGATTTCGTCACAAAAGTTGCCGAAGGGCGTGGAAAACCGTTTGATGAAATCGAGAACGTTGCGCAGGGCCGCGTCTGGTCGGGATTGGACGGCAAGGAGGTCGGTCTGGTCGATCATATCGGCGGAATTGAATTGGCGATTGCATTGGCAAAGGAGAAAGCGGGAATTGCGAAAGAGAAAGAGATTTCAGTGAAGGAATACATCGTCCAGCCGTACTTTAATATCGGCGATCTCTTATCGATGTTCAAAGGAGTGAAGGAAACTGTTGAAGAAGACCCGTATGTTCAACAGATAAAATTCCGTCTGGAACACAACGGCCGTCCGATGCCGATGCTGCCGATGGATGACATGGAAATTATTTCACGGTAATCGGTGATATCATTACGACGTCCTTTTCGAATCTCGTTCCCAAACTCCGTTTGGGAACAAGATGAACCGTAGTGCGATTTTCCAAATCGCGGCATTAACTGCGCGAGAATATCTGACACCGCCTCTCATATGTTCGCCACGCTTTTTGGCGGAGTGTCTGACGTTTTTACGCAAAGGTGAGATAAAATATTGTCAGACAGGAATGCCTGACCTACCTCGTTATTGATGTTAGGAGGGACATCGTTAGCAGTAAGAAAATTATTAAAATTGTTTATTCTCTTCAATCATTGCGTCTCTGCGCCTTTGCGGTAAATTCGAGATTAAATACAACGGACTTCCGTATTCTGACTTCAGTCTTCTGTCTTCTTTGCTTACCACCTGCGCCGAAATATACATACTGTAAAGTCACAATTATTTCCGCCGCGGAAGCAGACTTCCAGTCTTCTGCATATATGCCCGGTACTCTTCGCCGAACCGCTCGATCATCATTTCTTCTTCATCCTTTAACCTCGTTGCCACCATGAGTATGAGCGGCAGCATATAAATGACGACGATCAGCCAATTAGCCGACACCAATCCAAAACCGATGCCGATGATGAAGAACGCCGAATACATCGGATGACGGACGACGGCGTACGGGCCGGATTGCACAATCTCATGCTCGTCGGATAACGCCATGATGGCGGTCCAATGCTTTCCCAGCGCACGGTGCGATGCCGCAAATAGCCAGAGTCCCGCGCCGCTCACAACGCAACCGGCCCACCGTAGCCACGGCGGCAGGGAAAATGTAGCACGATCGATGAGGCCGGGAAAAAAATACAGCGGCATAAGAAAAAACGATGCCGCAAAGAGTTTGAAGTAGATCATTTCGCGGCGTTGCTGTTTATGAATATAGTGAAGACCCTTGGGGATCGCGCGTTGATAATGCAATCGCAGTCCGAAGAACGTCAGCCACAGAACAGCTGTAGCTATTCGAAAAATACCTTCGGGTGTTGTTTCCATTGTGTTGTGCTCCTTTCGTCTCGGTCGAAAGAAACAGGGTGATGTGAATTGCCCTGAGCGGTTATTTGTTGGATGCCGTGACTATGGTTTTCATCACGGCAATAAGATCCTGGCACTGCTGTAATGACGCAGACCGTTTCTGTGCATCGGTGGAATCAATGGACTGCAAAAGACCAAGGAGTCTATCAAGTTCCTGCAATAATTGCGATTTGTTCAGAGCGATGAATTCACGGCTTCGTTTGATGCGGGTGCCGTTTTCAATCCGGGCAATCAATTCCTTGGCGGGGAACGGTTTGATCAGGTAGTCGTCCACTCCGGCGTTAAATGCCGTTACGATATCGTCGGTAAACATCTTTGACGTGATCATGATAACAAACAGGTCCTGGTTTTTCATTTCTCCACGGACCATTTTTAACAAGTCTAATCCGGAGATTCCCGGCATCATCCAATCGAGCAGCAGTACATCCGGAGTGTACGATTCAATCAGTCCTTTTCCCTCGCGCGCATCCCGGCAGATTTTGTGCTCGATACTTCGCGAGGTGAGCAAATGGTCCATGATTGAGAGATAGGAAACATCGTCGTCTATGACTAAAATCTTTTTGTCCATCAGGGTCTCCGGAGTTATGCGCCGCTGTGTCGGTGGGTCCGGTGTGCGGCAATATCGATGGCAGCTGCCATATCGCCATCAATGTAGTAAATACTCCGGTGAATTTCTATAGAGGTTTAGAATTGCAGAATTTGAATAAAATGAGTTGTCACCCCGAGCGAAGACGAGAGGTGACAATTAATAGTGTATAAATACGTTCTACATAAATCCGAACAACGGCGGAAAGACGATCACGACAATCGCCGCCCAAACGACAAACACCGGAAGGTAATCTGTCTGCCATTGCTCGAGATCCGTATATGATCCCTTCTGTGTAAGAAAACGGATATAGAGAACAGCCGACCATGCAAGATTCACCAGCAGAATAATGTTCACACCGAGAACGGCGACACGGTTGGGACTGAAACCGTACTCCGTGATTCGTGCGGCAATGGCCCACAGCGCCACCGCATCTGCCAACAACGCACTGACCACGAGTACCACCTGCATGACGTCGAAGAAGCCGGGAGAAAGCCGGGGATCCCGGGCGGAAATAGCATAGAGAAGCAATGCAAGCACAACGATCAAAAGCAAGTCGAACGCAATCAATACTTCCCGCTCAATGTTGATGCCGCGGCCGGAAACGAGGAGTGTAGCGAGAAAAACAACGAGCAAGATTGCGAACAAGGGAGTGAACAGCCTCGTCAGCACCGGAGCCATATTTTCGATCACGCTCTGTTTGGCTTCGACAAGCCAGGAAGCGACGATAACGGCGCCGGCCGCACCGCACGGGATCAGCCAGTTCTGTATAAACCACTCCGGTTTCACTCCGATGGTTTCAAACATCATCACAAGAAATGCGGTAAAAACTCCGCCGCCGAGTGCAATCAACACATAATAGATAAAAAGCTCTCCGGAAAACCGGATGAAATCCATGCGTCCCGACGCCTCGTTCCATCGTACTCCGGCATACGCGATTCCCACCGCAAACCAGAGTGCGATTGGCAAGTGTAATATTGATAATATTTCGGTGTATCCTTCCGATTGAAAAGGATAAATATTGGCGAAGAGCAGCGCAGTCGCAAAAACTGCAGCCAGCCGAATTACTATTGTAATTCCAAGACGGCGTTTCAGGATGAAATAGAGGGACAGGAGTGGGAGCACAAATAGAGAAATGTTGTGTGCATAAAAACTCCCGTCCTCTTCAAACTGCAAACCGAACAGCGACGGCAGTTTAAGGAATATCGCCGCCAATACGGCGAGTCCAAATGCGATAAATGTATCCGACTGTATCCATTCTTTATTTTCTCCGGAATCCGACGGGAGGACAACGAGTTGTTTCCAGAGCCGCTCCGAATGCTCGCGGGCAAATTCGCGGGAAAGAGCATCGAGCGCTCCCATCCGTTTGACCGCCACCAGGAACGCCTCATCGCAGGAAAGGCCCGCCTTTTCTAATCCCGCGACCTGCTCGCGGAGATGGTCTTCCAGCTCTTCGACATCGACCGTCTGTATTGCCTGACGGCGATGAAGATATTGCCGCCATTGGTCTATCTGTTGTTCGAGCGATTCGTTTTTTCCTGTTGATGACATTGTTATGCTCCCTTTAATAATGGTGCGGCAGATATGGACACTGAGAGAACCTTCCAGATACCCCGCATAGTGGAATCGACCGCCTGCCATTGTTTGCGCTCTTCGGCAAGTTGCGCCTTCCCTTGTGCAGTAATACGGTAATATTTTCGCTTGCGGCCGCTCTCGGCAATTTCCCACCGCGCCTTGATGAAACCGAGCCGTTCGAGTCGGTGGAGAACCGGATACAGCATTCCGTCCGTCCAATCCATCTCTCCGCCGGACAACTCGTGTACCCGCTTGATAATCGCATAACCGTAACTGTCACCTTCGGTAAGAATAGCCAGCACGATTGGTGTGGACGAGGCGGCTATGAGGTCTTTATTGAATTCCATGTTCTTTCGTATGATTGCGACAAAATATCGTTATACCTTGCACCAATATACATAGAAGTGCAAGGTATGTCAAGAAAAAAATAAAACAAGTAAAAATATCTGCCTTGGTCTGAAGCAATTAAAGGAGTGATGGGAAACATAAAAATTTAGATATTAATAGAAAATGCCCGAGACAAGCTCAGGCATTTTCGTTAAGTAGCGGGGGAAGACACTTCGGCTAATGACATACTCTTCGATCTCTATACTATGACTTTCTAACCCTAATAATCGTAATCGTAAGATAATCGTAAATCCACAAACCATTGCTATGGAATTGGATAGATCGGTTTCATACGATTACGATCATTATTTAAAATCCGCCTCGTATTGCCCACATAGCTACCATCATTGGTGCCATTGCGAGAACGCCAATGACTGGATAATCCCACATCGATCCCATTCCCATCATTCCGTGTCCTTTTTTCTTATGGACCATGAAATTTAATTCGGATGATAGCGAAACGGAATCAACAATTGTTTCTACGGAAAGGATAAATCGGCCCGATTTTGTTGGTTCATATGCAATAGATGCCGCACCGTTTATTATTGAGACCGTCTGATGAATTGGTTTGAAATCATCAGAATTGTCCTTCATACCATGATCGTGGCCAGTAGAAGCACTATCCATTACAGATTTAGTAATCATATAATGAACTGTTGTACTGTCGGGAACTCTGCTATTAGATTTCAAAGTTATTGCGATAGTTTTCTCTTTTCTTGTTTCCATTGGAGGAATAGTAACTGCAAGAGTATAATCATCACGGGAAACCTCTTTCGTGACGGTTATTGATTCCATCCCTTCGTGGCTATCATGACTTCCCATCATGACGGCATGCATGCACGAAGAAAACGTTAGTCCTAATATCCCGACAACAGGTATTACCATTACCCATTGGATGATTTTCATAGATAACTCCTTATGGATGATGTGAATCATGCCCGTCGCTCAATGCGTTGCTGATTGTAGTAAAGTGAAATGTCATTCCCATCCCTGAGCCCATTCCATTTCGGCCCATCATTCCCATAGAGCCCATGGTGCTTTCCATCATTTTTATCATTCCTTCTCGAAGATGAACCATGTGCTGCATCCCCGGATACAGGAGAGTGTCAGGTATAAACGAACACGATGTACCGTCGGAATTCCAGACAAATGATCCTTTTAATCCGTGAATGCTATCGAGATGATTCAATTTTACACTATCCATCATCGACATCGTCATTGAGCCATGTCCCATTGTATTTGATACTGGACACAAAGAATCCATGTATGATCGTTCATCCATCAGACGAAAATTCGCTTCCACGACAGATTTATCTACTGCAGTATTGAATGTGAGAGTAATCGGTGTCGATTGAGTGACACCTGTTTGGTTGTCCGATGGATAAATTGTGAGATCTGAAGTTGTCGGATTTGTCGCCATTGTGGTCTCATCAACCATACACCCGAAAAATATAAACGGGGCAAAAACAAATACTAGTAAGTGTTTCATTGTTATTCTCCTATAAAAGTGTTTGTTTTATTTCACGAATTAATTTTATCACGCTTTCAACATTTTAGCATTTATTGCCACAACAATAGTACTTAAACTCATCAATACCGCACCAATAGCCGGACTCAACATGATCTCCCAATTATACAAAACACCTGCAGCCAAAGGAATTGCAACTATGTTATATCCCGCTGCCCACCAAAGGTTCTGTATCATTTTTCTGTAAGTAGCACGTCCAAATAAGATTAAATGAGCTATATCGCTTGGGTTTGAATTCACCAGAATAATATCAGCAGTTTCGGCCGCTACGTCGGTTCCTGAACCTACAGCAATCCCAACATCTGCTTTTGCCAGAGCCGGTGCATCGTTCACACCATCGC
>CAYJMS010000007.1:0-41717 GCA_964371615.1 uncultured Chitinophagaceae bacterium
GACTCGAACCTGGAACCCACTGATTAAGAGTCAGTTGCTCTACCAATTGAGCCATAGGTGCATTTTGTTGACAACAATATACACAATGATGAGGAAAGTTTAAACTTAAAAAAATTGAGAAGGAGTGCCCCCATCCTCTGAATTCAGTCTCTCGTCGAAATATGTTCTCATTCGAAAACTTTATAAAAAAAACCCATAGCAAAATAGTGCAATGGGTTTTTGGATTAAAATTTCAGTCGGTGATTACGGATTTACTTGTGCAGGTTGTTCCTGTACCGGAATTTGCGGCGCCGGCACTGTCGTTTGTTGACCGCTTTGGATCACAGAATCCTGACTTTTACCTTTTCCCGGGAGAAAAAACAAATTTATAACCAATGCCAGAAGGATGAAAGCACCGGCAAGATAGGATGTGGATTTTGAAAGAAAATCCGATGCTCTCCGGACTCCGAATACCGTTCCTATATTGCTTCCGCCAAATCCGGCGGCGAGCCCTCCTCCTTTGCTGTTTTGCATCAGGATGATAACGATTAAAAGGACAGATATAATGATCTCAAGCAGAACCAAAAACGTGTACATTGTGTTCCTTATGTTAATATATTATGTTATAAATTATAAAAATTTTGTAGAAAAATCAAGGATTTGCTTCAATGATGTTCAGATTGGTGACAATCGCATTCATTCTATTGGGCCAATGGTACCTTTTGAGACGCGTACTAAAATACGCGGCGACATTGGCGTTTATGCCCTCATGGTATCGAACTGTAATTATCACACTGTTCGTTATTTTCAATATTCCGCTTATGTTTGTTTATCTATACCTCTGGCGGTTGACCCAAATGCCCGATTCCATCCTAATACTGATGACACCATTCTTCATCTGGCATATTGCAACATTATTCATTTTTTTAATCCTTCTTGTGTCTCATATAATTACACTGCCATTTAAAATAGCAAAAAAAACAGCAACCGTGCATCCCATAGTAAAGGAATATGTTGATACCATGAAAACATCAGCTCAATACCAACAATTTGATTTTTCCCGAAGAGCATTTTTGCATAAAGGTGTCATCGGTTTGTCGGCCTATTCTTTTATTGGTGCCACCGCCGGAGTTGTCGGCAAGGATGAGTACGAGATTATTCGCACGACAGTCACCATACCAAATTTGCCGCAAGAGTTTAGAGGATTCACCATCGGAATGATGAGCGATATTCATTCCAGCGTTTTCATGAACAAAGACGACATGTCGGAATATGTCTCTATCATGAATTCATTAAAAACCGATCTCGTTGTTGTCACCGGCGACATGGTCAATAGTCAAACAGAGGAAGTCTATCCATTTGCCGAGGCCTTTTCCAATTTGAAAGCGGATTACGGGATATACGGTGTACTGGGCAATCACGACTTCTTTGCGAAGAATGTCGATCTCGTTGCCAAAGAGATCGATGGATGCGGAGTGAAGTTACTCCGTAACGATGCCGTAAAGATTCTCAAGAACAATTCATACCTTAACCTTGTCGGAGTCGACGACATCGGCCGGAAAACCGATCCGGATGATTATCTTACCCGGGCGCTCGCTTCAGTCAAGAACGAACTTCCCAAAATACTCCTTTGCCATAAACCGTACTACTTTGAAAATGCTACAAATATGAACATCGATCTGACGCTCAGCGGACATACACACGGTGGCCAGGTCGTCTTTGGCATTGTAGACCGCACTCCAATATCCCTGGCGGCACTCGCATCCAAATATGTCGCTGGACTATATCGTATGGGACCGTCACAACTGTACGTCAATAAGGGAATCGGTTCGGTCGGTGTTCCATTCAGGATTAACTGCCCACCGGAGTTAACGGTAATCACACTAGCATAACGGTGCTTCGGTGACGCATGCTGTCACCATTATGCTTCCTCCCAATTTTAAAAAGGCAATTATTCCTCTGTTGCATTTCTGGATATTTTCTTGCACTATTTGAACACCAAAGAATATCAAGGAAATAGCAATGGAAGTAACACAACAACCAGCACCAAAAGATGTCGGTTGGATCGAAGTAGTCGCCGGATGCATGTTCAGCGGAAAAACGGAAGAACTGATCAGAAGATTGCGGCGCGCTCAAATCGCACGTCAAAAAGTAATGATCTTTAAACCCCGCATTGATAATCGGTACAGCAGCAATCAAATCGTTTCGCATAACACACAAGCTCTTGAATCTATCGTCATCGATAAAGCTGAAGAAATTCTGACGTTGTCGAAGGATGCCCACGTCATCGGCGTTGACGAAGCACAATTCTTCGACATGTCTATCGTTGGTGTTTGCGATAGGCTTGCCAACGAAGGGAAACGGGTGATTGTTGCCGGCTTGGATCAGGACTATCGCGGTGTACCATTCGAACCGATGCCGCAACTTCTTGCCATAGCGGAGTATATCACCAAAACTCTTGCGATTTGTGTCGTCTGTGGAAATCCCGCAGACAGAACACAGCGAAAAATTGCGAACGCAGACCGCGTTGTCGTCGGGGCAGCCGATTCGTATGAAGCGCGCTGCCGGAAGTGTCATTATATTCCGGAATAGCCGGCGAAATATGATGTTGCAGTAAATCCTTTTTTTTCAATAATCATACAAGGATTACATGGAATTGGAGTCGATTATTCGCGGTATCATCGGTGTCGTATTCATCATCGGCATCGCTTTCTTGTTTTCCAATAACAAGAAACGAATAAATTGGAAACTGGTCGGGATGGGTTTTCTGATCCAATTGACGTTCGCCATTTTTATCATCCATAGCGAAGTGCTTCGCTCCCTCTTCTTCCCTCTCGGATGGATTAAAGACGGAATCAATTGGCTTGGCGGCGCCGTTGTCAGTTTGTTGAATTTTACTAGCGAAGGTTCCCGATTTGTATTCGGCAGACTAGCCGAAAATTCCGGGAGCGAAAGCCTGGGTTTCTATTTTGCTTTCCAGGTTTTGCCCACGATCATCTTTGTTTCATCATTGACATCCGTGCTCTACTATCTTGGAGTGCTGCAATTAGTGGTCAAAGGCATGGCGAAAGTCATGGTCAAACTCATGGGCACTTCCGGTGCAGAATCGCTTTCTAATACCGCCAACATCTTTGTCGGACAAACCGAAGCGCCGCTTCTCATTCGCCCTTTCATCGGTACAATGACCAATTCGGAACTGTACACAGTCATGTGCGGCGGTATGGCTACCATCGCCGGCGGAGTCATGGCAAGTTATATCCAGATGCTCGGCCAGTCATTTGCTGAAGCGCACAACATACCGCTTGATGAAGCGCAAGTGAAATTTGCCGTGCAACTGCTTGCCGCAAGCGCCATGGCGGCACCGGCATCGTTGGCTATTTCGAAAATTATTTTTCCGGAAACCGAGGAACCAAAGACGAAAGGAACAGTGAAACTTGAGGTGGAAAAAAATGCCTCTAATGTCATCGAAGCTGCCGCGACAGGTGCGGGAGACGGATTGCAATTGGCGTTAAATGTCGGCGGGATGTTGCTCGCGTTCATCGCTCTCATTGCCATGTTGAATTATTTATTGTCCGGCGCCGGCGATCTTTTCGGGATCAACGACTATTTGCGGGCGAATTTCGGCAAACCACTCTCTATGCAATTGATTCTTGGAAGCGTGCTTCAATTCCTGGCATTTGCCATCGGTGTCCCGTGGAGCGATGCTTTTACCTTTGGCAGCATCTTCGGCACAAAAGTAGTACTCAATGAATTTGTGGCCTACCTCGATCTTGCCGGTGCCGTGAAAGCGGGCCTTCTTAGCGATAAGGGGACGATGATGGCAACCTATGCGCTGTGCGGATTCGCCAACTTCTCCTCCATTGCCATTCAAATAGGTGGAATCAGCCCCATGGCACCACATCGGAAAAAAGATATTGCCGCTCTCGGTTTAAAGGCTGTCCTTGGCGGATCATTAGCAACACTTATGACGGCAACGATTGCCGGAATTTTGGTAGGTTAAATATCTATAGTCAATGATAAATGAAAGCGTAAAATATATTCAGTCTAAGATTTCCGACAAACCAAAAATCGGCATAATACTCGGTTCCGGTTTAGGAGATTTTGGATCGCGGGTGACCGATCCTGTCGTCATTCCCACCGCACAAATTCCCAATTATCCAGTCTCAACGGTTCATGGTCATTCCGGGAAACTGATTTTTGGCACCGTTGAAAATGATGGAAAGGAATCCGCACAACTCGTTGTATTTCAAGGGAGAGTACATTTTTACGAAAGCAATTCGCTGGAACGAGTTGTGTATCCGATTGAAGTCGCTTCCGCATTGGGAATCGAAATGTTGCTCATTACAAATGCTGCCGGTGGTATCAATCGATCTTTTATCCCCGGCGATTTGATGCTCATTCGGGACTATATTAATTTAACATTCGAAAATCCACTGGTTGGGAAAGCAATCAGAGCAAGTGAACGGATCACACATTATTTCGACAAGGACCTGATGTCGATAGCGAAAAGATCGGCCCGCAATTTGAATATTCCAATTAAGGAAGGGGTGTATTGCTGGACGAAAGGACCATCGTATGAAACTGCCGCCGAAATCAGAATGATGGAAAAACTTGGCGCTGATGCCGTGGGAATGTCGACAGTACCTGAAGTAATGACAGCCGTTCATTTAGGGATGAAAGTGCTGGGCATTTCCTGTATCACCAATTTATCTACCGGGATTTCTTCGTCGAAACTATCGCATGACGAAGTGACGGAAACCGCAAATTCTGCAAAAAATAATTTCACCTCGTTGGTAACCGGAATTCTGTTGGATGTAAATTAATACATCATCGCACGATCCACTCTCCACTCACTTGAATTCAGCGCAATCTATTCGAAACATACTTTTGATACAATAACAATGCTATCCCTGCAATGAAACCGATTCCTGAGAAATATAACCAGATAAAGTGAGCTTTGTCGTATGCCGTCGCCAGCAGTTCGGGCGGAACGGTATTCGGATCAGGACAATAGGCAGTCAGAAGATAGCCTGAAAGCCCAAATCCAAGTAGGGATGCTAAGAATGAATGTAAGTGACCGAACCCAAGATACAATCCCTCTTCACCTTTCGGAGCTTGCAATGAAAAGAATTCAAAATACCGCGGAGAAATGAAACATTCCGCCAAACCCTGCAGCACGATACCAATAATCATCATGACAGTTATGGGATGCGCAAAAAAAAGACCGAATATCGATAACGATTCGCCGGAATTTTGAGAAATCATTGATCCACTTGCCATCGCCACTGCGGAAAACGGCATAATAAACATACCCACCGACATTGATGTTATCGCCCTGGCTTTTCTCATTATGTGTGTTATAAACACAACTGACAATACCACTACTAACGGATTGACGTTGGAGATCCATTCCGGCGATGCCCCCTCTCCCACCAGCCGAAGAACATATTTCGGCATTGTCGCGTACATTTGCTGTTGAATAATCCAAAAGCCGGTGACGATAATGATGAGCACTACCAATCGGATGTTTGTTGAAACGCGGATGAACGCATTCCAGACTTCACGAAAAGATTTTCCATTTTCTTCCGACTTAGCCGTTCGATAAAAGAAAAACACCGACAGCAATGCGATCAACGAAAGAGCTGCGGAATAATAATTGATCGATTCAACCCCCCATTGCAATCGAAGCGGATATGCGAATGTTTTTCCCAGAAACGATCCTATATTCACCATACCGTAGAATATCGAATATCCTCTTGCCCTGGTAGCCTCGGTGGTATTTTTAGCAACGGTTCCGGTAATGATGGATTTGATAAATGATCCGCCGACCATAGCGATAATAAGTGCTGGAATAACTGTAGTCTTATACGGGAGAAATCCCAGACTGAAATATCCGATCGTCAACAATGTAAATGCAAGAATAATCGCTTTACGAAAACCAATCTTATCCGCCAATGCACCGGTAAAAGGAGGCAGGAAGAACATACCGGCGGAGAAGGCCCCGCTGATCCACGCCGCCCAAATATCATCGAATCCGACAACCCGGGAAAGATACAGGGTGATGGATATAAACATTGCGTAATATGCCGACCGTTCGAACAATTCGACGATATTCGCAGTCCAGAATACTTTTGGGAATTTCCAGGTGGCAGTGGAGTTCATTGAGTTCCGATCAGAGTAATTTGAAGAATTACGGTTTGAAGATGTGGTAAAGCATTACGTAGATCACTACCCCTGTCACGGAGACATACAACCACACGGGTAATGTTTTTTGTGCGATTTTTTTATGAAGGTCAAATGATCCGGATAAAGCTCGATAGACCGTCAGAAGTGCCATCGGAGCCAATGCAGCCGCTAACACCGTGTGGGTGATGAGAATAGTGAAATATAATGGACGACTCCATCCTTCACCCTGAAACTTGACTGAACCGACAAAATAATGATACGTCAAATAGCTTACCAGAAACAGAACAGAACACAGTGCAGCGGAAAGCATCAGTCTTTTGTGTTGTTCTTTCCGACCTGCTTTAATCTGCCGATAACCAAGTATCAATAGAAAAAAACACACGAAATTAAGGACCGCATTCAGTGTAGAAAGATCATTCAATGTCATGAGCCGGCCTTAAATATGATCATTGCAGAGAAGATAAGCGGCAGATAAAAAAGTGATGCAAAGAAGAGCCTTCGTGCAATCACACCGGAAGATTCATCCTTGACGGCATCCTTAAATTTCCAACCGAAATACAGGAAGGCAGTTCCGACACACAATGCGACAGGGATATATTCCCATGTGACCAAGCCGACCATTGCCGGAGAGATACCAACGAACAACAGAATAACCTGATTGAGAAATACATATCGTCCGACTTTCACCCCGGTTGTATCAACACTTGTTAACAATTTATATCCTGCATTCCGGTAATCTTTCCGATATAACCAACCAATAGAATAGAAATGAGGCATTTGCCAAAAAAATAATATAGCAAACAAAGTTAAAGATTCTATCGAGAGCGAATTACTGATGGCTGCCCATCCAATCAACGTCGGTAATGCTCCCGGTATAGCACCGATGATGGTCGAAACCGTTGAGATTCTCTTGAGTGGTGTGTACAAGAATACATACGTCATTGAAGTAATACCGGCTAAGAACGCCGTCAACCAATTTATTGTTGAAAGAATTAATATTCCCAAAAAAATGATTCCTGTACCAAAGAGCACCGATTCACCCGGGGTCAAACGCCGGTCAGGTACCGGTCTTTTTTCAGTCCTTTTCATCAACGCATCTTCATCTCTTTCTATGTATTGGTTCAAGGCACCTGATCCACCGCCTACCAGCAACGTACCGATTGCCAATAACAGTAATATCAATATTTGTGATTCATCCGGGACCTGAATTGCCAAAAAAGCACTTGCAACAGATGTGAATACCGAAAGGAGTGTCAATTCAGGTTTCATCAGCAACCAATAATCACGAATTCTTTCAGTAACAATCCGTTCTGTTTTTTGAACGGTCATTTTCTCAGCCATTGCGATCACTTCCCTTGCGAATTTTAATCAATTGTATGGTCGTAATGATACAGACGACTAAGGTCAACGCTCCTACCGCAACATGAGCCGTTGTGATAATAATTTCTTTTTTTGTCAGTACTGTCAACATGCCGAGGATAAACTGTACTGTTACAGCTGCAATAATGACTTTTCCGTTTCGCGAAAGAAAATGGGTTCCTCTATGCGAACGGTGCAGCGAATATCCGGTATACACTAACACGAATGTTACTGCATATGCCCAATATCTATGGAGAAGGTGTATCACAATCTGATAGGATTCAATCGGTTGATCCCCTGTCCATTTTATACCAGACCGAATCAATTCTAAATTATATTCTTGCATCGCGGTATCGGATAATGCAGGAAAAAGCTGTCCGTACGCTAACGGAAAATCCGGAACAGCCAAACCGGAATAGGTATGCCGCAATATCGCTCCGAATAATAGTTGCAGAAAAACGAATGCGGATGCTGTCAGAGCGAATACTGTATGTCGCTTTATAGCATGGTTTTCAATGGTCTCTTGACGGAACCACCATTGCGAGGTGAACAGCGCTATTGATGAAATGATGCAGAAGAATATTTGCGCGGTCATTCCGTGCGCCACCGAAACCGACGTTGGCAATAAAAATATAACGGTGATGCCACCAAGAATTCCTTGTGCGACGACCAATCCCAACGCCGTCAATCCGAGAACACGGACCCATTTCCTTTTCTCTTTAATACCAAGCCACACCGCTAGAATCAGAGTGAGTAATCCAACGAATGATGCAAACAGTCGATGTCCGTGTTCATATTTTATTCCGCCGACCCATTTATCGATTGGGTATGTGAACATATTTTCACCGTAGGTCGTCGGCCAATCTGGCACGGAAAGTCCCGAACCGGTACTAGTCACTAACCCGCCCAAAAAGATTAAGAGAAATGTGCTGACAGCAGTAACAACCGCAAATCGAAATAAACCGGAATTATACATATGAAATATTTCTTATTCGTAAGTAATCGACTTCCATGAAATATACTATTTTTTGCCTCTGTTTAACAGAGAGTTCTTGAATACAGATGCATTTATCCGTAAATTAAATTACACTTATCAAATACGGAGAGTTCATGAAACGATTTCTTCTTTCTTTTTTAATCCTTACCTCATTTTCACTTGCTCAACGGGAACGTCATTTCACCAGTGTACAACAGATCACATTTGGCGGTTCCAATGCTGAAGCATATTTCTCCGGAGACGGAACGCAATTGATTTTTCAGTATACTGGCGGCGATCTGAAGTGCGATCAGATCTTCACTATGAAGATCGATGGGTCGGATAAAAAACTCGTCAGCAACGGTGAGGGACGCACGACGTGCGCCTATTTCTTCCCCGATGGCAAAAAGATTGTCTATGCTTCAACATTTGATGATGATGATAATTGTCCGCCGGAACCGGACCGATCCAAAGGATATGTCTGGGGCGTTTTTAATGCGTATGATATCTATATTGCCAATGCGGACGGATCTCACATCAACGAACTCACCGCGTCTGACGGATACGATGCCGAAGCTACCATTTCACCCGATGGGAAAGAGATCGTCTTTACGTCTACGAGGGACGGAGATCTGGATCTTTATCTTATGAATGCCGATGGATCGAATATCCGCAGGCTGACCAGCGATAAAGGATATGACGGAGGAGCGTTCTTCTCTCCGGACGGAAAGCAAATTGTGTACAGAGCACATCATCCGAAGGATCCGGAAGCAATCAAAGAATATGAATCCCTGCTTCTGCAAGAGCTCGTTAAACCGAGCACAATGGAACTCTTTATCATCAACACCGATGGCTCGGGAAAACGGCAGATCACACACAATGGCGCCGCCAATTTTGCACCGTATTTTACCCCCGATGGCAAGCGAATAATTTTTTCAAGTAACTTACACGATCCCGAAAAGTTCGATTTTGAATTGTTCTTGGTCGATGTTGACGGGAAGAATCTTGAACGAGTCACATATTCGCCCGGATTCGACGGCTTCCCGATGTTCAGTCCCGACGGAAAAAAACTCGTGTTTGTATCCGGAAGAAATGCAACATCACGCCGCGAATTCAACATCTTTATAACGGATTGGATTGAAGATTCGACGCTCACTTATCTGAAAATGCATGAACATGTTTTGGCATCCGATTCACTAGAAGGCCGTAAGCCGGGATTAGCAGGGAACGATGCTGCTGCGCAATACATAGCCGATCAATTCCAATCGATCGGACTCCTTCCTCTGGGCGAGAACGGAACATATTTCCAGAACTTTGAGGTTGTAACGGAACTGCACTTGGGACAGTACAACGCCCTTTCTGTAAAAGAAAAAAGAAAAACAATCCGGTACACTGTCAATACGGAGTTCATTCCTTTAGGATTTACTTCTGATACATCGATCACTGCAAACCTTGTTTTCGGCGGGTACGGCATTACCGCAACAGAACAACAGTATGATGATTATGGCACCATTGATGTGAAAGGAAAGATCGCTGTGGTTCTGCGCGGTACACCAGACGGTGATACACCGCATTCACAGTTTGGGAAATATGCCGCGCTCCGATATAAAGCTATGAATGCCCGTCAAAAGGGTGCGATCGGTTTAATCGTGGTCAGTTCTACAGAGGAAGATTCGGCTGACGAGTTGATAAAGTTGAAATACGATAATTCATTCAGTACCAGCGGAATTCCCACAATCCACGCCAAACGGTCAATTGTCGATCAATGGCTACGGTCAAAGAAATTATCTGTTGATTCGGCCGCAGCCAGAATTAAAAGATCGATGAAACCTCTGTCAATCGATTTAAAGAATTTGACCGTTTCACTCTCGTCTGAAGTTGTAAAAGTAAAAAAACCGACCCGTAATGTCGTTGGAATTCTCAAAGCAGCCGGTGCTGTTATGGACGAGCATATTGTCATTGGTGCACATTTTGACCATCTGGGGTACGGCGGCGAAGGTTCGGGTTCGTTGGAACCGTCTAAACGCGAGATCCACAACGGTGCAGACGACAATGCCTCCGGAACTTCGGTGTTGATTGAAATGGCTCGGCATTTATCCGAGTACCGTAATACTCTGAAACGGGATATAGTTTTTATCGGTTTTTCAGGAGAAGAGATGGGTTTGTTAGGATCCACGCATTATACGAAA
Source organism: uncultured Chitinophagaceae bacterium (assembly GCA_964371615.1). GTDB lineage: Bacteria > Bacteroidota > Ignavibacteria > UBA10030 > UBA8401 > SpSt-333. The sequence continues at coordinate 10,690 of CAYJMS010000007.1, forward strand.
TCTCCCTCCCTCCCGCTTGATCAGGCAATTACGATGGTCAACCTTGATATGGTTGGCCGATTAAAAGAGAACAAGTTGACCATTCAAGGTACCGGAACTTCGACCCACTGGGAATCCCTGCTGACATCATTAAACAAAGATTCCATTTTTAGTCTAGCCATGGTGAAAGACGGGTTCGGGCCAAGCGACCATGCATCATTTTATACGAAAAATGTCCCGGTTTTATTTTTCTTTACGGGTGTGCACGAAGATTACCACAAACCAAGCGACGATTGTGACAAGTTGAATTATGAAGGAATGCGATCAATTACCACGTTTGCCGTCCGAACGGTGCTGGCGGTGGATACCTTTACTACGAGACCTGATTACATAAAAACACAGCAGCAAATGGCTCAATCTGGCCGAGGATTTAAAGTCACTCTTGGCACGGTGCCGGATTATTCGGAAGGTGTCGTCGGATTCAAAATATCCGATGTGCGTGAAAATGGACCGGCGCACAAAGCAGGCCTCAAAGGAGGCGATGTTATTATAAAACTCGGTACCTATGATATTAAAAGCATTTACGATTTCATGTATTCGCTTGCTGCATTTAAAGCGGGCGAAGAAGCGGAAATTGTCTTTACCCGCGGGACAGAAACCATAACATCAAAAGTCATTTTTGACAAACGGTAGTACAATTCCTCACTATCACAATAAAAAAAGTCCCGGCTTCTCTTGACCGGGACTTTTTTTCAGTGTTCTTTTCTTTTTGCTACAACAGTTTTTTTGCCACTTCGCGCAATTCTTCCTTCGTGCAAAATCTTTGAATCATAGGAAAAAGGATTTGGTTTTCCTTATGGATGTGATTCACCATAAGGTGCACGATATCTTCAGCCGATTCACACAATTCTGCCCGTGCTATTTTATCATCAGTATTATCGCGCAGCGATTTGATACTATGCGATAGTTTTTTATAGATTTTCGCCATCTTTGCATGATCATCACGTAATACGGTGGTTGGACCGTCGACATACCGGTCGACGATAGGAAAAAGTGCTTCTTCCTCATGTTTGTTATGATGGCGAACTTCCTCGTCAACATATTCCACCGCTTTAAGGAGGGTTTTGAATGTCTTTTCCGAAAATCCCTTCTTCTTCAGATCAGCGGCAGATTTTTTCAACTGTTGAAGTTTCAACAGAGCATCTTCATGCTCCTTCATTAACAGCGCTATTGGATCACGAATTGCCATACCGACGTCCGCTATTTTGTTTCAATATACGTAGAGTACTTTGTCTTACCGTCAATATACTGTTGAAGTTCAGCAGAAATCGTGTCAGCGGCGTCGTCTTCACTCTCTTCAAATTTTTTATAGGCAACTTCTGAATGAGCAAGAAATATCTCTGCAAATGAATTGTGCTTACCGCGCTGCTCGTACACAGAATACGATACATACTGATTTGTTGCATAATGCGATTTGAGTTTTTCGACCGACGCCAGATATTCGTTTCTCTTATCTCCGACTACGTCGTACTGAACGGTGAGAATGACTTTTCCCATCGATATTGTTTCCCTTAAATGTTAAAAGATGAATAAATTAAAAATATTCCGTAACCCACAACACCGGTTACCACAGATGCCATGATCACACTTTTGAGGAGAGTAAACCGATGAACCATCGAAATGCCAATCCCCAACAATACAATACTCCACAGAATTAACAATCCTTCGAGCCCTAGTAAAACGATCGTAACGACAGGCTTTACTTGGTACGCACTCGGATTGCTTGAAAATGCAAACAATCCCAAAGCGGCCAGTTGTAACGGAAGCACAAAAACCACTAAAAATATCATCGGAACGAACGACCAGCCGACAACCCCGTATGACTCCCTGAACTTACCCTTTCCTCCGACGAGAACGGAGACACTATGAATGCACAGGGTGAGTAACAGCGTGAGAGGTATCGACAGCAACACACCGATCAATGTCCCGAATGCCATGGCGGGGAACAGATTGTCAAAACTGTTACCCGACTGTTTTGCCCACATCAGGATAAATGAGGCGGCAATACCCAGAAATAATCCGATTACCAGGACATAATTCTTGTGTTCCGAAAGGATAATCTTACGAAACGCCTGGGCGGGTGATTCGATCATCAACCATAGCATCGAAAACAAATCGAGCGTCGGTACGCGGTCCTGCACATAACTTCCGCACGAGATGCATCGTATGGCATATTCATCATTGTGGGTTTTACAGACAGGACACACTATCATACGGTTGATAAAATACTAATTATTCGGCGGGCTTGCAACGGAAAATACCATTCCCGGTATGATTTGAAGTGCACTGGAAAAGAACAGAACTTAGAGCAACGGTTCAAATTTGGCGGTAAAATGCCTCAATTGGGGCGCTTCGTAAATTATTGTATAGCCTTTTAATGTCGAACGTTTACGGAACAGTTCTTCAGCACATTCAATAACATAATCGATGTGACTTTGTGTATACACCCGTCGTGGAATTGCAAGTCTCACCAACTCCATCGCAGGAGAGATTAATTTCCCCTTGTCATCATATTTACCGAACATCACACTTCCAATTTCAACAGAACGAATACCGCCAATGATGAATAGTTCGCACACCAACGATTGTCCCGGATATTGGTGCGGCGGTATTTGTGATAGGAATTTCTTTGCATCGATATAGATCGCATGTCCGCCCGGCGGCTGGATAATCGGAATGCCAATCTCCGTCAATTTATTGCCGAGATATTCAACCGAACGCAATCGATATGTCAGGTAATGTTCATCTAATACTTCAACCAATCCCTGTGCAATCGCTTCAAGATCGCGACCTGCCAGACCGCCGTACGTAGGAAAACCTTCGGTAACAATAAGCAAGTTTCGCGCCTGCGTAGCAATATTCTCATCATTCAACGCCAAAAATCCGCCCATATTAACAATGGCGTCCTTTTTCGCACTCATCGTTACGCCGTCTGCATACGAAAACATTTCGACCGCAATTTCCTTCGGTGATTTATGTTCATATCCTTTTTCCCTCTTTTTTATAAAGAATGCATTTTCAGCAAACCGGCATGCATCGAGAAACAATGGAATACCATATTTTTTTACAATATTCTTTGTCTCCCGAATATTCTGCATAGAAACCGGTTGTCCCCCGCCGGAATTATTCGTTACCGTTATCATACACAATGGGATATTTTCCGGTCCCTTTTCTTTAATAAAAGATTCTAAAGCAATCAGATCCATATTTCCTTTGAAATCGGCAATCGTTTCCGGATGAGTACCGACCTCAGTCATGAAATCCGCTGCAACGGCACCGCTGAATTCCACATTTGCTCTCGTTGTGTCGAAGTGCGTATTATTCGGAATATATTTCCCCTTCCCTCCGACAATCGAAAAAAGGATTTTCTCTGCGGCTCTCCCCTGATGCGTCGGGATGATAAATTTCATGCCGGTTAATTCCTTCACCGTTTTTTCGAAACGGAAATAGCTTCTGGCGCCGGCATACGATTCGTCGCCTTCCATCATTCCTGCCCATTGTTTAGCGCTCATGGCAGATGTTCCGCTGTCGGTTAAAAGATCAATCAGGACATCTTCCGCCGGAATGAAAAATGGATTATACCATGCTGTCGCAAGAATTGCTTTTCGCTCTTCTACAGTGGTGAATTTTATCGGTTCAATTGATTTTATTTTAAAAGGTTCAATAATTGTTTTCATGATACTACTGTCTACTTCCGAATGTGAATGCATGTGAATTATTCTGAATCATACGAGACAAGGCTGATAATTTCATACCCCGTTAATTTCTTTCGTGGCTGCAGGAACGATAATTCTACAAGAAAAGAGAGACCCACAATATTCCCGCCTAATTGATGTACTAAATTACACGCGGCTTCCATGGTTCCGCCGGTGGCAAGAACATCGTCGTGGATGATGACATTTTCACCGCTTGCGATGGCATCGTTGTGAATTTCCATGGAATCCGAACCGTATTCCAACTGATAATTTTGACGCGTGGTCTCTGCCGGAAGTTTTCCGGGTTTCCTGATTGGCACGAATCCAGCTCCCAGCTTATATGCCAGTGCGGCACCAATGATAAAACCGCGCGATTCTATTCCGACAACCTTCGTTACCCCTCGATTCTTGTAATGATCGTACAATTGATCAATAGTGTATTCCAACGCACTGGCATCCTTTAATACCGTCGTGATATCCTTAAAAGAAATGCCCTGTTTGGGGAAATTTGGCACTGTGCGGATTATGGCGGCGAGGTTCATACCTTTTTCCAATTTTGTTACGTGTGTCAGACGTTTCAATGAATTTTCTTCATTGCGATACAAATTATAGAAATCAATACGCAGAAGCAATGCAAAATAGAAAACCCGGCAGGAATATTTTCCTGCCGGGCCTTTGTGTCCGCTACGATAGGATATTATAAGCCAATAATCATATCGGCATATTTCGGTACTGGCCAGAGATCTGACGCAACTGCAATCTCCAGTTCATCAATGTCGATCCGAATTTTTTCGCAATGCCGTTTTATGGCTACAAATTGTTCAGCCTGTTTTATTATTTCCTTTTGTTTATGGGCTGATTCGAGCAACTTGTCTAACGACTGAACATTTGCCTGAATCCTGGACATCCGGATAGTTATGTCGGCAATGACTGCGGTGATTGATTTGATTGATGCGTGCCCTTTCCCCAGTACGGAGCGCAATCCATTGACGGTTTCGCACAGTTCGTTCACATATGAGACCGCTGCAGGATAGTACATCGTGAGCGCCATTTTTTTGGCTACTCGTGCTTCGATGTCGATCTGTTTTATGTAATTTTCAAGATCAATATGGAGGATTGCGTCGAGTTCTCTCTCGGTATAGACCTTATGTTTTGTAAACAGTTCTTTGGCCAACGATGAGCGGTACGTTTCAATCGCTTCCGGTGCAGATTTCAGATTCGGCAATCCCCGTTTCGCTGCTTCCTTTTGCCATGCTTCGGAATAACCATCTCCTGCGAACAGGACCTTTTTCGATCCCGTCACCTCTTTCCGGAGGACATCAACGACAGCAACACTAAATTCTGTCCCTTTTGCCGTCAGTTTCTCGATTCCAGTGCGGATCTCGTCAAGCGATTCGGCCATTGCCGTATTCAACACGGTGATCGGTGTCGAAGGTGATTGGCTGGAGCCGACGGCGCGGAATTCGAATTTATTTCCGGTAAATGCAAACGGTGATGTTCTGTTTCTGTCGGTATTGTCTTTCGGAATATCCGGAATTTTATCAATGCCGATCGAAAGCCAGGCTTCATCGGTATTTTGAGTCACTTTCCCCTTTTCGAGATCTTCCAACACACGCGTTAAAAGTTCGCCAAGGAAGACCGAAATAATTGCCGGCGGAGCTTCATTGGCACCGAGACGGTGATCGTTGGCGGCAGAGGCAATGGATGCTCTCAGTAATCGCGAATGTTTATAGACTCCTTTAATGGTTGCGACAAGAAATACGAGAAATTGAAGATTGGAATGAGGAGTCTTTCCCGGATTCAATAAATTTTCGCCTTTATCAGTGCTCAATGCCCAGTTACAATGTTTTCCGCTGCCGTTCACATTGGCAAAGGGTTTTTCGTGCAACAAAACGGCTAGACCGTGACGTTGTGCGATACGGTCCATCAAATCCATCAATATCTGATTGTGATCTATTGCGACGTTGACATCTTCGTAAATTGGAGCCACTTCGAACTGATTCGGCGCTACTTCATTATGCCGGGTTTTCAGCGGAATCCCGAGTTTATACGCCTCCGTCTCAATTTCTGTCATAAAAGCAAAGGCGCGCTCCGGGATATTGCCAAAATACTGATCTTCGAGTTGCTGATGTTTTGCTGGAGTTCTCCCGAACAGAGTCCGTCCGGTTTGTTTCAAATCGGGGCGTGAATGATAATATTCCCGATCGATAAGAAAATATTCCTGTTCAATTCCGAGCGTGGAAAATACCTTGGCTGCCGGATTATTGAAATGCTTGAGCATCTTCATGGCAGAAATATTGAGAGCATCAATGGAACGCAACAATGGAGCTTTTTTATCGAGCGTTTCACCGGTGTATGAAACAAAAACAGTCGGGATGCACAATGTATTGCCGTGGGGATATTCCAGCACAAAAACCGGACTGGTTGGATCCCAGATTGTATACCCCCGAGCTTCGAAAGTAGCACGAATACCTCCGGAAGGAAATGAGGATGCATCCGGTTCACCCTGGGTAAGTTGTTTGCCCGTGAACGATTCTATGATTTTGCCGCCATTGCTGTAATCATATTCAATAAAAGAATCGTGTTTTTCCGCCGTATAACCGGTCAACGGTTGAAACCAATGAGTGTAGTGCGTACATCCTTTCGACATCGCCCAGTCCTTCATGGCAATCGCCACGATATTAGCGGTATCCTTATCGAGTCTGTCACCCCGTTGGATGACATTCACTATTTTGTCGTATGCATTCTTTGGAAGCATTTGATGCATTTTGGGAAGATCAAAAATATTTTCTCCAAAATACGATGAGACCGGTTTGACAGGTCTGGACATAGCGGTTCCTTTTGTTGTTATTATTTTTGTTTGTTGATTTTCAAACGGTGTATCTCTTTCATCGTCGAGAGAACAATACTTGTCGTTGTATTTACTACACCGGCCCATGCCTGTATCTTTGACAGCAATTTTTCCAATGTGGATGTATTCTCTGTCCGCACCTTTACGAGATGTGTCCCGCTTCCGGTCACGGAATGGACCTCCAAAATCTCATCTGTCGATTGAGCGTGTTCGATAAATGAGTGATAATGCTTTGAAGAATCGACTGTGACCACAATAAATGCAGTGATATCCTTCCCCACCTTTTTCGGATCAATGATTGCAGTGTACCCGGTTATAAAACCATTGGATTCAAGTTTCCGTAATCGCTCACTGATCGACGGAATGCTCAGATCGACTGCTTGCGCAAGATCGTTTCTTCTCGTTCTTCCATTCTTTTGAAGGATATCAATGATTGTGATGTCTATTTCATCGAGTTGGTGCAGTGCATTCACGGTCGGTACCTTAATAAGTTAGGTCAAACGTAATTATTATTAAGAATATAAGGTTTATATTCGTTCCAGTCAACTTTTATAAACAAAAAAAGCGGGGAAACCCCGCTTTTTTTGAGAAAAGCAAATATTTACTTTAGAATATTATCTTTTTGATATTTCAGTTTCCCTTCATAAATCGTCGCAAAGACATTGAAGTCATCATCCATGACGACCAAATCGGCATCTTTCCCGACAGCGAGGATCCCCTTCTTATGTTCAACACCGAGAACCTTTGCCCCATTTAATGAAGCCATTCGTACCGCATCGGTAATAGGCGCACCGACAACATGAACCATAGTACGCACAGCCTCTTCCATTGTCAGTGTACTGCCGGCGAGAGTGCCGTTCTCCAGAAATGCGCGTTTTTGTTTCACGATGATTTTTTGATCCATAAAATGATATTCACCGTCCGGCATTCCGCTGGCCCTAATTGCGTCGGTCACGAGGATGATTCCGCCGCTGCCTTTAATCTTATGCAGTAATTGCATAACAATAGGATGAACGTGGATACCGTCGGCGATGAGTTCCACCTTTAATTCCTTTTTGAGCAATGCTGCCACCATGATACCGGCTTCACGGTGATGAAAAGGGCGCATAGCATTGAACATATGGGTGACATGGGCGGCGCCGTTATCGATCGCTTTTTCGATATCTTCGTACATTGCCAGCGTATGACCAATCGACGGAACAACTCCCTGACTTGCAGCGGTCCGGATGACATCGATGTTCCCCGGGATTTCCGGAGAGATCGTCATAATTTTAATATGACCTCGGGATGATTCATTTAATTCATTCCAGGTGTCAACACTTGATTCCCAGAGATATTCAAGTTTGTGCGCTCCTTTGATTTTCGGATTGATAAACGGTCCCTCCATGTGTATCCCCCACACATTGGTATCTTTGTGGGATTCGATATAATCGGAGATCCGGACCATATCTTTTTTCAATAGGTTCATTTTTTTACTGAAAAGAGAAGCAAGTAATCCCGTTGTTCCGTGTTGGAAAAAAAAGTCTGAAATTGTGGATATCGCTTTTTCATCATCATCGGCAAAACCTGATCCATATCCGCCGTGTACGAGCAAGTCAACAAATCCGGGTGTGACAGTATACCCGCTTAAATCGTACACGGGAACGTCCGTTTGACCGGTAAAGTCGCTGACCTTGCCCAAGTTGACGATTTTCTTTTTTGACACCATGATAAACCCCGGTTCAACAATCCTGAACGGTGTGATGATCCGGACATTATTTAATACGTATGTTGTTTGCATATTTTTAATTAAAGTGATTTTTGTAATAAGTGATAATTATCAACGATGGAACCTTTACCAAAAACTGCATTGCCGGCAACAAGATATTCTGCACCTGCTTCAGTCACTTGTGCGATTGTGTTGACATCAATACCGCCGTCCACTTCAATGACGGTCGAAAGATGATGATGGTGAATCATGGCCCGAAGTTTTTTTATCTTTTCGACCGATTGCGGAATGAACTTTTGTCCGCCGAATCCGGGATTAACACTCATCACCAATACGAGGTCAACGAAGGGGAGGATTTCTTCCAACGCTGACAATGGCGTGGAGGGATTGAGGCTGACGCCGGCTTTCATACCGAGTTCTTTTATTCGCGCAATAGTCCGATGTAAATGCGAGCATGCCTCTATATGGACAGTCAGTATATCGGATCCGGCGGACTTCATCGTTTCGACGAAATCGTCCGGATTCGACACCATAAGATGTGTATCGAGTGTCAAAGCGGAGAAGGAATCGATCGTTTTGACAATTGATGGGCCGAATGAGATATTCGGCACGAAATGACCATCCATAATATCCAGATGAAGCATCGGTGCACCCGCTTGGGTGACCAGATCGATATCGTGTTGCAGGCGAGCAAAATTAGCCGACAAAACAGATGGAATGACGATTACAGAAGAGGACTTCATTATTGCTCCCTGTTGGTGGTCCCTTGTTGTGGCGCTTGTACGATAAAGAGATCGACTTCCTTCTTCACTGTCACAACCTCATTTTCCCTCGGCAGTTGATCGATAACCGTATTCGGCAGCAAGTCGGTATTAAACTGGTATGTGATATTACCCAGTTTCAGACCCTTCTCACGAAGAATTCGCTGCGCTTCTGTCAGTGTCCGTCCTATTAACGATGGGATAAAAATGCTGTCAATAGATTCACCGGCACTCACCATCACGCCGATATACGTTCCTTTTCGAACCTTTGATCCCGGAATCACATCTTGAGTAATAATTGTGCCTTCGGGAAATTCCGACGATATTTTGTATTGAATGCCCCCCTGACGCAAACCGGAACGATCGAGAGCGAATTTAGAATCACGAAGAGTTCTCCCCTTTAACGACGGCACGACAACTAATTGTTCGCCGCCGGATATCGTCAGATAAATTCTTCGTTCGGATTTTACGATTTGATCAGGCAGCGGATTCTGCATGACAACATATCCTTCGGGATACTTATTGTCCGGACGGACTTCACCGCGTCGTGGTTGGAGATTCATTGCCTGCAATTTTTGAATCGCTTCTTCCTCCTTTATTCCAATGACATTCGGAACCGTCATTGTCCCGCCCTGATGAACATACCAAGGCATGATAAATGTATCCGTTACAAAAAGGAGAATGAACAGTGCTCCCGTTACCCAATATCCTATTACAAAAAGACGGGATCGAAGAATGCGTTGCAGTGCGGTTAGTTGTGTTTTCATGTATTACCGTATTTCATGATACTCTCAATATATTTCCCGATGATATCAAATTCCAAATTTACTTTGGTCCCAACACCATACGCATGAAATATTGTGTGCGTATAGGTATAGGGTATAATGGCAATCGTACATTCGTTTCTTTTCGTTAACCGCGCCACCGTCAAACTCGTGCCGTCAACAGAAATAGATCCGACAGAGATGAGGTATTTCCGAAACCGAGACGGGAACCGAAAAGTATACATCCAACTCGAACCCAATACGTCGACACGAGTCACAGTACCAGTCGTATCGACATGTCCCTGAACGAGATGTCCGCCCAATCGATCATGTAATTTCACCGACCGTTCGAGGTTTACTTCGTTTGTCACTGTAACGTCCTTGAAACTCGATTTGAGTATTGTTTCTTTTACCACCTGGACGACAAAATATGTCGGTGCTTTTTTTACAACGGTGAGACACACGCCGTTGACAGCGATGCTATTATCAATCCCGATTCCTTTGAGTACCTTTTTGGCAGAGATGGATATTTCCAGTCCATCTTTCATTTTTTTTATGGACCGTATTGTCCCGACTTCTTCAACTATTCCGGTAAACATACACTACTCCGTACAATAATCATATATCACTCGAGAGATCCGCGCAATGCAATCAATCCCTTCTGCATTCGACTTCAGATTTTTTGAAAGAATTACCAGCACATAGGCATGTCCATCAGGCAGATAGACAATGCCGGAGTCATGCTGCACGTTTGTGATCGATCCGGTTTTGTGCGCAACAATGACGTTTTCCGGTAATAACGCCGGTATCATAATTTTAAATTTTTGTCGCCGCAGGACATCCACCATTTCTTTGCTTGCCGCCGCAGAAATGCACCGACCCGTTGCTATTTTTTCATAAAGCAGTGCCAGGTCGAATGCCGTTGTCACATTGTTCTTACCCGCTTGATATGCTTTACCGTCTTCCACTCCTCTCAGCACCTGAATGTCGTGCATACCGAATGAATTCATCGTTTTCATGACATTTTGCGGATCCACCTTCTCGATCAATATGTTCGTCGCGAGGTTGCTGCTGACAGTGATCATTTTCTCCATTAAACTTCGCACTGTTTCCTTTTTCCCGATTCTGTCATATAAATGATCGTCACTATCTTCCGATATATCCATTGTATAGGGACTGCCATCGATAATGCTTTTAAAGGTATTGACAACATCGACCGAGTCCTCTAACGAAAATTGCTTTTGTTCAACCTGATTGTAAATTTCTACCATGACCGGCGTTTTCATCGTACTTGCAGCGTGGAATATTTCCCGCTCATTAATGGAAAGGTTTTCACCGGAGCGAAGGTCCTTCATTACAACGGCATACGTCCCTTGTGTCGATGCTATAATTTCTTCAATCTTTTTCTTTGTATCGTAAAGATTTTTCATTTCTTTATTCATAGATACGGATAGCAGAGAGACACAGAACAGAAGCACTAAGATTTTCATGACGACCTCTCGGTGATATATATTTCATCTACAGTATCATTCCCAAACCGCATTGTATGTTTGATTTGTGCAACAATCGGACGGCGCACCAAGCCAAAAAGACTCAATCCGCCATGGAATTTTTTTACTGCGGTAAACAAATACATTTTATCGACAATCCCCGCATTGAGGAATTCGGCATACAGTTGTTGTCCTCCTTCAATCAATAGCGAAGAAATTTTGTGCTTCGCCAGATCTTTCACTATTACACGCAGATCGATCTTTCCTCGTATCGATGATAACGGAACCACCACCACGCCTTTGGTTTCGAGACGAAGGACAGCAGATAGTTTTTTTTTTGCTGTATTTATCGCCGTGTATACTATGGTTGGCGCCCCATCATTAAATATCTTTTTATTTGATGCGACAGACAAATTCCCATCGACCACGATTCTGATAGGATTTCTTCCGCGAACGGTTCGCACGGTGAGCCGGGGGTCGTCGGCTGTGACGGTTCCGGCGCCGACAAGGACAGCATCATATTCATTCCGCAATGAGTGCACAAATTTTCGCGATGCGGCATTCGTGATCCACTTCGATGTCCTATCAGGCCGGGCTATATATCCGTCACTGGTTTGCGCAGCTTTCAGCGCAATAAATGGCATACCGGTTGTGATGAATTTCCTATATTTCTCATTGCACCGATCACTTTGTCGACGCAGGATGCCGATGTCGCATTGCACACCATTCCGACGCAATTTAGCAACGCTTTTCCCCTTTACCAATGGATTGGGATCGTATCCTGATATTACGACTCTAGAAAATCCATGCTGCAGAATTTCATCTACGCACGGAGGAGTATTACCGTAATGGAAGCAAGGTTCCAGATTGATGTAGATCGTAGATCCTTTGAGTGCAGTTTTGTCTTTCACGGCATTAATCGCATTGATTTCAGCATGCGGTCCGCCGTATTTTTTATGATATCCCTCGCCCAGCACTTTCCCGTTTTTTACGATTACCGCACCCACCAACGGATTCGGACTTGTCAATCCTTTTCCGTTTGCCGCCAGTTGCAGGCAACGCTCCATCCAGAATTCATCACTCATACTCAATTATCCCGATGGAATCTATTGCGTTTTTGGTATAATTCGTACCAATGCCAAGCTTCCATCATTTAAAAAGAATTTCTTTTCGTTTCTTTGTCGAACGGTAAATCGCATCCACTATCTTCATCCTCTGAACAGCTTCCTGTGCAGTAGAAATCACCGGATGGATTCCCCGAACAGCACCGACAAAATGTTTCAATTCATTTTCATACGATTTTTTCAATGCATTTTGCGATGTGTCGGTTTTCACCGGTGTAACATTTACGACATTTCCGTGCATTTCTTTATGGATCTTCAGCGGATTGATCTTGCCGCTTCCCTGTTCACCGTAGATATTACAGTAGTACAGTTCACTCTCAATATGAAAATTCCAGCTGACTTCGATCGTAATTGTAGCGCCGTTTTTCATCGTGAGGTATACCACGGAAGAGTCTTCGACTTTTGTCTTATGTGCATAATTCGTCGCATTAACGCGCTCCACTTCGGGATATCCGGTCATCCACAGTGCAAGATCCAGCATCACAATTCCAAGATCGAGAAAAGCACCCCCGCCCGATAATTTTTCCTGCAACAGCCAACTGCTTTCAGACGACGGTTTCTTCAACCAACCTGCTTTTACATAAAACACTTTTCCGATGTCGTTGTTTTCGATAAAACTTCGAAGCATCATCGAATCCGTCCGGAACCGGTGATTCATTCCGACCATCAGTTTTCTTTTATTTTTACGCACCGCTTCTGCGATACGGATTGCTTCATCGTACTTTCGTGCGATCGGTTTCTCCACAAACACATCGCGTTTCATTTCAACGCTTGCGATTGCGATTTCGGTATGGGCATCGGTGGAAGTACAAATATCCACCGCGTCAAGTTCTTCGTTTTTCAGCATTTCTCCGTAATCAGAATAAAACCGCGGGATACCATAACGTTCCGCAATCGCTTTTGCACGGTTCTTGTCCCGATCGCAGACACACGGTATTTCGACATCGGTAAATCTGGTCAACACAGGAAGGTGAAACACCTGTGCAATCCATCCTAAACCCACGATACCGATTTTCGGTTTGTCGATGTTTGATTCTGCCATAATTACAATGCTTTACGTTCAGGGAAATAGTTTGTTTGATCAGCACGATGATAGAACGCTTTCACGACAGCTGCAATACCCTCCGCGTCGAGCGATGTTGCTCGCAACAGTTCTGACGGCGAACCATGGGTGACAAAATTGTCCGACAGGCCGTGGATAAGCAACCGGCCGTTCCAGGTATTGAATTCATGCAATTTTTCCGATACTGCCGATCCAAAACCGCCCATTACACTATTTTCTTCCACCGTTACAATCATCGAAAATTTGTGAGCAATCTGCTCCAGCAATTCCGTATCCAACGGCTTAATAAACTTCATATTAACCACTTCGGCAAGGATGCCATCTTTTTCCAGCCGTTCCGCCGCTCGCATGGATTGATTTACCATCGTTCCCACTGCAAGAATGGCGATATCGTTTCCCGACCGCAATACCTCTGCTTTGCCAATGGGAATAGCGGAGAATTCCGGTTTCAATGGTATGCCGTAACAATTTCCTCGCGGATATCGGATCGCTATAGGGCCGCCCTTGTGTTGTACGGCAGTGAAGAGCATATCTCTCAATTCATTCTCATCTTTGGGAGCCATAATGACCATCTTGGGTATACACCGCAGAAACGAGAGATCAAGAACACCATGATGCGTCGGTCCATCGGCTCCGACAAGACCAGCCCGGTCCATCACAAAGACAACATGCAAATCCTGTAAAGCGACATCGTGAACGATTTGGTCAAATGCGCGCTGAATAAATGTAGAATAAATTGCAACGACAGGGATGTATCCTTCCGTCGCAAGACCCGCTGCAAAGGTAACGGCATGCTGTTCGGCAATGCCAACATCAAAAAATTTTTCCGGTATTGCCTTTTGAAGCACATCAAGACCGGTTCCGTCTGGCATCGCCGCCGTAATGCCGACAACAGCAGGATTCGATGTGCAGATCTCCACCAATGCATTTCCGAAAATCTTCGTATACGAAGGTGGTGCATCTGTTTTTGGAGAAATACCGGTCAACTTGTCGAACGGTGTTACACCGTGGAGTCTGGAGGCATCCTTTTCCGCCGGTTCGTATCCTTTTCCCTTTTCGGTAATAACATGCAACAGTATCGGACCTTTGAGATCTTTTACATGCTGTAACACTTCGACAAGCTTTACGACATTATGTCCGTTGAACGGACCAAAGTACCGAAAGCCGAGCGCTTCAAACATCATGCCCGGTGTGACGAGTGCTTTAACTCCTTTTTCAAGTTTACTTGCAACGACCCTCAATCGATCGCCAAAGACATCAAGTTTGCCGGTGAGGTCCCAGACATTGGCTTTAAATTTGTTGTATGAAGGATGCGTTAATGCTTCGGAAAAATAATCGTGTAACGACCATAGTGTCGGATTGTTCGACGACAACGAGACCATTTTATTGTCATTCAAGATGACGATCATATCCTTCTTTAAAAGCCCGGCATTATTCAATGCCTCGTATGCCATACCTCCGGTCAAGGAACCGTCTCCGACGACGGCGATGACTTTAAAATTTTTCTTAGAAAAATCTCGGGCAACGGCCATTCCCAATGCTGCCGAGATCGCCGTATTGGCGTGACCCGCACCAAAGGTATCATACTCACTTTCGTCGCGGCGCAGAAAGCCGCTGAGTCCTCCTAATTGACGAATCGAATGGAGCAGGTCTTTCCTTCCTGTCAATATTTTATGCGGATACGCCTGATGGCCCGTATCCCAGACAAGTTTATCGACAGGTGTATTGAATACATAATGAAGGGCAACAGTTAATTCCACGGCACCTAATCCCGCTCCCAGATGTCCGCCGGACCGTGAGACTGAATCGACCAGATGATCCCGCACTTCTTTGCATACTGTCCGCAAATTTTGGACATCGAGATTTCGCAAATCCTGCGGATAGTGTATGTCTTTGAGGTATGTTGATTCTAATTGGTTCATTCTTGTTCAAAATCCGAAATGGTGTATTTCCCGTTAATATCTTTCGATAATTGTTTGATTTTTATCTCCGCCTTATTCAGAAACTCTAAACACTCTTTCGATAGTTTAATACCCTCTTCAAACAACTCAATAGAGTGCTCCAACGGTACATTTCCCTGTTCGAGATCGGAAACAATTTTTTCCAATCGCTGCAGAGTATGTTCAAACGATCCTTTAGTTTCTTTTTTTGCCATGAGTATATACTTCTTTTCTCCGAACGGTGGTTTGCATTCTACCGTCATAAAATTCGATTACTGCATCGTGTTTTTCCTGTATGAGTGCCGCACTGGGGATGAATTTTCCGTTTTGTTTCACTATTGCATAACCCCGCCGCAACGTGAGCATGGGGTCTAATAGGTTTATCCTGCCGGAAAGAAGATGAAACCGATGGTGATTCGATTGAAGATTAATCTGTGTGCTGTGTTCGAGTCTACGAATCATTTCATCCGCACGCTGGCTTTTTTGCCTAAGAAGGTCCTGCGGTTTGTTGAATGAATAACTGTGTATGAGATGCTCTATGGATAGTCTCTGCGAAGCAATTACATGCGCCATGGTATTGGACATAGTATAGCAAATATTGCCTATAAGTTCAATGAGTTCATTTTTGTCCTTCACCGCTAATTCTGCCGCAGCGGAAGGAGTTGGAGCACGTAAATCCGCAACAAAATCGCTAATGCTGAAATCTATTTCATGTCCTACTGCACTGATAATCGGTATCACCGATGCAAAGATGGAGCGGGCAACAATTTCTTCGTTGAAAGCCCAAAGATCTTCCAAAGAGCCTCCACCACGGCCAACAATAATGACGTCGACGGTTTGGTTTTGATTGAGTGCTTCGATAGCCCCGACGATCTCTTCCGCTGCCCCTATTCCCTGCACCTTAACAGGGACCACGATCACCTCGACGGCGGGCATTCTCCGTGTTAGTACTGATAAAACATCATGGAGAGCCGCTCCCGTCGGTGAAGTGACTATGCCGATTCTGACCGGGAAAAGGGGAATTGGTTTCTTGTGATCGGAATTGAATAATCCTTCCGCTTGAAGTTTTTGCTTTAACCGCTCAAATGCCAATTGAAGTTCGCCGACTCCTAATGGCTGAAGGTGAATACAATCGAGTTGGTAATTTCCTCGAGGTTCATAGACAGAGACGGATCCTCGAGCAATTACTTTCATTCCATCGGTCGGTTTGAAAAGTAATTGTTGTACACGATTCCTCCACATAACGCATGATATCTGCGCCCCGTCATCCTTGAGCGTAAAATATGCATGGCCGGAAGAATGCAATTTAAAATT
This sequence comes from uncultured Chitinophagaceae bacterium, assembly GCA_964371615.1. Taxonomy (GTDB): domain Bacteria; phylum Bacteroidota; class Ignavibacteria; order UBA10030; family UBA8401; genus SpSt-333. Next base: position 27,439 of record CAYJMS010000007.1, read on the forward strand.
CGACAATTCCCCCTGCACCATAATATTCGAAAAGCCGAGTTCCAATACCCCTTTGATCTGCCGGGTCAGTTCGGAGACGGTTTTTATATTATTTTTTTGCATAGAAGAATATAATCAAAAGAGTGCGAATAATAAAAACCTTACTTATATTAATGTTCAGACCGTAACACTTCATCACGAGAAGAGAAATCAATGAAACTCGATGTATTAGCGATAGCCGCACATCCGGACGATATTGAACTTTCCAGCGCAGGGACTGTTGCCACATTGGTGGCATCAGGAAAGAGCGTTGGAATACTTGACCTTACAGAAGGTGAACTCGGTACGCGAGGCACAAGGGAAACCAGACGACAAGAGGCTGCCAATGCCGCACAGATACTGGGACTCTCGATGCGTACTAACCTCCATCTTCCCGACGGAAATATCGAAGTATCGACAAAAAACGTCCATACATTGATCCGCATAATCAGAGCGTATCAACCGAACCTCCTTTTAATCCCCCATTGGCAGGAGCGTCATCCGGATCATGTCCATGCTCACCATTTGGCAAAGGAAGCATGGTTTTACAGCGGTTTAGAAAAGATCACAACGCGGTTTAATGGGAAAAAGCAAAGCCCGTTTCGTCCGTACAGATATTTTCATTTCATGCAAAAATATGAATTCCAACCATCTTTTATCGTTGATGTCTCAAATACCTATCACAAGAAAAAAGAGGCTTTGTCGGCATTTCAATCTCAGTTCCATAATCCTGATAGCAAAGAACGAGAGACAATGCTTACCTCTAAACATTTTCTTGAATCAATTTATGCCCGGGATAGGCACTTTGGGAGTCTAATTAATGTTGAGTATGGTGAAGCTTTTTATAGCATTGAACCAATCGGTGTTCATTCAATATTTTCAATCATTTAAAAGGATTATTTGACATGAATTGTACCCTTTGCGGTGCTTCGGTTTTGGAAAATCAAAAATATTGTACCCATTGTGGTAATCCAATTTCTAATACTCACGACAGGCCATCACTCATTGCACCTGTTCGGAAATCATTATTAATCCCAAAATTACTTCTGGCAGCAGTGTTTATCACCGGAATTATGTATTTCTCATTTACCCTGACGAGAAACTATCATCCTATTATTGCAGATCAGCCTTCGACCGGTTTTGGCACTACCCCCGGACAGTCGAAAGTATCCAGCAAAAAGGTGACGGCCAGAATTGATGGTAATGACATCATTATCGATGTTGAGAGCGTCATGTCTATGGGTCTCGTGCGATTTGAAGATCCCGAAGGAGTCCAAACAGTCCCGATCATTGCTTATATAACTCCCAGAGGTAAGATTGTTACTGCGATGAGTATCAGCGAATCATGCCGATCAAATGATTTTTATCTGCAAGGGAATAATATTCATTGTGCTTCCTGCCCTTCGTACTGGCATATGGAAAGTCTCGAAGCATACGCTTGCTGCCAAAAATATTATCCTGATCCCATACCGAGCACCGTAGAAAGAGGAATACTTCGAATTTCAAAAAGCACCGTTCGGGAGTGGAGAACGCGGATTTAATTGGTGCTGGTTCATACATCCTGCAGAAATAAAAAAACCGAGCATTGCTCGGTTTTTTTATAGTGGCGTCCATATACGGGATCACTTCCAGGATTCATTCCTCAACGCTTCTTGACTTCTTCGGACGATTGTTATAAGAAATCCAATAATAAGGATAAATGTCCCAATCCACACAAGATTGATGTACGGTTTAATACTCGCCTCAATCACCAGTGTATCCGCTTTCGGGTCATTCTCCTCTGCATGATTATGGAGACCGTCAACTTTCAAAGTCACACTGGACATCAATTTGTTAGAAGGATTGGGATTGATTTTGGATATGGTCAGAGATACTCCCGTTGACAATGTCACCGGCACAAATTCAATGTTGTCGCTAGCCATATTTTTCATCAACAGCGTTACCGATTCTGTTACTCCCTCTTTGGATATCTTCAGTTTTGCCGACAGAGTGCTTTTCTCCACCATATATCCAAGGTAAGATATTTCCATCCCTTCCAATTGGACCGGTTCTGTTTCGGTAACGGTAACAAGATCTTCCGAATGACCGCTGCCGCCCGATTCCAGGGATATCGGTGATACATAAAAGTCTTTCGTCAGCAGGTTCACAACATCGGGATTACGAATTAATGAGCCGCTCTCACCATCCTGAAACATGACCGGCGCAACGATAAATTTCCGTCCTTCTCGCTCGACTTCAACGTTGAATGCATATCTCCCCCGCTCCATTGGTTGATATCCCACATATTTAAAGACATACCCAAGCGCTTCAACTGACTTTCCTTGTTCAAGGTTGATTGTCTTTGCATCATCGTATTTTGACGAGGAGACAAATCCGAGGAACATCAACGCAATGCCGATGTGAGTGATCGCGCCGCCTGCCATTTTGGGATTTCCCCGAACAATCCTGTACCCCACAAGAAGATTGGTAAACAGAGCAAATGCCGATGCAAAAATAAAGATCAGCATCGAAAGATGCACTGCTCCAAAAAAGTATGTTACGGCAGTAAATACCAGGGAAAGAATACCGGGAGCGATTAATTGTTTCCCAAGTGTTTCAGATTGGGAATTCTTCCACCAGAGTAATTGTCCCAATCCAGATAAAAGTGCAATGACAATTCCCAGCGGCAGTGTAGTGGTCACATAATAATTCGGATCGACGGCAGAAGTTTTTCCTTTGATGATGTTTGTGATAATCGGCGAAGACGTTCCTATCAGAATAAAAATTGCGGCAAATACGAGAGCTGAAGCACCAAGAAACAATGCAAATTCACGTGAAAGATACGAATGCGATACCGCGGCTACGGGAATATCCTTCCATCGAGAGACCAATAAACCGAAACCGATGGCGACAAATATTCCAATGACCATCAGCAGCAGCCAATATACCCACATACCGGGATCGACGAAAGAATGAACCGATGTCTCTCCCAAAACACCGGAACGAGTCAGAAATGTTGAATACAACACAAGAATAAAGCAGAGCATACTTAAGATAAAATTAGTCTTGATGTAACTCCCGTTCTTCCGCTGTGCCAACATAGTATGAATTGAAGCAACGCATACCAGCCACGGAACAAGAGACGAATTCTCTACCGGATCCCAGCCCCAATATCCGCCCCAGCCGAGAGTTTCATACGCCCAATATCCGCCTAATATGATTCCGGTTCCCAGCGCCAGCGAACCAAAGGCGGTCCATGGTGTCGCGACTTTTATCCAACTGACATAATCGCGCTTTAACATTCCGGCTACGGCGTACGCAAATGGAATCGACATCGAAGTGAATCCAATAAACAAGATCGGAGGGTGAATGACCATCCAATAATTCTGGAGCAGTGCGTTGAGGCCTTTCCCTTCGACCGGGATCTTTGACCATAATCCCCTTGCCATATCAACCCACATAAAGTTCATACCATCAGCGGGAGGATTGCCTACCTGTAATAGTTCATTCGGGAACTGTTCCCAAATAAACTTGAAAGGATTCTTAACAACCAGCATTAAAATCAAAACGGTGAAGATGGCGGAATAGATGAACATAAATTCCGGTTCATATCCCTTTTTAGAAGAATACCGTAAAAGAAATAGGCCAATAATGCCGGTAAATACGGCCCACAGAAGAAAACTCCCTTCCTGTCCTGCATACAACGTAGAGATGAGCAGTGATAGCGGAAGATCGGTCGAGCTGTAACTCCATACATAGTAATATTGAAATTGATGTGTTAATATCAATGACAACAGCATACCGGCAACCGTCACAATACCGACCACCGAAATGAGATATAACACCCGGGCAATCCGCAGTATTTCGGGAGATGCTTTCCGATGCTGCATAAAATAAAGAATGGATGCTCCGATAGCAGCGGCGAATGTTATTTTTACGATTATTGATCCGATCATGTTATAGACTCTTTGTTACTGCTGTACCGTCACCTTCATATTTCGACGGACACTTTGTGAGCACCTCGTTGGCGTGGAAATAACCATCCTTAAAACGGCCTTTGGCGACAATTTCGGTTGCAATTTCAAAATTATTCGGTTTCCCACCGTCAAGCACCACTTTACACTCTTTGTTATTGTCATCCACCATATAAAAAGAGAATTGCGAAGTCGACGAATTGAATTGCGATTCTTTATCCGCGACCCATTTTCCTTTTACCTGGACTTTCTTGTTGACCTTCTCTGCTTTCGCAAAATCCATATACTCGACGTTTGTTTCAATAAATGTCATGGCCCCGAAAACCAACGCCGCAACGATGATGACGACTCCGGCTATCACCTTAATGTTCATACGATCACTTCTCCTATTTCTTTATTAATTTTTCGATCTTCGTAATCTTCGAATCAAGTCGAAACATGTACAATAAAAAACCGATCCACATCGTCAGTACAACGATCAAGACGACGTAGAGTTGATTCGTGTGCAGAAATTCTTCCATAATTTTACTCTGTTGTATGGTGTTGTTGTTCTAAACGGGCTGTGCGTATACGGAGCGAGTACATCCAAAAATATAACATCGTAAATCCGATTAATGAAGCAAAGAATATTGCCAGCATATTCGGCGCCATATTCATTTCCACTACCGGTCCGCTTCCCTGTTCATCACCCAGTGATCCGGGATGCAGACCGGACATGATTCTCGGCATTACAAACACGAAAAACGGGACCGTCACACCGGCAATGATAGAATATACAGCTGAGAGCGCACCTCGTTTTTCGTCCTCCTCAATTGCCGATCGTAACACGAAATAGGCTCCGTAAATCAGCAAAAGAATGAAAATCGAAGTCTCACGCGGATCCCAATTCCAGAAAGAACCCCAATTGAATTTTGCCCATATGGAGCCAGTAACTGTTGCCAAAATACAGAACATCAGCCCCAATCCTGCGGACGAAACCGACCGTAAATCGTAATCGGGATTCTTCGTGCGCAGATATTGTATGCCGTAAAACATCGCCATAAAAAATGCCAGCACCGAAGTCCACGCCATCGGAACATGGAAGAAAATATTTCGGGCTTTTTCTTCAAGACCGGGGATAAACGGAAACTCGAAAAATCCCTGCGGATTGTTCACCGTTGGTATCGCAATACCGAGTATGATGACGATGGTCAGCAAGAGAGAGAGAAAAACTTTGAAGAGCATATTCATACTAGTCATTCCATACAAAATTGAAGAGCAGTACCGATGCAGCAATCATCACGATTGCAAAAGAGATTAAAATCTGGAAATCCTTCAATGCCTCACTGATAAAAGCCCCTTCGACCGACAGAACTGTTGCACGAATGCATGTCAACAGCAATGGGAGCAGGATCGGAAACGACAACACCGGAAACAATGTGCCTTTGGTATTCGCTTTTGCAATAATTGCCGCCAATATAGTCGATGCCCCTGCGAGGCCGATACTGCCCAAAAGTATCGTAATCCAAAATATCGACTGGGACTGAACGACAAAATCATCGATGATGAACTGATACGCCACTGCAATAAATGCAGATAAAGAACAGATCAAAACGATGTTATATAACAATTTACCGACATACACATTCGTTGCTTTTGTCAACAGACGAAGTGTGAGTGAAGTTCCACGTTCCTCTTCGGCAACAAAAGTCCGGGAAAGCCCTGACATGGCGCTGAAAAAGATGATTATCCAAAGCATACCGGAGAGGATCTCATACGGAACGTCATTGTCGCCTAACGAAAATACAACCATTGTCAATGTCGTGACGACAAACATCATCAATGCATTCAGCGCATATCGCGTCCGAAATTCCGAGATGATTTCTTTGACAAAAATCTGATAGGGAATCAATCCGGTTATCATAATGCAAAATAATACTTATTTATCCTATTTCCAATGTATTTAGATCCAGGATCGAATCGGCATACTTGAGATCATGTTCTTCATTCGTGGCAAAAATCAATGATCCGTTCTGTTTTTGTTCCCGCATCACTTCTCTGACCACGCTTATTCCTTGTTCATCTAAATTTGCCGACGGTTCATCGAGATAAAGCAGTATCGGTCGGTGCAGCAATGCAGCGCAATATTTCAAGCGCTGCTTCATTCCGGACGAATAATACCGTACCTCCTTCTTCCGGTGCTCATAAATAGTACATCGCTGCAACAGTTCATCGATATACTTTTGATCAACGGGTAATCCCCGGATTTTGGCAAACAATTGAAGATTCTCTTCACCGGAAAATTCATCGTACATATTCAAGTACGGCGAAACCAAACCGATATACGGATACAAATCTTCCATGGAAACCGCCGTAGTATCGACCGTATACTGTATGGTTCCGCGCGACGGAGTCATTAACCCGCAAAGAATCTTCACCAGTGTCGATTTGCCCGATCCATTCTTACCGGTGATGGCGAAGGACTGGCCGGAAGAAATCTTAAATGTTATTCCTCCGAACAATGTCTTCCGTGCGAATACGCGTGCAACATTTTCAACCTGAAGTGTTAGTGATCTCATTTTATTATCGTAAAATTGCGAATTTACCATGTACTGTTTTTTTGTTATCGGTAAGGAAATAAAAATATATCCCGGAACCGGATGTATTATTATGATTGTCCCTGCCATCCCACACCGGGAACATCTTTCCGGAATACATTGAAGTATTCACTTCTCCCGAATACACCAGATCCATCGACATTGAATAAATATAGAGATACGGAGCCGGGGAAATATCCATATCCACATTGAAATACATCAATCCCTTTGCCGGTTCATAGGGATTGGGAAAACTTGTGTACGGCAACGCGAGGTACGGACCTTGACTGGTTTGGACACGGTATTTCCAGTATTTACTGTCCGATTCCGGCGTAGGATTGAATTCTGCGAAGAGATCGGGACGAACTTCGGTCAGTCCGGACGACGGACTCATCGACAATTGTAATTGATATAAATACTCTGCATTCCGTTCATTCAGCACATCGTCGATGTCGACATTCGTGAGTACAAAATGCGTTGAATCGATTCCATGCGTTGCTTTAATAAAGTGTGTTGAAAATGACTTTGCACTTCCCTGCACGAATTGCACAGAATTATCCGCCAAAATGCTTCGATAGAATGTCAACGAAGGAAATAACCGTGCATCAGGGAAATAATGGATGGAATCAGCACGCGATTCGGTAAAGTAGATCCAATCGGCGAACTCAACATACTCCTTTTCCAGCGTTGTTGCCGCCTGTAAAAGACTCTTGTGCAGTGCCGGTATCGGTCGTGACGTTCTCATCTCTTCCCAAAGATTGACCATGACATCGGTTCCAAAACGGCGAATGAGATACAATCCAAAAATGGCACGTTCGTAGCCGGGATAAATTTTTGAAAATAACGGGATCGATGAGATATTTGCGAAATAAATTTTGACATCATTGATATAATCTTTTATATCAGGAAACACGACGGGTTCAAAGGCTTCCGCCGATAATTCATAAAAATAAAAATCGTTCATCCACAGTCCGGTACCGCTCACTTGAATTGCATGTTGAAACTCGTGCGCTACGGTTACCTTCAGTGCGTTTAACCCTTTGGTTCTGTACCCGATTCCGAAATCATTTTCGATTCTCATGAAACTTGTATACTGCTGATTGGTCTGTACGGAACCAATCGGAAAATCGTATTCAGGCACAGTCTCGCCAAACCAGCCGCCTCCCAAATCGACAATATAGATATCATACTCATCTCCGCCGCCTCTTTCGGCATCCGAGACCGGCGCACGGAATCCAAATATTTCCACTTCCGTTCTCCAAACGGAATCTGCAATCACTTTTAGCGTGTCGACGTATTCGCGGTATGTCGTATTCGGCACAATATTTCCCTCGTCATCGCGCATAATAGGAACATTGGCACCCGTGGTATCAAAATGAATCCGAAATTTCCCCGAAGGGCTCATCTCACTCCGTTGCATTACCGGGCGTACTGTTGAGACCATCTCCTCCGTAATCGTATTGTCGATCAATCCGGGGATATAGCGACCGGTTCCGCATTTGACGGCAGAGTCTTGTGGCAGTACCGGCGTGACGCAGAAAACAAGTGCGACGAGAATGAGATGTTTAATGCCCATATTGTATACTGATTGCATTCATTTCCGGAACCGTATAGACTACATCCATAACACCATCTCCATTCACATCGCCGCAACGAAATACCGATCCGTGCGGAATAGTGACCAACGATTGTTTTGGGAAAAAGAATCCGTTTCCCTTTCCCTTCAAGACAAAGACCGCCGAACTTGCGGTATCTCGATATAAAATATCATTAATGCCGTCAGCATCAAAATCCAATATTTGAATTTGATGGATATTATCGACGGGAAACTCACCGGGGATAGAGATGAGCGTCGAAAAATCTCCGTTGTTCTTTCCGAGAATCAACGTGATGGATTTATCCGTATGATCATAAAGGATGAAATCCTTTTGCTGATCTCCGTTGATATCTTCGACATACAAAAATGCTCTGCTCAATCCGGTATCCGGTAACATATACGAGTACGACATACCGGTAAAATCACCTTGCAGATCGTTCAAAGTTGTACCGAGAAAGTCCCGTTGTCTCTTTTGATCATGATAGACATAGATCAAATCGGTTAACCCGTCGTTATTCAGATCGCTGATGGTTGAAAAGATGATTCGGGAAGGAACCTGTAAAGTGAGATTTTTGGCAACAAACTTCGTCGTCTGCAATTGTTGATAGAATGTAATGCCGTTCGGAATCGTTTTCGAAAAGACATACATCGAAACGGATTTGTTATAGATCGACAGATCTGGCAGCACATAGGACGGTTTTCCGGAAAGTGGAATGGTGTATAAATCAACATCGCGAAAATTCATCGACCGGTCTTTCCCGTCCGCATTCAATGTGATCAAACCGATCAATAATTCATTGCTGTGGACAGTCAACAGAGTCAGTGCGGTATCGTGATGGGAATAGACCGTGACATTCGTAGGGGATTTTGCCGTTTCAACACTGAACTGGCTGAGCAATCCCTTCGCCTGGGTTCCCATGAGTATGGAAATGGTGCTGGATCCGCTGTTACTGATAAAAATATCATCGGCACCATCGGCATTCATATCCGTCACGGAAATACCTGACGGATCATTGCCGACAAGCAACTTGTCGTTTTCAACAGGCATTCGTTCAGTATGACTGTTCCAAACGATGGAATACCTTCCGGATGAAGCATCCAACAGAACAACTTCGTCATATCGGTCTCCGTCAATATCGCACAGTTGAATGTCGTTGTTTGCATACGGCATGCCGAAAACGGTCTCGTCATAAAATTGTCCGTCATCATTATTGATCACCACGGAAAAATTCCGTTCGGTGCCATCCCGCGTAACAATGTCCGGAAAAGTATTCGAGTGGATTGAACCGAGTAATAAATCCCTCATGGCATTCTGAAGCGCAACAATCTGGACTCGCAGCAGATTTCCTAAACCGTCGCCATGATAAATCAGCAATGCGCTTAATTGTGTTGATGCTACGACAACATCCGTGATATTATCGCCGTTAAGATCCTGATATGCAGAGAATACGGAGTCTTCGCCATAGGACAATGTCGTCTGTTCGGAAAACTGCAAATCTCCGATACCGAAATAAAAGACATCGTCGTTACTCAGCCATTTTCTCACCACCACATCCGGGATTTTATCGGCATTCAGGCTGATGATCGAAAGTTCACTCACGGGAATTGATACAAAGACCGTTTGCGGATCATGGAATCCATTCCCCGCTTTGCCCCGAATTACCGTAACGCCGGACGATAATTTTCCGAAGATAACAAGATCATTGACAGCATCCCCCGAGATATCGCCGAAGATCACCTTTTCCGGATAAAAATTTACGGTGAATGAATTCCTCTGATACGTCGAATCGGTTGTATTGCTTGTAAAAACAATCACCTTATTTTGTTCGCGCAGCACCAGGGCTATATCGTCCATTCCGTCGTTATTAATGTTTCCGGTAACGATTGATGAGGGTTGCGGAACGGAAGAAAGTACTTTCCGATTCGAAAACTCACCGTTCCCCATACCAATAAGAAGAACTAATTCCGACTGCCGGACATCATAGGCAACGAGATCGGAACGATTGACATCGGAGTAGTGAATGAATGTCGGGAAGCGATAGAAATCGGGCCAGGAAAATTCCTGTATAACCGAAATACTTGTCAGCGGACGCAACTGGGAGAAACCGAACAGCGGCATCATCAGGATGCAGAGCACGATCAACCTGCTCGTTGTGAACCGACTTTCCCCAAAAGTAGTAGACACGGCAGGAGTATTATCGTTGTAGTTTTTTTCGTTTTCGGAGTCGCTCTTTTCTTCTGGTGAGGGCATCGTCGAACCTTCGCTTTTCTTCGTCAGTCTCGATCGGTATCTGCGGTACGCTCACTGGCGATCCTTCCCCATCCAACGCCACAAACGTCAAATACGCCGAATTCGCGTGCCGAATCTTCCCGGTTAACATGTTCTCCGATAGTACTTTCACCCCCACTTCCATCGAAGTATTGAACACCCTGTTCACCGACGCGAGCAGCGTCACTACTTCACCTGTTTTTATGGGATGAAGAAAATTCAATTCATCAACGGACGCTGTGACACAAATCCGTTGTGAATGACGGGCAGCAGCTATGGCAGCAACAAGGTCTATCCAGTGCATCAACTGACCGCCCAGTAAATTTCCCAGTTGATTTGTGTCATTCGGCAACACCAACTGAGTCATATTCGCTTGATATTTCTTTAACGGAAGAGAATCATTCATTGAGCAGGCTCGCCTTTTCTTTCTGTTCTTCACGATAGTCGGCTTCATCTTCCTGAATCTCAATCCGTAATTCGGCGGCTTCCTTGATAACATCGGAAGCGGGAAATTTCACCGGCAGTGCATCCAACGTTGCAAGTGCCCCGGTAAAATCATTCCGCTCGTTTTGTGAACGAGCTTTCCACAGCATGGCGTCGTCGGCGTACGGTGTATCGGTAAATTCCGATATCACTTTATCAAAATACGAAATTGAAGCGCGATAAAAGTTCATCCGGTAATACAATCGCCCGCTGTCAAAGATTTTCCGTGCCATTTTCTCCGTCAGTTCGGATATTTTTATTTCTGCGTCGGTGACCAGGGAATCATTCGGTGAAAATTCGATGAATGTCTGAAAGTCGTCGACGGCATACCGCGAATACTTTTGATCGAGCTGGGATTTCGGCGAAAGCCGGTAATGGGAGAGTGCTTTTTTATACCGAGACGTTGATGCAAACGGACTGGTCGGCATCATCCGTACGAGATTGTCGTATTCCGCGGCGGCCAGTATAAATTCCCCGCGGTTAAACCGTGATTCCGCCAGATAAAATTGTGCATCGTCGGCATATTCCGATCCCTGAAACTGAACCGAAACTATTTTAAACTCTTCAATTGCTTCGAGATATTTTTCATCATCATACAGATCTTTTGCTCGCTGATACCGTACATCCGCCGGCAGTGACTCGAGTTCCTGCGTCGATGCACACGATTCAAATAATAACGCAAAGAAAAGAGCGCCAAACACGACAACAAAATATTTCACTTTACTCCCAATAGGTTGATAAATCAAAATTTGATAATTCCTGTGTTCTTTTTTGAAGTCGCCTCACTTCATCAGTATCTCTCATCCGCTCCGTCTGAAAACCTACACGAAGCGGGATAATCGACTCAATATCAAACGAGAGCGAAGTATCTGTTTTTATTACGACAAAATGAATTCCATAACTTCGCTGGGTCCACACATGCTGCGGTTGATAGAAGATCATATTCCCCAACGATTGAACAACGATCGTTCTACCGATTTTTTCAATACCGTATGTCACATGCGGGTGATGACCCAGAATGATATCGACGTCATTCCTGGCGCACCATGCGTAAAATTCACGCATCGAACGATCCGGGGCTGAACCATACTCCGTTCCGCCATGGACGCTCACAAGAATTACATCCGCTTTTGAACGGACTTTCCTGATTTCTTCACTTAATTTCACCGTATCGTCCGAAGCAACATATGCACGCCAATTGTTCGGATTGAAATTCATGAACGTCGTCACAGCAAAGATAACAAATTTTATGTTGTTTTTCTCTATGAAAAGAGGAACATACAACGAATCAGTGTGTGTCGATGTACCGCAGTGAAGTATATCCGCTTGATCCAGGAACTGCAGTGTTTGCCGAAGTCCATTGAGACCGTAATCCAGTGAATGGTTGTTTGCCGTCGAAACGACGGTGAAACCGGCATCCTTCAGAGATTTTGCCCCCTCCGGAGGTCCGGTAAAAACGATATTGCTCAATGGACTTACTGTTTCGCCATTTTGATCGGACAACGGCGATTCCAGGTTGGCAAACAGGATATCCACAGAATCCTCTCTCAAATTCATTCGTTCGAAGGGAAAGCCAGTCTCGCCTTTGAGTATTCTTTGTCCCATTCTTCGCCCAAGATTGATGTCGCCATAAGCTGCAATCCGAACACGATTCGGCAACGGGGCAACAATAACCAGGGTATCTGTCCGCACCGACTTTTCAGCGACGGATGGAGTACGTATGTCAATCATGCGGGAGAGAATCAATTCGGAGATAATCAGCAGAGTCGTCAAAAAGACACCTGCGACGCTTTTCTTCACCGTACCATTCGTCACTGTATCCGTTAACTCCGAATTGTGAAGAAAAGATAGACTGCAACTGCAGAAGCAATCGTGATGATTGCGGGTTCAACAATGGAATCAAAAAACGATGACGCAGGGAGCGTCACTGCAGTGAATGGTATCGTAGGATCATCCAGGAGAGCGACTTCGGAAAAAAGTATTGTGTCGGTAACAGACTGGGCGATCTCGGAGGAAAACAACATTCGTTGTGTTGACGTTGCCATCAAAGAAATATCAACTTTCACCGAAATCGTGCGTTCCACTTTGCTCGAACCAAGAAAGGAAGTTGAAAACTGTTTGCCGTAGGCCAGTGTTGCCTCAGTGAGAGAGAATGACAACATTGTGTCGGTTCCAACGGAAGTAACATACATAACCAAGTTCCTCTCCAGAAACGAACGCGTTACTGCAGAGCGAACGACGTCATTGAGAGAAGAATTTCCGATAAATAGACTCAACGAGGAATCCGGCAGCGATAAACCCTTTTCTTCCGCCACGGCGATAGTTTCCCGGGTCAAACGCTGCACCATGCTTCGGTGTGAATCCGGAAGAACAGTATCGGCGGCAAAACCGATTGAGCACAAAATACAGATCGTCAATATGTTTTGCCGCCGAAATATCATTAAGCGTATATACCGCGGATTTTTAGTGTCTTTGCTACCTTATCAATTGCCACGATGTACGCGCCGATACGCAGAGCGACTTTATGTTTCGCAGCGGTCTCGTAGACGTTGTCGAACGATGCCTTCATCATTCTCTCAAGACGTCGATTGACACGATCGAGCGACCAATAATATCCGACCCTATTTTGAACCCATTCGAAATACGATACGGTCACTCCGCCGGCATTTGCCAGGATGTCCGGAACGACGATAATACCCCGCTCGTTCAATATCGGATCGGCTTTTGCCGTTGTAGGACCGTTTGCTCCTTCGACAATAATCTTGGCTTTGATCTTGCCCGCGTTCTTATGCGTGATCTGATCTTCCTTTGCTGCCGGAATCAACACGTCGCAATCCAGTTCGAGCAATTCAGCCATAGTCACCTTATCGCCGCCGGTAAATCCGTTGAGCGTTTTATTCTCTTTTGCGTAATCGATCGCTTTTTGCACATCGATGCCGCGCTTATTGTAATATCCACCGGTGATATCGCCGATACCGACGATCTTGCATCCCTGTTCCCGCAGCAACAACGCAGAGATAGAACCGACGTTACCGAATCCCTGAACGATAATAGAAGTATCTTTTGGTTTCATTCCGAGTTTTTCCATTGAACCGAGTGTGACGATCATAACCCCGCGTCCTGTCGCTTCGCGACGCCCAATAGAGCCGCCGATCAGCAATGGTTTTCCTGTCACCACACCGCTGACCGTCTTGCGCATATGCATGGAATAGGTGTCCATAATCCACGCCATGGTTTGTTCGTTCGTATTCATATCCGGCGCGGGAATATCCTTATCGTCCCCGAAGACTTCCATCATATTGGCGGTGTAGCGTCGTGGGTTTATTTGAAATTTGAACGGTGTAAATTTAATTATGTACCAGTTTATAGACCCGTTTGCGCAC
>CAYJMS010000007.1:41727-75762 GCA_964371615.1 uncultured Chitinophagaceae bacterium
ATTTTTTCCAATTCGACGGGAGTCAATTTAAATGGATCGCATTTTATCCCCCCTTTGGCACCGCCGAACGGCACATTCAGCAACGCACACTTCCATGTCATCCATGCCGCCAATGCTTTTACTTCATCAATATTGACATCCGGTGCATAGCGAATGCCTCCCTTTGACGGACCAAGGATATCATTGTGAATCACACGATGGCCCTGGAAAATCTCCACATTGCCGTTGTCCATTTGTATCGGGATTGATACGGTTACTTGTTTCACCGGTGTTTTAAGATATTCGTACACACCGTCTTCGAGTCCCAAAATTTCTGCGGCGATGTCGAAACGCTCCATCATTGATTGGAATGGATTTTCTTGGTCTAAGACCGGTCCCGGTTCTTTATATTCAGTATTCATGATACATTCATCCTTGTGAATTTGTTGATAATAATAAAAGTACTCACTTATCCCTTCGCTTCAAAGATTTTTTTAACTGTTGTATGGTCAATTCAGGCAGATCGTCGACAAAATGCCGTGAAAAACGACGCGAACGTCTTATTACATTTTCTTCAATTTTAGCGTAAATCAAGTCTTCCTCGAAGTATTTCGCTGTCACTATTGCTTTCCCCGTCGGATCGACAATCTGCGATCCGCCCCAAAAGTTCACACCGTCTTCAATACCGACACGATTTGCAAAGACAACATAGGTGCTGAGCAATCGGGCATAGGCGCGGTGTTGTTCATGATTGACATTCGCCACCGACAGCATTTTCGACGATCCTGCCAAACGTGTTGGACTTGCGGTCAAACTAAAAATAACCTCCGCACCGTCATGCGCAAGAATGTACGGTAATGCAAGATGCCAGAGATCTTCGCAAATGAGAATACCGAGTTTGCCGAATTTTGAATTAAACGCCTGCACTTCTTTTCCCTGATTGAAATATCTCATCTCCTCAAACATACCGTACGTCGGTGGATATACTTTACGATGAGCGGAATGCACCCGGCCGTCTTCAAAAACAAATGCGGAATTATAGATCCCGTAATTTTCCGCTTCCTCCACTCCTCCAGCTATAATCGTTATGGACCGGGAGAGAGTAATAAATTCTTTGAAATAAGGATTTGGTTCCGATCGAAGTGCAACATCCCAATTCAGGTCCCGGACAGTATATCCGGTGAGGCTGAGTTCCGGAAAGACAATGATATCGGCTTTGTGTTGAATTGCTTTTTTTATGAATCCGATATGATGCCGGATATTTTTTCGGAGATCTCCGACGATGGAATCCGTTTGTGCGACGGCGATTGTGCAGTTCATGGCAATCCGTTATGATAGGACGATGGTATTGGGAAGTTCGTTTGTATCTCCGGGAGCAGAGGGAAATTCTTTTTTCAAAATCACACCGACTTCATCGATGGTTCGCCAGAGGCCTTCATAGTAATTTTCCTGACGAAAAGCTGCGGAAAGTTTGCCGGCAAGCGATTTCCAAAAATCCGGCGAGACTTTCTTATTGATTCCTTCGTCGGCCACGATCTGGAATGCATGCTCGGAGAGCAAGAGAAAAATCAATACGCCTGTCTTCTCTCTGGTCTTATCCATACCGAGGGAGATAAAATTATTCACGGCAAGATCAAAAAGCGAAAGATGTTTTTCCTTCCACGACCGACGCTTTTGGATATTTACACGGATTTCTCCGATCGTCTCCTTCTCCACCGCTTGTATCTTCTCGGCAATCCATTGCATCTCGTCGCCGGTAAGGATATTTTCGCCAAATATATTCATCGTGCCACCGCAATAGTACGTTCAACAACCGGTTCGTATTTTTTCAAGCGTCTCGTCAAGTTCAGATAGTTATTCGGTGAAAGAGATTGGTATCCATCGGACAACGCCTTTTCCGGATGTGCGTGAATTTCCAGAATCAGTCCATCCGCTCCGGCTGCAACGGACGCCTGTGCCATTGCCGAGACAAGGTCCCAGGCACCCGTGCCATGACTCGGATCGGCAATAATCGGTAAATGGGATAATTTTTTAATGACCGGAATAGCATTAAGATCGAGTGTGTTCCGTGTATACGTTTCGAACGTCCTGATACCCCGTTCACAGAGAATTACATTATAATTCCCGCGTGAAAGAATATACTCTGCCGACATCAGCAGTTCCTCTATCGTCGATGAAAATCCCCTTTTGAGCAACACCGGCTTTCCGGTATCGCCGACTTTTTCCAACAGCGAGAAATTATACATATTTCGTGCACCGATCTGAAGAATGTCGGAGTATTCCAACACCAACGGAAGCGTTTCGGTATCCTTGACCTCAGTGACCACCTTCAGTCCGTATTTCTCTGCTGCTTCCTTAAGATATTCAAGCCCTTCAACTTTTAATCCTTGAAATGCATACGGAGATGTCCTTGGTTTATAGGCGCCGCCCCGCAACAAACGGGCGCCGGAACTTTTCACAATTTCCGCCGCTTCCATTATCTGTTCTCGGCTTTCGACGGAACAAGGACCGGCGATAATCTGAATCTCATTCCCGCCGAATGTTACTCCCCCGACATCAACGACGGTGTTTTCCGGCTTGAAATCGCGCCCGACTAATTTAAATGGTTTTGATACCGCCACAACATCAACCACACCCGGCAACACTAGGAATTGATCCGGCGACACTTTGGCTTTGTTACCGGTGATACCGATTGCAACCCGCTGCGCACCGGGAATCTCATGCGGCGTAAAACCGAATTCGGCAACTTTATGCTTCACATTTTCGATTTCTTGACGCGTTGCGTCAAGTTTCATTAACACCAGCATATACTATTTCGCATTAAATGTATGATGTGCATTACCAGCTTCCGCTGGCCCCGCCACCGCCAAAACTGCCTCCACCGGCAGACCAGCCCCCTCCGCTACCGCCGCCAAATGAGCCAAATCCGCCGCTTCCTCCTCCGCCAAAACCCCCTCCACCCCACCACCAATTATTGTAACCCTTTCGACCGTGTGAACTGAGAGAATATCGACGGCCTCGAAGCGAGGAGATAATAGAAAAGATGATGACAAGCAAAATAATGACAATCGGTATCCAATCATTCATCACTTGCCTCTTTCCTTCGGCAGTATATTCACCTTTCACCGTCTGTGAAATCGCGGTGATCGCCGCAGCAATTCCGCCATAATATTCATTCTCCCGGAACCTTGGGCGAATTTCGCTTCGGATGATCTTGTCACATATCGCATCGGTAAGTACGCCTTCGAGCCCGTATCCCACCTCAATGGAAATCTGCCGGTCATCCTTTGCAATGAGAATCAAAACTCCGTTGTCCTTCCCTTTTTGACCGATCTTATTCTTTTCGAGAATTCGAATGGCATGATCACGAATATCATTCCCTCCGAGAGTCGGTATCAACATAACGACGATTTGGTTCGAAGTGCTGTCTTCGAATCGAATGATCATTTTTCGGAGTGAATAATATTCACTCCGTGTCAATGTGCCTGTACGATCGGTGACCGGATCGACAATCGTCGGAATCTCTTCATCCTGAGAAAAAAGAAAAGGAACAAAAACAATGGCCATACCTAAAAGCATGGCCACAATATTTGATCCGATTATATGTTTCATTAAAATTGTACTTTCGGGGCCGCTTCGGCTCCGGGAAGCGCTTGAAAATATTGTTTTTGTTGAAATCCCGTAAACGACGCAATCAGCGATGTCGGGATTGTCCGAATTGTCGCATTGTAACCCTGAACTATTTCATTGAATCGTTTTCTTTCGACCGAAATTCTATTCTCTGTTCCTTCCAATTGAGACTGCAATTGAAGGAAGTTTTCATTGGCTTTTAAGTTTGGATACTGCTCCACCGTTACCAACAGTCGCGAGAGTGCCGATCCCAATTGACCCTGGCTTTGTTCAAATCGTTGAAATGCCTGAGGATCATTCAATAATTCAGGAGAGACGGTGACCTGTGTTGCTTTCGCACGAGCTTCGATGACTGCCTGCAGCGTTGATTTTTCAAAATTTGCCACTCCCTGAACGGTTGCAACCAGATTCGGCACAAGGTCCATCCTGCGTTGATATTGATTCTCCACTTGTGCCCATGCTCCATTCACTCCTTCATCCAGCTGCACGAGAGAATTATATTTTCCTGTTCCCCAGAATATGACGAGAACAAAGAGTCCGATAATCACGCCGGCAATGATTAATCCTTTTTTCATACAATAACCTTTCGATAAAATTAAGAATAGATTTTTTATTCTTTTAACAACGCACGGGATATTACGATCCGTTGAATTTCCGATGTCCCTTCATAGATCTCTGTAATCTTTGCATCGCGTAAATACCGTTCCACTTTGTATTCCCGCACATAACCGTAACCGCCATGAATCTGAATTGCTTCAAGAGCAGCGTGCACGGCGATTCTGGATGCGAACAATTTCGCCATGGCCGCCTGTTTGCCAAACGGCAATCCGGCATCTTTCAATGCGGCAGATTGATACACCAGCATTCGTGCTGCTTCAATATCCGTTGCCATATCCGCAAGTTTAAATTGGATCGCCTGGAGGTTTGCAATCGGCTGATCGAACGCCTTGCGTTGTTTTGCATAGTGTATTGATGCATCCAGTGACGCCTGTGCGATGCCAAGTGCCTGAGCGGCAATACCGATACGTCCCCCTTCGAGCGTTACCATCGCGAATTTAAATCCGAATCCTTCATCGCCAATTCGGTTTTGAGCAGGCACACGGACATTTTCGAACAACAGCGATACAGTATCAGAACTGCGAATGCCCAATTTCCGTTCCTTCTTACCAAAGGTAAATCCCGGCATACCTTTTTCTACGATAAACGCACTGATTCCTTTTGAACCTTTTGAGGAATCAGTTTGTGCCATCACAATAGTATAGTCGGCGGTCGTTCCGTTGGTGATCCAATTCTTTATTCCGTTCAACACATAGTGATCGCCATCTTTCACCGCGGTGGTATGCTGGTTAGTCGCGTCACTTCCGGCTTCGGGTTCAGAAAGCGCAAAAGCACCAAGTTTTTTGCCTTGCGCTAAGGGAATTAAAAATTTCTGTTTTTGTTCTTCCGTGCCGTATTTGTTCAGTCCGTAACAAACCAGAGAATTATTCACCGACATGATAACACCGCACGATGCATCTGCTCTGGATATTTCCTCCATAGCGATCGCATAACTGATGCTGTCGAGTCCCGCACCACCGTATTGTTCCGGCACCATCATACCCATGAATCCGAGTTCACCCAATTTCTTGATCTCTTCCGTCGGAAACATTTCCTTATCGTCCCGCTCATCGGACGTCACGGACAGTTCGTCCTGTGCAAACTGCCGGGCAGTTTCACGGATCATTTTATGCGTTTCATTCAATTCGAAGTTCATGGTGTGATCATTTGATTTGAAGAATGGTTAGTTTTTTTTCGTGTAATCAAAAAATCCTTTTCCGCTCTTGCGTCCGAGGTGGCCAGCGGAGACCATTTTCTTCAGCAGCGGACACGGCCGGTATTTTGAATCACCGAGGCCCTCATGCAATACATTCATGATCGAGAGACAGACATCCAATCCGATGAAATCGGCCAGGGTTAACGGACCCATAGGGTGATTCATCCCTAATTTCATTACTGTATCGATCGATTCGGGAGTGGCGACTCCTTCCATCACGCAATACATTGCTTCGTTCAGCATCGGCAGAAGAATTCGGTTTGAAATGAATCCCGGATAATCATTCACTTCGACAGGAACCTTCCCTATCTTTATCGACACTTCTTTGATCGCCGCGTAGGTTTCATCCGAAGTCGCGAGGCCTCGAATCACTTCGATCAGTGTCATCATGGGAACGGGATTCATAAAATGCATTCCAATAACCATCGACGGCCTCTGTGTGACCGCGGCAATTTCCGTGATTGAAATAGATGATGTGTTGGAGGCAAGAATTGCATGAGCGGGTGCATTCGCATCGATCGTCCGGAAGATTCCTGATTTGATCTCTTTGTTTTCGGTTGCCGCTTCGATCACCAGATCCGCTGCTTGAACAGCCGCAGCGAGATCAAGAGAGGTTTTGATGTTCGACAAAGTGTTCTTCTTCTGCTCTTCTGTCAGCGTTCCTTTTTTGATCTGCCGATCGAGATTTGCACCGATGGTGTTCAGTCCCCTGTCGAGAAATTCCTGTTTGATGTCATTCAATGTGACCGAAAAGCCATACTGTGCGAATACATGGGCAATACCATTTCCCATGGTTCCCGATCCGATGACCGTAATATTCTTTATTGTCATGTGAGCCCCTACGGATTATTTACATCATTTCAATAATAACACCGCTTGCCTCGCCTCCGCCGATACAGATTGCCGCCATCCCGCGCTTCAGTTTGCGTTGCTTCAATGCATGAATGAGTGACACAAGTATTCGTGCGCCGCTTGCTCCGATGGGATGGCCGAGGGCAACAGCTCCGCCGTTGACGTTCACTTTGTTCACATCCAATCCCGCAATTTTGTTGACGGCAAGGCAGACAAGTGCAAATGCTTCGTTCACTTCAAACAAATCAATTTGATCGAGTGTCATTCCGGCTTTTTCCAAAACTTTTGGAATCACTTCCGCCGGTGCAGTAGTGAAATGTTCGGGATTTTTCGCTACCGACGCCTGCGCGATTATCCTGGCGATCGGCCGAATGTTCAACGCCGATGCCTTTGCACCGGACATCAACACCAGAGCTGCTGCGCCGTCATTGATTTTTGAGGAATTTGCCGCGGTGGCCGATCCTTCTTTTGAAAATGCCGGACGTAATTGCGGAATCTTTTCAAAGTTTGTCTTCAACGGCTCTTCATCTTCTTCGACATACGTCACGGTTCCTTTTTTCTCGGGGATGGCGATCTTCACGATCTCATCCTTAAACCGTCCCGTCTTTATCGATTCCTGCGCTCTCGTGTAACTCAGAATCGCAAAATCATCCTGCTCCTTTCGAGAAATATTTTGTTCAAGCGCCGTCGCATCGGAAAAATTACCCATCGCAATATTTTTGTACGCATCAAGCAATCCGTCCCTCATAATAACATCATAGATCTCACTGTTTCCCATACGATACCCAAAACGAGCTTTATCCATCAAATACGGAGCGTTGGACATCGATTCCATTCCACCGGCGACAATTACTTCTGCATCACCCAATTGTATTGCCTGTGCCGCGAGCATGACTGCTTTCAGTCCTGATCCGCAAACCTTATTCACCGTCATCGTTTCCACTGATGTGGGTAAACCGGCCCCTAACGCCGCCTGACGTGCGGGAGCTTGTCCGACACCTGCCTGCAGCACATTCCCCATTATAACTTCGTTGACGGATTCTTTTTGCACGTTGCCTCTTTTCACCGCTTCATCAATCACTGCGGATCCCAATTGCGGGGCGCTCATGGCACTGAGTACGCCACCGAAAGAGCCTATGGGCGTACGACACGCACTGACGATGACAACTTCGTTATTGTTCATTGTGCATTCCTTATTCAATTTTTTGAAATTTACGGTTAAAAGGATGAAGTTGCAAAACAAAAAAGCCATCCAAAGGATGGCTTTTATTGTCTTAACTATTCATAGATTTGAGGAACTCCTTATTCGACTTTGTCCCCCGCATTTTTTCCAGAAGGACTTCCATTGCTTCAACAGGAGTGAATTCGTTGAGGAATTTTCTCAGGATCCAAACGCGGTTCAGTTCATCTTCGGGCATGATAATCTCTTCCCGTCGTGTTCCCGAACGATTAACATCGATAGCAGGGAAAACTCTTCTATCGGCAAGTTTTCGGTCGAGAACAATTTCCATGTTTCCCGTTCCTTTGAACTCTTCAAAAATCACTTCGTCCATCCTGCTTCCGGTTTCTACAAGAGCAGTCGCGATAATGGTGAGACTACCGCCACCCTCAATGTTTCGCGCCGCGCCAAAGAAGCGTTTCGGTCTGTGCAGCGCCATGGCATCGACACCACCCGAAAGGATCTTGCCCGAATGGGGGACGACTGTATTGTGCGCGCGCGCCAGTCGCGTAATGCTATCCAAAAGAATGACCACATCATGTTTCGTTTCGACAAGACGTTTTGCCTTTTCGATCACCATATCCGCCACCTGCACGTGTCTCTCCGGCGGTTCATCGAATGTCGATGCAACCACTTCCGCTGAAACGTTCCGTTCCATATCGGTAACTTCTTCCGGCCGTTCGTCGATCAAGAGCATCAGCAATTTTACATCGGGATTGTTTCTGGCAATACTGTTCGCCAGTTTCTGCAGCATAATCGTTTTACCGGCTTTCGGAGGAGAAACGATCAATCCGCGTTGTCCTTTCCCGACCGGCGCAAGCATATCGAGTATTCGCATTGAATACTCTCCCGGCGCAGTTTCTAACTTCAGCCGTTCTTCAGGATACAACGGTGTCAGGTTGTCGAAGAGAACACGTTCACGGACTTTTTCAGGATCTTCGCCATTGACAGCTTCCACCCGCAGCAAAGCAAAAAACCGTTCCCCTTCCTTCGGCGGTCGCACCTGACCACTGACCGTATCCCCCGTACGGAGCGCAAATTTTTTAATCTGCGACGGCGACACGTAGATATCATCCGGCGACGGTAGATAATTGTAGTCTACAGAGCGAAGAAAACCATATCCGTCCGGCAAAACTTCGAGCACGCCTTTGCTGAAGGTTTGGCCATCCTTTTGACTTTGCGCTTCGAGAATCTTGAATATGAGTTCCTGCTTGCGGAGATCACTGACCCCGGATAATCCGAGTTCTTTTGCGATCTTATTGAGGTCGGAAATTTTTTTGGACTTTAGTTCAGAAATGTCCATTGGCATAAACGAAGAGAACCTCCCCTTGGAAGAGAATTAGTGGAAAACAGAGTTTCGGTGTACGTACGTTTCAATAAAGATTATTGATTTCGCTGGAGTTAGTTATGACAGTTGAATATAAGGATTCTGGTGGACAAACTTCAGGTATGTGTTTAGAACTACGATTAAATTATGAGAAATCGTTTATAATGTCAAGACTTTTTTTGGATACGACAATGCGGAATCGCTTCACCGACAACATAATGAGAACCGGTAATAACGATCGTTCCTGTTTTTCCGGCAAGCGTTTTTGCACCTATCACTGCCTCACGTACGGAAGCGGCAGATACTGTGTGAAAATTCAACATTTCGCAATCCGCAATAAGTTTCTGAACCGGTAATGCCCGATCGGCGAGCGGTTGTGTGCAAATGATGATGGGATTCAGACTTTTAAACGCCATCAGCATTGATGAATAATCCTTATCTTTCATGACCCCAAAGACAACAATCAATTTCCGGATCGGCATGGTTTTCAGTTGGCCAATGAGTGCCCTGATGCCGTCGGGATTGTGGGCTACATCCAGAATTATTGCCGGGGATTGCTGTATCATTTCACATCGTGCACGCAATCCCGTGAATTCTGTGGTCCTTTCCAATCCATTCTTCACTGCTGCATCTCCGATTAAAAATCGATTTGCCGTCAATGTCACGGCAGCAATAGCGCAACGTGCATTATCCGATTGGTACGAACCCTGCAGTTGAAGCACGATGTTTCGGGGAATGGTGATATTTCGCGACAACAACAACGGGGAGTGATTCTTTGCCGCTGTCTTTCGTATCACCGCAAGTGCGGTTCCCTGTATATTCCCAACAACAATGGGAATAGCTGACTTTATAATTCCTGCCTTTTCGCCCGCTATGGAGTATAGTGTTTTCCCAAGCTGTTCGGTATGATCTTTCCCGATTGATGTTATCACCGAGACTACGGGACGAATCACGTTCGTCGAATCAAGTCTCCCGCCGAGTCCGGTCTCGATCACGGCAATATCGACACGTTGTTCGGCAAAATACCGGAACGCAATCGCTGTCGTCGCTTCAAAAAATGTTGCCTGTTTTTTTTCGATTGCGGGACGGAGGATGCGGACAATCCGCACGATATCCTTATCGGCAATGTCGACGCCGTTGATTCGTATTCGTTCATTAAACCGTACTAAATGCGGTGAGGTATACAGTCCGACACGATATCCCGCTGCACTATAAATTGCGGCGATCATTGCGGAAGTGGATCCTTTGCCGTTTGTACCGGCAACGTGCACCGCCGGAAATTTTCTCTGCGGATTGCCGATTGAACGAAGAAGAATTCGAATATTCCGCAGTCCGAATTTCATTCCGAACCGCTGCAGGGAATAAAGATATGTTAGTGTAGACGACATAAAAAAGAAGCCCGCCGAAGCGGGCATAGTATTACGGCGTTAACCGGTAAATCATTCTCGGGAATGGTATCGTTTCCCGAACGTGATCGAGGCCGCAAATCCAGGAGACTGTCCGTTCAATTCCCAGTCCAAAGCCTGCATGCGGCACCGAACCGTACCGGCGTAGATCGAGATACCAATCAAACGCTTCCTGCGGTAAATTATGTTCCTTCAGTCTTCCCAATAAGACATCGTAATCGTCTTCTCTCTGGCTACCACCGATTATTTCACCGTATCCTTCCGGAGCAAGTACGTCGACTGCGAGGGCTAATTTGTCGTTGTTCGGATCCCTCTTCATATAAAATGCTTTCACCGCGGCAGGATATCGATGGACCATCACCGGACGATCATATTTTTCTGAAATTACCGTTTCGTCTGTTCCACCCAAATCATTCCCCCATTCAAACGGTAATCCTTTTGAATGAAGTATTTCCACCGCTTCATCGTATGTAATTCGCGGCAGCGGCTTCTTTACATTTTCTAAAAATGTAATATTCCGTTCCAAAATTTTCAATTCCGGCATACGATTTTTCAATACTGACGATACGATATGGACCAGAAAATCTTCCGCAAGGTCCATATTATCATTCAGGTCGTTAAACGCCACTTCCGGCTCGACCATCCAGAACTCGGTCAGATGACGCCGTGTTTTCGATTTCTCCGCACGGAATGTCGGACCGAAAACATACACTTTCCCGAGCGCCATTGCCCCTGCTTCACCGTACAGCTGACCGGATTGCGTTAAAAAAGCTTTTCCGAGGTCGAAATATTCCGTCTCGAACAATGTCGATGTTCCTTCGCATGCTGCGGGTGTAAAGATAGGAGCATCGAGCAGCGTGAAGCCCCGTCCGTCGAAAAATTCGCGGATGGAACGGATGATTTCGTGCCGGACACGCATGATGGCATGCTGGCGTGACGATCGCAGCCATAAATGCCGGCGGTCGGCAAGGAACTCCACACCATGTTCTTTTGGTGTAATCGGGTATTCCTTTGCAATGGAAATGATTTCAACGTTTGTCACATCCATCTCATATCCGCCGGGAGCACGTTGTTCTGCACGGACCGTTCCGGACATTCGGAACGACGATTCCTGTGTGAGTTGATCGCACAGTGCAAATATTTCTTCTCCAATCGCTGCCTTCACCACGACACCCTGGCACACGCCGGTGCCGTCGCGCAGCAATAGGAATTTAATTTTTCCGCTGGAACGGGCATTATACAGCCAGCCTTGCAGCGTCACATTTTCACCGACATATTTTGAAAGATCTTCGATATATACTTTTGTTGCCATAATTTGCTCTGCCATCGTCCGCGCACCGCGCGAAATGAGTTTATCAAATACCATCACGCTAGCGTTTGTCCTTCCGTGATGTCATAATTTAAAAAATATACAAAACAATCGCTCCTGGTCAAAAATATTAATTCGGGGACCATCTACCTGCAACGTTCTCAACTCATGGTCAGCATTTTTTCAATCGGTATTCGTGCTGCAGCAAGCAGGTCGGGATGCATTTCAATTTGCGGCGACATGGTTTTCATGCAGAGATATAATTTTTCCAAAGTATTTCTCTTCATATGCGGGCATTCATTGCAGGAGCAACTGGCATCCGGCGGCAGCGGTATGAACTTCTTGCCCGTCGTCGTTTTTTCCATCTGATGTATAATCCCCGCTTCCGTTGCGACAATGTATGCGCTCTGCGTTGAATTTTGGACAAACTTTAAAAGCATACTTGTCGAGCCGACAAAATGTGCTTTTTGGAGAATGATTTCTTCGCATTCTGGATGTGCAATAATTACGGCATCGGGATGTTCGAGCTGCAGACCGATCAGCTTCCGCTCGCTAAATGTCTCATGCACGATACAACTGCCGTTCCACAACAGCATATTCCGGCCGGTTTTCCGATTGATATAAGCGCCGAGATTCTTGTCGGGTGAAAACAGGATCGGCTGGTCTTTCGGTATCTGCGAAATGATCTTTTCGGCATTGCTCGATGTACAAATGATATCGCTCAGCGCTTTTACTTCGGCACTGCAGTTAATGTACGTGATGGCCAGATGACCTGGATGCTGCTCTCTAAATTTTTTAAATAATTTCGGCGGACAACCGTCTGACAGAGAACATCCGGCAAGGAGATCGGGAAGCAGCACTGGTTTATGTGGATTCAATATTTTCGCAGTCTCTGCCATAAAATGCACACCGCAGAAAACAATGACATCGGCTTGAGTTGATGCTGCCTTTCTCGATAAATCGAGGCTGTCGCCGACAAAGTCCGCGAGATCCTGGATTTCCGAATCCTGATAGTAATGCGCAAGGATAACAGCATTCAAATCATTCTTCAATCGCAGAATTTCTTTATCGATATCCGCCGGTATCGGCGTAGTTGTAATTTCTTTCGGATCTATCATTGCGGCCCAACTTAAAATGATTTTGGTGCTATACCAAGAAGTTCAAATTGTTTTTTTAATTCAACGAAAATCATTTCCGCAGTTATGGAGCCGATCTTTTTGTCATCGGCACGAATGGCAATATGTCGTTCGTGCGGCGGTTTCCATTGCAGCGGATCGCTGATGCTGTGAAATGATATTGTCGGCACTTCAAGGGCTGAGGCAATGTGCATCGGCCCTGTGTCGTTACATAATAGCAGGGTCAATTTCTTTATAATCGCCGCTGCAATCCGCAGCGACACGAGCGGTGCTGCTATAGCGGCTTTGTTTTCCAAATGAGAAAACAGCTCGTCCCGTATATGCGCATCATGAGGACCGATCATCACCAGAATCTCACAGGCATACTGTTTTTTTATCCATCCAATCACTTTTACCAACCGATCGATCGGTAAGCGTTTTTCCTTGTTTAATGCACCCAGGTGTATACCGACCAACACTGAATTCGATTGAATGCCCAATTGATACAACATCCGTTCTGCTTCCCGCGTTTCATCTTCTTCTAAAAGAAGATCATAGAACACGCCATCCGGATGCACTCCGATTTGCCGTACAATATCAAGATAGTGTTCGCATTCCGGCTGCACTTTTCGGGAGCGATAGGTGACGGTGCTGTAAATACTCTCCGGAATATCCGGATCTAATGCGATATGATTCGGACCAATAACATATTTCGCTTTGCTGAGCACGGCTATGACATCGGACGACAATGAGCGGGAAACGGAATTTAAAACGATTGCACAATCAAATCCCCCTTCGCCTCTCAACTGACTCCACATCGTTTTGAATTTCTGGAGATTCCACCGGTTTAATTTTTCATAAAACATAATCACCGAATCGACGTAAGGATTTTCCCACATAACCGGAGCGTTATATTCTCTGACGACAACGCCAATAAACGCATCCGGAAATCGTTTTCGCAATGCCCGGATTGCCGGTGTCGCGACGAGGAGATCACCGATCTGGTCATGCTGTTTGACGACAAGAATGCGTTTAAAATATTTTGTCGGGAGTGCGGAGGGACCGATGCGCCTCGGCGGATGCACTGCGGCAATGATACCGACCAATGCGCGCTTTAAGTATTTTTCAATAGGGAACATACCGAAGAGCCTTATTTTTTATCCGGCACCTCTTCATAGGAAACATCTTCGACATTGGAATATGGTTCCGGTTCTTTCGTTGTATTTTTAATCGTATTTCGCGGGGGCGACAGCATGGTGCGCAGAAAGCGGATGATACTGCCGATGATCTTTGCCGCAAGGAACACGAGGATCACCCACACTATGACCCTGAGAAGGCTCACGATTTTGCCTTCGATTTAGGGTTATAGTATTCGACGGGTGATTTATCCTTCCGTACAATCTGGGTCATAAGATCCTCAAAATCTTCCGGATTATTGACAAAGTCTATCTCGGTAGAATTGATAATCAATAACGGTGCACTTTTATACCGGAAGAAAAAATAATTGTATGCTTCATTCAGATCTTTGATATACTCATCCGACATATTTTCCTCATACGTCCTCCCTCTCATTTTAATATTCGACATGAGTCGGTCGACACTGGATTGGAGATAGACGACCAGATCGGGTGTCGGTATATTTTTTTCGATCGTACCGATCAACGATTCGTACAATTTCAATTCGTCGTCCTGCAGAGTCAGATAGGCGAATATTTTATCCTTATCGAAAATATAATCCGAGACCAGAAAATTATGAAAGAGGTCTCCCTGAAAAAGCTCCTGCTGCTGCTTATACCGTGACAGCAGAAAAAATATCTGCGTCTGGAATGCATAGTGTTCGGGATCTTCATAGAACTTCGGCAAAAACGGATTCTCTTCGAACCGTTCAAGCACGAGCTTTGCGTTTAATCGAGTGGACAGCATCTTTGCCAGAGTGGTTTTTCCGGCGCCGATCACACCTTCGATTGCGATATATCTGATGTCAGACGGTCGGGTTTGCAATTGAATCATTGATGAGCGCTAAGAGTTGTGTAGAGTGTATTCCGTCAAATTCTATTGCGTGAGTATCCGTGCATTCCGCCAGCAATTGTTCGATCGATCGCTTTTCGACCGGATGGATTGCCATCGGTGCGATCTCCGATAATGGCTGCAGGACAAACCGGCGATTGACAATCTCCCGATGCGGTATCGTCAGATGTTCTGTTTGGAAGACCGTTGCATCGAAGAATAAAATATCGATATCAATTTCCCGCGGACCCCATCGCACCGATTGCTGCCGGCCGATATCCTTCTCCATCGATTTAATACTTCTGTGAAATTCTACGACGTCAAGATCGGTTTTGACGGAAATGCATACATTCAGAAAGTAATCCTGCGCTACATCGCCCACCGGTTCCGTATGATATACTCCGGAAACATCGTCGACGACCGTCCGTTCGAGGTCGGCAATTGCACGAATCGCTGTTGTTATAAATTCGATTCTATCGCCTATATTGGAACCTAATCCCAGCAGGACGGTATGCTTCACTTTGTTTTCTCCTGCCTCACTGTTTCAACCTGGACTTCGATGGTATCAATAACGCCATGTACCGGGGCACCCGGTTTTCGTATTCGTACGAGCGCTTTTTCTACCTGACTAAATTGGCCGATAATGCCCGTCCCCATCGAGTGAGCAAGCGCTTCGATCAGATAATATTTTTTTTCCGTGACAATTTTCTTCATCAACGCGTACACTTTTTCGTAGTTCACGGTTTCGTGCAATGCATCGGATTGTTTTGCCGCAGTAAGATCGCAATACAACTCCACATCAATTTCGAACTTGCCGCCGAGCGTCTGTTCGTCCGATAAAGCCCCGTGATAGGCATAAAAGACGGCGTTATTCAAACGAATTATATCAAGTACTTTCATTGTCATAGAATATAGAGAAGCATCGATCGATAATCAATGCGGAATGAGCCGTTTATACGGGAAATCAACCGTCCGGAATTTTCCCTTTACGGTACCTTCAATCCTTGCGATAAGCGAATCCCGGCCGACCTTCCGGTACGAAATCTTCTGCGGAAAATCATGCGTGTCGTTTTCGAATGCGACATATCCGTCACGGAACTCAGTGATTGGGAATTCGGCTCCTGCCTGTCCGGACGGCTGCGCAATGAATGCACATTGTCCCGCAGGAGTGCGACGGATGATCATGAATTCGTAGAATCCAAGGTTGCCTTTTTCTATCGTTCTGCTCCATCCGATTAACGAATTTCCCGATGGGTGTGACCACATTTCTTCGATCTGGGTTGTCCCCGCAGCATAGATCCAGTGCCCGGACAACCACCCGAGCGATCGGACGGTATCGGTCTGAGCAAAACCGGAAATAGTGAGAAATAAAAAAATGGCGATCGGTTTCATTTCAGACTCTCGATTGCGGCGGTGATCCGGCGTAGTATTACATCCTTGCCGAGTGTTTCCATCATATGAAACAACGACGGGCCATTGGCAACCCCGGAAATAGCAAGCCGTAAGGGATGTATTAATTTCCCCGCTCCAATCTTTAACTCTTCCGCCGTTGCACGCAATGCGAGTTCCACCGATGATGCATCGAATGATTCAAGAAGTTCAATTTTTTTGATCATCAACGCAACATGATCCGGTGTTTCTGTCTTCCAATTCTTTGCTTTGGCGGATTCGTCGTATACTGAAGGGTCTTCGTAGAGGTACGGACATGCGTCAACGAAATCGTTCAGCACAACCACACGTTCCTTCATGAGATGGATCACTTGCACAATATATTCATCAGACACATCCGTCCCCCGCTTTTCTTGCACTATCGAACGGACCAATTCCAACAATTCGGCATCGCTCTTTAATTTTATATGCTGCTGATTGATCCAGTTCAACTTATCAATGTTGAACACCGCTCCCGCTTTACCGACACGTTCCAGTGAGAATTCCTTAATCAATTCGGTAAGTGAAAATATCTCTTGCTCACCACCAGGATTCCAACCGAGGAATGCGACAAAATTCACCAATGCATCTTTCAGATATCCTTTTGCGCGATAATCCTCCACTGCAACATCACCCTGCCGTTTACTGAGTTTTGATTTGTCGGGATTCAACAACAGCGGCAGATGAGCGAATACGGGGATGTCCCAATTGAAATATTTATAGAGAAGAATATGTTTCGGAGTACTCGGCAGCCACTCTTCGCCCCGAATGACATGAGAAACATTCATGGTGTGATCATCAACGACGACCGCAAGATGGTATGTCGGGAAACCGTCCGATTTCATCAATACCTGATCGTCGATAGTCGAAAATGAAAATGTTACATCTCCGCGGATCGTGTCATGAAACTGAAGATTTCCGTCGTCAGGAATGATCATTCGCACCACATGTGATTCACCCGATTCCGCTCTCTTCCGTGACTCATCCTGAGAGATCAAACGGCAATGTTTGTCATACATTGTTGCTCCATTTGCACGAATCTGCTCGAGCCTCTCCGGTGTACAAAAACAACGGTACGCCTTCCCTTTTTCGATTAATTGCCGGACATGGTCGCGATAGAGTGAAAGCCGTTCGGATTGGATATACGGTCCGCAATCGCCATTCTTCCCCGGCCCTTCATCAAAGTCGATTCCCGCCCAATGGAGCGCTTCGATCAATTTTTCCGCTGCACCTTCTACTTTGCGTGATTGATCCGTATCTTCTATGCGAAGAATTAACGATCCGTGATGCTGCCGCGCAAAAAGAAAGGCGTACAGCGCCGTTCGCAAACCGCCGACATGAAGGTAACCGGTTGGAGATGGTGCAAAACGAGTGCGAACAGACATTGCGAGTAGTACCTTTCACCGTCGAAGAAACAACAGGCAGCGGTATGCTGCCCGAATAATATTTATTAAAAATACCAAACTTTTGCTATACTTCCAAAGGATGAGACGTCTTCCATCGTCACCGTGCGATTCTCGATACCATCGTTAATGAACATGCTTCACACTTATGATCACCACAATTCACCATATCTCTTCTCTTGACATTCCGGAACTTGAAACGTACAGAACATTACGCAGGCCGATAGAACATCTTCAACAGGGCATATTCGTTGCGGAAGGAGAAAAAGTTGTCCATCGGCTTCTTGAAAGCAATTTGGAAGTTCGGTCACTCCTCGTCTCCCGAGATCGATTCGCCGGTGTTGAGCAGCGAATCCGCGACAACCGTCATGCTATTGAGGTATTTGTCGGTGAAAAAAAATTATTGGATACAATAGTCGGACACGATTTGCATCAAGCCATTCTCGCCATCGGTACAGTGCCCCAGCCGCTCACCAGTCAACAGATCGCAGCACCATTGAAGAGCGGCACCATTGGCGAATCCGGACGGCGTGTCTATGTGCTGGTAGATGGAATTACCAATGCGGAGAATATGGGAGTCATTATCCGGAATTGCGTTTGTTTCGGCGTGACCGCGTTATTGGTGCTGCCGACATCTTGCGATCCGTATTTGCGACGCTCGGTACGAAATTCTATGGGGAATATATTTCAATTCCCCATTGCCTATATTCACGATACGGCCAAAGAAATTCAGAATCTCAAACGGGCCGGATTCACATTCATCGCAGCCCATCCGCATACAACGAGTATCGATATGAGAACCGCCACATTTCCCGATAATAGTTGTATCGTATTGGGCGCAGAAGGACACGGGATCTCTCCCGAGGTGTTGGCGTTCTGCGATGCGTACATCACTATTCCTATGAAAGAAGGGGTCGACTCGTTAAACGTCGCCAGTGCCAGTGCGGTAATCTTGTTCCACATTCAACAGTACACCGCAAAACAGCGCACGTCAGAGACATTCGGAAGTGTGTAAATGCGGATGTATTTTACAGTATTTTCTTTATTCCGATTCCCGGATCATCGCTCAAAACAAGTCTCCCATCCTTCACAGTGGTTCCGGAAAAAATATCGTTTTTAATCAGTAACATCCCATCCAAATCAGCCCAATCGCACATCGGCGAGAGATGAGACGCGGCAGAAATCGCACACGATGTTTCCGTCATGCATCCGATTAACACTTTCATATTGTACGACTTGGCGAGCGTCAACATCTTGTTCGCTTCCCGCATACCCGTGCATTTCATCAATTTTATGACGATACCGGAATACGCTCCTTTGATTTTCGGAATGTCGGACAAGCGCTGACAGCTTTCATCGGCAAGGATCGGCAAAGGACTTCGCTCCGTCAGCCACGCGTGATCATCATATCGCTCTTTCGCCATCGGTTGCTCAACAAATTGAACTCCTTTTTCTTTCAGCCAGTGGCACATATCCAGCGCATAATGTTTATCCTTCCACCCCTGGTTTGGATCTGCGGTCAGCGGAACATCGGTAACGGAACGAATCGATTCAATCATCTCTTTGTCATTATTCTTCCCCAGTTTCACTTTTAATACTTTAAAACCGGTTGCTTCCTTTGTTTTCTCTCGGACGACCTCCGCCGTATCGATTCCAATGGTGAATGTCGTGTTCGGTGCATTGTGTTTGTTGTATCCCCAAATATTATACCATGGCTGTCCGATTAATTTACCGACGAGATCATGCAATGCAATATCCACAGCAGCCTTTGCCGCAGTGTTGTGAAACGCCAGCATATCGATATCTGCAAGAATGGTCTCCAAATCGAAAGGATTGTCATATTTCGAAAGATCAACCCGCTTTAAAAATGCCATAGCGCTTTCCTGTGATTCACCGAGATACGGCGGCATCGACGCTTCTCCGTATCCTTTCACACCGTCATATTCCACTTCCGTGAGCACCACCGGAGTCGTCGTTCTGCTCATTGTGGCAACAGTAAAAACATGCTTCAATTCCAGCGTATACGGTCTGAATGTCAGCGTTAATTTCTTCGCCCGCTTTGATTGAATATTGAAGAGTGTGGAAGAGAAAGATCTATTGAAGAGCGCCGGTACCGAGGCAGCCAGTGCTGCTGTCTTAAAGAACGATCGTCGGGAGTTTTTCATGGAATGCCTTAGCAATGTGGGAAGATGATGTCACGTGAAAGTAGGGTATTTTTCAGGCAATTTCAAATGAGTTAACACAAAGTTAACATTGGTGCCTTTCATTTTTGCTGAATTGTAAGTATGTTTTGGCCTGTGACCGACCTATTCCATCAATAATAACGGTACCCGTATGAAACTCGACAGAATAATCCAATCGCTTATTCCGCATGATGAAAAATTCTTCGTGTTATTTGATAATCTTGCAAGAACCATGGTCGAGGCAGCAGATATTCTCCGCACATTGCCCAGCATTTCCAAAAGTGACCGACAATCGGTCGTGGATGCGATAAAAGAACAAGAACATAAAGCAGACTCCATTACCCACGAGATCTATACCGAACTGAATAAAACTTTTGTCACACCGTTCGACCGCGAAGATATCTATACACTCGCCTCCCGGCTTGACGATATTATCGATTACATCGACGGCAGCGCAAACCGGTTCCACCTGTATAAACTCAAAAAAAATTCGGCCGATATTCAACGACTGACCGAGATTATCTACCAATCCGCCATCGAAATCCAACGCGGTGTCGCGATGATTACCGATCACCGCCATTTTGAAGACCTGAAAAAAATTCTTCGAAAGATCAACCAGTATGAAAACGATGCGGATGACATCTTTGATCTTGCCATTGCCGAATTGTTCGACAAAGAAGATAACGCTATCGAACTGATCAAGAACAAAGAAGTTCTTGTTTCCCTCGAAACTGCTACAGACAAATGTGAAGACGTCGCCAACGTGCTCGAAGGCATCATGATTAAAAACGCATAACGGAAGGCGAGGTAACACATGGAATTGTACGTCATCTTCATCATTTTCATAGCGCTGGTCTTCGACTTTTTGAACGGCATGAATGATGCCGCTAATTCAATTGCTACCATTGTTTCCACAAGAGTACTATCTCCGCGATTAGCCGTATTGTGGGCAGCATTTTTCAATTTTGCCGCAGCATTCGGATTCGGAGTGGCCGTTGCGACAACCATTGGTAAGGGAATCATTGATCCAAACATTGTTACACCAGACCTTATTCTCGGCGCTCTCATCGGTGCAATCGCCTGGACGCATTTCTGCACGCACTATGGTTTTCCAATCAGCGTTTCCCATGCACTCATCGGTGGTTTGGCAGGTGCCGGCTTTTACAAAGCGGGGCTTGGCGCACTTAACATGTGGGGAATCGAAAAAGTTGTCCTATTTATCTTTCTGTCACCGGCTATTGGGATGGTAATTGCATTTATCTTGATGATCGCAGTGTATTGGATATTCAGAAATAATAATTCCAGGCAAATAGACAACTTTTTCCGCGTTGGACAATTACTATCATCCGCTGCTTATAGTCTCGGACACGGCACAAACGATGCACAAAAAACGATGGGTATCATCACCATACTTTTATATTCAACCGGATATTTTCAAGGTGCCGAAATGTATGTTCCATGGTGGGTCATCATCATTGCACATACTGCCATCGGCTTAGGGACATTGCTCGGAGGATGGAAAGTGGTTGGCACAATGGGAGTGAAAATAACGCATCTGAAACCGGTCCATGGTTTTTGCGCGGAGGGCGCAGGTTCTATTGTGCTGCTGGGAACTGCACTCGCTGGAATTCCCGTCAGCACCACACATACAATTGCCGGCGCGATTATGGGCGTCGGATCTACTCGACGACTATCGGCGGTCCGCTGGGGTATTGTCGGTAAGATGGTATTCGCTTGGGTCCTCACCATTCCTACATCGGCAATTATCGGCGCTTTAAGTTTTTGGATTGTGGAGATGATCCGAGGTTAACGATTAAATCGAAAAATCGATAACGGCCGTGAATGTTACGCGGCCGTTTTTTATTGTGTCGATTCCACCGATGTCATCACTCCGTCAAAGTCCGTTACAATTACATTTTTGCCACTCAACGGTAACACTGTATTTGTCACGCCCACACCTGTTTTATATTTCCACCGCAAGTGACCTGTTTTTCCGTCAACGGCGATGAGAAGACCGTTTTTGCTCGGGTAAAACAACACTCCATCCTTTTCTTTAATCATCGCTGAATTAATATCGTACCCGAATTGTGCGTTCAATCCCCAGATCACTTCAGGATAAGAACTTTTCGCCGAGAGAGCATAAAGAGAATCATTCATTGTCCTGACATAAACGCGTTTCCCATCGTCCGAGAGTCCGATTGTTTCCCGTACACGAAATTGATTTGTCCGCCAGACGGTAGTTCCCCGTTCGAGATCAATCGCCGTCATATATCGGTCCGGCGCAACGATAAATACTTTGCCATGGGCGACAACCGGTTCGCACGCGGCGGCAGAGAGTAACGTTCCCTTTCTATCACTCCTCCACTTCCATACAAGATTTCCGGTGCGTGCATCGAGGCAATACAGATGTTCATCCCAAGCACCGAAGATAATCTTGCCATCATGGTATGCCGGAGTACATTCGACAAATCCGCCAATCCCGTCATATTCCCATGCCAGCGTTCCTTTGTTGACATCTATTGCCCTGAAAGTACCGTCACTGGCACCGATGTATGCTATTCCATTGCGAATAATGGGAGATGCAACAACCGATGCCTCAGTCTTCAATTTCCAAACCAAATCCCCATCTTTTCCATTGATGCAATAAATATTGCTATCGGTCGATGCAAAGATAATGTTGTCGTTATCGACAGCCGGTGTTGAATAGACGGGACCGTCAGACATGAATTTCCACTTTTTCTTTCCCGTTACGATATTCAGCGCAGAAACACATCCGGATGCATCACCAACGATAAGATTATCACGGTTGACGGCAGGAGAAGAGGCAATAGTGTAGCCCGTTTGATGTTTCCATTTTGTTCTGATCTGCGGAAACGAATCATTAACTGCAAAACTCGGACGGATGACCGGTTCATCCTGCAGCATTCCGGGATTCAACGATCGCTGCAACCACGTTTTTTTAAAACCGGAAATCGGTTTCCGTTCCGTATATATCAATGAATCATTTCTTACTTCCACAATATTATATCCTCCGATGGAATCTCTTGCCCGTAAATTCGACCGTCCCATCACTCCGGTGATCCCTTCAAACGTGGTTGCCCGATTACTGTGACCGTGTCCAAACAATACCGCTTTGACATTGAACTGCTTCAATCTATCAAGTACATCATACCAATTTGCGATTTCCGGATTGAGGGGATAGTGGGTGAAAAAGAAAACCGGCTGGGTGCGTGATGTCTTCGACAAAACGGAATCGAGCCACCGAATATCCTGAGGAGACCAATGTCCGTCACCCATTTTCAGCAGCGGCCCCTGATGCATGCCGATAAAACGGTTTCCCTGAAAATCAAAAACGATACGCTCATATCCGAATATTTTCTGGAATGAATATCCACCCGAACCGGACCATTTCATATCGTGGTTTCCGGGAATGATATACCACGGTTGATTCAGCCGATCGAGAATCTGTTTTGCGTTCCGTAATTCATCGTCGAATCCCGCCTCGGTAATATCACCGGTAATGAGCACAAACGATACTCCGTCAAGAGAATTGATATCATCCACCGTTCGCTGCAAATCTTCTGCCGCCGTCGCATTGCCGATATGGGTATCCGTAATGTGAGCAAATTTAAAGTGCGATTGTCCCGCAAGCACGGAAACCGCAGTGAATAGCAGTATAAATATTTTCATTACTCTCTTTGCTTTTTAGTCTTTGATTAGTGATTTTACTGCAGACAAGGTTATAAAATTTTTGCGGGCAGTCAACATGAAAATATTCATCCTCTTCGTATCGACCTTTGCAGCGGCGCTGTACTTTCCTTCGGCATCATTTGGCCAAGATCAATCCCGTGTCAAAAACACCATTGTGCACCATGGCGGAATAATTCGATTGGATACAACGCACAAAACGATCTACCTGGTATTTACCGGACATGAATTTGCGGATGGAGGAACAACCATCCTTGCCATATTGAAACGCCATTCTATCAATGCTTCTTTTTTCTTTACCGGCGATTTTTATCGAAACGAGAAATTCACGTCATTGATTAAAAAAATGCACCGTAACGGACATTATCTCGGTGCACATTCCGATAAGCATCTATTGTATTGCACGTGGGAAAATCGTGACTCCCTCCTTGTCACCAAAGAGGAATTTCGGCACGATGTTATGAATAATTACTCAGCAATGGCAAAATTCGGCATCACAAAAGAGGAGGCACGATATTTTATGCCTCCCTATGAATGGTATAATACTGCAGTTTCCAAATGGTCTAACGAAATCGGTCTTCAGATAATTAATTTCACACCTGGGACGACGTCCAATGCCGATTATACTATTCCGACAATGGCAAACTATGTGTCGTCCGATTCTATTTTCGCGCGAATTCTTCGTTTCGAATCCACCCAGAAAAACGGGCTCAACGGATTTCTGTTGCTCTCACACATCGGTACTGACGAACAGCGGACGGATAAATTTTACAATAAACTCGATGAATTGATTACGGAGTTAAAATCGCGGGGATACTCATTCGGACGATTGTAATATTTTACATTCTCTTTTTTGTCTTTCGTGTAGGCTCCGCTTCCAGAGGATTTTCCGGCCAAAAATGTTTCGGGTATTGTCCACGCATATCCTTCCGAACTTCAGGATAGACATTCTTCCAAAAACTCGGCAGATCCTGCGTAATGGCGAGCGGACGCCGTGCCGGCGAGAGCAAGTGCAACAGCACTTTTACCTTTCCGCCGCCAACGGTCGGAGTATTTTTCTCACCGAACATTTCCTGCATCCGTACTGCGAGCACCGGCTGCGCCTGCGAATAATCGATTGAAATACGAGATCCCGTCGGCACGGTATGGTGAGTCGGTGCAAGACGGTCGATATCCGATAATTGCCGGTGAGAAAAAAGGCTTCGTATGATATCGAACATATCAATTTTTTTCCATTGAGAACGCCGGGAGATTCCATTCAGAAACGGTCCGAGCCATGCATCTATTTCGGATGATAGAGTGCCATCACTTACATCCGGCCATGGTTCCTGCACGATGCCGTGCATACGGAGCCATTCACTTCGTATGCGCAGAAGATTCGCCTGTTCATTCCATGGAAGGGATTCTATTCCCTCGGACTGAATACGCCGGATCACAATTCTTTTCGCTTCCTCCGGATCCGGAGCAAATAATGATGAGGAGAGTTCAACTGCGCCGAGCGATGTAACATTTCTTCCCACGACACAATCCTCCGTCTCCGACCAATTGGTTTCTGTACGGTGCAGTATCTGGTCTTTGAAATAACGGACAATATCACTATCTGAAATCGGCTCGGCAAGAAATATTCTTACATCATTCCCTGCACCATCTACTTCCCCCACGGCAATATATTCCTCTTTGGAGATATAACTTGCCTTCGGAAGAACCCCCATAGTATTACCGGAGAGTTGATATCGCTCACCGCTTTTACGTTTACCGATCCTGTCGGGATAGACGAATGCAAGCAGTACGCCAAGCTTTTCACCATCATTCGACTGACCAAACGGTCGCGGTGTCAATTGCAACAATTTTTGCAGTCGAGTACTCAAATCGACGATTCTTTTGCGTGCGTTAATGTCGGTTCCATCTCCTTTTTTTACGGCGTCGTATCGCGACCGAAGGTCGATGTCGCTTTGTGATTTCCCTTTCAGAACATCCCTTTCATCCACCAAAGCAGCGACATCGCATGCCGCAGTCCCGAGACCGATTTCTTTCCCTTTAATCATCATATGCGCTAATCGTGGGTGCACCGGCAAACCAGCCATCAATTTCCCATGTTCAGTAATTTTATCCTGAGCATCTATCGCACCAAGAAATCGCAACAATCGTTGCGCTTGTAATAGATTAGAACCAGGGGGTGCATCGAGGAACTTCAGGTGTTTGCCGCCGCTGTCTCCCCATACAGCGAGATCCAGCGCAAACGCTGCAAGGTCGGTGATAAGTATTTCAGGTTGAGTAAATTCCGGCAATTGGGTATGAATAGCTTCGGTCCAAAGACGATAGCATACTCCCGATTGCTGGCGTCCTGCTCGTCCTTTTCGCTGCTCGGCAGAAGAACGCGAAACAGGTACGGTAATTAGGCCGCTCATACCCCGGCGAGGATCGAATTTTGAAATTCGGGAAAGGCCCGAATCAATGACAACATGAACACCATCAATTGTGATACTTGTTTCTGCAATATTCGTCGAGAGAATCACCTTCCGTTTACCGGCAGGTGCCGGTAATAATGCAGCACGTTGTTTCTCGGCAGAAGCGTCTCCGAACAATAAGTGTACGGTTACCGAATCCGGTAATTCCTTGTCGCGAAGGAGTGTTTCAACCATTTTAATCTCACGCTGTCCCGGTAAAAACACCAGGATATCTCCTTCGTCCTTTCTCAATGCTTTCATCACTGAACTGACGATGACACGTTCGATCCTTTCGTCGGGATCGGCCGAAAGGTAATGTGTTTCGACCGGATACGATCGTCCGGCACTATTAATTATTTTAGAGGACGGGAGGAGATCACCAATCGCTGCACTATTGAGTGTTGCAGACATCACGAGAATTTTCAAATCGGTCCGCAGGCTGAACTGCGCATCCAGTGTTAATGCTAAACCTAAATCGGCATGGATACTTCGTTCGTGAAATTCATCGAAAATGACAAGTCCGTATTCATGCAGCGATGGATCTTCCTGAATCATTCTTGTCAATATACCTTCGGTCACAATTTCAATCTGTGTATGCTCGGATATTTTTGATTCTCCACGGATTCGATACCCGATAGTCCGGCCGGCACGCTCTTCAAGTTGGTGCGCCATATATTCGGCAGACCGAACGGCTGCAAGGCGTCGCGGTTCCAACATAATCATTTTTTTTCCGGCGAGCCATTTTTCCTGTCGCAGCGCCAGCGGCACTCTGGTAGTTTTACCGGCACCCGGTTCGGCAGACAATACGACGTTGCCGTGATTTCGAAAGACAGCGCAAATTTCAGGGAGAATGCTATCGATGGGTAATGGAATCATAGAAAAAGATAGGCAACTTTTTATTAGCAAGAAAACAATGCCAAAAAAAAAGAATCCTGCCAAAGCAGGATTCTTTTTATTGTCATTAGGTCAGTGCGGAGTCTTAATATCGACGACCGCCGCCGCCACTTCGACCGCCACCGCCGCCGCGGAACGAATTTTCAGTCTTCGGCCGTGCTTCGTTGACATCCATGTTTCTGCCTTTGAGATCTTTTCCTTGTAATGCAGCAATGGCAGCTTCCGCTTCAGCCTTTTTCGGCATTTCAACGAAACCGAATCCTTTTGAAACGTTGTTCGAACGGTCACGAATGACAGTGACTTCGCCCAATTCGCCGAATGGCGAGAAGACTTCCGTTAAGTCTTCTTTTGTTACTTCGCGGTCCAAATTACCGACGTAGAGTTTCATAATACCTCCCTGAGAGATGGAAATGGTGTATAAATTAGTTGTGCGGCTATTCCTGCTTCACCGAGAAAAATACGACCATGTCCCTTTCTGAAAGGAAGGAAACTGTGGAGGATAGACTGTGTGTGATAGTGTGCCGGATGTATAATACCAAATATAATGGTGGAAACCTAATACCGTAAATTCGTCATTTTCATGATAACCGTGCACAATGATGTCATTTTATGCGGTAATTCAATTCTTTGAGTTTTTCGGCAATTCGGGACCGCTGATCCCCCTGGATTTCGATTGTTCCCTGTTTCACCGTTCCACCCGCACCGCAGTGTTGTTTTAATATCTTTGAAATATCCTGCATGGTTTGAGGATTGTGTTCCAATCCAAGTACGAGAGTGACGCTCTTCCCTTTCCGTCCCTTCGTATCCAATAGGACCCGCACGGTTTTTTCTTTCCCGTTATGTAAGTCGGCAAAAGACGGAAGCGACTCGGTGTGACGACCTCGTTCAGATTCCGGCAACAGATGCTCAAGATCTTTCAGAGATGTCAGTTTCATTCCATCCTTTTTATAATATTCTTGTTCTGATGATTACCGATTTCTTTCCCTTCGGATGTAAACAGAAATTCGATCCGGTCACGATAAAATTCTACGATCTTCCCCCTTACCATTTTGAGTGTGCTGTTGAGAAGATGATTTTGTTCCGTGAACCCCTCTCCTAACACTGCCAGTGCCGCCGGAAGCCACCGTTCCGGAAATTCACCCGCAAATTTCCCTCCGGTCTTATATTCAGCGATTTCTGATTCCAGCAACCGTAACGCTGCAATCTGACCGAGCTCCGAATGAGGCGAAAGATTTTGCTGACGGAGGTAACCGAGGACCTTTTCCTTGTTCGGCACAATCAAACCGACTGTATACACCGATTGGTTGTTATAGAGCATCACCTGATCGATATAGGGAGAATTCCCCACCAACGCCTCTTCAATTCCTTCGGGACTATATTTTTCCCCGTCGTGACCAATGAGCAAGCTCTTTGCACGACCCAGCACATAGAGAAAATTATCACTATCAAGATATCCAAGATCCCCGGTAAACAACCATCCGTCCCGGATTGTTTCGCGCGTCGCTTTTTCATTCTTCCAGTACCCCGCCATAACGTTTTCGCCGCGGATGACGATTTCTCCCTGAACTCCTGTGGGAAGGGATTGCCCTTGTTCATCGCAAATTTTTACTTCAAGATTCGGTACAATTGATCCCGATGAGCCTAATTTATGTCTCTTCGGGACATTGGCGGAAATGATCGGCGACGCTTCGGTCAAACCGTAACCCTGAAACATCGGAATACCAATGGCATAAAAGAAGCGTTGTAATTCAATATCCAGCAACGCACCGCCACCGATAAAAAATTGCAGTCGCCCACCAAACCCCTGACGTATTTTTTTAAAGATCAGGGCATCGAAGAGACGATACTGGATCTTCTCTAACAGAGTACCGTTCTTCCCCTTATCCCAGCCAATGCCGTTAATGTTGTAAGCGATGTCCAACGCCCTGGTAAACAATTTTTCGACCTTCTCTCCTTTTTCCCTGATCCCTTTCTCAATATTTTTCCTGAAGTTTTTTGCCAGTGCAGGAACACTCAGCAGAAATGTCGGTTTAACTTCTTTTATGTTAACAGGAACATTCTTCAGTGTCTCCAGTGCCGTTTTACCGACTTGAACTGATGCCATGCTCGCGCCATTTTTGATGAGCGTGTAAATTCCCGCCGTATGTGCAAATGAATGATCCCACGGCAGAATCAATAACGAACAATATTCTTGCGGTATCGGCAATAATCCGGAGGCTTGCTCGACATTCGCAGTATAATTTCTGTGTGTTAAGATAATTCCTTTGGGATCGGCGGTGGTGCCGGAGGTATAACAGATATTTGCAGGGTCGTTCTCGGTCACGCCGGTCCACCGGAGATCAAACTCGGCTCTCCGTGACTTTAAAAATTCCGATCCGATATCAAGCAACGTGGAAAATTTTAATTCAGAATCGACAGAAGG
The DNA here is from genome assembly GCA_964371615.1 of uncultured Chitinophagaceae bacterium. Taxonomy (GTDB): domain Bacteria; phylum Bacteroidota; class Ignavibacteria; order UBA10030; family UBA8401; genus SpSt-333. The sequence continues at coordinate 70,870 of CAYJMS010000007.1, forward strand.
ATCACCGTCGAGAATGATCACTTTCTCCAATTCCGGAAGGTCTCCGTAGATCGCACGAATTTTATGTACGTGCCCGCCGGAAATAATGATCATTTTGCATCCAGAATGCGCGATCCTAAATTTTAAATCGGTGAGTTCATCCAATTTGACAGAGATCGGCACGTTAATGGCACCGGCATATAAAATTCCAAGTTCGGAGACGACCCAGTCGTTTCGTCCTTCTGAAATAAGCGCGATCCGATCTCCTTTATTGATTCCAATTCCCATAAGACCGGATGCACATAACAGGACACGGTCATGAATCTCAGTATAGGTTGTCCCTTCATATGCATCAGTACGTTTTTCCCATAACAGGATATTTTGGGGATATTGTTGTACACTCTGTTCAAAAATCTGCGGAATAGTGCGTTGCAGTCGAGGTTTCATGGCGGTAGGATTATGTGTTCATTGAATGGAATAACGAACGTTTAATGCGGAAATGTAACGGTATTATGCCGGAGAAGCAATCCGGTGGAGGAAGAGAAAAAAAAATCCCCGCAGAAGCGGGGATTTGGAAAACAGTGTGATCGCGGATGGTCTCGAACCATCGACCCTCTGCTTAAAAGGCAGATGCTCTACCGCTGAGCTACGCGATCAATACTCTGTAAGGTATGGCTTAAATATACGCAAAATATAGCCGCGACGCAACGACAGGCATTGAAAAACTCTACACCGTTCCTTCCACGGAACCGGAATTGTCAAATGGTTCCTTTTGTTTTCGGTGATACATGATCCCGACGGGAATGACGACACAATAACCAAGTACCAGCAGAATCGGCGCTACCGTAATCGCCAAAGGGTTATCCCACGGAGTTGCACTGAGCGCAAGATATCCAAGGACAATAATCGCAATACCAACAGCAATTATTTTATAATTGATCGGCTCCAGCACAAGTATACCGGCACTTTTCATCCGTTTTTTGCCGGCAGGTTTTTCTTTCTGTAATTGTTTTGACATTGGACCTTTCCTTTATAATAAAAAGCCAGACGTTGGGGGGACCGTCTGGCTCGACCATTTTATATGCAACACTCAGGGGAGGAAGCGTTGCAGAGGTCGATGTAATATAATTAGAAAATAGTAAAAATCAATGAGGTCTCTTCTGCTTTGTGATACTCTTCACATCTTTGATTTTGCTTCCGGTTTTCTTTTTGGAAGCCGCTTTTTTATTATTCTGTCGTACTTCTTCGCTCCGTTTTCTCTTGCCACCCGTGCGATCGATTGATGTTAGTAATCCAAATTCCTTCAGCTTTTCTACCTGATATCCCGTTTTTGCTGAATACTCCAGTATCGAACGGACCGTTTGATGCGACTCAATGAATTCTTTACGATAAGGATTGGCTGACGTACTGCCACGATGTCCGTAAATGAATTGTAATGTTTTTAGCCACGGCAGCAACGTCTCCCATTGTTCCTGATTATAATACCAGATATCGTTATGTTGATTGACGCTCAGGAAATCAGCCGATTCAAAATCGTTTAATATTTTTTCAAGAATCTCTGAATCGGAAACATTTTTAATAACAAGCATATCGTGATGTTTCATCAAAATTTTAAGCAACTCCAACGATACATAATGTCTCGAACGCATGGAATTCATTCTGCCGCAAAGGTCACGTACGGTCTGGTTCAAATGCAACTCACTGATAACATCGACAACAACTCCTCTCTTTCCCGAACTGTTCAAAACGGTTCTGCATAAAACAAGGAAATGATAGAAGAGTAAAAATTCACGGGCATTATCTTCAAGCGGGACAATTCCTTTCTCATTCTTGTCCTGATCGAGATATTTTTCGATCGCCACTACCTGCTCTTCAATTTCAATCGCCCTTACACTGACAGTACCTTCATCGTTCAGGATATTTTTCAGCACGGCAACAGACTGTTGAAGAGCGTCAATTGCGGAATTCTGAGTCTTCACAGAGTTGCTGAACAAGTACGAATTTATTTTATCGTGTAAAGGACGGAGTCGCGACTGCCAAAGGATAGTTTCTATATTGGCGACACCCCTACCATGCGTCAGTGCAGCCGCTAAAGCCAGTTCGCCGGTGGTGTCGACCATTTCGATAAAATCACTGAATACAGCGTAATGAAATGCTTTCAACTCAATCCACCAGCCGTTGTCGTGGAACTGTTTCCCCGACACAAGATATTCCATCTTCGATCGCTGTTCACGAAAACGATAGAAATGAGATTCATCGTTTCGAATGTGCAATGCATCCGCAAGAGAAACGGATCGCACACTACCCCCCTCCGCTACTGCTTTCGGGAGTGAGTGTTTAATATATCCGGTACATTCCGCATACGTATTGTGGAAAAACACTACCACTAGCTCTCCACCGGATCTGTTTGAATACGCAAAGACATTTTCGTTGACAAATCCCCCATTATCAAGAAAATCATAAAATTCAAAATGTTGGACCTGACTAAATAAATAACGCTTTTTCATTAAAGGAAATATCTCTTCTTCGTGGCGTTTCACCAGCCAATAGTCGGGAGTTTCATTATAATAGGCTCGTTGATATTCCATCCCATATTTTTCCCTGTATCCTTCAATCTGACCGTGGGCAAACATCGGCAGTCCGGGGAGAGTGGCCATCATCATGGCAACGCCAAAATATTTATCGTCCCGGCCGAATTGTTCGATCGCCGTCTCCTCGTCTGGATTACTCATGAAATTGACATACCGTTTCAGAATCTCGGGATTAAATTCCAGCGTATTCTTTATCACCGATCGGAACTTCTGATTCTCTTCCTTCATTAACATATGCATGAATGCGCTGTTGTACACGCGGTGCATACCGAGCGTGCGGACAAAGTATCCCTCCATCAGCCAGAATGCCTCTGCGAGCAGCAACGTATGAGGCATCTCCCGGTTAAACCGGTCCACCACTTCGCGCCAGAATTCCACGGGGAAAAGTGCATCAAATTCAGATCTCGATAACGAATGGTCCTGCCGCGAGGGAACGCCGGAAGTACCGGGCATCGGGAACCACAGTCTTTGATAATGTTTTTTTGCCAGTGTCATTGCCGCATCAAACCGGATGATGGAAAACTTTCTTGCGACATGCAGGATGCTTTGGATGATCGCTTCCCGCACATCGGCACGCAGAAGATTTAATTGAGCGGTATCATTCCATGGCATATTGGTACCGTCGTTGCCGTGATACACGTACCGCACTTCCCCGGTTCGTTTATCGATGCGTTGAAATACCACTGCGGCATCGCTCTTCCGCCAGTAACCGTCTTCAATCCGCACTTCAATGTCAGGATGGTCGGAAAGATTTTCTCCGGTAAAAATATAGTTCGGATACGGCGGATGATCAGACTGAATAAAGTATTCCGGATGTTCGACGATCCATTTGGAGAACAATCCCATGTGATTCGGCACCATGTCACCGGCAAGCCGTATGCCGCGTTCCCATGCCCGCCGGTTTAAATTCTGGAATGCCTGTTCGCCGCCGAGATCCTGCGCAATCTCATACTCATACAGAGAGTATGCCGATGAGACGGCATCGAGATTTCCATTGATCTGTTTTATCCGTTTCGATGCGTTGCTCCGCTCCCACACTCCGATCAGCCATAGTCCGCTGAAATTCCACCGTGCCAATGTGTCGAGTTCTTCATCCGGTATTTCATCGAGGCGCCGTATGGAACGCTGATACTTCTTCGACAGTTGATCGAGCCACACATAGGTATTCTTCGCGATAATCACCACATTCGGCATCCAGTCGATATCGGGCGTAAACCGCTGGTGTTCCTCATAGATGAGATCATCCGGATTCATCACCCCGCGGCGGAGTAAGGCATCTCGTTCAGATTCAGAAAGCGACCGTCGTTTGTAATCGGGAACGAACGTTTCGACCGGCAGATTTCCTCCTGCAGGATGGAACAAGTTCCAGAAATATTTATCGTCCTCACTGAAAAACTCAATGCTTCCGTCGATGCGCTCTTTGAATTTTGACGAAAGCATAATTCCCCACCGATCTCTCAGAAATCCCAATTGTGCGGTAAGGTCTTCCGGATGGCTGAGGAAGGGAGATTGCAACGCTTTTAACAGCGGGAGCGCATCCGGACCGAACGGTTTCTCCATATCGAAGAAAGCATCGAGAGTTGCAATCACCGTCGAATACTTTGTTGCCTGTTTCAATGCTTTATCATCGAACAATTCTTTAAAAGCAGCGCAGGCAGGATTGGCATTGGTGAGAAACAACAGCATCATCTCTTCCAGTGCAATCTCTTCGTGCGGTCTACCGGATGTCGTACCTGCCAAATATTCTTTGATTGTCATGCGGTCTTGGTACACTGCAGTAGGCGGGAAATCGGCAAGGAACTGATTCAGCGTTTTGGATAACTCCACAGGAGTAATCCGGTCTTGCACAAAACGGATTGCCCGGTGGATGACATTCGGATTTTCGATTTCGTTATACAACCGGATTAAAAAATGATTGATCTCATCCAGCAGTCCCATTGCGTTCAACTGCCCTGCACGGACCTGTTGCCGTGGATCGTTCTCCACTCCCCGCTTTTTATTTATCGAATGGGCAAGTTCCCGCACGGCACGATAATTAGGGAAAATAACATTTCCCGTCGATTCAAATAATGCATCCGGTACCTGATATTTGATTCGGGCAAAACGGTGGATATGAAATTCATAGATCGACAATAACCCGAAATGTGAAGGCTTGAGATGAGAGCAGATGAGCAATGTTGTATTCATAGATCGAAACCCCATGCAGTATAAAGAAAATATTTTCTTTGTTCAATTTCTTTCATATATTAGTTCTGTTCTCAGGGGCCGTTAGCTCAGCTGGGAGAGCGCTTGAATGGCATTCAAGAGGTCAGCGGTTCGATCC
>CAYJMS010000008.1:0-50771 GCA_964371615.1 uncultured Chitinophagaceae bacterium
GATTGAACCGGTGACCTCGTCCTTACCAAGGACGTGCTCTACCAACTGAGCTACGCAAGCAACGTTTTGCGCGTTGTGGGTAGGGAAGGATTCGAACCTCCGAAGCCCGAGGGCGACAGATTTACAGTCTGTTGCGTTTAACCACTTCGCTACCTACCCTTCACACTCTGCTGGAGCTGGCGACCAGACTTGAACTGGTGACCTGCTGATTACAAGTCAGCTGCTCTACCAACTGAGCTACGCCAGCAATTTAATTTCAAAGACACAAAAACCAGCATTTTCGCCAAAATGGCGTGCTGGTGGAGATAAGTAATATATACTTTTTTACTACAAAGTCAATATTTCCCAATATTAAAATATCGAGAAGATTTCCTTTTTATTCGGCTAATTTTCGAGACATTTCGAAATACCGACGGGCGAGAAGCTTATTATTGTGGTATTGTTCATACAAACCGCGTTGGCGGAGTGCCGTGGACGAAATTGAGCGCACTTGGGCGGTATAACGGTCATTCACGACATCGGAGCGGATGGTCATCTCCGGGAAAGGGGATTCTTTATAGAGTGTATCCTTCGAAAGCTGATAGACAAGTCCAAACGGAATCCTGTGATATCCGGGTGTATAATGTTGCTCTATTTCATGCGTGACAAAGACCGGAACCTCATCAATGTTCTTATCGATAAAACTCTTCAATAAATTTGCATATCTCCCTTCAATCACAGCATACTCATAGGGAAGTCCTTTTTCGAATTTCTGCAACTCCTGCAGGAACAGGTCGCTTTCAATTTTCGACCGCTCCATGAGATCCGGATACATGCCCTCCAATTGCGGGAAATACCAGGATCGCCGGAACAATTCCTTGTCGAGAACCCTCACGTCGGGACGTATCGATTTGACGTGCTGGTAGTAATACGAAGCCGAGACGAAATAGTCCCACTGATATGATAGGATGATGGAATTATGAGGAAGATGACGCACAATGGCCGTGGTATAATCTTCGACAAAATAATTGCTGCTTTGGTCCACCGTTCTCCAATTGCCGTATAATTGGACGCCGATCAGAATGATGCTCAGAAGTACGGGAACAAATCTGATTCGCACTTCCGAGATCATGAAAAAAATTTTATGCATTCCGAATGCGGCAAAGATTGCTACCGCTATATACGCCAGCAAAAAGTACGCATCGATATCATGAATGTCGTAATTGATGGAGTACGCTACGCAGGTCACCAACGACATCGCAATGAAGAACAATTTTTCTCTATTCGCAACGAACATGGCAATAATGCCGATCAACGCCGCAATCAGCGGTATGTAAAAAAACTCCGCTGGAAGCCGGTCTAAGAAATATTCCAATTGCTTCCGTGCCGATTCGGACGATGAAAACATCCAGACACGGAATTGTTTTCCCGACACGTGAGCAATAAATCGTTCCAGTGTCTGAGGGTCCCCCCAATTGAACAACGGATAGTTCGATGCGCGAATCGGAAGGAACAGATAGACCGAGACACCGGCCGCAAAGGGAAACGCTAAATGCAATGCGCGTACAAATGCGTTGCGCACAATACCATGATGGCGAAAAAAAAGAAACAGCACTGCCGGTACCAGCAGAATCGTCGTCATATGATTTGTAAACGAGAGGCCGAGCACGAACGAAAATAATATCCACCATCGATGGTCATCCGTTCGCAGTGCAATCAAAAAAAAGAGGAGTGCAGCAATAATGAGAAACAGGTGCAGGGAATATACTTCCATCGTAATCCCCTGGCGCCAGACCGTTTGCGACAATGCCAGGAACAGCGTTGCCGTCGCCGATGACAGGCAATGCATCGGCGTTCTGTTCCGAACCTTCGGCTCCAGCAATTCCAGCACCAGAAAGAAAAAAAATACCATCGCACCCGATGTGAAGATTGCACTCATGAGATTTAACCGGACGATTTCTTCGCCGGCGACGGGCAGCATGGTCCAGATTCTGGCGATCAATGTAAACAGCGGATACCCGGTCGGATGAGCAATCCCGAGCGTTGAACCAACAGCGGCCAGTTCTCCGCTGTCGATAAAACCGACCGACGGCGCCAGTGTCATAGAGTACACCGCCATGCTGACAATCCAAACGAACACCGCACAGGATGCTGGAATTTTATTTTCGAGAAATATTCGCATAAATGAAATTACCGTAAAATTTCACGGATAAAATACAAAATATTTCGTGTATTCTGCGACAAAATGTTTTAGCAAATGGCGGGACGACAATCCGCAGAGTACGCCACGTGCCCGGCGAAAAAAAAGCGGCGAAGCAGATTCTGCTTCGCCGCCGTTAGGATCGCGGAATAGTATTCGCGGGATTACTTTTTTCGGATTTCGATATTTCCGTTCACCGTCTGGAGTGTAATGGTTTCTCCTCCTCCGTTGACAAGATATTTTCCACGGATTTCGTCATCGTCGTCCTTTTCATACGTCTCGGCCTTAAAGTCCGATCGTATATCATATTTTTTCATAGAACCCCAGCCGCTCTGCAAACGGATCGTGGCTTCGATCGTGACCTTGGCAGTAGAAGGAATGTTCAGATGGATATCGCCGCCGGCTGACCGCAGCGAGCTACCGCCTTTTCCGCTCGGTTGCATATCCGCCGAAATATCGCCCCCGGCCGTGCTGGCTTCGACCGTGCCGACGATGTTCTTCATGTCGATGTCGCCTCCGCTGGTCTTTGCGACAACCGAACCGGTGGCGCCGCGAAGTTCAATATTACCGCCGGAAGTTCGTACCGTTGCACTACCGGAAACTTTCCCAATTTGCAGGTCGCCGCCTGCCGTTGAAAGATTTGCATCGCCGCCGATATCTCCCACTTCGATATCGCCGCCGGAGGTGCGCGCATCGAGTTTCTTCCCGACTTTTTCGATCCTAATGTCGCCGCCGGAGGTGCTGACCGATGCTTCGCCGTTGACAGTGGCAAGTTGAATATTGCCGCCGGAAGTCCTGAGTTCGGCTTTCCCTTCGATATCACCGGTCTTAATGTCCCCGCCGGAGGTGGACATGGTGACGTTTCCTTTGACCCGTTCGACGGTAATATCGCCGCCGGAGGTCGATCCCTTCGCGTCCGCAAGCAGATTTCCCCGCAGGTCAAGATCGCCGCCAGCCGTCCGCATCTCTACTTTGCAGTAGGTCGGAACGGTGATGGTAAATGTTCCGCTGCTATGACTTCCCCATTTGGGTTTGTACGACACGCGTACTTCGTCCCCGGACTGGGAAATCTTGACATATTCCATGTCTTCCTCGTCGATACCGTCGACGACAACGTTGACTTCACTCTTCTCCCACGTTTTAATGACGATGTCTCCTCCGTTGACCGAGACATCCAGAGAGCTGTTTTTTCCTGCGGGAAACGACTGCTCTTTTTTCACTTGAGTCATCGCTGCATTTGCCGCAGCACAGAGCATGACGATGGCGAGAGCAATCGCCATCCATTTATGTCGAATGTTCATTGATAGATCTCCTTTACGAAAGTGGCCGCACGATTGCGGATGTATGTGTTGTTTTCTGTTTCCATTCTCTTTTTAAAAATATCGATTGTCTGCCCGTCAAACGTCCGGCCGTCAAGCCGCGCTGTTTCGAGCGCATTGATCGCTGCAACTCTCATACCGGTATTCTGATCGTTCGTCAATATAGAGAGCAATGCATCTCGGGTCGCATCGTCGTAACCGAATTGGAGAAGAACGCGGAGTGCTTCACGTCGTACGCCGGGATTTTCATCGCTCTTCACCGTCGTGATTAACGCCATTCGCACTGCCGGATCATATTCCGACCGGTGCCCGAACTGATCGCCGATAGTAGTAACCGATGCGAGGCGAATGCCGGCATTGGACTCGTTCAATAACGCATGCGTGAGCACCTTTTGGATTTCCGGATCGTCGATGTTCCCCTTGATCGTCAGCGGAGCAACCGCATCGAACTCGATTTCAACTGTGCCGTTGCCGGTTTCGATCATCCGAACATTATTGATATGCATGTTTTTAGTTGTCGACGTATTTCCGGAGACAGGAAGCATCACCATATCCTGCCGGTCGCCGATAGGAGAAAAAGCAAAATACCCGATCACGATACCGAGCACGATCGCTGCAGCACCTGCCAGTGCAAATTTTGGGGTAATTATTTCGCGGACCCATTGCAGCATACGGACGGCGATATGTTCCGCATTCCGTTCTTTCCGCACCGCATGCCGTAATCCCACACGCGCGTCTGCCAGCAATCCGTCGACATCGATCTCCGCAACCGTGCTGTTCATGACGCCGCGCAGCCGTTGTAGTTCGCGGTATTCTCTCTTCTGAGCGGGATGAGTCTTCAGATAGGTTTTCAGATACCGTTGTTCGTCGGCCGTCAATTCGTCGAAGACCGAACGGGAGAGCAATTCCTGATATTCTTGTTTCTTCATAGATTATCCAACCAGTTCATGCAAACGAATTCTCAATTTCTGAGTCGCTTCAAATAGATACTTTTTAACAGTCCCTTCAGCACAATCCATCATCACTGCAATTTCCCGGATTTTATATTCCCGATAATGCCGGAGGACAAAGACCATTCGCTGTTGAGGAGACAAATGCCGGAGCGCTTCGCGCACGTGTTCTGAAATTTCATTGCTCCGTGTATGGCCATCGGCTTCCATTTCGCTGACCGGATGATCCCGGCTTTCTTCCCCGCCCGGCGGCCGGTCGTCCATCAGGGCTGCCTCTTTTTTTTTCAGCGCCTTCCGAGTCAGACAGACATTGGTAGCAATGCGAAAGAGCCAGGTGGAAAACTCGCTGTCATGCCGGAATTTTGGCAATCCCTTCAACACACGAATGAATGTCTCCTGATAGATATCTTTCGCATCGTCAGAATTGTTCGAATATCGGGCGGCGATCGTCAACACTTCCTTGTCATACCGGTACACCAATTGTTCAAACGCCGCACTCTTTCCGGCGACGAATTGAGAAATTAATTCTGTATCGGTTGGAGACATGTTTCCTGTGTTTATTAATTAGACTTGCACAAATGAACAATGGTTGGGGTGACAGGCAGAAAATTTCCAGGCCAGATCAGCGAATAGGTATTTTTATTTATTTTTGCCAAAAATTCGGGGAAAACAAATTATGTGTCCGTTTCTGGGTACTTATTTGACGCCAGCGACTCTTTTTTCCCGTATGTGACAATACCCATAGAGCAATGCCGGCAAAACACTGACAGTAATAAATGGAATGGCATTGTATCCGGCCGTAGAGGAAAAGAAGAATACGGCGCTGACGATCATCAGAATGCTTCCTGTCTGCTCCCATTTAAGTGAGATAAGATAACTCAGCAGCAGTCCCAAATGTAGCGCAGACAACAACCATACGGTGAGGGGCGGGATGTGTTTCAGGGTAAATCCGAACCATGTCAGGTGCTCCACAAAAAAAGCACCCCAGAAGATAAACAATACGATACTCAGCATTCGCGCTATGAGCCGGACGGTAGCCGTTGCCGGCGTCTGTAACGTCATGGCAAACTCCTTTCAAGCCGGATCGACGCTGTTTGAGTCAGTACATACGTTTGTACTTATTTATTCGGCACATCGGATTCTATGATCATGATCCGCTTTTTCGGCATATCCTGATAGTTCTTTAACTGGAACTGCAGTTCGAACACCACCGTCGTCTTTACGGGCTTACCATTCCGCATATCAGGGATCCATTTCATTTTTTTAACAATCTCTTCCACGTTTGAATTGAAAATACCGTACCCCGATATCGAAACGGATTCGACCGTTCCGGTCTCGCTGAGTTCGACAGAGACATTCACATATCCTTGTACTCCGGCTCGACGGGCAATCTCGGGATATGTGATCATGCTTTTAAGGGAATCCCAGCCGGCAGCGGGACGGGCGGCATCGGTTACCATCGGTGGCGTCTGTGCCGTGCCGATCGAGACGATCAACAGTACCAGGAAAATGAGGTTCTGCGTTTTCATAGTGCGGATCCTTTCGTGTCTGTGTCAGTGAATGCCCAAATGTCCCTTGAAATATCGAAGAAGTCAAGCATGAAAACTTTCCTTTCATTTTGTACCACCATCGGCTATATTTCGGCATCTGTTTACATCAGGAGAACGTATGTCCTACCAAACACTCGTCGTTCACAATAAAGACAATGTATCCCTCATCCAAATTAACCGACCGCAGCAATTGAACGCCTTAAACTCCCTGGTCTTGCAGGAAATTTACGCAGCGCTTTTCGAGGTAGATCATGATGATTCGTTGAAATGTTCGATCATCACCGGCAACGAGAAAGCGTTTGCTGCCGGCGCCGACATCAAAGAAATGGCGGATAAGTCGATGAAGCAAATGGAAGTCGATGATCAGTTCGCACCGTTTGATCATATCCGCAAGTTCAAAAAACCGATCATCGCCGCAGTCAGCGGGTTCGCACTCGGCGGCGGCTGCGAGTTGGTGATGGCGTGCGATATAATCATTGCAAGCGAAAGCGCCAAGTTCGGGCAGCCGGAGATCAATCTCGGTGTCATTCCCGGTATGGGAGGATCGCAGCGTCTGACCCGCGCCGTCGGCAAATACAAGGCGATGGAATTGATGCTGACCGGCGAAACTTTCACCGCGGATGAGGCGCTGAAATGGGGATTGGTGAATAAGGTCGTACCCAACGAATTTTTGCTCGAAGAGGCACAATCGCTCGCCAAAAAAATTGCGAGCAAACCGCCGCTTGCCGTGCAGGCGGTCAAATCGGTCGTGCAAAAATCGTTCGAAGCGCATCTGGAAGAATGTCTCGATTTTGAGCGCCACAAGTTCAACTCCCTCTTTGCGACCGAAGATCAAAAAGAAGGGATGAAAGCATTTATTGAAAAGCGAAAGCCTGTCTGGAAAGGGAAATAGCCGGTTGTGCGTATCTGCATCACCATATTTCGCACACATGTGACTCGATTATTTTTTGTACATCTCTTCTCATATATATCGGAGGCACTATGAAATACATGACGGTGGTATTCATGACGCTCTGTTGTTCGATCGCATCTGCGCAGTATCTCTACCAGGATCAACCGCTCAGTTCAAGAATTGAACAGCAAGATTTCTTCTTCGTCCCCAATTACATGACACCGTTCGGCGTTGAGGAATTCTCTACCGCAATGCCGGGCGTTGTCGATCACCCGTTGTTACACCTGGCGATCAATCCCGCCTCCTTACATTCCATCGGGAACGATCCACTGGTATATTTCGATTACCGAACCAACAAGCAGATCGAACGTCAATACTATTATATAATGCCAATGTGGGACATTTCGGTTGTCCGGGACCAGAACATGATTGTTCCGCCGTATCCGTATTACCCATACAATCCGAGCAGGTTGTCGATTGAGCCCTCGTTTTCATCTGCGGTTCTGTCAAAACTATTCCCCGAATCTATTCCCGATTGGACGATCGGAGCGACATATGAATTGATATCACAATCCGAGCCGTTTTACCCGTTGGATGTGTACGATCCGTATGGTCCATATCCACTCGAAATGCTAGCGTCGAGCAACAGCAAATCATACTATGGTGTGGACTTTGTCCGGAACAAAGGGCATCTCTTTGCATTGTATTCGGCATATCGTTTCAACGATGCAACGTCGGCCGGCATTCGTTTCGGAGGAATGTTGTATAAAAGAAATGCCGAGCGAGGTCCGATCATTTCGGATAATGACTTTAACGATTCAGAATCTCAATCGTTCTTCGATGATAACAGATTACAAGACCATTCGTTGTTCGATCTCACAACCGGAATCCAATGGAATGTTGCGGAACACGTCACCGTTGGAGCAACCGCAGGATATATAACCGGAAAGCTGACACAATTCGAAGATTCCGAAAACAGCTATAATTATGCAACATACAACGGAACCACTGTTCTCAATCATTCCAGTTCATTAACAACTATCGACAGAAAATGGGAAAACAATGGCGATGGTTTCACTGCTGGATTACAGACGACGATTGCACTATCACCCTCCTCTTCAATTGTCGGGACATATTCGTTCCGAAACCATTTGTTGCATTTGACCGTACGGGCCAATGACATCACCGGATATTCCTATGCGGATGATACTCAATCAACACCATATCTAAACAGCAATCTTACACAGGAATATCGAAACGGAAAAGGGCGTGAATACGGCTATTTCCACAGAGGATCGTTTGCCTATATGCTGAAGACAGAGAAAAACGTTCGGCTCTCCATCGGAGTCGTATTGACAGCCCAGACGATCAACAGAAATACTCGTGAAGGAATCCTCGAAACTAGTTCGACCGGTACGGAAAACAGTCAGCAACCGTTCATTATTACCCGCACGAGACAGAGCAAGGATCTATTTTTGGATTATGACGAGATCCGTACGGAAACACAAATACCTTTGATGCTTACATTGCCGTTGAGTGCGATGATGGACCTGCAGTTCGGCGTCAATCGACGATTCATTTCCGTCGAACAAAATCAACAATCGATCACCCACTATCATCGGATCGAATCCTACAGAAACGATACATTGCAGACCCTCGTTGAGGACAGGCGTTTAATGAATACGTATCCTTCACTGAATAGCATTACGAACACGATGGCCGTCCTTTTCGGTCTTACACTCCATCCCGCAGACCTGATCGATATCTATATTGCGGGAGTTCCCTATGCGGTCAATAACGATACACATTTTCAATGGATGGCGGGAATCAATGTCCGACCCTAATTGTCATCATCACTTTCATGAATACTTATTCCGGAATGCCGCATGAATTTTTCGACGATTCTGTATACACAAACCAAGAACATTGGCACGATCACACTCAATCGTCCCGAGAGTTTCAATGCGGTAAACGGAGAAATGAAAAAAGAGCTGCTGGATGCGCTGAAACAGGCGGAGAAGGATCCCTCCGTTCGTTGCATCGTACTGCGCGGCGCAGGCGAGAAAGCATTCTGTTCCGGACAGGACCTGAAGGAATATCAGGAAGCGAAGAAATCGATGAAGGAGATGCTCGAACAGGAGTATAATCCGGTTATCCGTGCAATGCGATCGATCGAAAAGCCGATTATCGCCATGATCAACGGCGTGGCGGCAGGGGCGGGATTTAGTTTCGCGCTTGCATCCGATATTCGCATTATGTCCGACAAAGCAAAATTGATACAGGCATTCGTGCGGATAGGGCTGGTCGCCGATTCCGGCAGCCACTGGTTTTTGCCCCGGCTGGTAGGCACGGCAAAAGCGTTTGAATATGCCGCAACCGGAAAAGATATCGACGCAACAGAAGCGGAACGAATTGGTCTTGTCAACAAAGTAGTTCCGCATGCCGATCTTGAACAGGAAACGTACGCACTTGCCGAAAAACTTGCCGCCGGGGCGACAAAGGCAATCGGCATCATTAAACGGACATTGAACAAATCGTACGACATGACGCTGGACGAACTGCTCGCCTATGAAGCAATGATGCAGGAAGTTGCATCGCACACTGCCGACCACCGCGAAGGAGTGAGCGCTTTTATTGAGAAGCGGACGCCGACATTTCAGGGGAAAGGGTAGATAATAATGGAGTGAGAAGAATGATGAATGATGAATGATAATTTTATGATTTAAGGATTTGTGAGTTTAGTGGTTTCAGGTATTTCGATTAATCTCTTCCTTCATGGATACCAACGTTTCTCTCTCGTCTATTCCTCTCTCGGACAGTGACCGGTTGCTGCAATCCTGGGGATACGACCTGGTCGGTGAATACGCCACAATTGCCGGACTGATACCCGTTTCAAACGATCCGGTAATAGAACTGGCGACCGGAACGGGAAGGATGTGTGCGGTACTGTCATTCATGTTTCCGGTTATTGTTTCCGGCGATATTTCATTAATAGATCTTCCGAAAACGCAGAAACGTCTCCCCCGACAGCATACTGACCGGCTCTCTTTTATTCAGATGGACATGGAACACCTCCCGTTTCGGACGAACAGCATACAGACGATCGTCTGCATGAATACGATCCACGAGGTCGCTTCACCGATGCACTGTCTTCAGGAAATGATCAGAGCACTCCATCCTGAAGGAAGATTGATCGTCGGTGATTTTAATCAGACGGGATTCGACCAGATGCAGAAAGTGCATCAAATCATCTATCATAACGATCATACGACCGGATCCATGTCGATGCAGGAAGTTGAACAGAACATCCGTTCATCGTTCAAGGAAGTGCAGATTCAATCAACACCGTTGAACATTACGATATTCGCCTGCGGAAAGAAATAATCTTCAAAAATAGTAAAAACCAGACCTCGATTTGCGGTGTTGAAAAAGTGAAGACCGAAAATATACAGTAAATTGTATATTTCTGTTGGTATAAATTTTGTATTATCAAGATGTTTGATGTCACTCAAACGAAGAAAAAGACAAAGAACTCTTTTAATGTAGAAAGGATCCACGATGCGTATTGGCATTCTCACCGGCGGCGGCGACGTTCCCGGACTTAATCCCTGTATCAAAGAGGTAGTGCACCATGCCACCGATGCCGGTGCGGAAGTGTACGGCATCCGCCGCGGCTGGGGCGGTTTGTTGAACTTCAACATCGACGACGTTGAAGATCAAAAGAACTGGGTCACACCGTTGACAAAACAAAATACACGGACGGTCGACCGGACCGGCGGAACATTTCTTCATACCTCCCGCACCAATCCGCAGAAGGTGAAATGGTCCGACATCCCCATATTTTTGCAGGACCCGAAACGTCCGCCAATGAAGGACGATCCTGTCAGCGACTTTACGCCGCATGTCCTACGAGTGCTGGAACATCTCAAAATCGACGTCATGATCACCATTGGCGGCGATGACACGCAAAGTTATGCCGTACGACTGAACGAGGAGAAATTTCCGGTCGTATCCATTCCGAAGACAATGGACAACGACGTCTATGGTACCGATTACTGTATCGGATTCTCCACTGCCGTCACCCGCAGCGTTGAATTCATCAAAAATCTGCGCACGTCGGCCGGTTCGCACGAACGGATCGCCGTTATCGAACTTTTCGGACGGAATTCAGGCGAAACGTCGCTCATCTCCGCGTACCTTGCCGGTGTCGACCGTGCGATTATTTCCGAAGTGCACTTCGATCCCGAAAAACTTGCCGCGCTTCTCATGGAAGACAAAAAGAACAATCCGAGCGGTTATGCAATCATGACGATCTCCGAAGGTGCGCAGATGGTCGGGGGGAAAGTGATAGAGTATGGACAGGCGGATGCGTACGGGCATAAAAAACTCGGCGGCATCGGCCAGATCACCGGCGAAGCGATTCAGAAAATCACCGGAGCGCACATCATCAATCAGCAGGTAGCGTATCTGATGCGCAGCGGCGAACCCGATGCATTGGACCGGATGGTAGCGATGTGTTACGCGAATCTTGCCACGGATCTCGTCCTGAAGAAACACACCGGACGGATGGTCGCATTACGCGACGGAAAATACACCACCGTTCCGCTGAAATCGATTCTCGACGGAACAAAACGCGTGGATGTGCAGGAATTATATGATGTGGAGCACTACCGTCCGCGCGTCTTTAATGTGATCGGAAAGCCGATGTTTTTGTACTGATATCATCAAGAACCTCCGATACAGGCATGCATCGGAGGTTCTTTTTTTTGAATCTCGCCCACCTATCATTACATACGCGCTATCGGACAATCAATTCACCATGGCCCCATTTCACGAAGAAGTATATTGCCGTTGATAAAACGTATTCACATCCCTTCGCACATTAGAGTACACCGATGAGAATATTTTCCATTTTCATTCTTATATCTTTATTTTTCATCCCTGTTTTTTCACAGTATCCAGCGTCTGCCGGTGTTCCATTCCTGACGATTGTACCGTCATCCGGATCGATCGGATCCGGGGGCATACCGATGATCTCATTTACACCCACATCCATGATCTTTCAACCGGCACACATCGGTTTGTTAAGCTCATCAAATTTCGGCGGGGCGGAAATTTTCACGAAAATACCTGCTCACCCGTTCTTTGGGTTGAAGAACTTCATGACGTACGAAGCCTCTGCCATTTTTGCCGGAATTCCGATTCTGTATCAGGATGACGATCTCACCATTTCACTTGCCGCAGGCTACTCACGCATCACACTGGAGTACGGTGAAATAACCCTCATGGACGGCTCAGATCTTAATAGCAGTAAGACTTTTTATCCGAACGAATCTTCCGATAATCTCACCATCGGAGGAGCGATTGAATACGGCATACTCCTGACAACCGGAATAACAATTAAAAAAATACTTTCTGAGCTGCCGGGCTTCTCCGTCCCTGGCGGCGGGATGTACTATACAGCCCGTCCGACGGCGATTGATTTCGGCATCGGGATGAAAGTCCCTGTTCACTCCTACCTCTTCAAACATATCGGAAATACGACGATATCACCATTAATGAATTTATCTCTCGCATATGCATTAAACAATTACGGACCGGAAGTATCGTATGCCGATCTGTCGCAAGCAGATCCCCTCCCGCGCGCCGGACGTTTGACCTGGTGTGCGGATATCGGTCTGACATACACCATTGCTCCGGCCAGCACCATTGAACTTTTCCACATTGCGATTGCACGTGAAAGCGAAGCGGCATTATTCAAGAAAAGGAACGACGGGAGTTATTATTACTTGAGCAATCCACTGGGAAAAACAAACATTTATAAAAGCATGATCGCAGGAACTTCGTACGATGGAATTGTATCCCGCAAAGGATTTGCACTTTCCGTTCTTGGCACTTATACGATACAACAAGGTTCATTTCAGTACAACCCATTAGAGGTGTGCACGACAAGTGGATTTACGATACGGACTGACGGATTGTTTTCGTTTTTGTCACACCTTGAATCTGCACGCACCGGTATAATTGGTTTACTCCTGAAACACGTCGAAGTGCAATATTCATCCGGTTCCTTTGCAAACGAGCATTACTGGTTTGGCGAGTCATCCTTCAACAGCATAACGTTAACCATTAAACGATAATCTGGTCGTTCAATTGGCAACGACAGAACATTTCGTGAAACAGTTGCGCTTAAGGACCGGTTATATTTTGTTTTTCCCCTAATGATTCCGTAATTTCCCTTCGTAATTTACCTTTCACCAACTATCGGCAGATCGAATCAATGGCATTATCAATAGGAATCGTCGGCGCAGGAACCATGGGTGCGGGTATCGCACACATCGCCGCGCTGCAAAAATGTTCCGTTTCATTATACGATATCAACGAAGAGGTGATCCGCCGCGGGATCGAGAAGATCAATTTCGAGATGAAACGGAGCGTGGATAAAAACAAGATCTCCGACGACGACATGAAGCAGGCGATGACGCGGATCAGGAAGAGAACAAACATCAACGATCTCGATACGTGCGACATCATCATTGAAGCGGTGCTGGAAGATCTGCGTGTTAAACGGGATCTGTTCAAAAAACTGGACCAGATCGCCCATCATACGACGATCCTTGCGACCAACACTTCATCGCTTTCCGTCACCTCTATCGCCTCGGTCACCAAAAAGCCCGAACGGGTCGTCGGCATGCACTTCTTCAATCCGGTACATTTGATGAAATTGGTGGAAGTCGTTCGAGGAGCGCGGACTTCGGATGAGACGATGAAACGAGCGATGGAGATTGCACATCAAATCGGTAAAAAGAGCATCCCGACAAAAGATACTCCCGGCTTTGTCGTCAACCGCGTCGCCCGACCGTTCTACGGTGAAGCATTAAAATTGATGGAAGATGGCGTCGCATCATTCCAGGAGATCGACCGTATCGTTAAACTCAGCGGCGGATTCAAGATGGGTCCATTTGAATTGATGGACCTGATAGGAAACGATGTGAATTTTGCCGTGACAGAATCCGTGTACAACCAAATGTACCACGATCCCCGCTTCCGACCGAGTCCGATCCAGAAACAGATGGTCGAGGCCGGAATGTTCGGCAAGAAAACAAAAAAAGGTTTTTATAACTACGAAGAATTATGACCGTAAAGAAATCCATTACGAAAAAACAACCGTCACGCCCCTCTCACGCACTCCCGGCAAAAAAGAAGCCTGCCGCAGATACACGGCAGACAGCTTGTCTGCTGGGAGATGACCAGTTGGTAATAGAATATTCAGCACTTCTGCAGAGTCGCGGCATTTCTGTGCTTGAGGTCAAGAATCTTTCATCGCTGAAGACTTCGGCAAAAAAAATTTCGATCGCATTCGAATTGACCCTCGTATTTTCCGATGAAAAAAAATGGAATATAATTGCGCTGGACGAATCGTTACCGACGGATATTCCCATCGTGACCAATGCTATTGCAGAAACCGTACTGGCACAATCGCAATTCGTGACGCACAAATCCCGGCTGATCGGCATCGCTGCATTCCCGACACTGACGGAAAATAAACTTACCGAACTCTCCCCTTCGCTCCATACATCTCAGCAGATTGCCGAGGCAGTTACTGCATTTTTGACGACTGTAAAAAAGGAACGGGCAATCGTCGAAGATGCTGTCGGCATGGTCATGCCCCGCATACTCTGCCAAATCATCAATGAAGCGCTCTTCACCGTACAGAACGACGTTGCGAATCCGAAAGATGTCGACACGGCAATGAAACTCGGAACGAACTATCCGCACGGACCGATCGAGTGGGGTGAAAGAATAGGATTTAAATATATTGTTGCGGTATTGGATGCACTGTACCATCATCACCATGAAGAGCGATACAGAGTTGCACCGCTTCTAAGGCAATTGTCGATTGCAGGAAAGTTTTGGAAGGGCAAAGAACAGTAACATTTTATGATTTTATGATTTAATGATTTTGTGATTTGTTGATCATGAATTTTACCGTTATATCTCCGCACTAGTTTCTTTTAAGAACCCATTCTTGGAGGCAGTTATGAAAATTACATCATCTGCGTTTCAGGAAGACCAGTCCATTCCCACGCAATACACCTATCACGGCGTTACCGGCGGAAAGAACATTTCGCTGCCGTTTTCCTGGACTCAGGTCCCTCCCGGGACAAAATCATTTGCACTCTCCATTGTCGATCCTCATCCCGTCGCCAAATACTGGGTGCACTGGTTCGTTATCAACATTCCGCATGATGCTATTGGAATCGCCGAAGGAGCATCCGGACATGAAATGCCGAAAGGATCACAAGAGTTGTTGAATACGTACGGTACCGTGGGGTACGGAGGGCCCGAACCGCCGATCGGATCGGGGGCACATCCGTATGTTGTGACCTTGTACGCCTTGAACGTCGAGAAAATCGATCTGCCGGAGAAGACAACACTGTCGCAATTTGACAAGGCGTTGTTCGGAAAAGCTGTCGAGTCTGCAACGATAACGGGTTTTTACCAACGTTAGTACCCTGGCACGAGAATATATTGAAACGGCAAGATCCTTATCCGGATTGATTTACACTTTATTGCAGATTTCATCGACTTCAGAAAATTTATCTTTTGCAATAATACGAGTCCCCCTTGTTTATTTTTACCATTCACCGTCGGATATCAAGCAGTATTTGTATCCAGCGGCGACACCGATAAATACTAAATAAGGACATTTCAGACATGTATGACTTCTCGTAGAGTTGACATTCATTGAAATCTTTCATACGATCATTAGAATCTCTCACAATGGGAAAAATCGATGTACGTCCCGCTTGCCGGCATCTCCATCGAAACTATTGCAGTCTCTCGGCGATCATTCCTGCAAGCGGGTGCGCTCCTTGGGATTTCGCTTTCGGGATGCAGGGGTTTCTTATCTGAAACCCGGTTTGTCGATGCAATGCTCACCGATCCCCATCCCGATGCATATCATCCGATCCTGAATAAATTGATCCGTGCAATCCTTCCGTTCGGGCATCCACAATTCCCGCCGATCAGTTCGGAAACAATCGAAGCACGGCTACTTTCCTATTTTCCTGTCGACGACAATGTACAGTTCCTACCGCTACAAAAAAGCCTGATATTCTTTGACGCGACAGAACTTTTCCCCCAGATTTTTTCTCCCGTAGAAAATGAAGAACGAAACGACAATGCAGGCGAGAATGAAGCGACCGTTGAATCTATGATTGCAGCCAAAAGGGATCATGATAAAAAATTGTACGAAAGTTTTGTATCGTCATTCACCCCGTCAGCGCATCAGTACACCGAACTGGACCTTCGACAACAGCGGGAATATTTGCGGCTCTGGGGGCAAAGCGGTTTCCGTATAAAACGGCAGTTTTACCGTTCATTGAAATCGATCGTTATGATCACTGCGTATTCGACCGATGACTTATGGAAGGTCATCGAATACGAAGGACCTCTCCTATCGAGATACTAAAACGAATGCAAACGATTCATTCCGACATACTGATTATCGGTTCGGGTGCAGCAGGGGGCGTTTTGGCCGCCACGCTGAGCGAATTGACCGACAAAAAGATCGTCCTCATTGAAAAAGGAGGCTATTTCCCGAAAGATTTTTTTAATCAACGTGAGTGGGAGATGAACGTGTTGTATGCTGAACGTGGTACCCGTTCTACCTTCGACGGTGCTATCCCGGTCCGCGGCGGCGAATGTGTGGGCGGAGGCACAACGGTCAATATTGCGCTCTGTTTTGATCCGGTAAAAAGCGTCTGGGATGAATGGAAACGTACATACGGGCTGCAAGGATTTTCGTTCGACGAGACAGCGAACGACTACGGTGTTCATGGGTTGAATGTTCCGAATTGCACACGGGACATTCATAAAAGGATCAGTATCCATTCTCCCGACAATAAGGAGATCAACGACAATAACCGCGCACTGGAACGAGGGTGCAGCGCACTTGGAATTTCGACTAAGAAATTCCAGTTGAACATGCGCGATTGCATCGGGTGCGGATTCTGCGCCGAAGGGTGCGCGTACGACAGCAAACAAGGGACAATGGTGACCTACATCCAGGATGCACTTCTCCGGGGTGTTCAATTGATCCACCATTGCGACATCGACAACATAGAATTCAGTACACGCGGTAATAAAAGATTCGCGGTTGGGGCCTACGGAACTGTCCGCCCGACGCAGAAAGGGTCGCTGCCGAACAGTCTTCCTCCCGGCGGTGTGCATGTTTCAGCGACGATAGTCATCATTGCATGCGGTTCTATTGAAACGCCGTCGCTCTTGATGCGCTCCAAACATCCCGATCCCCACAAAATATTAGGAACAGGGCTGGTAATCCATCCGAGTTTACCGATCGGAGGGATTATGGATCAAACGCTGACAAATTACCGCGGAATATCGGGATCCATTTATAGCGATCATTTTTTTGAGAGTGACGGGTTCTATTTCGAATGTCTTTTCGGACATCCTGTGTACGGATCCGTCGTTCTTCCGTACATCGCAAATGAACACTTCGAGTTGATGCTGAAGTTTCGTCAACTGGCCGGATTTGGCGTGATGCTAATCGATACGGTAGACCGCAGAAATCGGGTCGAGTGGGATGCCGCTGGAGGCAGATCGAACATTCATTATCGTCTCGGCAGTGATGACAAGCGGCGTCTCCGGATCGCCGCACAAAAAGGGGTGGAGATCATGTTTGCGGCCGGTGCGCGGGAAGTTATCCTTCCATCCGAGGAGCCGATCGGTCATTTGCCGTATCCCCGTTTTAAAAAACCGGCCGATGCGTCGCACTGTACCGATCTCCAGTTTTTACCGCACCAGACGACTATCACATCAGCACATTGCCAGGCGACTATAAAAATGGGAGACGATCCAAAACAGTCGATGATCAATTCGCGGTGCGAATCGCATCATATCAATAATCTTCTTGTCTGCGATTCTTCCTCTTTCCCTGCTTCATGCGGAGCAAACCCGATGGTATCGATCATGACACTTGCTCGATATCAAGGGAAAAGAATCGCGGCAGAATTGGACCGGTATGAGGTTTAAATGCTATCAACGCATATTGTTCATCCTGCTCTGTTGCCGTTCCGCGACGTTTGTGAATGCCCAAACTCCGATATGGATCTCCAGTGTTAATTATGAATCATCACCCCTCGTTGCTCCTGTCGTTCTCGTGCTGCTCCCCTCAGAAGATGGGAGTTCAATAACCTACGGAATCTTCGGCTGGACACTTCACGCCGGGCGTTCGGCGGCGATTAATACTGCAAAGTATTTAAAATTCTCGGCCGAACTGACTCCGCTGAATTCTCATAGCAGCAACACAATCTATCGGAATGGAAAAGCAAATAATACTCTGGAATATGAAAATGCAACGATCGAAGTGCGGGGAGGATTGACGTATTTACAGGATGCACACTGGAGTGCGGACATCACCGCGATAGGATTATACGAACGGGTGACCGGTCTTAACGATAAACATGTGACAGATTTTTGGAAAAACCCATTTTTCGGAATTGAATTCTGTCAACATTACAGGAATTTTGTATCGGATGAGCCCCTCCGCTCGCGACAAGACGGACTTCGATGGTCGGTCCGGTTTCAATTATTCACCGGCACTTCTACATGGTGGCGGGCAGATGCATCGGTGGGTGCGGGAAAAAAACTCGGGCCGGTCTTTTTCCGCGGAAATATTTCATCCATGGCGGGAAATTCGTTGAACATCGTCAATCGATTTTTGATCGGCGGATCGTGGGATATTCTCGGACCGACGGTATTCTACGGTCATCCGTACGCCGAATTCCGACTGGACGATGCTACCGTCGCAAGCGGCGGCGCCGATATTCCCCTGATGAACGTCGTTGAATTGGGGGTGCGTGCCGTATATATGAACAGCTCGGAAAAAAAAGGATTTGGGGAATACGTGGCGCTGAAAAAAAACTGGAACGGCATCGTCTTTACCGCAGGAGTAAGTATAGGACAGGATTCCCGTTGGAATAACGAAAGTAATTCTCCCATGTTATTCGGGGGGATCAATGCCGCATTATTTCATCCGTAAATACCACACGTTCAGTCATTGTTTCAATCCGGTGGTTCCATAGACGTTGCATCATCCGCTTTTTAGGGTGGGAAAACCATACTGTCGCAATTCGACAAGGCATTGTTCGGAAAGACGATTTCTACGGCGATAATCACCGGATATTACGAGCGGTGAAACCCGATCGGATTCCAGATTAGGATATCACTGATATTAAGTGTAGACTGATGGTAGTGAAAGGGAACACCATGGACAACTCAACATACATTATTGCAGGCAATCTTACGACTGCCTATTTTACGGTGAATAATACCTCCATTCGTGGAGAAATTAACAATAGCGGTAACAGACAGCCGGTACCGCCGGAGGCAATCTGGGACATATTCCAAAAATTTGTTAAACTTGTCGAAGAAACAAATACCGTATCGGCGTAATACCGATTGTGAAAGAGTGGTTTTTTCCATCCATTCAATAGTAATAACAGCGTTATAACTGTATAAAAAATGATAAAGCGGATACAACACATATTGTATCCGCTTTTTTTGTTTCCTGCGCAATAAAAATATATTTACTTTAGTTATCCATTTTTTCCATAGTTCAAGATTTCATCGTCCGGCGTATCGTTAATGGACATCGTCATGCACTCCGGACCGAGTGACAACTGCTTTGCTGCTCACCGAAGATCTACTGCCCGTGTGATTGAGGAATATTCCCTCGTTAGCGAAGCAACAATCATCGTTCTATCAATCATTTCAACACAATATTCCGCTCATCTTCTTTCAGCACGTCATTATAAAACTTTTTGAATTCATCATATTCTTCCGCAGGAATAATTTCCTTTCGATATACGAGCTGACGAACACCGACAATCGATCCTTTCTTTACCGTATACGAAACGGAATACGTCCCGAACTTTGACGCAATGACCGTTGACGGCGTGAGATCCACCGGTTTTAATTTCGGGTTGTATGTGAGGGACATCGTTTCCTTTACCGTATCCACACCGGGATAAAAATGGACCGGATAATTCCGTTGATCATACGAGAGCGCTTCCATCGACGATACTTTGTCTGTCCAGAGGCTCTTGATAATGATCATTCCCCCCGCCTGCGTTGCACAGCGCGGCACGGAGAACGAATAGGTGCCGGTGATCGTCGGTTCCGGCCCGTCAAGATTTTCCAATTCGAAAGAATGGAGTTTGACCGATGCAAAATCTCTCGTCAGTGTTTCGATCAGATCTTTATCGCGCTCCTTTTTCCCTTTATGTCGGTACGTTGAACGGAATGAACCGGCCGAGCTGCCGGTGCGCTTCACTGTCCTGCTAAAATCGAGGCTGAGATCTTTATTGACCGTGACGTGTTGAGTCCGGATAACGTTCCGCGGCATAAACCACGACTGGTCCAGCGTGAACGTATTATTCTCACCCGGTTTGATCAATAATGCCGATGCGTATTGATCCGCTCTCGGCAGAGAACCCGCCGGATAGTTATCGGACGTCAGGTCAAAATATTTTACACCCTGCTTCGTTTCCACGCCGACGATGCAATGATTGAATGAAATAGAGGGAAGAATCTGTGCATTAAAACCTTCGTCACGCGTATTCACCAGCACGTGATACGCGAAGATTCCGCATTCCTTCAGCATGGCAATGCATAGCGTCGCAACATCCTTGCAGTCTCCGAGTTTATGCACCAAAACATTCCGTGCCGACTGCGGAATGTACGCGGACTGTCGGAACGACACGTTGCTGTACCGAATTTTTTCGGTAATAAAATCATACACCAACCGAATTTTTTCTTCATCGTCCGCTCCTTCTTTTCCCCGAAGCAGATTTTTCACCAATTCGCGTATTTCGTACGATGAACGGGTCTTTTCCCTGGCGAGATCGAGATACCATTGAACGATATACTCCCACGACGGAATGCTGGAGATGTGAAGAATAGCGCCGATATCCGCCGTTTCCGGCATATCATATTCATAATCAATGGAGGGAACATCCGTCGCAGACCAGGTGTAGCGGATGCCGTCGGCCACCGTATCGATTACCGGCATCAGATTCGAATGCTGCATTCGGTGGGAAAACTGACGTCCGTGCGGAACGAGAAGTGAATACCGAACCCGTGAGTACGGGAGATATCCGTTGAACTGAACATCGTCCCAGAAATGACGCGACAGTTTGCCGCTGTAATAATTCTTGACACGCCACTTAAGATGAATGATATCATTCTCTTCCAACGACTTAAACACTATCGTATTGTCATCAACATCCGCTTTCGTTTCCATCCCGTCCCGTTTAACGACCACCGCTTTCTCGATTATCAATTTCTCCGTATATCCGTTGTATCCGACAGAATACTCCTTGAAATAATCCACACCGCGGCCGTTGAATACCTTTATCATGACCTCCCGGGAATATTCCGACGCACCCTCGGGATAGACGACTCTTTTCGTGTCATCCAGCAGGATGACTGCTGCATCATCGGGATACCGTTCCTGGTTCGGCGACGTTTCTGCAATCTGACGCGTATCTGCCGCGGTAAAGTTCGTAAAAATAAACGGCTGTGATTCCAGTTCACGAAGACTTTCCCGTGAATCGTACCGTGTCGGTTGGTATTCCAATGCTTTCCGGTACATGACCTTCGCTTCCTCTTTCCGATCCATCATTCTCAGGATGTTCGCCACTTTTTCAAGACAATTTGGATTTCCCGGTGCAATTGCCAGCGCCTTACGTGCCGCGTCTTCTGCTTTCTCGTACTGCTGAAGCTGTACATAGACGTCCGCCAATTGCAGATAATAACCGGGCGCCGGCGGCATAAGAGCGA
Organism: uncultured Chitinophagaceae bacterium; assembly: GCA_964371615.1. Taxonomy (GTDB): domain Bacteria; phylum Bacteroidota; class Ignavibacteria; order UBA10030; family UBA8401; genus SpSt-333. Next base: position 21,759 of record CAYJMS010000008.1, read on the forward strand.
AGAGCGTATTAAACGTGCTTTCGAATTTCTGGACATCGTTTGACCTGAGATAGATATTTGCTTTCGCATAAACCGCTTCCGTGGAATAGTCCAAACGGAGATACCGGTCAATCACATCGATGACCGGTGCATAATTCCGTTCCGTCTGCAGTACGATATTGGCCCGTAATTGTGCAAATTGCCATTCGCCGGGGAATTTTTCATATGCTTCATTTGCCGCAACGATGAGTTTATCTACCTGCTTTTTCTTCGAATAGAAATCAATCAATAAACTATAATATTCTTTGCTCCCGGGAAGAATTCGCTCCAGCGACCGCAAATGACGTTCGGCTTCGTCAAAGTCTTCGTTTCCGGCAGACTGACCATACTGATAGGTAATGCTCCCCGGCAGCGAATGATCGCATCTCCAGATTTGCTCAAAGAGATCGCCCAACTCACTCTCCTTTTCACCCCGGGAAAACACTTCAATCAGCTGAACGTAACCGATAGATGCATCCGGAATCAATTTCATCATTTGCATCACCACTTCTTCGGCCTCCGCCGCCTTGTCGTTCCGGAGATATGTATCGGACAGCAAAAGATAGTTTTCAATGTACTGCGGATGAAGACTGATTTGTTCCTTGAAGTATCGTTCGGCAAAATTTTCTATCACGCTCACCGGCGGCGACGGATGTTTGCGGTATTGCTGCGCGTCGGTACTGATGACCACGTCGTCGAGCGGCACACCCTGCCGGTCGGTCAGCCGAAGCATAAAGTTACAGTTATCGATTTCGGAGAATCCGCATTTTATCAGGACCCGGTTCCATCCTTTTTGAAGAATTGTTTCGGCACTATACGTGTCGAGATCGTTGTTATTTTCTTCACGAACTTCCATAACCGGATCATCATTGAGAAATACTTTCAGGGATCCGGATGTGCCCACACGGACCTGGACCGGCTGTTCATTTCTGGAGTAGATGAAAGTATTTGCATAGTAAACCGCTTCCGAGTACCCGAAATATCGTGTAAAGTCGATCCACCGATCATTGCGAATGGCGGGCAGATCGAACCATTGGGCGGGAATATCGTTCTTTCCGGCATACAACGTTGTTGAGACATAGGACGTCTCCGGCGGAAAGATATTGTCAAAACCGGACGCCGAGATATTTTCAAACGGGCCGATTAATTTCCACCGGTCAACGGACTGCATCCGGTCATAATATTTTTTGGATTCTTCCGGTCTGTTCTTTTTTTCATAGTAATCGCCGAGCGAACTGAATGCACTCGCCTGAAGTTTGCCGACGGCATTCTCATCGTCGGCAAGATCGAGCAGCACTGCGAGCACGTCGGGCTCCGTTGTTGTCGTTGGATTCCGGAATTTCGTGGTGACCCAGGCCGCAAAGAGATACGGGTAGGGCGTCGGTGCGTTTCGCACTGCATCGGAATACCACTTCCACGCTTTATCCTTCTTCTCCTGAACGGTGTAGAGATACGAGAGCGCGATCGCTGCGCGGAGATTGCGGGGATCGTCTTGCATCACTTGCAAAAATGATTGCTCCGCTTTTAAAAGTTCGTTGCGGTTCCAGTAATTCCATCCTGCTGAAACGAGCGAGTCACTCACGGTGAATGAAGAAGCGACGGAAAACAAGCACAACATGGCACAACAGGTGAAGAGGGATTTCATGGGGCACCTATAATGGTTACGGGTCGTGAGGAGTCGGATGGACAGGAAAACGAAGTCAGGAAAACATCATTGAAGTATTGCAGTTCCCGGCGGAAGCCTCCAATATTCCGGCAACATCTCAAACTCAGCTACCGGTTAACATAGAAAGGATTTTTCAAAATATCTATATATAATTTCCCCGCAGGGTGACAATTGTGTGATATGTATCGATTCAAGACAGAACGATCATTTTCTCCTGTTTCAATCGCATCCGATCAGTCACGATAAGATTCCGGTGTATGGATCAATCCACCCGCCGCTTTCAATGTATTTACCAATAGCATCGCTATCGTCATCAGTCCGACACCGCCGGGAACAGGAGTAATCGCAGACGCAATCTCTTTTACATTTTCAAAATCAACATCGCCGACAAGCCGCGTACCGTTCTTTGCCGTCGCATCCTCAATGCGGTTGATCCCCACATCGATGACCACCGCGCCGGGTTTAACCATGTCTTTCGTGATCGCATTCGCCTTGCCGATGGCGGCGATCAGGATGTCTGCCTGACGGGTATATACGGATATATCCTTTGCGGCAGTATGCGCAACGGTCACGATCGCATTCGCCCATTCCTTTTTCTGCAGGAGCATATTCGCAATCGGTTTACCGACGATATTGCTCCGGCCGACCACGACCACATGCTTGCCCGAGGGATTGATATTGTATCGCTTCAATAATTCGATGATACCGTACGGCGTGCAGGAAAAAAACGTGTCGATGCCGATCATCATTTTCCCCACATTCTGAGGATGAAATCCGTCGACATCCTTCGCCGGCGAGATCGCTTCGATCACTTTTTGTTCATTGATGTGTTTCGGGAGGGGAAGTTGAACCAACAGTCCGTGTATTTTCGGATCCTTATTGAAACGATCCACCATCGCCAGCAATTCCGCCTCGCTGATCGTTTCCGGAACCCGTTCGGTCACCGAATAGAATCCGGTTTCTTCGCATGCTTTCCCTTTGCTCTTCACATAAGACTGCGACGCGGGATTTTCCCCGACCAGGATAAAAGCGAGGCCGGGTACCTGCTTCCCTTCTGCTTTCATTTTTTGGACAGCAGTGCGTACTTCGGATTTAATTTCTTGAGATATTTTTTTGCCGTCGATGATCATAGGTGTCTCATGCCACAATAAACAGCGGTATTAGAACGATGGAAATATTAATTGTTGAAATGCGACGCATTTTCCGGTTTCAACTTCTACTTCTGCAACGACACCGCATAAGCGGACATCGTTGTCCGCCGTTTCGTACTTATGCGGCGTTTGCGTCAGAAATCGTTTGATCGCAAGATCTTTTTTCATTCCCAGCACCGAGTCGTAGGGCCCGGTCATACCGACGTCGGTGATGAATCCCGTTGATCGGGGGAGAATTCTCGCATCGGCAGTCGGCGTGTGTGTATGGGTACCGACGACAACGCTGGCACGGCCGTCGACATACCATGCAAGCGCCATCTTTTCGGCGGTTGCTTCGGCGTGGAAATCGATGAACGATATTTTTGTCTGCTCATTGACCTTGCCGAGCGCCCAGTCGATGGTGCGAAACGGATCGTCGATCGGCTGCATGTAGGTCCGACCCTGAAGATTGATCACTCCCGCCTTTACGCCGTTTTTCAATTCATAGACTGTGTATCCGATGCCGGCGGTGCCGTGCGGGAAGTTCAGCGGCCGGAGGAGATGACGGAACGACGTATAGACTTTTTTCATGTCCCAACGGTCGAAAGTATGGTTTCCCCCGGTGATGACATGCACGCCGAGGTCGAAGAGCTGCTTTACCTGCGTCTCCTCAATCCCCTTGCCGTCCGCGACGTTTTCGCCGTTCGCAATACAGAAATCGATCTTGTACTTTTCCAGCAGACCTTTTAACAGGTTAGTGACGAGATCGAGACCCGGTTTACCGATGATATCGCCGATGAAAAGTATGTTGATGGTTTGCGGCACAATGCTACTCCTTTGCGATGACCCGGTATAATACGGAGGGCGGATTGTTTGTATAGGCGATCGGTTCGAGCCACCCCGGCGCCGTGTTCGGATTCAGTAATTGTTGAAACTGAGGACGCATGTTCGCTTCATAGATTCCATAGAACAGATACGTAGCGTTCATTTTTTTCGTCTCCGTTTCCAGGTCTTCCCATGTATTGACATACGGAAAATATTTCATCGTCTTATTAATATAGTATGCGATGTGCGGTTTGCGGCAGACGATCGTTCTGGTTTCATCCGTATCCCGAACATTGGCATTGAACCAATCCGCAATCACTTTAATCTCTTTCGGACCTGAATCGATGTTCTGTTTATTAAATTCGTACGAAACAGCGAAGGCCCAGACGATGAGCGCCAACGCAATGACTGATCCATTATATAGTGGAATTCCGCGCCACCGATCCCATGTCAGTGTGCTGACAGCAAGCGTAGCATAGACCGGAATAAGGAACATGGAGAAACGTTCGCCGTAGAAAACCAGCAGCAACACCAAAAACATCAGCGCGCCAAACGTATAAAAGGAAGCCTGCCGTGGATCGGGACGTTGTTTAAACATCATGATGAGACCGGCCAGAAATCCGACGCCGATTCCCCACTGAACCAGCAACTGCATATCACTGATGAGATGATCGTAGAAATTCCTTGCCACAGTGGAAACGAACAATCCCGGATCGGCAACGATGACTGCTGACAACGATCCATACTTCGCTGCTTCAACATTCCAATATTGATCCCATCCGATTCTTCCTTTGGCAAACATCTCGTAAGCAATATTGAGGTAATTCTTATTATAGAAGAAATTGCCCTTCTCAATCAGTGAATGGATCCCCCACGGCATGATGAACACCATAAACAATCCAATAAATACCGCTGCGGTCACGATTCTCTGTCGTAGGGGGATCGAATAAATATTAAAGATGATCACTATAAGCGGTATTGCTGCAATGACGAAGATGCCGTTGTATCGTGTGAGATATGCCGCGGCGGCAAAGAGCGCAGTCAAACCGATATTCGGCCAATTTTTCTGCCGGTCATACAAGAGAAAAAACAACGTGGCAATGGCAAACATGTTGAAGACCATATCCGTACCGGCGGTGTATGCATATTGCACAAATGTCTTATTCACTCCCGTCAGCAGCACAACAATAAAAGCGACATCGACACGAAAAAGACGTTTCACCAGTTCAAAAACAAAAAAGAGTGTGAACGAAGCGGAGAGTGCTGAGATGATTATACCGGCGGTAAAAAAGTCTCTGAAAACCCCGCCAAACAGCGCCAGCAGTGCGGGATATGCCGGACCGCGGAAATCTTCGATGGTCCAGATCCCTAGTAGAATATCCTTTGCCGTCGGAACATATGCCTGGAAAAAATCCGTTTCAACGTGATAATCGCCGATAATGTGATAGGTCAGACCGATATACAGCATCACAACAGCATACGTCAGTGCAATGACGGCGCCGGCAAACCGGTGCTGTAATGGCACACGAAAGAACGGGAATACGGAGATCTCCTTCTGCGGACTTTTTTCCGGTGTATTCCGGCGGGTGTCTTTCTTTGTCATTATTGTGTGTGCATGCCTTTCCGATTCGCGATGCACTCAATATACGAAAGAGTGTGTGGGCGTGCAAGATTGTGACTGCGGAATGATTATTTCCTTATACGGAGCCTCCGCTCCAGAGCGGTGTCGATGACGGCATAAAAGAAAAAGATTAATGTTCCGAGTGCCACCATTTTTCCGGAGAATGTTTCAGACGCATTGCCGATTGGCTTCAGAATCTGTTTCAGACGGCCGGTGAACTCCAAAGCGAAATGATTGTACGACGATGAGAATGCTTCCAGCTGCCGCGTGTATACGGATTGTGATGCCGGCGTGTCGGCCGATGTCACCATGAAAGTGAATATGATCATGGAGAGGACGATGACCAACGCAAAGACGTTTGAGGAATTCTTGACCAAACGATACCACAATGCTTCACGACCCTGCGGCAGTACATCATTCATGATTTTGTCGGTGAACCGATGCGAGACGGGAACACGGTCCTGCCGGACAACAGTCTGCATTGCTGTCAGAATATCGATCTCTTTCTTCAATGATGTCGACTGTGCAATGAGATATTCAATTTCCCGCCGGCGCTCCGGTTCCAGTATTCCGTCGACGTACGAGATGAGTTCCTGATATGTGGGGTTGTTCATACTTTCTCCGAATACTCGTGCTCAGAAAAGTGTTTTATTACAGCGGAACGCAGAAGCGTCCGCGCTCTAAATAACCGGTTCTTGACGGTGCCAAGCGGCAATCCTGTGACGGTTACGATCTCCTCATAACTCATCTCCTGCACCAAAAACAATGTCAGTATCGCCGAATATGCTTCATCCATCTTTTCGATTTCCTGCCGGACTATCCCGGTAAATTCCCGGATTTCATAGTGGAGATCGATGGCCTCGTCGTCTGACGGAATTTCAATTCTTTTTTGTTCATCGTTGTCATCGATCGAGATTGTTGCTGCATTTTTTTTGCCGCTTAGTCTGGATGAACAAACATTGAAAACGATTCGATAGAACCATGTCGAAAAACTCGATTTCCATTCAAAAGCCGGAAGCGCCCGAAACGCACGGACAAATGAATCCTGCAATGACTCCTCGGCGTCGCTGCGGTTCTTCAGCATGCGCACGGCAAGCGTCATCGCCCTGTCTTTATGGCGGTCGACGAGCTCGGCATACGCTTTCTGCTCCCCCGCTAAAATCCGGCGGACGATGTCATGATCGGTATTCGGCATGTATTCCATGGAATGTTCTGCACTATTAGACCGGCAGACAGCCATTCGGGTTTCAGAGTGGCGGAAGAGGCCCGGACATTGAAACCCTGGCGTTAAATACTCAGTCAAAGTAAGAAAACGAACAGACAACATCAAAAAACAATAACACGGAGGATTTATGACAGCGGACATCATCATTCCTATTTTCTTATTCGGAGGGATTACGGCAGTATTATGGAAGTTTTTCGATACCCGTCACAAAGAGCGGATGAGCATCATCGAAAAGGGTCTGGTGAGCGAGGATCTGAAATTTCTTTATGCCAATTCGGCAATGAAGTCAAATCCCTATTCTTCATTGAAATACGGCATGCTCGCCGCATTCATCGGCGCAGGCATTCTGATCAGCGCCTTTGTCAGCAATATTCTCGCATCGTATGAAGAGCAGGTGACGGCCGGCATCATCTTTCTGTCCGGCGGATTGGGCCTGATCACGTTTTATGCGATGGCCAAGAAGCGGATGGACCTCGAGGCAAAAAAATGAGCAGAGCGGGCTCCCGGTATCGCATCGATGCCGGGAGATTCATTTTCACATCTTGCCAAGCAGAACAAGGACGATCTCCGCTGCAATGAGCAGGATAATGATCCATTCGAGCATCCGCGAGCGTTTGGCTTCGAGCCGGGAGATGACGAAAGTGCTGGACCGGGATATGATGGAGACCTTTTGCTGAATGGCGCGGATGCGGTCATCAAGATCGAATTCGCGCTTCAAGCGTAAATACAATGCATCGATTTTTTTAGAACCGCCCCACACAATATCCGGTTCGTCGAATGCCGACAAGTTGTATGCCAATTCCTGCTCCACGGAGATCGCCAGACCAACCTGTTTGGTCAGCGTCTTTTCATCCTTCTGCATCTTCCCTATCGCCGCCAATGACGCCACGGATTCTTCGAACTGCGCGAATGTATCCGATACCAGTGATTCGTAATATTCCAGCGACACCGACCGGCAGAGCACGACACTAATCACCAGTGCGATATCCCGGTTAAATTCCTTGATATACAGTTCTTCCGTTCCGTCGGGCATTTTCAGTTCGGTCGTCAGATTGAGAATAAAATCGTCTTCGCTCATTCTCCTGTTGAGCCGTTGCGCACAGTACCGGAGAGTATCCATCGCTTCGGTGATCTCTGCCTGTGCATGGTTGAAAAAGACAATGGATCCGTAATCGGACATGGCGATCATCTTATGAAATCCGACCTGCGCCAGCAGCGGATTCGTATTCAATATCTTACCGCCGAAATTCTTCACCAGTACTTCGCGGGCCATTTTCATATCATAGGACGAAGCAACATCGTATGCCTTAACGAAGATCTTTTCGATACGGGATTCCGTCCGCTCTCTCTTTTTCATCGCGCCTCCGTAAAACAACAAAGCCGGAACGAACTCCGGCTTTGTTGATTGTTTTTCTATACTATGTTTCCGGTTGGAAATTGCGGACTTCTTCAACGATGACATCCACGATCTCACTCTCCTTCACTTTCTTTACCATTACTCCTTTGCGATAAAGAATGCCGACTCCCTTTCCGGCGGCGATGCCGATATCGGCGTCACTTGCTTCGCCGGGACCGTTCACTACGCACCCAAGCACAGCAACCTTCACCGGTTTTTTCACTCCTTCAAGCCGTTTTTCCAATTCAGCCATGATTCCGAAAAGGTCGATCTCCAGCCGTCCGCAGGTCGGACACGCGATCAGTTCGACATTGCGTGTTGCCAGACCGAGTGATCGGAGGATCTCCTTCCCGACTTCCACTTCTTTGACCGGTTCATCGGTCAGCGAAACGCGGATCGTATCGCCGATCCCTTCCGCGAGAAGCGTACCGATACCGATGGCGGATTTAATGGTGCCGATGCGCGTCAATCCCGCTTCGGTGACGCCAAGATGCAGCGGTATATCCGTTCGCTGCGCCACAAGACGGTATGCCTCGATCATTAAACGCACATCGGTGGATTTTACGGAGATAATGACGTCGCGGAAATTAAATTCGTCGCAGATACCGACGTGGCGCATGGCGGATTCGAATAAAGCTTCCGCGGTCGGATACCCGTATTTTTCGAGAATATCTTCTTCCAATGAACCGGAATTGACGCCGATCCTGATCGGAATGCCCTTCTCCTTTGCCGCCGTCAGTACCTGACGGATGCGGTCTTTGGATCCGATGTTGCCCGGATTGATGCGGACTTTTGCCACACCGGCTTCGATCGCCTTCAATGCGAAAATATGATTGAAGTGGATGTCCGCAACAATCGGCAGCGGGGACTGACGGACGATCTCCGCCATTGCTTCGGCCGCCTCTTTGTCGTTCACTGTCACGCGAACGATATCGCATCCCGCATCGTGTGCTTCGATGATCTGCTTCACCGTTCCCGGTATATCGTCGGTCTTGGTCTTGGTCATCGTTTGCACGGAAATCGGCGCGCCGCCGCCGACTTTGATGCCGCCGATATTCACCTGGCGCGTATGCCGCCGTATCCCGACTTTATAATTCGACGGAAGGCTGTTGGATTGTTGAGACGGTTGTATGACTGGTAATAGTGTATCCATAAATATTTGGTATTTTTAAACGCTGAGTCGCGGAGACCCAGAGTCATTCGATGAGATTATTTATTTCCTGTCCGATATCGTTATACTGAGTATATCAGTTAAGTTTTTTACTTGCTTCGAACAGGATCTTCTTCTCTTCGTCGGTCAGGCTTTGATATCCGTTCTTGCTGATCTTATCCAGTATGTCGTCGATTTGCTTCTGCTGATGTACCTGTTCGTTTTGATAATCGGAAATGTTATAAATCGTTGCATCGCTCACATCGGTTTTGTACGGATCCTTCTTCGGCTGTTGACCGAAACCGGTCATGCGAGTGAAAATATTCTCCTGATCACGCGGCGGAGAATAAAACGAAGAGCCAAATCGATATCCGTCGCCGACAAGATATAAAAATCCGACCAATGCACCGCCGAGATGGGCAAAGTGCGCAACACCGTCCATGCTGCCGATAGAAAAAATCTCGAAGGCCATATACATGACGACGAAATATTTGGCTTTGATCGGGAGAAGAAAATAGATGTAGATGGGCCGTTCCGGAAAGAGCATGCCGAATGCAAGCAACACGCCGTACACGGCACCCGATGCGCCGACGGTGGGCCCAACGGAGGTGAACATCGGTGCGATGACTAAATTGGCAATACCGCCGCCGAGTCCGCAGAGCAGGTAAAAGATCAGGAATTTTTTTGAACCCATCACATGCTCCAGTTCCATGCCGAACATCCATAACGCCAGCATGTTGAAGAGGATATGCGTAAATCCGGCATGGATAAACATGTACGAGAACAACTGCCAGAATGCAAAACCCGACCCGAGCGGCCAGAGTGCGAATGCATCGAAAAAGAATCGGTCGAAATAAAAATCATCGATGCGAAAACTTCCGAAGAACATGAAGCCGAAAAACACCGCTGCATTGGAAATAAGCAGGGCTTTGATCACCGGAGGAAAGAATGAGAATCCTCCGAAAAACCTGGGACGTTGGTAATTACCGTAACGATTATAGGCCATAGTATAGTATAGAAAAAACCCCTCAGGTCTGCAAGACCGGTGAGGTGTATTGACAGATGAATTTATTTATCATTTAATGCTGCAACGCCCGGAAGGATCTTCCCTTCCAAAAATTCGAGCGAGGCTCCCCCGCCGGTCGAGACATGAGAGACATTCTTTTCCAATCCCGCTTTCGCAATCGCCGACGCGGAATCTCCGCCACCAACGATTGTTATAGCGCCAAGCGCCGTCGCATCTGCCAACGCGCGGGCAACGGCATTGGTTCCTTTGGCAAAATTGGACATTTCGAAGACTCCCATCGGGCCATTCCAGACGACGGTTTTTGCTTTTGCGATCTCCCCGGAATACAGTGCAACGGTCGCCGGGCCGATATCCATGCCGACAGTTCCGGCAGGTATCGCATTCACATTCACCACGTGCGTCGGTGATTCGTTGTCGAATTTTTCCGCGACGATACAATCGACGGGGAGCACTAATTTGATCTTTTTTGCTTTTGCTTCGTCGATCAGTTTCCCGGCAAGATCGATCTTATCTTCTTCCAACAACGATTTGCCGATTTCCATTCCCTGTGCTTTTAAGAATGTGAACATCATTCCCCCGCCGATCAGCAACGCATCCACTTTTCCCATCAGATTCTGGATAACATCGATCTTGCCGGAGATTTTTGCACCGCCGAGTATCGCCACGTACGGTTTCACCGGATCCGCGGTGGCTTTGACCAGATAGGCGAGTTCTTTTTCCATCAGGAATCCCGCCACTGCCGGCAAATACCGTGCGACCGTCTCGGTGGAGGCATGTGCCCTGTGCGCCGAACCGAACGCATCGTTGACGAACACATCGCCGTAGAGGGCAAGTTCCTTCGCCATCTTCTCACGGTCCGCCGCTTCTTTGCCGGTCTCTTCCTTGTGGAACCGGGTGTTTTCCAACATCAGAATTTCTCCGTTGCTCAACGCATCGACCATTGCTTTTGTTTCGGGACCGATGGCCGCCGGGGCAAGTTTCACCGGTTTCCCTACTAACGATGACAGACGTTCGACGACCGGTTTCATTTTATGCTTCCCTTCGATGAACGCTTTTTCATCGAACGGTTTGCCGTCCTTTTCCGCTTTCTCCTTTGCCTTTTGCGTATCCTTTTTCGGATCGCCCAGATGCGACATCAGCACAAGCGATGTGGGCTGTTGACCGAGGACATAATTTATGGTGGGAAGTGCCGCGCGAATACGGATGTCATCCTGAATGACGCCGTTTTTCAGCGGTACGTTGAAATCAACGCGCATCAGGACGCGTTTGCCTTTGAGATCGATATCTTTAATAGTTTTTTTATTCATGGCTAGAATTTATAATAGAAGAGTATGACATATGGTTGATAGTGTATCCCGATTCGTAAATTTTCATTATAGGCGTAGACAAATCCGAAATCGAGATCAAAGGGATTCCTTGTTTTTGTGTCCTGGATCCGTTCGCGATACGACGGAGCGAATGGATCAAAATATAATTGGCCGAGAACCTTAAAACGATCCGTCACGTCATTTTCCACTGCGATCCATCCCCGGGGCATCGTTTCTTCTCTGTGGAGGATCACGCTGCCGCCGAGATGGAATACGATGCGTCCCCGTTTGTCATCTTTCAAATACGACCGCGTGTACCCAAAAAATAATTCCGTCCACACAAAATAGTCGTTCGTCGAACCGATATCATCCCATGACGTTTGTGATTCCATCCTGGACATGTTCACCGTATAGTCGTACACCGGCACCAGTTCGTCCTTCGCCTTAAACTTACCGGTCGGGCCGGCGGAATGAATGTGGAAGCCGATAGAGAGTGCATCTTCCACTTCCACCGTACCGCCGCGAAAAATCTGAAATTTCGGGCGGATGTTCAAATCGGCAAAAAAGTATCGCCAATAGGATGATGAGATATCGATATATTCCGTCAATGCAACACCCCAGGATAATCCGCTGAGGTACACGGAGCCTTTTTCGAGCGTGTATCCCGTTGGATCGAAAAAGACGTCGATCAGACGCTCCTGGCTGTAAAAGAATTCTTCCCTGGAGGTGGTGCCGGGAAGTTTTTCTCCCGCTTCGGTGATCCGGTCAATTTCGGCCATCCGAATGGAAAGCGTACCGAGCGAGGACCGTATCACCACACGTTCGGATGTCTGCTGGATTACTTCTCCGGTCACCCGGTTTCCGTCCTTCAACATCAACGTCACTTCACGAACTTTTACGTCGCTCTTGGAAATGGAGATATCGCCGAACGATGAGCGAATTATCAGCGAGGAATCTGTCTCCGAAATAATTATACCGGAGATTTTATCCCCGTTCTTCAAATAGATCGTCCGTTCGATCATATCCTGACCGAAGAGCGCCGCGACAACGACAACACTCAAAATACCGATCATCACTTTTTTCATACAGCTTTCGTTGAGGAGAAAGAATAGTGAAATCACGGCTGAAATAAAAAGGCTGAAATCCGTGATAAGATTCAGCCTTGGTGCTACTGATGCGTCCGTGCAAAGGAGAAACACCGTTGCACGGTATCGGGCATTATTTCGTTCCCGCCATTTTGCGTAAGAGATCGACAACGCGGCATGAATAGCCCCATTCGTTGTCGTACCAGGAAACGACCTTGAAGAATCTCTTTTCGCCTTTCAGATTATTCTGCCGTGTCGCCAGCGAATCATAGATGGATGAACGGTCGTCATGGATGAAATCGGTGGAAACCACTTCTTCGTTCGAATATCCGAGAATGCCTTTTAAATATGTTTCGGATGCTTTTTTGAAGAGAGCATCTATTTCTTCGATCGACGTATCGCGCGTTGCACGGAATGTGAGATCGACGACCGATACATCGGCAGTCGGAACGCGGAACGACATACCGGTTAATTTTCCCTTGGTCTGCGGAAGCACTTCGCCGACCGCTTTGGCGGCACCGGTGGAGGAGGGAATGATATTGATTGCCGCTGCGCGTCCGCCTCTCCAATCCTTCTTCGAAGGGCCGTCCACTGTTTTCTGTGTTGCGGTGTAGGAATGAATGGTGGTCATCAATCCCGTTTCAATGCCGATTCCCTCTTTCAACAGCACATGCACGACCGGTGCAAGGCAGTTGGTGGTGCACGATGCATTTGAGACGATGATGTGCTTTGCCGGATCGTATTCGTTGTCATTCACACCCATGACGAGTGTTTTCACGTCCCCTTTGCCGGGAGCGGAAATGAGTACGCGTTTGGCACCGGCAGCGAGATGTCCTTTCGCCTTTTCAGAATCGGTGAACAATCCGGTCGATTCGATGACGATATCCACGCCGAGTTCTTTCCAGGGCAACTGTGAGGGATCTTTCTGCGCCAGAACACATTTAATTTTGTGTCCGTTAACCACAAGTACATCGTCCGCTTCGAGCGAGGCATTGCTCTTTTCGCTCGTAACAGTTCCTTTGAAACGGCCGTGCACTGAGTCGAATTTTGTTTGGTACGCAAAATATTCCGCATCGGTGCTGACATCCACCACTGCCACGACGTCGATTTCTTTGCCGAGAACGCCCTGATCTGCCATAGCACTGATGACCTGACGACCGATACGTCCAAATCCATTAATACCTACTTTTACTGCCATAATAATAGCCTCCGGGTGTTGAAAATTTCAATGATGAGTGAGAAATGCTTAGAAAGGTACCAATTAATAGAGAGAGAAGCAACAAACTGTGTGCGGACTACCGCAGTACGACCATTTTTCGTTCCAAGTACATATAATCGATCTTCATCCGGCAGATATAGACACCGCTGGCGAGGCCGCCGGCATTGAATTCAATCGAGTATCGACCGATCGGTTTTCGTTCATGCATCAGTGTTGCGATCTTCTGTCCAAGCACCGTATAGACAGAAATTTCAATATCGGATTCCACACCAACATCGTAGGTGAATGTGGTTGTAGGATTGAAGGGATTAGGGTAGTTCTGATATAATTCATGGTACACCGGAATTATCGAATTACCTGACGTCGTGTCACTCCAATCGAATCCCTTCCCTCGCAAATCTGCGACGGAATATTCGCGAAGAATATTCGCTTTCAGGCGAAGAGCCTTGATGCTTTCCATCCTGTTTGATCCCAACGTCGGCAACATTGCTATCATCATCCATTGCGAATCATTCGGTGCCATCGTGACCGGGCCGGAGAAAAAGATAAATCCGGCACCGCCGCTGGTATTAGGAGGATGAATCCAACCCTGGCCGGTGACAGGATCTCCTGGATGTGAAAACCGGGTTACTCTGCCGGTCGTTGTATCGACCATCGGATAACCGCGTGGATGGAGGCCGTTGGCCACATTCCACATTGTACCGACAGAGTACGGCGGCGATTGATCGGATGAATCACCGTAGCTGTCGTCATAGATGCCCCAAAACGATGTCATTGGAAGATTCTCCGAACCTTCAACGGTCGCCTCACCGAATGTTGCTGAAGAAGCCAAAGATGGATGGACCGGTCCCTTTAGCAAAACATATCCCACTGTCAGCGGCAGATTGGCATTATAATAACTTGAATCTCTTGGAGTCCAACAATAGCCAACCTGACAGATCGTATCTACACCCGGCGGATTTGAAGAATCATTGAAGTCAATATCTGTCCAAAATCCGCAATAAAGAGAATCAATCGTCACATCACTTCTGTTATAAATCTGCCATTCCAAGAAGACAACATCGTTGAGGAAATTGGGAAAGCCCGTCGGAATTTCGGAATAGCTGTACATCGTCTGCCGAATTTCCAACGGCAATCCAACGCGGCCGGGATCGCTTGGGGGATAAAAACCACGCGCAGCCGTATCCAATCCATTATAGACCATCCACACCATATGATCTCCGAACAAGCGCGGTCTCCCGAGTGTATCGATCGGTGCTCCGAGATCAGCCGGCCATTCAGCCAAGTCGGTTTGGTTTTTTGATTCATCAGTCCGAGAAATATTATACGGTTTGAATCGTGAAGTATCGATTCCGGGGAAATAAATTGCCGGTACATTTTGAATGATCGGACCCGGCGAGTATGGCGAATACCAGTAATCCATGATCACTTTTGTCGTGTCCCGAACTTTGCCGATGAAGTGCAATCCATGATCATAGAGTATCGGTTTTCCATTCCATGAGCCCCCGACACCATATGGGCGCAAATTTCCGATATGATCAAGCCATAGACGGACAGTGCCGTTATCGAGTATCGAGTACTTCATACCGAAATTTCGATGCCATTGTCCATCAAGTGGAACGGCAAAAATAATGAACATCAACAGAAGTGAATAGTATCGTACTACACGATTGCGTTGCGGGCATTGAGGTGAGGGATGATACGATCTCTTTGGCATACAGTATTTAATCTACATTGCCGGATTTCAAAAGTCAAGAAACGGTATGCCATGCCATTAATTCTCAACCTCAACCATCGCGGTTCCCGGCGTTACCGTACAGGTTATGGTTGGAAACGTACCGTCGGATAATTCCACGGTTCCGACAGATTCAAAAATTACCCGCTGCTGATTTCCGGCGGCACGGATTGAATATCGTCCGTTGCCGTTATTCATCATTTCGGTAGAAACGAGTTTACTCATGCCGACAGAATCCGCGGTTAATCCGAAAAATGTTCGTCCACCACCTCCCATTGCACTCGGTGTGTTGTAATATTGCTGTGCGCGTACGGCAATATTCATCAAGTCCGTCGACATGGCATCTCTGTTCGATGAAATGGCGTTTTCATTCACCAGAATGAGCGCCACAGAAATCGTAATTCCGACGACGATCATCCCGAGTACAATGATAAGAATTTGTTGATTTCCCATACACCTTTTCCGTTCCTATCCCCCGCATACCGATTTGAATAAAGGTGAATATGCATATCGCGGCCACATTATTACATGATAACCGTCACAACCGGAAATTTATGTATTTGACGGTACTGCGTTGCATCTCTGTAACAAATCTCATAGTTTCACGTTATCCAACGACCTCCCACATGAGATCATACACGTCATATTACCTCGAAATGTTCATCTGGTCATTTTCATTGATCTTTCTGGCTTTCATTAATCCGGAACTGTCGGGCGTATTTTCCATCTGTCCGCTGCATCATCTCGGATTTGAATATTGTCCCGGATGCGGATTGGGGCGATCGGTCTCATATTTCCTCCATCTGAACGTTGCCGCATCGGTACAGACGCACATTCTGGGAATTCCGGCAACTATAATTATCGTTCACCGTCTCATCGTTCTTATCACCCGTCGAACACGACAGTATCATTCGCACCGCACTCTTATATCATAAGGAGATCATATGCCAAACGTCATGCAACTATTGCCCATGCTTGAACCGGAAGAGATGACCTACATTCAGGGTCTTATTAAAGAGATGAACGATACGCAGGCACAGCAGTTCGCCAATATTTATATGAACCGCCGCAAGGATACACAAACGATCCTTGTCGCAACGGTTGTCGGATTTTTAGGGGTTGCCGGAGTGCAGCGGTTTCTTACCAATCAGACCGGGATGGGATTGTTGTATCTCTTCACCGCCGGCCTCTGCCTTATCGGAACAATCATCGATCTCGTGAATTATCGGTCATTGACATTCGATTACAATATTCAGATCGCACACCAGACGGCGACGCTGGTTAAATCGGTGTCGTAATTTTTCCATCCCATTAAGGCGAAAGCGGTGTTCCATTGATTCACTAATATACTATTTCTAAAATTTTCGGCGGAGTATCTATGGAAAGCGCAACAATGAGAAACCAATACGAAGCACCAATCATCTCCCTTGGGGAATGGTTGCTCACGCTTTTTATCACCGCCATTCCGATCGTCGGATTTGTGATGTTGTTCGTCTGGGGATTCGGAGCGGGAACAAATCCGAACAAAGCAAACTTCGCGAAAGCAACGTTGATCATGATGGTGCTGGGTGTCATTCTATGGATCCTGATCTTCGGGGCGATCTTTACGGCGGTAATTTCGGAAATGGAGATGTAATTTTAGATCCCCGGGATCTAACAGATCCCGGGGATCTTCATACATTTTCTTTTTTATTTGTAACTCTGCCGATATTCCGCTACTTTTCTTCCGTATGAAACTATTTTCACTCTTCTCAAAACAACTGCAGCCTGCCTGGAGTTTTAACGCATCGCATACGTTATGGCGTGTCATTTTCTCCGATAATGGAATCATCGTCGCCGAATCGCGGAATACCGAATCCAAAACAGCCGTATTCTCCTGCATCGATTCCCGCACAGGATCTGTTCTTTGGCACAACAAGTCGTTCGAAGAACAATGGTGGATCGGCATCGAGGGAATCGCCGATGGCCGATTGTACTTGCACGGCTTTCGAAAACCGGACATGCCCGAACATCAGGGAATCACCTGCATCGATCTGAAGACCGGCAGCGTGCTCTGGAAGAACAATGACCGGTCATTTCTCACCGTTCATCATTCGGATGTCTATGGTTACAGAGATCTCTTTGAACGCCGCCTCTATTATAAGATACACCGGGACAACGGTTCGGTCGAAGAGGAATTGCAATCGCTCCCCGATGATGTTGAAGAAAACAGACAGTTAGAAAAAACCAATTTTACATTTCCGGAGTCTTTGAACAAGGGAATCCCGATCCCATGGGAATTATTACTGTCGTCAACGGCATTAACTGAATCACAGATCGCCGTTGCAGAATGTATTCCTGCGCAAAAACATCATGTTTTTGCGATTTATTCGCGTAACACCGCGGCGGAAGAAGGATTGAAAAACACGCTGTATATTGTTGACACGGGTGGAAAGAAAAAAGTATATTCCGATGTGTTGAACGGATCGACTCCGTATCCCGTTCCGGATTCTTTTTTTATGGATGGAAACAGAGTATACTATATTAAGGGACGGAAATCGCTTGTTGCGGTGGATTTACCGCAATAATTGATAGGTCGGAAAACAAAAATTTCGAGAGAAATATTCACTTTGGATTCCCGCTAAAAGCATGCCGTTCCTGCGGTAGGCAGGCGGGAATGACGATTTTAGTTTCGTAATAAGGAAAATACTATGCAGCCAATGAACATCGCTTTCGCACTCTTCTTTACCGCTTCGGTCGTCTTTTTCTCGTTCAGTCTGAGAAAGATACTCATGACGCTTCAATTGGGAAAAGCGGAGAACCGGTTCGACAATATACCGAAGCGATTGAAGAATGTTCTGACCATCGCACTGCTGCAATCCAAGTTATTGCGTGAGCCGGTTCCGGGGCTGCTGCATCTGCTGATCTTTTGGGGATTTCTGGCTCTCTCTCTGGTTGTTGTCGAATCCATCATTGAAGGCCTGATCGGACATTTTTCATTCTCATTTCTCGGCGGCGCATATTCTGTTATCACATTCTCTCAGGAAATATTCTGCCTGCTCGTCATGATTGGCGTGATCGGTTCATTGTGGAGACGGTTCATCACCAAAGTGAAGCGACTGCAGGTGGATGCACACGGAAGCAAAGATGCAGCAATGATTCTGATATGGATCTTTCTCATTGTGACCTCTACGCTCTTCCAAAATGGAACGCGGATAGCACTCGGCACATATAATGCTGGGATGTCGTATCCCGTCTCATCATTGCTTTCTTCTCTGTTTGATTATTCACAGACCACTTTTCTATTTGAAATGGGGTTCTGGTGGATGCACATAGGGTTTGTTCTGGCTTTTCTGAACTATCTCCCCTACTCAAAGCATCTGCATGTGCTCACGTCGGTGCCGAATGTGTATTTTGCATCGTTAAAACCAAAAGGGGCGCTCAACCCGATTAACCTGAACGACGAAACATTGACAAAGTTCGGTGCGTCGGATATGGAAGATCTGACCTGGAAACAACTGTTGGACGGGTACACCTGTACCGAATGCGGTCGGTGCGAGTCGGTTTGTCCGGCGAACCTGACCGGAAAGCCGTTGTCTCCGCGTAAGATCATCGTTGATACACGCCGCCGAATGACGGAAAAATCTCCCGTGATGATCGCCGGTCAACTGGAAGCGAATCAGGAAATTGCCAATCATACGCTGCTCGACAATTTTATTTCGGAAGAAGAACTCTGGTCCTGCACTACCTGTATGGCATGCGTGCATGAGTGCCCCGTGATGATCGAGCATGTGGATGAGATCGTGGATATGCGCCGTGCGCTGGTATTGAACGAATCCCGTTTCCCGCCCGAAGTGAAGACCGTGTTCGACAATCTCGAACGCAACTTCACGCCGTGGGGATTTTCACACTCCACCCGCGCCGATTGGGCCGAGGGTCTGGAGATTCCGAAGATGGCTGAGGTAGGTGATGCCAAGAATGTGGATGTCCTCTTCTGGGTCGGCTGCGCCGGTGCGTATGATGCACGGTATAAAAAAGTCTCCGTGGCATTTTCGAAATTGATGAAACAAGCGGGAATCAAATTTGCGATACTGGGAACGGAAGAAAAATGCAACGGCGACGCTGCCCGACGGATGGGAAATGAATATCTCGCACAGACGATGATGACGGAAAATATCGAAACGCTGAACCGTTACAATGTAAAAAAGATCGTCGCCACCTGTCCGCATTGTTTTCATTCTTTGAAAAAAGAGTATCCGCAGTTCGGGGGAAATTTTGAAGTAGTGCATCATACCGATTTCCTCAACCAGCTGGTTGAGGATGGGAAATTAAAAATAGAAGAGAAGAAAAAATCCACAGAGACGATCACCTATCACGACTCCTGTTACCTCGGCCGGTATAATAACGTCATCGATACGCCGAGAAGCACGCTGGCGGCGACGGGAGCGAATCTTGTCGAGATGCCCCGCTCCAAAGACAAAGGACTCTGTTGCGGCGCCGGCGGTGGCCGTATGTGGATGGAAGAGACGATCGGCAAACGGATCAATATCGAACGGAGCGAAGAAGCGATCGCCACCGGCGCTTCGACAGTTGCTTCCGCCTGCCCGTTCTGCATGACGATGATGAACGACGGAGTGAAGGCAAAAGAAGCCTCAGAAACAGTACAGGTGAAGGATATTGCCGAAATTCTTCTTGAAGCAGTAGAAACAAAGTAGACAATTGTCTATCTTAGGGGAGTATCAGCCCATGGGAAAAAACCATGAAAAAGATCCTCCCCTTACTGTTTTTCATCGCCCTGCTTCGTGCCGCTGAAGTTCCGCGCCCCAACGGCGGACAATCCCTGCAGAAATCCTCCATCCAGGGATGGAAATTCTTCGACTTCAATAATATTCTTTGCACCATCAACAGTTCGGGACCATACGCCGATTATCTTCGGACGAATTCGTCGGGATTATTTTGGCCGAAGGGAACATCTAAAACTCCGGTATATACATCCGGGTTGTGGATCGTTGGGAAACATCAACCGACCGGACTTCTCCGAACAGCAGTTCAACACTACAGCACAGAGTTTCAGCCAGGTCTGATCAACGAAACATTCAATACAACGACCAACAATATATCCGCTGTTGCCGATCCATCTTCTCCGCGTTACCGAATCTATAAGCTCAACAAGAGAAATACTGCCGGGTCGGAACCAGACTATTCGGAATGGCCTGGCGATCTCGGTGCCCCCTATAATGACCTAAACAACAATGGGAAGTGGGATACAGGTATTGATACACCAAGAATATACGGTGATCAAACGTTATGGTGCGTTTATAATGACGGGAATTATGCCCAGCATACTTATGCAGGTATGACAAAACCAATGGGAATTGAAGTTCAAACATTGTATTACGGATTTAATGCTCCTGGTCCGTTAAGTAATACCATGTTCATCAAATGGAAGATCATCAATAAGAGTGATGCGCAATACGACAGCACATTCATCGGTTTGTTTTCCGATTTCGATATCGGGGATTACGCAGATGACCTTGACGGTTATGATTCCACCCTTCAACTAGCCTATGCGTACAACGGTGACGACGAGGATAATAGCTCATCGGGGTACGGTTCACAACAGCCGGCATGCGGCACTGTGTTCCTTGGAGGAAATCGCGGACTATCGGCATATGCGTATCCCTTATGGATCAACAAGGACACGTCGTACACCGACCCCCCCTTACGAACCGAATCCCATAGTTCTGTCGCATTCAATTATCTTCGGGGATTAAAATATGACGGTACGACGAATATCGATCCATTGACAAATTCTCCAGCACGTTTTACGTTCACAGGCGATCCGGTGACAAATTCCGGATGGACAAGAACTTCTGCAGGTTTCGGCACTGGAGATGTCCGTTCACTACTGTCGTTAGGCCCCTTCACGTTCGCTCCCGGCGACACACAGGAAGTGAACGCAGCATTTGTTATCGCCCAGGGAAATGATCGATTCGAAAGTGTGATACGTTTACGTGAAAGTACGCGACTTATAAAAATCCTGCATGCAAACAATTTCGTGCAACCGCAACAGATATCGACACCTGCTATTACGGCCGATTCTGTCACTTTATATATCCGTGTCGATGGACAATACCTCAATGCCCAATCCATTGCCATTACCATCGAATCGGAATGGACGGATTCCGTCATTCTCAGCGCTGAGTTGCACGATGATGGTTTCAATGGAGATAGTGTATCTTCTGACATGATATTCTCAAAAATACTGACCGTTCCTGCATCTCCGCAGCCGGCACGGATTAATGCCACAATCCAGGATAAGAATGGCATCCAATGGAATTGGAGGGATTTCGGAAGCCACATCCCTCTTTCACGGCTCACAATCACTGCACCGGTAATCTATTCAGACGATATCAATAAAGACGGGAAATTGAATCCCGGTGAAGAGATCCGATTGGGATTTTCAGTCATCAATCAGCATCCATTTAGGATTCAAAGCGTTCAATTCCGTGCAGAACAGACGGTAAATTTTTCATCAGTCAATTTTGATACGGTCTCGGCCAATAGCATTGTCGCTAATCACTATGATCCCCTAAATTATAATACTTATATTTCGGTCGTCGTTCCGGCCGACTTTGCCGAACCGTCGATTGCATTACCGGTTCGCGTTTCGTATGCCGATGCTGTTCTTTGGATCGATACACTGACAATACCTGTCGAACGTTCAGAACAGAGGATATCTTCGCCTCATCATATGCAAGGCCGATCCGGTTTTCACTTTGACGTCATCATCACCGATCGAAGCGCTCTAAAGAACCATACCTATGTCCTTCGCGGGATTGATTCCGGATCTATTAACTACGGTTTTCAATTAAAAGATTCAACAGCAAATACAATGCTCATACCGAACCAACCATTGATGTTCGACAGGAAAGATTTTACCGCTAATCATCAGATACCGGTTATTGATGGATTCAAGATCAGGATTGCTTCATTGCCGATATATCCTGCCGTTGACCTTCAACTTGAGCAACCTGATTCTACCGGATGGCTACAGATGCCATATCCTTTTTTTTATTTTGACTCCTGGCATGAGCCATCAACCGTTCATTTTGCCGATATGCCGAAGACCGTGACGAAATTTTCAAAACAAACAGGGTTTACGGATTTAAATGCCAATGGGATTTGCGACCATGGTGAGCCGTATACATTCGACCTGACTGACAGCATGAGAACTCAGAAGGCGTACCTTTACACGAATGCAAAACAATTTCTTGGATTTATCACAATACCATTTGCCGTTTTTGACATCAGTTCTTTTCCTTCTCGCAAATTGGATGTTGTTCTCTTTCGATATGATACTCTCGATTCCACGCTTCGGTGGGGTAATAGACAAGATGGGATTATCGTTATGGCAACGACATATTCACACCTTGGAATTTCGTATGACTCAACAAAAGGCGGTGTTAATCTCCTTCCGGCTTTGTCGGGCATACAACAAATGCCATTCTATTATCGGTTTACGGCACGCGGACAAAACGGGATTTTATCGGATACGGTAAATTATTTTGTGGATTATACACCGCAATTTTCTTCGAGGGATGTCTTCACGTTTAATCCGACCGTCATTCAGATTAGTGAGCCGACGGCGCCGTCAACATATTTGTTGTTCCAAAATTTTCCCAATCCATTTAACCCGTCCACGTTAATACGTTTTTCAATGCCAAACCGCTCCATTGCGACGGTGACAATCTACGACATCCTCGGCCGTCGAGTGCGGACTCTGCTCAATGACTTCCGGGATGCAGGCACATACGAGATCGATTGGAACGGACGGGACGACAACGGCACCCCGGTCTCCAGCGGGCTGTATTTGTACCGATTCAGCAGCGAAGGAACAAACATTGTTAAAAAAATGATGTTGCTCAAGTAGTGAGATTGATTATCATGAAAAAACTAATTCCTCTTTTTCTCATTTGCACACTTTCACTCGTCGCACAAAAAGGAATTTTAAAAACAACTACTCCCAACCGCGCGGCTATACAAACGTGGCAGCAATTTGACGGCAACCGGATCAACGCAACGATCAACAGCGCCGGTCCGTTTGCCGATTATCTGAAAACAAATTATGCCGGTCTTGAATGGCCGAAAGGAAGCGGTAAGACTGCAGTATACTCCGCCGGTATTTGGATCACCGGAAAGCACCGGGCTTCCGATTCGCTCCGCACTGCTGCGCAGATTTATAGTACGGAATACCAGCCTGGACCGATCCTAACGACATATAATACGGCAACAAACGACTCTACCGCCGCCGGAAATCCGCATGATCAACGCTACCGTGTCTATAAAATAAATAAAGAAGACAATGAAATTACCAACAACGATTATGCCGAATGGCCCGGGGACCTCGGCGCTCCGTTTATCGATATCAATAATAACGGCGTATGGGACAAAGGAACAGATATTCCGAAGTTGACAGGAGACCAAACAGTATGGACAGTTTATAATGATCTTGATAAGACCGCACACTCACGCGTAGGACTAACCCCGCCGATGGGAATTGAGGTACAGGCATCCTATTTCGGATACGATAAGATATCGTATCTGCAGGACATCATGTTTATGAAATGGCGTATCATCAATAAAAGCGACGCTGTGTATGACAGCGTCCATTTTTCGATCTGGTCCGATACCGATATGGGAGTTGCCAACGACGATGTCATCGGTACGGATTCAATCCTCCACCTTATCTATACATACAACGGAGATGAATTTGATGGAGGATCCAATGGATATGGAACACCGCCCCCTGCAAATGGCTTTACAATCCTGCAAGGTCCGGCTGTACCGGGTACACAGAAAGACAGTGTATTCATAAACGGGCGGTTCGTCCGGGGAATCAAATCCCTCCGGTCAACATCAGCGATCAGTTTTCTGGAAAATTCAGAATACACTAGCGATCCGGTGCTCAGGTCGCCACATTTCGCCCGGACGGCATTTTATCTTCAAAACGGATTGAAATCATTTGGAACCCCAATCATCAGTCCTTTCACCGGCAATCCTACGAAATATATGGTCTCGGGTGATCCCGTTACTGAAACCGGATGGACAGAAAAATATTGGGGATTGAGTCCTGGCGATAGGCGGTCGATGATTTCCGCCGGGCCGTTTACTCTCGCGGCCGGCGATACGCAGGAACTGTACGGCGCATTTGTCATGGCACGGGGAAAAGACCGGCTGAACAGTATTTCAGAACTACGCACTGCAGTAAAGGCAGCGCAATCCATGCACCAATTCGGTTATCCTCCCGCGCCGTTTATCACCATCGATACGGTCGGAATGACTGAAACCCATGTGACGCTGCATTGTTCAGCCGTCTTCGAAGGAATTCCCGCTGCGTACGGCAAACTCTATGTCTTTTCACCCGATACGCTCGGTTATCTCAGCAAATATTTTATCTTCGATGACGGGACGAACGGAGATATTACCGCCAACGACAAAAAATACAGCACTACAATTACTATCCCGAGGACGGCATCACCGTACAAGATCGATCTTACTTTATACGGGAACGGAATCAATGATCGGTGGAATTCAATACTAAAATTCTCCACGGTAAAAGTACATCCTCTCTTGCCGGTAATTTATTCCGATAATCTTAACAACGACGGAAAAGTGAACGCCGGAGAAACTGTCCGGTTCGGAATTTCACTACAGAACGAGAACCGGTTCCGGCATACCGGTCTGGTGCTCGCGTCAACGGCAAATTCCTTGTCCAGCTCGCTCCATTACGCTGAATTGCAGCCGAATGAAACGGTTTCCATTCCATACGATCCGGAAAATCCGGCGTCGTATATTTCATTCTCTCTCCCTCTTCATTATAGTGATGATCATTATACGCTCTCTGTAACAATAAGCGATTCACTGGGTAACTTTTGGCAGGACTCGGTCGTTTTTCCCGTGACAAAAATTCAAATGGATGTACCGATTGTTCAACGGGTGAACGGTTCGGGTAACGCATCATTCGAAATCGTGGTCACAGACCAATCGAAGATCAAGAACCACCAATATGTGATCTTCGGAATCGATTCGGCAGGCAGACCTTCATGCAGCATGTTTGGCGTAAAGGATTCCTCGACCGGATCCGTATTGTTATCGCATATTCCGGCTTCAATGGCTTTTAATCAATCTCAAACTATTCCCGAGATCGATGGATTCAAAATATTTATCAATTCGATCGTCAAAGGAGTTACGATTTCGGAAGCATATCATGATACATCGGTTCAGTGGGTTACTTCAACTGCGTCGATCGATACTGCCGGCACCGTTTCAACTCTCCATTACGGCACGATACCTGATATTGAGTTCAGGTTTTCCAAAAAACTCGGATACAGCGATATCAATTCCAACGGCAAGTACGATCTTGGCGAACCGTACATTGTCGATTCCCTGAACACCGAACGGTCCCAGCGTGCATATTTCTACCGCCAGGTATCAGGACTCCCTTCATCAATGCATTTTGTCGGTTATATCATGGTTCCATTCTCTGTCTTTGAACATTCCGCCGGCACAACGCGTCAATTGGCTGTTGTAATCATCGATAAGGACAAGAATAACCAATGGGATATCTATGCTCAAGTGACCGCAATGAATAATAATGTGCTGGTATTTAACGATACGTACAATCCCGCCGGCACTCAGTATGACTCATCAAAAGGAGGGATCGATCTTTCGAGATCTCTGAGTTCAAATCTGCCGATTCCGACGATGTACCGGATCACGTTTGGACCGGTCACAGGAACAGAGCCGTATTCAACGCACAGTACGCTGGAAATCAAGAACTCACATCCGTTTAGTGCTCAGGATGTTGTGGTGTTCAATCCAACCGTACTCACGAACGTTCGAACGGCCCCTGACGTACCGACATCATTTACGCTTGAACAGAATTTCCCGAATCCGTTCAATCCCAGCACAACCATTCGGTTTGCAGTTCCGAAACGGACTCAAGTAACTCTCACGGTCTACAATACACTCGGACAGCGTGTGGCAACATTGGTGAACGAGGCAAAAAATGAAGGTTTTTATGCCATCCGGTGGAACGGAAGAAGCGACCAAGGATTTTCTGTTGCATCTGGAATGTACTTTTATCACATTACGGCTGGGAATTTTACCGCTTCACGAAAGATGTTGTTGATCAAATAATTTGCAGAACGAGTTTCGTTTAAAAGACTATCTAATTTTATCGCCCAAAGGATTAGATAGTTTTTTTTCACCGTTTTTGTCACCTATCATTGTAGGGGTCATGTCCGACGAGCATCAACATAAAAAGAAATTGAATCCACCCACCGCCGAAGAGCGGATGGCGTGGTTTGAGGAGTATAAAAAGGTCGGCAAGGTTCCGCTTGTCTGCGTAAAATTCGGCATCAGCCGAAAAACGTTTTACAAATGGTGGAAAATGTACCGGAAGAACAACGGATCGATAGAGGGATTGAAAAACCGTTCGCGCCGGCCGCACTCCAATCCCCGGTCCACGCCGGACCATATTGTACAGCGGTTGAAGATGCTGCGTGAACAGACCGGTTTCGGACAGAAGCGTTTGCAATTGTATCTTTCCATCTGGTACGGCATCAACATAGCAGAGAATACAATCTGGAAGATACTGCGGCGCAGCGGCGTGGATATGAAGGGAACGAAATCGAAGCAGCGGAAAATAAAATTAAGCGAAGCGGTTTTTCCCGGCGACCGGGTGATCGTGTTCGTAAAACAGTTTCTGCATCCGATCAACGGACAGATGCACTGGTATTACGCAGCAACGGATGAATGCACGCA
Organism: uncultured Chitinophagaceae bacterium; assembly: GCA_964371615.1. Lineage (GTDB taxonomy): Bacteria > Bacteroidota > Ignavibacteria > UBA10030 > UBA8401 > SpSt-333. Next base: position 48,971 of record CAYJMS010000008.1, read on the forward strand.
CCTCCGGGTCGGCAAGATCTACGGAAAGCATTCGACATTGTCCGCGCTGGATTTCATCCAACACATCATTATGGCGTTTCCCTTTCCCATACACTACATTCACACGCCGCTGGACAACGCCTTTACCAGCGTCACGCTGACGCGGTCGAAAACCCACGCGTTCACGCAGAATCTCCGCCGGCTTGGAATCAAGCAATATGTGCCGACGCGGAGAAAGTTCGCATCAAAGTTGTACTACAAGCGGGTCAAATCGTACGATGCTCCCGACGGATTTCTTTCCCTGACGTACAATCAGGTCGTCGATGCCGAACGGACGATGAAAAACATGTTGACGGACTACAACAACAATCAGCCGCGGAAAGAGATCAATTTCATCACTCCGTTGCAGCGGCTGCGTCAGTTTGAACAGTTCAGTTCACTGGAACATTTTGTCACGGAATGACCGAACCGCCGGTTATTTCGTCTGATCTTCCTTCTCCAACATCTCACGCACTTTTATCAATTCTTTTTTGTGGTCTTCCGTCGGTTTCGGATAAGCGATATCCAGCGACCGGAGTTTCTTCGCAAAAATGTGCGCCACGGCAGCGCGGGTAAACCATTTATGATCTGCGGGTATGATGTACCACGGCGCCCATTTTGTACTGGTGTGGCTGAATGTATCCTCGTATGCTTCCATATACTGATCCCAGTACGCCCGTTCCTTCGCATCGTTAGCGGAGAACTTCCAATTTTTCTCCGGCGTTTCGATCCGTTTCAGGAAGCGCCTTTTTTGTTCGTCCTTCGAAACATTCAGGAAAAACTTCAGGATGTGGATTCCGTTACGGACCAGATATCGCTCGAATTCATTGATGTCATGGTATCGTGCTTTCCAGAATTCCTTCCCGTCGGGCTGCGGAGGGAGTTTCTGTTTCTGCAATATTTCATTGTGGACCCGAACGATCAACACTTCTTCATAATACGAACGGTTAAAAATGCCGAAGCGGCCACGTTCCGGAAGCGCCTTCATTGAGCGCCAGAGATAGTCGTGGTCCAGTTCTTCCGCCGACGGCGATTTAAAACTGTAGACCTGGCAGCCTTGCGGATTGATTCCCGACATGACATGCTTAATGGCGCCATCTTTTCCGGCGGCATCCATTGCCTGGAATATCATCAGGACGGAATAGACATCGTGCGCATAGAGAATATCTTGAAATACCGCAATATCGTGGATATCCTTCTGCAGCAATGTTTCCGCTTTTTCTTTGTGTTTGAACGAACCGGTGGAGGCGGGATTGTAATGTGAAAGTGAAATCTTTTTGCCGGGTGGAACCAGAAATTCTTTGGTATTCATGTGATACCTCCTGAATTCCTCCTGCATTCATTGCGGGAGTCAGTATAGTTACTGTGTGTGATCCGGTAGCGTCACGTGATTCATCCTTCGTAATGGTTGGTTATTTGCGCCAATGTACCTATTGATTCCAGTAACAGCAAGGATGATTCGGACCAATCACCAGGGGAATATTTTGGAGAATGAAATTGCAGACAATCTAATTTTTCCCTATATTTATAAGACGATTTAACAAATTATTCGCTTTTCAAGCAGTTTTTCAATTTCACAGTTCCACAATTTCAAAATTTATCAATTCCAGGGCGGGGTAGCTCAGCTGGTTAGAGCGTCGGAATCATAATCTCCGCCAAAAAAACGGCGGATAAACTCCGGTCGTCGGTTCAAGAGAAATATTAATTTTGTGTTTCGAAGTTTTAAGCTTTTCAATTTCACAGTTCCACAATTTCAAAATTTATCAATTCCAGGGCGGGGTAG
>CAYJMS010000008.1:50871-60682 GCA_964371615.1 uncultured Chitinophagaceae bacterium
CTCAGCTGGTTAGAGCGTCGGAATCATAATCCGTAGGTCGGCGGTTCAAGTCCGCCCCCCGCTACTTTCTTAACCCACAGTTGCCCAGGTTTCCCCTGGGCATTTGTGTTTTTAAATGTTTTTACAAAAGGACAATTTCAATAATTCAACAATTATTTTTGAATCATAATATTCTTCCGTTTAGAGCACTTCCTCCACCACGATTGGACATAAAGCAACTCACTGCTTCCCACCGGACGTGACTCACATCAGAAATATTTAATAGGTCTTTGAGAGGGGCAATGGACGATTGTCCCAGAACGACCAATGATTTTCTTGCTTCCTGACGCTTTACACCGTCCTTATTTTCCAGCAAGTCAATCAATGATTCCAAATTATTGTCATTTTGTTTTTTTATTGCTCAATATTTTTCCTCTAAAGGAAATTGTACAGCATCCCTCCTTTAATATAAAGGATGAACAGCGAACTGTTATTTTTTATATTACTGTGAATTCTGAAAAACCATAATCAATGTCATTCCAGGGAAAAAAGTGACGAAGGATCTCGTTTTCTGAGTAAATTCAAGTATGAGATTTCTCGCTTCGCTCGATATGACAAGCACATAATAGTTATTCAGATGTCTCTTCTATTTTTGAGCCTCTGTTTTAAATATTGACTCCTCTATAGAACAATAACAATCGCCGTTCCACCTCAGACTCACCATCTTTTAGTTCACTCTTAAAAGAATCGTGATCTCATTGATTTTTACTGTATATCTTGACAATCACGACCACAAGCAGAACAATCACCAGTACTCCGATTATCGTCCAAATCCACATTCCTCCGCCCATCCAGCCATTCATCCATTCACCAGAGTGATTCATAATAACGATCCTTTCATTTCATTTTATCGTGATGCATTTTGTAATCACCTTTTTATTTTTCGCCCTTGCTCTTCATATCATTCATCAATGGACACTCCGACATTGATTGCTTGCTTATCTTCATAACTGCATCATATGTTTCATCATTATTTCTTCCATTTATTCTTTTATTTTACTTCCATTGTATCCACAACCACTTTGGCTTCCACTTCCGGATTAATCTCTCCGTAACGACATTTCGCTTCCGGGATTGTCGTGGGCTTATCGTTGTTAGTAATAATGAAACGATTAATCCCATAAATATAATTGGGACCAACCGATTCCTCCCCGCTTAAGTCCACAAGAAACTATCCATAAAGAAAGTGCAAATATTAGATCAATGAAAAGCATATAAACCTTCTATGTGGTAAAATGATACGCTATCCAACACACGAACTAAACACATCCCAACCAATGAAAAAGAAATGCAAATTACAGAGGACTCTTTCATCCGTTGACAATGAAATCATTTTTTGCATTATGAGTAATTATACTTATTGCAGCATGGTGATGTTATAGACCAAAAGGATGAATAATGGATTAATCCTCTTTACCTGATTTGATTTTTAATTCATCTTTACTTTGTGGATGCAATGATGTAGATTTCTTTGTGCAGAAAGAGATACGGGAACGATTAGGGTCAATTCAATGTTTTACCTGGCAGACGTGAAAAACAATTTATTTCATACAACCATTCAGAGACTACTCATCGTCGTTATGACAATGACATCGACCGGTTTTACGACCGTTGTTAGTTATTGCACGATGAGCAAATCTGCTGTCTGTTGTTGCGAAATGGAAAATAGCTGCAAAAATACATTGCCATCTAAATCTCAGTCTTTCGAAGGTATTAATTCTTCATGCTTTACAGAAAGAATTGCCGGCGGTATTAACGATATTCATGCAACCCTTGCTTCCGAAGTTGTCACCAAAACTTTGCCATTAGCTTTTGAAGTTGTTTTACCAGAGATTCAACATATTAACGTTCCGTCCGAAACTGTTCCTCACTCACTTTTTTCTTCTCAGGATGACAACCCTCCCAGGGTCGATATTTACATCCAAGTAAGTTCTTTCCTCATTTAAGTTCTCCAAAGTGATTGCATAGTTGTTGGGTAACGCTCTATTAGTGTTATCTGAATTCAATTATTTTATTTGATTTGGAGAAATTATGATCGAAAGAATTATCGACTGGAGTGCCAAAAACCGCTTCATCGTTATTGTACTTTACATTATCATAGCCGGATTCGGCATTTATGCGGTGATCAACCTGCCGGTCGATGCAATTCCGGATCTTTCCGAAAATCAGGTAATCGTCTTTACCGAATGGATGGGACGATCACCGGAAATCGTTGAACAGCAGGTCACCTATCCAATTTCCTCCGCGTTGCAAGGATTGCCAGATGTCAAGGCTGTCCGTGCAACGTCGATGTTCGGAATGTCGTTCGTGTTTGTGATATTCAACGACAATACCGATCTCTATTTTGCCCGCAATCGTGTTATCGAAAAACTCTCTCTGGTTCAATCTCAACTTCCAGCGAATGTCACTCCGGTTCTTGGTCCCGATGGAACCGGTGTAGGCCATGTCTTTTGGTATACCGTCGAGGGGAAAAATTACGATCTTGCCACCTTACGATCTATTCAAGATTGGTATCTGCGCTATAAACTTGTTTCTGTAGAGGGCGTCGCAGAAATTGCCAGCATTGGCGGGTTTGTTAAACAATATCAGGTTGACGTCAATCCAAATAAAATGCGGGCATATAACGTTACCATCGGAGAAGTAGCCAACGCAATACAAAGAAATAATAATGAAGTAGGTGGCAAGCTGCTTGAGATCAGCGATGCCGAGTATTTTGTTCGCGGTCAAGGATACATCACTTCAACGGAAGACGTAGAAAATATTTTTGTCAAACAAGGACCGGGTGGCATTCCCATTCTTGTAAAGAATGTTGCTACCGTACAACTTGGCGGTGATATCCGCCGTGGATTGCTTGAGAAAAATGGTGAAGGCGAAGTGGTGGGTGGAATTGTAGTCATGAGAAGTACGGCCAATGCCCAGGATGTTATTGAAAGGATAAAAGAACGAATCAATGAGATAAAACCAGGACTTCCTCCCGGAGTTGAAGTGATACCTTCGTATGATCGGTCAACACTCATAGAAGAAGCAATAGGAACATTGGATCGTGCCCTCATTGAAGCCAGCATAAGTGTCGCTATTATCATCACATTATTCTTGCTTCATGTTAGGTCAATTGTCAGAATCCTGATCGAACTGCCGATATCTATCCTGTTAGCATTCATTCTGATGTATGCCTTCGGTATCACTTCCAACATTATGTCGTTAGGAGGAATTATCCTTGCAATAGGAGTGATTGTCGACTCTTCCATTGTCCTTGTGGAGAATGCATACCGCAATATTGCAAATGCGATTACCAAAAAAGGTCACTTAACAAATGAGGAATACCGTGATATCTCTATCATGTCTGCGAAGCAAGTCGGAAGGGCAATTTTCTTTTCCGAGTTGATTATTCTTGTGGGCTTCCTTCCGGTCTTTTTATTGACCGGACAAGAAGGAAAAATGTTCCATCCTCTCGCATATACAAAGACGTTTGTCATGATTGCCTCGGCTGCAGTCGTTATTACACTGATTCCGGTATTGATGACAATGCTCATGCGCGGCAATTTCAAGCTCGAGACGGCAAATCCAATCACCAGATTTTTTATACGGATATATGAACCGATTATCCATTGGGTACTGAAATACCGTAAAATAACAATTGCGATCAATGTCATCGCATTACTCATCACCGTTCCGATGCTTCTTTCCATTGGATCGGAGTTTATGCCTCCGTTGGACGAAGGCTCAATATTGTATATGCCGGTAACGCTTCCCAATGCTTCTATCACAGAGGTGGCGAGGATCTTATCTGTTCAGGATAAGATAATCCGAAGCGTTCCTGAAGTTCATCATGTCTTAGGTAAAGCGGGACGCGCTGAAACGGCTACGGATAACGCACCCATCAGTATGATTGAAACGATTATTATGCTGAAACCAAAAGACGAGTGGCGGCCGGGTATTACCAAGAAAGATATTATTCAGGACCTTGATGTCAAATTGCAAATCCCCGGTATTCGCAATGGCTGGACACAGCCGATTATCAATCGTATCAACATGCTCTCTACGGGAGTCCGAACTGATATAGGTTTCAAGATCTTTGGAGAAAGACTCGATACGCTGGAGCACTATGCAATTAAAGCTGAACAAATCTTGAAGGATGTTCCCGGCGCAGCTGACATCGTCGCTGAACGTATTGGAAACGGATATTATGTTGACATAGTCCCTAAACGGGACATGCTGGCACGGTATGGCTTAAGTATCGGAGATCTTCAGGATATCGTTGAAGTCGCTATTGGCGGTCAAAACCTTGGTGTTGTGCTTGAAGGAAGAATGAGGTTTCCTATCCGTTTACGGTATGAACGTGAATTTCGGGACAATATTGAAGAATTGAACCGGCTCTTTATTCCGGTCCGGTCAACAATGGCGCAAACCGTAATGCCATCATCTTCCGGAATGGGACAAACAAACACAACATCATCCGGTTCCGGGATGTCTTCGATGGGGTCTTCGCCCTCAATGCAAACTCAACAGCAACCGATTCAACAATCATCGTTTGCTTTTTCTTCATTAATGAATCAATCAGATAAAAACGAACTGACGTATTTGCCACTCTCTGAATTGGCCGATGTCAATGTCATTACCGGTCCGCCAATGATCAGCAGCGAGAATGGTCAGCTTCGCGCTATTGTTTATATGAATGTTCGCGGCAGAGATATGGGCAACACGATGGAATATGCAAAAGAGGCTATCAGCAAGAGATTGAAGCTCCCACCGGGATACTCCTATACATGGAGCGGACAATATGAACACAAAGTACGAGCGCAAAAGACATTGACATATATCATGCCCGTTGTGTTTTTAATCATTTTTGTCCTACTCTATTTCACTTTCAAAGATTACGTGGAATCACTCGTTGTGATGCTGTCTGTTCCATTCGCCTTAATCGGCGGAGTGTATATGATCTACATACTCGGGTACAATTTATCCGTTGCCGTGTGGGTAGGATTTATTGCTTTATACGGGATTGCAGTCGAAACAGGCGTGGTGATGGTCGTGTATCTTCATGAAGCGTTGGATAAAAAAATCAGGGCACACAAGCGTGGTGAACGGGGTGAAATTACTATAAAGGACATCTACGAAGCTACCGTTGAAGGTGCTGTGTTACGACTTCGGCCAAAAATAATGACCGTCGCAACCAGTATGGCAGGGCTTATCCCTGTGATGTGGGCTACCGGTGCAGGTGCTGATGTTATGAAACCACTTACGGCTCCGATGATCGGAGGACTATTCACATCTGCCGTACATGTTCTTGTCGTCACTCCTGTGTTATTCGTCATCATGAAAGAACGGGCTCTAAAGCAAGGTAAGTTAGAAGTATCCAAAATGGCAGATTTTATTAAGGAAGGAGAATAATCATGTTCAACACATATTTTTGGAGAATACTTCCCTTCTTTGTTATCGCTGTGTTCGCACATTCACAATCGGTCGATTCGCTGATTCAGGAAGCATTCAAGAATAATCCCCAGTTAAAATCGTTTGAATATCAAATACAGGCAACAGTCTTTCGCGCGAATGCTGTAGGAGCACTGCCGGCGCCAACCTTGGGATTTGAATTCAGTCAAATCCCAACCAACAGCATCGATCTTTTGAATGGTGCAACATCAAACAATTTTTCAATATCACAGATGTTCATGCTCGGAGGTAAACTTGCGGCAATGTCTGAGGTGGAAAAGAAACGGGGAAATGTGCTGGAACAGAATCGGGGTTCATTGGAAGTTCAGCTGCGAGCAAAGATAAAAATGAATTACTTTCGTCTTTGGCTTTTAGATCGTCAGATTGGAGTTCAGCAACGTACGATCTCTTTATTGGAAGAACTGGCAAAGTTCATGGTGCCGCACGTTCAGACAAATAGAATGCGACAGGCTGATCTTCTTACTATTCAGGCCGAGGTTTCATCCGAGAAAGCAAAACTGATGAGCATGCGATCGGACCGTATTACTGTCCAAAATACAATACATTCGTTGTTAGGCCGAGATGATTTTTCCGCCTTGATTATCACTGACAGCACCCTTTCAACTGGTTCCACGATCATTTCAGCATTCCAGCTGGCTGAAAAAGTGAAACGTGCCAATCCGTCGCTGCTTGCAATGGATAAAATGAAAGAGATGAATGAATCGATGATCGTCTCCGCTGAAAAGGATCTTATACCGGATTTAATGATTCAAGCAATGGTGATGCGAATGCCGAACGGAATGCTGCTGACCGGCGGTTCACGATCCGCATTTGCCATTCAGCAAAGCGCTATGGGAATGCCGATGCAAGAGACTAATTGGATGTATAGCATCATGGCGTCATTCACATTACCATTTGCCCCATGGTCGGCAGAACGGTCCTCCGGAAAAGTGGATGAAATGAGGGCAACTAATTCCAGCATCGATGCAGAGAAAAATGCAATGCAGAGGGAAATGCTCGCAACATTACGTTCTGCGATAAATAAATATCAAACTGCAGAATCATTGTCGCAACAGTATTCTTCAATAATAATTCCTTTGATTCGTGAAGCGGCAGAAGCACAAACAATAGCGTATCAAACCGGACAGGTTCCGATATCCACCGTGCTTGATGCCCGCAGAATGGAACTCATGAAGCAGGATGACTATTTCATGTCGGTCATTGACCGGCAGATGGCGCTCACAGAAATTGAAATGATGGTCGGAGCGCCATTACAATAAATTATGAACTTACTTTTCGAGGCAAATACTATGAAAACAATAATCGTCACAGGCTCAATCATTCTCGCTCTCCTTGTATCGTCCTGCGGGAAGTCATCAACCCACCAGGGACACGAAGATTCAAAAGCAACATCGCAAACGGAAGATTATTACACCTGCCCGATGCATCCACAGGTCAAATCAGATAAGCCGGGAGTCTGCCCAATCTGTCATATGGATCTTGTGAAGGCAAGTAATAGCCGTCAAATGGAGGCATCTACAGATGAGTCGATGGTTCCGCTGAACGATAGAGATCAGATTTTGGCCAATGTCGCTACCGTCATCGCAAAATATGAATCAATCGAACATATCGTCCGGGCCTTTGGGACACTCGAAATTCCAGAGCCGAACAAAACAATTATCAGTGCACGTTTTAATGGACGTATTGAGAAATTGCATGTGAATGCTGTAGGGACAAAAGTCAAAAAAGGTCAACCGCTCTTCGATGTTTATAGCCCTGATATTGTGCAAGCTGTAAATGAATATCGCCAAGCTCTTACGAGCTCATCTCAGACAAAAGACAATTTCTTAATCGTTGCTAAATCAAAACTACAACTGCTTGGTTTGACGGAAAAGCAAATAAGCATTTTAGAAACAATAGAAAGTGTTCCGTTGGTGTTTACGTATCACTCCCCCGCATCAGGCATTATTATCGATAAGAAAATAGTTGAAGGTATATACGTTATTGAAGGGACATCACTCTATGATGTATCTGATATTTCTACACTATGGAATATTGCCGACGTCTACGAAACCGACGCATCATACATTCGTGATGGTGAGCGCGCTACGATGTCTATCGCCAGTTATCCCGATCAAACATTTCCTGCAACAGTATCACTGATTTATCCTGTTGTAAATCCACAGTCCAGGACTGTCAAGGTCAGGCTAACGGTGAACAACGCAGATGATAAACTAAAACCGAATATGTATACCGAGACGGTGTTTCAGAGAAAGAAGGACAAATCCCTTACCGTTCCAGTGAGCGCAGTTCTCATTACAGGGAAACGAAATCTTGTATACATCAAAGCGGAACATGAAAACCACTTCGAAGCTCGTGAAATCGGAATTGGGACCAGATTTAACGGTAAATACGAAGTAACATGGGGGCTTGAAGAAGGTGAGGAAGTTGTCAGTGAAGGGGGTTATCTCATAGATTCGGAAAGTCAGTTAAAAACTGGCGGCGGATCGGGACATCAACATGGGAATGCAGGAACAACTACTGTCAAAACAGAAGAAACACCAAAAGAACATAACCATTAAGCATGGTGAAAACATGAAACCATTTAAGAAGAAGAAAAATATATTTGATATAACACTTTTCTATGTAGGAATTGCCGGACTAATTCTCGTGATAGGTTTTATGTTTATTACAATGCCAAAAGGTTACATCATATCACGATCGAGTCTGGTTGATGATGTTCGGTCAATCCGTGCAGACTCCGGAAGACAGACAATCGCAACAATGAATGACAAGAAGGATATCATCGCTCAATTTATTTGCCCTTGCGGCAAGTGTAAAATCATCGATGACCTTAAGGATTGTCATTGCAAACATCCGGGTGGAGCTGAAGCGATAAAGCAGTTTATCTATGAACGGATTCAGGAAAACAAATATACGCCACTACAAATAATTGATATGGTGTCTAATAAATACGGCGGTAGAAAAATCACATAATACAATTCATCACTCATAAAGGAGAACTACAATGAAATACACTCATATATTTGCAGCGCTGTTAGTATGTGCGCTGGTTATAGCAAGCACGTCAGTCATCACCGCTCAAGATAAAAAGGATAAATCATGCGCCGGAGGGTGCTGTGGCGGAAAAGAGATGGCTATGGCAGACCCCAAAGGGGCAGGTATGCAGGACCACAGCCAACATAAGCATGGGCAAGACAAAAAAGATACCACCGCTAAAAACGAAAAGATGAAGATGCAAATGGAATATACTTGCCCAATGCATCCTGAAGTACAATCTGAAAAACCGGGAAAATGTCCGAAATGCGGTATGGCATTAGTTGAGGTTAAGAAGGAAAAGAAATCAATGATGAAACATAAAATGAAAGCAATGAAAGATGGAAAATACGATTGCTGCCTTCAAGAACCATGCGACGAATGCTTAAAAGCTCATGGATCGTGCAGCTGCAAAACTGCTGTTAAAAATGATAAGCCGGTATGTAATGAATGTTATGACGGATGGCAAAAAGGTCAGGGGGCTGTCTCCGGAAAAACGCCAAAGGATATCAAAAAAGGACACGAGCACAAGCATTGATATAGAACCTGATCACAATACGTTGGAGATTCCAATATTGTCACACAATAAACAAATGTAAGGCGGAATTCATTATGAAACATCTATACGAACAACACGCCAATCACGAGCACCACAATCATACGCCTGAAGTCACACCTCCTCAAGGGAAACACGGCATTGAAGGGCACGACAAACATGCGGGACATTCTGTTAATGTTTTTTGGAATCGTTTTCTTGTTTCATCGATCGTTTCCATCCCGATTCTGGTCTTATCACATATGATTCAAACGTGGTTAGGATTTGAATTGGTTTTCCCCGGCGATAAATATGTTCTCTTTACGCTTTCAACTTTTGTATTTATTTATGGTGGATTCCCCTTTCTCAAAGGTCTGTACGATGAGATAGCAGATAACGCCATCGGAATGATGACGCTCATTGGTGTTGCGATCACCGTTGCGTGGGCATACAGCGTTGCCGTCACATTCGGTCTTACTGGGATGGATTTCTACTGGGAAATGGCAACACTCATTGACATCATGCTCATTGGACATTACTTCGAAATGAAATCGGTCACAGGTGCTTCCCGTGCATTGGAGATGTTGGTGAAAATGATGCCTTCGACCGCACATCTTATCCGCAATGGAACCGCGGTAGATATCGAAGTGGGCCAGTTAAAAAAAGATGATAGAGTGATGGTAAAGCCGGGTGAAAAAGTCCCTGTCGATGGAATCGTCATAGAAGGGACAAGCCATTTGGATGAAAGCA
>CAYJMS010000009.1:0-1297 GCA_964371615.1 uncultured Chitinophagaceae bacterium
TCCGTATTCATCCGGCTGACCGATGCTGTGAATGATGTCAGTTCCACCGGTAACAGGGTGTTGGTGATCAACGTAACATTTGTCTGTGCTAGCGCTCTGCCATCCAATGTTCCGTTTGCTCCAAATGCTATACCCGTTTGACCCAGAATGTTTCCTTTCATTGCCGATGTTCCTGTCAGCGTGACCTGACCGGCAGCCTGCCAGAAAATGTTGGAGGGCAGTGCACCGCCAACCAAGAGAATCTGCTTACCATCGGCCAAACCAAGAGTGCTTGCTATCTGAAATATCCACACATCTGTCGAGTTTCCGGTAAGCGTGAGATCGTTTGATATGGTCACTGCAGTGGTCCATTTATAAAGACCGGGACCGAGATCCAAGCCGCCAATTTCCCCTGCTCCATTTCCTGCGTTCAAATATGTTCCGACGGGTATCGGTGTTCGGTTAGCGGCGTTGGTGTATGCACCTCCCATATCATTCGACGCAGTCGTCATCTTCGTCGGAGTTGGTTCTACATAGTCGAATGCATATACTCTCCCGGAGACGGAAGATGATGTCGAAAATTGACCCGCAGGTACTTCTGCGTTATCAAGTACTAATGCAAATCCTGTTATCGTTCCTGCTGCGGATGCAACTCCGATATCGCCTGTAATGTTGCTACCTGCTCCGCCTGTGATGCCGGTGTTTGCGAAAATCCTAAAATCAGCCGCAGTGCCAAGATCTACCGGTGTTGGGTTCGTTGTAAATGTTCGCGAAGCTGAGTATGTCGCCAACCCCGTAACATTATCACTCACACGCCAGAAATATGTCGTCCCATTTGTCAAAACCGGGGAGATTACCTGCGATACGGTTGGGGCATCCACATCGAAAGTGGAGACCGGGCTGCTAAAATCAGAATTAATCGATACCTGCAAACGATACGCGGTTGCGCCGGTAGCATTCCAGGTTAAAGTCGGACCGGTCGTGACATTCAGTTCTTCGTCAGCCGGCGAAACTAACGTCGGTTGCGAGAAAGCAGCGGCAGCTACCAAAAACGTACCAATCAGCATCACTCCGAAGGAGCGTGTCCATTGGCCAAAAATATTTGTAGTAAAGGTTTTCATAAAGCCTTCCTTAGAGATTGTGATGAGATGTGTAATGAGTTAATTATTTGAAACTCCCGCCCTTTCGGGCGGGGTTTCAATGGTGAAACTATTTTTCCATAGAATTGAAAATATCTATGTTCAATAGAACTACTTCATCAGGATCAACTTCTTCGTCGAAACAAACGATCCTGCTTCCAATCGGTAGAAATATACAC